>NZ_NSCM01000192.1 GCF_003287735.1 Photorhabdus bodei | reverse complement strand
CGGCCAGGTAGGTCTGGTACTGTCTGACGACGGTGTCGTGCCATTCGATTTCCAGCGAGCTTATCGCTTCCCGCATCACCACCCGCCAGGCCTGTTCGGCCAGTTCGCCGACCCAGCGGTTGAGCGGTTCCGGCAGGTTTTTCGCCAGCTGCTGGACGTCGAAAATCGGGTCGCTGTTATGCTGTTCCAGCCGCTGCTGA
>NZ_NSCM01000191.1 GCF_003287735.1 Photorhabdus bodei | reverse complement strand
ACCTGCTGGGCATTCAGAACGCCCCGGTCCCGGGGAAAGCCGCCCTGAGCGCCGTTCAGCAGCGGCTGGAACAGCATAACGGCGACCCGATTTTCGACGTCCAGCAGCGGGCGAAAAACCTGCCGGAACCGCTCAACCGCTGGGTCGGCGAACTGGCCGAACAGGCCTGGCGGGTGGTGATGAAGGAAGCCATCAGTTCGCTGGAAATC
>NZ_NSCM01000190.1 GCF_003287735.1 Photorhabdus bodei | reverse complement strand
GTTTGCGATGATTAAGGTAATCGCTGATATGACGGTTAACGGTCGTTTCATGAAGACGCAGGGCCTGAGCGATCATCACTGAACTCCAGCCCTCAGAGGCCAGCAGAACCGCTTTTATGCGATCACACTCCCTCTTATCACGACAGGTGTGATGGAGGTGTTCGAGTTCGGCTTTTTGTTCATCGGTAATGAATATTTTCATGACTGGTAC
>NZ_NSCM01000189.1 GCF_003287735.1 Photorhabdus bodei | reverse complement strand
GGGGCAGTACGGTACGACGGCCTGATTTTTAGGGAGCCGGAACAGTCCTTTTCAGGCTCGCCCGACTTGCGAACCGTTCAGCCCTTTGTCACTGCGGCTTGCCGCCGGTTTTGGCGAACCAGACTTGACCCCGACTTGGGGCAGACTTGACCCTGACTTGCCTTCATTTGAGCCAGACTTGCGCCAGTCATATTCACACTTTCCTTTCTGGCTTTCG
>NZ_NSCM01000188.1 GCF_003287735.1 Photorhabdus bodei | reverse complement strand
GTCAGGGGGTTTTGGGTTCGGCGACAAAGCAGCACGGGAAAAAACGGGTTGTAACTGACTGAGGGCATTAGGAAAATCGGTGACCGGCGGTCAACTTCGCAATGGAATGGGTTGTTATTGAGAATAATGCGCTGGCCTCGCGAAATCTGGGTGATTGCCGCACGCTGTCACCGGAAGCGTGCGGCAAGGCTAAGGAGCTGAGCCAGCGCATTCTGGATAAAGGTC
>NZ_NSCM01000187.1 GCF_003287735.1 Photorhabdus bodei | reverse complement strand
TCGGCCCATTGGGGGCCGAACAGCCCGGACAGGGCGGCGGTGGAGCGGTAAGTCCGGTTGAGGGTCAGCGGCAACACCCCCGGCAGGGCCAGCACCGGCCAGACCTGCAGGAAGTCGCCGGTCGCCACGTCCACCGGCTCGCCGGCTTTGTGACAGAGCTGGCTGTCACAGCCGGTTTTTTTCACCGACGGGGTGGGGGGCGATTCATGGGGGCGGTTTTTGTTCCCTCTGGGCAGG
>NZ_NSCM01000186.1 GCF_003287735.1 Photorhabdus bodei | reverse complement strand
CCTGCTGATTACGGATATTGGTCTCCACCATATCCTTGATCACTTGTTTGCAGCTTTCGCCTTCACAGGTGCGGGCTTGGTGCGCAAAACTATCCAGCTCATTCACGCTCAGATAGTTATTCTCAATAACAACCCATTCCATTGCAAAGTTGACCGCCGGACGCCGATTTTCCTAATGCCCTCAGTCAGTTACACCCCATTTTTCCAATGTGCGTTCACCGCCGAACCCAAAACTCCCTGA
>NZ_NSCM01000185.1 GCF_003287735.1 Photorhabdus bodei | reverse complement strand
AGCGCATAGGCCGCCTGCCGTACGCCTTCTTCTTCGGCGATGGCCAGTATCTTGTGTTGCAGGTTGGTGTCGCCCAGATAAAACAGGCTCTGCCCCGTCATGGCGCTGTATTGCACCCGTTCTTCCGGGGGTATCAGATTGAGTACCGCCTCCATTAAGGACGATTTGCCTGCCGCGCTGCTGCTCTGTATCAGCACGGCCAGCGGTTTGGCGAGCTTGCGGCTCACTGCGGCCAGATAGCCGGC
>NZ_NSCM01000184.1 GCF_003287735.1 Photorhabdus bodei | reverse complement strand
CCATTGTTCGGCGCAGGTTGAAAACATAAAGATTACCTCAAGTCGTGTTTTTTATTGGGATCAATCTATGAGGTAAAAGTTCAATAACGAGGGGGCGGGTTAAAATATTTGTGTAGGAAAGACAGGTATTAAACCCCGCCTGTCTCAGCCACTGTCCCTTAAGATGTATCGCCGGTGTGGCGTTGTTGACCCTGTTCCCGTTCGGTACATAGCCCACCGTGTAATAACGTTCTGTTTTCACGGCTT
>NZ_NSCM01000183.1 GCF_003287735.1 Photorhabdus bodei | reverse complement strand
CGATTCCAAACGCACGGGTCGAGTCGGATGGGAACGACTTTGGGAAGGTTGGTTTCGGCTGCAAACCCTGATAGACGGCTATTTGCTGGCTAAATCGGTTGATTTGGAGATCTGATCAAGAGACAGGTATTAAACCCCGCCTGTCTCAGCCACTGTCCCTTAAGATGTATCGCCGGTGTGGCGTTGTTGACCCTGTTCCCGTTCGGTACATAGCCCACCGTGTAATAACGTTCTGTTTTCACGGCTT
>NZ_NSCM01000182.1 GCF_003287735.1 Photorhabdus bodei | reverse complement strand
TTATGGGCATTTGCTGAGAATGGCATAGCGGGCCTCAAACAGGCTGTATTGTTGAATTCCACAATAAATACAAAAATTCAAAAGCAGATGCAACTTCCGGCAATATTTGTGTAGGAAAGACAGGTTGTCTTCCCCGTCCCACAGCAGTTCATACTGCAACAGATGTCCCCGGCTGCCGCCATGCAACAGCAGGTATTCCATTTCGGTGAGACGCTGGCAATGATTCTTAAGCTGGCTGTCGCTCCAGTGG
>NZ_NSCM01000181.1 GCF_003287735.1 Photorhabdus bodei | reverse complement strand
CCATTGTTCGGCGCAGGTTGAAAACATAAAGATTACCTCAAGTCGTGTTTTTTATTGGGATCAATCTATGAGGTAAAAGTTCAATAACGAGGGGGCGGGTTAAAATATTTGTGTAGGAAAGACAGGTTTAATACCGGGGGCCAGATTACGGTGAAGGTGATGGATGGCTGTCTGGTGCTCATTCCTGACAGTGAAGCCACACAACACTATCAGCAGCAATACCAGCGGCAGCAAAGCCAACTTAATGAGAT
>NZ_NSCM01000180.1 GCF_003287735.1 Photorhabdus bodei | reverse complement strand
CATTGTTCGGCGCAGGTTGAAAACATAAAGATTACCTCAAGTCGTGTTTTTTATTGGGATCAATCTATGAGGTAAAAGTTCAATAACGAGGGGGCGGGTTAAAATATTTGTGTAGGAAAGACAGGGGCCGGTCAGGGCTGGGGCATGCTGGCGATACCGCGTATCGGTCAGGAAGTGGTGGTGGACTTTCTTAACGGCGACCCGGACCAGCCGATTGTCACCGGGCGCACCTACCATGCCAGCAATCTCCC
>NZ_NSCM01000179.1 GCF_003287735.1 Photorhabdus bodei | reverse complement strand
AATTGATCCAAAATTCGGCGAGTTTCTGTCAGCGCGCGTTTGTTGCATTGAGAGACTAAAAGAATATTCATCGTGCCACCTGACTCAATTGTTGAGCAGTTGTTTGCAAGGCATCAATCATCGTGTCACCACCACGTTTTGCCCGGACAAAATCACCATAACTCACTGCGTTTGCCGCCAGTTTGTATAACGCTTTAGTCATCACAGCTTCTTGTGCCATTAAATCTTTATTATCACGACAATTTGCAAGATT
>NZ_NSCM01000178.1 GCF_003287735.1 Photorhabdus bodei | reverse complement strand
CAAAGGCTTTGGCATCATTCGTATTCCCGCTCATGGCCTGCATGTAGACAGGGATACCTGCCTGATTTTCGCAAATCAGTTCAAGGACAACCTGGTTCAGTTCGGGCCGGTGATCCCGGCTATAACCTGTCTTTCCTACACAAATATTGCCGGAAGTTGCATCTGCTTTTGAATTTTTGTATTTATTGTGGAATTCAACAATACAGCCTGTTTGAGGCCCGCTATGCCATTCTCAGCAAATGCCCATAAATGG
>NZ_NSCM01000177.1 GCF_003287735.1 Photorhabdus bodei | reverse complement strand
ATGACTCAAAACGGACAGGCCGGGTCGGGTGGGAAAGACTATGGGAAGGCTGGTTCCTGCTACAAACGCTTATTGATGGGTATTTACTGGCTAAATCGGTTGATGTAGAGATGTGACTAAGAGACAGGCTATAACCCGGCACCAACGCAATGCGTTTTGTGTCATCTCCCAACGCGCTGTCATAGTCACCATCGACATGAAAACTCGTGATATCCAAATGAACGGAATCGGGATTCAGCCCCAATTTATCAAC
>NZ_NSCM01000176.1 GCF_003287735.1 Photorhabdus bodei | reverse complement strand
ATGACTCAAAACGGACAGGCCGGGTCGGGTGGGAAAGACTATGGGAAGGCTGGTTCCTGCTACAAACGCTTATTGATGGGTATTTACTGGCTAAATCGGTTGATGTAGAGATGTGACTAAGAGACAGGAAGACAACGGCGCAGCCCACCTGTGCGGCCTGCTGGAGGTGGAGGAGCCGGCGGTAGAAACCGCCGGCGGTGAACGCAAGTCTGAGCCGAAAGGTCGCAAGTCTTCCCCAAGTCTGGGGCAAGTC
>NZ_NSCM01000175.1 GCF_003287735.1 Photorhabdus bodei | reverse complement strand
GTCGGAGCTGCGCCCGGCGGTCTGATGGGCCAGCAGCCCGACCGGGGTGTAAGCCTGTGACTGGATAAAGCCGGCGGCGCTTTCCCGCGCGATTTCCCGGCCCAGCCCGTCATGCTGCATCTGCAACCTGTCTTTCCTACACAAATATTGCCGGAAGTTGCATCTGCTTTTGAATTTTTGTATTTATTGTGGAATTCAACAATACAGCCTGTTTGAGGCCCGCTATGCCATTCTCAGCAAATGCCCATAAATGG
>NZ_NSCM01000174.1 GCF_003287735.1 Photorhabdus bodei | reverse complement strand
GCGGTTAGTGTTATCAGTGTGTGATACATCACGACGGTACGATGGCTTGATTCTTAGGTGGCCGGAACAGTGCTTTTCTGTCTGCCCAGACTTGCGAGTCATTCAGCCCTTGGCTACTGCGGCTTGCAGCCGGTTTTGGCGAACCAGACTTGACCCCGACTTGGGGCAGACTTGACCCTGACTTGCCTTCATTTGAGCCAGACTTGCGCCAGTCATATTCACACTTTCCTTTCTGGCTTTCGGGTTCGTTGATGA
>NZ_NSCM01000173.1 GCF_003287735.1 Photorhabdus bodei | reverse complement strand
ACCTGCTGGGCATTCAGAACGCCCCGGTCCCGGGGAAAGCCGCCCTGAGCGCCGTTCAGCAGCGGCTGGAACAGCATAACGGCGACCCGATTTTCGACGTCCAGCAGCGGGCGAAAAACCTGCCGGAGCCGCTCAACCGCTGGGTCGGCGAACTGGCCGAACAGGCCTGGCGGGTGGTGATGCGGGAAGCGATAAGCTCGCTGGAAATCGAATGGCACGACACCGTCGTCAGACAGTACCAGACCTACCTGGCCG
>NZ_NSCM01000172.1 GCF_003287735.1 Photorhabdus bodei | reverse complement strand
GAGTCAAAAGAGCCAGTCCGCCCGTCATGAACGGCTGTCGCCGTTCGTCAACTGGTGCGAGGAACAGGGCGTAATATCCGCCGCTCAGGTCACCGGGCCGTTACTGGAAAACTGGCAGCAGTATCTGACCCAATACCGCAAGGCCGGCGGCCAGCCCTATACGCCGGACAGTCAGCGCCGACGCCTGCGGTCCTTACGCCTGTGGTTCGACTGGTTGCAGCAACAGCACGCTATCCCGGCCAGCCCGGCGACAAC
>NZ_NSCM01000171.1 GCF_003287735.1 Photorhabdus bodei | reverse complement strand
TCCGGCAGGTTTTTCGCCCGCTGCTGGACGTCGAAAATCGGGTCGCCGTTATGCTGTTCCAGCCGCTGCTGAACGGCGCTCAGGGCGGCTTTCCCCGGGACCGGGGCGTTCTGAATGCCCAGCAGGTACCGGTGCAGCGCCACCAGTTTCTGGTAAACCTCCTGTAAGGTACTGTTTTTGTCACCATACTCCACCAGCACCGCGGTTTCCGGCGCGAATTCCCGGTGAATACGCGCCCGCAGGCGGTAATCCGGGG
>NZ_NSCM01000170.1 GCF_003287735.1 Photorhabdus bodei | reverse complement strand
TTCGAAGGGCCTTGCGTTTATGGTATCCAGTAGGATCACAACCCGCCAATCCCAGAGGATCAATCCAGTTCGCCGGATTATGGACATACGCATACGGGTTCGGACCCCCATTTAGCCCTAGCGGGTCAGGCGATAAGTACTGGCCTGTTTCCCTCTCGTAATAACGGTGCCGATTATAAAATAAACCGCTCTCCGTGTCTTCATATTGGCCACAAAACCTGAGATGACACGTCAGGTTCCGCGGGTCATTGACCGTCAGCACCGGCCAGCATTCCGGCT
>NZ_NSCM01000169.1 GCF_003287735.1 Photorhabdus bodei | reverse complement strand
CCCCACAAATCAGCGCTAATAAATCAAAACCATACTTTGGTAGATTTTGGCGAGATGCTTGAGGGTTTTATTAAGCACTATTTCAAATAATATTAGCGGGGAATGGCGTAAGACATTCTCTGCTAATGTCAGATGAGAGATAACTCTTCTTGATTTAATACTATTTGCCTGATAATTAAGATGTATTCCTTTATTTTCGGCATAAAAACCAATCAGCCAAAGTACAACCGAACTCAGTGTAGCAAGTAGACTCAATACTGATAAACGACCAGCCCCGTGGCTATAACTTGCTCTAAGACCAAATCCAAAACGTTCACTCTTTTCATCCCT
>NZ_NSCM01000168.1 GCF_003287735.1 Photorhabdus bodei | reverse complement strand
CAGCACCTTTGAATTTCAAGAACATAAAATGGTGACAGGAATGCAATCTTACCACCATGAGCTTTTGAGTTTATTAGGCGTACAATATAAAGCGGTTTATTCCTGAATTAGGTGCGGAATGAAGGTTACATCACTGATAAATTTCAATATTTAACTGTTATGGGAAAGTGTTAAGTTAAATTTCGCAGATAAGATTATCTGTACTATACCCGCTTAACTTGAAGATGCAGGATTCAGAACCTGGAAGTTGTCATTAATACGGCACGACAGGTTCCCGGCAAGTTCCGGTAATATTTCCGTAAAAAAACGATGGATTGCCTGCCTGAACAAG
>NZ_NSCM01000167.1 GCF_003287735.1 Photorhabdus bodei | reverse complement strand
GACCTTTATCCAGAATGCGCTGGCTCAGCTCCTTAGCCTTGCCGCACGCTTCCGGTGACAGCGTGCGGCAATCACCCAGATTTCGCGAGGCCAGCGCATTATTCTCAATAACAACCCATTCCATTGCAAAGTTGACCGCCGGACGCCGATTTTCCTAATGCCCTCAGTCAGTTACACCCCATTTTTCCAATGTGCGTTCACCGCCGAACCCAAAACTCCCTGACGCGCTTTTCACCCCTGAACGCCGGTTTTTCCTGCCGTGCCATTGCCAGTGTAGCGGCTTTTTCGGCAACGGGCGAACGTCGCCCAACTTGTTTGGGCGGCGGGCACCCGTTCTGCGGGCG
>NZ_NSCM01000166.1 GCF_003287735.1 Photorhabdus bodei | reverse complement strand
GTTTTACTGATATCGGCCAGATTCAGGGCACCCATCAGGTTCAGACGGGTACGGCTGCCCGTGGTTTTCACCGCGGTTTTCTGGCCTTTGCGCATCCAGCCATAAGCGAGTTTCGTCCCCTGCGTGGGAGGGACGCCATCAATGAACAGGATGGGCTCTTGGTCTCCGGCTTCCTGCTTCAGTTTCCCGTAGGCTTCCATAAAGGCCCGTTGCTGCTCCGCGTTGAACTTGTGTGGCACGCCGGTCGGTTTTTTATCACTGGATCCATTGTGGCGCAGCCATTTATTCATGCCGGGAACGGTGTAACTGATATCCCACTCTGCTTTGACAAGATGGATAACAGCCTGTGTGGTGGGCAGAAGATTCGCGGTCAGATAAGCGATAAGTTCCTGAGTCTGTGT
>NZ_NSCM01000165.1 GCF_003287735.1 Photorhabdus bodei | reverse complement strand
ACTAGTATGGCCCGGGGGATCCTACGTTCCAAATGCAGCGAGCTCGTATAACCCTTTAAGAGTTGCTCTTTTTGTTTGGTAAGTTGCAAATCGAAGTTTTAGATTGAGTTCTACGTCGAGCGGCCGCGATATCCTGCAGATGCATCCAGTACTAGTATGGCCCGGGGGATCCTTATCTGTCAAAACCGCTAATGTCCGTTCTAAGACCGTCTGGAGAACACTTGCCCATCAGTGCTTTTGAACCTTTTTTTCACAGGTCCCTTCCGATTACACTGAGAAGCTGACCACACCTGCTAGAAGATGGAGGTATGCAGCCCGTTAGTAGGAGTAATACTACCCAGCTTATAACCCTCAAACGTAGGGCAGATGGCGGCCGCGATATCCTGCAGATGCATCCAGTACTAGTATGGCCCGGGGGATCC
>NZ_NSCM01000164.1 GCF_003287735.1 Photorhabdus bodei | reverse complement strand
GCCGGAAGAACCGTTCAAACTCACTGAGCGGCACATCCTCAGTCGCGTCCGGGTTGAACGGGTAGCGGCCGGCCAGGTAGGTCTGGTACTGTCTGACGACGGTGTCGTGCCATTCGATTTCCAGCGAACTGATGGCTTCCTTCATCACCACCCGCCAGGCCTGTTCGGCCAGTTCGCCGACCCAGCGGTTGAGCGGTTCCGGCAGGTTTTTCGCCCGCTGCTGGACGTCGAAAATCGGGTCGTCGTTATGCTGTTCCAGCCGCTGCTGAACGGCGCTCAGGGCGGCTTTCCCCGGGACCGGCGCGTTCTGAATGCCCAGCAGGTAACGGTGCAGCGCCACCAGTTTCTGGTAAACCTCCTGTAAGGTACTGTTTTTGTCACCATACTCCACCAGCACCGCGGTTTCCGGCGCGAATTCCCGGTGAATACGCGCCCGCAGGCGGTAATCCGGGG
>NZ_NSCM01000163.1 GCF_003287735.1 Photorhabdus bodei | reverse complement strand
GGCAACTCTGAGTTCTTCTTTAGCTGCCGTGCAACCGTTGGGCCAACCCCCCTAAAGGCAGGTCGGCCTGCGGCCTCCGCTCATTAACTTCCCCCCGCCCCAACCCCGCTGCACTGGCTGCGCCCGGTTCGCAGTCGCAGGCTCCTTGCTCATTCCCGTGCTCGCCATCGCCGCCCCGTGCAGCCCCTGGGGGCTTCCCTGAACAAAACCGCGTGGTCATGCAAAGCCGTGCCCAGTCTGAAACGCCCGTGCCTCAGAGCGTCGCAGGGGCGCCGCTTGCGGGCTCTATGCCGCCCGCGCCCGCAGAACGGGTGCCCGCCGCCCAAGCCAGTTGGGCGACGTTCGCCCGTTGCCGAAAAAGCCGCTACACTGGCAATGGCACGGCAGGAAAAACCGGCGTTCAGGGGTGAAAAGCGCGTCAGGGGGTTTTGGGTTCGGCGACAAAGCAGCACGGGA
>NZ_NSCM01000162.1 GCF_003287735.1 Photorhabdus bodei | reverse complement strand
TCACGGCAGGTGTGATGGAGGTGTTCAAGTTCGGCTTTTTGTTCATCGGTAATGAAGATTTTCATGACTGATACCATGAACCTCATTTGGGCGAAAATCAAGCAGTTTCAATGAGCACGGGTATATAAACAATATATACAAAAACATTAAAATACAAATTATTAATATTACGTTATTCACTTGAATTTAATAATATCAATATTGATTATCATAGTATTATAAAATTCTATTTTTATTTTCCAATCTCACCTTTATACAATAACTATAATAATTCACAAATTCACTCTCAATGTTAAAATGATAATAAATAATCTATTATCTTGACCATATAAATAACTTTTCAAAATAATAGATCACTTGGAGGGAACTCAGTCCGATTTTTGCGATCTGATCAATTGCGAAAAATCCCAAACCCCAACACGGACTGAGTGATGCCTATCATAGCACCTATACCTC
>NZ_NSCM01000161.1 GCF_003287735.1 Photorhabdus bodei | reverse complement strand
TGTGATCGCATAAAAGCGGTTCTGCTGGCCTCTGAGGGCTGGAGTTCAGTGATGATCGCTCAGGCCCTGCGTCTTCATGAAACGACCGTTAACCGTCATATCAGCGATTACCTTAATCATCGCAAACTGAAGCCTGAAAATGGCGGTTCTCAGAGCCATCTCAGCGAAACACAGACTCAGGAACTTATCGCTTATCTGACCGCGAATCTTCTGCCCACCACACAGGCTGTTATCCATCTTGTCAAAGCAGAGTGGGATATCAGTTACACCGTTCCCGGCATGAATAAATGGCTGCACCACAATGGCTTCAGCTATAAAAAACCGACCGGCGTGCCACACAAGTTCAACGCGGAACAGCAACGGGCCTTTATGGAAGCCTACGGGAAACTGAAGCAGGAAGCCGGAGACCAAGAGCCCATCCTGTTCATTGATGGCGTCCATCCCACGCAGGGGACGAAACT
>NZ_NSCM01000160.1 GCF_003287735.1 Photorhabdus bodei | reverse complement strand
ACGATTCCAAACGCACGGGTCGAGTCGGATGGGAACGACTTTGGGAAGGTTGGTTTCGGCTGCAAACCCTGATAGACGGCTATTTGCTGGCTAAATCGGTTGATTTGGAGATCTGATCAAGAGACAGGCCATAAAGAGGGTGTCGCAAAAGCTCATGTTATCCATTAAAATCTGCGCTCTTCCTTTAGGCGCAGATCTTTTATGACCTTATTCACTCGAAAACTGGAACCGTCTGCTTACACTAAACGTCATAGCGTATAACTTATCAAGGGCCGTTGCCCTGATATTATGGGCTATTTTTAGCTTGTCTGGGTTGTCAGTTCCAATAACAGGCAATAAATCTCTGTGGGTTTATTGTCAATGCTGGCCTTTTGCGACACCCTCTAATTTGAAATAAATAAGATTTCATAATTGTGCTACACCCATTTTTTGTCTTCCTGGCTTTTGCTGTGATGAAAACGATGCCAAAAAGGCATCAACATAATTCAGTAACTGCCACATAAATTGACAACAATGATTTC
>NZ_NSCM01000159.1 GCF_003287735.1 Photorhabdus bodei | reverse complement strand
CTGCCCGTCATCGTCCAGGTCGGCCAGTTTCGGGCTCGGCAGAGGTGCGGCCTGTGATCCCGGCGGGGCGGCTAAAGAAGAAGCGGCCACAACTGCATTGTCCATGTCCGGCAGCCCGACCAGCTCCTTTAGCCGGCGGATAGCGATTTTCAGCGTGACACCTTCCGTTTGTATCACCCAGTCCAGCACCGATCCCGCTGCGCCACAGCCAAAGCAGTGATACAGGTTCTTAGCAGGCGATATCACCATTGAGGGCGTTTTCTCGTGATGGAACGGGCAGCGCAGCACATAATCCTCACCACGTTTTTTCATCGGACGGCCTTGCTTACGCGCCAGCCCCAACAACGAGACGGTTTGCTTTAAGCGGGCTAAATCGGTATCGGGAATGCGGGTCATCAATGACCTCCTGTAAAAACCTGTCAATATGCTTTTATGGTTTCTTTATACATGCATATATGGTATGTTTCAAGCATCACGTTTAAACAAGGGGGTTAAAATGCTGGCTCTGTTTCCCTGGCGAGTAATTTC
>NZ_NSCM01000158.1 GCF_003287735.1 Photorhabdus bodei | reverse complement strand
ATGACTCAAAACGGACAGGCCGGGTCGGGTGGGAAAGACTATGGGAAGGCTGGTTCCTGCTACAAACGCTTATTGATGGGTATTTACTGGCTAAATCGGTTGATGTAGAGATGTGACTAAGAGACAGATCTGCAACGGGGCATGGCCGTCAAGCTGCCACTGCATCAGCCGGCCGTTGAGGCCGTAGTACCAGCTGACCGCAGGCAGGGTGTCCGCCTGGTATCCGGTGGGCAGGCCGCTCAGCGGGTCCCACTGATGGCTGACGGCGCGTCCGTTAATGGTCTCCCGGGTCAGGCGGCCGGCCTCATCGTATGCAAACGCCACCACCGCGTCCGGGTTGGCGGCCCGGACCAGTCGTCCCTGCGCGTCGTGGTCGTAGGTGGTGACTGAGCATAACGTGCACTGCCCGGCCTCTTCCTGCCACGCTTCCTGGCGGGTAATACGGTCGTCGTCGGTGTAGCACCAGCGCAGCAGCTGGTGATTGGGGTAGCGGGCGGTGAGGCGGCGCCCGGCGGCATCATACTGATAATGAATGGT
>NZ_NSCM01000157.1 GCF_003287735.1 Photorhabdus bodei | reverse complement strand
ATTTATGGGCATTTGCTGAGAATGGCATAGCGGGCCTCAAACAGGCTGTATTGTTGAATTCCACAATAAATACAAAAATTCAAAAGCAGATGCAACTTCCGGCAATATTTGTGTAGGAAAGACAGGCTCCTGGGGCCTCCGCCCCGGCGAAAACCGCCGCCCCACCGCCCCGAACCGCCAGGACCACATCGGGTTCAGACAAGGCGCTGGCCTTTCTGGAAAGCGAGGCGTTCAGCCAGGCTTCTCTGGGCGCGGCCGGGGCTTACGCCGTCGCCACCGGCGCGGCCGCGCCCTTTGCCGCCGGCCTGGCCGCCGGGGCCGTCGGCGCATCGGCCGGCAGTTATGTCGGCGATAAAATCGGCCACCAGGTCGCCCGCGCGATGGGTATGCAGACCGTCTCCACCGAAGGGAGTGCGCCCGCCCGGCTCGGGGATGCGATTGCCCACCAGAACAAAAGCGCCGGGTTATGGGGGGCGCTGGGCGGCGTGTTGCTTGGCGCACTGGCTGCGGTGGCCGTCAGCGGGCTAGTTGTGGCGACCGGCGGCC
>NZ_NSCM01000156.1 GCF_003287735.1 Photorhabdus bodei | reverse complement strand
CACACAAGTTCAACGCGGAACAGCAACGGGCCTTTATGGAAGCCTACGGGAAACTGAAGCAGGAAGCCGGAGACCAAGAGCCCATCCTGTTCATTGATGGCGTCCATCCCACGCAGGGGACGAAACTGGCTTATGGCTGGATGCGCAAAGGCCAGAAAACCACAGTGAAAACCACGGGAAGTCGTACCCGTCTGAACCTGATGGGTGCCCTGAATCTGGCCGATATCAGTAAAACGGTGGTACGCGAGTATGGCCGTATCGACAGTTATCATATCGCCGAGTTTTTCATTGCCCTGCGTGAAACCTATCCGGTCAGTCAGAAGGTTCATATTATCCTTGACGGAGCCGGTTACCATCGGAGTGAGCTGGTGAAAGACTGGGCTTATGTGATGAATATCG
>NZ_NSCM01000155.1 GCF_003287735.1 Photorhabdus bodei | reverse complement strand
CACCTTTGAATTTCAAGAACATAAAATGGTGACAGGAATGCAATCTTACCACCATGAGCTTTTGAGTTTATTAGGCGTACAATATAAAGCGGTTTATTCCTGAATTAGGTGCGGAATGAAGGTTGAATCCTTTCTCGCTTAACCTCTATTCGTGTATTAAGGCTATTTCTCTGACTTTTTATTTCACCAAAATCAATAGCCTCTTTTCGAGAACGATAAGTACTTATGAGATATCCTTAATTGCATTAGCAAAGTCTTTACATTGTTCTTCATACAATGTATTTCGCTGCGATTCAGAGTCAATCAATTGGGTTGATTTCAAAATCTCAACCAATCTGATCAAAGAAATAATATCTCTAAACATAACAGTTTATTACCCGGTAATTACTTGAGTCAGTAATAGTAATAATAGCTTACGAAACAAGCTCTATCTGGCAATACTCTGTCACTGTCTTTACTGGGTTCCCTCTCAGGGGAATTAGCCTTAATTTCCTTAAGCCTCTTTTTTGTTAATCGTCTAAGATTAACCTCTGTAGGGTCAGGGAAACCTAATGCAGTGAAAATCTCTTCAGCCAACCTAATCGAG
>NZ_NSCM01000154.1 GCF_003287735.1 Photorhabdus bodei | reverse complement strand
GGGAAGGTTGGTTTCGGCTGCAAACCCTGATAGACGGCTATTTGCTGGCTAAATCGGTTGATTTGGAGATCTGATCAAGAGACAGGACCGGCCCAGGGCTGGGTGACCCGTATCCAGCAGGAGCTGTTATCGTTGCTCCGGCCGTAGCGGTCCCAGAGGAATTGCAGGCGGATACGGCCGTACGCGTCGCAGTAGATTTCTTCGCCGGCCGGGCCGACGACTTTGGCAATCTGCGGACCCTCCATCACCGGTTTGGCTAACGGGGCCGGGCGCCAGTGCTGATTGTCGGCAATGAAGGTGAAGTCGTTGCTCAGGGTGGTGCCGCTCTCCCCGGCGGTCTGTTCCAGCGCCTGCGGCTGACTGCCCCGGTGGGTGACGCTGACCAGCTGCCAGAGCCGGTTGAGGTCGTCCCGGGGATGGTGAGTCAGGGTGAACAGCACGCCGGGCCGCATCGTCGCGGCGTTACTTTCCCCGTCGCCGGTCAGGGCGTTGTTGCGCAGGGCTTCCAGCCGGTAGCGGGTGAAATCCGCGCCGTGCTGTTCGTCTTTGAAGCGGCCGGGAAAATCGAAGTGTTCATAGCCGGTATGC
>NZ_NSCM01000153.1 GCF_003287735.1 Photorhabdus bodei | reverse complement strand
ATTTATGGGCATTTGCTGAGAATGGCATAGCGGGCCTCAAACAGGCTGTATTGTTGAATTCCACAATAAATACAAAAATTCAAAAGCAGATGCAACTTCCGGCAATATTTGTGTAGGAAAGACAGCGCCCGCGGGGGCGGACGGGGCGGAGATGGCGAGTACGGTAACGAGCGAGGAGCCTGCGACTGCGAGCCGGACGCAGCCAGTGCAGCAGGGTTGGGCGGGGGCAATAAACCGTGGCCAGCTCGCTGGCCTGCCTTCAGGGCTGTTGACCCTGACGGACTGACCGACAACGGGTTAAGGCAGATTTTCACCCCGGAGCCGCCACGGACGGCGGCGACTGCGGCGGTGGGTTTTGGCACCGCGGCTGACAGCAGCGGGCGCAGCCCGGTGCGCCACGGGGGCTAAGAGGCCCCACCCGGCGGCCAGCCGCGCACCGGGGTTGAGGTAACCGCGCAGCGCCCTTGGGTGGGCGGCGCCGACATAATGTGCCGTTAAGCGTGGTGGGCCGTGCAGGCCCATTGCGCTTAATGCCACATTATGTTCAATGGCGGCTGACCGGCAACGACGGTCACAGAGAACGCCGAAGTTCAGCGCCGGGCGG
>NZ_NSCM01000152.1 GCF_003287735.1 Photorhabdus bodei | reverse complement strand
AAAGAAGTCGGTAGCTTAACCGAAAGGGGGGCGCCGACCACTTTGTGGTTCATGACTGGGGTGAAGTCGTAACAAGGTAACCGTAGGGGAACCTGCGGTTGGATCACCTCCTTACCTGAGATAGGTTAAGTGCAGTGCTCACACAGATTGTCTGATGAAAAGAAGAGAATAACGTTATCGTAATAGGCTTGTAGCTCAGGTGGTTAGAGCGCACCCCTGATAAGGGTGAGGTCGGTGGTTCAAGTCCACTCAGGCCTACCAACTCTACTTATCCTTGGGTCTTCCAGACGCTGCGTGACTCATGTGCTGTCGCACACTGCGTTACTCGCGTTGAAATACCCGGCGGCTAAGCGAGTTGATTGAACAGACGATGGCGGTCTATTTCTGTATGGGGCTATAGCTCAGCTGGGAGAGCGCCTGCCTTGCACGCAGGAGGTCAGCGGTTCGATCCCGCTTAGCTCCACCATACTAAACGTAATTCAGAGTATATTGGCGACAGTATGCTGCGAATTATTTTGCTCTTTAACAATCTGGAACAAGCTGAAAAATTGAAATCCTCATTAATATCACTGAGATATTAGTGAAGAGTCTCTCAAGCTGAACAATTCGAGACATTTTCGGGTTGTGAGGTTAAGCGACGAAGC
>NZ_NSCM01000151.1 GCF_003287735.1 Photorhabdus bodei | reverse complement strand
TATCACGACAGGTGTGATGGAGGTGTTCGAGTTCGGCTTTTTGTTCATCGGTAATGAATATTTTCATGACTGGTACAATGATCCTTATTTTGGGAAAAATCAAGCATCTTCAATGATTACGGGTATATTCGTTTAAAAAATCCTGTGCTTTTTTGTATACATAGTTTAAAAAGCCAAGTGCTGTGGCAGTATCCCAAAACTCTGGATCAAAGTCACTATAATAGAGAGCGCCAAAGTCTTTCTCTATATCTTTTGAAGTGTTAATAAAAGAGTCAATTTCTTCTATTAATTCTTTTATCATTTCCTGAGTTGCAACATTAAGAAAGCAGTCTATGACTTCATCCATAGTTTTTCCATACAATAAGTCATAATCTTGACAAAAATAAGCACCTACTAAGATGTCTAAAAATGGATATTGTCCGTTCATTTTAATTGGGGCTTTTCATATTATTTCGATCTCCTAAAGAAGCTATTCAAAATAGTAGATCACTTTACAAAACGCCTTGTACAACAAGGGGAAAAGCTGTAAATAACTTTTCAAAATAATAGATCACTTGGAGGGAACTCAGTCCGATTTTTGCGATCTGATCAATTGCGAAAAATCCCAAACCCCAACACGGACTGAGTGATGCCTATCATAGCACCTATACCTC
>NZ_NSCM01000150.1 GCF_003287735.1 Photorhabdus bodei | reverse complement strand
TGGCCGCTGATTTACTGGAAGCCGGTATCGAGGCATGGCGGGTGCAGTTCCCGCCGGGCATGGATGCCAATGACTATGCGCTGAAAAGCGGCAACGCCGAACATGCGCTGGGGCTGGCCTTGCAACAAGCGGTCTGGCTGGGACAGGGAACAGCGCCGGGCGCGGTGTTCAGCCATGAGCGGCCCGTATCGCCGGCTGTGACGGAAAAGTCTCAAAGTGCCGATGTGGCTAAACCTTCTTCTTTAGCCGCCCCGCCAGAGCTGACCGTTGCACCCGTGCCCTGTGAGCGCACGGCCTGCGGTGAACTGTTGATGAAAAGCGGCCCCCGGGTCTGGCGGGTACGGGGGATGAAGAAATCGCCGGTGCCCGATGTGATGAAAGTCAATGTGCAGGTGCGGGATGAAACGTCCGGCCTGTTCCATGTGGATACACTGGACATGTATCACGCGCGGCATCGTCAGAACTACATCAGCACGGCGGCGCAAGAGCTGGAATGCGAGCTGTCGGTCATCAAACGCGAAGCCGGGCGGGTCTTGCTGATGCTGGAGCAGCAACAGGATGCCGAGCAGCAAGCGGAGGCCGAAGCCTCAGGGACAACGGCGGTGACGGTCAGCGCGGAAGATGAAGCTGCCGCGCTGGCGTTGCTGACATCGC
>NZ_NSCM01000149.1 GCF_003287735.1 Photorhabdus bodei | reverse complement strand
TGGCCGCTGATTTACTGGAAGCCGGTATCGAGGCATGGCGGGTGCAGTTCCCGCCGGGCATGGATGCCAATGACTATGCGCTGAAAAGCGGCAACGCCGAACATGCGCTGGGGCTGGCCTTGCAACAGGCAGTCTGGCTGGGACAGGGAACGGCCCCGGGCGCGGTGTTCCAGCATGAACGGCCAGTGACTTCGGGTGCGACGGAACCGCCACAAAGCGTCAGTGAGCCTCAACCGGCTTCCTTAGCTGCCCGCCCTGAGTCGCCAGTGACGCCGGTGCCCTGTGAGCGCACGGCCTGCGGTGAACTGTTGATGAAAAGCGGCCCCCGGGTCTGGCGGATACGGGGAATGAAAAAATCGCCGGTGCCCGATGTGATGAAAGTCAATGTGCAGGTGCGGGATGAAACGTCCGGCCTGTTCCATGTGGATACGCTGGACATGTACCATGCGCGGCATCGTCAGAACTACATCAGCACGGCGGCACAAGAGCTGGAATGCGAGCCGTCTGTGATTAAACGTGAAGCGGGTCGGGTCTTGCTGATGCTGGAGCAGCAACAGGATGCCGAGCAGCAAGCGGAGGCCGAAGCCTCAGGGACAACGGCGGTGACGGTCAGCGCGGAAGATGAAGCTGCCGCGCTGGCGTTGCTGACATCGC
>NZ_NSCM01000148.1 GCF_003287735.1 Photorhabdus bodei | reverse complement strand
CTCTGGGATAAAACCACGCAGATAGGCCATGACCAGCAAACAGAAGTGGCTCATACCCGCTATACCATTACCACCGCTGGCGGTCAGACCCTTTCCGGTAAAACCGATGGGCTGGGCAGAACGATGACTGTACGGAGTGAGGCCGAAGAAAATCTACAACTGCGTTCACCGGAAGCCCCACCGAAACCAAAGAAAACCTTATATCAGGCCAGTGATAACACGCCGGTAGAGCATGTGATGGAATTTACGGAGAAATAAATATGGCAATATCCAACAATGGCAAGATGTGCCCGGCCGTGACCTCAATTAACTGCACGATGGAAATAGGGGTCTTTCCCGCCGATGAAGATCCCTGTTATCTGGCGAGAAAAGCCGAATACGCCCAGCGGCTGCCGGCAATGATTATCACCAAACTGGGGGCTATTCGCTTTCTTAATCAAGTCATTATGAGTGGATTGATTAAGGTTGAGGAGCTTAAGCATGACTTCCTGTGGCCCTATAAAATTGCAGATTAATTCTGCGGTTCATACAGCCAAATTGCAGTATGGGCATTCCATCCGTGGTATTAACTGGATCACCTTACTTTCCAAGCGATTTGTAAACCGACTGGGTGGGGAATATTGGATACGTCAGGTGCTGCGTCCCTACCGGGATGTGGTGATTA
>NZ_NSCM01000147.1 GCF_003287735.1 Photorhabdus bodei | reverse complement strand
AAGAGCCACCGCCGCCGGAATTACCGCCGCGCAAGCCATTAATCAAAGTCAGTGGGGTATTGGAAGAATTTGAGACGCTCTGTGTGAGGGGATATTTTACCGATCGGGAATATGATCCGGCCGCCTTTGCCCGTCAGGAGGAGCGGGAATTGTCTGGCGCATTATTGATGGCGATGATGGGAAATAGCTCGGCGGCAGCAGTAAATTCGCAAACCCAAGTACGGGAAAGTGATGTCTGTGATTTTGTGCGGGGAAAAATTAATGGTATTCCTTTCCACGGCTGGTTGGGATTTACTACAACAAAAGCGGGTGATTACGTTGAATTAGTGGTGACGGAACAGGAGGGATATTATGTGGTTTATGCTATTGCTAATCCCGAATTAAGGGTTATTTCCATGACCCCGCGTTGCAATCAGGGAATTCATGCAGACTCTAAAGAGCAGGTATTTAATGCTTGCTGTTTTTTTTCGTCTTTCCTATTTTTTCTAATGATGGTGGGTGTTTTTTTTATTAGGAAAGATATTGTCAGATATATAGAGTACATATTTTCATTTTGTACTTTGCTGGCGGCATTGTTTGCACCCAGTACATATTACCAAAGTATGAAAAACCCCCGACCCTCGATTAGGTTGGCTGAAGAGATTTTCACTGCATTAGGTTTCCCTGACCCTACAGAGGTTAATCTTAGACGATTAACAAAAAAGAGGCTTAAGGAAATTAAGGCTAATTCCCCTGAGAGGGAACCC
>NZ_NSCM01000146.1 GCF_003287735.1 Photorhabdus bodei | reverse complement strand
GAAATCATTGTTGTCAATTTATGTGGCAGTTACTGAATTATGTTGATGCCTTTTTGGCATCGTTTTCATCACAGCAAAAGCCAGGAAGACAAAAAATGGGTGTAGCACAATTATGAAATCTTATTTAGTAAAAGATTTCATTAAATTTAAAAGTAAAATTAAAGAGAGATAGTTTTTTATGAGTAATAATGATAAACCTAATGTTGCGGTTGGTGGTTCAATGAATACTAAAATAGGTCCATATGATGTTCATATTGAAGGTGTTCACCCAATTTCATATTATGAAGGTAGTGCTCCCTTTGATTCTAATGATCAAAAAATTGAAATTCAGGATAAATTACAATTAGATTCAGAAACAAGTTTTTTGCCAAATTTTTCAGCAACTGGTGGTTACATGAGTTCTGGGCAAATGGTAAAGGCACTAACAGATGGTGCTAAATATGCTCCAATGGGAGGCATTGGCTTTGCGGATATAGTTAATACTTATAAAGATAAATATAACAAAGAGAATTGCCCTATTTGTGAAAAAAAAGATTGTCCGGTTTTAAAAAGAGATTGTGAGAATATATTGAGGGGGATAAAAAAATTTGGCTCAGAGAAAAAAGCATTTTTGATGGGTAATCCAACCTTCATTCCGCACCTAATTCAGGAATAAACCGCTTTATATTGTACGCCTAATAAACTCAAAAGCTCATGGTGGTAAGATTGCATTCCTGTCACCATTTTATGTTCTTGAAATTCAAAGGTGCTGAT
>NZ_NSCM01000145.1 GCF_003287735.1 Photorhabdus bodei | reverse complement strand
TGCAGCCAGTATGTAGCATAAGCTCAGGAGGAGATGGTGGTCGGCCCACCGAAGTCTGCTGTCGGAAGCTGGCTTCAAACCCCCTCAAGCGGCTGCCGTAAAGAGCGGTGGTTGTGAGCGTTGAGGTCAAAGCATGAACGAAAAAAAAAGTTCGGCAGGTAGGGTACAAAGAGACGAGTAAAACCGAACCTATGTGGACGCGTCGTAAAGAAGAGAAGTGACATCAAAACCGGGGGCGTTTCTATCTTCCGGGATAAATCTGTGAGTGGACTCCGAATGCTGCGCAGGTGGTGTCCGGCGTAGAGTAGGCGTGACTTTGTATCAGGCTCTTTCTGGGAACTGCGGGAACCTGTCATCACGATGTAAAGGAAGAAATACAAGCCACTGAATTGACAAGTATGAGAGTACCGAAGCGTGATACAGGGGCGGAGTGACTCGTAGTAGTGAGGAAATATTTGTAATGAATGTGGAGCGAAGGGGTCACGTCAGGCAGCCTTACCCGGTATCCAACTGTCAGGCAGGAGGAGATACGGCGGTTAAGGCAAAACCGTTTGTCATTGAGAAAAGGGATGTGTACCGTGCCGGGTTATTGGTTAAGGCCAATCAAGGTGCGGCAGGCGTGGATGGTCAGACCCTCGCGGATTTTGAATCAAACCTAAAAGGGAATTTGTATAAACTCTGGAACCGCCTGTCATCAGGTAGTTATTATCCACCTCCGGTGAAAGGTGTCGCTATTCCCAAGAAGTCGGGAGGTGAACG
>NZ_NSCM01000144.1 GCF_003287735.1 Photorhabdus bodei | reverse complement strand
CCATTTATGGGCATTTGCTGAGAATGGCATAGCGGGCCTCAAACAGGCTGTATTGTTGAATTCCACAATAAATACAAAAATTCAAAAGCAGATGCAACTTCCGGCAATATTTGTGTAGGAAAGACAGGCCTACAACGGGGCGTCATAGAAACCACCCTTAATTCAGGATGCGCAATGGCATAAACCACATAGTACCCCTCCTGCTCGGTTACCGCTAATTCAACATAATCCCCCATTTTTGCGGTGGTAAACCCTAGCCAACCGTGAAATGGCACACCATTGATTTTCCCTCGCACAAAATCACAGGTATCACTCTCCCGAACCTTGGTCTGCGAATTAATTGCTGCCGCTGAGGTATTTCCTGCTATCGATAGTAATAACGCACCATACAGTTCCCGCTCTTCCTTACGAGCAAAGGCGGCGGGATCATATTCACGATCGGAAAAGTAGCCCCTCACACAGAGCGTCTCAAATTCTTCCAATATCCCACTGACTTTGATTAATGGCTTACGCGGCGGTAATTCCGGCGGTGGCGGCTCTTTTGCTAATATTGCATCCAGTGCCGGGATTTGAGCCTGAACCTCCGCTATGGCTTTTTCTACTTCCTCTCTATCTTCAGGACAACGTTGAATCCGTCATTCCGCACCGTATTTCTGATTTAAAAATAGTGTGATCTTACACAGGTTTTTTGTATTGATGATATCAGTGGGGTTGACGGTAATCGCCAATTTTGATCTATTACTTTTATTTACCGGAAAG
>NZ_NSCM01000143.1 GCF_003287735.1 Photorhabdus bodei | reverse complement strand
TCTGTTTCAGGTTCAATTGGCGCTTTAACCTTAAAAAAACATTCGAACAGCTTATTTATTCATGTATCCGGGCAGCACCTATACCTGAGTATTTACTCAAGCTAGCTGAGATTCGATGGTAATCAGGATAGTTTATACAGATCAGATAATAGAGAAAATTATTAATAAAAACAAAGATTATAAAGCATTTATTCTCTATTTTTTAGATCATGGATTACAACGTTTAGATAAAAACGGTGACATCCGTCATAACCACGGAGTTAGTCATCCTCGAAAAGAGGCTTATAATATCCCCTTATTTATCTGGTATAACGATAATGTTAATCCAAGATATCGTCATACTGGTGTAATAAATACCCCTTTCTCAACTTCAGATAATTATTACCTTATCAGTGATTGGCTAGGTATTTATCATAAATCTCCAGAATACTGCCGTTCACCATTAAGCAATTGTTTCAAATCACAGAAAGAGCTAACGGTGATCGATGATAATAAAACTTAATATACCCGTTATCTTTCAAGTTGCCTCTTTGTTGGCTGCACTCACTCATCCCGGTCATATCGTTCGCTATGCCGTCGCGGTGCATCTTGAAATCCATAGGATATCCCTTAAAACGCAAAAACCCCCAGCTCTCGCTGAGGGTTTCTACTGTATTTAAAGCCTGGCAGTTCCCTACTCTCACATGGGGAGACCCCACACTACCATCGGCGCTACGGCGTTTCACTGCTGAGTTCGGCATGGGGTCAGGTGGGACCGCCGCGCTATCGCCGCCAGGCATATT
>NZ_NSCM01000142.1 GCF_003287735.1 Photorhabdus bodei | reverse complement strand
AATCATAACCACCCGCATAGCGGGTGGTTTGCTCTAGCCCTATAAGGGCATGTTACCGACCGCGCCTAAATGACGCCGCTTTCTCTTTGTTCAAGCTAAAGGGTCATTGTCTCTTTGGCTTACCCCTTGAAGGGGTTTTCATACTCTCGTGTACTTAATTTATCCTGCATTAAATCTGACTTTTCTTGCTCTCTTATGTATTTCTGGATTGTGGCTTCATTGAGCCCCACCGTACTTACATAGTATCCTTCTGACCAGAACTTCCTGTTGCCAAATTTGTATTTTAAATTCGCATGCTTATCAAATATCATCAACGAACTTTTGCCTTTTAAATATCCCATAAAACTCGACACACTGATTTTCGGTGGGATACTCACGAGCATATGGACATAATCTGACATTAAATGGCCTTCAATGATTTCAACTCCTTTGTACTTACAAAGGTCTCGTAATATTTCACCTATGCTTGTACGGATACTGGCAAAAATGACTTTTCGTCTGTATTTCGGCGAAAAAACGATATGGTATTTGCACAGCCACTTTGTATGTGCTGAGCTTTGTGCTTTAATCCCCATAAACACCTTTCCTTATTTCAGTTACGTATATTAGCTTGAACATCTATATCGTAACGGAAAGGTGTTTTTCTTGGTATAACCTCGGGTCTCCACCCGCATAGCGCTGAGGAATCCCCAGAAAATAGACAGGCATAGCGTTGTGTGATCTACTGATTGTTCCACCAAGTCAATAAGGTCACTGCTATGCCTGTACGTGAAGTATGTCATAACTTCTTTAAAGATGCTTTATC
>NZ_NSCM01000141.1 GCF_003287735.1 Photorhabdus bodei | reverse complement strand
ACGATGCTCTTTGAGTCGACCAAAACATCTTTCTACAACATTTCTTCTTCGATACGTTTCATGGTCGAATTTAACCCGTCCATCTGACCGCGCTTTTTCATTTGATTTATAGGGAATTATCACTTTTATTCCCTGACTTTTTAACCGGTTACGTAATGCGTGGCTGGCATAACCTTTATCAGCAATCACCGCTTTTGAACGACGTTTCATAAAACCGTTTTTACGCTGAATACCCAGACCATCCAGCAGGCGCACTGCATATTGACTTTCATGACATTGACCTGCACTGAGTACCACATTCAGTGGATAGCCTTTTCCATCGACCGCCAGATGGATTTTGGAGCCATAACCACCCTGAGAGCGACCCAGGCCATGATCTTCGGTGACATCGGGATGTTTTTTTTGGCACCCGCCGCACAATGTGCCGCACGAATGTTACTGCCATCCAGAGATATAGCTGACCAATCAACTAAACCTTGTTCATCCAGTATTGACAATAACTTATTGAAAATGAGGTTAATGAGCCCCGATTTTGACCACCGATTAAAGCGATTATAGACGGTTTTCCAGGAACCATAACGTTCGGGTAAATCCCGCCAGGGGGCACCGGAACAGAGTATCCAAAACATGCCGTTGATAACCCGGCGGTGTTCAACATAAGGATGTCCCGCCCGTTGAGAATGTTCAGGGGGCAATAAGGGGAGCAGTAACTCCCATGCTTCATCAGGAAGGTCGTAACGAGCCATAACATGTTTTTTCCGAAAGTCAGAGCCACATAGATTATTCTATCTCAGCCTATTGCGGGACACAGCCTA
>NZ_NSCM01000140.1 GCF_003287735.1 Photorhabdus bodei | reverse complement strand
CTAGGGGCTGTTGACGTTTTGAGAGGAATTACTGAACAGCATGATGATGGGGTATAATTGCTTTCGCCAAAAAACGACTCTACCTCACCATCATGCCAAGAACTATGTTAACAGATGAAGTATGGAATACGCTATCCTCATTGATGCGACACAGTGGTCGTGTCTATAACAAAGCAGAGCATCGTATGACGCTGGAAGGCATTCTCTATCGAATGAGAACGGGCTGCCCCTGGCGGGATATCCCTGCCGATTTCGGTCAATGGAATACGGTATTCTGTCGTTTTAATCTGTGGTCAAAGAAAGGTATTTTACAGTTATTATTCAAATGGTTATCTCATCACACTGATTCAGAATGGTTGTTCATTGATGGCAGTATAATTCGGGCGCATCAGCACAGTGCCGGCGCAGCTTCAGGGGAAAATACATCAATAGGCCAGAGTCGAGGGGGACGTTCAACCAAAATCCATTTGGTGGTAGACAGTTATGGACTTCCTGTCCACTTTGAACTTTCAGGCGGTCAAGAAAACGACATTGTTCATGCCGAGAGTCTGATTACGCAGTCACCGCCGTCAGAGTATGTCATTGCTGACAAGGGATACGACAGTGAAAAGTTCAGAGATTTTATCCGAAAGAGTGGAGCAACAAGCGTGATCCCTTACCGGAAAAACAGCCGCCAAAGTGACCAAAGCATTGACAGGCACTTATATCAGTATCGGCATCTGGTTGAAAATGCCTTTGCCAGAATTAAACATTTTCGAGCAATAGCAACAAGATACGACAAACTTGAGCGAAATTATGCCAGTATGGTTGCCATGGCTTTTATGATGATGTGGTTACCCATGTGGGCTGTATAAGTTATGTACACGAAACGTCAACAGTCCCTAG
>NZ_NSCM01000139.1 GCF_003287735.1 Photorhabdus bodei | reverse complement strand
ATGACTCAAAACGGACAGGCCGGGTCGGGTGGGAAAGACTATGGGAAGGCTGGTTCCTGCTACAAACGCTTATTGATGGGTATTTACTGGCTAAATCGGTTGATGTAGAGATGTGACTAAGAGACAGGTTGTAGGCAGGGTATTCATTCAAATGCTAAATATCAGTTACGCGGCACCTGGTATGTTTCTTTACTGTTATTTCTTATATTTATGATACTGGGTCTTTTTGATGAACAAAGCAAAGAAAGTATTGTTGATTATATAAAATACATCTCTTCATTTTGTGGGTTGATAGCAATTGTCCTTTCACCGTTAATCTATTTTTCCTGCATGAGAAATCCTAAACCGACATTTAGGCTGGCTGAGGAGATTTTTACTATATTAGGTTTCCCTAATCCTACAGAAATTGATCTTGAGAAACTTACAGAAAAGAGGTTGAAGGAAATCAAGGTCAATTCTCCAGACGAACAATCCGATAAGGCGAGTGGAAGAGTTATGCCCGATCAGGCTTGTTTTTGGAGTTATTATTACTATTACTGATTTCAGCAATTAAATAATAGGAATTAGCCGAATGAAGAACAAAGTAAAAGCTTTGCTAATGCAATGAAGGATTTGTCATGAGTACCAGTCGCTCTTTTAAAGACGCTATTGACTTTAAGGAAATAAAAAGTCAGAGAAGTAGCCTTAATACACGAATCGAGGTTAAGCGAGAAAGGATTCAACGTTGCCCTGAAGATAGAGCCGAAGTGGAAAAAGCAATAGCGGAGGTTCAGGCTCAAATTCCGGTACTGGATGCAATCTTGGCAGAAGAGCCACCGCCGCCGGAATTACCGCCGCGCAAGCCATTAATCAAAGTCAGTGGGGTATTGGAAGAATTTGAGACGCTCTGTGTGAGGGGATATTTTACCGATCGGGAATATGATCCGGCCGCCTT
>NZ_NSCM01000138.1 GCF_003287735.1 Photorhabdus bodei | reverse complement strand
GCGGCGTAATCCGGGTATTGAATCGCCAATGTCGGCAAGGGATCGGATTGTCCGGCCATAAACGCCGTATAGAGCGCATTCAATTCCTGTATCAGCACATTGGCAGACCAGCCATCGGAAATAATGTGGTGCAAAGTCAGCAAAAACTGATATTCGTCATCAGTGATCCGGATGAGAGCCGAACGGATAAGCGGGCCGCTTTCGAGGTCAAATGACGCGTGGGCCTCCTCCGTACTCAGGCGCTCAAGAACTTCATCAGCATCCGAAACTCCGCGCAGGTCATATTGAGATAACAGTAAGCCGCTATCCGGTTCCAACAGCCGTACTTGCGGCTGACCATCTACAGAGACAAAGATAGAACGTAACGCTTCATGACGGGCAAACAAGGTATCCAGCGCCTTTTGCCAGGCCATGACATCCAACTCACCACACAAACGCAGGGCCATCGGAATATGATAAGTTTCACTGACGCCCTCAAGTTGTGCCAGGAACCACAGGCGCTGTTGCGCAAATGACAACGGTAATTCCCCTTCACGGGATATCGGCACAATGGCTGGCAGGATAGTATCCGTTTGCTCCTTCCGGGTCTGCATAGCCTCAGCAAATGCCCTTAACGAAGGGGATTTAAACAGGGTGGTTAGCGGCAGTTCAATACCCAAAGCGGCTACCCGGTTCATCACCCGCACCGCCAGCAACGAATGGCCGCCCAGAGCAAAGAAATTGTCATACCGGCTGATCTGTTCAACACCTAAGACTTCACGCCAAATCGCCGCCAGAGCCATTTCCATTTCTCCCTGAGGCGCTTCGTAAACCTGACGGGCCACGGCTTCATTGTCTGGCGCAGGTAACGCTTGACGATCCAGCTTACCGTTAGGTGTTAACGGAAACGCATCCAGCCGTACAAAGGCCGACGGTACCATGTAATCAGGCAACTGAATGCTCAGATGTTCGCGTAAACTGTTAATCAGCCCCTCGTGAGCTTCCGCCACCACATAGGCCACCAGCCGTTTCTCCT
>NZ_NSCM01000137.1 GCF_003287735.1 Photorhabdus bodei | reverse complement strand
CCTGATTATCACTTAAATTCAGCTCCCATAGGCGTATACTTAAAATAAGTCTGTGTGGAGGTAAATGAAAATGGCTAAAAATCAGATTCAATTCCAAAAAGGCATTTCTATTCATGAGTTTATTTCATTATATGGTCATGAAGAACAATGCCAGAAACAGGTGTTCGATATGCGCTGGCCTACGGGGTATCACTGCCCTCATTGTGGGCATGATAAGTATTGCCAGTTAAAATCTCGTTTCCTTTATCAGTGCAATCAATGCCATCATCAGACATCTTTGACGGCCGGCACATTGTTTTCTGCGTCAAAATTACCTTTAACTGTGTGGTTTTTGGCGATTTATCTCATGACTCAGGAAAAAAATGGGATTTCTGCACTTGAATTGTCACGTCAACTGGGCATTTCCTACAACGCTGCATGGCGTATGAAACACAAGCTAATGAAAGCGATGAAAGAACGGGATGACGAAAAGCCTCTCGGCGGGTTTATTCAGCTTGACGATGCATACTGGGGAGGGGCTCAGCATGGCCCCCGAGGGCGAGGGGCAAAAGGGAAATGCCCTTTCGTTGCGGCGGTTTCAATGAATGAAAAGGGCCATCCTATGTTCATGCGTTTCAGCGTTGTGAAAGGGTTTAAGACCGAGGAACTTACCCGTTGGGCTAAAGTGCATCTTAAACCAAAATCCCTTGTTATTTCAGATGGATTAGCTTGCTTTCGGGGGATTGAGCAAGCCGGGACTTTCCATTTGCCCCTCGTCAGCGGCGGTGGAGCGCAGAGTGTTAAGCTTCCTTATTTTCAGTGGGTTAACACAATGATTAGTAATGTAAAAAATTCGATACGCGGAACATATCATTCGATTAGCAAAAAGTATTTACCTCGTTATCTTGCCGAATTCTGTTTCAGGTTCAATTGGCGCTTTAACCTTAAAAAAACATTCGAACAGCTTATTTATTCATGTATCCGGGCAGCACCTATACCTGAGTATTTACTCAAGCTAGCTGAGATTCGATGGTAATCAGG
>NZ_NSCM01000136.1 GCF_003287735.1 Photorhabdus bodei | reverse complement strand
TGGAAGTTGTCATTAATACGGCACGACAGGTTCCCGGCAAGTTCCGGTAATATTTCCGTAAAAAAACGATGGATTGCCTGCCTGAACAAGGTCGTCGAAGCGAAATAATGGTTATTCCTGACCTGTTCATTCATCACCTTCCACAGCCTTTCTATCGGGTTCAGATTCGGGCTGTATGGCGGCAAGTAATGAAGCTCAATGTTCATCACATAAGCCCAGTCTTTCACCAGCCTGCTTCGGTGGTAACCGGCTCCGTCAAGGATAATATGAACCTTCTGACTGACCGGATAGGTCTCACGGATGGCAATGAAGAACTCAGCGATGTGATAACTGTCGATACGGTCATACTCACGTACTACCGTTTTGCTGATATCGGCCAGATTCAGGGCCCCCATCAGGTTCAGACGGGTACGGCTTCCCGTGGTTTTCACCGCGGTTTTCTGCCCTTTGCGCATCCAGCCATAAGCGAGTTTGGTCCCCTGAGTGGGATGGACGCCATCAATGAACAGGATGGGTTCATGGTCTCCGGCTTCCTGCTTGAGTTTCCCGTAGGTTTCCATAAAGGCTCGTTGCTGCTCCGCGTTGAACTTGTGTGGTACGCCGGTCGGTCTTTTATAACTGAATCCATTGTGGTGCAGCCATTTATTCATGCCGGGAACAGTGTAACTGATATCCCACGCTTCTTTGACAAGGCGGATAACCGCCTGTGTGGTGGGCAGAAGATTCGCGGTCAGATAAGCGATAAGTTCCTGAGTCTGTGTTTCGCTGAGATGGCTCTGAGAGCCGCCATTTTCGGGCTTGAGTTTGCGGTGATTAAGGTAATCGCTGATATGACGATTAACGGTCGTTTCATGAAGACGCAGGGCCTGAGCGATCATCACGGAACTCCAGCCCTCAGAGGCCAGCAGGACCGCTTTGATGCGATCACACTCTCTCTTATCACGGCAGGTGTGATGGAGGTGTTCAAGTTCGGCTTTTTGTTCATCGGTAATGAAGATTTTCATGACTGATACCATGAACCTCATTTGGGCGAAAATCAAGCAGTTTCAATGAGCACGGGTATATA
>NZ_NSCM01000135.1 GCF_003287735.1 Photorhabdus bodei | reverse complement strand
TGGCGGATTCGACTAATAAGTGCAATTTTTCAGAAGGGCGGTCAGTTGCTATAGTAGGCATCTTTCCCGCCACAGGAGAATGCACTATGGCCTATACACAACTGACCGAAACAGAAAGATACCAGATTTCCAGTTTAAAAGAAGCCGGTTTTTCACAGCTTTTCATTGCTGAATCACTTAAGCGAAGCCCGTCGACCATCAGCAGAGAATTGAAGAGAAATCAAGAAGTCCAGATATACTGCCCTGAACAGGCTCATTTGAAGGTATTGGCTCGTCGTCATTTTGCAAAGAAAGCCGTGAAAATAACGCCGGAAGTAAAAAAATGGATAAAACGATTAATTTGGAAAGACTTAAGTCCTGAACAGGTGGCTGATTATCTGAAGCAACATAAAGGGATATCGTTGCATCATGAGACGATCTATAGGTTGATTTATCAAGATAAAATAGAGGGGGGTGATTTATGGCAACATCTGCGAATAGCCAGAAAACCCTATCGCAAACGCTATGGTCGCTATGAAAGAAGAGGCAAAATTAAAAATCGGGTCAGTATTGATGAGCGCCCGGAAATCGTTGATAAAAAAGAACGTATTGGCGACTGGGAAGGGGATACGATAATGGGGAAAGATAAAAAAAGTGCATTATTAACATTGGTTGACCGCAAAACGCTGTATACAATTATTGTTAAAGTTGATAGTAAACGGGCATCAGAAGTCGCGAAAGCGGCAGTGAAAGTATTATACCCGTTAAAACAGAGGGTTAAGACTATCACATTCGATAACGGTTTGGAGTTCGCAGATCATGAAATCATCAGTGAAACATGAGAAACCCAAATTTACTTTGCCCACCCTTATTCGCCCTGGGAAAGAGGGATCAATGAGAATATCAATGGGTTAATTAGACAATACTTTCCAAAGGGAACCGATTTTAATGAAGTCTCTGATCAGGAAATAAATTTTGTGGTAAACCGGTTAAATCATCGTCCCCGAAAGACACGGGGTGGGAAAACACCGAATGAATTATTTAAGGGAATACGAACATGTTTACTTCCAGATTAACGATGTTGCACTTATTATGT
>NZ_NSCM01000134.1 GCF_003287735.1 Photorhabdus bodei | reverse complement strand
GCGATTGGGGCAATCAGGGTAACTTTCATCTGAATGTTATCACCTGGCATCACCATTTCCACGCCTTCTGGCAGTTCAATGGTACCGGTCACGTCAGTTGTACGGAAGTAGAACTGTGGACGGTAGCCTTTGAAGAATGGCGTATGACGGCCACCTTCGTCTTTGCTCAGAATATAAACTTCTGATTCGAAAGTGGTGTGTGGCTTGATTGAACCTGGTTTTGCCAGTACCTGACCACGTTCGATTTCGTCACGCTTGGTACCACGCAGCAGAACACCGACGTTCTCACCTGCACGGCCTTCGTCCAGCAGTTTGCGGAACATTTCTACGCCAGTACAAGTAGTTTTAGTCGTGTCTTTGATACCCACGATTTCAACTTCTTCACCCACTTTAACGATACCGCGCTCTACACGACCAGTTACCACGGTACCCCGGCCTGAAATAGAGAATACATCTTCGATTGGCAACAGGAATGGCTGGTCGATTGCACGCTCTGGTTCTGGAATGTAGCTGTCCAGGGCATCGGCCAGTTCAATGATCTTCGCTTCCCACTCTGCATCACCTTCCAGCGCTTTCAGAGCAGAACCACGGATAACTGGCGTGTCATCGCCTGGGAAATCGTACTGAGACAGCAGCTCACGTACTTCCATCTCAACCAGTTCCAGCAGCTCTTCGTCGTCTACCATGTCACATTTGTTCAGGAACACGATGATGTAAGGAACGCCTACCTGACGACCTAACAGAATGTGCTCACGCGTCTGTGGCATTGGACCGTCAGTCGCGGCAACTACCAAGATTGCGCCGTCCATCTGAGCCGCACCGGTGATCATGTTTTTCACATAGTCGGCGTGGCCTGGGCAGTCAACGTGCGCATAGTGGCGGCTTGGGGTATCGTATTCTACGTGAGAAGTAGAAATGGTGATACCACGTGCTTTTTCTTCTGGTGCGTTATCAATTTGATCGAATGCACGAGCATTACCACCGTAGGTTTTAGCCAATACAGTAGTGATAGCAGCAGTCAGGGTAGTTTTACCGTGGTCAACGTGGCCGATAGTACCAACGTTAACGTGCGGTTTTGTACGTTCAAA
>NZ_NSCM01000133.1 GCF_003287735.1 Photorhabdus bodei | reverse complement strand
TAAATAAGATTTCATAATTGTGCTACACCCATTTTTTGTCTTCCTGGCTTTTGCTGTGATGAAAACGATGCCAAAAAGGCATCAACATAATTCAGTAACTGCCACATAAATTGACAACAATGATTTCGCGTTATTGTCTCATGGAGCGATTGCCATAACCGTTCTATTTTATTTAGCCACGGTGAATAGACCGGTAAAAACAACAGGGTAAATTTTGGATGTCGTGCCAGCCAGTCCTTTACCTTCTGACTTTTATGAATACAGTAGTTATCTAAGATTAATGTGAGGGTTTCCGCATGGGGATATTGATGATTCAGTTCATCTAACATTTTGATAAATAAATCAGAATTCTTTTTTATTCCTTTAACATAGGTGATTTGCTCTGTTTGGGCATTAAGGCAGCCCGCAATGTAATGTTTTTCGTTTTTTCCCGGGGTGATAACCCGTTTTTGTTGTCCTTTGAAGCACCAGTCCGCGCCGATTTTCGGGTTTAAATCAATATCCACCTCATCTTCATAAAAAACGGGATGTTTTTCTGAAATGTTCGCTTTGGCTTCCGCGATCTTTGCCATTTTCTCATCGTATTCGGGATCAGGTTGTTTCACTGTGGGTGCCGCTCTACGCCAGACAATCCCCACCTGAGCAAAGTAACGATAAAGGACATTTTGCGTCAGAGAGAGGTTGAGTAATTCATTGAGGGTATGAGTCATGAGTTCAAGGCTCCAGCGAGAGCGGAGATAGCCTAACTTTTGGGGGGATTGCTGTAATAAGAAAAGTAAGAGGTTATAGAGTGGGGAGAGATCCCAGACAACAGGTCGGCCAACGGGTAAACTTTCGAGTCCTTCCAGCCCATATAATGTAAACCACTGAACCCAACGATTGACGGAAGAGCGTGCGGCATGAAGGGTCTTGGCGACATAAGTCACTGTCAATCCTTCATTGAGCATCAATAACGCCGTTAATCGACGGGAATAGTTCTTATCACGGGTTTTATGGATAAGTTTTCTCATTTTCTGGCATTCATCTTGAGGTATAGGTGCTATGATAGGCATCACTCAGTCCGTGTTGGGGTTTGGGATTTTTCGCAATTGATCAGATCGCAAAAATCGGACTGAGTTCCCTCCAAGTGATCTATTATTTTGAAAAGTTATTTA
>NZ_NSCM01000132.1 GCF_003287735.1 Photorhabdus bodei | reverse complement strand
ACCATTCATTATCAGTATGATGCCGCCGGGCGCCGCCTCACCGCCCGCTACCCCAATCACCAGCTGCTGCGCTGGTGCTACACCGACGACGACCGTATTACCCGCCAGGAAGCGTGGCAGGAAGAGGCCGGGCAGTGCACGTTATGCTCAGTCACCACCTACGACCACGACGCGCAGGGACGACTGGTCCGGGCCGCCAACCCGGACGCGGTGGTGGCGTTTGCATACGATGAGGCCGGCCGCCTGACCCGGGAGACCATTAACGGACGCGCCGTCAGCCATCAGTGGGACCCGCTGAGCGGCCTGCCCACCGGATACCAGGCGGACACCCTGCCTGCGGTCAGCTGGTACTACGGCCTCAACGGCCGGCTGATGCAGTGGCAGCTTGACGGCCATGCCCCGTTGCAGATGCAGCATGACGGGCTGGGCCGGGAAATCGCGCGGGAAAGCGCCGCCGGCTTTATCCAGTCACAGGCTTACACCCCGGTCGGGCTGCTGGCCCATCAGACCGCCGGGCGCAGCTCCGACTGGTTCAAGCAGACGCTGTACGAGGCCGACCCGCATTTCCCGCCGCGGGGCAGCGCGGTGACCCGCCACTGGCATTACACCCCGGCCTACAACGTGGCCTGCATGGAAGACACCCGCTGGGACGAGACGCGCTACGGCTACAATGTGAATGACCAGGTGGTGACCGCGCAGTTTGGCGGCCCACGGGCCTGTGACGAGCAGTTTGTGTACGATGCCGGCCAGCATCTGCATTACCAAAAACGGGTGCCGGAACGGCTCAGTCAAGATGTGCGTCAGAGCTACCACACCCAGCAGACGGGGCGGGTGATTCAGCACGGTGCCTGCGCTTATCGCTACGATGAAAACGGGCGGCGGACAGAGAAAACCGAGCAGCGACGCGGCTACCGGCCGCGGACCTGGCGCTACCGCTGGGACGCGCAAGACCGGCTGACCGGGTTTATCAGCCCGGAAGGGGCGCGCTGGCGCTATTGTTATGACGCTTTCGGGCGACGGATTAGCAAGCGAAAGGAGACAGACGACACCGGCCAACCGGTGAAACCGACCGCGATAATCGGCTATGATTACCTGTGGAGCGGGGAGCAGCTGATTGAAGAGACGCCGGTATATGCGGATGGCACTGTCGGGTATGAACAGAGCATTCACTGGCTGTATGAGCCGGGCGCCCTGAC
>NZ_NSCM01000131.1 GCF_003287735.1 Photorhabdus bodei | reverse complement strand
ATTAGCGGAGAATGGCGTAATACATTCTCCGCTAATGTTAGGTGAGAGATGACTCTTCTTGATTTGATACTATTTGCCTGATAATTAAGGTGTATTCCTTTATTTTCGGCATAAAAACCAATCAGCCAAAGTACAATTGAACTCAGTGTAGCAAGCAGGCTCAATACAGATAAGCGACCAGCCCCGTGGCTATAACTTGCTCTGAGACCAAATCCAAAACGTTCACTCTTTTCATCTCTAAAATTTTGCTCTATTTGCATTCTTCGGCTGTAAATTTTCATGACCTGACGAGGCTTAAAATCATTCATGCTAGTAAAAATTAGCCAAGGCTCCATCGCTGCCGAACGCCCATCTTTGACCTGAGATTTTCGAACCATTCGATATCGTGATTTTTTGAATTTTCTCCCTTTATTCGGTCTTTTATGAAGATAAAAATAGCCATCGCAACGGGCATATTCTGCTTTTGATAATGTACCAAATCCCAAAAACTGTGGGGTTGTCGTTGCTTTTAAAGCTTGCCGTTTAAACCAAAGCTCACCATATTTTTCAAGTCTTAGTTGAGTATTTCCTCGAATGCGTCCGACAAAATCCCAACCGAGCGTTTTTATATGTTTGAACCATGCATTTTGAAAACCTGCATCCGTAACAATAATTACTCTAGCTTTAGGGTTAACAGCACACGCTAGCCTGTCAAGAAATGCATTTTGTATCGTTACATTTTGTTGTTCACATGAGGGAACTATTTGACTTAACAAAGGAATTGAGCGTCCATCACAAATTAAACTCGCACGGAGTACATGATGTTCTTGTGAGGGATATCCACTCCAATCAACAGCAATGACACACAATGAGAGTGACTCAGTCAGCATAGCAATAATATTACGAAAGATATCAGGAATATCCCTATGAAGAGCTTCATTACCGAGTAGCCGGTCAATACGTTTAATTTTATGTTTGACGTGAGCGTTCCCTGGTAAAAAGCGCCCAATGCTGGTTAACGTAAGAGAAGCACCATTAATCAAAGCGATAGTGGCATCGATTAATGCATTCTGACGATATTTATGAAATGGTGATAAAGCATCTTTAAAGAAGTTATGACATACTTCACGTACAGGCATAGCAGTGACCTTATTGACTTGGTGGAACAATCAGTAGATCACACAACGCTATGCCTGTCTATTTTCTGGGGATTCCTCAG
>NZ_NSCM01000130.1 GCF_003287735.1 Photorhabdus bodei | reverse complement strand
AAATATGCGCCAGCCGCCCGCTAGGATAAGTCGGGTCTAGCGGCACATACGCCCCGCCCGCTTTCATCACCGCCAGCAATCCCACTACCATCGCCGGTGAACGTGACACGCAAATCGCCACTCGCTGATCCGGCTCTACCCCTAGTGTAATAAGCTGATGAGCCAACCGGTTAGCATGAGCATTTAATTCGGCATAACTGAGGGTCTGCCCTTCACACACCAAGGCCACCGCCTCTGGCGTTTTCTCCACCTGTTGTTCAAACAATTGATGAACACATAACGTCTCAGGATAGGCGGTTGCCGTGGCATTCCAAGTTTCCAGCAACAACCTGCGCTCTGCCGGAGATAGAATATCAATTTCTCCGACCGGCTTTTGAGGGTTAGCCACCATCGCTTGCAGCACCGCATGCAGATATCCCACTTGCCGTTCCATTGTCGATAGATCAAACAGAGCCGTGGCATAACTCAACGCCCCAACAATCCTGCCTTCCTCTTCTAACAGGTTGAGCTCAAGATCAAACTTGACAACATCAACGGCTTGATCGACCGGCGACACCGCCAGCCCCGGTAATCCCCATTCCGTGCTCTCATTGTTTTGCCAGGCAAACATCACCTGGAATAACGGGGTATGCGCCAGTCGGCGCGGCGGTTGCACGATTTCCACCACCTGCTCAAACGGTAAATCCTGATGCTCCTGTGCCGACAATGCGGTTTGTCGAACTCGCGCCAGCAACTCACTCACGGTCAACTCACCCGATAAATCCATGCGCAATGCCAGTGTATTGACAAAGAAGCCAATCAACGGCTCCACTTCCCGACGACTACGGCCCGCGCTCGGTGTGCCAATCACCACATCTTCCTGACCTGACAGGCGCGACAAGACTATCCCCCAGGCTGACAACAACGTCATGAATAAGGTGACGCCCTGCTGTTCACTCAGGCGCTTAAGGGCCGTTGTTAATTCCACATCCAGATCAACCAGCACGGCATCTCCGGCAAACGACTGCTCCAGTGGACGAGGCCGCTCAGTAGGCAAATCCAACAGAACCGGCGCGTCAGCCAGCATTGCACGCCAATAGTCAGACTGAACCTGAATACGCTCAGCCGACAGCCACTGACGCTGCCAGGCGGCGTAATCCGGGTATTGAATCGCCAATGTCGGCAAGGGATCGGATTGTCCGGCCATAAACGCCGTATAGAGCGCATTCAATTCCTGTATCAGCACATTGGCAGACCAGCCATCGGAAATAATGT
>NZ_NSCM01000129.1 GCF_003287735.1 Photorhabdus bodei | reverse complement strand
TCATCGTTCTGCCCAGCCCATCGGTTTTACCGGAAAGGGTCTGACCGCCAGCGGTGGTAATGGTATAGCGGGTATGAGCCACTTCTGTTTGCTGGTCATGGCCTATCTGCGTGGTTTTATCCCAGAGGATCTGCGTTTTCATATTCCGTTGAGCATGAATAAACACTTCCTCGCTGCCTCTTTCATCCTCAAAACGCAGTTCATTAAATCCCTGTCCTCCGCGAGTCCGGGTTTTAAAGGTGGTACGGGTTTTCTCCAGCGGTAAATCAAGCGGCGGACGGTTGAGGCCATTGTAGGTACACCCCGTCACGATCGGGCGGTCGATATCGCCGTTGAGATAGCTGACGATCACCTCCTGCCCGACGCGCGGTATCGCCATAAAACCGAAACCGTTGCCGTTCCAGCCCTGGGCCACCCGTACCCAGCAAGACGCGAGGTCGTCCGCTTTATCGTAACGGTTCCAGTGGAAATGGATGCGTATCGCGCCGTGTTCGTTCACATAAATCTCTTCGCTTCCCGGCCCGACCACCGTGGCGACTTCATCACCGTCCGCCAGCGGTTTGTAGCGGTAAGGGGGTCGCCAGTCCTGTCGCCCGGGAATAAAGGCGACCTCGTTGGTCAGGGTGGTCCCTTCGCCGCCGTCGTTTGACGCGACAGGTTGCTGCCCATAATGCGTGACAGACAGCACCTGCCAGCGGTCGTTCATGGCCTCTATGGGATGGGATTGCAGGGTAAAAATTTTGCCCGGACGAAGCAGGATACAGTTGGTTTTGGCGGTACCGACTTTGCTGTAGTTTTGTAACTGTTCCAGCCTCAGTTGGGTAAACGGTTTTCCTTCCGCATCCCACTGGAAACGCCCGTAACTTTCAAACACCGAATGGTGCCCGCTATCGTCGGTTGTCTCCCGGTGTTCAAGTGCGTAGTTGGGGTTAAGAAAGTTACGATCTTTCTGGACCGTGCCATTCGAACACAGGTATTCGCCATAACTCCACTGGTATGCGGTAGTATCTGTCTCGTCCGTTTCAGGATGCGTATTGTAAGTCAGATCGATACCCGCCCGCATGCCCAGATAGCAATCACAGAACAACAGCTGTTTTTCATCAAACCAGAAAATAATGCCCTCTTCCGCCGCCAGTCGGCACCAGAAATCATAGGCGGATTCGCGTTTTTGCGTGGTGTATTCCCGTTCGGCATGGCGTTTATAGAGCGTATCGCGGGTAAATAAAATACGATGCTCTTTCAGCAGGATCGTTAAGATTTCCGGTACGGACT
>NZ_NSCM01000128.1 GCF_003287735.1 Photorhabdus bodei | reverse complement strand
TTGCAGTATGGGCATTCCATCCGTGGTATTAACTGGATCACCTTACTTTCCAAGCGATTTGTAAACCGACTGGGTGGGGAATATTGGATACGTCAGGTGCTGCGTCCCTACCGGGATGTGGTGATTAGTTCTTATTCCAATGGTCTGATAATCCGGGCCGGTCAATACCCGGACTTAACGCCACTGCCAAGCAGTGTCCCGGAGAGTTATTTTGCCATTAACCAACTGATACGTCCGATACGGGTGATACCTCGTGAAGGCCATTCATTGCACTTCTATGGTGAAGGTCATTTTAATTCAACTTCTACCCTGGCCTGGTATGCCCGTTATGACCGGGGACCGCTACAAGTGACCCCTTTGAGAGGTGACCATCCTGCACTGGTCAGTGGGATCTGGCGAACCGATAGCCTGCCTGACAAACAGTATTTCTTTGCTCAGGGGGCGATGGCTTTTGATGTTGAAGGTGCAGAACCGGGCACAACGATCTGGCATTTAGTACGAGAAACGGAAAATATGACGGAGTAAATAATGCGAAGTGTCGTGGAGAGTAAAAAAATTATCCTTAAAGGTGATACCACAACAACCGGAGGCGAGGTTTTAAATGGTTCCGATTTGGTAAACCAGCAACTCTCGGTTGCCTGTAAAGGTGCCCCGGTGTTTTGTCCCGCCTGTAAACAAACCGGCGTGATTGCGGAAGGTTCTAACTTGTTCAATATAAAAGGAATACCTGTCGCGCTGGAGGGGCACCTTGTTAATTGTGGTTGCCCAATCGGCGCTTGTCGATTACAGGTACGGTCATAACTATCCAATGCTATACCCGTCATCTTTCAAGCTGCCTCTTTGTTGGCTGCACTCGCTCACCCCGGTCACAGAGTTATCTATGCTCCCGGGGATTCACTCCCTTGCCGCCGCGATGCAACTTGAAATCCATAGGGTATAAAACCAGAGCAGGTTTTAAACTGTGATTAAAAGTTATTTTTTTAACGTATGATTTTAATCGGTATCTGGTTTTAATCGTTTTTTATCTTTTGGCTATATGCTTTTTGCGAAATTTAAACATTATGATATATCATGGTTTTACGTTTAAACGAACGTTAATCATATCCGATTTATTTTGACTGACATTGTTTTATAGATATTGTTTTACCAACATTGTTTTACTGGCAATTTTTTCGGGGTTTTATAAATCATCACCCTTTATCTTTTCTTTATAAATCACTAATAAATAGCTTGATGGTATGAAAATACCGTTAATGTTTTTTAGGATAACGCCTTTTTT
>NZ_NSCM01000127.1 GCF_003287735.1 Photorhabdus bodei | reverse complement strand
CCCAATACCGCAAGGCCGGCGGCCAGCCCTATACGCCGGACAGTCAGCGCCGACGCCTGCGGTCCTTACGCCTGTGGTTCGACTGGTTGCAGCAACAGCACGCTATCCCGGCCAGCCCGGCGACAACCCTCGCCTCGCCAGACAGAAAAAAACGCCCCTCAGTGACGGAGACCCACGGTCAACCCGACGCCATCCCGGCCCGCTTCGCCACCTTACGCCAGCATCTGGCCGCCTGGCTGGAAGCCGTGCGGGGACAGGGGTTAAGTGAACGGACACAGGAAGCTTATGAAGAGCGGCTGTTGCCGTTCGTCACCTGGTGTGAAGCCCGCGGCGTGATGACGGCGCCGCAGGTCAGCCTGCCGTTGCTGGAAAGTTACCAGCGCTGGCTGAGAAGCGCCCGTAAAGCGAACGGTCAACCCTACAGCCCGGGCAGTCAGCGGGACCGGCTGAGTGTCTTACGTCAGTGGTTCCGCTGGCTGCTGCAACGTCACCATATCCTGTATAACCCGACGGATAACATGGTATTGCCAAGAGAAGAAAAACGGCTACCGGCGCAGGTGATGAATGAAGACGAAACCCACACGGTATTAGCCGCCGCCAGTATCGACACACTCACGGGCCTGAGAAACCGGGCTATCCTTGAAGTGTTGTGGAGTACCGGTATCCGGCGGATGGAAGTAGCCAACCTGCTGTTAAGCGAGGTGGACTTCGGGCGCGGCGTGGTGATGGTCAGACAGGGTAAAGGCGGTAAAGACCGGGTGGTGCCCATCGGCGAACAGGCGCTGCACTGGTTAAGTCGCTGGCTCAGTGTCCGGCCCGAGTTAACGCGGCGGGGGGACAGCGGTCACCTGTTTATCACTAAGAAAGGCCGGGGACTGGCCAGAGGCACGTTAACCCAGATAGCCGCCGACAGCATCCGTAAACAGGCGCAGCTGGCTAAACCGGGGGCCTGTCATCTGTTCCGGCACTCAATGGCAACCCAGATGCTGGAGAACGGCGCGGACACCCGGCATATCCAGGCGATACTGGGGCATGAGAAACTGGAAACCACGCAAATCTATACGCGGGTGGCTATCGGTCACTTAAAGGAAGTGCATGAGCAGACCCACCCGGCAGAACGGCAGTCAAAGCAGGCAACGCTGCCAGACGACACGCAGGCGAATAGCGACCAGTCGGACAGCCCGAAGCCGGCCTGAAACCTGAGTGCGGTTGGACAGTTCGACGGTTAGCCGCTTCCCTGTGAGCCTGTGGGGTGCAGTGAAAGGCAGACTGCGCGCGTCCCTGCGCACAGACTGCCT
>NZ_NSCM01000126.1 GCF_003287735.1 Photorhabdus bodei | reverse complement strand
TCCGGGTGGTGTTCCCCGAGGGTATGGATGCCAACGGCTATCTGTGTCAGGTCGCCGAGCCGGAACGGGCCTTCGCGTTGTTGCTGGACAGTGCCGTGCCGATGCAGGACGCGGCAGAGGTACAGGCCACCACCGCCACAGAGCGGGCCGCGCTGGCAGAACATCAGCCGGTTCCGGTGCCGGAAACGGTCAGCGCCTTAGCCGCCGGAATAGCCGCGTTGCCGTCAATGCCCAATGTGGTCTGGGAAACCGGCGCTAACGGCGAGATATCCCTGACGCTGGGCACGCAACAGTGGGGTATCCGGGGCCTGTCACAGGTGAAAGCCGGGGCGGCAGTGATGAAAGTGAATGTTCAGGTCGTTGATACTGACAGCGGCGTGATGTTCGCGGACAGCGTGGACATGATGAGCGCCCGCAGCCGGGGCGGGTATGCGCGACTGGCCGCCACCGAACTCGGACTGGCCGAAGGTGACCTGCGCCGGGCTTTGGGGCAGGTGTTGCTGATACTGGAGCAGTGTCAACAGGCCGGCGTCGGTGAGCAAACCGAAACCCCGCCGGTTCCCGAACTGAGCGAGGACCAGCGGGCCGCGGCGCTGGCGCTGCTGCAAGACCCGAAACTGAGTGAGCGCATCACCGCTGACTTAGCCGCCTGTGGCGTGGTGGGGGAGAGCACCAACCTGCTGGCCGGTTACTTAGCCGCCGTCAGTCGCAAGCTGGAGCGTCCGCTGGCGGTGCTGATACAAAGCAGTTCGGCGGCAGGTAAAAGCAGCTTAATGGATGCCGTCCTCAATCTGATACCGGAAGAGGAACGGCTGCAATACAGCGCCATGACCGGCCAGAGTCTGTTCTATCTGGGGGAAACCAATCTCCAGCACAAGATACTGGCGATAGCGGAAGAAGAAGGGGTACGGCAGGCCGCCTACGCGCTTAAGCTGTTGCAAAGCGACGGCGAATTGACCATTGCCAGCACCGGTAAAGATGACGCCAGCGGGAATCTGGTCACCAAACAGTACACGGTGAAAGGGCCGGTGATGCTGATGCTCACCACCACCGCAATAGATGTCGATGAAGAATTACTGAATCGTTGTCTGGTGCTGACCGTGAACGAATCGCGGGAACAGACCGAAGCTATCCATGCCTTGCAGCGCCATAAGCAGACCCTCGAAGGCTTACTGGCCGAGAATGAAAAGGCGTATATCACCGAACTGCATCAGAACGCCCAGCGGTTATTGCGCCCGCTGAATGTGGTTAACCCTTATGCCTCACAGTTAACGTTCATGAGCGATAAAACCCGCACCCGACGCGACCACATGAAATATCTCACCCTGATACAAAGTATCGCGCTGCTGCATCAGC
>NZ_NSCM01000125.1 GCF_003287735.1 Photorhabdus bodei | reverse complement strand
TTTTATGTCGTAACAGCGATATAAATCAAAGAGAATTCGGTGGTGCGGTAGTTCAGTTGGTTAGAATACCGGCCTGTCACGCCGGGGGTCGCGGGTTCGAGCCCCGTCCGCACCGCCACCTTAATTTGCAGAGAAACCCTGAGAGAAATTTCAGGGTTTTTTGCCGTTTATGAGTATTAAAATCAATAATTACCTTATTTTATTTGATAGAATCGGATAGTTTTTATAGTTATTCTGCATTTAAGAGGTTTTTTACGTGGTAAAAAAAACCTATGCGATAAGATATGTTGCTGGACAACCTGTTGAACGTGTCTTTCCTATGTCGACTCATCAGCTTGGGAATACATTACCTGTAGGTACTCCTTTGACCACTGGTACAAATGAGCTTAGGGTTGTTGTATGGAATATCTATAAACAGCAGCGTCCTTCATGGCGAAAGGTTCTGAAAGAGCTGACTAACGAAAGCCAGTTGATTTTATTACAAGAAGCGCAGACAACCCCTGATTTAGTTGAATTTGCTACCTCAAATTACCTAATATCTGATCAAGTTCCTGCATTTCTATTACCGCAACATCCCTCTGGTGTAATGACGTTAGCAACTTCTCATCCTGTCTATTGTTGCCCACTGAGAGAGAAAGAACCCCTTTTACGTTTATCTAAATCCGCTCTCATCACTGTTTATCTTTTACAGGATAACCGTCAGTTAATGGTTATTAATGTGCATGCGATAAATTTCAGTTTTGGTGTGGATGTGTATAGCCGCCAGTTGAATAACATTGGTGCTCATGTTCGTTTACATAATGGCCCAGTCATTATGGCTGGTGACTTTAATGCATGGAGTAAGCAACGATTAAATGCTTTAAAACGTTTTACCAGATATTTACACCTTGAAGAAGTATCTTTTACTGATGACTATCGAACAATCGCGTTTGGCAGACCTTTAGATTTTATTTTTTTCCGAGAGTTGAATATAGCTAATGCTACTGTGATACTTACTGATGCTTCCGATCATAATCCTCTTGTTGTGAATTTTTATTAATTCTTTATTATAAGAATATATCCGTCTATTTTTCAATGAATTAAATTCTTATTTAATTCATTGAAAAAACATGATTTTATGGCTTAAAAATATTATATCATTCTTACTTCGTTGTAACTGTTTATTATATATTTCGACGGGTTTATATTATTAAAAATAAAATTTATTTATATTGATATGATATATAAATTATGGCGGATTCGACTAATAAGTGCAATTTTTCAGAAGGGCGGTCAGTTGCTATAGTAGGCATCTTTCCCGCCACAGGAGAATGCACTATGGCCTATACACAACTGACCGAAACAGAAAGATACCAGAT
>NZ_NSCM01000124.1 GCF_003287735.1 Photorhabdus bodei | reverse complement strand
TTAAAATAAATACTTTTCAGGGTTGACCTTATATATTAAATATATAATTTAAAATCACAAAAATATAAAATAAATAAGAAGATAAACAAATGAATAATACAGAAAAATATAAGATTAATGGTAAATAAATAAGTTTTCATAATTATGCTCCACTTCCAACCAGCCCTTGTGTACCAAGACATACAGCCTTTTCATCCAAGTGGTCCGTAGAATCAATGAGATAGGCTACAGAACCAATATTGTTCAAAAAGAAAACAAAAGGCATAGGTGTATCGGTATTATGGAAAGCTATTTATATACATAGGATATATTTTAGCTATTTTATTCTGTTTTCTCTCTGAAACAGCAAAAAGCCGGAATCGCTTCCGGCTGGTTTCTTTCTTACCGTGGCAAATACCCGTAATACTCCAATGCCGACCAGTTAATGTAATGGCAAGGCATCAAGGTAATCATCACGGATATACTGATGCAATAAGAAATGCTCTGGATAAGATGAATTTAAATCAATCAACTGATACCATATCGAAACAAGTAGCTAACATTCAAAATATAGCTAAAAAAGGTATGGAGAATGGCAATATTATTAAATCCAAAGATAGGTATAACACTAATATTCAGAGGAAAGACGTAAATTAAAAAGTAAGACAAAGCATCTTTGATCTCTGGAGTAAAATTTTAGGATAATTTAATCTGGGTGAGATAATAAATTTTTATATGGAACCTGTTGAATTCTTTAAAAGTTCGGATTTTTTATCCGGTTCTATTGAAGAATTTAATAAATATGAAATTATTGATAATAAAGATAGGGCATTAAAGCTTCTTTTCGATCAAGAAATACCAAGTAACTACATGGTTTGGCGTGATTTTTCTCTGATCGGGTATCTGAGTTTTATCTTCATGAGGATTATAAAAAGCAGAAAAGGATATCCTTGACAGAGTAAAAATATCTATTCAGGATCAAGTTAAAGAAAATATGAGATAAAAGAAAACCATATCTTATAAGAAAGAAACAAGGGTTAGTTAATAACATAGAACACGATAACTTTCTAAATAAAGTCAATGACGAATGTCATGACAGGTTAAATATGATAAACATTTATCGATATTTATTTTCTTTTAATCAGAACGCTAAATTAGAAACCATATTGTCTATATTCAAAAAAGGAATTATGTCGTGCGGTATAAAAAAAGATAAAAAGACATGCGTTATTTTCAATCCTATTCTTTTGAAGAATAGAGAATAAATAGAGAGAGAACAGAGTCTGAGGCGGGCGATCAGCCGCTTTGCGCCCTACAAACTGCCGCTCATCAATGCCGAGAAAGAGCTGAGTCAGCTCTCCATTTATCAGCGGGTCTATCAGAACCTGCGCATTAAAGCCCAGGATGCACTGCCGCCGCCCCTCAACCTGCGCG
>NZ_NSCM01000123.1 GCF_003287735.1 Photorhabdus bodei | reverse complement strand
CTCCCTACCTTCGGCGTGCCCGGCAGTAAATGCCGGCCGCCCGGCGCTGAACTTCGGCGTTCTCTGTGACCGTCGTTGCCGGTCAGCCGCCATTGAACATAATGTGGCATTAAGCGCAATGGGCCTGAACGGCCCACCTCGCTTAACAAACATTATGTCGGCGCCGCCCACCGAAGGGCGCTGCGCGGTCACCTCACCCCCGGTGAGCGGCTGGCCGCCGGGTTGAGCTTCTTAGCCCCCGTGGCGCACCGGGCTGCGCCCGCTGCTGTCAGCCGCAATGCAAAATCCCGCCGCCGCAGTCGCCGCCATCCGTGGCGGCTCCGGTGTCAACATCCGCCTTAAGCCGTTGCCGGTCAGTCCGTCAGGGTCAACAGCCCTGAAAGCAGGCCAGCAGGCTGGCCGCGGTTTATTGCCCCCGCCCCAACCCTGCTGCACTGGCTGCGCCCGGTTCGCAGTCGCAGGCTCCTTGCTCATTCCCGTGCTCGCCATCTCCGCCCCGTGCAGCCCCCAGGGGCTTCCCTGCTGAACAGCTTTACCTGCGGGCTTCGCCAGCCCGCGCCCGGCCAACCCGCGTCAGCGGCGCAGGCAAGCTGCCCCGCCGCCCCGGGTTATCGAGAAAACACGGTTCTGGCAGAAAAAGCGGGGCGAAACCCGGCACTGACATCGGGGAAAAAGTGAGCTAAAATCGGCCAGGTGCCCGTCGGGGCGAGTTGATAGGTTCTTTAACAGGGTGGGAAAAAGCGGCAGAGAAAAAGGCTGCTAAATCAAGGGGGAAAGTCCGCTCAACGGTATGATGGCGTCGGGATAGTCCCTAAGACCCGATTGGGCTGGCTGGTGGGATTAACACCTATGCCTATGCGCTGAGCAACCCGATAGGTAATGCAGATCCAACAGGGGAGTTTGTGCCGCTTCTGTTGGGGGCCTATGCTGCTGTTGAATTTGCCTTGAGCGCTTGGGACGCCTATGACACGTTCAAGACCATTACCAGTGATTGTGCTACAACAGGAGAGAAATGGGCTGCGGGTGGACTGTTTGCTGCTGGGATTATCCTGCCGGGCAACTACAGTGCAATTGAGAAAATTGCCAATAAAACCTCGATTTGGACTGCCACGAAAAGGAGTTCATCAGTAGAGAATGCTTATGGTCACTGGGTTAAGCATAAAGCAGAATTTCCTGAGCATCAAAATGCCAAACAATATGTAGAAAGCGCACATAGGTTTCTAAATGATCCATCACCTTCCCTATTAAGAAAGCACAGAGCTAATGGAGACACTCTTGTTTACGATAAAAGAACTAATACATTTGGAATTAAAAACTCCGATGGAATGCCTAGGGGCTGTTGACGTTTTGAGAGGAATTACTGAACAGCATGATGATGGGGTATAATTGCTTTCGCCAAAAAACGACTCTACCTCACCATCATGCCAAGAACTATGTTAACAGATGAAGTATGGAA
>NZ_NSCM01000122.1 GCF_003287735.1 Photorhabdus bodei | reverse complement strand
CTGTCTCTTGATCAGATCTCCAAATCAACCGATTTAGCCAGCAAATAGCCGTCTATCAGGGTTTGCAGCCGAAACCAACCTTCCCAAAGTCGTTCCCATCCGACTCGACCCGTGCGTTTGGAATCGTACCAGCCGGCCAGTTTTCCCAGATTGATGAAGGCCCAATGCAAGCTCGGGGCTTTTTTCGGCGGACGGCGTTTTTCTTGTTTTGACCACAGTAATTTCCACGCCAGGGGGCTTAATACTGTCTCACAGCTCTCTTTCTCTGCCTCTTCTTTGTTCAGACCCATAAAACGGAGCTGGTGTATCCGTACCGCAATAAAGGCCAGCAGCACTATCATGCGCTCCAGATTATCTTTGCTTTGCATACGCAGCGCTTCTACCTGCGTACCGCCCGTTTTCCACGCTTTGTGAAATTCTTCTATCAGCCAGCGGCGCTCGTAATAACTGAATATTTTATGGGCGTCTTCCTGACTGTTGACGGGTTCGGAGGTCAGAAGATGCCAGCAAAGCCCATCCTCCGTACCTTTTTCGTAGCAACCAACATAAAATATCCGCACCGCTTCACCGCTTTTTCCTTCGGGGATTTTCAACGTCACTTCGGCATAACTGATATCACAATCCGCGACACGTGCCTGACGCCCGCCTTTCTGTCTGACCTGAACTAATCGTTCTCCAGCACTCTGTAACTGGCTGATAAAGTCATAAAGTTTATCCTGACTTTCCTCAATACGCCGGCTTTGCATCGAACGGATGACGAAACGTTGTTTTTGGCTCGTTTTATAACGCAGATATTCGATGATATCGGCTTCACGGTCACAGACAGAAATCACGTTGGCCATCTGCTCCCCTAACCGGCTGTTGACGGCTTGTGAGGCCCGTTCCCACTTATAACTCTCTTTCCCTTCATAAGGGCGTGTGTCGCGTTGTCGGCTTTTGCCATAATCACTGACATCTCGGCACCAGCGCTGTTGCTCTATCAACCCCACGACCTGTTGTTCTTCAGGCGCAAATAACAACACCGAGTGTGCCTGCATGCCCCGGGATTTTTCCTTCGAGGTGGTATAGCCGAGTTCATCGGCGACCGACGCATGGGAAAATGACAGGGTTGTCGTGTCTTCCAGCGCTAACAGGCAATGATAACGTTGAGCGTGAGCGACGGTGGCGGTAAATCCGGCTTCGGCGATGGCCTGAGGCGCAATGGCGGAATTTCGGGTCAGTCGGTAGGCCGCTTCAACATCGGCAGGAGAGTCAAGAGATTGCACGAGCGATTGTCCTATATGGTTAGCCAACGAACAGGCCACTTTCACCAGGCGGTTGGTACGGCGTTTATCACCTAATTCCGCGTGTTGAAACGTGTCATTTGCCCATTGTTCGGCGCAGGTTGAAAACATAAAGATTACCTCAAGTCGTGTTTTTTATTGGGATCAATCTATGAGGTAAAAGTTCAATAACGAGGGGGCGGGTTAAAATATTTGTGTAGGAAAGACAG
>NZ_NSCM01000121.1 GCF_003287735.1 Photorhabdus bodei | reverse complement strand
TATCACGACAGGTGTGATGGAGGTGTTCGAGTTCGGCTTTTTGTTCATCGGTAATGAATATTTTCATGACTGGTACAATGATCCTTATTTTGGGAAAAATCAAGCATCTTCAATGATTACGGGTATAGTGTAATTAAACGAAGATTTTCAGTTTATATACCCGTCATCTTTCAAGCTGCCTCTTTGTTGGCTGCACTCACTCACCCCGGTCACATAGTTATCTATGCTCCCGGGGATTCGTTCCCTTGCCGTCGCGATGCAACTTGAAATCCATAGGGTATAGATTATATTAAAAATATATTTTTATTTTTTCTCAGACTTAAAAATTATATTTTACCCTTTAAACTCATGATAATATTTCTCTCCCCAAATATTAATATTATACCCGTCATCTTTCAAGTTGCCTCTTTGTTGGCTGCGTCGCGATGCATCTTGAAATCCATAGGGTATAAATGGTATTAATCTGTTATTTTAAAAACCGTTTTTAAATCCTTTAGCATGATCATTAGCGTCATTGGATTTAAAAGCGAATCACTAAAACCCACAGACTTATAAAACGCCTTAGCATTCTCCGAGATAGCATGAACAATCAATCCCCTAACACCCACCAAATCTGCCGCTTGAGCGACACGTATGGAGGCATCTCTAACTAAATAGCGACCAAACCCTCTTCCTTGATAACGCTTATCAACAGCTAAACGGCCCAAAATAATCACCGGAATGGGATTTGGCATATTACGCTTAAATTTGCTTATCGCCTCTTCTGACATGATTGAGCCGGTCGCTAACGAATAATAGGCAATAACATCTCTGTCTTCGCTTATAACATAAGTTCGCGAGGCATTCTCTTTTTGATTTTTTAATGCTCTGTCTGTTAACCAGTTGTCTAGGGTGTCAACTCCTGAAGTAAAATTATTTAAATTGTGATCATCTGTTAATAAGGTTGGATCGTTAATCATTTTATCACCACGGTTTTTTCATATTTGCCGTTTTGATAAGACACTCATTTGGAACAGCCGGAGCATCAAGTTTAGCAATAAAAGCATTAAAAATTTCTGGAGATACAATCATAAATGAATGTTCCAATAACGTGTTTTCAGCATCACGTTTGATTGTATCAAGGACATATTCAGTAACGGTTTTTCCCTTCACTTTTGCTGCTCTATCTATTAAATCCCGATCCTCTTGCCTAATCCTCAAGTTGAGTGTCTTATTTTTACGATTCTCACTTATTACGTTCATTTCAAATCCCCTTATGCTATAGGTGGTCTAAATAATACACAAATGTAACGCCATTGTCATCACATTTCTAGGAAGGAGAATTCCCATTAGGCATAGAGGCTTACATCGGCTTTCGCTAATACAAATGTAATATACCCAAGAAACTTCAAGATGCAGTTTTTAGCACCTGAAAATGGTCGTTAATTCTCGACATCAGCGAGTCCGCTATATCCGGTAGCGTTGTGGTGAAAAATTTGAAGACTTTGTCTCGAAATTC
>NZ_NSCM01000120.1 GCF_003287735.1 Photorhabdus bodei | reverse complement strand
TACTACACTCCACTTATTTTACATTTACCTAACCAGCTATGACTATTTAAAAAGACAAACAGGGAGAGATTAAATACTTCATTCAATAGACTGATTTAACCAAGAAAATTAAAGTTTTCAGTAGTGTGATTAATGACATTTAGTCGAAATTCACTAACCATTAACCAAGAGTTGAAAAGCAATAATCACGTAAAATAACATTAATGGAATAGATTAACGCTCAAGTATTTTCTCACCACCGTTTTATGAAAAAATCAATAAAAAATGCGATAAAAAAGAGATAAAAAGAGATAAAAAGAGATAAAAAGAGATAAAAAGAGATAAAAAGATTAATTTAGCCGGATTTAAGTGCTAAAAAAGGCGTTATCCTAAAAAACATTAACGGTATTTTCATACCATCAAGCTATTTATTAGTGATTTATAAAGAAAAGATAAAGGGTGATGATTTATAAAACCCCGAAAAAATTGCCAGTAAAACAACATTGGTAAAAAAATGCCAGTAAAACAATGTTGGTAAAACAATCTATAAAACAATGTCAGTCAAAATAAATCGGATATGATTAACGTTCGTTTAAACGTAAAACCATGATATATCATAATGTTTAAATTTCGCAAAAAGCATATAGCCAAAAAATAAAAAACGATTAAAACCAGATACCGATTAAAATCATACGTTAAAAAAATAACTTTTAATCACAGTTTAAAACCTGCTCTGGTTTTACGGGTATTTTAATTAAAGTTTTATACCCTATGGGTTTCAAGATGCATTGCGACGGCAAGGAAGCGAATCCCCGGGAGCATAGATAACTATGTAACCGGGGTGAGTGAGTGCAGCCAACAAAGAGGCAGCTTGAAAGATGACGGGTATAGCATTGGATAGTTACGACCGTACCTGTAATCGACAAGCGCCGGTTGGGCAACCACAATTAACAAGGTGTCCCTCCAGCGCGACAGGTATTCCTTTTATATTGAACAAGTTAGAACCTTCCGCAATCACGCCGGTTTGTTTACAGGCGGGACAAAACACCGGGGTACCTTTACAAGCAACCGATAGTTGTTGGTTTACCAAACCGGAACCATTTAAAACCTCGCCTCCGGTTGTTGTGGTATCACCTTTAAGGATAATTTTTTTACTTTCCACGACACTTCGCATTATTTACTCCGTCATATTTTCCGTTTCTCGTATTAAATGCCAGACGGTTGTGCCCGTCTCCGCACCTTCAACATCAAAAGCCATCGCGCCCTGAGCAAAGAAGAACTGCTGGCCGGGCAGGCTATCGGTTCGCCAGATCCCGCTGACCAGTGCAGGATGGTCACCTCTCAGAGGAGTCACTTGCAGCGGTCCCCGGTCATAACGGGCATACCAGGCCAGTGTGGAAATATCATCAAAATGACCGGCACCATAAAAATGCAGGGAATGACCTTCACGGGGAATGACCCGTATCGGACGTATCAGTTGGTTAATGGTAAAATAACTCTCCGGGACACTGCTTGGCAGTGGCGTTAAGTCCGGGTATTGACCGGCCCGGATTATCAGACCATTGGAATAAGAACTAATCACCACATCCCGGTAGGGACGCAGCACCTGACGTATC
>NZ_NSCM01000119.1 GCF_003287735.1 Photorhabdus bodei | reverse complement strand
ATGACTCAAAACGGACAGGCCGGGTCGGGTGGGAAAGACTATGGGAAGGCTGGTTCCTGCTACAAACGCTTATTGATGGGTATTTACTGGCTAAATCGGTTGATGTAGAGATGTGACTAAGAGACAGCGCGGGCGGGGGCTCCCCGCAGAAATCCATCGATAAGCGGGCTTCGCCAGCCCGCACCCGGCCAACCCGCGTCAGCGGCGCAGACAAGCTGCCCCGCCGCCACGGGTTCCCAATAAAAACCGGTTCTGGCAGGAAAAGCGGGCGGAAACCCGACACTGACATCGGGGAAAAAGTGAGCTAAAATCGGCCAAGTGCTCGTCGGGGCGAGTTAACATGTTCTTTAACAGGGTGGGAAAAAGCGGTGGAGAAAAAGGCTGCTAAATCAGGGGGAAAGCTCCGCTAAACTGTATGATGGCGTCGGGATAGTCCCTAAGACCCGCTAGGGCTAAATGGGGGTCCGAACCCGTATGCGTACGTCCATAATCCGGCAAACTGGATTGATCCGCTGGGTCTTGCTGGCTGTCCAACTGACTATAGTCAAAAGAGAAAATATTGGTCATCAGACCCGATTACATTTAAAGGGAATAAGGTATATCAAAGAAATGATCTGTTTGATCCTCAACATATGTCGGCATGGCGAGATCAAGGAAAAGTGATTCGAGGAACTAATATTGAACGAATGGCATCAGGTAGGGCCCCTGTTGGGCATGATGGAAAAGCTGTAAACTTACATCATATGTTACAAACTCAAAACGGTCCTATTGCTGAAATGAGCCAAACATTCCATAAAGTTAATCACAAAGCAATTCATATAAATCCTAATACGATTCCTTCAGGAATAGATCGAGCTACATTTAATAAATGGCGAGAACAGTATTGGATCAATAGAGCTGGAGATTTTAAATGAACAGAGATGAATTAATAGATTTATTCGCGGAATATCCCGATTTATTAAATATGGGAAGTGCAGATGATGCACCCTCTCCTGAATGGATAAATAAAACAGAAAAAGCATTATCACTAACATTACCTGATGATTATAAATGGTTTTTGAATAATTTTGGCGGTGGTGATATATGTGGAGATGAGATATATAGCATATATTGCATTCCGTTTGAGGAAGCTATTGGCGGTGATTTAGTATATCAAAATACAATAGCTAATAATTACCTTAATGAAGGAAGGTTAGTTGTCTCAAATACAGACTTCGGAGAAGAATTTTATTTCAACACAAATAATTTGGTCGAAGTTTATATATCATTAGGAACAGAAAATAAATTATATGCAAGCAATTTCATTGAGTTTTTATATAAGCGATTGATGTCATATAAATAAATATGAAAGGCTGGAAGATCTCAAAGATCTTCCAGCCTTATTAATATCTACCGTGGCGCATACCCACTGTACGCTAGAGCAGATTGGAGCTTAGAGATCGCATCTTTGATCTGATACGCTTCTTCGTCATTCACGGCACAGGCGCGTATCTCCGTCCAGTTCAACCGTTTAACCAGTTGGGCCAAGGCCAGCGCTTCAATGTGGGTTAACTGAATGTCCTGTAAATGTTCAATCACCGTGTTCATTTTATCCTCTCCCTTAGCCCGCGTTGTACTCAGCCAGCATCTCCCGCATCCGCAGCTTAATCTCA
>NZ_NSCM01000118.1 GCF_003287735.1 Photorhabdus bodei | reverse complement strand
GTGAAAAGCGCGTCAGGGGGTTTTGGGTTCGGCGACAAAGCAGCACGGGAAAAAACGGGTTGTAACTGACTGAGGGCATTAGGAAAATCGGTGACCGGCGGTCAACTTCGCAATGGAATGGGTTGTTGTGGACAATAACCACCTTAGTGTGGAGAAGAATCAATCACGCAGTGAGGAACTGGTCAACTGTCAGGGTGATACCAGTTGCCGTTCTGCCGTTAGGGATAAATACCGACAGGAGTATGACAAGGTTCAGGCGCGAATAACGACTTGTTCAGGCGCTGACCAGTGCGTTGCTGTTGCCAAAGAGCTGCGGGCATTACAGGGTGATTACAGCGCACGAATAGGAGAAATTCAGGAAAAAGCCAGAATGCAGGGGCTGGATTCCCTCACTCCAGCAGAAGTGCGGGAATGGGCGGATTTACGGGGTGCCATGTCGAATATTGACGCATCACGGAATTTGGTGCTCCATCGTGCCCAAGTCACCGGCGGCTCAGAAGAAACCACTCAGGAAATCGTGAAGATTATGGGGCAGACGGGAATTGCGGCGTCTGCGGGAGTGGCCGGTGGAATTAGTAAAGCTGGAGTAAAAGGCGGTGGAGATGTTGGAAAAGACAAGCAATCGTATCAACCGAATCAGGGAGCTGTTGGGAATATGAAGGAATTTTTTACTCAACCCGGTTTTGGTACTCAAATAAAAAATAGTACACAAAAAACCAGCCAAATATATCAGGGGCAGAGTGTTTACAAAGCCAATAACAATATTGGAAAAGTGATTAAAAAAGGTGATCAGCTATATCTTGATGGTCAACATAAAAACCATCTTGAGGTTTTTGATAACAAAGGGAAATTTAAGGCTGTCTTAAACTTAGATGGTACGGTAAACCAGACCAAAACTGATGCTGCTAAAGGAAGGAAATTATAAATGTCTATGCGTAGAATAGCGTTAAGCAATAAAAAACTGCGTGGTATACCACGTAGACTACGTTCCTTGAAAATATGGTCCGAGTCATATAGAACCTATTTTCCTGTTATCACTGAAAATGATTATTCTTATGGTTACTGGAATGTGAAAATTCCGGTGCATTCAGCATTAGTACAAGGAAAACAGACAAATAAAAATATTCAATCTATTTGTGCTCAAGATTTGATAGATGCAGCTTATAACATTTATAAGGCGAAGCCCGACAATGAAAATAATATAAGAATTACTTGTTCAATTGTATTGCCTGATATGTTTTCAAGTGAATTATGTATATTCACATCTGAGGAATATTTCAATGAACATACGCGTAATGGATATAATCGGTTTGGTAAAATAACTTTATTGAGTGAACGAAGCTTATGCAGAGAATGGAACTTACAATTACCCGATGGTTTTTCAGAGCTAGGTGTTCTTAGAATAAGTGAAGATGACGAGGGAAAGCCTTATTATTCTGAATACTGGTATATTGGTGAAGTTAACTAAAGCTAAGAATTTATGTTTTAAATATAAATCTCGGCCAACAACGCCGAGATTTTACTTTATATACCCGTTATCATTGAAGATGCTTGATTTTATCCGAAATGGAGATCATTATCCTCGCTATGAAAATATTTATTACATCAGAACAAAAAATCAAACTTGAACGTCTTCACGACACCACTCGTGATGGTCAGGTACGAGACAGAATAAAAGCGAT
>NZ_NSCM01000117.1 GCF_003287735.1 Photorhabdus bodei | reverse complement strand
TTGCAGTATGGGCATTCCATCCGTGGTATTAACTGGATCACCTTACTTTCCAAGCGATTTGTAAACCGACTGGGTGGGGAATATTGGATACGTCAGGTGCTGCGTCCCTACCGGGATGTGGTGATTACTTCTTACCGTGATGGCCTGATAATCCGGGCCGGTCAATACCCGGACTTAACGCCACTGCCGGGCAGTGTCCCGGAGAGTTATTTTGCGATTAATCAGCTGATACGCCCGATACGGGTCATTCCCCGTGAAGGTCATTCCCTGCATTTTTATGGTGCCGGTCATTTTGATGATATTTCCACACTGGCCTGGTATGCCCGTTATGACCGGGGGCCGCTGCAAGTGACTCCTCTGAGAGGTGACCATCCCGCACTGGTCAGCGGGATCTGGCGAACCGATAGCCTGCCCGGTCAGCAGTTCTTCTTTGCTCAGGGCGCGATGGCTTTTGATGTTGAAGGTGCGGAGACGGGCACAACCGTCTGGCATTTAATACGAGAAACGGAAAATATGACGGAGTAAATAATGCGAAGTGTCGTGGAAAGTAAAAAAATTATCCTTAAAGGTGATACCACAACAACCGGAGGCGAGGTTTTAAATGGTTCCGGTTTGGTAAACCAACAACTATCGGTTGCTTGTAAAGGTACCCCGGTGTTTTGTCCCGCCTGTAAACAAACCGGCGTGATTGCGGAAGGTTCTAACTTGTTCAATATACAAGGAATACCTGTCGCGCTGGAGGGACACCTTGTTAATTGTGGTTGCCCAACCGGCGCTTGTCGATTACAGGTACGGTCATAACTATCCAATGCTATACCCGTCATCTTTCAAGCTGCCTCTTTGTTGGCTGCACTCACTCACCCCGGTCACAGAGTTATCTATGCTCCCGGGGATTCACTCCCTTGCCGCCGCGATGCAACTTGAAATCCATAGGGTATAAAACTTTAATTACAATACCCGTAAAACCAGAGCAGGTTTTAAACTGTGATTAAAAGTTATTTTTTTAACGTATGATTTTAATCGGTATCTGGTTTTAATCGTTTTTTATCTTTTGGCTATATGCTTTTTGCGAAATTTAAACATTATGATATATCATGGTGTTACGTTTAAACGAACGTTAATCATATCCGATTTATTTTGACTGACATTGTTTTATAGATATTGTTTTACCAACATTGTTTTACTGACATTTTTTTACCAATGTTGTTTTACTGGCAATTTTGCGGGGTTTTATAAATCATCACCCTTTATCTTTTCTTTATAAATCACTAATAAATAGCTTGATGGTATGAAAATACCGTTAATGTTTTTTAGGATAGCTCCTTTTTTAGCACTTAAATCCGGCTAAATTAATCTTTTTATCTCTTTTTATCTCTTTTTATCTCTTTTTATCTCTTTTTATCTCTTTTTTATCGCATTTTTTTATTGATTTCTTCGTGAAATGAGGGTGAGAAAATACTTGAATGTCAGTCTATTCTATTAATATTATTTTACGTGATTATTTCTTTTCAACTCTCGGTTAATGGTTAGTGAATTTCGACTAAATGTCATTAATTACACTACTGAAAACTTTAATTTTCTTGGTTAAATCAGTCTATTGAATGAAGTATTTAATCTCTCCCTGTTTGTCTTTTTAAATAGTCATAGCTGGTTAGGTAAATGTAAAATAAGTGGAGTGTAGTA
>NZ_NSCM01000116.1 GCF_003287735.1 Photorhabdus bodei | reverse complement strand
CGTTAATGGTCTCCCGGGTCAGGCGGCCGGCCTCATCGTATGCAAACGCCACCACCGCGTCCGGGTTGGCGGCCCGGACCAGTCGTCCCTGCGCGTCGTGGTCGTAGGTGGTGACTGAGCATAACGTACACCGGTCATCCTCTTCCTGCCACGCTTCCTGGCGGGTAATACGGTCGTCGTCGGTGTAGCACCAGCGCAGCAGCTGGTGATTGGGGTAGCGGGCGGTGAGGCGGCGCCCGGCGGCATCATACTGATAATGAATGGTCCGGCCGGTAAAATCGGTTTCGCTCATCACCCGGCCGGCCGGGTCACGGGTGTAGCGATACGTTTCACCGGTTTCATTGGTCACGGTTTTCAGGCGGGTCAGCCGGTCGTAGCCAAAGGTCAGGGCCGCGCCATCCGGGCGGGTGAGGCGGCTGAGCCGGTCAAAGGCGTCATAGGTATAGCGGGTGGTCCGGCCTTCTCCGTCGGTGACTGCCGAGACCCGGCGCTCGCTGTCGTAGTCAATCGTCTGACGAATGCCATCCGGTAGCTGAATCTCGCTGACGCTGCCCGCCGGGCTGGCATGAAACGGGCTGTGGTGATAGTCGGTCTGCTGATGTAACGCGTCGGTGACCCGCAGCAGCCGGCCCAGGCCGTCGGTGTCAAACCGGGTCAGGGTGCCGTCCGGGGCCCGAATTTCACTGAGCTGCTGCCGTTCATAGCTGTAGCGCCAGGCGCGGCCGTCGGGCAGGACCTGGCGCAGGATTTCCCCGCGCGGCCCGTAACGGGTCTCTTCCACCCGGCCCTGGGGGTCGATAACGGAGGCCAGGTTGCCCTGTTCGTTGTAATGCAGTCGCCAGCGCGCCCCATCCGGCTGAGTGACCCGGGTAAGCTGGCCGTATTCATTGTAATCGTAAGCGGTGAGGTCCCCGGCGGGTGACAGCAGGCCGGTCAGCTCGCCGTAAGGGCTGTACTCATACGCGGTGGTCCGGCCCAGCGGGTCGGTTTCGGCGACTTTGCAACTGAAATCCCATTCAGTCCGGGTTTCATGGCCGAGCGGGTCCACCTGGCGGGTCACCAGGCCGTCGGCGTTAGAGTGGTAGCGGGTACAGCCGCCTTCGGCATCGAAGTAGGTGGTGATGTGATGGTCATCATCGTATTCAAAACGGTCCTGCCAGTATCCCTGCGGGGTGGTGGTGGCAATTACTCGGCTTGCTTTGTCATAGCGCACGGTGACATCGGTTTTATCGGTGTCGTGCCAGCGGGTCATGTTCCCCTGCGGAGTGTATTCATGCCACAGGTGGTGAAACTGAAAGGCGTCACATTCCGCCAGATACCCTTGATTATCATAGCGGCAGGTCACCAGCCGCTGGCGCTGTTCGGCGTGCAGCCAGTCAATGGCCGTGAGCTGCTGGCGCTCGTAGTGCAGCGCCAGGGTCGTCGTGTCGGCATGGACCAGGCGGGTCAGGCGGTGGTGTTTATCGTAATGAAAGACGGTCTGGTTGCCGTTGCGGTCTTCAATCAGGGACAGGCGGCGTTTATCCCCCTGAACCTCGGCAAAGCTCAGTATCTGCTGAGTACGGCGGTTAAACAGGCGCAGTTCGCCGTCGCGTTGCCCGTACAGCAGATAGTGACCGGCATGGAGATTGACCGAGAAGACGGTTTCCGTCGGGGTGTGGAAGGTGTAAATCACTCCCTCGCCATCAGTGAAATGGGTTTCCTCGCCGTCGCGGCGCAGGTG
>NZ_NSCM01000115.1 GCF_003287735.1 Photorhabdus bodei | reverse complement strand
AATATGCCTGGCGGCGATAGCGCGGCGGTCCCACCTGACCCCATGCCGAACTCAGCAGTGAAACGCCGTAGCGCCGATGGTAGTGTGGGGTCTCCCCATGTGAGAGTAGGGAACTGCCAGGCTTTAATTTAGCATTATGTTGCGACAGCAAAGCAACATGAGGCAAAAGTAGCAGAGAGTAGGACAAACTCCGTCGGGAACGGGTTTGAACGTCGCGAGTTGTGATGGTCCGAAGGGAAAACGGCAGGAAAGCCGTTTATGAGCTGCTAAGTTTGATATTTAAGTTTTATGTCGTAACAGCGATATAAATCAAAGAGAATTCGGTGGTGCGGTAGTTCAGTTGGTTAGAATACCGGCCTGTCACGCCGGGGGTCGCGGGTTCGAGCCCCGTCCGCACCGCCACCTTAATTTAGGGGCGTAGTTCAATTGGTAGAGCACCGGTCTCCAAAACCGGGTGTTGGGAGTTCGAGTCTCTCCGCCCCTGCCAGTTATAAGTTAAGTGGCAACTAGAGTAGTTTATAATATTGGTGATCCATATATGCTACTTGAATTAGACTATTGATAAGGTGCCGGCTTTTTGGTCGGTGCCTTTTTTCTAATGGAACTTTGTAAGAAAAACGGATTTGCCGTTACACTAAAAATTCTCTTATGCGAACCTTTTCTCCAGAAATGATCTCACTTGGAAAATTTGTTCCCAAATATTGTCTGGTTCGGTTATACATTTTTCAGTTCTCAATGTTATTCGATCTTATAGCAATAAAACCTTTCTTTCTAATTAACCTGAGGTTTGCTTAAGAAGGGAACTTAGTGCCTGAGGCACGATCAAAGTTTTTGTTAAAGAAAACAAAATCGTGGAGATCCTCAGGCATGTCTAATTTAGAAGAACTTTACTGCTGCGTCGATGACTTTTGCCAAAAATTTGTTCCTCTCTGGCATCAACAGTTAATTGAAAATGGTTTGCTCAAACGTCGCCGCGAAGCTTCCCTTTCTCTCAGTGAAGTGATGACGATCCTCATTTTATTCCACATGAGCCGTTATCGTGATTTTAAAACGTTTTATATTCAGCATGTTAAACACTATCTTAAGGCCGATTTTCCCCGGTTGGTCAGCTACACCCGTATGTTAACCTTAAAGCAAAGGGCGCTCATTCCTCTCTGTGCTTTTCTTTCGTCACGCAAGGTTGAAACCCAGGGGATCGCTTTTATTGATTCAACTAAAATTGCCGTTTGTCACAACCTCCGTATTCCCCGTCATCGCGTATTTCAGAGCGTCGCACAGCGAGGGAAAACCCGTACCGGTTGTTTTTATGGCTTTAAACTTCATCGGGTTATCAATGATTGTGGTGAACTTCTGGCAGTTAAGTTGACCTCAGGAAATCAGGATGATCGCCATCCCGTCAAAGCGCTGGTACAAGGGTTAACCGGATGTTTATATGGCGATAAAGGGTATTTGTCGCAGGCTTTGTGCGATGAACTGGAAGCAGAAGGAATAACGTTAATCACTCATGTCCGTAATAACATGAAGGCAAAAGCGTTATCTCTCTGGGATAAGCTGATGTTAAGAAGGCGATTTTTGATAGAAAGTGTGCCGCAGGCATACAAACTAGCAGCATAGGGAATGCAGCCAGTATGTAGCATAAGCTCAGGAGGAGATGGTGGTCGGCCCACCGAAGTCTGCTGTCGGAAGCTGGCTTCAAACCCCCTCAAGCGGCTGCCGTAAAGAGCGGTGGTTGTGAGCGTTGAGGT
>NZ_NSCM01000114.1 GCF_003287735.1 Photorhabdus bodei | reverse complement strand
TCATCGTTCTGCCCAGCCCATCGGTTTTACCGGAAAGGGTCTGACCGCCAGCGGTGGTAATGGTATAGCGGGTATGAGCCACTTCTGTTTGCTGGTCATGGCCTATCTGCGTGGTTTTATCCCAGAGAATCTGCGTTTTCATATTCCTTTGAGCATGAATAAACACTTCCTCTCTGCCTTTTTCATCCTCAAAACGCAGTTCATTAAATCCCTCACCTCCGCGAGTCCGGGTTTTAAAGGTGGTACGGGTTTTCTCCGCCGGTAAATCAAGCGGCGGACGATTGAGGCCATTGTAGGTACACCCCGTCACAATCGGGCGGTCGATATCGCCGTTGAGATAGCTGACTATCACCTCCTGCCCGACGCGCGGTATCGCCATAAAACCGAAACCGTTGCCGTTCCAGCCTTGTGCCACCCGTACCCAGCAAGACGCGAGGTCGTCCGCTTTATCGTAACGGTTCCAGTGGAAATGGATCCGTATCGCGCCGTGTTCGTTCACATAAATCTCTTCGCTTCCCGGCCCGACCACCGTAGCGACTTCATCACCGTCCGCCAGCGGTTTGTAGCGATAAGGGGGCCGCCAGTCCTGTCGCCCGGGAATAAAGGCGACCTCGTTGGTCAGTGTTGTCCCCTCGCCGCCGTCGTTTGACGCGATAGGTTGCTGCCCATAATGCGTGACGGACAGCACCTGCCAGCGGTCGTTCATGGCCTCTATGGGATGGGATTGCAGGGTAAAAATTTTACCCGGACGCAGCCGGATACAGTTGGTTTTGGCGGTGCCGACTTTGCTGTAGTTTCGTAACTGTTCCAGCCGCAATTGGGTAAAAGGTTTTCCTTCCTCGTCCCACTGGAAGCGCCCGTAACTTTCAAACACTGAATTGTGCCCGCTATCGTCGGATTGCTTCTGATGTTCGAGCGAATATTTGGGGTTAAGAAAGTTATGGTCTTTCTGGACCGTGCCATTCGAACACAGGTATTCGCCATAACTCCACTGGTACGCGGTGGTATCTGTCTCGTCCGTTTCAGGGTGCGTATTGTAAGTCAGTTCGATATCCGCCTGCATGCCCAGACGGCAATCACAGAACAACGTCTGTTTTTCCTCAAACCAGAAGATAATGCCCTCTTCCGCCGCCAGCCGACACCAAAAATCATAGGCGGATTCGCGTTTTTGCGTGGTGTATTCCCGTTCGGCATGGCGTTTATAGAGCGTATCGCGGGTAAATAAAATACGATGCTCTTTCAGCAGGATCGTTAAGATTTCCGGTACGGACTTTCGATGGAAAATACGGCTGTCCTGATTGAGCGTCATCAGCCACATTGTGGGGCGGACAGTGAAAATATAAAAAGTGCGACGGCCGTCGGTATTATCCTGTTCAGCCCCGGTTATCAAGCCATTAATGGTCCGCTCGGTGACGCCATTGCGGGTAATGGTCAGTGACGCGCTGTCCCCCAGCTGTTCATTCAGGGGAATGTCATCACGTGAGCTCACCACTTTTAACGTCAGGCGATAAAGCTGTGACAGCTCTTCCTTCCTGTAAAGTAAATTGCGAGACCTGAAAGGTAGTTTGGGGCAGTGCGCCAATTCGGCAGGTGAAAACTAATCCATCCATATTTGAAACCTTACATAACTGAACCATTATCCTGAGATGGGGATAACGCAAGAAGCTATTAAACGAGCCATGACAGGCGGCTCTTTTAAATAGCGCCGGTCTGCTCCGCGGTAAAAAAATGACAGCGTAAAATAGCCATCATTTAATACGTGGCGTTAGAGAGAACAACAGACCGCTTCCAGCTGAGTAGGATGGAGTGGAGACAAATAACAGAGAATTTCGCTCTCTAAATTTTATGACCATAAGATCACGATATTTATCA
>NZ_NSCM01000113.1 GCF_003287735.1 Photorhabdus bodei | reverse complement strand
CAACCGACGGCAGACCTTTATCCAGAATGCGCTGGCTCAGCTCCTTAGCCTTGCCGCACGCTTCCGGTGACAGCGTGCGGCAATCACCCAGATTTCGCGAGGCCAGCGCATTATTCTCAATAACAACTCTCTCTGTCACGGAATCCGGCAGAGAACCTGCTTTTTTACTGTCCTTTCCGTCAGTTACAGCCGTTTTTTGCTGTGGCGTTTTCGGTACCGCAACTTTTTCCCCCGACGCGCCTTTCCAACCAGGAACATGCTACCGCTATACCGTGACCTGCGATCTGTACATCCGCATCATAGCAGCAACAGCTTCTTCTACAATTACCGCTTGGATTTAGTGATTGCATAAAGAGGTAACACTAAACTAAAGCAGTTGATTACCCGGCTGGTAGATAGCAAGTAACGATTAAAGAAAAATCCCAGCCGCGAGGATTGGGATTTTACTCATTCAATCAATAGCTATTGCTGTATATCGTTCTATTAAACATACATCTTTCACATCACATTCTGGATAAATCCATTTAGACCAATTTTTAATAACCCATTCCGTATTTAGCCCATGCCCTTCATCCGAAATACTTTCAATGGGTAATTTCACTAAAAATAGGCCAGCCTTATATCCAGAGGAGATAATTAGTCCATATGGGCGCTCATCATCCTGAGTTTCAAAAACCATAAAATCAACTTGTTCTTCATAGGGCCATGCTGCCGGCAACCTGAATACGGTTCCTCTGGATATATATTTTTCTATACGATCGATGAGTTTCATTATTTTACCTTCAAATTATGACTGCCGGATGTATCAGCCGATTTTCTCATTTGCATAGAGAAGTCAACTTCACCTAAGTGCTTACCTTTTGGAGAAACAACTTCAAATCGGCCATGCTGTGTATCAAGAGCATACAAATTTCCATCTTTACCCTTGTACACATCTCGTCCACCGTTCATTTGGGTCAATTTGCTATCTTTAACCATACCTTGCTCGACAATAACTTTTGCAGCAGTTTGTTTTACGATAGCAACACGTTCTCCAGAAGGAAGTCCCACTAAACTTTTTTCGAAACTGCCTACGCTTTGTCCCGTCGCAATTTTTGCGCTGGAATTAATGGGTGGAAGTCTATTACCAGCCTTACTAATCCCACCAAACGCCGACGCCGCTGCACTCGCTACAATACCCGCTTGTACCTCATCCAGACCGTATTCCTTCTGGAGAGCCTCAGAGACTTTGTTTGTAGCAACAACGCCTTCTGCTTGCATTTGCTGCGCAAAGGTCGCAGTCAGATCGTAGACCATTTTGATCGGGATATCTTCACCCAAGGCACGATCTATCGCCTGTTTCACTGTCAGACTATCGGTCAGCACATCACCGTACTTCTGCTGGCAGCTCGCCGGGTTAGCGGCACAGTCACTTATTAGCTGTTTCTGTTGTGCGGTACTCAACTCCTCATATTTTTTAATGATACCTCCACAGTCACCGCCGCCAGCCTGGCAGGACTTCATTTCCGTAGACCAGTCATCTATCTGCTCACTGCTCAGATAGTTATTCTCAGCCGCATTCTTCCCGGCCTGGGCCCCGGTGACGGCGCTGGCGGTAGAGTCACCGGCAATGCCACCTGCCAGCCCTGCCGCCAGGGTGGAGAGGGTGCTGATGGTCTGTTTTTCCTCTTCACTTAAGTCACTGACTTTAGCATTTTCTCCGTGAATATGCTTCATCAGTTCTCGTGCGGCCAGTTCACCGCCCGCCGCTCCTGCTGCCCCCGCCAGCGCATTGTTACCGCTGACTTCGGCGGCCACCGCCCCCAGAATGGCATGGGCCAGAGTATTGGTGACGACATCGACTTGATGGGTTTTCGGGTCGGTAGTCAGGTCTTTAATCACCCCGGCCAGGTAAGGGGAAGCGCCGCCCGCCAGTGCCTGACCCATATTTCCGCCCGCGAGTCCCTGAATGGCCGCGGTAGCCGCCTGTAAAGCAG
>NZ_NSCM01000112.1 GCF_003287735.1 Photorhabdus bodei | reverse complement strand
GTTAACCGAAACACCATCACCCACATGAGTGTTAATGTTAGCGTCACCATGAGCAGCCGTTACACTTAAGCCATTGCCTACTGTCGTCGTGACGTTAGCTTTCCCTTTTGCCACCGTCACCTGCATACCGTCACCCACTTTGGTGACGACATTGCCTTCACTCCATAAGGCATTAAAACTGTCTCCCTCACCGACCTGAGTGACAATGTTAGCCTTACCTTTCGCCAGCACCACATTACGCCCGTCACCGACTTTAGTGATCACGTTGGCTTTGCCCCAGGCACCGGTGTAATCGTCACCGTTACCCACATGGGTAATGATATTGGCATCGCCCTGAACCACCGTGACTTCTTGTCCCTTCCCTACTTTGGTAACAATGTTAGCTTGACCTTTCGCAAAGTTGTAGCGGTCGCCATTTCCCACCTGAGTCAGGATATTCGCCTCACCCCAAGCCACATTCACCCCGGTGCCACCGCCAATTTTGGTGATAAGATTGGCTTTGCCTTTGGCAAAACCCACCGTCTCACCCTCACCGACATGCGTCATGACATTCCCTACATCAGACACCAGTAGACCGACTGTCGTCCCCTCTCCTACTTTGGTCAGAATATTGCCTTTGCCAAGCAAAACAGCCGCCGTCGTTGAGTTGCCCACGTGGGTAATAACGTTTGCTTTCGCCGCCGCAACCACCCCTATAAAATCATCACCCACTTTGGTAACGATATTGGCCTCACCCAGTGCCAAGACACCCGTTAAACCATCCCCCACATGGGTCATCATATTGGCTTTACCAAACATGGCCGCCAGCGTTGTGCCATTACCGACTTTGGTCATCACGTTCAATTCACCGGCAAACAAACCGATACTGGTGCCATTGCCTACATGGGAATAGATATTGGCTTTCCCTACCATTAAAGCAGCGGTCTGGTCGTTACCGACTTTGGTCAGCACATTGGCCCCGCCAATCAGGGCGGCAAAAGTATTGCCATCCCCGACATGAGTAAAGATATTGGCTTTGCCCATCATCGCCGCCAGGGTCATGCCATTACCCACTTTCGTGGCGATATTGCCTTTTGCCAACATCAGCGCAACACTGGTGCCATCCCCAATGTGCGTAAACACATTGCCCGCCGCTACCATCAAGGCCAGCGCATTACCGTCACCCACTTTGGTAAAGACGTTCACTGCACCGCCCATTAATCCCCAGGCATCCCCTTTGCCGACATGAGTAAACAGGTTACCCGCGCCAATCATGGCCGCAATTGATGTCCCCTCACCGACTTTAGTGAAGATGTTCCCTGCCGCGGCCATCACGCCCAGTGTCAAGCCGTCACCAACATGGGTCAACACGTTGCCAACGCCAAACAGGATGCCGGTCGTGTCACCCTTTCCGACTTTGGTCAAGATATTCGCGCCACCCAGCATCACGCCCGTGGTATTGCCGTCACCGATATGCGTAAGGACGTTCGCACCGCCGCCCATGACCGCCAGCGCATTGCCTTTCCCTTTCTTGGTCAAGATGTTGGCTCCGCCCAACGCAATGGCGGTGGTGTTGGCGGTTTCACTCTCATCACTGAGATGGGTGATAATATTGGCGCCACCGAACATACCGGTAACCAGATCTCCCGCACCGAGCTTTGTTAGCACGTTAGCGCCACCTAAAAGTACAGAAGAGATATCCCCTGCTCCGGCCTGGGTGATGACGTTAAAACCGCCCGTTCCGGACCAGTTCCCATTGCCATTACCTATTTGGGTATGAGTGTTGTATCCGCCCAACATCAACACCCGGCTGTTACCGTTGCCTTTGTGGATCGAGATATTGCCATAAGCCAGAAGATGTGCCAGATATCGCCCATCCCCGACCCGCACAAGAACATTTACCGCACCACCAGCATCAACATTCATTTTTCCGCTCTGGCCTTGGTGAACCAGAACATTGGCTAAACCCGCACCATGAAATGTCAGATCGCCCTTTTCACCACTTTTCACAATGA
>NZ_NSCM01000111.1 GCF_003287735.1 Photorhabdus bodei | reverse complement strand
CCGCCCGGCGCTGAACTTCGGCGTTCTCTGTGACCGTCGTTGCCGGTCAGCCGCCATTGAACATAATGTGGCATTAAGCGCAATGGGCCTGCACGGCCCACCACGCTTAACGGCACATTATGTCGGCACCGCCCACCGCAGGGCGCTGCGCGGCCACCTCAACCCCGGTGAGCGGCTGGCCGCCGGGTGGGGCCTCTTAGCCCCCGTGGCGCACCGGGCTGCGCCCGCTGCTGTCAGCCTCAATGCAAAATCCCGCCGCCGCAGTCGCCGCCGTCCGTGGCGGCTCCGGTGTTAACATCCACCTTAACCCGTTGTCGGTCAGTCCGTCAGGGTCAACAGCCCAGAAGGCAGGCCAGCAAGCTGGCCGCAGTTTATTGCCCCCGCCCAACCCTGCTGCACTGGCTGCGTCCGGCTCGCAGTCGCAGGCTCCTTGCTCGTCTCCGTACTCGCCATCTTCGCCCCATCCGCCCCCGCGAGCGGGGGCTCCCCGCAGAAATCCATCGATAAGCGGGCTTCGCCAGCCCGCACCCGGCCAACCCGCGTCAGCGGCGCAGGCAAGCTGCCCCGCCGCCACGGGTTATCGAGAAAACCCGGTACGGCAGGAAAAACGGGCGGAAACCCGGCACTGACATCGGGGAAAAAGTGAGCTAAAATCGGCAAAGTGCACATCGGGGTTTTGGGTTCGCGGCGGTGAGTGCAGTGGAACGAAGTGGCTCTTTAACAGGTTGTTATTAAAGAAAAAATCCCGTTCAAAAAGTATGGTCGTGTCGGGGCAGTCCCTAAGATCCGCTGGGACTGGCTGGGTGTCCGGGGGCTGAATCTCAATCACCATCAGACTTTGCTAGAAGCTGGCAAGGGCAAGGCGATTATCCCGGCGTTGATCGTTTCCGAGATATCACAGTCAAGAAAGGCACAATATTGATGGCAGGTGCACCAGGCCAAGGAAGTTTCTACACAACCATTAGAGCGGTTGAGAGGAGCGGATACTCTAAAGAAGGTGTGTTTAAAGGATTACAGGTAATACCTCATAAAGATTTCGGATATAGGCCAGGTATGACAGCCTATAGAGTTCTGGAAGATACACCTGCTGCCTTTGGTATAGTGAGAGCTAACCCTCATGCTGGTTCCGGTGGGTTACCTCAAATAGTCATTGAAAAGTACGATGGGATTTTAGAACCTTTATATTCGGTGAAGTTAAAATGATATACGCTAATGGTAATGTGAACTTAAATGGAATAATAATTAATCCATTAATTAAAAAAGATATTTTTCTAGAAAAAACATCAGAGCTTAATCCAGAAGAAATTTATATTTTTGGAAATAGAGTCCGTTACTCTATTGATAATATATTGTTTTTAAATGTAAATTATATTGTCAGTGCTGTTTTTCAGGATGAGTTTCTCATTTATATTGAATTGCTTCCGTTCGATAAGGAGATAGAAAACAAAATCAATGTATTTACCAATGAAAACCAAATGAGAAATAAATTAATTAATGATTATTTATTAAAATCACTATTTGGTTCATCAGAGAAACTTTATTTTCCATGGGGAAGTATTGAGTCTATAGCAGATACTAGATCAGGTATGTCATACATATCTATTTCTTATAAAAACAGTAATCACTGAGTTAGATATGAATAACCGGAAGGATCCTCGTGATCCTCCGGCCCTGTTCTTCTCGACACTCAATAAAGGACGGAATCTGGCCTGCGATTTTGTGGCCAATATGAAGACACGGAGAGTGGTTTATTTTATAATCGGCACCGTTATTACGACAGTGAAACAGGCCAGTACTTATCGACAGATCCTCTGAATCTTAGTGGCGGATTTAACCCGTACGGGTATGTCCATGATCCGGTGAATTGGATTGACCCGCTAGGGTTGGTGGGGTGCCCGAGAAATAATATTGAAGCCGTCATTCCGCACCGTATTTCTGATTTAAAAATAGTGTGATCTTACACAGGTTTTTTGTATTGATGATATCAGTGGGGTTGACGGTAATCGCCAATTTTGATCTATTACTTTTATTTACCGGAAAG
>NZ_NSCM01000110.1 GCF_003287735.1 Photorhabdus bodei | reverse complement strand
GTGCTCGTCGGGGCGAGTTAACATGTTCTTTAACAGGGTGGGAAAAAGCGGTGGAGAAAAAGGCTGCTAAATCAGGGGGAAAGCTCCGCTAAACTGTATGATGGCGTCGGGATAGTCCCTAAGATCCTACGGGCCTCTGGGGTGGTGAGAATACCTATGGATATGTGACGAATCCCACAGGATGGGTTGACCCGTTCGGTCTAGCACAATGTCCAACAGTTAAAGTTGATAAAAATGGGCGGTTACGCTCAGCAAGAACAACTGTAACCCCAGATGTTCTTGGAACAGGCTCAGTTACAAATGCATCATCTCGTAAGTATGCAAGATCGCTTGGTAATAACGATGATGATGCAGGACATATATTAGGTAACGTTCTTGGCGGTCAAGGCGGTAAAAAGAATGTATTTCCTCAATTGCCAGAAATAAATCGCGGTCAGTATAGGGTATTTGAAGATCAAGTAAGGCAATTTATTGAGACAAACGGCCTAGTAGACATCAAATGGAGATTTATATATGGAAATGGTGGTACAAGGCCAACAGAAGTTGCTTATTTGGTCTATCAAGATGGCCAGAGGATTCTTGGAAAGATCTTTAGTAATTAGGTGATTATATGAACAATATTGAGAGAGCACAATCTGTTCTTGAAACATTTATTCAAGAAATGAATAAATGGGAAGTATTTTATTACCGTGAGGGTAGCAGAAAAAGAAATACCCCTATAGTTAAGGAGAAAATGAAAAATGAGCTGGATGAAATTTTTTCAAAAAATTGTACCTTAAAAGAAAGAAAACAAGGGCGGCAAGTCTCATTAATGCTTAGTTCTCCTCCCGATTATGATCCTGATAATGATGAAATCACCTCAAAAGAGCTGGATAAAAATAAGGCTATTTTTATAATTCAGAAACATACAGGATTTAAAAATAAATATCGTTATACATTGCACTTTAAGAATAATGAATGGCGGGTAGATAAGAAAGAATGGCTTTCTGGAGATAAGTGGAAGCAGGATTACCTTTAAACAAAAAAACCGGAAGATTACAAAGATCTTCCGGCTTTCTTATGATCTACCGTGGCGCATACCCACAGTATGCCAGTGCCGACTGGAGCTTAGCGATCGCATCCTTAATCTGATACGCTTCCTCGTCATTTACGGCACAGGCCCGTATCTCCGCCCAGTTCAGCCGCTTCACCAGTTGGTCTAAGGCCAGCGCTTCAATGTGGGTTAACTGAATGTCCTGTAAATGTTCAATCACCGTGTTCATTTTATCCTCTCCCTTAGCCCGCGTTGTACTCAGCCAGCATCTCCCGCATCCGCAGCTTAATCTCATTAAGCTGGCTCTGCTGCCGCTGGTATTGCTGCTGATAGTGTTGCGTAGCTTCACTGTCAGGAATGAGCACCAGACAACCGTCCATCACCTTCACCGTAATCTGGCCCCCGGTATTAAATCCCGCCTGTCTCAGCCACTGCCCCTTAAGATGTATCGCCGGTGTGGCGTCGTTGACTCTGTTCCCGTTCGGCACATAGCCCACCGTGTAATAACGTTCTGTTTTCACAGCTTTATTTATCGCTGCTTCTGCTTTAGAATGCGCCTTAGCCATAGTCACTACTCCTATAGTTGCTGTGGTAAGCGGCGGTAACGGGTGCCAGCCCGTTATCCCCGCGCTAAATATCAACAGATTATCGCTTAATCACCTGCTTTATCTTGTCTTGTGTGATAGCCATATCCAGAAAATGACAAATCACTTCCTGATCTTCCGGCTTCAATGCATCGGCCTGTTTACACAACTCTTTTAGCCGCTTGTTTTTGATATCAAACTCCGGGGCGGCACTGCCTTTATCACCCAGTAACAGATGGTCAATACTGACCTCTAATATCTGCGCCAGCTTGATGATGTAATCAAACTGAGGCTTGGCTTTCCCTTGTTCCCAGCGCCCAACCATGCGGGGCTGAATATCTAACAGGTCAGCCAGTTTCAGTTGTGTTAACTGCCTTGATTTACGAATAGATGAGAGGTTTTTACCAAAATCAGTCATGGACAAACATAGCCAAGTTAGTTGTTTGTTCCACATGCTAAATCCCCTCCTGAAAATTAATTCTTGAAAG
>NZ_NSCM01000109.1 GCF_003287735.1 Photorhabdus bodei | reverse complement strand
ATCAGCACCTTTGAATTTCAAGAACATAAAATGGTGACAGGAATGCAATCTTACCACCATGAGCTTTTGAGTTTATTAGGCGTACAATATAAAGCGGTTTATTCCTGAATTAGGTGCGGAATGAAGGTTGAAGAAAAAATCCCACTATCACGAAATTCTGCCCGAAATTTATTGAAAAGTAGAGGACTGAACAAACAAATACAGCACGATACAATTAATAGTTTTGATGGACAAATTTATGTTTCTCGTGGGAAACAAGGTGATGTATTCGTTATAACTGAACATACTCCAGGAAGTGCATCTCAAGTTTATGTAACTAGGGGATCTGCTGGGATAAGCTCCGCCGAACGACGTTCAAAATTAGCTTTACCACCGAATAACTCTGCTTCATATGAAGGAAAAGTAGCATTAACACGAGATCAAATTCTATTAGAAGGTAAAGTAGCACCACAGCTTCAATGGGGAGCAGATAAAACGGGCGGTGGATGGCAAGTTGTTACCGCAGGTGGTAAATATTCAGGAGCCACAAAATTATTATGAATATTAAAGAATGTAGCGAAATTATCTGCAAACATCTGATTGATTCATGTTACCAAGATGAAGCAGATGATATTAGGAAGCTTACGTATATTATATTGAGTAATTGTACAAGTGAAGATGAAAAAACTATATCTATAAATGATTTATTATCTCGATGCCATCCCAAATGGTTAGGTGATTATTATATCAAGGATGTTACATATAAATATTGGACAGATTTGATAACAAAATTTAGGTATCTTTTGGAAAAATGTGCTGCTAAATAAAATCTTCAAAAATCGGCTATGATTACCTGTGGAGCGGGGAGCAGCTGATTGAAGAGACCCCGGTATATGCGGATGGCACTGTCGGGTATGAACAGAGCATTCACTGGCTGTATGAGCCGGGCGCCCTGACCCCTTCGGCTCGATATCAACAGGGCCAGTTATACTATGTGGTGAGTGACCATCAGGGAACGGTGCGGGAAATCCTGACCGAGGACGGGGAGCTGATATGGGCGGGCCGGTTACTCACCTGGGGCGAGCCGGAACGCTGGCCGGTGCTGACGGTCAATGACCCGCGGAACCTGACGTGTAACCTACTGTTTTGTGGGCAATATGCGGACTCGGAGAGTGGTTTATGCTATAATCGCTTTAGATATTACGATAATGAAACAGGCCAGTACTTATCGCCTGATCCATTAAATCTTAGTGGAGGATTTAACCCGTACGGCTATGTCCATGATCCGGTAAACTGGATTGACCCTCTGGGATTAGCGGGTTGTCCTTTACCAAATCGTCGGCAAGCTTTAAATAAAGGTAAAGATTTAGCTGGAATACCACGTTCTCAACAACCTGTTAGACAATGGACTGTTGGAAATGATCCGAAACGAAGAGGACAAACTAATTATCAATATTCAGAAGATGCGGGATCTCATGGACGTTATTACGAATATGTAGATGCGAAAGGTCATAAAAAGGTTATTCTTGAGCATACAAATGATCCTCACGCACCTTATCCCCATGCTCATGCTGGTCAGGCAAAGAAAGGAGCCGATGCAAGAATATATGACTTTAAGAAAAATAGATATTTGAAGATAGACGACCCTAAAACTAACGATCACCATATTTATTATGAATAAGAAACTTGAAGAAAAATTGCTTTTACTAAGAGCAAAGAAATATATCGATAGCATTCGAGGGATTGAAAACGTATCGATATTCTTTATAAATAATGATGAATTTCAATGGCATATGGATGTATATAACAGTATTTTAAGAAGAAATGAGATGCCGGAATACAAGTTGGCTCTTCCTGTTAATAAGGAAGATGTTTGTTCATATATGCAATCAAAAATAAATATAGGTGAGGATAATAGTTACTATATGTTTTTTGAAGGAAGAACAATAATATCATTCCATATTGTTAATTTGCATGATTTTTTATCTAGTCATTTCTTATTAAATAATACATTTGATATTAATGTACTATCACTTAATCCAATGAGGGTTATTGATATGAGTGAGGATGAATACGAGTTAAATATATTTGATATATCAGTATAGTAATATGAAAAGCCGGAAAGATTACCGTGATCTTTCCGGCCTTGTTATTTTTATGCTTAAAATAGATATCTTACAGGCTTGGCCTTATATATTAAATATATAATTTAAAATCACAAAAATATAAAATAAATAAGAAGATAAAAAAGTAATAATACAGAAAAATATAAAATTCATAGGTAGATTTACATAATAAGTGCAACATCGTTAATCTGGAAGTAAACATGTTCGTATTCCCTTAAATAATTCATTCGGTGTTTTCCCACCCCGTGTCTTTCGGGGACGATGATTTAACCGGTTTACCACAAAATTTA
>NZ_NSCM01000108.1 GCF_003287735.1 Photorhabdus bodei | reverse complement strand
ATTCCTGCATTTTTCATTTGTATCATGAACGTTTTATCATTCATCATGGCTTGGGGTATCAGATGGTGGTCTCTCATTGTTGCTGGACCATAAAGTCTTCGCCATTCAGGGCTCACTCGGGAAAGTCCATTTTTGGTCACACCAGTAACAACCATCAATCCAAAGAGGTCAATCCAATTGACCGGATCATGAACATACCCGTACGGGTTAAATCCTCCACTAAGATTCAAAGGATCTGGCGATAAGTACTGTCCCGTTTCCCTCTCGTAATAACGGTGCCGGTTATAAAATAACCCGCTTTCCTCATCCTCATACTGCCCACAGAATCGCGGGTTGATACGCACTTTAGCTGTTAATGGCACAGATTAAGGATGCGATCTCTAAGCTTCAATCTGCCCTTGCTTACTGTGGATATTCGCCAAGATAAATCACAAGAAAGCCGGAAGGTCACACGGATCTTTCCGGCTTTATTTATTATTTAATCCAACGTTGATCTAAATAAGGAGTGATATCATCAATTGTCATAAAGCCAGCAACACAATGAAGATAAAAATCTTTATTTTCTATTGTTAATATGGTTTCTTCTCGCACTGATTTAATAATAGGAGTACATTCAAATCCCACTTTTCCTCCATTAATATGGAGTTCAGATACATTTCCAAATGTTAATATGATTCCGAAGGAGTTATATATATTTTCGCTCCATTTTTTGGGGACTGTTACTGGTAATTTTTTACCTCGTAGTTGTATCCTAAGAATTGAAAAATCGTGGTATATAAAGTTTTCAAATTCAACATCATCAATAGAAAGTTCATTATTAAACATGAATTTAATCTTTTCTTTATGTATAGCATTATCGAACCACATAATTATAACCTCCTTGGAAATTCATAATGATGAGTCCTGGCTTATCAAGGATGCGATAGGGCGGTTACAGTCCGTGCTGGTATGGCACGGGTACGCTCCACGGTAAGAACAATAAAGCCGGAAGATCACGGGGATCTTTCCGGCTGATTTCAACGATATTTTATATCTGATTTTTATCGAAATAAGCCATAGATATAAACTCTCCAAAAACACTATTTCTTATTATTAATGAACAATGCAGTTGCTTAAATCCAAATAGTTAGTCATTACCTCTGACATATTCTTCAAGAAAACCTTTTATTTCTGTCAAAAAAAGAGACTTATCTTCTATATCATAGTCAAAAATAAAATTCATTTCAGAAAAAACAACATCAACAAGATTAACTTTTCCATTTATAATAAAGTTAATAGACTGAATCACTTTATCTCTATTGGCTGGTATATATTCTAAAAACCAAGGTTTGAGAACAATTTCTGAAACAGAACGTAGATCATCTTTATTATTAACATTTTTATTGTTAATTAACAAATAATCTTTATCACTGATAACTTCCTCATCAAGAGCAGAAAGAAAACCTACTAATATAGAAATTTCATTTTTAGTTTTTAAATCAAATTTATTCATTATCGCCCCCATACAGGATATGCAGTGATTGTTTGCCCATTTGGAGTTAAGATCACTGTTGCGGTACTCGAAGTGCCATATGTTGGGCCAGTCTTGCTATACCCTTCACCGATTCTTCTTCCATACGGAATTGTAGCTTTAGTCACAGCGCCACCTGATTGTCGCTGAATAGTTTGTGCTCGTTGTATAGCATTTAATTGATCTCTATGACTATCAAATCGAGTTGCTGCCATCGGTGTACGCTGCTGAACTCCCGTAGTAGGATTCGCTCCATTAGTTGCTCGTCCAAGCTGGGATTCTAAAGACGTTTGGGCACCATGTCTCTCAAGGAAGTGAGATCTAGGATTCATACTTTCCATTTCTTGTAAACGTCTGAGTGCATTAGCCTCTGCAAGCTCATTGATCCTTGCCTGCCTTTGTTCCCTAGTAAGACTTGCCGGACAATCAGTCAACCCTAGCGGGTCAATCCAATTAACCGGATCATGGACATACCCGTACGGGTTAAATCCTCCACTAAGATTCAGAGGATCAGGCGATAAGTACTGGCCTGTTTCATTATCGTAATATCTAAAGCGATTATAGCATAAACCACTCTCCGAGTCCGCATATTGCCCACAAAACAGTAGGTTACACGTCAGGTTCCGCGGGTCATTGACCGTCAGCACCGGCCAGCGTTCCGGTTCGCCCCAGGTCAGCAGCCGTCCTGCCCAGAGCAGTTCCCCGTCCTCGGTCAGAATTTCCCGCACGGTCCCCTGGTGATCACTCACCACATAGTACAGCTGGCCCTGTTGATAGCGAGCCGAAGGGGTCAGGGCGCCCGGCTCATACAGCCAGTGAATGCTCTGTTCATACCCGACAGTGCCATCCGCATATACCGGCGTCTCTTCAATCAGCTGCTCCCCGCTCCACAGGTAATCATAGCCGATTATCGCGG
>NZ_NSCM01000107.1 GCF_003287735.1 Photorhabdus bodei | reverse complement strand
TCACGGCAGGTGTGATGGAGGTGTTCAAGTTCGGCTTTTTGTTCATCGGTAATGAAGATTTTCATGACTGATACCATGAACCTCATTTGGGCGAAAATCAAGCAGTTTCAATGAGCACGGGTATATAATATAAAATATCTTCTCTGTTGTGTTTGATTACTTTCCCTTTTTCACTATCATAGATACCGCATTCGAAACCAGATTCTAACATAGCATCTTCAAACTTTATTTGATCATATTCAGAAATTAACAAATCAATATCATTATAGGTTCGGTGTGATATTTCTTTGTAATATTTCGTGTATGACATCCCTTTTCTTAACGCCCAGCGTATACCTTTTTTCTTTAATTTATCAACTACAAAAGCATGAAAATACTCTTCGACCACACGCTGTTTATATGCTTGATGCCTGTTATAGTGAAATATCATTTCGATATTCCTAGAATTTAACTATTTCGTTCTTGAAAAACGACGTAAATGCCACTCAACTATTGGTAATAATTTATTAATATTGGCATGTTGTAGATCTATATTTTCTGCATTCTTAATCACAAAATCATGGTCATGGATGTAAGATTTTATTAGTCTCCGGGAAAAATATAGTCTTCCAATACTCTGATTCATTAATAGCCATCCTGTTTATATAATTCCCAACCTTTTTGTTCGTTGCTGAACAAGCTGATGTCAAGCTCATCATCAGTAACTTTAAAGTTCATTATTTGCTTCCGTTTGAGCCATTTAACCGAGTACTCGATGAAAATAACCAATCTTTCTTCTAAAAGGTAGTTAGGGGTTCGCGTATGCAAAATACGGCGGTCAAAGAAAGTGATATCTCCTGGACTTGCCGCGATTTTTTTTAATTTATATTCCTCATTTTTTTTTTGGAAATCACAGTGACTTCCTTCAAGAAACAATAGATTACCTCCGCCATCTTTCACTTCACTCAGCCATACAGCACATTTTATGCTTAATTTTTTTTCTCTCAATACGTTGTCGAAATGTTCATTTAAAATACCACCGTCTCGATGCCATCCTAAAAAAGTATCACTTGAAAACCCTTCTGAAAAATTGCACTTATTAGTCGAATCCGCCCCACTCTTTAATATTTTCTTTTTCAATCTTAGAATTCTAAGTAGCTATTTAGGGAGGCTTTAATATTTTGTAATTAGTGGTTGTTCCTTGAATCGGGCCAAATAGTGTTTTTGTTTTAACTTTGATGAATTCTTTAGCATCAATATTTTCACAAACAATTATGCCTAGTTTTTCTAAAATTTTGGTGCAAAGATCTGCAATCTTGCCGATTTCTGAACCAGAAAACATATGGATTTGTAGTAGTCAATAAAAATTGGCCACGGTTGTAGAGTTTTTCTAATGTAACCGTTCGTATTCGTTGGAGGTCGGACCACCATTATATTGATTCTGCCTGAGTTAGCTATAATAACCAATGACATAACGAATGATTTACCGAGTTCCGGTGGCGATGAGCGATGACCTGCGTCTGCAAAATCTGTTTTTAATGATATGGAGCTGAGTATTCAGCTGTTTCATAACTCTATTTCAGAGAGGTGATCTCTGAGCAGTTGAAAAGCATCGGTATTATTATTCTGCTGATTGAAAAGATGCTTATGCGCTTCAGTTAACTGGTTGTAGAACTGCTCTCCATCTGTTACTTTTAAGATCTGCCAAAGGTCAGACCAGATTTCTTCCTTACTACACATTAACGGCGTATGGGAAATAGATAGCCCTCGTGTAGTGCCTGAAAAAAAGACCACCTCATTATTTTTTGTTCTAAGCGCTAGATGATTGGTGAAATAACATTCACGGTTATCTTTTCCTGCTAACAGATTAATAATTCCCTGAACGCCTAATGAAGATAAAATGTATTTAGTATACAGGGAGGGAAAACCATTAAGAGCATCTATATGGAATGAGCTGTCCTCAATAAAAACATAGGAATAATCGACGTGTGGGATTTGGTTTAATTTAAATAGTAGATTTTCCCGAGTATCTTCAGTTTGTAATTCCTTAAAATCGAAGCTCTTATGAACCAAGTTTATGTCAGCATAGCTGGAAAAAACAGATTGGGCATAAGTATATTTCTTTGTGTTGGAAGTGTAAAAAGAGAGGTTCATAATCAAGTCGCAATTCATCTATTTTATGTTTAGCATGAAAACTATTTAATCTCGCAGAGGCGCAATAAACGCCCGCATTCCGGAAAATTTTTTGCCAATTTCAGATCATCCCTTTTCACGATGGTACAGCACACCTAAAAGTCCAAGAGCGGTACATGAATTGCCGTAAACTAGGCTGTGTCCCGCAATAGGCTGAGATAGAATAATCTATGTGGCTCTGACTTTCGGAAAAAACATGTTATGGCTCGTTACGACCTTCCTGATGAAGCATGGGAGTTACTGCTCCCCTTATTGCCCC
>NZ_NSCM01000106.1 GCF_003287735.1 Photorhabdus bodei | reverse complement strand
ACGATTCCAAACGCACGGGTCGAGTCGGATGGGAACGACTTTGGGAAGGTTGGTTTCGGCTGCAAACCCTGATAGACGGCTATTTGCTGGCTAAATCGGTTGATTTGGAGATCTGATCAAGAGACAGCAATACCCTGGGCGGCGTTAACCGGGAAGGCCACGCTCAAAGTACCACTCACGCCGCGGTCAGTGACGGTACCCTGACTATCCGGGATAAAGACAACCAGCAACAGCATAGTTCAGCTAGAGTTTATGCAACTTGGGCAATCTTGCCTGATGGATAGAAGAGATTAGCCACTGTTCAAACAAGAACTTTCAAATGACAGAAAGAATAGAGCTTATTGAGTTGATTTCAGGATTAGATAGTTATCTTGAAAATGGCTATGTAAATACGAAGATCCTTCTGATGATGCGATAGATTATTTAGGAGAACTTTTATTGAAAGATTCTGAATGTTGTTTGGATTTTTGTAAAAAAATCTTAGATTCGGATCTTTTTAACAATAATTCTGTTAAATCTACTGCTTTGGATTTTTTGATTTTATCAGAATCTAATTGGTTTGAGGCTTTTAGCTATTTGCTCAATAAAGCTGAAAAATTATCTACTCCTGAATTGGAAAAAGCATTGTTTTACTTTTATTACGCAAAAAACGATCCTAAACCATATCCTGTTCCTGAAGGACTTTTTAATAAATTGATAGAAAGGTACCAAGTACTAAAAACTGAATCTGATGCAAATTTTTATCATCTGCATGAAACATACAACGATTTTATTAAAGCTTATTCATTGAAATTTTGATTAATTGTAAATCCCGACCACTGTGAACCGCCTCCCCGAAAGTAGGATACCCGACAAGTAAGGGAAAGTTCTGTATGAAGAATTGCAGTAAACAATTGCTCAAATTTAAGTGTAAAGTCGCCCAATATTATCTTTCTACCACCAGATGAGATAACTAGATGATTAATAAAATCAAACAGTTTACACTAAATCGGCTAATAACACCTGAGTCCGAAATTCTGCCGGATTCAGGAAATTTAATTTTGAGCCGAGTTATCAAACTGCTGACAATTTTTTCAATATCGAATAATACCTCATTACACCAGCAAGGATAAAAAGCCCAGCAGATTAATCAGCCAGAAAAGTGATACAATTTGACAAGTATTTAAGCGTTAACAGAGCACGAAAATAGTTTTGAAAGTAACGGTATTAATTGATTTTAATCCCAGATCACATTAAAGACATAAAAAGCAGCATAGTTTAAATCAAATCGTAGACTAAACTGATTAAAACAGTGTAAAGCCGTTTAATCCAGCGTATTTTACAGTTTTACATAATAAATGAAAAATAATAACTCTGTAATTAACCAGATTTGTATTCTGTTAAATCATTCACTTGAATTTTTTTATGACAGATTATTTAACTGGTTTATGGAAAAATTTATACCATTTAAAAAAATTATTAAAGTCTGCTCCTTTGGGAAAATAGATTGTTTGATTAATTTATTCATATGATCATATTCCCTCTTTTCCAGAAACATGAACATTAACAAAACCAATTTTTTTCTTATTTTTCACTGAAAGATTTATGATAGACAGCTTTTAAACTACTATTAAAAATCATTTTTTTAATCTCTGGTTTTAATCGGCATAAAGTTTTAACCGTTATTTTTATCCTTTATACATTTTATTTTTACTGGCTCTGTTTTACTGGTAATCCTGAGTGGTTTTTATCAATCAGTCGGTAAATAGCCTGACGATATTAAAGATATCCCTTGATGTTTTCTCCGATAACCCCTCTTTTTTTAAAAAGCTTAAATCCGACCAGATTAACCGTTTTATCTCTTTTTTATTGCATTATTTTTATAGCTTACGCCTTAAAATGACGGTGAGAAAACATCTCACTTTCAGTTCATTAAAAAACTTTCTCTATCGTGCTGATTGTTTTTTAACTTGCCATTAATGGTTAATGGGTTTCGATTAAATGTCATTAACTGCTCTGCTAAAAAGTGAAATTTATTATGTTAAATCAATCTGTTATATAAATCTTTTAATCTATACCCGTTTAACTTGAAGATGCAGGATTCAGAACCTGGAAGTTGTCATTAATACGGCACGACAGATTCCCGGCAAGTTCCGGTAATATTTCCGTAAAAAAGCGATGGATTGCCTGCCTGAACAAGGCCGTCGTGGCGAAATAATGGTTATTTCTGACCTGTTCATTCATCACCTTCCACAGCCTTTCTATCGGGTTCAGATTCGGGCTGTATGGCGGTAAGTTCGGCCAGATTCAGGGCACCCATCAGGTTCAGACGGGTACGGCTGCCCGTGGTTTTCACCGCGGTTTTCTGGCCTTTGCGCATCCAGCCATAAGCGAGTTTCGTCCCCTGCGTGGGATGGACGCCATCAATGAACAGGATGGGCTCTTGGTCTCCGGCTTCCTGCTTCAGTT
>NZ_NSCM01000105.1 GCF_003287735.1 Photorhabdus bodei | reverse complement strand
CGCACGCGGGGGTAAATAGTCGTCAGGCGGCGCAAGCCCCGGCATCCCCGTTGAGCCGGTCCAGGCCGCCCAACGCCTATTGAACATAATGCGGGGGGAATTATACGCACTGCGCCGGTGAGCCCGGGCAACCGCCTGAGCATTGATGAGCGGCTTAATGCGTATAATTGGCATTATGTCTTGCGCCCCCGCGGGTCGGCATTGCAGGGAGTGGCGCACAAGGCTGACGCCTTCTGCTGTCAGCCGCTGAGCCAGTCCTCGGCAAAAACCCGTGTTCTTCTTTAGCTGCCGTGCCAACGTCCGGCCAACCCCCCTAAAGGCAAGTCGGCCTGCGGCCTCCGCTCATTGACTTCCCCCCGCCCCAACCCCGCTGCACTGGCTGCGCCCGGCTCGCACTGCGCTGCGCTCCGTTGCTCGTCCCCGTGCTCGCCATCGCCGCCCCGTGCAGCCCCCAGGGGCTTCCCTGAACAAAACCGCGTGGTCATGCAAGGCCATGCGCAACCCGAAGCCACAGTGCCCCAGAGCGTCGCAGGGGCACCGCTTGCGGGCTCTATGCCGCCCGCGCCCGCAGAACGGGTGCCCGCCGCCCAAACAAGTTGGGCGACGTTCGCCCGTTGCCGAAAAAGCCGCTACACTGGCAATGGCACGGCAGGAAAAACCGGCGTTCAGGGGTGAAAAGCGCGTCAGGGGGTTTTGGGTTCGGCGACAAAGCAGCACGGGAAAAAACGGGTTGTAACTGACTGAGGGCATTAGGAAAATCGGTGACCGGCGGTCAACTTCGCAATGGAATGGGTTGTTATTGAGAATAACTTCCTGACGGCCAAAGATGTCCACGAACTGAAAGAGGAACTGCTGGAAGCAGAAAAGACGGGCGCAAATAAGCAAGCGATTTACGACAAGTTTAAAGAGAGTAGCGAGAAAAACCGTCAGGAAGGCATGGCAAATGACTGCTCCCATAATCCGGGCTGTGTGGTGTCCGTTTGGGAAATGATGAACTCGGGAACAGATGCCGCCAGTGGCCTGAACCGGACTTCATTCTTCTCCAGTCTCAGTAGTGAGGAGATGGCACAGTTAAACCGCTTTGTACAGGCAGAGAATGCAGAAAGTGCCCAGGCGATTTACCAGTCACTGCCAGATGTGGTAAAGAAGGTTGTTGAAGGCAAGGAGTTTGCGGAGCAGTTTGGTGTAATGCCGAAAGTGGGCAGCAGCGGGATAATTGGGCTGGGAATAGCCGGAAAAAAACCTGCGACAAAAGACACAGGCAATACGGGTACAAAAGGCGCTAACACTGAGCATAATCAACAAGTTAATAAATCAAATTTAGCTACCGCAGAGAAAGAAGTTGTACTTATTGAACAAGGTAAGAAAGGTGGTTGGAGTAAGGTACTGAATAAACCTGAACCCAATAAAATTTATCATGTAAAACATGCAAGCGGGGAAAAAGTTTATCATACAGATGAATTAAGCAGGCCAGTCCATATCGAAACTTCACTACGTTTATCCAAAGGTGATCGTAACACTTATCAGCAATGTAAAGCAGGTAAATGTGGTAATCCGGGAGATGAAGGCGGGCATTTAATCGCCAGTATTTTTGGTGGCCCAGGCGAGCGACTAAATGTTGTTCCTATGGATGGAAACCTAAATAAAGGTGCCTGGAAGCAGATGGAGAACTCTTGGTCTAAAGAATTAAAAGCTGGTAAGACAGTTGATGTGAAAATACAGCCTAGATATAGTGATAATAGTAACCGTCCTAGCAGTTTTGATGTCAGCTATACGGTAGATAACGGAAGACCAATAGAAATAAACATTAAAAATGTTCCAGGAGGTAAGAAGTGAGTTTGGACGATAAAATATATGCCGAGATAGGCCAGTTATTATATAACGCAGCTCCGGATCATGCGAAAAAAATTATTATGGATACGGAGTTATCTCCTAAAGGTGACTATTGCCAATTTAAATATGACTACATGGATGCTAATGACGAAATCCGTTGGTTTTCACCTAAAGATAATGATGGGTTAACAAATGAGAAATTGAGAGAACTACTAGTCTCATTGAGACAATTCTTTGTAGAAAACATTCATTCAAAGCAAAAACCACATTGGACCGGCTGTATCGTTGTAATTGATGTAGAACAAATGAAGCTCAATATAGACTTCAAATACGAAAACTAATCTAAAAGAGATCCCAGCCAAGGCGCTGGGATTTTCTCTTTAGCCGTCAGTTGTTCTCAACGAGCCGGATAATCAACTATCCGGCCTCGCTGGTATTGGTGCTCGGTTTCACTATCGGTAAGGCCAAACAAAAAAAGCGGATTTTAAAACCGAACACCATAGCGTGAGTATCAGCACGGGCGGTTCAGCCGGCGGCATGTTCCTCAGTAATTTGGCAGCCAATACCCTGGGCGGCGCTAACCGGGAAGGCCACGCTCAGAGCACCACTCACGCCGCGGTCAGTGACGGTACCCTGATTATCCGGGATAAAGACAACCAGCAACAGGATATCACCACCCTGAGCCGGGATACCGACCATGCCAACAATGCCCTCAGCCCTATCTTTG
>NZ_NSCM01000104.1 GCF_003287735.1 Photorhabdus bodei | reverse complement strand
CCAGCATGGCCGGTTCATCCGGTTGCACCAGCGGGGCCACCGAGGGGTTATCTCCCAGTATCCCGCGCAACTGTTCCACGGCCCGGCGCAGACTTAAGCCCTTAGTTTTCATTACCCAGTCCAGCACGGAGCCGCCGGCATCACAGCCAAAACAGTGATAGAGATTTTTTGCCGGTGAGATAACCATTGACGGGGTTTTCTCCTGATGGAACGGGCACAGCAGCACGTAATCTTTGCCGCGTTTAAAGAGCTGTCGCCCCTGTTGCTCCACCACGGCGACTAAGGAGACGGCGGCTTTCAGGTGCTGTAATTCGGCTTCGGGTATCCGTGCCATGTTGTTGACTCCTAAATCCTGTCAAGATTTAAATTGACTCCTAATTGGATTTATTTATAATCCTTTTAGGAGTTACTTGCAACCCCTAATTCAGACAAGCCCTTACACTAACGGAGTCACTATGCAAACAGAGTTTTTGATTATGCAAAATGCTGAACTCCGCAAAGAATTTGGGGTACGTCTCAAGGCGCTACGTAAGCAGAAGGGATGGCCTCAGAAAGAACTGGCTGGGAAAGTTGAGATCCGTTTTCAACAACTGAACAAGTACGAAAGCGGACTTAACATACCTCCCGCTGAGATGATGGTTAAGCTGGCTGATGTGTTAGGGGTCACTGTGGATTATCTGCTGACAGGCAATCCTGTTGAAGATTCACCGTTGGCTAACTCTCGATTATTTAGGCGTTTTCAGGTTCTGGAACAACTGGCACAGGAAGATCAGGAAACAGTTATCAAGATCATTGATGCCATGATCGCCAAGCAGCGTATGGAGTCTGCATTGCTGCCCGTTGATGAACCGGAGGGATAAAAATAGCGCGGCGCTGATGTGTTGAGACCACACCAACGCCGCTCACCACAAGCAACTAAAAGAGGTAGTTACTATGGCTAAGGCGCATTCTAAAGCAGAAGAGGCAGTAAATAAAGCCGTGAAAACAGAACGTTATTACACGGTGGGTTATGTGCCGAACGGGAATAAGGTCAACAACGCCACACCGGCAATACATCTTAAAGGCCAGTGGCTCAGACAGGCGGGATTTAATACTGGCGGCCAGATTACGGTGAAGGTGATGGACGGTTGTCTGGTGCTGATTCCAGAGAGTGAAGCCACGCAACAACAGCATCAACAGTACCAGCGGCAACAGGCCCAACTGCGGGAGATTAAGCAGCAGATGCAGGCGCTGATAACCGGTTTTGCGGGTTAAGGGGAGAGCATGAGATGACGATAGCGATTGAACATTTACAGGATATTCAGTTAACCCATATTGAAGCGCTGGCCTTAGCCCAACTGGTGAAGCGGCTGAACTGGGCGGAGATACGCGCCTGTGCGATTGATGATGCGGAAGCCTGGGTTATCAAGGCCGCGATAGGGCGGCTCCAGTCGGCACTGGCGTGTCACGGGTATTCACCACGGTAAGAAAGAAACAGGCCGGAAGCGATTCCGGCTTTTTGCGATTTCAGGGAGAAAACAGAATAAAATAACTAAAATATAGCCTATGTATATATTTACAATGAATCTTATATTTTTATGTATTATTCCTTTGTTTATCTTCTTATTTATTTTATATTTTTATGATTTTAAATTATATATTTAATATATTAAGATCAAGCCTGTAAGATATTTATTTTAAGTATAAAAATAACAAAGCGGAAAGATCACGGGGATCTTTCCGGCTTTAAATTTAACTATTCATATTTTCCAGTAAACATAAATTCTTCAAGTATGTTAATGAACTTGGCTTTATCTCTTGTTTGCTTACTACCTAGGAATTTTTCCTCTTCTGTTTTTCCTGTCTTTTTATTTGTTTTTATGATAAAGAAATCTAATACAAATAAACCGTTAGGATCTCCTTCTGGTTCATACCGTGAATCAAAGCAAAGGCCATCAAGAGAATTATGTCCACTAATCAAAATTGATCCATAGAACCAATCCATATTTTCTTTAGTAGGTTCATAGTCATAGAAATTATTTACATCAATTACCCACCTACTAGGTATTCTCAAGGGCTGAATATTCTTCCATATATCTTTTTTCATTAACGAACTCCGGGAATGTATTTTCCGACTTGTTCCAACGATGCCGGGAAACTGTGAATAGTAGGAATAGGGGCATTCGTCATTTCGATTCTTACCCAATTGGTTAATTGCCCTTCATTATACCCAACATGACCGGTAGGGTTTTTATAGAACATGAATCGAGTTCCGCCGTGGTCAAAAGCATGGCCATTGCGAATAGCTCCATATGCAGCTTGTTTCTCAAAGCCAGCTACCTTACTTGCATATTCCGGGAAATAAGATGCTTCAGGTCTTTTATCTAAGCTTCCTTTACCTACACTCAGATTTTTAGCTTCATTAATATCTTTTGCGTTGATATGTTTTGTTGCATGACGACCAGCCGTAGGACGTTGAGCATTATAAACATCTGTTCGAAGGGCCTTGCGTTTATGGTATCCAGTAGGATCACAACCCGCCAATCCCAGAGGATCAATCCAGTTCGCCGGATTATGGACATACGCATACGGGTTCGGACCCCCATTTAGCCCTAGCGGGTCTTAGGGACTATCCCGACGCCATCATACAGTTTAGCGGAGCTTTCCCCCTGATTTAGCAGCCTTTTTCTCCACCGCTTTTTCCCACCCTGTTAAAGAACATGTTAACTCGCCCCGACGAGCACTTG
>NZ_NSCM01000103.1 GCF_003287735.1 Photorhabdus bodei | reverse complement strand
CACCGATGAGATGCGGCAGGCGTTTCGGCAGCATGGCGTTAAGCAGGTCTTGATCGCCTACGACAATGATCCGGCAGGCAATGAAGCGGCGGTAAAACTGGCCGCAGAACTCACCGCCGTCGGTATCGCCGTGTTCCGGGTGGTGTTCCCCGAGGGCATGGATGCCAACGGCTATCTGTGTCAGGTCGCCGAGCCGGAACGGGCCTTCGGGTTGTTGCTGGACAGTGCCGTGCCGATGCAGGATGCGGCAGAGGTACAGGCAACCACCGCCACAGAGCGGGCCGCGCTGGCAGAACATCAGCCGGTTCCGGTGCCGGAAACGGTCAGCGCCTTAGCCGCCGGTATAGCGGCGTTGCCGTCGATGCCGAATGTGGTCTGGGAAACCGGCGCTAACGGCGAGATATCCCTCACGCTGGGCACGCAACAGTGGGGTATCCGGGGCCTGTCACAGGTGAAAGCCGGGGCGGCAGTGATGAAAGTCAATGTTCAGGTGGTTGATACCGACAGCGGCGTGATGTTCGCGGACAGCGTGGACATGATGAGCGCCCGCGGCCGGAACGGTTATGCGCGACTGGCCGCCACCGAACTCGGGCTGGCCGAAGGGGACCTGAGGCGTTCACTGGGGCAGGTGTTGCTGGTACTGGAACAGTGTCAACAGGCCGGAGCCGGTGAGCAAACCGAAACCCCGCCGGTTCCCGAACTGAGCGAAGACCAGCGGGTCGCGGCGTTAGCCCTGTTGCAGGACCCGCAACTGAGCGAGCGTATCACCGCGGACTTAGCCGCCTGCGGGGTGGTGGGGGAAAGCACCAACCTGCTGGCCGGTTACTTAGCCGCCGTCAGTCGCAAGCTGGAGCGTCCGCTGGCGGTGCTGATACAGAGCAGCAGCGCGGCCGGGAAAAGCAGCTTAATGGATGCCGTCCTCAATCTGATACCGGAGGAAGAACGGCTGCAATACAGCGCCATGACCGGCCAGAGTCTGTTCTATCTGGGGGAAACCAATCTCCAGCATAAAATCTTAGCCATTGCCGAAGAGGAAGGGGTGCGGCAGGCCGCCTATGCGCTTAAGCTGTTGCAAAGCGACGGCGAACTGACCATTGCCAGCACCGGTAAAGACGACGCCAGCGGGAATCTGGTCACCAAACAGTACACAGTGAAAGGACCGGTGATGCTGATGCTCACCACCACCGCAATAGATGTCGATGAAGAATTACTGAATCGTTGTCTGGTGCTGACCGTGAACGAATCGCGGGAACAGACCGAAGCTATCCATGCCTTGCAGCGCCATAAGCAGACCCTCGAAGGCTTACTGGCCGAGAATGAAAAGGCGTATATCACCGAACTGCATCAGAACGCCCAGCGGTTATTGCGCCCGCTGAATGTGGTTAACCCTTATGCCTCACAGTTAACGTTCATGAGCGATAAAACCCGCACCCGACGCGACCACATGAAATATCTCACCCTGATACAAAGTATCGCGCTGCTGCATCAGCACCAGCGCGAGGTGAAGACAGCCGAACACCGGGGCAAACGGCTTGAATATATCGAGGTGACCCAAGACGATATTAGCTTAGCAAACCGGCTGGCCCATGAGATATTAGGCCGCACGCTGGATGAGATGCCGCCCCAGACAAGGAAACTGTTGCTGCTGATACAAGAGATGGTGAAAGCGACGGCGGCAGCGCAGCAACGCCCGGTGAAAGATATCCGCTTTACCCGCCGGGATATCCGCAGTTACACCTACTGGAGTGACAGCCAGCTTAAACTCCACTGTCAGCGCCTGAGCGACATGGAATATCTGCTGACACACGGCGGCAGTCGCGGCCATCTGTTGCAATATGAACTGCTCTGGAATGGCGATAAAGCGGAGGAGGCTCACCTGTGCGGTCTGATTGAACCGGAAAATCAGGCGGCCAATAGTGTATATGACTCGCGCAAGTCTGGCCCGGATGAAGGCAAGTCGGGGTCAAGTCTGCCCCAAGTCAGGGCCAAGTCTGGTTCGCCAAAACCGGCGGCAAGCCGCAGTGACAAAGGGCTGAACGGTTCGCAAGTCGGGCGAGCCTGAAAAGGACTGTTCCGGCTCCCTAAAAATCAGGCCGTCGTACCGTACTGCCCCTTCATCAACGAACCCGAAAGCCAGAAAGGAAAGTGTGAATATGACTGGCGCAAGTCTGGCTCAAATGAAGGCAAGTCAGGGTCAAGTCTGCCCCAAGTCGGGGTCAAGTCTGGTTCGCCAAAACCGGCTGCAAGCCGCAGTAGCCAAGGGCTGAATGACTCGCAAGTCTGGGCAGACAGAAAAGCACTGTTCCGGCCACCTAAGAATCAAGCCATCGTACCGTCGTGATGTATCACACACTGATAACACTAACCGCTGTTCTCTACAGGAAATCACACCATGTCATCACCCGTTAAACGTCAATCCCACCCGCTGACCCTGCGCCAGCATCTGGACGCGTATCTGGATAACCTGCTGTTGCAGGGGGCGAGTCAAAAGAGCCAGTCCGCCCGTCATGAACGGCTGTCGCCGTTCGTCAACTGGTGCGAGGAACAGGGCGTAATATCCGCCGCTCAGGTCACCGGGCCGTTACTGGAAAACTGGCAGCAGTATCTGACCCAATACCGCAAGGCCGGCGGCCAGCCCTATACGCCGGACAGTCAGCGCCGACGCCTGCGGTCCTTACGCCTGTGGTTCGACTGGTTGCAGCAACAGCACGCTATCCCGGCCAGCCCGGCGACAAC
>NZ_NSCM01000102.1 GCF_003287735.1 Photorhabdus bodei | reverse complement strand
CAACAGCGCCTGCCCGTCATCGTCCAGGTCGGCCAGTTTCGGGTTCGGCAGAGGTGCGGCCTGTGATCCCGGCGGGGCGGCTAAAGAAGAAGCGGCCACAACTGCATTGTCCATGTCCGGCAGCCCGACCAGCTCCCTTAACCGACGGATAGCGATTTTCAGCGTGACGCCTTCCGTTTGTATCACCCAGTCCAGCACCGATCCCGCCGCGCCACAGCCAAAGCAGTGATACAGGTTCTTAGCAGGCGATATCACCATTGAGGGCGTTTTCTCGTGATGGAACGGACAGCGCAGCACATAATCCTCACCGCGTTTTTTCATCGCACGGCCTTGCTTACGCGCCAGTCCCAGCAATGAGACAGTTTGCTTTAAGTGGGCTAAATCGGTATCGGGAATGCGGGTCATAAGTCTTTCCTTTTGAACCTTGTCAATAGACATGTTTGCGATATATAATAATCGCATTAAAGAGACTTTACAACAGCCAGCTAAAAAGGAAGGGGTACAATGGCGGACATTTGTGTTTTTCAAACAGGTATTGATATGTCCGTATTTTCTGAACGGCTTAAGATGCTCAGAGAAGCTCGGGGATTAACCCAATCACGGCTTGCCGAGATGATTGAGGTACTGCCCAGAGTGTATAACCGCTGGGAGCGGGGACACATCGTCCCTCAACTGGAGTCCCTGATTAAGCTGGCTAATGTTTTACAGGTTTCTCTCGATGAACTGGTTGGCCGCCGCGAGACCAGCAAAGATGTGAAGATACGTAACCACATATTGCATGAACTCTGGCAACAGGCTGATTCGTTGTCCGATGAGGAGCAGAAGGCGTTGATTATGGTGATTGACAGTTTTGTTACCAAGTCAATGATGGAAAAAGTTGTTATGAAGAGCGCTAAACGCTGAGATGACGCGGCAACCATGAGTTCTCACCTCATGATAGCCGCTGACCACACAACCAACTATGCAGGAGTTGATTTATGGCTGAACGCGATTGTAATGTAAATTCAGGCAGTTCGAAAGCGCAACGCCGCTATAAGGTCGGCTATACCAGTACCCGCCACGAAGACCGCAGCACCGGCATGACCCGCTATTACAGCCAGCATCCCAGCCTGCACCTTAAAGGTAACTGGCTGGAAGAAGCGGGCTTTGCCACCGGGCAGTCGGTGCTGGTGAGGGTTGAGCGGGGGCAATTGGTTATTCAGGTTGTTACGGAAGATTGAGTTTGCAACTGGAAAGTTAAAAAGGGTCGAAATTAGCGCAGTGAGCAAGCCCTCTGCGCTAATTTGGTCATTGAGATCATATAATTAATTTTTTAAATGACCTCACTTTCCTCATAAGTTAATTCTATGTTAATGGAAGATAATATTTCGTTTACTCTCTCCATAAAATCAATACATTCTTGAGGGATCTTGTACTGGAAAAACACTTTAAACGTTATATTCCTACCCTGAGCATCTGGGAGTTTTTCGTATACTTCTCCGCTTTCAACAAATGCAATATATCTATTAATTTTTTCTTGCAATTTGAAGAGGTGTTCATTAATACAAGATGACCATTGCAAATGATCAGTTATAACCAAGATTACCTGTTGGGAAGCTATATCCTCTTGGGTCATTGTAATTAAATCAATTTTATTTATATCTTCTACAGACATATAGCCTCCTTAATTATCCTTTGCGTTTGGCCTTACTATTTCAACTTCTGTCGGTGGTATTTTAGTTCCACTTTCAAATCCCGGCCTACCTTTCCCAACAACTGTACCTCCTCCCTCTTTGAGTTCTGGAAAACCAGTCTTTTGATTCTTTGTTAGTGGTGCAGTTTGAGAACTTTTACATTCTATGCACCTGATAGATCCATCTCTATCTTTAGCCATAATATCAACCCTAACTTTGGTCCCTTCGTTTGTCTCTATGGTAACTTCCCTAACCGGGGTTTTTAATTTAGGGTCTTGTTTTAACTTATCGTAAACAGATTGTTCAAACTCCTTACCCTTCTCATAATTCTGCCGTATTTGTGAATCAGAGTTAGGTGATTGAACTTTTGTTTTCACGCCATTTTCAAACGTATAGTACCCACCGTTGTTACTATAAATCGTGTTTCCTGAGGCATCTGCTTTTCCTGTATTGCCATAAACACTACCTTTTGGCCCAGTAACTGAATTTCCTTTTGGGGTATAACCAGTAGGTAATGTTGCGCCTTTTCCGACTACATTTATAGAAGTTCTATTAGCTTTTGCCCCAATAGCCCCGACCGCAGTCTCCAGCAACATCAGGTTCCGCTGCTCTTCTTTCACATATTGCGCCGCATCCGCTTTAGATAATCCGGCGTTCTCCAGCTCCTTCTGACGCAATTCAGTATTAAAGAACCCGGAGAGGGGTCCACTACCGCCATTTAACCAGCTGCTCTGCTCTGAGCGGCCTATCTTGTCATTGGCACGGTATCCCGATACCGCCAGTTCTTTACCCACCTCATGGTTGATGAACGCCAGTTCTTCTCGGCTCAACTCGCCATTCAACGCCATCTGTTTCAGGGTATTGATGGTCGCATCACTGGCCTGCCGATATTCCGTCCAGACCCCTTTACGGCAGCTGTCATCCTGACACGATGCCAGTTTACCGCGCATGTCTTCAACCGACGGCAGACCTTTATCCAGAATGCGCTGGCTCAGCTCCTTAGCCTTGCCGCACGCTTCCGGTGACAGCGTGCGGCAATCACCCAGATTTCGCGAGGCCAGCGCATTATTCTCAATAACAAC
>NZ_NSCM01000101.1 GCF_003287735.1 Photorhabdus bodei | reverse complement strand
ACCCAGGTGTATACGCAGGTCTCTATCCGGGCCTTGCAGGCGGTACATGCCAGCACCCACCCGGCGGAGCAAATGGCCGACGAAAAAGTCAGCGACGCCGATGAAGTGGGTTTACTGGCCGACCTGTACGCCGAAGACAACGCCGACACACCGCCGGACAGCCCGACGCCGACCTGAAACCTCAATATCCGCTGACCGTCCGCACGCCCCCGTTAAGCTGGGCGGGTTCGGTGTGAGGGCAGACCGTGGCCGGACTGCCCGTTAGCATCGGCGCACGCGGGGGTAAATAGTCGTCAGGCGGCGCAAGCCCCGGCATCCCCGTTGAGCCGGTCCAGGCCGCCCAACGCCTATTGAACATAATGCGGGGGGAATTATACGCACTGCGCCGGTAAGCCCGGGCAACCGCCTGAGCATTGATGAGCGGCTTAATGCGTATAATTGGCATTATGTCTTGCGCCCCCGCGGGTCGGCATTGCGGGGAGTGGCGCACAAGGCTGACGCCTTCTGCTGTCAGCCGCTGAGCCAGTCCTCGGCAAAAACCCGTGTTCTTCTTTAGCTGCCGTGCAACCGTTGGGCCACCCCCCCTAAAGGCAGGTCGGCCTGCGGCCTCCGCTAATTTACGTCCCCCGCCCCAACCCTGCTGCACTGGCTGCGCTCCGTTGCTCGTCCCCGTGCTCGCCATCGCCGCCCCGTGCAGCCCCCAGGGGCTTCCCTGAACAAAATCGCGTGGTCATGCAAAGCCGTGCCCAGTCTGAAACGCCCGTGCCTCAGAGCGTCGCAGGGGCGCCGCTTGCGGGCTCTATGCCGCCCGCCCCCGCAGAACGGGCGCCCGCCGCCCAAGCCAGTTGGGCGACGTTCGCCCGTTGCCGAAAAAGGCGCTACACTGGCAATGGCACGGCAGGAAAAACCGACCTTCGGGGGCGAAAAGCGCGTCAGGGGTTTTGGGTTCGGCGACAAAGCAGCACGGGAAAAAACGGGTTGTAACTGACTGATGGCATTAGGAAAATCGGTGACCGGCGGTCAACTTCGCAATGGAATGGGTTGTTACGGACAATAATGCACTGAGCTTACCCAAAGGCATGGCGGAGTACGGTCGGGCACAGAGTTCACTCGCCATGCAAATGCTCAGGGAAGGGGCAACCCCGGATGAATTGTCGGAAGCGTTGGCAAAACAAGCGAGAGGTACGCACCCTGAAGGGCAAGATCCGGCCAGAGGGTTGATTGTGGCGTGGGGGAACTTCTTCGGTGTCCCGTTGGATGTGGTGATGTCCAATGAGAAAATGACGCCGGAGAAAGCCGCTGAAATTGTAGCCGGTGGTATCCCGACCAGTGAAGCGAAGGTGATGCAATATGTGGCGGCTAAAGCATTCTTGGCGCTGGCTAAAAATCCTGTTTCGGGTAGCAAAGCAGAAGGTTCATCACCTCAATGGAAAGTAGGAGAAGGGAAATTCAGTCCGAAGGATCAGGGTACGGTGACGAATGTTGAGCATCCGGTTGGTAAGTTTGATAGAAAGTCACTACCTAATGGAAAAGAAAACATTGCAAGTGACAAGACAATCAAAAATGACGTATTAGAGCATCAAAGGGTTGGGAGTGGCGAGAAAGGAACTGGTAGTGGAAATAAAGTAGATCAACTACCTAATAAAACTGTTGTTGATATTGATGGGAAAGAAATATCTGTTTATCCAAATAGGAGTAAGCCAACAGCGACACAAGAATTTCCTTCAGTAGCTAAGGCTCATGGTTTCAATGATATTGTTGACAATTATGCTGGCTTAGCAACACAAACGAAATTGAAAAATGGAGCCACTCTTTATCAATTGCCAGGAAAATTAAATGGGGTTGAAGGACGATTTGAGTGGATAGTAGATCCAAAATTAGGTGGTGTAAGCCATAGAATGTTTGTTACTGGCGGAACAGTGAATGGAGTGCCATCAAAACCATGATGAATGATATGTACTTGTTAGCTAAAAAAATGGAATTACTTGATTGGGGAATGATTTTTCTTGGAGCCAAGGGAAACCCTGTTGGTCGTTTATCTGCTCTTAATATAAGTGAGTTTGCATGTAATGAATTAACAAAACTTGATCTGTCTGATTCAATTCTGGTCGAGGTGTCTGAAGCTGCATTTTGCACAGAAATCAATCGTGAAGTGATCGATAGCTTAGAAGTCATATGTGATAAAAAAAATATAAATATACAGTTATCAGAAAGGAAATGGAGATATGTCGCTTTATATATCCTATTACTCAATGAATTGCCTGATGATTACGTATATGGTCTTCTCAAATTAAACGAGTTTTGGAACCTTTGGGGAGATAGTGTTGATTCACCGAATATAGTCCAAGGTGTTGGTAATAATCTTTCACCGACAGAGTACTATTCGGACGAGAATTACCACCTATTGATAGAAAAGCATCGTAACTGGTTAGATAGAGAGATTAAGCAATTGCAATAGAGTTGATACAGATCCCAGCCTAAGCGCTGGGATCTTCCCTTTAGCGGTTAGCCGTTCTCAACGAGCCGGATAATCAACTGCCCCCGTTCAACGGTGATGTTCACCGCCTGTCCAGTAGTAAACCCAGCTTCTTCCAGCCAGTTGCCTTTAAGATGCAGGCTCGGATGCTGACTGTAATAGCGGGTCATGCCGGTGTTGCGATCTTCGTGGCGGGTGCTGGTATACCCCATCTTATAGCTGCGCCGGGCTTTTGAAATCTTCCAATCTGCATTACAATCGCGGTTAGCCATAGTAACTACTCCAATAGTTGCTTACGGTTAGCGGCGGTTCTGTGCTCCAACACGGGATCGCCGCACG
>NZ_NSCM01000100.1 GCF_003287735.1 Photorhabdus bodei | reverse complement strand
GCCCGTACAGCAGATAGTGACCGGCATGGAGATTGACCGAGAAGACGGTTTCCGTCGGGGTGTGGAAGGTGTAAATCACTCCCTCGCCATCAGTGAAATGGGTTTCCTCGCCGTCGCGGCGCAGGTGTTGTGACCAGTCATCGGCCCATTGGGGGCCGAACAGCCCGGACAGGGCGGCGGTGGAGCGGTAAGTCCGGTTGAGGGTCAGCGGCAANGAAGTCGCCGGTCGCCACGTCCACCGGCTCGCCGGCTTTGTGACAGAGCTGGCTGTCACAGCCGGTTTTTTTCACCGACGGGGTGGGGGGTGATTCATGGGGGCGGTTTTTGTTCCCTCTGGGCAGGGGGAGGAGGCCGGCCAGCACCACGGCCCAGCGTAAGGCCCGGTCGCTGCTGACCATGATGTCATAGACGCCTTCGGTCTCCTGGGTGAGGGCGATGGACGCCGCGCCGCTGTTGATATTGGCGTCGCAGGTGGTGCGGTGGCCCAGCCGGGCAATGGGCTTGCCGTTGGCAAACACGGTTTTGGCGCCTTCGGCAATCACTACCGGGCCGGGGTGGTCGCTGCACCCAATTTTATCCCCGGCCCGGGCCACCGGTTTGCCTTCAAAAAAGACATTGGGCGAGCCTTCAATAATGGTGCCTTTATTCTGTCCATATTGTCCGATGGCGGCCCCGATACCGGCGACTGCGCCGCCGACAAAGCCGCCGGCTAATCCGGCCGCCGCGCCGGCGAGGATGGCGGCACCGACGCCGGCCGTCGCCACCACAAACGCGGCGGCGGCCACCGCCACGACGGCCCCCAGCAGGACGCCGCCCAGCGCGCCCCATAACCCGGCGCTTTTGTTCTGGTGGGCAATCGCATCCCCGAGCCGGGCGGGCGCACTCCCTTCGGTGGAGACGGTCTGCATACCCATCGCGCGGGCGACCTGGTGGCCGATTTTATCGCCGACATAACTGCCGGCCGATGCGCCGACGGCCCCGGCGGCCAGGCCGGCGGCAAAGGGCGCGGCCGCGCCGGTGGCGACGGCGTAAGCCCCGGCCGCGCCCAGAGAAGCCTGGCTGAACGCCTCGCTTTCCAGAAAGGCCAGCGCCTTGTCTGAACCCGATGTCGTCTTGGCGGTTCGGGGCGGTGGCGTGGCGGCTTTCGCCGGGGCGGTGGCCCCAGGAGCGGGGGGCGTTTGCCGGGGTGGAGAGGCCGGCGGGCGGTGGGCGGCCCCGGCACCCATCCAGACATTTTGTAATAGGCTCATCACGACTCCCTGGGGTTAGGGTTCCTCGCCCGGACGGGCTTGAAACGAGGTGATGATGGCCAGCATCTGCGCGCGCTGAGCCGGGGTCATGGCGCCGTTGCAGGTGCCGGTCAGAATCAGCACCTGATGTGGCAGGTTGAGCATCATCATCAGCTGATGCAGGGGACCCTGCGGGGCGGACCAGGTGAACTCGGCGGTCAGGGTGTCGCCGCCATTGAGCCGGCCGGGTTCCTGGGCGATAAGCTGCCAGTCTTTCAGCTGCTGACTGAGTGACGTGATTTCGCGCTCGGCAAACTGGGGGAAGTCGAGGCCCCAGGGCAGGGTGTCGCGGGACAGGGTGAGGCTGCTGCCGTTGTGGTCCTCGGGGCTGGTGAGCACCAGCACGCTGACATCCCGCCAGTCGCGGGGCACGTTGAGGGTGCCGGCGTTAAAGTGAAAAGGGATTAAGGTGTTTTCCTGCGTCATCGGGTTCTCCGGGTGCGTGTTCAGGGCGCCCGGCGGGTCGCCGGGGCCGTTATTCAGGTCAGATTAGTTATTCAGGCCGATTTTGCTGCCGTTAACGGACACCCCGTCGGCGTTCAGGGTAATGACGGAGCCGCCAAAGGTGAGGGTGATATGCGTTTGGGTCATCTCAATGCTGCCCGCGCCGACGGTCAGGGTGAGGTTGTCGCTGGCCGTATAGAACTGGGTGCCTTCGCCGGCTTTGCCCGCGGTGGCTTTGACCTGTATCTGGTTGGCTTCGGTGCTGCGCAGCCGGCAGATGGTTTCGGTGAGGCTGCCCTGTTCAATGCGGGTCTGTTCATCCCCGGTTTTTACCGCCACCTGGCGGTTGCCGGTTTCCACCACCAGGGTCTGGTCGTGTTTCACCACGGTGTTCATGTCCCGCTGGGCGTGCAGCGCCAGTGCTTCACGGCCTTTGGCATCCTCGAAGCGCAGTTCGTTGTAGCCTTCCCCTTTATGGGTTTTGGAGCGAAAGGCCATCTGGGTTTTGCTGCCCGGCAGGGTGCCCGGCGGGAGATTGCTGGCATGGTAGGTGCGCCCGGTGACAATCGGCTGGTCCGGGTCGCCGTTAAGAAAGTCCACCACCACTTCCTGACCGATACGCGGTATCGCCAGCATGCCCCAGCCCTGACCGGCCCAGGGCTGGGTGACCCGTATCCAGCAGGAGCTGTTATCGTTGCTCCGGCCGTAGCGGTCCCAGAGGAATTGCAGGCGGATACGGCCGTACGCGTCGCAATAGATTTCTTCGCCGGCCGGGCCGACCACTTTGGCAATCTGCGGACCCTCCATCACCGGTTTGGCTAACGGGGCCGGGCGCCAGTGCTGATTGTCGGCAATGAAGGTGAAGTCGTTGCTCAGGGTGGTGCCGCTCTCCCCGGCGGTCTGTTCCAGCGCCTGCGGCTGGCTGCCCCGGTGGGTGACGCTGACCAGCTGCCAGAGCCGGTTGAGGTCAGGCCGGGGATGGTGAGTCAGGGTGAACAGCACGCCGGGCCGCATCGTCGCGGCATTACTTTCCCCGTCGCCGGTCAGGGCGTTGTTGCGCAGGGCTTCCAGCCGGTAGCGGGTGAAATCAGCGCCGTGCTGTTCGTCTTTGAAGCGGCCGGGAAAATCGAAGTGTTCGTACCCGGTATGCT
>NZ_NSCM01000099.1 GCF_003287735.1 Photorhabdus bodei | reverse complement strand
ACGATTCCAAACGCACGGGTCGAGTCGGATGGGAACGACTTTGGGAAGGTTGGTTTCGGCTGCAAACCCTGATAGACGGCTATTTGCTGGCTAAATCGGTTGATTTGGAGATCTGATCAAGAGACAGGGCCTTCCCGGGCTGAATCTCTATTATCCATTCCCGTTACGCCATTGGTTTTAATATCACAAAAGGCATATTGGATATCGAATAAACTGCGAATATACAACCTCGGTTCATTTGCGTTAGCATCTTGCATTACCATCACGCCTAAACCTGACATAGTAATCACGCCTAATAATAGCAATAACCATTTTAATCTCATTTTATCCTCTCATTCCGGGTAATCCGGTGATAAACGGGATACTATTCAACTTTAATATCAATCAACTCCATCGAGGAAAAATATCGGGTCAAATAACCCGATATTGCTATCCATTAAATTACCTGAACAAAACGACCGTTAATTAATGAAAAGATTGGTGCAATGGTAACTAGAACCGTATCACCATCTTCATCATTAACGTAATAAGATATTGGGGAACTTCCCGGGTCTGATTTATTCACTAGTCTGACCATTCTACCCTGATTCATTATTTTAACCCGGTAGTCATTCCAATTAATCGGTTTCATTTTGAAACTTTTTTCTTTGAAATCATTATGAAAATCTTTGTCAGCAAAGATATTCCCTTCACTTTCATTAGTAGCCCTAGCCCAGGCTTTGAGAGCGATTTTTTGTTGATTACGGATAGTATTCACATCTTTTGCATTATAAGCCTGCCAAACAGCCATATAAGCCTGTTGCAATTGCTGGCGCTGTTCAGGTGTATCCGTATAAGGTGTTGCCTTCGTCCATTCCCATTCAGGTAAGCCACTGATTTTCACATTACGACTAAACCGGTATAAGATCATATTGGGTGGAAATGTTCGAATATCAAAATAGTTTTCGTCTTTATGTCCAGCTTCTATACTGTCTGCTTGTACCACACGAAGTACAACTGGTGTACTAATAGCGGCATATTTAGGTTCATCCTCAGATACCGTTGCTACGGGTTGACCATTTTTATCCACCTCTACTTCAATAGCCGTCAGTACCTCACTCTTTTTACCGAGCATGGCTGTCAGTTCTAACTTGCACTTCGCTTCAGGATTGAAATGGCTGCGGACTTTATCTGACAAAGTATCCCGAGAAAACCAGCCTAGTGCCCCGAACTCTAGACTGATTTCATTTTCACCATTTGCCATTAATAGCATGGAAGCTGTACTGGCGGTACCAAATCCCCGACCTTCCCGAGCCGAATTACGGTTGTCTATTCCCGTTACGCCATTGGTTTTAATATCACAAAAGGCATATTGGATATCGAATAAACTGCGAATATACAACCACGGTTCACTTGCGTTAGCATCGGACATAGCAATCACTCCTAACAATAGTAATAACAATTTTAATTTCATTTTTTATCCTTTTATTCCTCTTTACATTCTTGGAAATCCGGTAATAAACGGGATATTATCCATCTTAGGCTTAAAGTTGGGGTCATAACCCATTTCCCATGACGCTGTTTCTGCTCCTGGAACAATATCGGGACGAACCACAGGCCGTTCTTCTCCTATCAGGTTAATTCTTAACGGGGATTCACTGGCTTTTAATGGCTCGGCAACAACCCACTGTTTCTTAACTTTCACTATATCTTTTGAATTAGATTTATCTCTCTTATCCCCCCCCACATCCACAGCTACCTCAAATTCCGCAACAATCCCATTATGGTAGCCAGCCAGATCGATCCCTTTATCATGCTGATCAAGTTCAAAACCCGCCGCTGTTTTTATAGCCCCACCCACTCCTATTGCGACTTCTACTATCATAATATGGGTCTTAAAGGCGACATTCACTTTTCCTTCCAAACTCAATTTCAAATCATTCTTATTACCGGCGTCAAAAGTCCACTGCTTTTGTTTATAAGCGGCACCCAATTGAAAGGACAGATTGCATGTCAAAATAATGCAACATTCCAGATCTAAATAGTTTTTATCATTTGAATTCCTGCGAGCCAGCGCCTCCCTGAATTTGGCTGCCACCTTCTCTATCTTGCAATACGCCGCCCCCATTTGGATAAGATCCAGTTTTGCCGTCATCCCCATAAAAGGCGCGGCGCTGAAACCCAAAAAATGGGTACGGTCATCCATCGAAGTGGTTCGGTCATAAGCATAAGCCAGTCCAATATTGATGGGATCTACCTTGAGCTCAAGCAGTTGGTAGCTGCGAGTGCCTTTTGAATCCGGATCGGGCGCCAGGTATTCCTTTGTATAACCCAGTAGCTTTTCCACCCGATTGATAGCCTCTAAATTGGGCAGGGTTTTCCTTACCTGATTAACTTCCGCAAACTTCGCCGAGTAATCCATATCCTGAACCGTTAAAGCGTATTCGACGTTAATCGCCGTCTGTCGAGTCAGATAAAATGGGTCCGTATGGGTTGTCCACCCACTGCGCAGTTTATTGCCATTTTTAGGCTTGACATTTTCCATCGCCAGACGCGCTTTTTTCTGTTCATCACGCCGCTCCTTTACAGAACGTTCTCCATGAGAAAAATCAAAGCTCAATCCAACCGAAACCATAAAACTGACCGACGGGTAAACCGCTATCGTCGCGTACTGTCGACTATCCAGGCAACCTTGAGTTATTAACTTATAATAACGCGGCTCACTGTACATATCTGTCGGGTTGGCAAGATTAGATAAATAAAACCAGACACTTTCCAGGTCACTTTCAATCTCAGCGTCTTTCAGTTGATCTTTATAAAATAATGTCACCTCCTGTGGCGCATTAAATTCTAGCGTTTTCTCTTTCTGTCCCCCCGTCAGCACCGCATGATGTTTAGCCGTGTTATTACATTTACCTTCAATCTGTATCGTCCCTTTTTGACCTTTTCCATTATCAATCAGGCTCATCTTAATTACCGGCTTTTCAGGCCATACCTGAGTATTCCGACCAAAAGTGACGCTGATTTTATAAATACAGGGGTCCGGGTTGTCGCATGTCATGCAGGCAACACCGGCACGGGATGAAATAGTTTGCTCAGCCATATCTATTACCTTATCAATTACCTTTTAATTACCTAATCGGGGATAAAACCCAATTCGCTTTTTAATAATGTTTCCATCCGATAATAACCCGGCCACTGGCTGAGGAATCCCCACAAATCAGCGCTAATAAATCAAAACCATATTTTGGTAGATTTTGGCGAGGTGCTTGAGTGTTTTATTAAGCACTATTTCAAATAATATTAGCGGAGAATGGCGTAATACATTCTCCGCTAATGTTAGGTGAGAGATGACTCTTCTTGATTTGATACTATTTGCCTGATAATTAAGGTGTATTCCTTTATTTTCGGCATAAAAACCAATCAGCC
>NZ_NSCM01000098.1 GCF_003287735.1 Photorhabdus bodei | reverse complement strand
CTGCTTTACAGGCGGCTACCGCGGCCATTCAGGGACTCGCGGGCGGAAATATGGGTCAGGCACTGGCGGGCGGCGCTTCCCCTTACCTGGCCGGGGTGATTAAAGACCTGACTACCGACCCGAAAACTCATCAAGTCGATGTCGTCACCAATACTCTGGCCCATGCCATTCTGGGGGCAGTGGCCGCCGAAGTCAGTGGTAACAATGCGCTGGCGGGGGCAGCAGGAGCGGCAGGCGGTGAACTGGCCGCCCGAGAACTGATGAAGCATATTCACGGAGAAAATGCTAAAGTCAGTGACTTAAGTGAAGAGGAAAAACAGACCATCAGCACCCTCTCCACCCTGGCGGCAGGGCTGGCAGGCGGCATTGCCGGTGACTCTACCGGCAGCGCCGTCACCGGGGCCCAGGCCGGGAAGAATGCGATTGAGAATAACTTCCTGACGGCCAAAGATGTCCACGAACTGAAAGAGGAACTGCTGGAAGCAGAAAAGACGGGCGCAAATAAGCAAGCGATTTACGACAAGTTTAAAGAGCGTAGCGAGAAAAACCGTCAGGAAGGCGTGGCAAATGACTGCTCCCATAATCCGGGCTGTGTGGTGTCCGTTTGGGAAATGATGAACTCGGGAACAGATGCCGCCAGTGGCCTGAACCGGACTTCATTCTTCTCCAGTCTCAGTAGTGAGGAGATGGCACAGTTAAACCGCTTTGTACAGGCAGAGAATGCAGAAAGTGCCCAGGCGATTTACCAGTCACTGCCAGATGTGGTAAAGAAGGTTGTTGAAGGCAAGGAGTTTGCGGAGCAGTTTGGTGTAATGCCGAAAGTGGGCAACAGCGGGATAATTGGGCTGGGAATAGCCGGGAAGAAGCCTCAGTCACAAGGTACCCCAGAATCTGCCACTAAACCGGGGAATCACTCGGGCACGGAAACCGCGCAAACACTGCATAACCAAACTGGGAATACAGAGGCAAAAGGGACTAACTCATCCACAAGTCAACAGGTTAATGCTAGAAATGGGGAGTCAAAAGCACCTAATACCCAAAATGTAAAACATGCGAATAAGACTTTTGAAATTAAGTCACTTCCTGATATGCACGGTAAAGAGCATATTACTGCCGTAAAAGGTGATGCCAAGATACCAGTTGATAAAGTAGAACTTTATATGCGAGGTAAAGCAGCGGGTGATCTTGATGCACTCAAAAAAGAATACAATGCATTGAAAGAATTACGAATTAGAAGCCAAAAGGAATTTGCTAAGAATCCAGAAAATAAGGCGAATTTATCTATTTTGGAGAAGAAAATTCACAATGTTGAGCGTTCTCAAGAAATGAATAGGGTGCTAAATAATGCAGGTCTTCCTGATACTAAAGCTAATAACCATATGATAATAGATAAACTGCTGGATTCAGCAAAAAGCATTACACCTGAAAACAGAAAAACGTCTGTCGTTGTTTCAGGAAATAATGGTGAGGTTAGAGTTTATGCAACTTGGACAATTTTGCCTGATGGTTCGAAGAGATTAGCGACTGTTCAAACAGGAATTTTCAAATGACAGCAAGAATAAAACTTATTGAATTGATTACAGGATTAAATAGTTATCTTGAACATGGCTATGTGAATGCAAATTCATACGAAGATCCTTCTGACAATGCGATAGATTATTTAGGCGAGTTGTTATTGAAAGACTCTGAATGTTGTTTGGATTTTTGTATAAAAATCCTAAACGTAAATCTTTTGCATAGTGAGTCAGTCAAATCTATTGCTTTGGATTTTTTGATGTTATCGGAATCCAATTGGCAAGATGCTTTTGATTATTTGCTCAATAAAACTGAATCATTGTCTATTCCCGAATTAGAAAAGGCATTGTTCTACTTCTATTGTGCAAAAAATGAACCTAAACCATATCCTGTACCTGAGGGGCTTTTTGATAAATTGGTAGGGAGATATCGGGTATTAAAAACTGAACCTGATGCAAATTTTTATCATCTACATGAAACGTACAATGATTTTGTTAAAGCATATTCATTGGAACTTTGACTGATACAAGATCCCAGCCAAGCGCTGGGATCTTCCCTTTTAGCCGTCAGTTATTCTCAACGAGCCGGATAATCAACTGTCCAGCCTCGCTAGTATTGGTGATCAGTTTTACCATCGGTAAGGCCAAACAAAAAAAGCGAATTTCAAAACCGAACACCATCGCGTGAGTATCAGCACAGGTGGCTCAGCCGGGATACCGACCATGATAACAATGCCCTCAGCCCTATCTTTGATAAAGAGAAAGAGCAGCAACGGCCGAAATCATCGCCAACAACAAAGGGAAGCACAGGTACGGCTGTTAATACAGAGAAAACGGCGCTGGAAAAGATTGGGAAAAACAGTCAAGGCACAACGAATCTGGGTGATAAATCGGCTAATACTGTTTATCATCAACAGATTATCAAAAATGCTGAAAAGATATCTACCGCGAAACTAGGACAACAAGTTGCTGCGCCAAGGGATTTGAATGAGCAAACTTTCTGGAAACAGGTTGAATCAAATCCGTCACAGGGAAGTAAATTGTTAGGTATGAATAAAGATCCCTGTTTTCCTACAGCGGCTGGTTTTCAGAAAATGGAAGCAAAACATAGGCTCCCTAATGGACAAACAATAACTATCCATTACCAGTACAACTCAAATACTGGTAAAGCCTATGACATGAAAATTACTACTCCTCAGAGAATCCAACAGGATCCTAAAAAGGTAATAGATTCAATAAAGGATAATGTTAAATGAAAATACAAGAATCAGATGGCTCTATTGTTGATGTTTTTGCCATATATTGGTTTGGTGATGAAACATATTTTTATGGGTTACCACCAAATTATGGAGGTTTACAGGCATATAAGTCTCATGAAGTCTCAGTTATCGATACAACGATATGTTTTAAAACTGTTTTTTTCTCAAATGATGATGCTAAAAGTGTTCATCATTGGGCATTAATAGAAGAACAGTTGCTGGACGATCTACTTGAATTAGATGAAACTGCGTATCAACGCTTTTTGGCAATCCTAAAGGCGGAAGGTAATATAGAACAGGATTTTTGTTAATTAGGCGTCCCGGTCAATGGCCGGGAGCTTCCTGCTTTTAACCGTCAACTATTCTCAACAAGCCGGATAATCAACTGTCCGGCCTCGCTGGTATTAGTGATCGGTTTCACCATCGGTAAGGCCAAACAAAAAAATCGGATTTTAAAACCGAACACCATAGCGTGAGTATCAGCACAGGTGGCTCAGCTGGCAGCATGTTCCTCAGTAATCTGGCGGCCAATACCCCTGTCTTTCCTACACAAATATTTTAACCCGCCCCCTCGTTATTGAACTTTTACCTCATAGATTGATCCCAATAAAAAACACGACTTGAGGTAATCTTTATGTTTTCAACCTGCGCCGAACAATGGGC
>NZ_NSCM01000097.1 GCF_003287735.1 Photorhabdus bodei | reverse complement strand
CTTTCCGGTAAATAAAAGTAATAGATCAAAATTGGCGATTACCGTCAACCCCACTGATATCATCAATACAAAAAACCTGTGTAAGATCACACTATTTTTAAATCAGAAATACGGTGCGGAATGACGGATGTAAAAGGAATAAGATAAATGAATTTATCGTATTTGAATTCCAATCTAATAAATAAAAAAATATATTGTTGTTTGAAATATTACGCTAATTTTGTCTTCTCTTTTATTTTTATTACTGATTCAGGCCAGTGATTTTGGTTAATAAAATCATTATAATTCATTTTAACGTAACCCATTCAATATATTGAAATTTCATACCAAACCCCCTTCTTTTTATTAGAATAAAATATCGTTTTTTCAAAAAAATAAGTTGATTATTTCTTCCATCGCCTACCCTCCCGTTCATATGTTGAACAGGGAAAAGTTTGGTTAATGAATCTGCCGGTGAATATGTTCGGTAATCATTTAAGTAAAAGAGGGTGAAATTATGGTTGTTTTACATGATCTATTTAATTCCCAGAGCCTCAACCTCACGGGATCAGGAGGAATGTAATGGCAGATTCAGGATTGATTTTTACACTTACTGTCGGCTCTCTTCCGGAGAAAACTTTTGCTGTGGTGGAGTTTACTCTAGATGAAGCGCTGTCAGAGTTATTTTGTCTGAAGGCGACATTAACCAGTGCTGATCCGGATATTAATTTCGCTGATGTTCTGGATAATGTTGCGACACTGACCGTTTATCGCGATGGAAAACCAGAACGCAGTATAACTGGAATTGTGACTCAGTTTGAACAAAGCAGGACAGGCCGTCATCGCAGTTATTATGCCTTGACCATTCAACCTGCTTTATGGCGTGCGGGATTACGGGTTAATTCCCGTATTTTTCAGCATCAATCTGTGACTGAGATTATTGACATATTATTGAAAGAAAATGGTATCAGAGAATTCTATTATAAATTGCGATATGAGCATCCTGAACGGGAGTTTTGTGTGCAATATGATGAGAGTGACCTGGCGTTTCTCCATCGTTTATTGGCTGATGAAGGGATGTTTTATTATTTCGATTTCACTGAGGAGCGAGGTGAACCGATAATTATTTTCATTGATTCTCATCGGATAAATAACAAATTTTCATTGCCTTATCACCCAGAATTGGATGCTACAGGAAGCCAATGCAGCATCAATCGATTCAGTTGGCGTGAACAGGTCGGGATTGCCAACATTGTGTTGAAGGATCGTACTTTTAAAAATCCGCGGTGGGGGGCTGACTGTTACTATCACGAACGCCAAATTAATCACCAGCGTTCAGATTTGCCCAGTTACACTTACTATGATTTTCCCGGGCGCTTTAAAGATGAGCGTGGCGAGCGCCTGAGTCAATATCGTCTGGAAGCACTCCGCACTGACGCTATGTTTGGCCGCGCACAAAGTGACTGTTTTGCTCTGGCGCCGGCATCAGGGTTTGCGCTTACTGATCATCCGAAAGAGCAATTTAATACCCTGTGGCTGGTGATTAAAATCAGCCATTACGGTAGACAGCCGCAGGCGGATGAATCCCGTTTCGGTGAAATGGGGACGACCTTAACGAACAGCTTCACCTTTGGCGATCGCAACCGGGTATGGCGCCCCTTGCCTTATCCCAAACCGCGCATTGACGGCCTGCAAGTTGCGACAGTGGTTGGCCCGGAGGGGGAAGAGATCTTTTGTGATGAATACGGGCGCGTGCGGGTACAGTTTGCCTGGGATCAATATGGCAAATTCAATGACCACAGTTCTTGTTGGATCAGAGTCAGTCAGGCTTGGGCTGGTAATCACTGGGGCATGATTGCTATCCCCCGAGTGGGGCAGGAAGTGCTGGTGGATTTTCTGCATGGCGATCCAGATCAGCCAATTATTATTGGGCGTACCTATCATGCCACTAACATTGTGCCTAACCGTCTGCCGATAGCAAAAACCCAGATGTCAATTCGCTCAAAAACCCATAGAGGGGAGGGTTTTAATGAACTGAGATTTGAAGATGAAAAAGATCGAGAAGAGGTATTTATTCATGCTCAGAAGAATCTGGCGATTAAGGTGCTGAATTCCCGAGATGAACGAATTAATTACAACCGTACAACCAGCATTGGCCATGATGATGAACTGGTGATTGCCAATAACCGTAAAATAACGGTTGATGGGCAGCAGGAACATAAAACCATCGGGAACTATGTTGTTCAGGTTGAGGGTGACAAAACTTTGCAGGCCGGCGGCAATGTGGCACAGAAAATTCAGGGTATGCTCAGTATTGATACCAATGGTGATATTACGGTGCAAAGTGGCAACAAAATCAGTCTGAAAGTAGGTAATAGCTTTATCGTTATTCATGCTGATGGTGTCGATATCAAAGGTCCATCGATTAATCTGAACTCTGGGGGGAGTCCCGGGGATTTATTGCGCCCGGCGAATCCGGTCATTTTGCAAGCTGCCGCCAGTGCCGGCTCCTTGTTTGTTGCACACTGTCCGAAGGAGGATAACGACTGATGGCCGCTGAAAAATATTATGTCGTCATTGACGGTGCGATTGAATACCGATTGTTTTTTATCTTGGAAAATTTTAATCCCCCTGCGGTTTGTCTTTATGACGAATCTTTACCGCCTGAGCTGCTTAAGGCGGCACCTTACCTGGTGGAGGTGACAGAAAAAGTTGGACTGTATTTAGAGGAATGGCAAACATGTTGGGGGATTTGTCTTCACTCAAAAGCGGATATGAAAACATTGCGTCAGCATTTACGCAAATATCTTCAAGTATTATTACCCGATCAAGATAAACCGGTATTTTTCCGATTTTATGATCCGCGCAATATCTGGGAGTTTCTCAGTGTCCTCAGTGACTGGGAAATTCACTGTTTTCTGGGGCCGATAAATAAAATTAGCACTTCTCTGATGGGCGTTAAGCATGAAGATAATTTTCACGCGGCCAGAAAACAATTTCCCGCAGAGGCATGCTCCAGACAAAAGATGTTGCGGATCACAACAAAGCAATATGCTCAGTTAAATGAGCTATTCGAACAACGATACATTAATAAACTGACGCGATTTATTAATGAAGTCAATTACTATAATGGCGCCGGTACCATAGATCTGCCATACGACTCCCTGTCGGCACATTCAGACCGGATATTGAAAAACCCGCTTCCTGATACACATTATTCTCCCGCCTATATGGATGAGGCGACATTTATTCAACATAAAACCTTAGCGGAGGATTGTTTTTATTTTTGTCAGGATAATGAAATCACGGATGAACGTGCCATTGGCGGGTTTCTCTATTTGCTGATGGCGAGACATATCAATCAGTTTGAGCAAATCCCGCAGGCATGGTTAACCGCACTCAGAGACCCCCAGTGGCCGCTGAGGAATCCCCAGAAAATAGACAGGCATAGCGTTGTGTGATCTACTGATTGTTCCACCAAGTCAATAAGGTCACTGCTATGCCTGTACGTGAAGTATGTCATAACTTCTTTAAAGATGCTTTATC
>NZ_NSCM01000096.1 GCF_003287735.1 Photorhabdus bodei | reverse complement strand
CAACAGCGCCTGCCCGTCATCGTCCAGGTCGGCCAGTTTCGGGCTCGGCAGAGGTGCGGCCTGTGATCCCGGCGGGGCGGCTAAAGAAGAAGCGGCCACAACTGCATTGTCCATGTCCGGCAGCCCGGCCAGCTCCCGCAGCCGGCGGATAGCGATTTTCAGCGTGACGCCTTCTGTTTGTATCACCCAGTCCAGCACCGATCCCGCTGCGCCACAGCCAAAGCAGTGATACAGATTCTTAGCCGGCGATATCACCATTGAGGGCGTTTTCTCGTGATGGAACGGACAGCGCAGCACATAATCCTCACCGCGTTTTTTCATCGTACGGCCTTGCTTACGCACCAGCCCCAGCAATGAGACAGTTTGCTTTAAGTGGGCTAAATCGGTATCGGGAATGCGGGCCATCAGTAACCTCCTGTAAAAACCTGTCAATATGCTTTTATGGTTTCTTTATACATGCATATATGGTATGTTTCAAGCATCACGTTTAAACAAGGGGGTTAAAATGCTGGCTCTGTTTCCCTGGCGAGTAATTTCTATGGACTTTGGTAAACGTCTGGCAACCCTGCGTAAAGACCGCAAGCTCACTCAGGCCGCACTGGCGGAGAAAGTCGGTTGTCACGTGACAATGATCCGGCGTTATGAAGCTGACGAAGTACAACCGACACTGGAGATTATCCGCAAGCTCTCCCGTGCACTTTCTGTCAGTGCAGATACGCTGGTTTTTGACGAGAATGAGCGCAACCCGGATGAAGAACTGCGTTTGCAGTTTGAGGCTATCAGCCAGTTCACGCCGGAAGAGAAAGAAGTGGCAAGGGTGTTACTGGAGTCATTGATTTTAAAACACGATGCCAACCGTTTTGCCCGTAATAACAGCAGAGCGGGCACCGAGAAGTAAGACGTAAAACACGTGCGGCGATCCCGTGTTGGAGCACAGAACCGCCGCTAACCGTAAGCAACTATTGGAGTAGTTACTATGGCTAACCGCGATTGTAATGCAGATTGGAAGATTTCAAAAGCCCGGCGCAGCTATAAGGTGGGGTATACCAGCACCCGCCACGAAGATCGCAACACGGGTAGAACCCGCTATTACAGTCAGCATCCGAGCCTGCATCTTAAAGGCAACTGGCTGGAAGAAGCCGGGTTTACTACCGGACAGGCGGTGAACATCACCGTTGAACGGGGGCAGTTGATTATCCGGCTCGTTGAGAATAGTTGATGATTAAATTATCTCCCTGCTTTTATTGCAGGGAGATTTACTTTTAAATAAAATTTTTTTCTGGTAACTCAGATATCACTTTATTTACAGTTCCCTTTGGAAGTTCAATTTTTTTAGCACTAACTCCATAATCTGCACTGTATATTAATGCCTCTGTATTATTATTTATTAATAAATAAAAAAGATAAAAACCAACATCTGCTATTTCTAAAGGGCTTAAAAATACACCAATAGGATTAATTTCAGGCAGTTCCATATCATCAGAGTCAGTATCAAGCAACATTCCGTGGGAATGAGCCAAAACACTAATTAACTCTATATCATTGATATTTAAATTAATATCAAACGGTCTGGTATTTGAAATCTCAATTCCACTGTCTTTGAGATAATTAAATGCCATATGTAAAGTATAATTGGAACCCTTAGCTGGATAAATTTCATCATCAATAATGAAATTTAAAATACCAAACTTCCAATAGTTATCATCCGAATATTCGATAACATCATAAGATATGGAAAATAATGTCGGGTTACCATAAATCATTTTTTATTCCTCAGTTCTTTTATTTCCTTATTGAAATTTTTCAACTCACGATTACCAAGTGCATTATTCTTATCACCAGAACTACCGCTCCAATGGAAAGCACCCGTACCATCTTTACTTTCATTAAAGAATCGATGGATATCTCCCTGACTATCAATTGATAACCGAATCTTAGGATCTTTAGTTGGAATAGAACGTTCGAACAACTCTAATGAGTTTCTTGGTTCAACCCCTGCATTAGGCCTAAACCCTTGTGCACCAGGCGTATGTTTTGTATTAGATTTTATTTCAAATCCATTACTAGCTTTAGTCACTTCTGGTATTGGTAATCTTGAGTCATAGGCCTTGCTTTCCATGATGTGTGGTAAGTCAGGAGTGTCCGCTGTATTACCTGTGTGACTTGGTCCAGTGTTAATTTGGCCTACATTATTTCCGGTGTGATTTTCCCCAGTGTTAATTCGACCTTCTTCATTCCCGGTATGATTCGGAGCGACATTAATTTGGCCGGAGTTATTACCCGTATGACGAGGTAATTCTACAGGTAGTTGATTACCACCAGTATGAGCAGGAGCCGTGTTATTTAATGGCGGTAATCGATTACCCCATGTTTGTCTGCCGAACATTTCTGATGCCATGCCAACACCATCAATAATCTGTGAGTCCAGCCAGACTATTTGATCAGGTGACAACTTGGCGATTTTTTCCGGATCGCGGCTGATGCCTGCTTCCGTAGCTTCTTCTATCTGTTTATTTGTGAGCAGCAGATTTTGCGTGGCGCCGAGGGCAGTTAGTCCATTGCGACAGTTCGGGTTAGCCGCACACAGCTCAAAGGCTTCTCCAACCGCACTTTTGATAACTTTGGTTTGCAGTGAGTTATTCTCAATAACAACCCATTCCATTGCGAAGTTGACCGCCGGTCACCGATTTTCCTAATGCCCTCAGTCAGTTACAACCCGTTTTTTCCCGTGCTGCTTTGTCGCCGAACCCAAAACCCCCTGACGCGCTTTTCACCCCTGAACGCCGGTTTTTCCTGCCGTGCCATTGCCAGTGTAGCGGCTTTTTCGGCAACGGGCGAACGTCGCCCAACTTGTTTGGGCGGCGGGCACCCGTTCTGCGGGCGCGGGCGGCATAGAGCCCGCAAGCGGCGCCCCTGCGACGCTCGGGGGCACCGTGGCTTCGGGTTGCGCATGGCCTTGCATGACCACGAGGTTTTTTTCAGGGAAGCCCCTGGGGGCTGCATGGGGCGGCGATGGCGAGCACGGGGACGAGCAACGGAGCGCAGCGCAGTGCGAGCCGGGCGCAGCCAGTGCAGCGGGGTTGGGGCGGGGGGAAGTTAATGAGCGGAGGCCGCAGGCCGACCTGCCTTTAGGGGGGTTGGCCCAACGGTTGCACGGCAGCTAAAGAAGAACTCAGAGTTGCCGATGTCCGGCTCAGTCGGTTAGAGCATAAGGCGTCAGCCTTGTGCGCCACTCCCCGCAATGCCGACCCGCGGGGGCGCAAGACATAATGCCAATTATACGCATTAAGCCGCTCATCAATGCTCAGGCGGTTGCCCGGGCTTACCGGCGCAGTGCGTATAATTCCCCCCGCATTATGTTCAATAGGCGTTGGGCGGCCTGGACCGGCTCAACGGGGACGCCGGGGCTTGCGCCGCCTGACGACTATTTACCCCCGCGTGCGCCGAGGCTAACGGGCAGTCCGGCCACGGTCTGCCCTCACACCGAACCCGCCCAGCTTAACGGGGGCGGGCGGACGGTCAGCGGATATCGGGGTTTCAGGTCGGCGTCGGGCTGTCCGGCGGTGTGTCGGCGT
>NZ_NSCM01000095.1 GCF_003287735.1 Photorhabdus bodei | reverse complement strand
CCCAGCGCCTGTTAAGGCCGCTGAAAGTGGTCAATCCTTACGCCCATCAACTGACGTTCCTGTCAGACAAAACCCGGATGCGGCGCGACCATATGAAATACCTGACGCTGATACAGGCCATTGCCTTACTGCACCAGTACCAACGGGAAATCAAGAAAACCACGCATCGCGGGCAGGTGATTGAATATATCGAAGTGACGAAAGACGATATCCAGCTCGCTAACCAACTGGCACATGAAGTTCTGGGGCGCACACTGGATGAAATGCCGCCACAGACGCGTAAGCTGTTGTTATTAATACAGGAGTGGGTACGGGAAACCGCCGGACAACAGGCGGTCAGGGTCGATGAACTGCATTTTACCCGGCGAGATATTCGGGCCGCTCTGCACTGGGGCGATACGCAACTGAAAGTGCATCTGGCGCGGTTGCTGGAAATGGAATACCTGTTGCTGCACCGCCGCGGGCTGACCCATGAATATACGCTGCTGTGGGATGGTGAAGATACCGGGCAACCACATCTGTGCGGGTTACTGGAGATGACGGAATCCCAGTCAGAAACGGCAGGCGATGCGTTCCGGTCGGGGTCAGAGGATATTCAGTCGGGTACAGGTCGGGGCAGGGTCGGCAGTCAGTCGGACAGTCAAAATCCGGCCTCAGGGCAGGCAACACCAGACTTATCGGCGGAATTGGCCGGGGTAAAACAAAAAACGGTTATTAAGGCAGAAAAAAAACCGGCTTCAATCCCCCTGCCCGAAGAAACAGAAATGGCGAATGATGCTGTTGCGGGCAAGGCGTTCCGGTCGGGGTCAGAGGGTGTTCAGTCGGGTACAGGTCGGCCCCAGGTCGGTACACAGCCGGACAGACAAAATCCGGCCTCAGCACAGACAGCACAAGGCTTAACAACAGAACCGGGCGGAGCCGGGAAGAAAACTGTTAACAGACATAAAACGCAAAAGGCCCCGCCGCCCGCTGCCTCAGCCGCTCATCCCCCCGCTGAAACGGAGATAAATCATGGCAAACCGTAAACCGCGCAAAGGGAGTCTCCTGACCGTCGATGACGTCTACCGTCAGCCTGTAGGTCCGGCGCATGACCCAAAAAGCCTGTATGCGCTGCTGCTGCGCTTCGTGGCATGGCGGCAGGAGCGGAACTGGTCGGAAACCACGCTGAAAGTACAGACCCATCACACCTATCGCTTTATCCTGTGGGCCACGGAACGGGGCCTGTATTATGCCGCGGATATCACCCGGCCGATACTGGAGCGTTACCAGCGCTATCTGTACCAGTACCGCAAGACCAACGGAGAGCCGCTGAGCATCCGCACCCAGCGCACGCAGTTGCAGCCGTTGCAGGTGTGGTTCAAATGGCTGACGAAACAGAATCTGATACTGGCGAACCCGGCGGCGGACATTGAGTTGCCGCGGGAAGAAAAACGGCTGCCAAAGTATATCCTGAGCATTGATGAAATCGAGCATATCCTGTCGCTGCCTGACCCGCATACGTTGCAGGGCGTGCGCGACCGGGCCCTGATGGAACTGCTCTGGTCAACGGGGATACGGCGCAGTGAAGCGGCCCGGCTCGATATCTACAGCATTGACGGGTCACGCAAGACCGTAACCATCCGGCAGGGCAAGGGGAATAAAGACCGGGTGTTGCCCCTCGGCGAACGGGCTTTAAGCTGGCTCCAGTTCTATCAGCAACAGGTTCGCCCGCAACTGCTGGTCACCCCGGACATTCAATCGCTGTTCGTGGCGATGGACGGTCTGGACGGGTTGCAGCCGAACGGTATCACCCATGCCGTGAGCGGCTATATCCGGGCTGCCGGCATTGAGAAAAAAGGCGCCTGCCACCTGTTCCGGCACGCGATGGCAACCCAGATGCTGGAGAACGGGGCGGACCTGCGCTGGATACAGGCCATGTTAGGCCATGCCAGCGTGGAATCCACCCAGGTGTATACGCAGGTCTCTATCCGGGCCTTGCAGGCGGTGCACGCCAGCACCCACCCGGCGGAGCAAATGGCCGACGAAAAAGTCAACGACGCCGATGAAGTGGGTTTACTGGCCGACCTGTACGCCGAAGACAACGCCGACACACCGCCGGACAGCCCGACGCCGACCTGAAACCCCGATATCCGCTGACCGTCCGCCCGCCCCCGTTAAGCTGGGCGGGTTCGGTGTGAGGGCAGACCGTGGCCGGACTGCCCGTTAGCATCGGCGCACGCGGGGGTAAATAGTCGTCAGGCGGCGCAAGCCCCGGCATCCCCGTTGAGCCGGTCCAGGCCGCCCAACGCCTATTGAACATAATGCGGGGGGAATTATACGCACTGCGCCGGTAAGCCCGGACAACCGCCTGAGCATTGATGAGCGGCTTAATGCGTATAATTGGCATTATGTCTTGCGCCCCCGCGGGTCGGCATTGCGGGGAGTGGCGCACAAGGCTGCGCCTTATGCTCTAACCGACTGAGCCGGACATCGGCAACTCTGAGTTCTTCTTTAGCTGCCCTGCAACCGTTGGGCCAACCCCCCTAAAGGCAGGTCGGCCTGCGGCCTCCACTCATTAACTTCCCCCCGCCCCAACCCCGCTGCACTGGCTGCGCCCGGCTCGCACTGCGCTGCGCTCCGTTGCTCGTCCCCGTGCTCGCCATCGCCGCCCCGTGCAGCCCCCAGGGGCTTCCCTGAACAAAATCGCGTGGTCATGCAAAGCCGTGCCCAGTCTGAAACGCCCGTGCCTCAGAGCGTCGCAGGGGCGCCGCTTGCGGGCTCTATGCCGCCCGCCCCCGCAGAACGGGCGCCCGCCGCCCAAGCCAGTTGGGCGACGTTCGCCCGTTGCCGAAAAAGGCGCTACACTGGCAATGGCACGGCAGGAAAAACCGACCTTCGGGGGCGAAAAGCGCGTCAGGGGTTTTGGGTTCGGCGACAAAGCAGCATGGGAAAAAACGGGTTGTAACTGACTGAGGGCATTAGGAAAATCGGTGACCGGCGGTCAACTTCGCAATGGAATGGGTTGTTGCGGACAATAATGCCCTTAGCATGGGAAGTTTGTTCGGTGCCGAAGGCGCTAAACATTTTGAAGGAGCGGGATCACTCGTACAAAAAATGGCCCAATCCGGTGCAACACCCGAAGAAATAAATGCTGCCTTGACTCATTACCTGAAAGGACAAGTCCCTGAGGGTCAAGATCCGGCAAAAGGTCTGATTATTGCATGGGGTAACTTCTTTGGTGTTCCATTGGATGTCGTGTTATCAAATGAGCAGATGACTCCACAGAAAGCGGCGGAAATTGTTGCCGGAGGGATACCTACCAGTGAAGCGAAGCTGATACAGTTTGCAGCCGCGAAAGCATATCTGTCTTTGAGTAAATATCAATCGATAGAAGCTGTTGATAGAAAAAATAGTTCAACGATTGATAATTTGATGAAAGAAAAAGCACAGACAGCGAAAATTGGAGAAATAGCCCTTGGTGCTGATAAAAACATCTCGCATACAAATGTTAATTCCAAAGCTTCACTAGGGGCTGTTGACGTTTTGAGAGGAATTACTGAACAGCATGATGATGGGGTATAATTGCTTTCGCCAAAAAACGACTCTACCTCACCATCATGCCAAGAACTATGTTAACAGATGAAGTATGGAA
>NZ_NSCM01000094.1 GCF_003287735.1 Photorhabdus bodei | reverse complement strand
CCAGCATGGCCGGTTCATCCGGTTGCACCAGCGGGGCCACCGAGGGGTTATCTCCCAGTATCCCGCGCAACTGTTCCACGGCCCGGCGCAGACTTAAGCCCTTAGTTTTCATTACCCAGTCCAGCACTGAGCCGCCGGCATCACAGCCAAAACAGTGATAGAGATTTTTTGCCGGTGAGATAACCATTGACGGGGTTTTCTCCTGATGGAACGGGCACAGCAGCACGTAATCGTTGCCGCGTTTAAAGAGCTGTCGCCCCTGTTGCTCCACCACGGCGACTAAGGAGACGGCGGCTTTCAGGTGCTGTAATTCTGCTTCGGGAATGCGTGCCATAAAAATGTTCCTTTTAAATCCTTGTCAATGCTCTATATAGATACTATTATATGTCCTATAAAGGTTATTTAGTCAAGTCTATTCAGAACAGGGGGAGATAATGGAAGCCATCACGACTGATAAAGGAACATTCTGGATGAGCTTTTCTGCCCGTTTTCTGCAACTGCGTAAGCAACAAGGACTGACTCAGCCACAGATGGCTGACAAGGTGGGGATACATCTGACACAAGTTCGTCGCTATGAATCTGGTGAGGCTCAACCCTCTTTAGACATTCTTAAACGTATTGCTGTTACGTTTAATGTTTCAGCAGACTGGCTGATATTTGAGGAGGGCGAGCGGGAGCCGCAGGACGAACTTAAGCTAAAGTTTGAGGCGGTTAAACAGATGGACGAGGAGGAGCGACGCTCTGTGACCTCGGTTCTGGATGCAATGATTTTAAAACATCAGGCAAAACGGTTATTGGGCTGACCTGATTTAATGCGGCTCTACCGTGGTTGCAACACGATACAGCCGCTAACCACAAGCAACTATGCGAGGTAGTTAATTATGGCTAAGACGCATTCTAAGGCAGAAGTCGCTGTAAATAAAGCAGCGAAAACAGAACGTTATTACACCGTGGGATACGTGCCGCAAAACGACAAGGCTAAAGCACCGCCTGCGATACACCTGAAAGGTCAGTGGCTTAAGGCCGCAGGCTTTGATATTGGCGGCACTTTAACGGTGAAAGTGATGAATGGTTGTCTGGTGCTAATACCGGACAGTGACAACACCCACACCATCAGGCAACAGTACCTGCGCCAGCAGGAGCAACTCAGTGATATCAAGCTCCGCATGCGCGAACTCATTGGCGACTACAAAACCATTTAAAGGAGGGGAATAGCATGAGAGCAGGGATTGAGCAGCTAAAGGAAGTGCACCTGAGCCATGACGAAGCAATGGCACTGGCGCAACTGGTTAAGCGGTTGAGCTGGGCAGAGATACGGACCTGTGCGGTTGATGACACGGAAGCCTGGGTTATCAAGGCCGCGATAGGGCGGCTCCAGTCGGCACTGGCGTATCACGGGTATTCGCCACGGTAAGAAAGAAGTCAGCCGGAAGTGATTCCGGCTTTCTGCTGTTTCAGAGAAAAAACAGAATAAAATAGCAAAAATATAGACTATGTATATATTTACTATGAATATTATATTTTCCTGTATTATTCCTTTGTTTATCTTCTTATTTATTTTATATTTTCGTGATTTTAATTTATATATTTAATATATAAGTTCAACCCTGTAAAATATTTATTTTAAGTATAAAAATAACAAAGCGGAAAGATCACGGGGATCTTTCCGGCTTATTTTTAAATGCTACTAAATTCTATATTTTTAGAAGGAAAACCATCAGGGAATGACATGCATTTGACGTTTCTTGATAAAACACCTTCTAAAAAATCAATGAAATTTTCTTGCCTATATTCAACTTCTGGTGCCCTTGCCGCAATAATAGCGACATTCCATAAGTCACTATTATCTGACGATACAACCCAAAATATATAATCGCCGTTATCTGTAACTCCAATAGGAAGCAATCCATTAATATCGGGATAAAGAATAAACGGATAATAATCTGGATCAGATTCAACAAGGGACTGAAAATCTTCAATAACCCATTCTTTTTGCCTAAAGAAATTTAAATCATCATCTTCGCTAAATGGGTTAAATATAGTGATAAAATCAGCAATTCTACCTGTTCCATATTGGGTTATAAAATCAATATAGTCTTTAGGAAAAGAATACTGTTCATCTATTAACGGCCACGTTTTACCTTCACCATTTTCATTAGGATGAACAGGTAAGGGCAATAGATTCTTTAAGCTCTCTATACTCATTATTTATATTCCTGGAGGGTTAAGAACGGTGACATATTCAAAGAAGCCCCCTGAACCTTCGGCTTTCATTGTAATACCTGCTGGTATTCTGGATGGTCCCTTATAAATAGGAATAGAACTCATTTCAACAACTTCTCCTTGTTCTAAGGCTTTTCTTATTCTACCTTCGACTCCACTCATGACAGGAGTATTAGCAGGTCTTTGTTGAAGAGTAACCAGGTTCCTAACATCATCACCAGAACCACCTAATTGTCGTCCGAGCAAATGGCCCCTAGCTCTGTTAGAACATTTTCCTGTAATAAATCCTGGCGGCTGTATATCGGGATTAGCGTGCGTACCCATATTAATATGACCTTTATCTAAAGTGGCATGAACTCCTGTAGGGCGCCCTAAATGATCTAATTCGCCATATTTAATACTATTAGGACATCCCGTCAACCCGAACGGATCAACCCAGTTCGTCGGATTATGGACGTACGCATACGGGTTCGGACCCCCATTTAGCCCTAGCGGGTCTTAGGGACTATCCCGACGCCATCATACAGTTTAGCGGAGCTTTCCCCCTGATTTAGCAGCCTTTTTCTCCACCGCTTTTTCCCACCCTGTTAAAGAACATGTTAACTCGCCCCGACGAGCACTTGGCCGATTTTAGCTCACTTTTTCCCCGATGTCAGTGTCGGGTTTCCGCCCGCTTTTCCTGCCAGAACCGGTTTTTATTGGGAACCCGTGGCGGCGGGGCAGCTTGTCTGCGCCGCTGACGCGGGTTGGCCGGGTGCGGGCTGGCGAAGCCCGCTTATCGATGGATTTCTGCGGGGAGCCCCCGCTCGCGGGGGCGGATGGGGCGAAGATGGCGAGTACGGAGACGAGCAAGGAGCCTGCGACTGCGAGCCGGACGCAGCCAGTGCAGCAGGGTTGGGCGGGGGCAATAAACTGCGGCCAGCTTGCTGGCCTGCCTTCTGGGCTGTTGACCTTAACGGACTGACTGACAACGGTTTAAGGCAGATTTTCGCCCCGGAGCCGCCAGGGAGGGCGGCGACTGCGGCGGTGGGTTTTGGCACCGCGGCTGACAGCAGCGGGCGCAGCCCGGTGCGCCTCTGGGGCTGAGAAGCTCAATCCGGCGGCCAGCCGCTCACCGTTGTTGAGGTGGCCGCGCAGCGCCCTGCGGTGGGCGGTGCCGACATAATGTGCCGTTAAGCGTGGTGGGCCGTGCAGGCCCATTTCGCTTAATGCCACATTATGTTCAATGGCGGCTGACCGGCAACGACGGTCACAGAGAACGCCGAAGTTCAGCGCCGGGCGGCCGGCATTTACTGCCGGGCACGCCGAAGGTAGGGAGGCAGTCTGTGCGCAGGGACGCGCGCAGTCTGCCTTTCACTGCACCCCACAGGCTCACAGGGAAGCGGCTAACCGTCGAACTGTCCAACCGCACTCAGGTTTCAGGCCGGCTTCGGGCTGTCCGAC
>NZ_NSCM01000093.1 GCF_003287735.1 Photorhabdus bodei | reverse complement strand
TTGTGTTAACTGCCTTGATTTACGAATAGATGAGAGGTTTTTACCAAAATCAGTCATGGACAAACATAGCCAAGTTAGTTGTTTGTTCCACATGCTAAATCCCCTCCTGAAAATTAATTCTTGAAAGCATTCTAATGTCCTGTTCAAAATAGGTCAATATAGACCTTGACGTATTTTTTAAAGGATTAACGATATGGCCCGCATTCCCGAAACCGAATTACAGCACCTGAAAGCCGCCGTCTCCTTAGTCGCCGTGGTGGAGCAACAGGGGCGACAGCTCTTTAAACGCGGCAAAGATTACGTGCTGCTGTGCCCGTTCCATCAGGAGAAAACCCCGTCAATGGTGCTCAGCCCTGAAAAGAACCTCTATCACTGTTTCGGCTGTCACGCCGGCGGCTCCGTACTGGACTGGGTGATGAAAACCGAGGGGTTAAGCCTGCGCCATGCCGTGGAACGCCTGCGCGGGGAACTGGGCGAGAATCCGGCAATCGCCCCGCTGGTCCAGCCAAATGAACCCGCCATGCTGGCCGAAGACGAAGCCGGACGGCAGGCGCTGCTCAACCGGGTGGTGGAGTTCTATCACCAGACGTTGCTGAACGCCCCCGAAGCGCTGGCTTATCTGGAAAAACGCCGGTTAAACCACCCGGAATTAGTCGCCTGTTTTAAACCGGGCCTGGCCAACCGCACGCTGGGTTACCGGCTGCCCGCCAGTAAATACAAGGCCGGGTCGGCTATCCGTACCCGGTTAATGGCGGCAGGTATCCTGCGGGACAACGGACATGAGCACTTCCGGGGTTCACTGGTGATACCGGTTATCGATATGCACGGCCAGATACGCGAAATCTACGGGCGTAAAATCGGTGAGGACCTGCGCAAAAACACCCCCAGGCATCTGTATCTGCCCGGCGCACATGGCGGCGTCTGGAATGAACCGGCAATGGCGGCGTCAGCCTCGCTTATCCTGTGTGAATCGTTAATCGACGCGATGTCGTTCTGGGTAGCCGGTTACCGTAATGTCACCGCCGCCTATGGCGTCAATGGCTTTACTCCCGACCACTGGCAGGCCCTGAAACAGCATCAGGTCAGACAGGTGCTGATTGCCTTCGATAATGACCCCGCAGGGAATGACGCAGCGGTGAAACTGGCCGCCGAACTGACCGCCACCGGTATCGCCGTGTTCCGGGTGGTGTTCCCCGAGGGCATGGATGCCAACGGCTATCTGTGTCAGGTCGCCGAGCCGGAACGGGCCTTCGGGTTGTTGCTGGACAGTGCCGTGTCGATGCAGGATGCGGCAGAGGTACAGGCCACCACCGCCACAGAGCGGGCCGCGCTGGCTGAACATCAGCCGGTTCCGGTGCCGGAAACGGTCAGCGCCTTAGCCGCCGGGATAGCCGCGTTGCCGTCGATGCCGAATGTGGTCTGGGAAACCGGCGCTAACGGCGAGATATCCCTGACGCTGGGCACACAACAGTGGGGTATCCGGGGCCTGTCACAGGTGAAAGCCGGGGCGGCAGTGATGAAAGTGAATGTTCAGGTCGTTGATACCGACAGCGGCGTGATGTTCGCGGACAGCGTGGACATGATGAGCGCCCGCAGCCGGGGCGGGTATGCGCGGCTGGCCGCCACCGAACTCGGGCTGGCCGAAGGTGACCTGCGCCGGGCGCTGGGGCAGGTGTTGCTGATACTGGAGCAGTGTCAACAGGCCGGTGTCGGTGAGCAAACCGAAACCCCGCCGGTTCCCGAACTGAGCGAGGAGCAGCGGGCCGCGGCGCTGGCGCTGCTGCAAGACCCGAAACTGAGCGAGCGCATCACCGCTGATTTAGCCGCCTGTGGCGTGGTGGGCGAATCCACTAACCTGCTGGCCGGTTACTTAGCCGCCGTCAGTCGCAAGCTGGAGCGTCCGCTGGCGGTGCTGATACAAAGCAGTTCGGCGGCAGGTAAAAGCAGCTTAATGGATGCCGTCCTCAATCTGATACCGGAAGAGGAACGGCTGCAATACAGCGCCATGACCGGCCAGAGTCTGTTTTATCTGGGGGAAACCAATCTCCAGCACAAGATACTGGCGATAGCGGAAGAAGAAGGAGTGCGGCAGGCCGCCTATGCCCTCAAGCTGTTACAAAGCGACGGCGAACTGACCATTGCCAGCACCGGTAAAGACGATGCCAGCGGGAATCTGGTCACCAAACAGTACACGGTGAAAGGGCCGGTGATGCTGATGCTCACCACCACCGCAATAGATGTCGATGAAGAATTACTGAATCGTTGTCTGGTGCTGACGGTGAACGAATCGCGGGAACAGACCGAAGCTATTCATGCCTTGCAACGTCATAAGCAGACCCTCGAAGGTTTACTGGCCGAAAATGAAAAGGCGTATATCACCGAACTGCATCAGAACGCCCAGCGGCTGTTGCGCCCGCTAAATGTGGTTAACCCTTATGCCTCACAGTTAACGTTCATGAGCGATAAAACCCGCACCCGACGCGACCACATGAAATATCTCACCCTGATACAAAGTATCGCCCTGCTGCATCAGCACCAGCGGACGGTGAAAAAGGCCGAACATCGGGGAAAAACACTGGAGTATATCGAGGTGACCAAAGACGATATTAGCTTAGCAAACCGGCTGGCCCACGAGATATTAGGCCGCACGCTGGACGAAATGTCGCCACAGACAAGAAAACTGTTGCTGCTGATACAGGCGATGGTGAAGGAAACGGCGGCAGCGCAGCAACGCCCGGTGAACGCGGTCCGCTTTACCCGCCGCGATATCCGCCATTACACCCAGTGGAGCGATAACCAGTTAAAAGTCCATTGTCAGCGACTGGCCGACATGGAATACCTGTTAGTCCACGGCGGCAGCCGGGGCCATCTGTTGCAGTATGAACTGCTGTGGAACGGCGACAGCGCAGAAGAAGCCCATCTGTGCGGCCTGATTGACCTGACAGCGCCGGAAAAACCAGTAAAACCCTGAATATGACTCACGCAAGTTGGACTGACTGAACCGCAAGTTGCCCCTAAGTTGGGGTCAAGTTGGGTCCAAGTTGGAGGTCGGAAAACCGACTTCAGGCCGCAGCAATACTGGGCGGAATGGCTCGCAAGTTGGGGAAGGTTGAAAAACACTGTTCCGGCAATAATAAGAAAAAGTCGTCGTATCGTACTGCCAGCTCATCATCGAACCCGAAAACCCGGAATACGACCAACGCAAGTTGGACTGACTGAACCGCAAGTTGCCCTCAAGTTGGGGTCAAGTTGGGCCCAAGTTGGAGGGCGGGAAATGGACGCCAGACCTCAGCAATACCGGGCTGAGCGGTCCGCAAGTTGGGGCAGGCAGAAAAGCACTGTTCCGGCCACCTAAGAATCAAGCCATCGTACCGTCGTGATGTACCACACACTGATAATAATAACCGCTGTTCTCTACAGGAAATCGCATCATGTCATCACCCGCTAAACGTCAATCTGAACCTGCCCGGCTGACCCTGCGCCAGCATCTGGACGCGTATCTGGATAACCTGCTGTTGCAGGGGGCGAGTCAAAAGAGCCAGTCCGCCCGTCATGAACGGCTGTCGCCGTTCGTCAACTGGTGTGAGGAACAAGGCGTAATATCCGCGGCTCAGGTCACCGAACCGTTACTGGCAAACTGGCAGCAGTATCTGGCCCAATACCGCAAGGCCGGCGGCCAGCCCTATACGCCGGACAGTCAGCGCCGACGCCTGCGGTCCTTACGCCTGTGGTTCGACTGGTTGCAGCAACAGCACGCTATCCCAACCAGCCCGGCGACAAC
>NZ_NSCM01000092.1 GCF_003287735.1 Photorhabdus bodei | reverse complement strand
CGCCGCTTACCACAGCAACTATAGGAGTAGTGACTATGGCTAAGGCGCATTCTAAAGCAGAAGCAGCGATAAATAAAGCTGTGAAAACAGAACGTTATTACACGGTGGGCTATGTGCCGAACGGGAATAAGGTCAACAACGCCACCCCGGCGATACACCTTAAGGGGCAGTGGCTGAGACAGGCCGGATTTAATACCGGCGGCCAGATTACGGTGAAGGTGATGGACGGTTGTCTGGTGCTCATTCCTGACAGTGAAGCCACGCAACAACAGCATCAACAGTACCAGCGGCAACAGGCCCAACTGCGGGAGATTAAGCAGCAGATGCGGGCGCTGATAACCGGTTTTGTGGGTTAAGGGGAGAGCATGAGATGACGATAGCCATTGAACATTTGCAGGACATTCAGTTAACCCACATTGAAGCGCTGGCCTTAGCCCAATTGGTTAAGCGGCTGAACTGGGCGGAGGTACGGGCTTGTGCGGTGAATGACGAAGAAGCGTATCAGATTAAGGATGCCATCGGTAAGCTCCAGTCCGCGTTGGCTTACTGTGGATATGCACCAAGGTAGATCATAAAAAGGCCGGAAGATCTCGGGGATCTTCCGGCTTTATTAATTAACTAGCATTATATATATCGTGCAGATTACTATTTTTATTTAAGTTAACTATACTTTCCTTTTTATAGGTCAATATTAGCTCACCTTTATTTTCATCATTTTCTATCGCACGTACACCATCAATAACACAAAGAATACCGAACAATGTATTATCAGCTACTATTCTTATTATTTTATTGATTATCTCTTTCTCTTCCTTCGATTTTTCATTATAAAAATCAGATAGTTCAATTAGTTCCCTTTGTGGTTTTCTACCTGGGGGAGATTCAAGTATTGAGATAGTGTCTTCGATAGCAGCATCTCTTACTACAAGCTTTAATATATCTACAAATAGTTGAGAATTCATCTTATTACCTTATTTTAGTGAAGGCTTCTGGATACATTTCTTTATTTAAATTGTGCAAATCTTTTATTGCTGAAGGAGGAGCATTAGTATAATTGCGCAAGTCTCTAATATCTTTTGCCAATAAATCTCTAGCCGATCCCGTATATGGTCCTTTCATTGTAGGAATCAGTTTATGTTCTCCTCTAGGGAGAGCTATTGATGGAGCTACTTTAGGATCATAACCAGTAATTACTTGCCCCGCAGGATGTTTTTGAGCCGCATGGTGGATATCTAATTTATCACCCACCTTAGAACGTCTCTGTAAATCATCGAATGTACTAACTTCATATTTTTGTGTTGGACAAGCTGCTAACCCTAACGGGTCAATCCAATTAACCGGATCATGGACATACCCGTACGGGTTAAATCCTCCACTAAGATTCAAAGGATCTGGCGATAAGTACTGTCCCGTTTCCCTCTCGTAATAACGGTGCCGGTTATAAAATAACCCGCTTTCCTCATCCTCATACTGCCCACAGAATCGCAGGTTGATACGCGCTTTAGCTGTTAATGGCGAAGAAGCGTATCAGGTTAAGGATGCGATTTCTAAGCTTTAATCCGCTCTGGCTACTGTGGATATTCGCCAAGATAGATCATAAGGAGGCCGGAAGATCACACGGATCTTTTCGGCTTATATAAAACTAATCACTTAAGGTTAAGGGCCATAAAAGTAAATTAACGTATCAAAAATATCTCTATCCTCTTTCGTTAACTCCCTTTTTTCCATTTCGCTATATTTATAGAGTATTGCTTTCATAGGAATAGGACGGTCTGCCATTTTTGCAATTTCCATTAGTACATCGAGATCATTTTCGTTTATCAAAGTTCGTTTAAGCACCTGATAAAGCATTATTTCTGCATCTTCTCTTTTTAGTATGTCCATGATATTACTCCGGTAAAATTTTAACTGAATCAAAATGAATGATCTGATTGTCAGCATGCAATTGAACAGCTCCGCCTTTTCCATATTGTGGGTATGCTTCTGCAAAAGGTTCTAATTTAGTTGGATGGGAGTTACCTTCCCATTTAGGTACAAAAGCTGTCGGTTTGCCATCTTTGTATAGTTGTAGAGTATCAAAAGTACCTCTAAGACGCGCATCACTCCATTCAGGGGCTATTTGGAAAGCGTCTCTTGCTTCACTACCAGAAGAATGTTTCTTAAATCCAAACCAAGAAACGGGTGCTGATTTATTTTCTATCGTTGGATCGACAAATTTGTTAATAGAACCGTCAGCTTCTTTATATTTCATATGGCGATATCCTGTGGATGGCAATGTTGCACTTGGCCCAGCTGGTCCAACATAAAAATCAGGTTTAGCCCCCGGACACCCCGTCAACCCCAGAGGATCAACCCAATTGACCGGATCATGGACATACCCGTACGGGTTAAATCCGCCACTAAGATTCAGAGGATCAGGCGATAAGTACTGGCCTGTTTCATTATCGTAATATCTAAAGCGATTATAGCATAAACCACTCTCCGAGTCCGCATATTGCCCACAAAACAGTAGGTTACAGGTCAGGTTGCGCGGGTCATTGACTGTCAGCACCGGCCAGCATTCCGGCTCGCCCCAGGTGAGTAATCGGCCTGCCCATATCAGCTCGCCGTCCTCGGTCAGGATTTCCCGCACGGTCCCCTGGTGATCGCTCACCACATAGTATAGCTGGCCTTTTTCAAACCGGGCCGAAGGGGTCAGGGCGCCCGGCTCATACAGCCAGTGCATTCGCCACGGTAGATCACCAGTAAGGCCGGAAGATCTTCCGTTTTTTTATAGACTATGATCTAAAAAATTAATTGCATCTTTTACTACACTTTCTAAAAGTTTTTCCTCCATTGGAGAGAAATCACCATATTGAGCCATAGCTTGACATGTAGATAATTCTTTTACTATTTGCCTTATGCTATCCTGTTCATTATTTAATTTTATGATTTCATCATAACGTTTAATAAAAAAGTAAGCAGTCTCTCCTTTTCCACTTTTGATTAATTCCACAGAGATGGTTTGTAGAGAATTTAGTAAGTTTGCTAATGTCATCACCAAGGAACTCCTGTTGTTTTTTGAACCCATGTTTTAGGTAAGTTTGTTACAACCGCTTGATATCCACCACCAAGATAACCAGAACCCTGTGCGGCGGCAGGTCCTTCACTTACCCACGTACCTCTAGGGACTTTAAATTCTGATATCTTAGTTATATTTACTCCCCAATCATGACGAATAGCTAAGTCTTGGCGCAATACATCTTCAGAAGAGTATTTCTTATTTGTTAACCATGAGAATTTTCTTCCTGTTCTATTATTTATTCCATGATATTTATAAAAAACTTCATCTCCAGTTAACTGTCTATTTTTATAAATTCCATCTTTAAAGGTTTCTGCAATATTCTTTGGTAATTCAGGACCTTGATGAGAAAAAGATTTATTTTCTGACGATGATTTGGAATCAGATATTGGACATCCCGCCAATCCCAGAGGATCAATCCAATTAACCGGATCATGGACATAGCCGTACGGGTTAAATCCGCCACTAAGATTCAGAGGATCTGTCGATAAGTACTGGCCTGTTTCATTATCGTAATATCTAAAGCGATTATAGCATAAACCACTCTCCGAGTCCGCATATTGCCCACAAAACAGTAGGTTACACGTCAGGTTCCGCGGGTCATTGACCGTCAGCACCGGCCAGCGTTCCGGTTCGCCCCAGGTCAGCAGCCGTCCTGCCCAGAGCAGTTCCCCGTCCTCGGTCAGAATTTCCCGCACGGTCCCCTGGTGATCACTCACCACATAGTACAGCTGGCCCTGTTGATAGCGAGCCGAGGGCGTCAGGGCGCCCGGCTCATACAGCCAGTGAATGCTCTGTTCATACCCGACAGTGCCATCCGCATATACCGGCGTCTCTTCAATCAGCTGCTCCCCGCTCCACAGGTAATCATAGCCGATTATCGCGG
>NZ_NSCM01000091.1 GCF_003287735.1 Photorhabdus bodei | reverse complement strand
GCAATAGCAACAAGATACGACAAACTTGAGCGAAATTATGCCAGTATGGTTGCCATGGCTTTTATGATGATGTGGTTACCCATGTGGGCTGTATAAGTTATGTACACGAAACGTCAACAGTCCCTAGAACGATGTTTAGGCCTAAAGACGGAATTGAATACTGGAATAGACAATAATGAGGATAAACATGAGTGATTTATGTCCGTGCTGTGGGTTTCGCACTTTCGATGATAGTTCTCGCGGTAACTACGAAATATGCCCTGTGTGCTACTGGGAGGATGATCTTGCTCAAGAGGTAGACCCAAATTATGAGGGTGGTGCAAATGGTATCAGCCTTAGTCAGGCTAAGAAAAACTATAGGGAAATTGGTGCCATAAAAAATGAGCTTGTGAAATTCACTAGAGAGCCTTTGGATAATGAAATCCCTTAGTGTTTGCCTAAAGTGCTGGCGTTGCTCCAACCGATACCAGCGGCCAAGTGGTTTGGAAGGGGATGTTGATGAAAAACTATAAAAATTGGATGTGGTTTTTGGGAACTATTTACTTCCCGTTCTTATTTGGCTCTGTGTCGATAGGGTGGGTTGTGGGCTATGGCGGTCAAAAATTGGCATTGATTTTAGGGTTGCATCAAACGAACCAGCAAAACGAAATGGTGTTTTTGGGTTTTTTGGCGATAGGTGCCGTGATTGGAGTAATAGGTTCAACTATGTCCTTAATCGAGTTCTGCCGAAGTAAACGGCGGTAAGAAATGATGCGAAAAAATGTAACTAACTTCATTTTGATATTTGTGGTTCCTGTATTTCTTATAGGTATTGGAGTAGGGACAACTGGAGGCTTTATAGCACAATGGCTCGCTCAAGTTTTTGAGTTATATGAGGACAAATCTAAATACGAAATGGTTTTTTGGGCCTTTGTAGTTATAGGGTCTTTCATGGGAGTTATTGGGGTGTTTTGACTTAAAGAACGGTTTGTCTGATACCTCTCTGCAATCCCTTGTCACTCAAGACTTTCCCCAAAAAATCGATTTCAAAATCAGTAATAAGTTTATCTATAACATTTTGAATATTAATGATTTTATCCTTTCGATAAAATTCATAATTTCCGAGTAAGTTTACAAACCGCCATGCGACGGGTGACCAATGAATAATTTCGAGACTTTTTTCCGTATAATATTCGTAAAGGGCGGATAAAATTGTCGCATTGTGATAAATAATCATGTTGGCGATTAATCGAATACACTCAGCGTTGATAATTAAGTGTATTAGTTCAGACTAGATCTGACACTTCGGTTTGAAAAGAAGAGAGTTACCGACTTTGATTAAAGGTGATGAATCCATAATCAAAGACTAAGAGGTAACTCTCATGCTTTATACTAGCAATCCAATCATCAAACACAAGGCGGGTCTGCTTAATCTCGCTGAAGAACTCAGTAATGTCTCAAGAGCCTGTAAAGTGATGGGTGTATCCAGAGATACGTTTTATCGTTATCAGGAACTCGTTGAAACAGGCGGGATTGATGCGTTAATCAACCAAAGCAGAAAAACCCCTAATTTGAAGAACCGTGTGGATGCGGAGACTGAACACGCCGTTATCAACTCGGCCATCGAATTCCCGGCCTATGGGCAAGCCAGAACAAGTAATGAACTCAGAAAAGCAGGCATCTTTGTGTCTGCCAGTGGTGTCCGTTCTATCTGGCTCAGACATCATCTTGAGAACTTCAAAAAGCGTCTGGCAGCCCTTGAAAAGAAAGTGGCTGACGAAGGCATTATCCTGACTGACGAGCAGGTTGCCGCCCTTGAACGTAAGCAGCATGATGACGAAGCTTGTGGCGAAATTGAAACCGCTCATCCTGGCTATTTAGGGTCGCAAGATACCTTTTATGTCGGTAATCTTAAAGGCGTGGGACGCTTGTACCAACAAACTTTCGTCGATACTTACAGTAAAGTGGCTTTCGCGAAACTCTATACGAGTAAAACGCCCATTACGGCGGCGGATTTACTGAATGACCGTGTGCTGCCGTTCTTCAGCGCTCATAGATTGCCGATGTTACGTATTCTGACAGACAGAGGCACCGAATATTGCGGGCGTGTTGAGCACCATGATTACCAACTGTATCTGGCTGTCAATGATATCGACCATACCAAGACAAAGGCGATGTCACCGCAAACCAATGGCATCTGTGAACGGTTTCACAAAACCATCCTGAATGAATTTTACCAAGTGACGTTCAGAAAGAAATTGTATGGCTCATTGGATGAGTTACAAAAAGATCTGGACAATTACAACAATCACCGCACTCATCAAGGAAAAATGTGTTGCGGCCGGACACCAATAGAAACCCTTCAGGATGGGAAATCTATTTGGGCAGAAAAAAATCTGACCCAAATATAATCTGACAGTCGCCGATAACAAAGTGGGTAACTGTCAGATCAAGTCGCGACTAGTACAAATTAAGTTACGTTCTTTTTTTCCACTCAGCTGCTTTCCTCCATTCACTTTGGCAATACTGGCAGTCAACTGATGGTAGGACTCGCCTCGGTTTAAACTTCGTTGGACGGCAATACGTTGATCTTGATCGTCGATATAGCCCAATAAATAATCCGTCATGATGATTTCATCGAATGCGATTAACGCTTTTAATGTTGCGTTTGACGATTTTGTAGTGGACAATTTACGAACAATTGTAGCTTGCGTGGTCTTTTTTAAGGCCAAAGAAACCAATATGCGTAAGACTTTATCCCATTCACTGATTATTTGGTGTTTCTGTGCTTTTTTGCTGGGGCGGATAATGTATTCATCATAATCCGATAAAGAGCCAAAACACACTAATTGTTGAGATGTGGTATTGGCTAATTGTGTAAATCGAGGCATGAATCGGTACCCAAACATATACATTAAGGCAAAATTCACCCTATTGATGCTGTGCATATCACCCGAAACAGCCGTAATGTTCACTTCTGAGCGATTACTTTCGACTAAATCCAATAAATAATGACTTTCGTGCTCATTTGCGCCGATCACCTTTAAGCAAATGGGCAACATATTCGCATTCAATGTCATCACCACAATACCTTTCTTTAAACCAAAATATTTTTTTGCATACCTTGATTTTATCGTATTAAAACGTGTCGTAAATTTTTGCCCATCTACACTCGCATGAACACCGTAATCCGCGAGGTTATACTCTTCAAATATAGGCAATTTTTCCGTATGATTAATGATAATATCACTGGCTTCGCTGAGTGTTTGTGGACGAATGAAATTTTGCTGGGTATTTTTTAATGATTGACCATCAACATCACTGATATCCATCATTTTTTTCATCTCAGTGCCTGTTGCATTTGCTATTACACAAGCATTAATTAGCTCCATTTCAGGCGCTTCTTTTGCATAGTTCGGTTGTAAATGTGTAAAGGCTTTACCATACCCAGTCGTGTCATGAACAAATTCGGCTATGTCACTGATGTTGAGGGTAGGTAATTTTTTAAAAAAAGGATTATCTGTACCATCATCTAACGGCGTATACGGGAGAGTCCAAGACACCGTATGGCGACGAGCGTTATGTTTTAGTTTGATGCAGGTATTTTCCCCAGACATAATTCGACGATTTACTTCTTGGTATTTTGTTTCTATGCTGTCTTCTAACGATGTCAGAATCTCGACAATGTTACGCGAAAAAATTGGCATATTAAGCTCTTTAATAAGCTGATTTTTATGTGTTTCCCAATATTCTATATCAATTAATTCATCTTCAAGTGCTCGATGGGAATAACTGTCCTTGATGTGCACCGAGATATCACTTATCCCCTTTTGGAGCTGCCAATAAACCATAAATTCATAGCGATCTACATCGACTATTCTTTTACGGTCAATGGGGGATTTCGTCATAATAAAACGTTTCCTGATTACCATCGAATCTCAGCTAGCTTGAGTAAATACTCAGGTATAGGTGCTGCCCGGATACATGAATAAATAAGCTGTTCGAATGTTTTTTTAAGGTTAAAGCGCCAATTGAACCTGAAACAGA
>NZ_NSCM01000090.1 GCF_003287735.1 Photorhabdus bodei | reverse complement strand
TTAAAATAAATACTTTTCAGGGTTGACCTTATATATTAAATATATAATTTAAAATCACAAAAATATAAAATAAATAAGAAGATAAACAAATGAATAATACAGAAAAATATAAGATTAATGGTAAATATATACATAGGATATATTTTAGCTATTTTATTCTGTTTTCTCTCTGAAACAGCAAAAAGCCGGAATCGCTGCCAGCTGGCTTCTTTCTTACCGTGGTGAATATTCACGGTAAGCTAGCGCCGACTGGTTAGTGCAATGGCAAGGCATCAAGGTAATCACGGATATACTGATGCAATGCTCTGGATAAAATAAATCTACATCAATCAACTGATACCATATCGAAACAAGTAGCTAACATTCAAAATATAGCTAAAAAAGGTATGGAGAATGGCAATATTATTAAATCCAAAGATAGGTATAACACTAATATTCAGAGGAAAGACGTAAATTAAAAAGTAAGACAAAGCATCTTTGATCTCTGGAGTAAAATTTTAGGATAATTTAATATGGGTGAGATAATAAATTTTTATATGGAACCTGTTGAATTCTTTAAAAGTTCGGATTTTTTATCCGGTTCTATTGAAGAATTTAATAAATATGAAATTATTGATAATAAAGATAGGGCATTAAAGCTTCTTTTCGATCAAAACATACCAGGTAACTATATTGTTTGGAATGATTTTTCTCTGATCGGGTATCCAGGTTTTATCTTCATGAGGATTATAAAAAAGCAGAAAATGATGAATGTAATTACATGTTAAATATGATAAGCATTTATCAATATTTATTTTCTTTTAATCAGAACGCTAAATTAGAAACCATATTGTCTATGTTCAAAAAAAGAGTTATGCCGTGCGGTGTTACTGGAACAGGCAGGCATGAGCGCGCTGGCACAACAACATTACCGACAGCTGCTACAGGCAGGACAACACCTGTCACTCGCCGACTGGGAACCCGGCCTGCTGGCGGCACTGGCAGAAAAAGCCCCGATGACCTCCCCCTCAAAAGAGACGACCGCAAACAGGAGCGTTAACCCATGAACTGGCTTTCTCTACTGCTGAAAAATATCAAAAAACCGGCGATGTCGCGTCTGCCGCCACTGAAAGCCACCGCCTCGCTGATACTGGCCCTCCTGCCCTGTCTTGCCCTTATCTGGCTGTGGTGGTGGGGACCCGGCTGGCAGTTCAAACAGACCCGCCCACTGGAAACGCTTTCTGCCCGCTGGCTGGCGACGGTCGTCATCCTCCTGCTGGCCCTGAGTTTTGTCGGGATAAAAATCTGGCGCCGCCTGCGCCAGCTTGAAAAGCTTAAGCTGGAGGTGGAACTGAAAACCGTCGATCCGGTGCTGGCTGACATCACCCATCAGGACAGTTATCTCCATCACTGGAAAGCCCGGCTGCAACGCCATCTGGGAACCTGGGATTATCTCTACCAGCGCCCCTGGTACCTGGTGATGGGCAACACCGGCAGTGGCAAAACCTCACTGATTCAGGAAGGTTACCGGCTGACTGACATTGCCGCGCCGGACACCCTGAGCGGGGAAGACGCCCTGCCCCTGCATCTGCGCTGCTGGCTGGGGGAGAAAGCCGTCATCATTGACCCGGACGGTTTCCTTATCGACCAGCTATCGCCGCCGGACGACCCCAAACCTCAACTGCCCGCCCGCTTATGGCAGGCCCTGCTCGCCTGGCTGACCGAAAACCGCCAGCGCCAGCCGCTCAACGGCATTATCCTGACCGTGGATATTCACCGCTTACTGACCGACAACAAAGCGCAGCGGGAACGGGTTATTGCCGCGCTTCACCTGCGCCTGCAGGATCTGCGGTTAACCCTGCATAACCCTCTGCCTTTCTATCTGGTGCTGACCAAACTCGACCGGCTGCACGGTTTCAGTGCCGCCTTCCAGTCGCTGGACAGAGCGCAGCGCGCACAGATCCTGGGCGTCACGTTCAGCCTGAATGCCCAGGATGAGCACCGCTGGCGCGCGGAGCTGGCACAGTTCTGGCACCAGTGGATGCAGCGGCTCAACGCGGCCATGCCGGACATGATGCTCAATAAGGTGGATATCAGTCAGCGCAGCCCGCTGTTCAGCTTCACCCGCCAGATACAGGGGCTGCACAGCGCTCTGGTGCCGCTGCTGGAGGGGCTGCTTTACAACGGCGGTCCGGCACAGCCCGGCCTGCGGGGGGTTTATCTCACCTCGTCTAAACAAATCGGCCAGATGGATGACCTGTTTACCCAGTCCGCCGCGGCGCAGTATCACCTCGGGCCGCAGGCTTTTCCCACCTGGCCGGTGGCGGACACCGTGCCCTACTTCACCCACGCGCTGTTTGAAAAGGTCCTGCTGGCCGAGCCGAATCTGGCGGCTGAAAACCGTCTGTGGCTAAGCCGCCACCGCCACACACTGCTGACCTTCTCCACCGCGGGTGCCGGGGTGGTGCTGGCCCTGTGGACCGGCTGGCACTACTACTATCAGAAGAACTACCGGGCCGGTGACGAGGTCCTGGCACAGGCCAAAACCTTCCTGTCTGTGCCGCCCCCCAAAGGCGAAGACCGTCACGGCAATTTACAGCTTCCCCTGCTCAATCCTCTCCGTGAGGCCACGCTGGCCTACGGGGATTACCATCAGAAAGGGCTGCTGGCGGATATGGGACTTTATCAGGGCGCGGAAATCGGCCCGTATGTGGAAAACACCTACCTGCAACTGCTGTCTCAGCGCTTCCTGCCCGCCTTAATGAACGGCCTGCTGGATGACCTCAACCGGGCGCCCAAAGGCAGCGAAGAAAAACTGGCCGTCCTGCGCATCATGCGGATGCTGGAAGATGGCAGCGGCCGCAATAAATCGCTGGTGGAACACTATATGCAGGCGCGCTGGAGCCAGGCTTTTAATGGCCAGCGCCCGTTACAGGCGCAGCTACTGACTCACCTGGACTACGCCCTGGATCACACCGACTGGCGGGCGGCGCGGGAGGCGGGCGATCAGGCCGCGATCAGCCGCTTCGCGCCCTACAAACTGCCGCTCATCAATGCCGAGAAAGAGCTGAGTCAGCTCTCCATTTATCAGCGGGTCTATCAGAACCTGCGCATTAAAGCCCAGGATGCACTGCCGCCGCCCCTCAACCTGCGCGACCAGATTGGCCCGGGCTTTGACCGCCTTTTTATTGCCAATAATGACAAACAACTGATTATCCCGCAGTTCCTGACGATAAACGGCCTGAACAACTACTTCGTCAAACAGGACGACCAGCTGATCGACCTCACCGTCATGGACAGCTGGGTCCTGAACCTGTCGCATAACGTGCAGTACAGCGACACGGACCGCAAGGAAATCCAGCGACAAATCACCGAGCAGTACCTGGGGGACTACACGGCCACCTGGCGCGCGGCGATGAACAACCTGGATATTCGTGATTTCACCGATATCCCGCAGGCCGTCAGCGCCCTTGAACAGGTCATCAGCGGCGAACAGCCCATCAGCCGCGCCCTGCAAATCCTCAGCGACAACACCCGTCTGCCGGAGATTGACGAGACGCTGCCGGCCAAAGCCCAGCAGCCGTTACGTGATACCCCGGATTACCGCCTGCGGGCGCGTATTCACCGGGAATTCGCGCCGGAAACCGCGGTGCTGGTGGAGTATGGTGACAAAAACAGTACCTTACAGGAGGTTTACCAGAAACTGGTGGCGCTGCACCG
>NZ_NSCM01000089.1 GCF_003287735.1 Photorhabdus bodei | reverse complement strand
CGTGCACTGCCGCACAGGCAGTTTAAAAATAGAAAGTTTTCTTTATTCTCTAAACTATCGAGTATGCTGCCATACAGATAGCTTAGAGCATAATTATTCCTGTTTTGGGAAGGCACTATGCTGTGAATTAGTAAAGAATTGTAAGTTTTTTTGATTTACATCTGTGATGTTTTACTTGTGTAAAATTTATGCATAATATTTACCATAAATGAAATTAATTAGTTAGGTAATTCTTAAATTATGGATAACAACTTTTCTCCGAGTGACCTTAAAACTATTTTGCATTCCAAACGCTCGAATATTTATTACCTGCAATATTGTCGAGTATTAGTGAATGGTGGCCGTGTTGAGTATGTCACTGATGAAGGAAAGCAATCCCTGTATTGGAATATCCCAATTGCAAATACCACCGTTATTATGTTGGGAACGGGCACTTCTATTACTCAGGCAGCAATGCGTGAATTCGCTAAGGCAGGTGTTTTAGTTGGTTTTTGTGGTGGTGGAGGTACACCGCTATTTGCGGCTAATGAGGTTGAAGTTGATGTGTCTTGGCTGGCGCCACAAAGCGAATATCGCCCTACGGAGTATTTACAAGATTGGGTGAGTTTCTGGTTTGATGATGAAAAACGATTATCGGCAGCGATTGCTTTTCAAAGAATTCGTATTGCACAAATTCGTGAACATTGGCTAAGTAGTCGAATGTTGCGAGATAACTCTTTTATGCTTAATCGTGAGAGTTTATTGTCATTACTCACACGTTATGAGCAGAATCTTGCAAATTGTCGTGATAATAAAGATTTAATGGCACAAGAAGCTGTGATGACTAAAGCGTTATACAAACTGGCGGCAAACGCAGTGAGTTATGGTGATTTTGTCCGGGCAAAACGTGGTGGTGGTGTCGATTTGGCCAACCGTTTTCTTGATCATGGTAATTATCTGGCTTACGGATTGGCGGCTGTTGCAACTTGGGTCATTGGTTTACCACATGGTCTAGCGGTGTTGCATGGTAAAACCCGTCGTGGTGGTTTGGTGTTTGATGTTGCTGATCTGATTAAAGATGCGTTGGTATTGCCACAAGCATTTATTGCGGCAATGGCCGGAGAAGATGAACAGGAGTTTCGCCAACGCTGTATTGGTGGATTTCAAAAAGCTGAGGCATTGGACACGATGATTGATGCCTTGCAAACAACTGCTCAACAATTGAGTCAGGTGGCACGATGAATATTCTTTTAGTCTCTCAATGCAACAAACGCGCGCTGACAGAAACTCGCCGAATTTTGGATCAATTTGCTGAACGTAAAGGTGATAGAACTTGGCAAACGGCTATCACACAGGAAGGTTTAAATACTTTGCGTAAGCTATTGCGTAAAACGGCACGTCGCAATACGGCGGTTGCTTGCCATTGGATAAAAAGTGGCGGCCAAACTGAGCTGTTATGGATAGTCGGGAATTTGCGACGCTTTAACTCACGAGGAGTTGTACCCACTAATACGACACAACGTGATGTGCTGAAAAGTCAGGATGAAAATCACTGGCATAGTGTAGAAGCTATCAGCTTATTGGCGGCGATTGCCGGATTATTTCATGATTTTGGTAAAGCTAATGCGTTGTTCCAGCAAGGCTTACAAGGAGATGGGCGGTTTCAACCGTACCGACATGAATGGGTATCTCTGCGTTTATTTCAGGCATTTGTTGATAAGCAAAATGATAAGGAGTGGCTGACTTCGTTGAGTCAGCTTGAACCTGGTGATGAGGATAAGATTCTTTTCCGTTTGGTTAAGGATGGTATCGATTCCTATGTAAACCCTTTTATTAACTTACCGCCATTGGCAACTACTGTCGCTTGGCTAATCCTCTCTCATCATCGCCTTCCTGTTTATCCTAGTTATGACGAGCGATATGTACGCAGACCACAATTAGAAGATATTGATAATTGGCTGATTAAGCACTTAGAACCGTCATGGAACTCAGTCAACATGGATAAGAAGGATTGGAGTAATCAGGATAAGCGTGATGTTTGGACATTCCCAAATGGTACACCTATCCGCAGTCAGACTTGGCGTCAGAAAGCCCAAAAATTTGCAAAGAGAGCGCTGCAATCAACGTCATTATTGCAATATGGCAATCTGAACCAGCGTTTCACCAGTCATATGTCTCGACTGGTTTTAATGCTGGCCGATCATCATTATTCATCGCTGCCTGCAACTTTGGGTTGGCAGGATGTTAATTATGGTGTGTTTGCCAATACAGATAGAACCACCGGTGAGTGCAAGCAGCGATTAGATGAACACAATATCGGTGTTGGGCAGAATGCTTTACTACTGGGGAGAAGTTTGCCGCATATTCGTAAAACGCTGCCTGCGATTACTCGGCATAAAGGATTTAAACAACGCAGCAAAGATGAAAAATACCGTTGGCAGGATCAGGCGTTCGATGTCGCATGTGCTTTACGTGAACGTTCAGTAGTACAGGGCTTTTTTGGTATTAATATGGCCTCTACTGGTTGTGGTAAAACTTTTGCTAATGCACGCATCATGTATGGATTAGCTGATGAAAAACAAGGATGCCGTTTTTCTATTGCGTTGGGGTTAAGAACGTTAACGCTACAAACCGGTGATGCATTACGTAAAAGACTACATTTAGAAGAAGATGATTTAGCGGTACTGATTGGTTCTCAGGCAGTGAAAGAATTACATCAACTCCGCCAAAAGGCGCTTGAGCCTGATGTGGGTAGTATATCCGCGGAAGCGTTATTTGCTGAACACCAGTATGTCAGTTATGACGGTAGCTTAGATGATGGGCGTCTGAGTCGTTGGCTACGTAAAGATAATAAACTTAATAAGCTGCTTAGCGCACCTGTGTTGGTGGCAACCATCGACCATTTAATTCCCGCTACTGAGGGTATTCGCGGTGGGAAGCAAATCGCACCCATGCTGAGATTACTCACTTCTGATTTGGTGTTGGATGAACCCGATGATTTTGATATTGACGATTTGTCGGCTTTATGCCGATTGGTGAACTGGGCAGGGTTATTAGGTTCGCGGGTATTGCTTTCATCTGCCACATTACCGCCTGCATTGATTCAGGCATTGTTCAATGCTTATCGGGCTGGACGCCAAGATTATCAATTAGCATGTGGTCAACCAGGTGCTCCGGTGAATATCTGTTGTGCTTGGTTTGATGAATATGATGTGACGCAACTGGATGTTACCAATGCGCAACAGTTTAAAGATCAGCATGATGCCTTTGTCGTCAAGCGCGTGGGTTGCTTGGAAAAAAAGGTGCCATTATGTAAAGCAGAGTTGGTGCCTGTAACGGCTGAAAAGCATAAAACTGAGGTTGTAATCCAGGCTATGGCAAAGGTAATGCATCGTTCTATGTTGAAACTACGTAGGGGACATCATCAAATTCATCCATCAGGCAAAACTGTTTCTATTGGTTTAATCCGTATGGCAAACATCAACCCATTAGTTGCTGTAACACAGCGGTTGTTGCAGATACCATCTTCTAAAAATGTACATATTCATTATTGTATCTATCACAGCCAGCATCCATTGGCGATACGTTCCCATATTGAACATCGGTTGGATTCCACATTAACGCGTTATGATGAAAAGGCGTTGTGGCAGGTGGCAGAAATCCGCAAGGCATTAGAGGAAATGCCAGAGAAGCATCATATTTTTGTCGTACTTGCTACATCTGTAGCTGAAGTTGGTAGGGATCATGATTACGATTGGAGTATTGCCGAGCCTAGCTCAATGCGCTCATTGATACAACTTGCCGGACGTATTCAACGTCATCGACGAAAAGAACCACGGATGCCTAATCTGCATATTCTGGCGAAAAACTATGAGGCACTTAAAGCGAATAATTTAGAACATCCGGCTTATTGTCGCCCAGGGTTTGAATCAACAAGTTATCGCCTTGTAAGCCATAATTTATGTGAATTGTTGGAGCCTTATCAATATGAACTAATTAGTGCATTGCCAAGAATAAAGGAACGCGATAATGCTGGAGATAGTTCACCTTTTGAAAATTTGGTTGATCTTGAACATCAACGTTTATGGGAAGAACTTCAAGGTGGCTCTGATAATAAACACGGTTACTGCTCAGCTCTTTGGTGGCGCGAACAGGCTTCATGGTGTGCGGAATTGCAACGCCATAAACCATTTCGTCAATCAGAACCTGATGAATTATATTATTTGTGGCTTGAAGAAGAGGGGGAAGAAGCGAAGTTTATGGCTCTGGACAGCGGTCAGGCTGGGATAAAAGAAAGTGGGGCGTTTGACTATGTGCCAGAATTAGAGTTTGCACTTGGTGTGAGTGCCTGGATTGAACTTGATACTGAGACGATTTACCAGAATTTATCTGATACCAATGATATGGAGTTAAAAAATGTAAGCCAACATTTTGGTGAGATTCGTCTTAGGAAAAAAGATGGCGGAGAAGCATGGCGTTACCACCCGTTTTTAGGCGTGTTT
>NZ_NSCM01000088.1 GCF_003287735.1 Photorhabdus bodei | reverse complement strand
CATTGGGCATTGACGGCAACGCGGCTATTCCGGCGGCTAAGGCGCTGACCGTTTCCGGCACCGGAACCGGCTGATGTTCTGCCAGCGCGGCCCGCTCTGTGGCGGTGGTGGCCTGTACCTCTGCCGCGTCCTGCATCGGCACGGCACTGTCCAGCAACAACGCGAAGGCCCGTTCCGGCTCGGCGACCTGACACAGATAGCCGTTGGCATCCATACCCTCGGGGAACACCACCCGGAACACGGTGATACCGACGGCGGTGAGTTCTGCGGCCAGTTTTACCGCCGCTTCATTGCCTGCCGGATCATTGTCGTAGGCGATCAAGACCTGCTTAACGCCATGCTGCCGAAACGCCTGCCGCATCTCATCGGTGAAGCCGTTCACCCCATAGGCGGCGGTGACATGGCGGTGACCGGCCACCCAGAATGACAGGGCGTCGATCAACGATTCGCAGAGGATGACCGTCCCTGAACTGATCAGCGCCGGCTCATTCCATATTCCGCCATGTGCGCCGGGCAGGTACAGATGCAGCGGCGTTCCTTTACGTAAACGGTCGGTGATTTTGCGCCCGTAGATCTCGCGGATCTGGCCGTTCGGGTCGATAACCGGTATGACCAGCGAACCGGTAAAGTGCTCGTGCCCGCTGTCGCGCATCAGCCCCACGGCCCGAAGACGGGCGCGGATCTGTGCGCCGGCCTGCACCGCCTTGATGGGCAGGCGATAGGCTAACGTGCGGTTGGCAAAGCCCAGTTTAAACCGGGCGACTAATTCCGGGTGGTTGAGCCGGCGTTTTTCCAGATAAGCCAGGGCTTCGGGGGCATTCAGCAGCGTATGATGGTAGAACCCGACGACCCGACTGAGCAGCGCCTGCCGTCCGGCGTCATCCTCGGCCAGCATGGCCGGTTCATCCGGTTGCACCAGCGGGGCCACCGAGGGGTTATCTCCCAGTATCCCGCGCAACTGTTCCACGGCCCGGCGCAGACTTAAGCCCTTAGTTTTCATTACCCAGTCCAGCACTGAGCCGCCGGCATCACAGCCAAAACAGTGATAGAGATTTTTTGCCGGTGAGATAACCATTGACGGGGTTTTCTCCTGATGGAACGGGCACAGCAGCACGTAATCGTTGCCGCGTTTAAAGAGCTGTCGCCCCTGTTGCTCCACCACGGCGACTAAGGAGACGGCGGCTTTCAGGTGCTGTAATTCGGCTTCCGGGATGCGTGCCATAAGTTTGTTCCTTTAAAACCTTGTCAAGACCATTAATGTGTTTTATTATGGCACATATATATGTACTATCGTCAAGTGGATATTAATCAAGGGGGTAAAATCATGAGTCACTCGGTTTACTGGTGCTTATCTATGCCCTTATCTGAACGACTCATTACTTTACGTAAGCAACGTAGCTTATCTCAGCAGGCGATGGCTGATGCTATTGGGATTCATGCTAATAGCTGGAAGAAGTACGAGACAGGGCAGGCTCAGCCTTCCCTTGATGTATTGAAGAAGATCGCGACTTCGCTGAATGTCAGCACGGACTTTTTGTTATTTGATGAACATGAACGTGTACCGGTTGATGAACTTTCCTTGCAGTTTGAAGCCATCAGCCAGCTTCCTGATGATGAACAGAGTATTGTTCGTGAAGTGCTGGAGAGTTTAATTATCAAGTATCAGTCCCGACGTTGGGATTCAGCCAGACAGGCAGCGAAGAAGAAAGAAGAGTAACGAATAAAGCTAACGCGGATTGCCAGTGCGCCAACACTGACAATCCGCTCACCACAGCAACTAATAGGAGTAGTCACTATGGCTAAGGCGCATTCTAAAGCAGAAACGGCGGTAAATAAAGCCGTGAAAACAGAACGTTATTACACGGTGGGCTATGTACCGAACGGGAACAGGGTCAACAACGCCACACCGGCGATACATCTTAAGGGACAGTGGCTGAGACAGGCGGGGTTTAATACCGGGGGCCAGATTACGGTGAAGGTGATGGATGGCTGTCTGGTGCTCATTCCTGACAGTGAAGCCACACAACACTATCAGCAGCAATACCAGCGGCAGCAAAGCCAACTTAATGAGATTAAGCTGCGGATGCGGGAGATGCTGGCTGAATACAATGCGGGCTAAGGGAGAGGATAAAATGAAAGTGGTGATTGAACATTTGCAGGACATTCAGTTAACTCACATTGAAGCGCTGGCCTTAGCCCAACTGGTTAAGCGGCTGAACTGGTCTGAGATACGGGCCTGTGCCGTGAATGACGAGGAAGCGTATCAGATCAAAGATGCGATTTATAAGCTCCAGTCTGCGTTGGCTTACTGTGGATATGCACCAAGGTAGATCATAATAAGATCGGAAGATCTCGGGGGATCTTCCGGTTTAATATATGATATTGATATTATTAAAATTCTGATTTATATAGACAATGAATTATTAATCATAAGCATCACCATAACCTTTATTATGAAACTCATCGTTTATCCAAAATAAATCTTTACCATTAGATTTGTATAATTCGATTAATAACTCTGAAAAAGAATTAGCTATTATAGGGCAACTGCCAACGACTCCATGAATTTCATAGTTGCTATCATAACAACGCCCATTTCTATTTTTGTTCAAATCAATTGTTAAATATTCACCATTATCAATTTCACATATTATATACCATGTCGATGAAATATCATTCTCACATGCTTCCCCTACAATTATTGGATTAGCTTGAATAACTCTTCTCGCAGGAACTATTGTAAAAGAAACATCATCTTGATTTTTTTCAAATAATCTAACGCCGTCGCATTGCTTATAAAAATCAATTAAATCATTTGGATATTTCACTTCTTCATTTGGCAGGGATAACAACCCATCTTTTGGTGAATATATTTCACACCTTGGGTTTTTACTTATCTCATCCAAAATAAATTTTATATTATTCATAAAAAACCTCAGAATTTTACAGGATCAAAAGAGCCAGAGTAAAGGTACTGATTTAGCGCTCTATAATACGCACCTCTGTTTACCTGAGGCACATTTGCAGAGTCGAACATCTTCTCTGTTAATTTATGCATTTCTCTGTTACTAATATTATTCCAGTCAATTTTTCCACCAACAGGTTTACCAGTCTTTTCTCTTAACCAATCTCTATACGTAGATTTTGTTGCATCATGTGCGTCTTTAGATAATGCAATCGTTGGAGAATTCTTAGGATATTTTCCTCCGTATTCGGGAACATTTTTAGCCATCCAAATATCAAGTACACCATGATGATTTTCTAAAGGTGAAGTGGTTGGGCGATATGGAACTATATCAAATTCTTTTACTGGACATCCTGTCAATCCGAGCGGATCAACCCAGTTCGTCGGATTATGGACATACGCATACGGGTTCGGACCCCCATTTAGCCCGAGAGGATCTTAGGGACTATCCCGACGCCATCATACGATTGAGCGAACCTTTCCCCCTGATTTAGCAGCCTTTTTCTCCACCGCTTTTTCCCACCCTGTTAAAGAACATGTTAACTCGCCCCGACGAGCACTTGGCCGATTTTAGCTCACTTTTTCCCCGATGTCAGTGTCGGGTTTCCGCCCGCTTTTCCTGCCAGAACCGGTTTTTATTGGGAACCCGTGGCGGCGGGGCAGCTTGTCTGCGCCGCTGACGCGGGTTGGCCGGGTGCGGGCTGGCGAAGCCCGCTTATCGATGGATTTCTGCGGGGAGCCCCCGCTCGCGGGGGCGGATGGGGCGAAGATGGCGAGTACGGAGACGAGCAAGGAGCCTGCGACTGCGAGCCGGACGCAGCCAGTGCAGCAGGGTTGGGCGGGGGCAATAAACTGCGGCCAGCTTGCTGGCCTGCCTTCAGGGCGGTTGACCTTAACGGACTGACTGACAACGGTTTAAGGCAGATTTTCGCCCCGGAGCCGCCAGGGAGGGCGGCGACTGCGGCGGTGGGTTTTGGCACCGCGGCTGACAGCAGCGGGCGCAGCCCGGTGCGCCTCTGGGGCTGAGAAGCTCAATCCGGCGGCCAGCCGCTCACCGTTGTTGAGGTGGCCGCGCAGCGCCCTGCGGTGGGCGGTGCCGACATAATGTGCCGTTAAGCGTGGTGGGCCGTGCAGGCCCATTTCGCTTAATGCCACATTATGTTCATTGGGGGCTGACCGGCAACCGCGCTGACAGTGGACGCGTCGGCTTAACGCCGGGCGGCCACCATTTACCGCCGGCACGCTGAAGGTAGGCAGGCAGTCTGTGCG
>NZ_NSCM01000087.1 GCF_003287735.1 Photorhabdus bodei | reverse complement strand
CGAATGCACGAGCATTACCACCGTAGGTTTTAGCCAATACAGTAGTGATAGCAGCAGTCAGGGTAGTTTTACCGTGGTCAACGTGGCCGATAGTACCAACGTTAACGTGCGGTTTTGTACGTTCAAACTTTTCTTTAGACATTAGATTGTCCCTCTAAGACACGGAATCGGTGGTTCCACCACATCAACCAAGCAATTGCTCGTTGAATATCGCTTACAGGAATAAAATCGGGAGACAAGGACACTAAGGAAGTGGTGCTGATAGGCAGATTCGAACTGCCGACCTCACCCTTACCAAGGGTGTGCTCTACCAACTGAGCTATATCAGCACATCTTGGAGCGGGCAGCGGGAATCGAACCCGCATCATCAGCTTGGAAGGCTGAGGTAATAGCCATTATACGATGCCCGCATTGAACTCGGCTACCTGACTTTAATCAGCTGTATGTTGATCTCAATATACTTTGCTTTCAGTTAAGTACCAAAAGAATATCAAGATTAAATCTGATTTTTTGGTGGTGGGGGAAGGATTCGAACCTTCGAAGTCTGTGACGGCAGATTTACAGTCTGCTCCCTTTGGCCGCTCGGGAACCCCACCTTTCCAAATTTTTAATGGTGCCGGCACCAAGAATCGAACTCGGGACCTACTGATTACAAGTCAGTTGCTCTACCAACTGAGCTATGCCGGCATCAAGTGCTGCGCATTCTAGGCAGTGTGAACGCTCTATGCAACAAAAAAATTGCTTTCCTTGATTATTCGGTTATAAAACACTCGCTTTCATTCGATTAGCTGTTTTTTTCAATAACTTTAGCTTAAATAATAAACATCTAATTGCCTGCCAACTAAGGAACCGATTACAAGTGCTCGATAAAACTTGATAGGCCACTTTATCTTGAATCATTTAAATTTCCATCATGATAAGCAAACAGCTGAAACTAACATTAAGAAGTAAAACAACTCAATTTTTTACAATTCTGCATTTCTTACAAAAAAAACCGCTAAAAATATAAAAAAGCCTACGCCTGCCGCTCATCAGTCGATATCATGCGATTTATTTTTTGTCGGGTACAGGTTGTTTATTGCAACTTGTCAAACCTGCACAAACAGGCAGATGTTGGTTTATGAATAAAAAAGAACTTTTTTTGGCTACTCCATATTTGCAATTCAATCGTGAACAATGGGCAACCTTACGTGATTCAGTTCCGCTGACATTAACAAAAGAAGAATTAATTGATTTAAAAGGAATTAATGAAGAAATTTCTTTAGAAGAAGTTGTTGAGATTTACCTTCCTTTATCTCGCTTGCTCAATTTTTATATTAGTTCAAATTTACGTCGTCAAGCAGTGCTCGAACAATTTCTAGGTACTGATGGACAAAAAGTCCCTTATATCATAGGAATTGCTGGCAGTGTTGCTGTTGGTAAAAGCACTACTGCACGTCTATTACAAGCTCTGCTGAGTCGTTGGCCTGAACACAGAAGCGTAGAATTAATTACTACAGATGGTTTTCTACATTCTAACAGCGTGCTGAATGAACGTGGACTGATGAAAAAGAAAGGATTCCCACAATCATATGATATGCATAGCTTAGTGAAATTTGTATCTGATATTAAATCGGGCTCTAAACAAGTATCCGCACCAGTATACTCTCATCTTACCTATGATATCGTACCAAATGAGCAAAAATTCATTAAACAACCAGACATTTTGATTCTAGAGGGTTTGAATGTATTACAAAGCGGTATGGATTATCCCCATGATCCACACCATGTATTTGTCTCTGATTTTGTCGACTTTTCTATCTACGTCGATGCACCAGAAAAATTACTCAAAAGTTGGTATATCAGTCGTTTCTTAAAATTCCGCCAAGGTGCCTTTTCCGATCCAGATTCTTATTTCCACAGTTACTCCAAACTATCAGAAGAAGAAGCCATAAATACTGCATCTGATATCTGGCAAGAGATCAATGGACTGAATTTACGACAAAATATTTTACCAACTCGAGAACGTGCAAGCCTAATCATGACAAAAGGTACTAATCACACTATTGAAAGCGTAAGGCTACGTAAGTAAAGATAGTCTCCGAACCCGGAAGACATTTCTCTTCCGGTCATTTTCAACAACCTCTTAAAGAAATCTCTCCGCCGATATATGGGGTTATGACACCATTCTGATCAAGTAACAAAGCACCTTGCTGATTAATACCCCTGGCTATACCATACACTTCCTGACTACCAATAATTAATTTCACCGGCCTATCCATAAAATTATCTAACTCAAACCACCGAGAAACAAATGAAGACAAACCTTCATTTTCAAACTGAATTAGAGCTTTCCTTAGATCAAGTATTATTTCTACAGCCAATTTATTACGATCAACTTGAATTCCTTCCTGCAACAAATTAATCCATTGCTGATTAATAGGTTCTTCGTCCTTATGATCCATCGAAATATTTATACCCGCACCTATTACAACCTGAGCAGCATCACCAGTATTTCCTATTAGTTCAACTAAGATTCCCGCTAATTTCTTATCATCAAGATATAAATCATTTGGCCATTTTACCCTAATTCTATCAGCGCCAAATCGATGCAATACTTCAGCAATAACAATGCCAACAACCAAACTCAATCCAATTGCAGCAGCAGGTCCTTGCTCAAGGTGCCAATACATAGATAAATAAAGATTTTTACCAAAGGGCGAAACCCATTTCCTTCCACGCCGCCCTCTGCCAGCATACTGGTACTCTGCAACACAAGCATCCCCTGATTTCAATTCAGATAAACGTTCAAGCAAATACTGATTAGTCGAATCAATAACTGGCAAAACAGTTATACGATCCTGAGGTAAGTATTGCAAAATAGTAGACTCATCAAGTAGCTGCATAGGTGCCATAAGGCTATAACCCTTGCCAGGAGTTGTTTCTAGTTCAATTCCCCATTCACGAATTGTCTGTATATGTTTATTAATTCCAGCCCTACTCATCCCTAAATATTGTCCCAACTGTTGACCAGAATGAACTTCACCGTCAGACAAAATCTTAATCAACTGTAACGGCACGGTTATATCTTTCATGAAATACATTCCACAGCATCAATTTCGCCTTTAGAACCAATAAAACGAACCTCAGGTTCAAGTAATACACCAAACTTACTTATCACTTGCCGGCGAATGTAAGCAGCCAATAAGACTACATCCTTACCTGTAGCATTTTCCTGATTTATCAATACTAGAGCTTGTCTAAGATGCACAGATGCACCTCCAATACGATAACCTTTTAAATTACAACGTTCAATGAGCCAAGCTGCCGCTAATTTAAACATCCCATTCGTGTAAGGATATTGGGGACTATCAGGGTAATTTTCTTTAATTTTTGCCGCAACTTCCGCACTGACAATTGGGTTTTTGAAGAAACTCCCCGCGTTTCCTGTTATTGCAGGATCAGGCAATTTACTGGTACGCATTGCACATACTGAATCAAAAATCTGCTGAGGAGTTACATTATCTTTCGACAGCCTAGTTAAATCACCGTAGTTCAATATCGGCCGCCAATTCTTCTTCAACAATAATCCTACAGAAATAATAGAATAATTTGCTTTATATTTATGCTTAAAAACACTATCCCGATATCTAAACTGACATTCACCAACACTAAGACGCGTTTGCTCCCCAGTTTCTAGATTAAGAACATCTACATATTCACACACATCTCTAAATTCAATACCATATGCACCAATATTTTGAATTGGTGCTGCACCAGAGCAACCAGGAATTAAAGCCAAATTCTCTAATCCATAGATTTGATTTTTAAGAGAATGGCAGACTAATTCGTGCCAATTTTCTCCCGCCCCTACATGTAAATGCCATGATTCATCTGTCTCCCGCTGTTGAATCCCCATAATTCTATTCAGAATCACAGTTCCTTCAAAATTTGCAGTAAATAAGACATTACTTCCTCCACCAAGCAGTAATGCAGGTTGTTTTTCGCTTTTGGCTTTCTGCCATAAAGCTAATAAGGACTCGGCAGATTCAGCTATATCTAAACGTTTAGCATAGGCTGATAACCCAAAGGTATTAAACTCTTTAAGAGAAAGCATTCACTCAACACTCAATAAAGCTATTTAATAAGTAGTTTATCAGCTATAGGCGTGGAAAACAGTTGGAAAACTAAGTTAGTTCTTTGTTAAATGCAAAAAGGCCACCCCTTTGGATGGCCTTTTTGTCTCAAAATAAGGTCTGGCAGTTCCCTACTCTCACATGGGGAGACCCCACACTACCATCGGCGCTACGGCGTTTCACTGCTGAGTTCGGCATGGGGTCAGGTGGGACCACCGCGCTATCGCCGCCAGACAAATTCTTTATTCGTTATCATGGTGCTGATACCCAGATTCGAACTGGGGACCTCACCCTTACCAAGGGTGTGCTCTACCAACTGAGCCATATCAGCAATGGTTGCCCAAACTCACTGTTGGCGCAAAAAATTAAAGCCTGGCAGTTCCCTACTCTCACATGGGGAGACCCCACACTACCATCGGCGCTACGGCGTTTCACTGCTGAGTTCGGCATGGGGTCAGGTGGGACCGCCGCGCTATCGCCGCCAGGCATATT
>NZ_NSCM01000086.1 GCF_003287735.1 Photorhabdus bodei | reverse complement strand
AGGGGTAAGCCAAAGAGACAATGACCCTTTAGCTTGAACAAAGAGAAAGCGGCGTCATTTAGGCGCGGTCGGTAACATGCCCTTATAGGGCTAGAGCAAACCACCCGCTATGCGGGTGGTTATGATTATTACTGATTTCCTATCATTGCGTTACAAATGACTACTCGTTGAAAATCATTTTCGTTATCATATTACGCTTGATAGCGGAGGCTATCACTTATATACCCGTTATCTTTCAAGTTGCCTCTTTGTTGGCTGCACTCGCTTACCCCGGTCACATAGTTCGCTATGCTCCCGGGGATTCGCTCCCTTGCCGTCGCCGATGCATCTTGAAATCCATAGGGTATACATCCCTATTTTATGACTTGAAATTCAGGAAAGTACACCATGTCAGTGTTACACAACCGCATTTCTAATAAAGAGCTGAAAGCACGTATGTTGGCGGAGACCCAACCTCGTACGACCATCTCTTTTTATAAATATTTTAATATTTTAGATCCTCTGGCTTTTCGCAACAGCTTGTATCAACAATTTACTGATCTTTCAGTATTTGGCCGGGTTTATATTGCTAAAGAGGGGATCAATGCTCAGATAAGTTTACCAACTCATAATTTAGAAGCATTTAAAGCTTTGCTGTATAGCGTTGATCCTGCATTGGATAATTTGAGGCTGAATATTGCGCTTGATGATGATGGGAAATCTTTCTGGGTTTTGCGTATGAAAGTACGTGACCGCGTAGTGGCTGATGGGATTGAAGATGAAACTTTTGATCCATCAAAAACCGGCGAGTACCTCAAAGCTGAGCAGGTCAACCAGATGCTGGATGATCCTGATACGCTATTTGTTGATATGCGCAATCACTATGAATATGAAGTCGGGCATTTTGAAAATGCAATTGAAATTCCTTCTGATACATTCCGTGAACAGCTGCCAATGGCTGCGGAAATGTTGCAGGATAATAAGGATAAAAATATTGTAATGTACTGCACCGGTGGTATTCGCTGTGAAAAAGCCAGTGCTTATATGCTGCACAATGGCTTTAAAAACGTCTATCACGTAGAGGGCGGTATTATCGAATATGCCCGTAAAGCGAGAGAACAGGGATTACCGGTACGTTTTATTGGTAAAAACTTTGTCTTTGATGAGCGGATGGGAGAGCGTATTTCAGACGATGTGATCGCTCATTGCCATCAATGTGGCGTGTCTTGCGACAGCCATACTAATTGTAAAAATGAAGGTTGCCACTTGCTATTTATTCAGTGTCCAGAGTGTGCAACTAAATTTGAAGGCTGTTGTAGTGAAATGTGCAGAGAAGAAGTCAGGTTACCGGAAACCGAGCAGCGTGCTCGCCGTGCCGGTCGTGAAAATGGAGCAAAAATATTTAATAAATCCCGGCATCGTCTACAGGATGGGTTGAACAGTACTTCACTACAGTCTGTTGAATAACGTGATTAATTGCTGGCACAGAGATCAATGTGCCAGTTTATTTGATTTAGTTAATAGAGATATTTAAATACATTGTAAATAAAGCAGAGTTCAATTCTATTACGAACATTGATTTTTTCAGTAATGTGTCTTTTATGAGAATAGACTGTGCTATTACTGATTTTTAACTTTTTGGATATCTGGTAATTAGGGATTTCTTTCATCCAGTAATCGATAACTTTATGCTCTTGAGGGCTGAAAATAGAACAATGTTGGTCGAATGTTGCTCTGTGTCTCTGAATTTCTTGCAATGTAGTTTTGCTAAGTTTATTAAGCATATAGGTAAGATTTCTCTTTGCCAGAATAACAGCATTATCTTTCAATGTAATATAATTGTCACAATAAGGATAGGCGCTATTAAGGTATATATAAATACGAGTGTTATCTATAAGAGTTATAAATTTCTGTAAATCGGAACAGTAACTGGCATGATGACAATAATGTGTCAAATTAGCTAAAACGATATCAGGAGCAAAATGAGTGACTATATTTATAGCCTCATTAATTGACGGTGAGTCAACAATTTCAAGATCTTCGGCATTGTCATTTTTCTTTAAAAACTCTCTGATACCTGAACGGGTATAATAGCACTCTTCAACAATTAAGATTTTCATTATTGCACATCCCTGTTCCTGTTTGGCCAAACTCACAATAAACGCCCTATCTATCAGTAGTCAACTCGGCAAATTTGATGGTTAAGTTAGCTTAATCCGAAATTATTATATAGTGATATGGTATTCCAGACAAAATCTTTGAGATGAATCGATGTGTCTCCTAACCGGACACCCATTTATACGGGTGTCCGGGTTTAAGATTATTAATGTTTTGTATGGCTTAGATCGCTGTATTCTGAAGATTCGATCTTTTCAATTCCTGCTTGGAGAATGTATATCAATTGCTTTGCAATGTCAGTTGTCAACCATAGGGTTCGATCTACCATGACATGTTCTGGTGTTTGATCTTGGGAGGACAAATAGTGAAGGCGTAGCATCACTGCATCATATGTATCAACGGTACTGACATCCCAACCTACTACAGGATGCGTTTGAATAACCTCATCTTTACTGCCCATAAAACCTCCTAATCAGATCACTGCATTATTTATTAATATCATTGACTAAGAGCAAACTACCTCATTCTTGAATGAGTCATTAGTTAGTATATGCTTTTTAATGAAAGTAAGAAGGTTTTTTGTGAGGAATTGTAAGTCAATTTGTTGGTGTGTTGATAACTATGTAAATTAATGGGGATGATGACCATCCCCATGTTATATCAGTCTGCTACTTTCACGTCCCAGCGGGCATCTTCGCCAGCCAAAAATGGAATAAGTTTTTCACTATTGCAATCAATGTGTTCAATTACGGTAGAAGGTTTGCGAGTTAGTTCAATAAAGCCTTCATTGATAGGTAGCCCGTAAAATTTAGGGCCATTAAGTGAACAGAAAGCTTCAAAATGCGGTAATGCATTCATCTCCTCAAACACTGTTGCATAAGCAGGTAACGCTGATGGTGCGTTAAAGACGCCGGCACAACCACAGGAGGATTCTTTCTTGTGTTGCGCATGTGGTGCTGAGTCTGTGCCTAGAAAGAAGCGATCACAGCCACTGGCGACGGCTGCCCGTAAAGCCTCTTGATGCACATTGCGTTTCAGCACAGGCAGACAGTATAGGTGTGGCCGGATCCCACCAACCAGCATATGGTTGCGGTTGAACATGAGATGCTGTGGAGTTAATGTCGCTGCCAAATTGTCATCGCTTTCCAGCACATATTGTGCAGCTTCTTTAGTAGTTATGTGCTCAAACACAACTTTCAGTGCAGGGAACTGATTACGTAGTGGCTCCATAACTTGTTCAATAAAACAGGCTTCTCGATCAAAAATATCAATATGAGAAGCAGTAACCTCACCGTGGACGAGCAGAGGCGTCCCCAGTTTTTCCATCACGGCTAATAGTGGATAAATATTCTTTATATCAGAGACGCCGTGACTTGAATTGGTTGTGGCATTGGCAGGGTAGAGCTTACAGGCGGTAAAAATGCCTTCTTTATAACCCATTTCTATCTGAGAGCTTTCAGTCGTGTCAGTAAGATAACAGGTCATAAGGGGCTGGAAGTTATGCCCTTCAGGAATGGCTGCCAATATTCTGTCTCTATAGGCCTTGGCACTGACCACTTCTGTAATCGGCGTAAGCAGATTAGGCATGACGATAGCTCGGCCAAAGTAATGACTGGTGTAGGGAACGACAGTTTTTAGCATTTCACCATCACGAAAATGGATGTGCCAGTCATCAGGGCGGCGGATTTTTATTGTGTATGATTCAGTGGTCATGAGAAACCGGCTCCAGTATATATGATAGGAACGAAGATGCTGAGTTCAGCATATCCAGGCCGGGAATGGATGATAAAGCTAAAATGGTTGAATAGCTATTAATGAATATAATTTTTAGAAAAAAATTCAGCAAAATCAACTAGATTAGGGTAGTCAGAGGTGGATTTTCTTATAACAAAGAAAAAATGAAATATGAGGGTAAAAAAGAGATGAAGTTGGCTCCTCCAACTGGACTTGAACCAGTGACATACGGATTAACAGTCCGCCGTTCTACCGACTGAACTATGGAGGAACTCCTTCACAACGGGGTGGATATTAGTGATATGTTTCGGCTTTGTCAAAGTATAAAACAATAAAAAAAGTTTGTTTGCTGGCAAAATGCACTTGTTGTTATATTTTTATGCTAGTTACTTGAGGTTTGATGGAATTTTATTCCATTAACGTAAGTTGAATAGAACTACCGTGCTTATGTTATGAGTAAATAGTTGGGAGAATTAAGTAGAGAAGTCAGAATAGCAAAAATCCCGCATTAAGCGGGATTTTCATAATTTGGCTCCTCCAACTGGACTTGAACCAGTGACATACGGATTAACAGTCCGCCGTTCTACCGACTGAACTATGGAGGAACTCCTTCACAACGGGGTGGATATTAACGATATGCTTTTGCTTTGTCAAAGCAGAAAATAACAAAAATGGTCTGTTTGCTGTCAAACTGAACTTGTTGATCTATTTTTATGCCGAATAAGGCTTATTTGCTGGAGATGTATACCTTATGGATTTCAAGATGCATCGCGGCGGGAAGGGAGCGAATCCCCGGGAGCATAGATAACTATGTGACCGAGGTGAGTGAGTGCAGCCAACAAAGAGGCAACTTGAAGGATGACAGGCATATGCTATAGAAGCGGATTGATGTTGATTAGAATTGTTATATTACGTTGTAAGCGACGGGTGGAATTAGGAATGCAAAAAGCCCGCACTTGGCGCTGAGGAATCCCCAGAAAATAGACAGGCATAGCGTTGTGTGATCTACTGATTGTTCCACCAAGTCAATAAGGTCACTGCTATGCCTGTACGTGAAGTATGTCATAACTTCTTTAAAGATGCTTTATC
>NZ_NSCM01000085.1 GCF_003287735.1 Photorhabdus bodei | reverse complement strand
CGTTGTGGTCCTCGGGGCTGGTGAGCACCAGCACGCTGACATCCCGCCAGTCGCGGGGCACGTTGAGGGTGCCGGCGTTAAAGTGAAAAGGGATTAAGGTGTTTTCCTGCGTCATCGGGTTCTCCGGCTAAAAAATGAGATAGAAAAAAGAAATTTGTTTAAATATGAAATCATTATTGGGCGTGCCACTTTCCGATTTCTGATAAAAGCAATTTCTTCCCTTGAGTGATTTCTAATATCCCGTCGAGATATATTGTATATGTCGTGCCACGATTAATGAATTCATAACCATATAAGTTACAAGTTCCTGTCTGGCAGTTTTTATTTAATGTTTTCCCTTTAAGCGTCAGCGTGGCACTATCTTTTTTTCTTACTCCAGTATACATGACGTCATCACAGGTGACTTCACCTTCGGGGCAAAGAACATGAATAGTGATAATAAATTTTTCTGTTTCAAATGACGAAGTATAAGACGCAAATGATGTATAAGAATGGGAAATAGAAATAATTCCAATAAGAATAGAAAATATTTTTTTTACCATTTTTCATAGACTCCATTATTAAATATTTTTAACTCAGCTGCCCGTCGATTTATTAAGCCTTGATTGACCTTGCCTTGTGATTTATTCCATACTTCCCAGGCATCATCAATGCTGTCATAACCTGTCTTCGCATTTTCATCATTTATCATTTTGACAACAGATGATTTTTTGAATCCACTGATACCAATGTTATATGACAGCAAAACTAAAGCGTCGTACTCGTTTTGTTTTATTTCCTTTGTTATTCCATCATTCACCGCTTTTTCATAAGGTGCAAGAGTGTCTTTGAATAGCTGTTCTGCTTCATCTTCCGTAATGCCATTTTTATATGTATCCCATTCACTTCTTGAAATCAATTTACCATATCCGATAGTTGCCCCTTTAGTCCAGTTGTCTATATTTTTGCCTGTTTGGTCATCATATGGTTTCAATCGCAGTACCTCGATGTCTTTTAATAAATCTAATCCATTCTGGCTTATTGATTTTTTATTATCACTTGAAATAGCACTGCTTTTGGGTTGAGGTGATTGGCTTGTAGGTATTGCCGTAATCGGACTATTCACAGGTACAGATTGTTTTTTTCTCCCTGGCTTGTCGAGGGTAAAATTATAGGAGCAGTATCAGGAGCAGGGGATTTAGTTATCGTCTCATCAGTCGCAGGTGGAGCAACACTGCTTTGACCACTACCGTTATTTAAGCCAATTTTGGCACCATTAATCGTAAACGTCCGGTCATCTCACCTTGTTCTTCCCCTCCGGCCCCTGCACGCTACCGCTTCCTTATCTTCACCTGGAGACTGATACCATGAGCCGTAGCCGATATACCCCGGAGCAAAAACAACACCATGTGACCCAATGGCGCCACAGTGGCCTGACCCGAAAACAGTATTGTGAACAGCATCAGCTGAGTTTTTCCTCTTTCCGCGACTGGATTGCCGACAGTAATAACATCCCCCAACCTCTCAGCCAGACACTACCCGCCATCTTGCCGGTTTCACTCCAGCCTGACGACGCGCACGCCGTCACCCTGCATACCCCAGACGGGTATGCCATCGCCTGTCCATTGACGCTGTTGCCTGACGTGATGCGGGTACTGGCCCGATGCTGAAACCGCAACAGCTCTTTCTGGTGCGAGAGCCCGTCGATATGCGTCGGGGCATCGATGCCCTGACTCAACACCTCGAGGGACTGAATTTGCGCTGGCAGGACGAAGCCGCTTTTGTCTTCTGCAACAAGGCCCGCTCCCGCCTCAAGGTCTTGCGCTGGGACCGACACGGCGTCTGGCTCTGTACCCGCCGTCTGCACCGGGCCCATTTTGTCTGGCCGAAGCAGGGCGAACGTAGCTGGGTGATGACACCCGCCCAGTTTGACTGGCTCATCCGCGGCATTCACTGGCAACAGGTCGAGGGCGATGACCTGTCCGGCTGGCGAAGCTAATTCCGCTACCCCGGTCACACTTTTACCGGATAACGACGGGGAATTATCCGGTACACTGTCGGCATGACGCTCAATGACTTAATCGCGCTGGATGACCCGGGCCAGTTCCGCCTGCGGGCACTGGCGCTGCTTCAGCAACAACACGACTATATTCGCCAGTTGGAAGAAGCCCTGAAACAGGCGCAACGCTGGCGTTTTGGCGCGCACAGCGAAACCCTGCCTGCCGGTCCCAAACGCAGTCAGTTTGAGGAAGATGCCGATACCGATATCGCGGTGCTGGAAACCCGGCTGTCACGCCTGCATATCAGGGAAAACGCGACCCCGGCCCAGCCTAAACGTCAGCCTTTGCCGGCGACTTTACCCCGTGAAGATATCCGGCTGGCGCCGGAGACGGAGAGCTGCCCGGATTGCGGTCATGCCCTGCGCTTTTTGCGTGATGAAATCAGTGAGCGACTGGAATACCGTCCGGCCACGTTTATCGTCCGGCGCTATATCAGCCCGCAGTACAGCTGCGCGCGCTGTCAGTGTGTGCATGCTAAAGCCCAGCCCGCCCATCTGATTGAAAAGGGCATTCCAGAGCCGGGGTTGCTGGCTCAGGTGGTGGTCGCTAAATATCGTGACCACCTGCCGCTCTACCGTCAGCAGCAAATCTATGCCCGCAGTGGTGTAACCCTGGCCCGCAGCACCCTGTCGGACTGGGTGGGGCAGGTGGCTGTGGCGTTGCAACCGCTGGCCGATGCCCTGAAGCAGACGCTGCTGACGTCCCCGGTGCTGCATGCCGATGAAACCCCGTTGCCGATACTGGCCCCGGGAAAAGGCCAGACCCGGCGGGCTTACCTGTGGACGTCTGTCACCGGCCCCGATACCTCGCCGGCAGTCGTGTACTATGAGCTGCATCCCGGCCGCAGTGGCCGTTATGCCCAGAGCCTGCTGAAAGAGTGGTCGGGCGGCACGTTGGTGACGGATGACTACGCCGGCTACAACGCGCTGCATGCCCGGGCGGATATCACCGAAGCGGGTTGCTGGGCTCACGCCCGCCGCAAATTCTTTGACCAATACAAAGCGAGCCAAAGTCCGGTAGCGAAACAGGCGCTGGATGGCATTCGTGACCTGTACAAGCTGGAGCGAAAAATCAAACACCGGCCGCCGGATAAACGGCGTCAGTGGCGACAGCGTTATGCCCGGCCGTGGCTGAATGAGTTCCGGTCCTGGTTGCAGACGATGCAGACCCAAACGGCCCCCCACTCTGGGTTACGCAAAGCGATAGATTACACGCTGAAGCGCTGGCCGGCGCTGGTGTGTTATCTGGATGACGGCCGGGTGCCGATAGACAACAACCGGGCGGAGAATGCGGTCCGGGGTGTGGCGCTCGGCCGAAAGAACTGGCTTTTTGCGGGTTCACTGGCCGCGGGGCAACGGGCGGCCATGATAATGAGCCTGCTGGAAACTGCCAGAGCCAACGGACATGAGCCCTGGGTCTGGTTACGTGATGTCCTCAGTCGGCTGCCTGTCTGGCCGAACAGTCGGCTGAATGAGCTGTTGCCCTGGCCTGAGAATCGCTTTGCTTAAAATCGCTTTTTTTGTCAAGGTGAGGTAACCGGACTCTTACGGAGGTACGGGCTTGTGCGGTGAATGACGAAGAAGCGTATCAGATTAAGGATGCCATCGGTAAGCTTCAATCCGCTCTGGCTTACCGTGGGTATTCGCCAAGATAGATCATCAGAAAGCCGGAAGATCTTTCCGGCTTTGAGTTGTATTAGACTTTGCTTATTTTTTGGTAAAAATAAGCAACATCAATTAAGGTTGATATCACCCCATTTTCATCAGGCCAATCCATAATAAATCTTGGATATGATGGCTTGTAAACTTGGGGATTCATAACCCTTATCATTTCCTCTAACTCTTTTTTTACTTGAGTTAATGCACTAATAGATAATGGTGCATTCTTTCCACTTTGATGTAGTTCAATTGTATCCTGAACTAATTGAAGAGCATCAATCAAAAATGTTTTGCCAGAAGTTTTCATTTCATTAGAGATCCATATTTCCACGGCTCAAGTACAAATATTTGCTCTGCACCGCCAGTATATTGAGGGCCGAAATCATATTGTGGTGCTGCTTTACCTTTTATGATTGTCGTTCCCGGTTTTATTTGAAACTGTTGAATCCCTGTCATTCCATTCCAATCAGGCGGTAATGCCAACCCACTTCTATTCGTTTGTGGAGTGAACGTTTCAAATACATACTGCCCTTCAGGTCTGGCTCTTTTTCCAAAATCATGGAAGCGTGCACCATAAAGGCTATCACCTGCTTTATGTACAGACATTCCTGAAAGTTCAAATGAGTCAATGATCTGCTTTCTTTGACTTCTGCCGACTCCCATAGATTGCAAATATTCAGATGCATCTCTAACTCCTTGATATGGGTGCGGAGGTTCCCCTTTATTCCCCGGACAGCCAGTTAACCCGAACGGGTCAATCCAGTTCGCCGGATTATGCACGTAACTGTAAGGACTTACGCCCCCCCTTAAGTTCAAGGGGTCAGGCGACAGGTACTGGCCTGTATCACTCTCGTAATAACGGTGCCGATTATAAAATAAACCGCTCTCCGTGTCTTCATATTGGCCACAAAACCTGAGATGACACGTCAGGTTCCGCGGGTCATTGACCGTCAGCACCGGCCAGCATTCCGGCTCGCCCCAGGTGAGTAACCGGCCGGCCCATATCAGTTCCCCGTCCTCGGTCAGAATTTCCCGCACGGTTCCCTGGTGATCGCTCACCACATAGTATAGCTGGCCTTTTTCAAACCGGGCCGAAGGGGTCAGGGCGCCCGGCTCATACAGCCAGTGAATGCTCTGTTCATACCCGACAGTGCCATCCGCATATACCGGCGTCTCTTCAATCAGCTGCTCCCCGCTCCACAGGTAATCATAGCCGATTATCGCGG
>NZ_NSCM01000084.1 GCF_003287735.1 Photorhabdus bodei | reverse complement strand
ATGACTCAAAACGGACAGGCCGGGTCGGGTGGGAAAGACTATGGGAAGGCTGGTTCCTGCTACAAACGCTTATTGATGGGTATTTACTGGCTAAATCGGTTGATGTAGAGATGTGACTAAGAGACAGGCCAACGCCGCCGTTGGTTAATCCATTTGATGGTGCAGCCCGTATTTCCGGTGTGTTGCAAAGCATTGCTCATTCTGGTGAAGAGCAGGACTGGCTAGCGGTGCAAGATCAGCAATGGACAATCGCTGGTGCGAAAAAATTTGTTCAGGATATGTCTGGTTTGGACCAAACCAGCAGCGTTGACTATAAGACGCTGGTTGATTTGGGTTCTCAACATGAGCGTAGTAGCCGTGGTCTGAAAAGTGATACGGAAGCCGCTCTGAATAAGCAATTCAACCAGTGGCTAAGTAGTAATGGCAACAGCGTTGATATAGGTAAAATGAGCCGTGCGGATAAATTCCGTCAGGCCAATGAGAAACTGGCATTTAACTTTGCGATAGGGGGACAGGGGGCGGATATTCAAGTGACCACGGGTAACTGGAACTTTATGTTTGGTGACAATATCCAGTCGATTCTCGATACTAACCTGGGTTCGTTGTTCAGTTTAATGACTCAGCAATACTCGACAACCGGTATAGCGAAGACAACGTTTACCTATAATCCGCAGGATTTGCCTCGCCAGCTTAAGAATAAATTGCTTGGCCGGTTAGCTAGTGTGAATGCAGATACCACTTTAGCGGATATCTTTGATGTACATTACACTGCGGATGGTCGTATTGTCTCCCGTGGAGACGAGCCAGTGGATGGTGTGGCTATTCTAAAAGAGATGATTGAAGTCATTGGAAAATTCGGTGGTGAACAACTGAAAGTTTTCACTGATCCAGATAAATTGCTAGACGGCCTGAAATCTCACCTCAATATGGGGACGGATGGCATTAAATCCTTTGCTGAGAGTCATGGCCTGAAACAGAAAGAGCCTGATGAAAATGAAAAAGCGCAGAGCAGCACGCCAATGACTATGGGGACGGAGAGCACCGAACCAGAGCGTGCACTTGGTTTTCATTCGCTGAATTTGCCTAACTTATTTGCGACGATGTTCAGCAAAGATAAGCAAGAAGAGATGAAGTCATTAGTGACCAACTTAAAAGGAAATCTAACCGCAGATCTGCTCAATATGGAGCAGAAAACGTTTGATTTCTTGCGTAACAGCGGTCATCTGCAAGGGGATAGTGATATCCATGTATCGTTGGGGAACTATAACTTCAACTGGGGCGGTGATGGTAAAGATCTTGGCGCCTATCTGGGAGATAACAACAACTTCTGGGGTGGTCGCGGAGATGATGTTTATTATTCAATCGGTACTTCCAACATCTTTGCGGGTGGTGCAGGCAATGATCTGGGCGTCCTGATGGGACGTGAGAACTGGATGTTTGGCGGTAGTGGCGATGATACCGTGATGGTAGCCGGACGTATTAACCATGTGTTCATGGGGGAAGGTAATGACCAGACGTTTGTCTTTGGCGAAGGTGGATTAATTAATACCGACAAGGGCCAGGATTACGCTGTCACCTCGGGCAACTACAACCGGGTGGATACCGGAGAAGATCAAGATTATGCCGTGACCATTGGTAATAACAACCGGGTTGAATTGGGTGCAGGCCATGACTTTGCCAGAGTATTTGGTAATGATAACCGGATTGACGGCAACACCGGTAACGATGTGATTAAACTGATGGGCTACCATGCGGTGATTAATGGTGGAGAAAGTGACGACCATCTGATAGCGGCCGCAATTTCGAAGTTCAGTCAGTTTGATGGTGGTGATGGTCAGGATCTGCTAGTGTTAGGCGGTTATCAGAACCGCTTCCAGGGTGGTGCGGGTGTAGATAGCTTTGTGGTCAGTGGTAAGGTGATTGACAGTCAGGTTGATGATATCAATGCAGAAGATATGATTGTCTTTGACGGCATTGACTGGCAAAACCTGTGGTTCCAGCGTAGCGGATATGATCTGGTATTATCAGTAAACCGCCATACTGAGGATAAAACTGCTCAGGGGGCATTTGAATCAATAGGTTCGGTCACTTTTAGCAATTACTTTAATGGTAATCGTGCCAAACTGGTGGCGCAGATGGGAGATAAGAATGCATCGGGAGAGCGTGAGTTTACGGCGCTATCGGATAATGCGGTTGATACTTTGATCCAGTCAATGAGCAGTTTTGCGCCGACAGCGGGTGATAATGGTTTTATTGAAAATCTGGACAATAAGGCGAAAATTGCCATTACAACGGCGTGGGCAGATACCACGGTGGGTAAGGCGCAGTTTGCGTAATTAATTCTCAAAAATAAAAGTTAAAATGAATAATAAAAAAGGCTCACAGAATCGGTGAGCTTTTTTTACTGCTGAATAACAAATGTTCATTATATTATAGGTTGTTCACTGACCAATGGTGATTTACATTAATTAGTTTTATTTATCATTATTATTTCCTGACTAAAAGAGTAGGATATTATTATCTCATTTACTTATATTGTTTTAATAGCTATAATCTGTATGGTTATTTATGGAAATGGAATAAAATAATTGATCGTAATTGATGAAATTTTATATCTTAGTTTAGTCGTTACTTTATTATCTTATCTGTATTTTCAATATTATCGTGGAAAAAACATCTGCGTTAACGATCTTTTTGAATTTTTTATTTATCTCATTCGATGGATTTGTTTTAAGGTGTTTGTAAATGCATCAAATTGAAACTTTTCTAAACTTAGTGTTTTCCTTGTTATATCCGTTTTATTAATAAATTACTTTTGGAAAAAAGTATGTCTGATAAATTCGTAAAAATAATATCTGATGTTAATTTTAATAGCGGTTTTTTTCTTTATTTAATTTTTTGCTATTAAAAGTCAGAAGATTTCACTGTTTTGTGAGAGATTGAATATTCAAAATAACTGCCCTATCTGTTAGGTGCAGTGGTTTTCTGCTTAACTTCAATAATAAATTAAAGGACTATTGATGGGGAAATCATCAAATAGAAGTACAGAGTACTTTTTTACTGGGAAATATTATGACGATAATGACGGTAACAGTATTACTGCTATTGGTATTGGTGGTGAAGTTTATGCTTATGGCGGAGATGATGATGTTACTGTTGGTTCATTAAAGGTCAATGTATACCATACGAATGGTGAACTTTCAGTAAAGGGAGCTTCAGGTTATACCGGTATTAGTAAAACGGGAAATGGCGGCTTGTCATTTACCGGTGCAGCCGGTTCGACTTTTATTGATCACACGGGTGAGACGGGAAATTTAAATTATTCGGGTGCTGCTGGCTATAACAAACTGGTTCGTAAAGGTTTATCTGGAGATACAAGTTTTAAAGGGGCTGGTGGATACAATGAATTATGGCATGAAATTGATCAGGGAAATATCTATTTTGCTGGCGCAGGAGCGGCTAATAAAATTGACCGTACCTGGTTTAGTCATTATGAGGGTACTCAAGGAGATGTAACATTTAACGGCGCAGGCGCTGCAAATAGTATCGATTCGCGGATAGAAAGCGGCGACGTCATTTTGAATGGTGTTGGTGCTGATAATCATATTGTACGTAAGGGTAGAGAAGGTAACGTTATCTTGCGTGGTGCGGGGGCAGCGAATCGCATTGAACGTATACGTCATAGTGAAGATGGATATGAACAGACACAGGGTAATATTACTCTTGAAGGTGCGGGTGGTTATAACAAACTCTATTCTGATGTTGCCCACGGTAATATTCATTTTACTGGTGCAGGAGCTTATAACGAAATTACCCGAGCAGGTACAAAAAATGAAATAGAATTTGCTCAGGCTAAAGATATTGTTATGACATCAGCAACAATGGAGGGACGCTGGATTCAACAATCCCGGCAAGTTAAAGCAGTTAAATCCTCTGTAGAGCCTGATACTTATCTCTTTGCCATTGCCAATAATGTTAATACTAAAGTTGTTTCTGTGCGGCTGCAAAATAATCCTGATACCGGTAAGCTCCGTTATTATGCCACTTCTTGGTATAAGGAAGGTAATCATCTTAAGGATATTGCTAAGGAAAATATCAACGTAAATAATGGATTTATCCCCGTTAAAAGGGAAGGTGCTATTACGCTTGCTGATATTAATTTTGTATATCGACAAGAAACCACAATACAGGGCGTTGAGGAGGTATTATTAACCGATAAATGGGTGAATTATTCCGATGATACTAACATTAAAGCGAAAAATGTCACACTGGGTAGTGCCAAAATGGGAGGGTACGCGATCTCTTCTAATGGACTGAAAATCGATGTCTCTCCGGTTAAATCAAATGAGCAACCTGATACTTATGTATATGCAATATTTCTGGAACCTTATACCAAAGTGGTTGAGGTTAAGTTGGCGAATGATGATGAAACAGGAAAGCTGAAATATATTGCAAAATCTTGGTATAAAAAAGGTGACCATACTGGCCGTTTAGCGGATGAAAGTTTTTCCTATCCTCGTGGTTATCGATCAATTGGGGCTGGTTATACGTTAAGTCAACTTCATTATGATTTAAATATAGCAGATGATGTTGCTGATTGCTTGACGGATCTTGAAGGTTATTCTGAGCAAGATCTTATCAAATCATCAAAGAATGGCGGTGATAGTTCCGGTAATATTTATTTCATCGGTACAGGTGGTGGAAACGTTATTACATCCAATGTGTCGCACGGTAATATTAATTTCACAGGAGCGGGGGCGGCTAATATTATTCTGCACAGTTCAACATTCGGTAATACGTATTTTGAAGGGGGCGGGAGTGCTAACGTCATTGTGAAAAGTGGTGAAAAGGGCGATCTGACATTTCATGGTGCGGGTTTAGCCAATGTTCTGGTTCACCAAGGCCAGAGCGGAAAAATGAATGTTGATGCTGGTGGTGCGGTAAATGTTCTTGT
>NZ_NSCM01000083.1 GCF_003287735.1 Photorhabdus bodei | reverse complement strand
GCCCATTGTTCGGCGCAGGTTGAAAACATAAAGATTACCTCAAGTCGTGTTTTTTATTGGGATCAATCTATGAGGTAAAAGTTCAATAACGAGGGGGCGGGTTAAAATATTTGTGTAGGAAAGACAGCTTTATGGCGGGGAGGATGTCAACTGTATTCATTGAGTGCTCAACCGGGGATTACACCCCGGTTGTTCTGTTAAAGATTTTTATTTATTGCTGCTACCTGCCTTCTCATTCCAGATAGGTTATCTGGGTTATTACAGGGATCTGGCTTCTCCAGGTTAGCTATTAGGTCTCAGGATGGCTGGGTCTTTAAACTGACCATTTGGATTGTTGCTTGGTGGCGTCCAGAAAGCAACATCATAAATCCAATCGCAAGTGTCTTGCATTTTAATTGTCAGTGCTGCGTTTTCCCACTTACTTTCCAACTCAAATTTCTCTTCGGGTTTACGCTCCCATGAAAATCCGGTCCCTCGGCAGCTTACTGTGTAAATCAGGTCGTTCACGCTAGATTCCATAACGTTTTTGTCTCCCTTGAACCTGTAGAGTATATAATTTACAACGTTAGCATCCGTATAGAGGGTCACTGTGGCTTTCCCTGGAGATTTATCTTTACGTTTGGCAACCATCTGACAGATATACTTACCGGTGACCACACGTGGGACCTTGAAGATGCTGTTTTGTGCATTTATCCAGAACCTGCCTTGTTCCAGCGTCATATCGTCTACTCTCGGCTTTGGAAAATTACGATTTATTACTGGCGGAAAGACATTCAATAAGGGACTGGTACCTACTTCTGGGTAACGAATTGGCTTACCCCTGTTGTCTTTCCCATTTATCACCGGTTGCCCGAGAGCTTTGATTGCCCACGTTGGGTTCCAAGAGGCTGTAGCAGGATTAGGTTGATAATACTCTGATGGGGATAGCTCCCCGGTTGCCATATTAAAAATTTTCATTCTCTGTGATAACCCTGTCCCGGCCAGATTGTATTGGCCTTTTAAGGGCCCTCCTTTTTCAGATGATTATTCTCTGCATCGGGTCACCCGTGCAGGTTGTTATTACACGGTTTCGTTCATGTAAGAGTATTGCTGGAACTCATGTTTGAGGAGAAATCGTCTTGATTCATATTACTCTCCTAACTTAAGGTTATATCGGATTTACCTTTACCTACAGGGAACCTATGCCATAAAACCTATCCCTTGCGGGTTAAGCTGAATTTCTATTGCTACGAAGACATAAATAAGATTAGCAATTATTTTTAAAAAAAGATAATAGGAAATAGTTATCGGCAGATAACTTCAGATTAATGCTAAATTAATTTTTTGGTAGTTGATTTCAGATTATTTTTTTATCTATAAGTGGTAAGGGTTGAAGTTATGAGACTTGAGATACAGAATTTAGGGGGGATGTACATCTTTATGGCTACTCTTATTAATACGTAAATATGTAACTTAATATGCTAAGTATTAACTGTAAAGCAAGGAAGAAAAATCACTAGGGGTTGATTGTAATATCCGCTCTAGCCTGTTTATGAAAATGTCAGTTATTTTGGGGTTTTTAGGATTTACGTCCCAAACTATTTCGTAAAGTCATAGTCTTTTAATCTTTATTTGAAAGTTAATATTAGTAATAACAGAGAGCGGCTGTGATGAGATTTCAAGTGAATACTCGACAGGCTGAACCGAGGTATTATGGCTCAGCCTTGGTTTTCGTGTTTTTTAGTCATTCATAATGACAATGGATTAATCATCATATTCACTATGTACTATATTATCGTTACCAACATCCCAGGCTAATATCTGACCATTCTGTCGTAAGACTGTGAAAGATTTACCGGTTGTACTTAGGCTGACGATATCTTGTAATCGGGCTATCCCAGATGGGAGTTTGACGCTTGGATCACTGTGTCCCCAAGAGACCACGCTACCATTTGCCCTTAGGGCAGCGAACGCATCATTTGCTGCACTTAGGCTGACAATGTCCGTTAAGTTGGCGATTTCGGGTGGGATGCTGGTACTTGCCCCCCAGATGACTACGCTGCGATTTGCCCTCAAGGCAGCGAATGAGCCTCTTGCTAGATGTGAGCTTATTGCGGGATGTAGGCTGACTATATCCTTTAATGCGGCAATTTCGGGTGGAACCTGACCGCCAGAGTTCGGATCACCCCAGGTAACTACACTACGGTCTGCCCGCAGGGCAGCAAATGCTTTGTCTGTTGCACTTAGGCTGACAATGTCCGTTAAGTTAGCAATTTCTGTCGGGACGCTGCCGCCTGATTCTCCATCTCCCCAAGCGAGCACGCTGCCATCCTTTTGCAGGGCTGCGAAAGAAGTCCATGTTGAACTTAGGCTGACGAAATACTTGTAGTTCATATTAGAAGGTACAGAATATTTACCCCAGGAGACGACTTGATCATCCGCCCGCTGGGCCACGAATGTATTCGCAGTTGTACTTATTCTGACAATATCTTTTAATTGGGCAATGTCAGACGGGACTTGCCCTCCTTGATATGGATTTCCCCAGGCGACCACACTACCATTCGCTCGTAGGGCGGCGAAGGCAGAATATGTTGAACTTAGGCTGACAATGTCCTGTAATTCAGCGATATCGGATGGGATTGGGCTTCCCCAATTTGGCGCTTTCTGATCTGGATCTCCCCAAGCGACTACACTACGGTTTTCCCGCAGGGCGGCGAAAGCACTCGACGTTGAACTCAGACTGACAATATCCCGTAATTTGGCAATTTCTGGTGGGACTTCGCCGCCGTTGTCTCGATCACCCCAAGCGACCACGCTACGGTCTGCCCGCAGCGCGGCTACAGCAGAGATTGTTGAAGTCAGGTTGACTATATCCTGTAATTGAGCAATTTCGGGTGGGATATTTCTGACATCATCATCTCCCCAAGCGATCACTCTGCCATTTGGTAATAACATGGCGGTTGACCAGGCCGTAGGGACGATGCAGATTTTGTCGTTGGAGTTACTATTACCGTATGTCCCAAATTGCTGGTATAACTTTATAGAATTATCGTGGGTATCCATGTTTGGTGAGAAATCGTTATTTTGGCTCATCTTCTTCTCCTAATAAGGTCATATCGGATTTACCTTTTCTGTACCGTAAAACTTCTGCTCAATGGATTAACTAATTATCATATTCATTATGTAGTTTATTGTCGTAAATAGAGCCCCAGCCTACCCTCTGACCATTGGTTCGCACTATTGTGAATGAGTTTCTTGATGCATTAAGGCTAACGATATCTTGTAATCGAGTTATCCCGGAAGGGACTTGATTGCCTTGATAATCGCCATATCCCCAGGCAACGACGCTACCGTTCATCCGTAGGGCTGCAAATGCGGTTTCTGTTGCACTTATACTGGTAATATCCTGCAATACGGCAATTTCGGGTGGAGTTTTGATATTATTGCCTTCCCAGGCAACCACACTGCGATCTGCCCGTAGAGCCGCGAAAGCATTCGATGTTGTACACAGACTGACGATATCTTGTAATTGGGCAATCTCCGACGGAATACTGCCACCCGAAGGTGGGTCGCCCCAAGTAACAACACTGTGATTTGCCCGTAGAGCCGCAAAAGCAAAATTTGTTGCTCTTATGCTGACAATATCCTGCAATTGAATAATTTCTGGTGGGATTTGAGCACCTAACTCTTGGAATCCCCAGGTGACGACGCTGCGGTTTGATCGTAGAGCTGCGAAAGCAGAACCTATTGCACTAATACTGACAATATCCCGCAATTGGGCAATTTCTGGTGGAACCTGACCTCCCCCATTTTTAATTCCCCAAGCGACTACGCTGCGATTTGCTCGTAGGGCTGCAAATGCGTTTATTGTTGAACTCAGGCTGGTAATATCCTGCAATTGGGCAATTTCATCAGGTATTCGACCACCAGAAAATTCATCGCCCCAGGCGACTATGTTTCTGTTTGCTCGTAGAGCCACGAAAGCAGAACCTGTTGCTTTCAGGCTGACAATATCCGTCAATTGGGAAATGTCGGATGGGACTTGACCATCGTTACCTTCGTTTTCGTTTCCCCAGGCGACCACGCTCCGGTTTTTCCGTAGTGCCGCAAAAGCATCATTTGTTGCACTCAGGCTAACGATATCCTGTAATTGAGCAATGTCGGGCGGGATTTGACTACTAGGACCATTTCCCCAAGCGATCACTCTGCCATTTGGTAATAACATGGCAGTTGCCTCTTTAGTAGAGGCGATGGGCGTATTATTATCAGCGTCACTATTCCTGTCTGGTTGCCAATATTGTTTTATAGGATTGTCGTTGGTATCCATACTTGGTGAGAAATCGTTATTTTGATTCATATTACTCTCCTAATGAAGGTTATATCGAATTTACCTTTTCCCACAGGGAGTCTATGTCATGAAATCTATCCCTTGCGGGTTAAGCTGCATTTCTACTGATATGAATAAGGTTGTCTATTCTTTAAATATAATAGGAAAAAATAATTAAGACTAATGGTAAATCTATTTTTCTAATCCGTTTTAAATTTCTTTTATATCAATAAGCTATAAAATTCACAATGTTGAATTTTGATCAGGGAGATTTAAAGTAAATATATATCATTATGGTTGTTAATACTATATTAACACGTAAATTAATTTACTAATAATTAATCGTAAAACAGAAAATAAAGAATTATTAATATTTTTGTCGTAATATCCATAAATGTTCTCAAGAATTATTTATATGCAAGTATTCAGAGTAACATGTGTATTTAATTATTAATTAAAATGCAATAAATAGTTAAATGATTTAGGCTTTCACCATAAATATCCGCTTTGTGTAGTGTATGAAAAAGCCCGCTACCTTGCTGAGGAATCCCCACAAATCAGCGCTAATAAATCAAAACCATATTTTGGTAGATTTTGGCGAGGTGCTTGAGTGTTTTATTAAGCACTATTTCAAATAACATTAGCGGAGAATGGCGTAATACATTCTCCGCTAATGTTAGGTGAGAGATGACTCTTCTTGATTTGATACTATTTGCCTGATAATTAAGGTGTATTCCTTTATTTTCGGCATAAAAACCAATCAGCC
>NZ_NSCM01000082.1 GCF_003287735.1 Photorhabdus bodei | reverse complement strand
ATTCCTGCATTTTTCATTTGTATCATGAACGTTTTATCATTCATCATGGCTTGGGGTATCAGATGGTGGTCTCTCATTGTTGCTGGACCATAAAGTCTTCGCCATTCAGGGCTCACTCGGGAAAGTCTATTTTTGGTCACACCAGTAACAACCATCAATCCAAAGAGGTCAATCCAATTGACCGGATCATGAACATACCCGTACGGGTTAAATCCTCCACTAAGATTCAAAGGATCTGGCGATAAGTACTGTTCCGTTTCCCTGTCGTAATAACGGTGCCGGTTATAAAACAGCCCGCTTTCCTCGTCTTCGTACTGACCACAAAAGGGGCATCAGCTCCGAGGCAGTCATACTTACAGGGCGATGCCAGCCCGCACAGGACAAGGCTTTCAGAAGGACGCGTTTCGCCCATTTTTCTCCTGCAACTTTTTTTGACCCGACGTGCCTTTTCAGGATGTGTGCACGCTACCGCCATACCCTGACGCCCTTATCCGGTCTGCACATTGAGCAGTATAGCGGCGGTGTTAGCTGCCGTTAACCCCTTGTGTGTATTTGCTGACGTGTTTGTACACCGCCTTTCAACCTGCCAGAACCGGGTTTTATCGATAACCCGGGGCGGCGGGGCAGCTTGTCTGCGCCGCTGACGCGGGTTGGCCGGGTGCGGGCGGGCCAGGCCCGCAGGTGAAGCTTTTCAGCGGGGAGCCCCCGCCCGCGGGGGCGGACGGGGCGGAGATGGCGAGTACGGAGACGAGCGAGGAGCCTGCGACTGCGAGCCGGACGCAGCCAGTGCAGCAGGGTTGGGCGGGGGCAATAAACCGCGGCCAGCTTGCTGGCCTGCCTTCAGGGCCGTTGACCCTGACGGACTGACCGACAACGGTTTAAGGCGGATGTTAACACCGGAGCCGCCACGGACGGCGGCGACTGCGGCGGCGGGATTTTGCATTGAGGCTGACAGCAGCGGGCGCAGCCCGGTGCGCCATGGGGGCTAAGAGGCCCCACCCGGCGGCCAGCCGCTCACCGGGGTTGAGGTGGCCGCGCAGCGCCCATTGGTGGGCGGCGCCGACATAATGTTTGTTAAGCGCGGCGGGCCGTTCAGGCCCATTGCGCTTAATGCCACATTATGTTCAATGGCGGCTGACCGGCAACGACGGTCACAGAGAACGCCGGGGTTCAGCGCCGGGCGGCCGGCATTTACTGCCGGGCACGCCGGAGGTAGGGAGGCAGTCTGTGCGCAGGGACGCGCGCAGTCTGCCTTTCACTGCACCCCACACGCTCACAGGGAAGCGGCTAACTTTAAAGACTGTCCGGCAACACAGCGCGTTCAGACCGGCTTCGGGCTGTCCGGCTTGTCGCTATCGGCCTGTTTGTCGTCTGACGGCGTTGCCTGCTTTGACTGCCGTTCTGCCGGGTGCGTCTGCTCATGCACTTTCTTTAAGTGACCGATAGCCACCCGCGTATAGATTTGGGTGGCGTCCAGACTCGCATGGCCTAATATCGCCTGGATGTGCCGGGTATCCGCGCCGTTCTCTAACATCTGCGTCGCCATGCTGTGCCGGAACAGGTGACAGCCGCCGGGTTTGTCGATGTCGGCGCGATGAAGGGCGTTGCGCACTATCTGGGTCATCGTGCCCTCAGCCAGCGCTTTGCCTCGCTGTGACACGAACAGATACCCCGGATCGGGTCCCCATATCAGGCGCGGGCGGACATCATTCAGGTAACGTTGCAGCCAGTGCCGCGCCGATTCGCCGAACGGCACTACCCGGTCTTTGCGTCCTTTGCCCAGCCGGACAAACAGCATGCCGCGCTCAAAGTCGACATCACTGACCTGCAACCGCTGGACTTCTGAACGCCGGATGCCGCTGCTCCACAGTGTTTCCATCACGGCGCGGTCACGCACGCTCAGCGGGTTATTATCGTCGGTCAGGCTCAGGACGCGCCGGGTTTCCTGCTCACTGAGCATGCCCCACGGTAAACGCCGTTCCGGGCGTGGCAGCTCCAGTTCCCGCGCCGGGTTATACAGCAGATGTTGCCGCTTTGTCAGCCAGCTAAACAGGTTACGCACGCTGGTCAGCTTTTTCACGAGCGTGCTGGCCGTGAGGGGACGACCGTGACGATTTTTCTGCGCGGCCAGTCCCCGCTGCCAGCTTTCCAGCTGGGCGAAGCTCACCTGCTGCGCGGTGGTGAGTCCCCGTTCGTCACACCAGCGGACGAACTCCAGCAGGTTACTCCGGTAATGCGCCCGGGTTTCCCGCGTATAGCGCAGGGCGTCAAGGTGTTCAAGGAAGTGCTGGATGTGTTGTCTGAGTGTCGTTGATGCCATGAGAAGCTCCTGTCTGTGTGATAAGGAATGGGATTACGATGTGTTGATTTACGCTTCCCGGAACCGTGTTTTTGGGTGTTGTCCGACCGCTTTGCCGTGAAGCCTTGCGGTGTCTGCCCCGGTGCTGACTTTGCGTATCCGACCGCCTGCCGACCGTGCCCCGACTGATGGGCGACCGATGATTCTTTTACCCCGACCGGAATAAGTCATACCTGCCCTGTCACGGTTACGATGTGTTGATTTACTCTTCCCGGAACTGTGTTTTTTGATGTTGTCCGACCGCTTTGCCATGAAGCCTTGTGGTGCCTGCCTTGGCGCTGATTTTGCGTATCCGACCGCCCGCCGACCATGCTCCGACTGATGGGCGACCGCTGATTCTTTTACCCCGACTGGAACCCGTCATACCCGCCCTGTCATGGCACGATAAGGCCGCACAAGTGCGCAGTATCACTGTCTTCACCGTCAAACAGCAGCTCATAGGCGAACGTCAGCCCGCGCCGGTGCAACAACAGGTATTCCATTTCAACCAGCCGGGCGAGATGGATTTTCAGTTGCGTATCGCCCCACTGCACTGCGTCGCGCAACTGTTTACGGGTAAAAATCATTTCATGGCGCGGCTGGCCGCCGGCTTTTATCCAGTCCTGTATCAGCAATAACAGCTTGCGGGTCTGTGGTGGCATTTCGTCAAGCGTCCGGCCTAAGATTTCATGCGCAAGCTGGTTTGCAAGCCGGATATCGTCTTGGGTCACTTCGATGTAGTCCAGCTTTCGGCCGCGATGTTCGGCGGTCTTGATTTCCCGCTGGTACTGATGCAGCAGGGCAATACTCTGGATGAGCGTCAGGTACTTCATATGGTCACGGCGGGTGCGGGTTTTGTCAGACATAAAGGTCAGCTGATGCGCATACGGATTGACCACATTGAGCGGTTTCAGCAACCGTTGGGCGTTCTGGTGAAGCGCGGTGAGATAGTCCCGCTCGCTCTCGGCCAGTAACCCTTCGAGGGTTTGTTTGTGGCGCTGCAACGTATGGATGGCTTCGGTCTGCTCGCGCGATTCATTCACCGTCAGCACCAGACAGCGATTTAATAACTCTTCATCCACATCAATGGCGGTGGTGGTTAACATCAGCATGACCGGGCCTTTCACCGTGTAGCTTTTGGTCACCAGATTGCCCGTGGCTTCATCTTTGCCCGTGCTTGCCATTGTCAGCTCGCCGTCCGACTGCAACAGCTTCAACGCATAAGCGGCCTGCCGCACCCCTTCCTCTTCGGCAATGGCCAGGATTTTATGCTGGAGATTGGTTTCCCCCAGATAGAACAGGCTTTGCCCGGTCATGGCGCTGTACTGGAGGCGTTCCTCTTTCGGTATCAGGTTCAGCACGGCGTCCATCAGTGACGATTTCCCGGCGGCGCTGCTGCTCTGTATCAGGACGGCTAAGGGTTTGGGCAGTTTACGGCTGACCGCCGCCAGATAGGCCGCCAGCAGATTGGTGGATTCGCCGACCACGCCACAGGCGGCTAAATCGGACGTGATGCGCCCGACCAGTTGCGGGTCTTCCAGCAAAGCCAGCGCGGTCTGCTGTTCATCGGCACTCAGGGATTTGGCCGCCTGAACGGTTTCTGCTGCGGCCCACGCGCGTTGCTCCAGCACCAGTAATACCCGCCCCAGCTCACGCTTAATCAGCGTTTCCGGCAGGGCCAGCTCCTGAGTGGCCTGACGTACGAACCCCGCCCGGGCACGGGCGCTCAGAATATCGAGGCTGTCCACGAACAGTGCGCCGCTGTTTTTATCCACAACCTGTACATTGACTTTCATCACCGCGCCGATTTTCTGTGGTACGCCGCGCAGCCGCCATTCCTGCCCATCCTGTTGGATAACGATATCGCCGTTCTCTGCTAACGTGGTCACGACGCCCGGTTCGGGCACTAATGCCGCCGAAGAGACCGGCGCAACCGCAGCCGTATTTGGGGCTGCCGGCGGCATTTTCGCCGGCTCACCGAGCCATTGTGCCGCCTCCAGTAACTGACCGAAGGCGTTTTCCGGGTTCGCCACCTCGCAGCTAAACCGGTTGGCATCGCGGCCTTCGGGGAACACCACCCGCCAGACATCCAGCCCCGCCAGTTGCAGTTCTGCCGCCAGCGCGGCGGCGGCTTCATTGCCGGCTTTGTCATTGTCATAGGCAATATGCACCTGTTTGACACCGTGCTGTCGGAACGCCTGCCGGTGAGCGTCGGTGAAGCCGTGTACCCCATACGAACAGGTCACATGGCGATACCCCGCGCACCAGAAGGACATCGCATCAATCAGAGATTCACACAGAATAACCGAGGCCGAACCGGCCAGCCCCGCTTCATTCCAGACGCCGCCATGCGTGCCCGGCAGATACAGATGCAACGGCGTGCCTGCCCGCAGACGGTCTGTGATTTTGCGGCCGTACATTTCGTGTATCTGGCCGTGCATCCCGATAACGGGCACCACTAACGAGCCGTTGAAGTGTTCATGACCGCTGTCACGCAGTAACCCGACCGCCTGAAGCTGAGCGCGGATTTCGGCCCCGGCTTTGAGTTTTTTATCCGGCAGCCGGTAGCTGAGCGTGCGGTTGGCAAAGCCGAGTTTAAAGTGGCTGACCAGTTCGGGATGGTCGAGGCGGCGTTTTTTCAGGTACTGTTGAACCTCTGAGGACGTCAGTAAAGTCTGGTGATAGAACTCAACCACCCGGGCTAATAATGTCTGCCGCCCGGCTTCTTCTGCCACGGAGGGGACCGCTGGCAGCGTTTCCACCGCGGAATTGGCCCCCAGTTCTGCACGCAACCGTTCACAGGCATGACGCAGGCTGAGCCGCTCGGTTTTCATCACCCAGTCCAGCACGGAGCCGCCGGCATTACAACCGAAGCAGTGATAGAGATTTTTGGCGGGTGACAGCACCATTGACGGGGTTTTCTCCTGATGGAACGGGCACAGCAGCACGTAATCTTTGCCGCGTTTAAAGAGCTGTCGCCCCTGTTGTTCCACCACGGCGACTAAGGAGACGGCGGCTTTCAGGTGCTGTAATTCGGCTTCGGGAATGCGGGCCATATCGTTAATCCTTTAAAAAATACGTCAAGGTCTATATTGACCTATTTTAAACAGGACATTAGAATACTTTCAAGAATTAATTTTCAGGAGGGGATTTAGCATGTGGAACAAACAACTAACTTGGCTATGTTTGTCCATGACTGATTTTGGTAAAAACCTCTCATCTATTCGTAAATCAAGGCAGTTAACACAA
>NZ_NSCM01000081.1 GCF_003287735.1 Photorhabdus bodei | reverse complement strand
ATCGCTTTTATTCTGTCTCGTACCTGACCATCACGAGTGGTGTCGTGAAGACGTTCAAGTTTGATTTTTTGTTCTGATGTAATAAATATTTTCATAGCGAGGATAATGATCTCCATTTCGGATAAAACCAAGCATCTTCAATGATAACGGGTATATACCCGTTATCATTCATTGAATACTTAAATATTACAGAAATTATATGTATTTGTTGACATGCCATGACGACTTCCGCACAGTGTGCATATACAGTATACGAGACTAGTATGATTAAAAGCTTCAAACACAAAGGATTGGAAAAATTTTTCAAAACTGGTTCTACCGCTGGCATTCAGCCTAAGCATGCCCTAAAGCTGCAAATCCAGCTAACTGCATTGAATATGGCTAAAAAACCAGAAGATATGAATGCCCCTAGCTGGAAACTTCATCCACTAAAAGGAGCAAATCTTAGCGGTCACTGGGCAATATCTGTTAACGGTAATTGGCGTTTAACATTTAGATTTGAGGGCGAAGATATAATTCTCGTTAATTATCAAGATTATCACTGAGGGCAACGAAATGAAAATGCATAAACCTGCACACCCAGGCATAGTTTTGCGTGAATATCTTGGTGACATATCTGTCACAGAGGCAGCAAAGGCTCTCGGTATAACCAGAGCTGCACTATCTCGCATATTAAACGGCAATGCAGGAATATCTGCTGATATGGCCCTGCGACTGGAAGCCGCATTAGGTACTAGTGCCGAAATGTGGACAGGAATGCAGTCCCAATATGAACTGTGGATTGCCTCACAGCACAAAAGACCAGAAATAAAACCAATACTGGCTCACTCCTGATAGCGTAATAAGAGGGCTTTACTTAGCCAGCTACAACACTACACACCATGCCTAAATAAAAACGGCAACCCAAAAGTTGCCGTTTCCAAGATACGAGAAAACTACTCTTCTAGCAAAATCACATGGCCGATATAAGGCAGATGACGGTAAAGTTGCGCATAATCGATACCATAACCCACCACAAATTTATCCTCAATTGAGTAACCAATCCACGCAACCGGAACATCAACTTCACGGCGGGAAGGTTTATCCAGCAAGGTACAGATTGCCAGTGATTTTGGCTCACGCAACGCCAAAATTTCACGCACTTTATTCAGGGTATTACCTGAATCAATAATATCTTCCACAATCAGCACATGCTTACCGCGAATATCCTCGTCCAGATCTTTCAGGATTTTCACATCACGAGTGGAATTCATACCGCTACCGTAACTGGAAGCCGTCATAAAGTCGACTTGATGAGGGATCTGAATTTCACGGCATAAATCAGCCATAAAAATAAATGAACCTCTCAGCAACCCGACCAATACCAGCCCACTACCACTGTCACAATAGTGTTCAGTAATCTGTTTTCCCAGTTCAGCAATACGTTGTTTAACCTCCTGTTCGGAGATCATAACTTCTACAATATGTTTTGGTTTACTCATAACTATATATTTTTAAACGATAACTAAAATAAAATCATGTGTCTTTTTACAAAAAGTGATACACCGATTGATATACCGTTCACCACACAAAGACGCACACACAAAAACATGAGAACAAAATATTTTGCAAAGCATATCAGAATTCACCGCCTACAGTAAAAGAAGGATATATGACTCGTTGCCAGTGAGTAGATAAGTACACTAAACGTTCTGGCCTCGTGATAGGAAGTTGCGACACATTTCGTCGAAAGGTATTAAAGATTACGGTGATAGATAACCAATTATGCTACCTCATCAATCAAACAACACAGTAGGTAATGAGATGAAGTGAGGTGACTATTTCCCTGATATTTTACGGTATTAGAATAATTATTCTGCTGATTTCTCGCGAACTTTGCTCTCAATAAGATTACTGTCCATATCAAAATAACAACTAGGCCAGATTTCAGATAGATGAATGTTGAGATAATTAGCGATAATCCATTCGCCTTTAGGCCAAAGACGTGACAGCGTGTTGGCTAATGTGGAAGAACTCAGTCCCGCTTCACGGGATACCGCTGCTAAGGTTGGACCACGCTTACGTAGTGCAGCAATAATATCGGCTTGATGCCAGTCATTTCTAACCATTTATCAACCTCTTTTACCATCTATAACATAGAACGGATACTCAATCTGCGAGGTTTAGGAAAATTTCACTGCCGAATCAAATGGTCGACTTATAATTTTTCCAATCCTGTTTTTTCATCACATAGTCCAGACGAATGGAAGTCAGTGTATCCATCATGCCAAACCTCCCCGGCCATAAACCCTTTCCACATAACACCCGCGGCCATCACCATGTCCCAAATCCATTGAAACCAGTGCCCGTGCTTCCTAGCGGCTAAAGCCATTTTGTTGGTAAAAACTCAATGCATCCTACGCCCAAACATACCACAAACTATGGGGGAGAATGGCAGCCCTTTAATCCAATCTTTGTGGTATGTATCCGCCAGTAGTTCATGGCCTGCTTGAGATCCGGCTTATCAATCAACCTGCCTTCTCGTTGCTCAGCAACAGCAATTGCCTGTTCTACAGCCTCTTCCACCGCAGCAACATCCAGTACGCGAGTTTGCCTTGGTCCGCCGCCTTTTGTACTGAAAACAACATGAAGTTTTAGCTCCGGTTGTTCTAATTGTTTCCGCCAACTTTTTAATGAAGCACTGCATTGCACCATTTCCTGAGAACGTAAACCCAGCAATCGAGCAAATTTCAGCGTGACGGCAAATCCGGCATCACGTTCAAGCGCCTTCTGATGAACAACCTGAAATGTCGAATCAGGGATCGCCTGCTTCGTTCCAGCACGACTGGCTGCTTAATCCCAGCCTGATTGCTCAAGCGCGGAAAGGTTTCCAGTTTCTCCCTACCTGCCATGCGGAAGATATATTACGCAGTGCAGACATTTCATTCTGCACAGTTCGTTTAGATAAACGAGCATCAACGTAATACTCAACGTGTTTGGCTTTTAAATGGCTAAGGCTTTTGACCTGAATATTCCAACGCTCCCAAACACCCCGCAATCCGAGTGCGGTCATGGCAGGTTTTATGGCTACCGCCCCCGCCGGGCAAAAAACTTAATTCCTTAATCAATCGGCTCATCTGTTTCTCCCTTACTTATACCTGACAACATGCAATCTCTGGCGCGCGACAGTGCTGACATGCCTGCTTTGCCCTTGACGGATATCTGTGCGCCAGAGTGAACGCGGGTTGAGGTATTGTGGAGTATCGGTTGAATACGCTACACTGCCGCCGGTATAAATAGGTCATCCCCACTGGCAAAAAGCCAGCCTCAATATCGTCATGTTCTCCTTTTGACGCTCTTTCAATCTATAAAATGCCGTGTCAGATTCACTGCGCTGTTAAGCAGGCATGAGCCTGTAATCGTCGTACTGCCCTTTTGCTGCGGCGTCAAGTCCGCAAACAGTCAGCAAAAGTGGTGCAAACGTTGAAATACCAACAAGCACAGCAAAACGCCGCAACGTTAAGGATCAAACGGTAGCAATGAGCTAATTATTTAGGTGTAGAGAAGCCGCCCGCTAAATATTTTAAGCAAACATAGCTAGACATGAGCGAGATGCGCAAAAGCAATCCTGCTCATTGAAGTGAAATGAGATCGAGACGTAGCTCAATCCCATTGTGCGGAAGGCTATCACCTAACGCTAATGTGAAAAGTAAGCGAGCGCATGTTTCATGCCCACTTGAAATCAGATAAAAGTAAAGTGGATCTTCCCCACCTTAAATCCAGCTACGAAAGGCAATGAAAACCATAACCTCACGCGCCGAAGTACCGTTGGTACTCTATTAGCTAAAAAGACCGTCATCACCAAACTAGCTAGGATTGTTCATACTAGCAATATCTGCTTCCAAAGGTGTGCAGATGTACCGCAATTCTTGCTTTCACTTTCAGGCTACAGAAGTTTTTCTAGTCGTTTAAGCGCTTCCTCTCAGACCTACGGAAACATTGATGACCATCTGTGATGGTAATTAAACAGATTTAGACTAACGAATGCTTTTACTGACAATAAGAGAAAGTGATGACTAAATAAATATATCAATAAGTTTTTATTAATATCATCCAATAGATTTAGCGCATTATCATGATAACTTTAATTATAGTTTCTCTTGAAAAGATTAGAGGTTTAATATTTTCGTTTAAAATTTAATTCATCCCTATATTTTAAAGATGTTAGGATAATTACCACATTTGGTTATTTTATTTATTTAAAAAAAGACATTGACATAAAAAAACAAAAAAAATATTATCAAGATAAATCAGAAACCCTATAAAAATAATAAATAAGAATTTATGAAAATAAAAAACCATAAAAACACCTTATTGTACAGAGCCAAAGAAATATCAAAATTATCTAAAAAAACCTTTAAAAAAGAGGCTTTATTTTTTAATTTTTTTATAGTTTATATTGTCTCGGTATTTATACTTAGATTAGACACTCCTATTCTTGAGTATATAGATTACAGTATGTCAATAATTTTATTGATTATCATGTTCAGCACTGCAAATAAAATATCCAATGAATTTTCTTTATTGAAAAAAGGGTTCAAAAAAGAATACTCACATGATAAAAAACCAAATTTTTTTTATAAGATATTTACTCTATCTATTATAACTATTTTACTGATATTAGTATCGATTCCTTTTTTGTATATATTAAATCATATCCATTATGATTTTTCGTTAAAATTATTTTTAAATACAATCATGAGTTCTTATATATATTTGATTGTTATTATTTTTAGTAAACCTGAATGAAGGTAAATTTATTATGCGTGAGCTTACCATTCAAGAGCTTGATTTAGTTGCAGGTGCAGGAGCAGGAGAAACCGCTGGTGAAATAGCAGGAGCAGCCGCAGGGGGAGCTGCTGGAAGAGTAGCTGGTAGTGTAGCTGGAGGATATGCTGGAGCCGCAGCTGGTGCAGCAATAGGCTCTGTAATAGCACCGGGCCCAGGTACTGCAGCTGGTGCAGTAATTGGTGGTGTTGTTGGTCGATTTGCAGGTGGTGGTGCTGGAGCTGCCGGAGGAGCTGCAGCTGGCCGCTACATCGGAGGAGAGATAGGAGGTAGAATTGATTCTGGAGGCAATAGCAATGGTGCTGGGACCAATTATTGTAATTCAAGTGGATCTAACTATTGCCACTAATAAACCGTGATATTTTTAGATAAAAATGGGTGTAATTATACACCCATCAACCAAAAAAAAGAGGCTACGTAAACAAAAACCTTTTATTTTAATAACCTCTTAATAAGATAACTTATTACTCACTTATATACCGAATGAACTTCAAGATGCTTGAGTCGTCAGACATAAAAACATTTAAATTCAACAACATAATCGTTTTTCAAACATGCACTTTGAAGTATCTTGAGTATAGAGCCAAAATCAACAATCATTAACATTAAATATGAATCCAATTAATTTCCCCATTGATAAAAAAGACTTCCTAGAAAATTTCTTCGAAAAGAAACCGTGTGTTTTTAAAAAAATATATGATGATGATTTTATAAAACATAGTGAAATAGAAAATATATTTAATCGTTCCAACCTGCCTTCATTTGAAGGTATTAAATTAATGTACAATGGTATTATTGATAAAACAGAATATATTGAATCCTATAATGATTTAGGCACTAGACGGTATATACCCGTAATCATTGAAGATGCTTGATTTTTCCCAAAATAAGGATCATTGTACCAGTCATGAAAATATTCATTACCGATGAACAAAAAGCCGAACTCGAACACCTCCATCACACCTGTCGTGATA
>NZ_NSCM01000080.1 GCF_003287735.1 Photorhabdus bodei | reverse complement strand
TATTTACCATTAATCTTATATTTTTCTGTATTATTCATTTGTTTATCTTCTTATTTATTTTATATTTTTGTGATTTTAAATTATATATTTAATATATAAGGTCAACCCTGAAAAGTATTTATTTTAAGTATAAAAATAACAAAGCCGAAAGATCACGGGGATCTTTCCGGGTTTAATTACTATTTATAAATATCTATATTCATATTTAGATGCAATTATTTCTACATGGCTATCATAGCCATTAATTAAATAGTGTTTTAAATCAAGATTATTTCTAGGGCCATATAATGATTTTTTACTGATTAATATATCTGAGTTATTTACTTGGTAAAAACCCGAATCAGGATGATACCCGTATTTTTCCCAAAAATCAATCACATCTATTGTGAACTCTTGCCCATCTATTGCGTAATTTTGATGATTAATATCAAAAAAATTCATAGTAATACACCTAAGTTCAGCTACAACCAAAAAGTTAATTTCTATATCACGATATGTATCATTCTTAAAATCATCAATATGTTGAACATCAAGCCTAAGCTTAACCCCGTTTGATTCTGTATAAACAGTTTCAAGGTCTGTAGTTGATATCCTAAACTCTGTTTTTTCTGGTATTAATTGTATTGTCATATCATTTCCTAACTATTTTTGCAGCCAATTGTCTTAACAAGGCTAGAGCCATCTTTAGATTCAACTATAGCGGCTAAACCACGGTTATTAAGTGTTACAGGTTTACCTGTAGCAGGATCAATCGTATATGAAATAACAAAAATGTCAGCGATAATTTTCCCAACCTTAATATCATTTGCTACATCCAGAATAGGTCTCCCTGTTATCAAAGGGTCAGCCTGACTTTCAATACTACTAAAGTTTGGAGCTATTCTATTTTGACCAAAATGAAGATCTTTAGGGAAATCTGTGATGTCACCATGTATAAATAGGTCAAAACTATTAAGTCCAAACGGGTCAATCCAGTTTACCGGATCATGGACATAGCTGTATTTTCTTTCATTGGTTCAACGTCATTAAAGTTATTAATAGACCACCCTAATGGTATTTTTAATGGCTGTAATTTACTCATTTTATTTTGCTCCAGGAATATATTTCCAGACTTGATTTAATCATTAAAAGACAGAAAGATTGTTGGAACTTTATCGACTTAAATTATACAGTTAAAATAATTAAAACTTTTTTAATTGTTCTCTAACTTCCATTAAGATAACGCCAAGCATATTCTTACCAGAACCATCGCCACCGTCAGCCCAATAAAAGTCGTTTTTCGTATGTTCAAGTAAACGAGCATTACCGGTAGATAATAATATTTCTCGTATTTCTTTGTGCTGCTTGAATTTTTCTAAAACAGCAAACCGCATAATATTGTCTTTCACTTCTTCCCAGTCTGTTCTTAATGGTTTCTTTCTGTCTCGGCCTGCGTTTGCTGCGTCTCTTGGTAAATTTAATCTGCGAATGTTTTTCTGATATTGAAATCAAAGAATTTGTTTGCTTGAAAGTAATGTTCAATGGTAGGCCAATAAACACCATTTACCGCTAACCCGTGTTTTGAAAAATTAGAAAAGCAGCCATAAGGTTCATTAATTTTTTAGAAATAGATTATATTATTCATGATAGTATGATTTTGGCTTTTTATTATTTTTAGTGATTGTTTTATGTAAAGTTAATCTGATAATATTTTTTAGAAAACAAAATAAATAAAATATAATTGAACATCAGTCATATAATAAATATCATTCAATTTATTCATTCGCTTGAAGAGTTATTAAATTAATGGATCTATATTTAATGTCAGTAATTTTATGATAGCGAAAGAGATAAGGTAATTTATAATATTAATCCTAGTCAAAGTGTTCTAAATAGTAAATCATTTGCTGTAACCCTCGCCATATAAAGACTTGAGTTAGTTCCGGTTTGAAGCCTCGTGCTGAATGTTTCATATGGGTAACTCAGGTTTGGGTTAAAAAGAGCTCAAATAAGCCAACTATAGCTGTATTAGGAACAACTACTTAGAGTAATTCTGCCCTAGCCTGATAATACCTTCAGTTAATATCCCATCTTATTGTTATCTGACAACGCAAGGTAAGTTTACCTGAACATTACGATCTAACATTAAAAAGCCGGAAAACTCTTATTATCTTCCGGCTGTAATTTTTTTTGATAAAAAATATTTAATTAAGGCAGTAAATTATAAATATCATTCTTTATTTTATCAAATTCTTCATTGGCTTTAATTCTCTCTTTGAAATCGTCTTTCCAAATAAAATAATCAGAAAAACTACCATTTCCTCTTAACATAGAGCCAAATGTTTGGTTAGCGCTTTCAATTGCATCTTTTGCATTTTCAAGGCCATTATAATTTGGCAGGGTCAGAGAGGTGATAATTATATTGATGCCATTTATCCAATTCCTCTCACCATTGTTATACATGGTTTCCCATAATGAAGTGAAAAGCAGTCGTAATTTTTCAGCTTGTTCAATAGAATCCATATATCACCTCAAAGGCCAATCTTGTAATACTTTGACACCATCTATTTTCCAAGGTTCTTTAACAAAAATTTGCATTTTATTCTGTCCTCCTAAATGTTTTCTATTTTTGTTCTATTGGGAAAAAGTCAAAACAATTTGGACAATTTTTCTCCATCCATTCTTTTGCTTTTGGAGTTATAAAGTACCCAATTCTTTCTATTCCCATAAAGAAATCAATATTGCTCTCATTTTTGTAACCATTTTCTATATATATATAATCTGATGGGTTAGATGTTTTTTTACTCCGATCTGAAATTAGATGTATTCTATTATCAATTTCACCCAGCCATAAATCTGGCATATTTTTCATAGTCCAACTGTCATGAGGGTTGTTATAGATTAGATCTTCTGGTTCATGTATATTATCAACATATGATGATATATTTTCATTTTTATCCCAATTGCTCCAATCGATATTGACTATTTTTTTCTTTTCAAGTTTATAAGAGAATGAAATCCCTTTGAGTGAAGAGTGCTCTAATTTTAATTTTACTTCATTAGAAATAATTAGATTTCCATCTGCAATATAAATAGATGGGGTAAATGGACCAGTTCGTTCTATATAAACTAAATTACTATTATCATCCCAAGGGGCAAAGCCTGCCCAAAGGATTTCTCCCCAATCTCCCCATGAGTTTATCTTATTCTCTATCAAATATAGATTCATATTATCCTCCACATTTCTTATAGCGGGGTATACCATTCCTTGAGGATTTAGGGATGTTATGTTCCACCATCATTTCTTTAATATTTTTCTGTAATTCTTGTTTCGTGAAGTTAGGATTATCTTTAAACCATTGTTTAAATTGTTTGTTCCAACCAGCATCATGAACATCTATATGTTGAGTATTTGGTATCCTGGATATTTGTCGATGAATATAGTCTGTTGGATCTGAGATTCCTGCATTTTTCATTTGTATCATGAACGTTTTATCATTCATCATGGCTTGGGGTATCAGATGGTGGTCTCTCATTGTTGCTGGACCATAAAGTCTTCGCCATTCAGGGCTCACTCGGGAAAGTCTATTTTTGGTCACACCAGTAACAACCATCAATCCAAAGAGGTCAATCCAATTGACCGGATCATGAACATACCCGTACGGGTTAAATCCTCCACTAAGATTCAAAGGATCTGGCGATAAGTACTGTTCCGTTTCCCTGTCGTAATAACGGTGCCGGTTATAAAACAGCCCGCTTTCCTCGTCTTCGTACTGACCACAAAATCGCAGGTTACACGTCAGGTTCCTCGGGTGATTGACCGTCAGCACCGGCCAGCATTCCCGTTCGCCCCAGGTGAGTAACCGGCCGGCCCATATCAGTTCCCCTTCTTCGGTCAAAATTTCCCGTACCGTTCCTTGGTGATCGCTCACCACATAGTACAGCTGGCCTTTTTCAAACTGTGCCGAAGGGGTCAGGGCACCCGGCTCATACAGCCAGTGAATGCTGTGCGCATAGTCAACGGTACCGTCAGCCCGAACCGGCGTTTCGGGTAAATAACAACAAAGCCGGAAGTTTGAGGGAGCTTCCGGCTGAACGTTAAGCGGTTAACCTGGACTTTCTGAGCGCAAGATCTCTCTAGTTTCCATGAGAATGATACCTAACATATTCTTGCCTGAACTATCACCTTCATCAGCCCAATAGGAATCATTCTTTGTATGTTCGATAATATGAAGATTATCTGTAGATAATAATATTTTTTGAATATCAGAATTTTGCCTAAATTTCTCTAAAATAGCAAAGCGCATAACATCATCTTTAATTTCATCCCAATTATCTACAATCTTATTATTTCTATCCCTACCTATTTTGGCTGCACTCATTGGCGAATCCACTTCTCTTATTGATTTCCTAACATTAACGTCAATTAATTTATTGTATTGAAAATAATGCTCAACAGTTGGCCAATATGTATCATTCTCCCAAAAATCATATCTTGAAAAATTAGAAAAGCATCCATATGGTTCGCCTGTTTTATAAAATATTATTTTTTCTTCATTTTTCATATTATTCTCGGTTCATCACTTTCAGCTTCAATGTCATCGACAGACTTACCAGATATTATCATGTTAAAACAATCCATTAACCTGATAGATATTTCATCCAGTTTTTTGTTATAACGAATATGATTTTCAGAGCTTATTCCTACCGACAATAGATAAATTTCAGAAAGCAATGTCTTTGGTATAAGATCATCGTTTTTGTATAGCCTGGTTGATTCTTCAACTAAACTTACTAATTTAAAAAATGAATCATCATTTATATTCCCACCCATTTTAAGTGGGTAAAGTGATTCCATTGCTTCATTTTTAATAGCATCTAAAATTTCTATCTTTTTAACATTCACTGTACTTTTCCTGCAATTGCTGAAATTGGTATTTATTTATGTATCGTAACTTCTTCAGCCCATATCGAACGATGATAAGGTAATCCTGTAACACCATTAGTTCAAGGAGTGTGTCATTTCTTTTCTTTAGTTTCCTGAAATGACACAAAGTTTCTAATATCTCCTTCAGTTATTCTATATTAACATTATGGTAATTTTTTCTTTTACTTTCGATATCGTATCTATAGTCTATACAATAATTTTTAAATGCATCATCTAGTTTAACTATTTTCACACCACTAACTTTCATTTTTACAAATATTTCTGCTGCGTGTTCGGAAAGAAATAAAAAATCAGCGAGTAAAGTGCTATTTAGTGTAAATACATCAATGCAGTGTGGATTATTAATGGTCAACTTATGAGGAATTAAAGAGCCAAACCTATCTTCTTCTAATTCAGATCTATTAAAATCTAGAAGAGTATCATCACTTATGAAATACATGTAATTAAAGTCATCTCTAAGTATATTACCATCTTTGATTGAAGTTGCTATTAATTTTTTAGATATAACTTCACAAATTTTTAAATTACTAAATAAATCAACGAAATTATCAGATACAATATGACTTGCTCCGTGATTATAATAATTAAACCGCAGAGCTCCTATATTTTTATTACATAATAAAAACAATTGATTGGGGCACTCTGGTTCTTTCATATAATAGGGGAATGAGTATTCAGAACCGTTATAATCCCAATTGTTATTTACTTGTTTTTTTGTATCTATAATAGCATGAAGATATCTTGGTATTACTGAAGATTTATAATCATTCATTAAGACATAGTAATTCATCAATTCAATCTCCCACATTTTGTTGTGGTCACGCTTCCTGACCAGATCTTATTTTTCATATCCATTTGAATCTTTCTTATAGCATCCCTGGCCTCTCGATCATTAATATTGCCACTTTCATGTTGGCGTCTAACTATTTCTATTTCCTGCCTTACTTCATTAGAATAAATATTATGATTACTGCTGTGGAAAACTTTCATTCCTTTTCCGACATCTGCTTTCATGGTGGATTTACTGCCTAGAAAAGGCCGGAAGATCTCGAAAGATCTTTCCGGCTTTTATATTAAATTACTATTCTTTATTCTTCCTACGCTCTGCTTGTAAATTCATACAAAAATCATAGAATGTTGGAGCAACAATTATAGCATTATCAGGATTATCATCAGATTCCCATCTAATATATTTAATATACCCACTATTCATGTCAATCCAGTAATCATTATCCCCTGCATCACCAGCAAATGGAAAATGTGATTTGGCAAATTCTTTTATATTTCTAGAATATCCTTTCCTAAGTTCCCACACTTCATTTATAGATAGAAGATATTGAGAATCGTCATAAAACTTACGCGAAATAAAATTAAATCCTTCGATCTCCATTAAATTATAATCGCCTGCTAATACCGTATAAAAAACATCTCTATATAAATAGGCACCACCATTAAAATAACCACCGTTATTAGCGATATAGAATTTCATAAAGAAATCTTTTCCATTAAAAGCATTAGGAATTACTGCATTGATTTCTGACTCTGACAACCCGTGCAATGATTGTTCAAATCTCAAATTGTGATCAGAAAAAAATTTAATGTTTGACATAAGTAACCTCTATTTCCCACACTTGGACAATTGAGAATTTCTTCTTGTAGCTTCATTTATTGCATCTTGAGAGCCATATTTAAGCCCTGTGTGAGTTTCGAATTCATGAGCGCCACCAATATGGGGATGAGAATGATATTTAGGATTAACGAGTTGCATCCGCATTTCATTAGTTTTTGGATTGTAATCTACATGATGAGATATCCATTTACGGGACGGATACTCATTTAGACCAGCTGCCTTATATAAATTTATTTTATCATCAGCGTAGCTACCTGTAGCTTTTATAGTAAATAAACCTTCAGGATTGTTTGGTGTAATCGTCTTAGGATGTAAAACGTCACCGCCTTCAGGTAAGAACATAATTGGTTGTCTATTTAACCCCAGAGGATCAATCCAGTTCGCCGGATTATGCACGTAACTGTAAGGACTTACGCCACCCCTTAAGTTTAGCGGGTCGGCACAGAGATATTGCCCGGTCTCGTTATCGTAATACCTAAAACGATTATAGTATAGCCCGCTTTCCTCGTCTTCGTACTGCCCACAGAACCGGAGATGACACGTCAGGTTCCGCGGGTCATTGACCGTCAGCACCGGCCAGCGTTCCGGTTCGCCCCAGGTCAGCAGCCGTCCTGCCCAGAGCAGTTCCCCGTCCTCGGTCAGAATTTCCCGCACGGTCCCCTGG
>NZ_NSCM01000079.1 GCF_003287735.1 Photorhabdus bodei | reverse complement strand
TGTTGCAAGGCCAGCCCCAGCGCATGTTCGGCGTTGCCGCTTTTCAGCGCATAGTCATTGGCATCCATGCCCGGCGGGAACTGCACCCGCCATGCCTCGATACCGGCTTCCAGTAAATCAGCGGCCACATTAGCCGCGCCACGGTCTCCGGCCTCGTCCCGGTCAAAGGCAATCAGCACCCGCTTCACGCCGTGATACTGCAAAGCTTCGAGGTGCTCATGGTTAAACCCGTTCACCCCGAACGCGGCAATCACGTTACGGAACCCGGCACACCAGAACGTCATGGCATCGATCAGCGCTTCGCACAGGATAATTTCCGCAGCGGCTTTCATCGCTGCCTCATTCCAGACCCCGGCCAGGGGTGAGGACAGGTACAGATGCTTTGGGCTGTCTTTCAGCACTTTGTAATCCGGCTGGGTTCGGCGGCCATACAGTTGCAGCACCCGCCCGCGGCTGGCCACACTGGCCGATTCGGCCCAGCCGATTATCGGCACCACGACGCAGCCCCGGAAGTGGTCCTGCCGGGTGGTGGTACGCAACACGCCCAGCCCCGACAGCTTGCCGCGCAACTGCTGACCTTCCTGACTGTCTTTGGACGGTAACAACCCCGCGGAACCGCTGATACCGTGATGACCCGCATACCCCAGCTTAAAGTGGCTGACCAGTTCAGGATGATGCAGTCCGCGTCGTGCCAGCCAGGCTTTGGCTTCCGGTGACGCCAGTAAGTTCTGATGATAAAAATCAATCACCTGATGCAACAGCGCCTGCCCGTCATCGTCCAGGTCGGCCAGTTTCGGGCTCGGCAGAGGTGCGGCCTGTGATCCCGGCGGGGCGGCTAAAGAAGAAGCGGCCACAACTGCATTGTCCATGTCCGGCAACCCGGCCAGCTCCCGCAGCCGGCGGATAGCGATTTTCAGCGTGACGCCTTCCGTTTGTATCACCCAGTCCAGCACCGACCCCGCCGCGCCACAGCCAAAGCAGTGATACAGATTCTTGGCAGGCGATATCACCATTGAGGGCGTTTTCTCGTGATGGAACGGACAGCGCAGCACATAATCCTCACCGCGTTTTTTCATCGCACGGCCTTGCTTACGCGCCAGTCCCAGCAATGAGACAGTTTGCTTCAAGCGGGCTAAATCGGTATCGGGAACGCGGGTCATTGCCTTTACTCCTGTAAAATGCGTCAAGATTCATATTGATAATATATATAGTCCCTGATATGATACTTTTAGTCAAGCGATAAAAACGGGAGGGGTATAGTGACGCCAGTTACAGCAACTTTGGAATTTCCTATGAGCTTTTCTGATAAATTGGCTGCTTCCCGTAAAGAGCTTGGTTTCACGCAACAACAGATGGCTGACAAGATTGGTATGCACGTTTCACAGTACAAGCGCTATGAAGCCGGGACATCCCAGCCGACGATTGATGTGTTTCGGCGGATTGCATTAGCGTTGAATGTCAGTGCCGATATGCTTCTTTTTGATCACAATGAACGCGGACCCGATGACCGGCTAAAACTCCAGTTCGAAGCGGTCTCACAGTTGGATGAGAAAGAGCGGGAAGCGATTGAGACAGTGATTAGCAGTATGTTGCATATGCATGATGCTAAACGTTGGACGATAAAACGTTAGGCGCTCAAGAAGAGATAATACTTACGCGGTGTTGAGATGCTGAGAACATCCCAGCACCGCTAACCACAACCCACTATCAGAGGTAGTTAGCTATGGCTGAACACGATTGTAATGTAAATTCAGGCAGTTCGAAAGCCCGACGCCACTATAAAGTCGGCTATATCAGCCGATGTCACGCCAACCGCCACACTGGCATGACCCGCTATTACAGCCAGCACCCCAGTTTGCATCTTAAAGGTAACTGGCTGGAAGAAGCGGGCTTTGCCACCGGGCAGCCAGTGCAGGTCAGTGTTGAGCACGGACAGTTGATTATCCGGCTTGTTGAAAACGGCTAAAAAGGAGATCCCAGCGCTTGGCTGGGATCAGTATTTATTGATTACCACCACTTAGGATAATCATTAAATGCCTCGTACAATGCACATTTCGACTCATCGGTCAGCTTTTCTCTTCCTTTTGCTGATGTGATATAACCATCTAGATTTTCTTTGGCACATGACCATTCAAGTGAGTCCTGAACAGGGTTTAATAGCAATTCAAAAGCCCCATTCATATCTTTAAGACGAGCTATATCATTTCTACGTAAGTTGTCGATAAATGAGTCAAAACATTGACATTCTATCCATAGCTGCATGTCCACGTCTAAACTATATCCAAACTTATCTACTCGGATTGTAAGATTAAATTTCATTGACGGTACATGCTCATCAAGCTCTATTACATCTAATGTAATGTTTATAGGGTTTTTAATTTCTATATCCATTTAATGTGCTCCTACATAACGGGCATGGATGATCGTTGGCAACTCAGTTGCTGTTCGTGGTGGTTTAATTTCTAGTTGCCAGCCATCTACAGTAATTCTCTCACCATATGGCATTTTGTTTTTTGTGGCAGTATTTACAGCAGATTGGAAACTTCTTAGTTCTTGTTGACTAGCCAGTCTCACAGCTTCAGGCGTATGCGTAACAGCTTTTGATGCTGCGTACTCCACCATATGTTCGGTAGCATTTCCATGTACCCAGACTTTCTTCCCGTTCGGTAATGACATTTCAAAAGATTTAGGAATTACGGAGCCAGGATACATTGGCTGGGTGCCTTTAATGGAATCGAAAACAGTCCCTGTTGACAACTCACTATTCTTCGCAACATTTTCTGTTTTTCCATTCGACAATGACTTCCCATCAAACTTACCAACCGGATGCTCAACATTCGTCACCGTACCCTGATCCTTCGGACTGAATTTCCCTTCTCCTACTTTCCATTGAGGTGATGAACCTTCTGCTTTGCTACCCGAAACAGGATTTTTAGCCAGCGCCAAGAATGCTTTAGCCGCCACATATTGCATCACCTTCGCTTCACTGGTCGGGATACCACCGGCTACAATTTCAGCGGCTTTCTCCGGCGTCATTTTCTCATTGGACATCACCACATCCAACGGGACACCGAAGAAGTTCCCCCACGCCACAATCAACCCTCTGGCCGGATCTTGCCCTTCAGGGTGCGTCCCTCTCGCTTGTTTTGCCAACGCTTCCGACAATTCATCCGGGGTTGCCCCTTCCCTGAGCATTTGCATGGCGAGTGAACTCTGTGCCCGACCGTACTCCGCCATGCCTTTGGGTAAGCTCAGTGCATTATTGTCCGTAACAACCCATTCCATTGCAAAGTTGACCGCCGGACGCCGATTTTCCTAATGCCCTCAGTCAGTTACACCCCATTTTTCCAATGTGCGTTCACCGCCGAACCCAAAACTCCCTGACGCGCTTTTCGTACCCGAAGGCCGGTTTTTCCCGCCGTGCCATTGTCAGTGTAGCGCCTTTTTCGGCAACGGGCGAACGTCGCCTAACTTGTTTGGGCGGCGGGTGCCCGTTCTGCGGGCGCGGGCGGCATAGAGCCCGCAAGCGGCGCCCCTGCGACGCTCTGAGGCACTGTGGCTTCGGCTTGCATATGGCCTTGCATGACCACGCGGTTTTGTTCAGGGAAGCCCCCAGGGGCTGCACGGGGCGGCGATGGCGAGCACGGGAATGAGCAAGGAGCCTGCGACTGCGAACCGGGCGCAGCCAGTGCAGCGGGGTTGGGGCGGGGGGAAGTTAATGAGCGGAGGCCGCAGGCCGACTTGCCTTTAGGGGGGTTGGCCGGACGTTGGCACGGCAGCTAAAGAAGAACACGGGTTTTTGCCGAGGACTGGCTCAGCGGCTGACAGCAGAAGGCGTCAGCCTTGTGCGCCACTCCCCGCAATGCCGACCCGCGGGGGCGCAAGACATAATGCCAATTATACGCATTAAGCCGCTCATCAATGCTCAGGCGGTTGCCCGGGCTTACCGGCGCAGTGCGTATAATTCCCCCCGCATTATGTTCAATAGGCGTTGGGCGGCCTGGACCGGCTCAACGGGGACGCCGGGGCTTGCGCCGCCTGACGACTATTTACCCCCGCGTGCGCCGATGCTAACGGGCAGTCCGGCCACGGTCTGCCCTCACACCGAACCCGCCCAACTTAACGGGGGCGGGCGGACGGTCAGCGGATATCGGGGTTTCAGGTCGGCGTCGGGCTGTCCGGCGGTGTGTCGGCGTTGTCTTCGGCGCACAGGTCGGCCAGTAAACCCACTTCATCGGCGTCGTTGACTTTTTCGTCGGCCATTTGTTCCGCCGGGTGGGTGCTGGCGTGTACCGCCTGCAAGGCCCGGATAGAGACCTGCGTATACACCTGGGTGGATTCCACGCTGGCATGGCCTAACATGGCCTGTATCCAGCGCAGGTCCGCCCCGTTCTCCAGCATCTGGGTTGCCATCGCGTGCCGGAACAGGTGACAGGCACCTTTTTTCTCGATACCCACCGCGTTGATATAACTTGTTACCAGATTGCTGATACCGTTGGCCTGTAAGCCATCCAGCCCATCCATTGCCACGAATAATGCCTTGACGTCAGGATTGACGATAAGTTGTGGCCGTACCTGTTGCTGATAGCGCTGTAGCCAGCTTAAGGCCCGTTCACCGAGGGGCAACACCCGGTCTTTATTGCCTTTGCCCTGCCGGACGGTCACGGTTTTGCGTTTTCCGTCAACGCTGTACACATCCAGCCGGGTTAATTCGCCCCGACGCATCCCGGTTGACCAGAGCAACTCCATCAACGCCCGGTCACGTACCCCCTGCAACGTCGTCAGGTCAGGCTGCGCCAGTATCTGTTCGGTTTCATCGATGGTCAGAATATAGCGCGGCAGATGCTTTTCCAGTCTGGGGAGTTCAAGGTCCGCCGCCGGGTTTGCCAGTATCAGATTTTGTTTCGTCAGCCATTTGAACCAGACCTTCAATGGTTCCAGTTGGGTACGTTGCGTCCGGGTGCTTAATGGTTCACCGTTGGTCTTGCGGTACTGATACAGATAACGCTGGTAACGCTCCAGTATCGGCCGGGTGATATCCGCGGCGTAGTATAAACCGCGCTCGGTTGCCCACAGGATAAAGTGGTAAGTATGGTGCGTCTGTACTTTCAGTGTGCTTTCTGACCAGTTACGTTCCTGCCGCCACACCACAAAGCGCAGCAACAACGCATACAGGCTCTTCGGGTCGTGCGCCGGCCCGACAGGTTTACGGTACACTTCATCCACGGTCAGCAGGCTTCCCCTGCGGGGTTTACGGTTTGCCATGATTTATCTCCGTTTCAGCGGGGGGATGAGCGGCTGAGGCAGCGGGCGACGGGGCCATTTTATTTTTGCCTCTAATTATTGCGTTTTCATCCGCCCGGACTTGTGCCCCTGTTTTCCCTTGTGCTGTCTGGGCTGACGCGGGTTTTTCTTCCCCAGACTTAGACCAGACTTGCCCCAGACTTGAGGCAGACTTACTGTCTTCCCGGTCAGACTTGCTCTCATGACCTGTCGGGACGGCTTCCGGCGTTTTATCCCTGTCAGGCACAGGCAAGGCGTTTCCGTGATTATTTTCCTTAATAACCGCGTGTTCATCTGCCCGGACTTGTGTCCCCGCCTGCCCTTGTTCTGCTTGGGCTGACGCGGGTTTTTCTTCCCCAGACTCAGGCCAGACTTGCCCCAGACTTGGGGAAGACTTGCGACCTTTCGGCTCAGACTTGCGTTCACCGCCGGCGGTTTCTACCGCCGGCTCCTCCACCTCCAGCAGGCCGCACAGGTGGGCTGCGCCGTTGTCTTCCCCGTCCCACAGCAGTTCATACTGCAACAGATGTCCCCGGCTGCCGCCATGCAACAGCAGGTATTCCATTTCGGTGAGACGCTGGCAATGATTCTTAAGCTGGCTGTCGCTCCAGTGGGTAAAGGCACGGATATCTCGCCGGGTAAAGCGGACTTCATTTGGCTGGCAGTGCTGGATTTGCGCTTGTGCGTTCACCATCTCTTGTATCAGCAGTAACAGCTTGCGCGTCTGCGGCGGCATTTCATCCAGCGTGCGCCCCAGAACTTCATGTGCCAGTTGGTTAGCGAGCTGGATATCGTCTTTCGTCACTTCGATATATTCAATCACCTGCCCGCGATGCGTGGTTTTCTTCACTTCACGTTGATACTGGTGCAGCAAGGCAATGGCCTGTATCAGCGTCAGGTATTTCATATGGTCGCGCCGCATCCGGGTTTTGTCTGACAGGAACGTCAGTTGATGGGCGTAAGGATTGACCACTTTCAGCGGCCTTAACAGGCGCTGGGCGTTCTGGTGTAACTGCGTCAGATAGCTTTTCTCCGAGTCAGCCAGCAACCCGGCCAGCGTCTGGCGGTGCCGCTGCATCGCGTGGATGGCCTGCGTCTGCTCGCGCGATTCATTGACCGTCAGCACCAGACAGCGGTTTAACAGCTCTTCATCCACATCAATGGCCGTCGTCGTTAACATCAGCATCACCGGTCCCTGTACCTTGTATTCCCGCGTCACCAGTTCGCCGCTCTGTTCGTTCTTACCGGTGCTGGCGATTTTCAGCTCGCCGTCGGACTGCAACAGTTTCAGGGCATAGGCCGCCTGCCGCACGCCTTCCTCTTCGGCTATCGCCAGTATTTTGTGTTGCAGGCTGGTTTCCCCCAGATAGTAGAGGCTCTGCCCGGTCATTGCCGAGTACTGGATACGCTCCTCTTCCGGCATCAGGTTCAGCACCGCCTCCATCAGGGAAGATTTCCCTGCCGCCGAGCTGCTTTGTATCAGCACGGCCAGCGGTTTATCGAGTTTGCGCGAGACTGCCGCCAGATACCCGGTCAGCAGATTGGTGGATTCGCCGACCACGCCGCAGGCGGCCATGTTGTTGATAATCTGTTCTGTTAAGTTCGGCGATGTCAGCAACGCCAGCGCGGCAGCTTCATCTTCCGCGCTGACCGTCACCGCCGTTGTCCCTGAGGCTTCGGCCTCCGCTTGCTGCTCGGCATCCTGTTGCTGCTCCAGCATCAGCAAGACCCG
>NZ_NSCM01000078.1 GCF_003287735.1 Photorhabdus bodei | reverse complement strand
GTTCTATCTGTTGCAGCAGGGATTTGTCCGCCGCCGGGAGTTTCGTCAGATAATCTGCGGTGCGGTCTGCCGACGTCGGTGCCAGCGGTGTTTTGCCTGTGCCATTCGCCATCGGTGCCGTGGTCAGATGAGTCGCTGAGTAAAGTAAATAACTGTATAAATATCCACAAATTTCTTTATTCTGGGTCAATTGAGTGATAAAATGTCACAAAATAAAATATTTTTCGGATAAATAAAATGAAAGAATTTTTTTCGTATGCCCAGGATCTCCATGAAAAATCGAAGTTATTGCAGCAGCAAAAGTTGGCATCAGATAAAAAGCTGATGGGACAACTTTTTGAGTCTTATGATCAAAAAACTATTGCAGAACTTTTGCGCAGAGTAAATTATAACGACTGGACCCGTGAAACTTTAAATCGCTGGTTTAACGGAAAATCAGTCCAGAAATTGTTAACAGAAGTTGAAGTTGCTATGCTCCAAAAAATGCTACCTGAACCACCCAAAAATCATCCTCAATACGGTTTCCGTTTCATTGATCTTTTTGCAGGGATTGGAGGAATTCGAAAAGGTTTTGAAGAAATTGGCGGTCAGTGTGTTTTTACCAGCGAATGGAATAAAGATGCTGTTCGTACCTACAAAGCAAACTGGTATTGTGATCCGGAATCCCATAAATTTAATTCTGATATTCGTGAAATAACATTAAGTGAAAACCCAAAAATAGATGAAAAAGAGGCTTATAAAAATATTGATAAAGAAATTCCAGATCATGATGTTCTTTTGGCAGGCTTTCCATGTCAGCCATTTTCATTAGCTGGTGTTTCGAAAAAGAACTCCCTTGGTCGTGCTCATGGGTTTGAGTGTGATACACAGGGAACTCTTTTTTTTGATGTGGCCAGAATTATTACCGCTAAAAAACCTGCTATTTTTCTTCTGGAAAACGTTAAGAACTTAAAAAGTCATGATAAAGGGAAAACATTCCGTATTATCATGAATACATTGAATGAGTTGGGATACGCTGTTGCTGATTCTGATATCATGGGGCCGAATGATCCTAAAATTATTGATGGAAAATATTTTTTGCCTCAGCATAGGGAACGAATTGTGTTAGTTGGTTTTCGGAAAGATCTGAATATTCATCAAGGATTTACACTTAGGGATATTAGTCGATATTTCCCGAAAGAACGGCCAACACTTGCGGATTTACTTGAACCAGAAGTTGACAGTAAATATATTCTTACCCCTAATCTCTGGAAATATTTATATAATTATGCCAGAAAACATCAGGCTAAAGGAAATGGCTTTGGATTTGGCCTTATAGATCCCAACAATAAGGATAGTGTTACTCGCACACTTTCTGCGCGTTACCATAAAGATGGCTCAGAAATCCTTATTGACCGGGGATGGAATAAAAAGCTTGGGGAACAGGATTTTGATAATCCAGATAACCAGGAAAATCGCCCGCGTCGTTTAACACCGAAAGAATGCGCACGGCTAATGGGGTTTGAGTCTCCTCAGGGAGAAGCATTTCATATTCCGGTTTCAGATACACAAGCTTATCGACAGTTTGGAAACTCAGTTGTTGTGCCTGTATTTACAGCTGTTGCTAAATTATTAGCTCCTTATATAGCGAAAGCAGTGAAACAACAGCAGATAAACAAAGATCAGGCGGCATAGATAAATTATGGCTGATGTTCACAATCCATCCACTCGCAGTAAAAATATGAGAGCAATTCGTAACTGTGATACAGCCATAGAAAAAAAGCTCGTTAAAATTCTCCATGACCTTGGGGTAACTTATAGAGTGCAGGTAAGGGAGCTTCCGGGTAAGCCTGATTTCGTTATTGATGAATATCAGGCTGTTTTGTTTGTTCATGGATGTTTCTGGCATGGGCATAATTGTCATCTCTTCAAAACTCCGGCAACCCGAACTGAATTCTGGTTAGATAAAATTGAGAAAAATATCAGAAGAGATCAATTTGTTATGAGTTCTCTTTCGGATAATAGCTGGAAGATATTAGTTATTTGGGAGTGTACTTTGAGAGGACGTTTGAAACTGACAGATAATGAGTTGTCAGAAAGAATTGAAGAATGGCTATGTGCCAGTGAAACTCATGCGGAAATTGATACAGTGGGGATACATAAAATACTTTTATAAAAAAATGAGTAGTTATTTGAATTAAAAGTGTTTTTTGACTCTTTTTCTGTAAGAAACAGTTATATTACATACCAAATCGTTTCCACCTATAAGTTTTATTTTGTTTGAAAAATAATCTATCCTTCAGTGTGGCATTCTATTTTTACTTTAATAGAGTTAATCTATAGAGAGATTATAACTAATGGACGGGGCAGAAGATGACTAATAAACTGATAAATATAGATAAAATATCAGTTATCATGAAGGATTTAGGAGCTAAAAAAATTATAGTTAAGCCACTTGCAAACAATGACAATTCTAAACAACAGATATATTTGGGAGCGGATTTTTCTGTCATGCAGGGTATTCCTGTTGGTGAACTGAAAAGTGCTGGTATGTCAAAAAAAGGTGCGAGATTTAAGGCCACATTAAATTTATTTTGGATAAATACTGACAGTTGTAAAGAACAGGCACATGGCTCTCAAATTATTTTATATCCTAACTATCCAGAAATTCGCCTGTCGGGAATTATAAAAGGTTGTTCAATAGCACCATCTCATTTAATGCAACCTCCAACGAAAGAGGAAAGAATAAATAGATGTGATAAGAATCGTTATTTAATTCTTGGTATATGTAAAGACATGGTTTTTGCTTATATGAGTTCTTGGGAAGACGCTCTTTCCATTGAACTCAGAGAATTAATAGATAAAAATTTAATGAATCCTGTTTTCTCTGTTTTTTATGAATATTACTCTAATATTAAAGACAGCCGTAGTGATCTTATCACTCGCTTGAAGGAAATTTATTCTTATGGTTTTATTAAATCGCAAAGACTGGATAAAAATGGTAATGTAATTGAATATAGAGCAAGAAATGGGGCGGGTTTTACTCTGGAAAGTTTATTTGGAATTATACCAAATGGCAGATCTGGGCCTGATTTTTCTGGTTGGGAATTAAAAACACATTCAGGAAGAGTTGTAACTTTAATGACACCAGAACCAGATAAAGGGGAATACATAGAAAATTTACATAAATTTATGAGTGATTATGCATCCAATAAAAAAGAGGATAGAGTCGATTTTGCCAGTATACATAAAATCGGATTGTTAAACGAAAAAACGAAGCTGACTTTATATCTCGAAGGATATGATTTTGATAAGAAAAAAATTATAGATCCTGATGGCGGATTAGTACTTAGGAGTATAAATGGTAATATTGCTGCTGGCTGGAATTTCGGAAAATTATTAGACCACTGGAAACGGAAACATTCTAAAACATGTTTTGTCTCGTATGATGTGAAAAATGGTGATTTCCCATACTATAAGTTTGGTCCCCAAATTGTATTAGCTACAGGTGCTAATCTTAACAAATTTATAAGTGCGCTGGAATCAAGCAAAATATATTATGATCCAGGCATTAATATAAAATATCAGGAGGGATTGTCTAAAGTGAAAAAAAGAAATCAATTCAGGATAAAATGGAAAGATGTATTAAGTATTTATGACAAAGCCGAGAGCTTAGATTTAAATGAAAGTTAATTGAAATATGAGTTCATTGGAGCATTACGATCATAAGAAGGCCGGAAGATCTCGAAGGATCCTTTCGGTCTTTTATTATTTATGGAAAAAATTAGCCATAAAAATAATCAAAGAAACTTTCGAAATTACTTGAACCTATTATTGGTTTAATTTCTTTAGTAATCATATCTGTAAATTCTGAACTAAGCTCATCGTCATCATTATCATCACCAATATCAAAAATATTAAACCTCCCATAAACTATTTCAATTAATTTAGCTATATAAAGAAATCAGCTAATGAATCAGCTATTTTGAATGGTTCACCAATGTCATAATTGGCATAAATAGGAGTGCCTTTAATGTCTGTTATAGCAATAATAGGCTTTCCACCATCAAAATCATCCATAAATATTAGATGATTTTTGGACCAGTTAGGGTTATATAATATATTTTCTGAATCTTTAATCTAGCGATATCCATATTAGGTTTGTTATATTTTTTCAACTTTAAAAAAGGTTATTGGTGTAATTCTTGTTTCTATCTTAATATTAACAGGTTCAAATTTGTTGAAGAAAAAATCTATTTCTTCTGAATGTTCAATCGAATTTGGCCATTTGAGTTCAACACTATTATTTCCTTCAAATTTTCCCTGAAGATTAAATCTTTTATGGACATTAGATAATTCTATTAAGGCTCTTTCTAGTTCACTTATATCATACCCTTAAAATCTTTGTAGTTAGCGACCACATTTTTTACTATTTGTTTAGACGTTGCTTCGCGATCAATTAGGCACCCATTATTAGGAGTATCATAACTACCTTACTTTTTAATTTACGTTTTTCCCCTGAATATCAGTGTTACACATATCGTTGGATCTAATAATATTGCCATTCTCCATATCTTTTTTAGCTATAATTTTGTAGGTGAGTCACTTGTTTCGATATGGTATTAAATGATTGATTTAGATTTATTTTATCCAAAGCATTTCTTATTGTATCAGTATATCCGTGATGATTACCTTGATGCCTTGCCATTACACTAACCAGTCGGCATTGGCGTAGCATGGGTATTTACCAATGTAAGAAAGAAACCAGCCGGAAGCGATCCCGGCTTTTTGCTGTTTCAGAGAGAAAGCAGAATAAAATAGCTAAAATATAGTCTATGTATATATTTACTATGAGTATTATATTTTTCTGTATTATTCCTTTTTTTATCTTTTTATTTATTTTATATTTTTGGCTTTTAAGTTACATATTTAATATATAATATCAATCCTGTAAAATATTTATTTAAGTATGAAAATAACAAAACCTAAAGATCATGGAGATCTTTCCGGATTTTTCATGAGAATATATTTTCTATATCAACTAGTTTTTAATATCATTGGATTAAAAGCGACTATTTTTTTATCCTTAGTCATTCCGCATGGATACAACCCTTCTTTATAAATAACGTTTCGTAATTATGCTACACATAGCCTTCTTCAACCCATTGTTATACATAGAATTATGAGTGGTATAAGATGTAGCACTATTTTGAAATCTTATTTATATTTCGAACATTTTTTCTAATAACGATTTCTTCTGATAACCTAACATGTACCTTTGAATAGATAACATTTTTAGTTGATAATAGACTTCATCTAAAACTTCAAAATAAAAATCATCGTATTCTGTATTTGTTTTTTTCATTCTAGATTTTCTATAAATTAATGTCTTTTCCTCTTGTAAGTCACTGTATTCTTCGTCAATATCTTCTAAATAATCTTCGGCTTCAGAATAGTTATCTTCTAAAGAAAATTCACCAACGCTATTTTCTATAAGATCTTGCCAGACTAAATATCCATTTGGTAAATTTTGACTTAATGATAATCTGAGGGATTTGTCTTTATCTTCCAATAGGATAATATCAGAGGGTGCTTTTTCTCCCCCTGATAAAAGATTATCTGAAAATAAAAAACTCATTGGTTCAGTTATAAATTTCTTATTTTTGTTTTTCATTATTATACCCCTAAAGTTTTATTCCACATTTCTAAAGCACGTTGACTGCCTATTTTGGTTTTTCCTTTCGAGGTATTTTTAGCTCTTATTGGTGTTTCATTCATCATTCCTTTCTTAGCTAAATTTTGTATATTAGCAACCTGTTTCGATATTTCATTAACAGACTGATTTAAGTCTATTTTGTCTAGTGCATTTTTAATAGCCCTGGAGTAACCATTGTGATTACCTTGACACCTTGCCATTACATTAACCAGTCGGCGTTGGAGTGGCATGGGTATTCGCCACGGTAAGAAAGAAGCAGACCGGAAGCGATTCCGGCTTTTTGCTGTTTCAGAGAGAAAATGGAATAAAATAGCAAAAATATAGTTTATGTATATATTTACTATGAGTCTTATATTTTTATGTATTATTAATTTTTTTATCTTTTTATTTATTTTATATTTTTGTGCTTTTAAGTTATATGTTTAGTATATAAGCCTAACCTTGTAAGATATTTATTTTAAGCATGGAAATAATAAAGCCGAAAGATCACGGGGATCTTTCCGGCTTTTTACTATTAGCTTAGGGTAATTTTATTTTCCCTTTTTTGACATTAGATTTAATGTCGTACTTAAAATCTACACAATAGTGACTCAAGACTTCATCTAATTTAATTAGCTTTATTCCTTTGATATTTTCTTTAATTAATCTGTTAGCTACTTTTTCTGAAATAAAGATAAATCCTGCTAATAAAGTAGTCCGTATTGAAAAAATATCATAATTTAATGATTCATTATGAAAAGATAATTTATGAGGAATTAAATTTCCATATTTATCTTTTTCCAATATTGAATATTTTTCATTTAGAAATAACTCCTTGTCAGTAAAAAAAAGATAATTTAATGAGTTATTGATAGTTTTTCCATCTTTAATAGATGTCGCAATTAATTTTTTTAAAACATGATCACTTAATTTAAACTCATTGATAATATTGAAAAATCTATCAGATAGGATATGAGCCATATTGTGTTGATAATAATTAAACCCTAATTTTCCAATATTTTTATTACATAACAAATACAAAGTATCAGGGCATTCCTTATCTAATAGATAATAAGGTATATCATGCTTGGAGCCTTCATAATCCCATTTTTCATTAATTTGCTTTTCGGTATCTACTATAGCATGAAGATATCTTGGCATTAGTGAAGAATTATAATCGTTCATTAATACATAATAATTCATTAACTTACTCTCCCACATTTGGTTGTAGACACTTGACCAGACCATATTTTATTTTTCATATCCATCTGAAGCTTTCTAATAGCATCTCTAGCTTCTCGCTCGTTAATGCTATTATTAGAATACTGGTTTCTTATATCCCTTATTCTTCCTCGCACTTCATCAGAATAATTATTATGATTACTGCTGTGGAAAACTTTCATTCCTTTTCCGACATCTGCTTTCATGGCGGATTCACTACCCGGAATATGAATACCATTAGGTGCAGAATTCATTTGTCTACCGATACCTATTTTATCTAAGAATACTTGATTTTCTTTCCAAACTTCCACAGGGATAACGTGATGGGCTGATAATCTATCGCCGACTTGTCCTTGCATTGCTTTATCTAAGATCCCACTATTAGATAGACCCAAAGGATCAATCCAGTTGACCGGATCATGGACATAGCCGTACGGGTTAAATCCGCCACTAAGATTCAGCGGATCTTAGGGACTATCCCGACGCCATCATACAGTTTAGCGGAGCTTTCCCCCTGATTTAGCAGCCTTTTTCTCCACCGCTTTTTCCCACCCTGTTAAAGAACATGTTAACTCGCCCCGACGAG
>NZ_NSCM01000077.1 GCF_003287735.1 Photorhabdus bodei | reverse complement strand
TGTTCAGGCAGGCAATACATCGCTTTTTTACGGAAATATTACCGGAACTTGCCGGGAACCTGTCGTGCCGTATTAATGACAACTTCCAGGTTCTGAATCCTGCATCTTCAAGTTAAACGGGTATATTACCTTTGAAAATTAATTCCCCGATATATTACATGGACTTTACATACCACAATAACTCACCAGAATATTAATATATCCATATTATAAGTAAGTCATTAATGAGACATATCTAAAAAAATCACAATAAGGGGTTCTACGCCGGAACCGCCGAAATTTCCGTTATCCCAGTTTTAAACCGGCTACCAATGTATCCAGGTCAATAAGTTCATTGCTGTTCTGGAAGGTATAATGTCCGTTCAGCAAAATGTGCTGCCAGGCCACTGGTGATATCTCAATGCCCTTTTCATTACCTTCTGTTTCCAGTCGTTCCAGCAAACGCGACAGGATCGCGGAGTTGTAATAAACGATCGCGTTGGAGATCAAGCGCCCGCACTGATTACTTATCTCTGTTTCAATGTCGTTTTTTCCGGTTAACTCTTTCTTTCCTCCGACTTTGGCCACTGCGGCACGTAGCTGATGATAAGATTCAATTCGGTTCTGGGAACGTCGAATATTACGTTCCAGTTGCGGATCGCGCAGATACTTCAGCGTATAAATGCTGTGAATCAGCCGGTCATATTCAAATACCGCCTGTCTTGTCGGGTTGGCTGTTGTATATGTACATAACTTACGGATCAACGTTCCCTGCGTCATTTCCTTCAGTCCCAGCGTGGCAACGATGCGATCGAGATTGCTTTTTTCCCGGGAGATAAGCTCCAGATCAATCTGACCGGCTGGCTGAATCAGGCATTTTTTATAAGCCGACAGTTCCCTGGTGCAGTACAGCTCCTGTAACTGCCTGTTCAGGTCAGTAAAATGAGGCTCAAAACGAAGACCAAACCAGTGCAGTATCGCAAAATTCGCCTTGTTAATACTGTGCATATCTCCGGTGATAGCAACAGGTTTTACTACAGAGGTGTTGCGGTACCAGATATCAAAAACGTGATGTCCTTCGTAATCATTTGTACCAATCAGGTATCCGTTGATCGGAATGTGGTTACACAGCAAGGTGTAGGCCACCAGGCCTTTACCGCGACCGAAGTATTTACGTGAGTGTCGGGCTTTCACTGTTGGTCGTTCAACGCCAAATTTCTGGCCATCCACAGCGCCGTAAAGGGTATCCGGCTCAAACGAATAGAGTGGAAAAACGGGCAGCTTCTCTATGGCATCAGTGATGCAGTCATTGGCTGCGAGCAGTGATGCCAGACGAAGGTACTGTTCGTACGTGCTTTCCAGCACATGGAATGAAATATCGCTGGTTCGCGCCATGACATGGTTGCCATGATTCATTGCCTGAGCAACGATTACCGCCATCAGGCTGTCTGCATCAGCTTCTTTTTTGGCATAACGGGGTTGTAACGGCTTCATGACAGAGAGGAACCGACACTGTTCGTTAACAAAGCGGAAAACGTCCGTAACATCACAGAATGGCAGTTGCCCGTAAAAACGCCGGTTCTGTTCCTTATAACGACTGACTACCGATTTATGCCAGTTCAGTTTCCTCGTTTCTGTATCGTATTCCAGATGCTTCAGCTTTCCCTGCTTCAGCTCACGGTTAAACGCTTTCCATTGTCGGTGCAGTTCGCCTGACAGTGCCTTTAACTGTGCTTTTATGGGCTTTTGCAGAAAGGAAATGTTCATTTCAGCCAGCACCGCAGACTGTTCTCCTTCTGCGACCAGTTCATCTGAAAGATGGCGGTGCCGGAGACTGTCATTAAGGTAAAATTCTCCGGACAGGAAGCGTTTTCTTATCTGTCGGTAAAGCCAGAATTCATAACGCCCTGCATTCAGGCCAACAACCTCACCGTCCTCACCAAATTCCAGCAGGTACGGACGCAGCCGCGAGGGTAGTGTCTCCGGCGGGCATTCCTCCAGAGGGCGCTGAGAAAGTGTCTGCTTTTTGCTGAACACCATTCTGAGCCAGTTTAGCGCCTTAACCCACGGGCTGTCCTGGACCATACTGGTGAGATCGAGTGACAGATATAATGGTCTCAGGTTACGCCGGATTAATGCCGTCATACCATCCACAGCCTGCCATTGCATCGCAAGTTTACTGACGGGTTTCACACTCATGCGCTGTGCTGTACTTTTCAGTGCTTCCCGGGGCATGATTTTCCAGGCTCGCTGGCGAACTTCACCAAAGGTGGTGGGGTCAGGGACACTGTCATCAACATAAAGCGACAGCAGGCGACCGATTTTAGACGTTTCGCGACGGTGTTTTTCCTGTACGTCAGCCAGAAGTTTTTTGGCCATGTTGCGGCTTTCATCCTCAAGCTGTTTCATATGGAAAAACATCGCATCCACCAGGTTGTCGCTGAACTGTCGATAACGAATCCATGCATAGCACAACAGGTAAAGGCGGGTCTGTCCGGGTTTCAGATTGCGAAGATCGTAAACAGTATAGAAATTTGCCAGGCTGGCATAGTACAACAGGTTTTGCTGGGAAATATTCAGTACCGGCAGGATTTCACAGGCTTTGCGGTGCAGTGACTCCAGAATAGCCCTCTTTTCCCGTTCATTGCTCATCTGACGCCAGCCAAAGTCTCGCGCATCCTGTCTGAGAACCGCGAGCCGGGAAAGGGTGTCATCACGTTCAATCAGCTTGTCCAGCTCAGCAATGGTCGAGTCATCAAGTTGTTCTGACAGAATACGCTCCAGCCGCTGCCGTTCATCAGAAAGAACCCGGCTCACCAGGTCCTGGAGCGTGGTGTAGCCGGGCCTGATGATTTTATGCGCGTTGAGCCAGATAATCAGCTCCGTGGCGACAAAGCCGGGTGTTATATCACGGCGAACAATGTGGATGGCCTGCTCTTCGAGCTGTGAAGACAGAGCAGATGACCAGGAACAATAACCGTACAGTGCACAAATTTTTTCCCGCTGGGCATAGCGTTCATGCTTAGTGGGAAACAGGTCCGGAAGAGACTCCCCATGAAAATAACGGCGCAGGATAAAATCGCAGTCATCCTTAACATCCTTCCACCCAAAGCGAAAAAACAGGTGTTTGGCTTTAAAGTAAGCGATCTGGAGGATGCAATAAATTTGAGCATGAAATCCCCGGCGGCTACAGGCCAGCGCCAGTTCAGATTCATCCAGAGCCAGGAATTCCAGCCGTTGTGCGTCATCGAAATCAGGGAGACCATACAATGCTTCCTGTTCGGCATTATTTAAAACCGCCAGTCGTTCACTTTTGCCAGTTGCTTTGCCACGAGTTGTCATACTGATCCCGAACTGAACATGTCCGTAAGAGGATCGCCCAACGGACAGTAAAAATGCATTTTTACGCTTCAGAGAAAATCATTGCTGACGTTGTCTCATATAACTGGTACGGTATCAATCTCTTTCATGGCCCCTTAAACGTACACTTTATGACTGAAATACGCATTGGCTATGCCCGCTGCTCCACTGACAAACAGGACTTGACCGTCCAGCAGGAGGCGCTGGTGAAACTCGGTGTCTCTCCGGATCGGATTTACATTGATAAGGGGCTAACCGGATCAAACCGGCAGAGACCCGGCCTGAACCAAGCGCTGGCAGCGGTTCGTAGTGGTGACACGTTCGTCGTCCCCAAGCTTGACCGCTTGGCTCGCTCAGTACCTGATGCCCGGGAGATTGCCGATACGCTTCAGGCCAGAGGGGTGAAACTGGCGCTGGGAACCAGCCTCTACGATCCGGTAGACCCGTTGGGGAAGATGTTTTTCAACGTTCTGGCCACTTTTGCTGAGTTCGAGGGAGACCTGATACGCCTGCGTACCCGGGAAGGTATGGCTATTGCGCGGGCAAAGGGAAAACTACGGGGAAAACAGCCAAAATTGTCTGATAAACAACAAAAAGAGCTGTACCGGATGCATGAAACCGGACAGTACTCTATCAGCGATCTGGCTGAGTTATTTTCAATTTCACGACCAACGGTCTACCGGACACTGTCACGTAATTCTACGGAAGACGGACAAACGGTGACGGGGGTTCTGGTCCGTCTGAATAAAAAACGGTGACTGTTCATACCGAAAGCGGTTCCCGCTGGAATGTTGCGCCACAGTTGTTGGCCAGGGTTAAACGCCAGTTGGGCTCTGAAACCCGGCCAGCAGATAACACTGTCGAAAAAAGCTTCATTAAGGTCTGAAACCACAAATTTCCGGGGATAAAAATGATTGACCTGACCGCAGAACAGCGACAATTAGCGAAAATAGTTCATGAGTATGCCAGCCGGTTTCCTCTAACAGAGGATGGTGATGCGCAATTATTGCAGGGCTGTTACGACTACATGGAGGCGTTTAAAAGGGTTATGGACAGCACATCAAAAGTGCAGATTGACTATATCTGCCAGCAATATCCAGGGTATTTTCGCTTTGCGAAATGGATGGAGTGGCTGGCACAGGGGATTGCTGATGGCGTTATCGAGGTTCCGAAAGATCACTAAAAGTCGTAGGCCGCAAAATTTTGGCGGCTTCCCGCTTACAACCCCAGTGCAGTGGTGGCAAACTCTATGTGACTCGGATAAATCTGACAGTGAGGACAGAGGCTTTCTTCAGAAACGTGGCAAGGCCATGTTGACTTGGCTCAATGTGGGTACATCTAATATAGTGCTAACGTGTTGTTATATTATGTAAAAATAAAGGTAAGGATTACTAATGGCGATTCGTCAGTCAGACATTCTTAACGCAGGCCAACGAGGGCAATTTACCAAGCGATTTGGGCAGCCTACAGCCTTTCTGAGCCACAGCCATAAAGACGCGCAACTAGCACTAGGTCTACAGGCATTGCTGAATGATCAAGGGTGGGATGTCTACATCGACTGGCTAGATCAAACTATGCCCGACAAGCCGGACACCGAGACTGCCCTCAATATTAAATCAGCCATTGTGCGCGCCGATTGGTTTCTTTTTCTTGCGACACAGCATTCGATGACATCACGCTGGTGTCCTTGGGAAATAGGTTTTGCTGATGGTAAAAAGGTCTATGACCGCATCGCTATTATTCCCACGCAGGACAATCAGGGCCATTTTTATGGTAACGAATATCTAAATCTCTATAACAAAATCGATGTATCTTCTGGCCATACTGGCCTTGCATTTTTCGACACTCGCGGCAATGGTAAATGGGTGCGTAATCTTTAATTCCAATCAGGAGGGTACCGAAGCATGAAAAGAGAAATCCTGCGTCTCATAGACAGCCTATCTAAGGAGCTAGCTGAAGGAAATCTGGCAGTTTTTGCAGGTGCAGGTTTGTCCAGAACAGCAGGCTTTGTGGATTGGAAGTCCTTGCTGAAGCCAATTGCTGATGATCTGGATCTTGATGTTGAGAGGGAATGGGATCTGGTTACCTTGGCGCAATACCACGCTAATGCCAATGCGACCAACCGCTCAAAGCTGAATCAGATACTGGTCACTGAATTCTCGTCGGGCGTAGCACCGACTGAAAATCACGAGATCCTCGCTAGGCTACCAATTCAGACCTATTGGACAACAAACTACGACAAACTCATCGAGAACGCCCTCGAGCGAAATGGAAAAGTTCCTGATGTTAAGTACACCAACAAGCAGCTGGCTACGACCCGTCCCAAACGCGATGCAGTGGTTTACAAGATGCATGGGGATGTTGATCACGCATCCGAGGCGGTGCTAATCCGTGATGACTATGAACGCTATCATGTAAAGATGCAGCCGTTCATCACTGCACTCAGCGGTGACCTGATAGCTAAAACCTTTCTGTTTCTGGGCTTCAGTTTCACGGATCCCAACCTTGAGTACATCCTAAGTCGAGTTCGAATTCAGTTCGCGCAGGATCAACGCCAACACTACTGCATCCTTCGTAAGGCCAGCAGGCTGGAAGGCGAGGATTTGGCCGAATTTGAATATCGTCAGCGCAAAGAAGACCTCTTCAAACACGAACTTCTACGGGTTGGGATCAAGGCTGTATACGTTGATGAGTTCTCAGAGATCACCGACATTCTGAGAGAGATTGAACGTCGTCACAAACGTAAAACCATTTTTATCTCTGGTGCAGCTCATGACTACTGCCCCTGGACCGAATCCGAGGCGGGACAGTTTGTTTACAAACTAAGTAAGGCGATCAGCAAGGAGCAGTACCGGGTTATTTCTGGGTTTGGCTTAGGGGTTGGCAGTGCTGTTATCTCTGGTGTACTCGAACAAACCATCATGAATGGTGGTCGCCTCGATAGCGATCAATTAGTTCTGCGCCCTTTTCCTCAGAGCCAATCTGGCGAACGCTCACTACCTGAGCTCTGGACAGAGTACCGCCGCAACATGCTCGCTCACGCAGGCGTAGCACTCTTTCTATTCGGCAACAAGTTGGACAGTTCTGGAGCTGTGGTGCCATCCAGCGGTATGCGTGAAGAGTTTGATATTGCAGTTGCTAACGGTCTTTTCGTCATCCCTGTTGGTATTACCGGCTCAATCTCTGCTGACCTGTGGAAAGAACTAATTATAACGTACGACGAATCGAAGCATGAGCAAGGTAAGAATATCACCCCTCTGCTTCACGAGTTGGGCACCCAAGGTACTGATCTGGAACGTGCTCACGACATCATCCTGTCTCTCCTTCCCCTCATTTAAGGACAAAATCATGGCAAGAAAAGTATTTTTCAGTTTCCAGTACGAAGACGTACAACGTGCGATGAATGTACGAAACAGCAACGTAATCGCTTCCGATACCAAAGTGGGTTTCATCGATAAAGCTGATTTCGAAGAGGTTGAGCGTAAGGGCGATGTGGCTATCAAGAAATGGATAAACGATCAGCTTCACGGTACTAGCGTCACTGTAGTTCTTATTGGAGCCACAACCAATAAGAGTAAATGGGTAAAGTATGAGATAGAGCAAAGCGTTGAGCGCGGCAATGGCATCTTAACCATCGATATCAGCAAAATCGCAGATCTCAAAGGGAACACTACCGATTGCTGTTCGCTTCGTGTTCCTGGCACCACCCACTATCTATGGAACAAAGAAAATGGTCGAGAAAACTTAGGTAAGTGGGTTGAAGCTGCAGCGAAGGCAGTCGGCAAATAATAAACGTTCCCCCTTTATTCCAAAAAAATTAACGCTGTGGATCTTTGTACGCTCTTTTAGGGTTCTATTAATGCCACCTGCAATGCGGGTGGTTTTTTTCGGAATGCTGCAGGTAACCTTAGGTGAAAACACACCGCTTTTCGTGTCAGCCCGGCCGGAATTAGTCACTCCTGCACTACGCAATTTGGATGTGTTCTGCATACCTGAACATCGAGTTCATATGCGCTAACAGGGAAAGAGCCGCGTTGAGAGAGTCCATCAGACACCTCTGGACCACTTAATCAAGAAATGCTGCTCGAAGGTAGATACATGGTGCGAATTGTCGGGTTGAAACAGAAGTAACGGAAATTTCGGCGGTTCCGGCGTAGAACCCCAATAATATAAAAACTATAGCAGAGACACAGTTCGTTTCAATATCCTTCCTCAATGAAATCACTATTATTTAAGCGTTAATGAAATTATATGAGATATACCCGCTTAACTTGAAGATGCAGGATTCAGAACCTGGAAGTTGTCATTAATACGGCACGACAGGTTCCCGGCAAGTTCCGGTAATATTTCCGTAAAAAAACGATGGATTGCCTGCCTGAACAAGGTCGTCGAAGCGAAATAATGGTTATTCCTGACCTGTT
>NZ_NSCM01000076.1 GCF_003287735.1 Photorhabdus bodei | reverse complement strand
TTTGTTCAGGCAGGCAATACATCGCTTTTTTACGGAAATATTACCGGAACTTGCCGGGAATCTGTCGTGCCGTATTAATGACAACTTCCAGGTTCTGAATCCTGCATCTTCAAGTTAAACGGGTATAAATAAAATTCCAAAATAGCGCTGCATCTTATACTACTCATAATTCTATGTATAACAATGGGTTGAAGAAACTCATGTGTAGCAGAATTATGAAACGTTATTTATAGGTACAAATTTTTTGGTTGGTAAGGTATGTGTAACTCAGCTTACCTTTTCGTTTGTCAAGTTAATATGGGATGTAAAGGATATTGTTTTAGTATTATTGGCAAATTTTAACCATGTATTAAGATATTTTTGCATCGCCAAAATATATGATAACTCTAAAGTTCCCAGAATGGATCTGTATTCCAGCTTTCTGGAAAACCAGCAGAATGTAACAGTGGTATTACTCTTGGGAATTCATGTGTTAAAGTGTGAATATCTTGGCCCACGTTTACGCCCAGTTTTAAGATTTTGCTTAAATGGTGAAGGGTTGCAAGAAAAACATAGATACGATTGTTATTAGTTGGAGGTATAGAAAGGTGTGGGATAATTTCTGCTGGGGCTCTTAAATTTGAATTCCAAAGACGATTATGATGTGCACATTTGTTTCTTACATCTCTTAATCCACTAATCCATCCAACCAGCGTTTCAAATTTTTTTACGCCAAATTCTTTGGCTAAATTGTTAAGGATGTTTTCTCGTTCTGATATTTGAAAACGACGTTTGTCCAAGCAATCGTAAATAACAAATATATTTCCCAATGTTGCTAATTCACCGATAATCCAAAAAGGGGGTAGGGATTTATAATTATCATTTTTCTCATTATAGTACTTTTCCTTATAATGAGTGGCATATTTTTCATTACAAGATGTAAATGAATTTGATAACTTTGAACGTAATAAGTTTATTGTCTTTTCTTTTTTATTAAAGAAGTTTTTATCGTCGAGATACCAAAATGGATCATCTGTATATTCTGATATAGTGTGATCTAGCCTACTACGAAATTTTATTTCGAGTCGAGAAATTATGCGAAATATGTAATTGCGTAATGATTCATCGAAACGATAAATATCAAGGCCGTTTTCAAAAAAAATGCCATCACGAAATTGCTTTTTTCCTTCTTCATCTTGATACATGAACTGGAATAGATAAATTTTAAAACGATAATAGCTGATAAATGATAATATGTGTTCGGCTAATGCTTTATCTTTGAAATTTAGTCCCTTTTCCTCTAAATCACTAATAAGGTCTATAGGTTTGCGATGCGACTTTGCGTAGGGGATATGAACCATGATTAAAATTCCATAAAAAAAGCCCGCTTACGTTCCCGGAGGAAGGTAGCGAGCGTTGTCGATGCTTATGCTACCAGAGAAGAGAAAGATGTCAATAGCATATTGATGGTTTTTTGCCTTAACAGTAGGGTGTTTGACGCTATCTGTTTGTTGCTGTAGGATCCCTGTTGCTGATTGTGGCTATTGCTGCCAGCAACGTGCTAGGGTCACAGATGATGGAAATCATGCTGCTGATGCCGAAAGATATTTGGGGTAAACCCTTTGTGGAGAAATCAACAGGGGTTTTCTCGCTTTTTTAATTAAAAAGGCAAAAATTAGTATACGGAAATCCTATATACAGGCATTTGTTAGTACTATAATCAATCGTACATCTTTTTTGTCTCAACAGAAGGTATATTCATAAGAAAGCTTTAAGTCATGCGGTTTCTCAGCATCGTGAACATCAGAAAAACACAGATTTTTGGTTTTTATAGCTGTAGTACTAAATGATGATAGGGGAAGGTTATGCAATCAAAACACCGAATTTCTGAACTTAAGCAAATGTCCGTAAAAGAGCGCAAAATTGAAGGCATGCGTCGAGCTAAGGCTGCTTTTGATCTGGCTGAACGTACAGGTACGTTAACAAAGTGTCCTGTTATCGTTGAGTGCTGATTTATTCGTTAGATTGATAAAGATTTGTCAATGACTTCCTTATTGAAGGATGGTGAGTTTTTAGGTTAGTTTGCCAAGTTCGTAATTACTCTTTGTGTGTTCTACCCAATTGATCCACACACTTAGTTCTCCGTGTTGCTTCTTAATGTGCTGCACATTTACTTAGTTATCCAGTTGGCTAAGTGAGAATTGAAAGGTATCGTCATTCTATACCTTGTGTTTACTCTACACTATTATGATCATTAATTGACGGTGTTTAATTTTTTTCTTGACTTATCAGTGTAGTAATGTAAAGCAAAATTTCTTTATCTGTTGATTCATTCCCAGCTAAAGCTATCTTTATTGCTTGTTTAAGAGTTTCTCTAATAGGCAATTCATTGATGGTATCTTCAATTGTAGATGTTTTGGTTTTAGGGGGTTCAGCAAGTATCCCTTCTATACCTTTGCGGTGAATTAGTCTTATTAATGCATCTACATCTTTATCTTCCAATGAATCTAAAATAGATTGCCATGCTGTGCTTCTTTCCGTTGAGCTTTTTAGTTGTTCATGAATGGTTGTGGTTTGATTGTGAGGTTGTAACTGATGATCACCAGTTGCAAGCCAATCTAGGGTGACACCTTCAATATCGCAGATTGATTGAGCTACATTGAGAGCAGGGATTGAGTCCCTTATGATGTAGTTATTCAGTGTTGAATACGATAATCCCCATTCTTTAGCTGCGGTTCTTACACTACGGCTGCCGATAAGATAAAGAAGTCTCTCCTTAAAGGTTTCTTTTTGGTCTTGCTCAAAAGAATCCATATTATGCTGTGCTTCCTTTCTCTTTTTAACCATATAACCACCTGAAAAAACAGATTTCCTGAAATTAATAAGTGAAATTATCTCAATTGAGTTAATATTTTCTTTCCAAGGTCTCAATTTAGATCTGTACTATACTCTAGTACAAGTAATCCTATAAATAGGGGTAGCTTGCACTGGTAACCTTTTAGGCTAATTGAAATACAAATTGAAGTAAAACGTGCCATCAAAATTGTATGTAGCACGAAATATATCTTATTGGAGAATTCTTGTGGAGAAAAAAGATTGGCATTCGGCAGATATTATCGCCGCGTTGAAAAAGAAAGGAACGTCATTGGCGGCTGTTTCTAGAGAATCAGGGCTGGCATCGTCAACGTTATCTAATGCTTTGCAAAGACCTTGGTGTAAAGGTGAAACAATTATTGCAAACGCACTGGGACAGAAGCCTGATGAAATCTGGCCTTCCCGTTACCAGAAAAGGAGGAAGAGATCTTGATCTCCAGGCGAAAGAATATGGTGACAGTTATAGGAACCATAAAAGCAACGCTCTGAAAGTGCTGCAACACAATCAGAGCGTCTGACCACAACATTATGGGAACTAATGCTATGGCTAATATGAATAGTAACATATCCTCATACTCAAAGCGTTATACATTTAACGCGCAATCTAATGTAGAAACCGAAGCACATACCTTGCTTACAGACTTTTCTTTGGTTTTAATTTTTTCTAAATCAATTGAGAAGCAATATTATGCACAGTAGCATCCCAGACATTCTCGACGACAGTAATATACCTGATCTGGATATCTTATGGTCTGCCATGTCGGATGCAATTGCATCACTGGATTTTTCATGTATTAGCGATACTGTACTGTGTCAGTTAATTGAATCATCCAAAGAAAATACTATGGGCATGTGTCATGGTGTAACTTTTCTTGGTGACTCAATGTTGTCGTTTGCCAGTAATAACATCCATGAATTTACGCCAGAGAGTTTGTGTCAGCTCGGGCATAGCCTAGAGGCGTTGAGTTCTCTATTACCGATGTTGTTTACTTTGCATGAAAAAGCGAGTGGTGAATGTCACCGTAGGGCTTTGAAAAACGAAATAAAATAGTTTTTTCAAATGAAACCGGAAAATTTTTGGATGGTTTTCCGGTTTAAAGGCATAAATTATCGCCGACAGGGTATTCGATATTGTCGATACTCATCGGGTTGATTTTTCCCCTTCCCAGGGTCTGAGGTGGTACCGGGATGTCGTCACCGTGCACTTTTCCCGGCATACCGACGCAGTGTCTTATACAGCGGCTCCAGCAGTTTGCTGACTGCCCCTGATCAGCAACCCAGCGTGATGCGGCAGGGGCTTCTGTTCAGACATTTTTTCGTTAACATTGCTGAGTAAGCCCCGGAGACAAGTGAGGCTGAGTTGCTGCGGCCTGGTAGGATGAAATAAGGGAGCCAGACAGGCATATGTTGGCTGGGTATGGCATATTGGGCACCTTTCCATATTTTGAGGAAAAGAAAACAATGCGTCATCATAACGTAACAGATATTACGGTTGTGGTACTAAGTTCCCACATAGCTTAAGTATAATTCCCACTAATCCCGATTAATTTCTTTAAATTTCTGGATCGTGTGTTTGATGGCTTGTTCTGTTGGCAAACGCTCCATTGAACTGGCGCCATAGAACCCATGACAATTGGGACAATGAGTCATAATATAGGCGACATCTTCCGGTTCCAAAATTGGGCCGCCGTGACATAACGTAATAATGTCATTTCGGATAGTTTTAGCTGCCGAAGCACAAGCGTTAATGATTGGTATACAAGATTTCAGATCATATGATGTATTAGCACTAATATCACCGCCAGTGGTTAGCCCCAGATGTACGACGATGATATCAGCACCTGCTTGTGCCATAGCCTCAGCCTCTTTTGTATTGAAAACATAAGGAGTGGTAATCATTCCTTTTTCATGTGCCAGGCGGATTAGCTTCACCTCCAGTGCATAGCCCATGCCTGTTTCTTCCAGGTTTTTTCTGAACTTTCCATCAATAAGTCCTACTGTTGGGAAGTTCTGAATACCAGCAAAACCTTGTGCCTTCAGTTCATCCAGGAAAAGAGATAAATTACAGAATGGATCAGTACCGCAGACACCCGCCAATACAGGTGTTTCCTTAACTATCGGCAATATTTCATTACCCATTTCTCTGACAATTTCATTTGCATTACCGTATGGCATTAATCCGGCTAATGATCCTCTGCCAGCCATTCTGAAGCGTCCAGAATTATATACGATAATGAGGTCTGCCCCTCCGGCTTCCTCACAACGCGCCGAAAGACCCGTGCCCGCACTCGCTCCAATAATAGTTTCGTTACGTTTGACTTTTTGTTTTAGAGTTTCAATAATTTGATTATATTTTTTCTTCATAAGAAATTCCCTGGTGTTCTATAATTTCCTTGAGTTGTTGTATTACAAGAGTACAAAATTGTGGTGAATTGATGTGAAAAGGTGTTTTTATAACTTTTCGCAATTCTGTTTGTTTTATTGTTTTTTTTAATCCATGACAGAAAGCCTGTGTTGATGCAGGTAAATAAAAAGGTTGTTCAGGGCAATCTAGCGCAGAAAATCCGCCTTCCGGAATAATGAATCGAATAGGGCCATTACACTTATTAAGTTTGTTCCCTATCCAGATACCAAGCTGATAGTTTTCTTCAGGTGTGGTTCGCATCAATGTCACCTGAGAGTTATGTTCAACAAATAGCCTATTGCTGTAGCGTTTTGGGATCGTGTCCTTTGCACCAAAGTTAACTATGTCCAAAGCACCAGCACTGCCGATCCATGGAATGCTTTTTTTTGCAATGACGTCTAAACGTGTGTCAGGACAACCCAAAACACCCCCAAATAACAGATCGGCAATTTCTGTTAATGTAATATCTAAAACACAAACCAATTTGCCGTTTTTAGCCAATTTCTCCATGCTTGTTCCACCATTGCCGGTAGCATGAAAAGCCAGGCAATCGTATTGAGTATTTAACTCATTAGTGAGCTGATTAATGCACGGAGTCGTTATACCGAACATCGTTAACCCTAAAGCGGGTTTATGAATATCAGCCAATGGCGTAAAATAATTGACAGAGCCGGCCATCATGTTTGCAGCATTAGATAATATTGAACGAGAAATACGGTTTAGTCCGTTGAGATCGGTTACCGTATACAGCATGGCAATATCGCTGTCCCTAACGTAGGCTGAGACATTCCCTGACGCCATCGTTGATACCATGATTTTAGGCAAACCGATCGGCAGACTTTGCATAGCCGGAGTAATCAGCGCTGTTCCGCCTGAGCCGCCGATACCAATCACTCCCGCGATATCGTCGATTGAACTGTTCAGGAAATTCGTGAGGGCGACAGACATTGCTGTTATCGCTTTATTCCGCACGCCACAAAAAATGGGATCAGCGCCGGCGGGATGATACTCAGCCACCTGAAGTGAATGAATATCTATCTTTTTATTCTGATGATTTTTCCCTGGAATTGATGTAGACACATCAATGATGATTGAATCAACACCTGCGAGGTGTAAACAACATTTCAACCAGACCAGCTCGTCCAGTTTTGTGTCTGCTGTGCCAACAACAACCACAAATCGCGTCATAGTGTTCACCCCATGTGGCATACTTAGTTCAAAGACTAATGTAAACCTATTGTAATATTTTACAACATGCAAGTTATTTTTTATCATTAGTGATATTTATTACTGCGAATGCTATATAGTTAAAATTTTAAGGGGGTTAAATGATTCTGTTTGATAAAGAAAATCTGTCACCAGTTCGGCGTCGTACCCTGGAACGTATCACCCATTCAGCTCTGAAGTTATATCGTGAAAAAAAATTTCCGTCTCCTGAAGAGATTGCTAATGAAGCTGAATATGCGAAGGTCACGTTGCGCAGCTACTTTTCAACCCACAGTGATTTTGTCGAGTATGTTGTAAAACAAGTCATTGGATCATTCGTTATCCCCCCTATGGGCAATGATGCAGAGGAAAATATTGAGAAATTATTAAGATGGGGTTATGAAGAAATAGAAGCCAATGAGGCACTGATGAGAGATGCTTTACGCATTTCTCAGTTACGCTGGCAGGAATCTTTATCCGGTGAAGATAACCACAAACGACCTGTTTTGAAGAAAAAAAGTAACCGTAAAGAGACACTTTCTGCGGCGTTAGCGCCGCTAAAAGGTCAGCTTAACGATGACACAATACATAAGATTATTATGTTGATTTCAGTTTTATATGGTACAGAGGCTATGACTATTCTGAAAGATACTTTTGGTTTAGAAAATGATGAAATTATCAACTTAACGAGTTGGGCCGCAAAGTTGATTGTTCGGCAGGCCATTAATGAAGAGCTAAAATAACCTGAACTTTGGATAAAAAAAATGGAACTAACTGCCTGTTCCAAGAGCAGAATTTTCGACCCAGAAAAAAGCGATCTTATCAGGAACAGGCATGGATAAACTAGTTGAACTCTTCTGCGATGTCGATGATTTTTGCCGTGTATTCATTCCACTCTGCTCAGCTATACCCGGTTCCTGGGCGTCGTCTCCTCAGTTTTGCAGCTATTTGACGGCATAGCGAAACGAGGAAAAGGGTCAATAGGATGGTTTTTCGGTTTTAAGCTGCCTCTGATAGTCAATCATCAAGGAGAAATTGTGTCAGTCAAACTCACTCCGGGTAATGTCGATGATCGGGAGCCTGTCCGTGAGTTAGCAACGGGATTAACAGGAACGCTTTACGGAGACAGGAATACCTCTGTCAGGCTCTGTTTGATGATTTAAACGCAACAGGCGTGACATTGATAACGGATACGCGCAGTAACATGAAGGCAAAAGCGCTCTCAGTGCGGGATAAGGTAATGTTATCAAAGCGTTTCATCATAGAAAGTGTGCCGCAGGCATACAAACTAGCAGCATAGGGAGTGCAGCCAGTATGTAGCATAAGCTCAGGAGGAGATGGTGGTCGGCCCACCGAAGTCTGCTGTCGGAAGCTGGCTTCAAACCCCCTCAAGCGGCTGCCGTAAAGAGCGGTGGTTGTGAGCGTTGAGGT
>NZ_NSCM01000075.1 GCF_003287735.1 Photorhabdus bodei | reverse complement strand
TGAAATAAACTCATGAATAGAAATGCCTTTTTGGAATTGAATCTGATTTTTAGCCATTTTCATTTACCTCCACACAGACTTATTTTAAGTATACGCCTATGGGAGCTGAATTTAAGTGATAATCAGGTAAACTATTGAGCTGTCATAGCAATTATCATCTTCGTTCGATGAGAAAGATATCAGTTTATTTTCGGGAAATCGGTTACAGGATGGCTCATGACTGCCATAGATATGCATAATAATAAATTTCTTACCTTTCTGTTGATGACGCTCCTCATTTTATTCCACATGAGCCATTATCGTGATTTTAAAACGTTTTATATTCAGCATGTTAAACACTATCTTAAGGCCGATTTTCCCCGGTTGGTCAGCTACACCCGTATGTTAACCTTAAAGCAAAGGGCACTCATTCCTCTCTGTGCTTTTCTTTCGTCACGCAAGGCTGAAACCCTGGGGATCGCTTTTATTGATTCAACTAAAATTGCCGTTTGCCACAATCTCCGTATTCCCTGTCATCGCGTATTTCAGGGCGTCGCACAGCGAGGGAAAACCCGTACCGGTTGGTTTTATGGCTTTAAACTTCATCTGGTTATTAATGATTGTGGTGAACTTTTGGCGGTTAAGTTGACCTCAGGAAATAAAGATGATCGTCATCCCGTCAAAGCGCGGGTACAAGGGTTAACAGGGTGTTTGTGTGGCGATAAAGGGTATTTGTCACAGGCCTTGTGCGATGAACTGGAAGCAGAAGGAATAACGTTAATCACTCATGTCCGTAATAACATGAAGGCAAAAGCGTTATCTCTCTGGGATAAACTGATGTTAAGAAGGCGATTTTTGATAGAAAGTGTGCCGCAGGCATACAAACTGGCAGCATAGGGAACGCAGCCAGTATGTAGCATAAGCTCAGGAGGAGAGGGTGGCAGGCCCACCGAAGTCCGTTGTCGGAAGCCGGCTTCAAACCCCCTCAAGCGGCTGCCGTAAAGAGCGCTGGTCGTGAGCGTTGAGGTCAAAGCGCGAACAATAGTTCGGCAGGTAGGGTACAAAGAGACGAGTAAAACCGAGCCCATGTGGACGCGTCGTAAAGAAGAGATTTGACATTAAAACCGGGGGCGTTTCTATCTTCCGGGATAAATCTGTGAGTGAATTCCGAATGCTGCGCAGGTGGTGTCCGGCGTAGAGTGGGCGTGACTTTGTATCGGGCTCTTTCTGGGAACTGCGGGAACCCGTCATCACGATGTCAAGGGAGAAATGCAAGTCACTAAATTGACAAGTATGAGAGTACCGATGGGTGATACGGGGGCGGAGTGACTCGTAGTAGTGAGGAAATATTGGTAATGAATGTGGAGCGAAGCGGTCACGTCAAGCAGCCTTACCCGGTATCCAACTGTCAGGCAGGAGGAGATACGGAGGTTAAGGCAAAACCGTTTGTCATTGAGAAAAGGGATGTGTATCGTGCCGGGTTATTGGTTAAAACCAATCAAGGCGCGGCAGGCGTGGATGGTCAAACCATCGCGGATTTTGAATCCAATCTGAAAGATAATCTGTACACACTCTGGAACCGCTTATCATCGGGCAGTTATTATCCACCCCCGGTGAAAGGTGTCGCTATTCCCAAGAAGTCGGGAGGTGAACTATTCCCACGGTTGCGGATCGCGTGGCGCAAATGGTGGTCAGGCTTCATTTCGAACCGCTTGTTGAGCCTCATTTTCTGCCGGATTTTTATGGCTACCGACCGAATAAATCGGCAATTGATGCCATCAGGGTAACAAGGCAGCGATGCTGGCAGCAAGATTGGATATTGGAGTTCGATATCAAGGGCTAGTTTGACAATATTCCTCATGATTTACTCATGAAATCCGTGAGGAAACATACAAACAGCCTGTGGATCTGTCTGTACATCGAACGCTGGCTAACTGCACCGATGAAATGCAACGGTGAGGTGTTATTCCGGGAGAAAAGCACCCCACAGTCTAATGAAAATACCTCTCCCGAAGGAGAGGCTGGACATAAAAACGTAATTAGTGTGTTTTTCCTTGTGCGATATCAAGTCCTGTTTGTGATCGAATAAACTGGATTCTAAATTGTTCTCTTTCCTGCATACCTTGTTGTGAATTATCGGTGATAGAAAATAGCCATGAACCAATAAAAGAGATAATCATTGAGAATAATGCTGGATATTCATAAGGATAGATTGGTTTCTCGTGACCGAGAATGCTGACCCAAATTGTTGGACCGAGAATCATTAAAACTACTGCTGTAATTAATCCTAGCCAACCTCCGGTTAACGCACCACGAGTAGTGAGTTTACGCCAGTACATAGACAAAAGAATGATTGGGAAGTTACAGCTTGCAGCAATAGAAAATGCTAATCCAACCATGAAAGCTATGTTCTGGTTCTCAAATAGAATACCTAATCCGATTGCGATAAACCCAAGTATCACAACTGTTATTTTTGATACTCTCAGTTCATCTCGTTCATTGGCTTTACCGCGTTTAATGGCGTTTGCATATAGGTCATGTGATACTGCTGATGCACCAGCCAGCGTTAGCCCCGCAACAACGGCTAGAATTGTGGCAAAGGCGACAGCAGAGATAAAACCCAGAAACAAGTTGCCTCCAACTGCACTAGCGAGGTGAATGGCTGCCATGTTAGTACCACCAATGAGTGCGCCGGTAGCATCTTTAAAGGAAGGGTTTGGACTAACCAGTAAAATAGCACCGAAGCCGATGATAAAAGTCAGAATGTAAAAATAACCAATAAAGCCAGTAGCGTAGAAAACGCTCTTTCGGGCCTCTTTCGCATCACTTACAGTAAAGAAACGCATGATAATATGAGGTAAACCAGCGGTACCAAACATCAATGCCAGACCAAGAGAAAGTGCGGATATTGGGTCAGATACCAACCCTCCTGGACTCATGATGGCTTCACCTCTTGAGTGGACAGCAATGGCTTCTTTGAACAACGTATTGAAATTGAAGTTTACTATTTTCATGACCATAAGGGCCATAAAGGTGGCACCAGCTAGTAATAGGATAGCTTTGATAATTTGTACCCAGGTCGTTGCTAGCATACCGCCAAACAAAACATAAAGTACCATCAGGATACCAACCAATACGACCGCTACATGGTAATTGAGCCCAAAAAGCAATTCGATAAGTTTGCCTGCACCAACCATCTGAGCAATAAGATAAAGGGCGACAACAAACAGCGAGCCAATTGCAGATAACGTACGGATTGGGCGTTGCTGTAACCGGTAAGAAGCGACATCGGCAAAAGTATAGCGTCCAAGGTTTCTTAATCTTTCGGCAATCAGAAATAGGATAATAGGCCAGCCAATCAAGAAGCCGATAGAATAAATTAGTCCATCATAACCAGACGTATAGACTAAAGCGGAAATGCCGAGGAATGATGCTGCGGACATAAAATCTCCCGCAATTGCCATTCCATTTTGGAAACCAGTAATACGTCCCCCCGCCGTGTAGTAATCAGTACGGGAGCGGGTTTTTTTTGAGGCCCAGTAAGTGATATAGAGTGTAAAACCAACAAACAGGACAAACATGATAATGGCCTGAATGTTGATAGGTTGCCTTTCTCCAGTTTCAGAGATTGCGTTAGCCCAGGTGAGATGAGGAAATAGCACTATTGCTAATAACAGGAACGTTTTCATTTCTTTACCTCACTGAGAATTTGTGAGGTAAGGTGATCAAACTCGCTATTGGCTCTGATTACATATAAGCCGGTTAAGATGAATGAAATAACAATTAAACCAATACCAACCGGTATTCCACGGGTAATACTGGAATCATTATAAAGGGGAGTACCTAGCCATTCGGGGGCAAATGCAATGAGAAAAATAAAACCGACATACAGAATTAATGTGATTATTGATAGCAACCATGCAAAATGTCCTCGCTTTTCAACCAATTCTTTGAAACGCGGGTTATTCTCGATCCCTTGGTAAATGTCGTCATTCATCGGAGTATATCCTCTTATATTTATTATATTTTGATTACAGCCGCCTTACGGCGGCATGATCTGTTATGAAATACTCATTGTTTGTTTTTCTTCCAACAATTTTTCTACTACCCCTGGATCTGCTAGTGTTGAAATGTCTCCTAGATTGTTGGTATCGCCGGAGGCTATTTTGCGCAGGATACGACGCATAATTTTTCCTGAACGGGTTTTTGGTAAGGAGTCTGTCCAGTGTAGGATATCTGGTGTAGCAATCGGACCGATTTCTTTACGTACCCAATTACGGACTTCTGTATAGAGTTCTGGAGAGGGTTCTTCACCGTGATTTAAGGTGACATAGGCATAAATTGCCTGCCCTTTAATATTATGTGGGGTACCTACGACAGCAGCTTCTGCAATTTTAGGATGAGAGACCAAAGCAGATTCAATTTCAGCAGTACCTAGACGGTGGCCGGAAATATTCAGCACATCATCAACACGGCCAGTTATCCAATAGTAGCCATCTTCATCACGGCGTGCGCCATCACCACTAAAATACATTCCCTTAAAGGTAGAGAAATAGGTTTGTTCGAAACGGTCATGATCGCCAAATAGTGAGCGTGCTTGTCCTGGCCAGGAATCGGTAATAACCAGGTTTCCTTCACAAACACCTTCTAGTAGTTCACCAAGATTATCAACCAATGCGGGCTGAACACCGAAGAAAGGTAGCGTTGCGGAACCTGCTTTTAGTTCGGTTGCGCCTGGCAGTGGTGTGATCATGAAGCCACCAGTTTCTGTTTGCCACCAGGTATCGACAATCGGGCATTTGCTGTTACCAATTTTCTGGTAATACCATTCCCAAGCTTCCGGGTTAATCGGTTCGCCAACTGATCCCATAATACGCAGAGAAGTACGTTTCGTTCCTTCAATAGCTTTGTCACCTTCCGCCATCAGGGCACGAATTGCTGTGGGTGCTGTATACAGGATATTTACCTGATGTTTATCAATAACCTGACTTAGACGGTTAACCGCAGGATAGTTTGGTACACCTTCAAACATTAGGGTAATAGCGCCACAGGAAAGGGGGCCGTAGAGCAGGTAGCTATGTCCGGTAACCCATCCCACATCGGCTGTGCACCAATAAACTTCTCCCGGCTGATAATCGAATACATATTTAAATGTTAGAGATGCATATACAAGGTAACCTCCAGTGGTGTGCAGTACCCCTTTGGGTTTACCAGTAGAGCCTGAGGTATAGAGAATAAACAGTGGGTCTTCTGCATTTATCTCTTCAACTGGACAGTCAGCACTCGCGTCTGCTACCAATTCATGCCACCAAAGGTCGCGGCCAGATTGCCAGTGACCAATATTTCCAGTACGTTTAAAAACGATCACATTGGATACATTGACAACGGCTGCATTATTTAATGCGTCATCAACATTCTTTTTCAGGGGGATTGTACGTCCTGCTCTCAATCCTTCATCGGCGGTAATGACCAATTTGGTGTTTGAATCGATGATACGCCCGGATACAGCATCAGGAGAAAAACCTGCGAAAATAACAGAGTGAATAGCACCAATGCGGGCACATGCTAACATGGCAACCGCTGCTTCTGGCACCATCGGCATGTAAATAGCAACAACATCGCCTTTTTTAATACCCATATTTTTCAATACATTGGCAAACTGACATACATCATGGTGTAGTTCACGATAGGTTATCGCTTTGGATTCTGTTGGATCATCACCTTCCCAGATAATAGCGGTTTGCTCACCACGTTCTTTTAGATGACGATCGAGACAATTTGCGCTTAAGTTTAGTGTTCCATCTTCAAACCAGCGGATATTGATATGTCCAGGATCAAAAGAGGTATTCTTTACCTTGGTGTAAGGCTTAATCCAGTCAACAATTTTTCCTTTTTCACCCCAGAACCTGTCGGGATCTTGCAACGATAATTGGTAGTCTTGTTGATATTGTTGCTCATTCATCAGGGCATGTTCTGCAATGGCGATAGGAATAGGGTGCTTCATTATTTTGGTCATATAATATTCTCCTTACGAATGTTAATATTATGTCAAATCAAAGTTAACTAAAGTGTAAAGAGAATTTTTGTTTTTTTTTTGCGCGGAAGATCACGCAATAAAAAGAATATTTTTCACGTGATTGTCATTTAGTGTGGCGGGTTTATTTAGGTTTAATTGCTAATCAAAAATAGTAATTCAAAATCCTAATCCAATAATAATGTTTAATATAGACAAATTGACTGATAAGTCACTGAAACACAGCTGTATGATAAAACCATAATGAGAATATGGTGTTGATAAGCATTTCCAATAATATTTAATTAACTATAATGATCACGTTGTTCACAAGGTGTGGACTTTGAACCATTCTTATATGACTGGAGTACATGATATGAGCTATTCATTACCTTCTCTTCCTTATTCTTATGAAGCTCTGGAACCTCATTTTGATAAGCAGACGATGGAAATCCACCATACCAAGCATCATCAGACTTACGTTAATAATACCAATAGCGCCCTGGAAGCCTTCCCTGAGCTGGCAGGACTGGATATTGATGATCTGATTCAGCAATTAGATAAGATACCTGCTGATAAACGTACTTTTGTTCGTAATAATGCTGGTGGGCACGCTAACCATAGCTTGTTTTGGAAAGGTCTGAAATTAGGCACAACTCTGCAAGGTCCATTAAAAGAAGCTATTGAACGCGATTTCGGTAGTATAGATTCTTTTAAAGAGAAATTTGAGCAGGCAGCGGCTACCCGTTTTGGTTCTGGTTGGGCGTGGCTAGTACTGAAAGATGATGGCAAACTGGCGGTTGTATCGACTGCTAACCAAGATAGCCCATTAATGGGTGAAGCAATTTCTGGTGCATCTGGTTATCCGATTATTGGTCTGGATGTTTGGGAACATGCTTATTACTTACAGTACCAAAACCGTCGTCCTGACTATATTAAAGCATTCTGGAGCGTTGTTAACTGGGATGAAGCAGCGATACGTTATCAGGAAAAAGTGAAATAACTTGCTGAATAATTTGTCTTTTCTGCTATGCCGGCTGATATGACTGCCGGCATTTTTATTGGTTGAATGTTGGTTTATGATGGTGATGTCAGACTGATTTCAATAAGGAAAGTGAATTATGTATTGTCCGCAGGTATATACGGGTAAAATTGAAATATCAGGAAAACTGCCTGCCAGCGCAATTAACAAACGGATGGTTGATGGTAGCCTGCGTCTGACTTCTCTAGGATTAGAAGGTGATGAACAGGCCGAAACCCGTTTCCATGGTGGCCCTGATCGTGCGCTTTGCCATTATCCCCGTGAACACTACGATTTCTGGAAACATCAATTTCCTGATCAGGAAGATTTCTTTATTGCTCCCGCGTTTGGCGAAAATATTTCCACAATGGGGTTGACTGAAGAAAATGTTTGTATCGGTGATATTTTCAGTTGGGGAGAGGCCATGCTTCAGGTAACTCAGCCTCGTTCGCCTTGTTACAAACTCAATTCTCATTCCGGTATCAGTAATTTTTCTGCCATTATGCAGGAGAGTGGCCGCTGTGGTTGGCTTTACCGAATTATTGCAGCGGGAAATGTTAGCCCGGATAAGCCTTTTGTTCTTGTTTCCCGTAATAGTGATGTTTTGGTTAAAGAAGCGGTAGCTATTGCTTTTAATATGCCATTTGATGAAGAGCAATATCGTCGGTTGATGAGTGCCGCTGGGTTATCTGCCAGTTGGAGCCTGACTATGCAAAAGCGGGTGATGTTTGGAAAGATTGAGGATTTTAACCGTAGGTTGTTCGGGAAATAATCATAACCACCCGCATAGCGGGTGGTTTGCTCTAGCCCTATAAGGGCATGTTACCGACCGCGCCTAAATGACGCCGCTTTCTCTTTGTTCAAGCTAAAGGGTCATTGTCTCTTTGGCTTACCCCT
>NZ_NSCM01000074.1 GCF_003287735.1 Photorhabdus bodei | reverse complement strand
CCATTTATGGGCATTTGCTGAGAATGGCATAGCGGGCCTCAAACAGGCTGTATTGTTGAATTCCACAATAAATACAAAAATTCAAAAGCAGATGCAACTTCCGGCAATATTTGTGTAGGAAAGACAGGGCGTTGGCAGGGATTTATCCATCATCACAATCAGGTCATTACTACGGCCTTTATTGAAACTGACGTTACGATTGCCAATAAACATTTGTGCCCCTTCAAGCGCCTGATAACCTGCAATATCGAATCTGTGTTGACTATCACCATTGCCGATGTGCACCATCACATTATTATCCCCGAAGGCCAATGACTTAAAGCCACCAATACCTACTTTGATGCCAACGTTCGATGTTCCCCAATTGAGCGCAGTAAATTCACCATTCCCCACATCCACCTGAATATTACCTGAGTAACTTAGCTGGTTATTCGATACATGACTTGAATCGGTTTCAATTTTATTTTTGCGCTTCTCTGGTGCAGTGAAAATATCTGCATTATCCACAATTGCACCTTTAGGTGGCGTATCAGTATCCGCTATACCGACACGAGAAAGATTGATATCGCTTTCAGCAATATTGCGACGCACTCGCTCTGAACGAGTTTCAAGTTCACCTTTTTCATTCCAACTCAAGACGACTTTGTTATCAGTCAGATTATTGATCCATTGATTATTTTCATTCTGGGTAAATTTACGGCCAGTCACATCAACGGCAACTTCACTACGACGAGCCGAAACAGTTGTGTGAATATCTTGCCCTTTTAAGGTGGTGATGAAGTGACGAGCAAAGCCATCTCGTTTGTCATCATTAATCAGCGAACAACCCACGATGCTAATGTGGTCTGGTTTACCCGCCGGACCAAAGCTCTGAGTGAATTGTTTGAGTTTTATTGCCAGTTCATCAGCACTGTAACCACTCAGACGCGTGTTATTCCGCTCTGATTCGCTACGACCATGCCCCACAATCTGCCAGCGTAACTTGTCTGATGGTGTAAATTTAGATGAATCACCATAGACAACGCGGTATTTACCCTCAGAATCAAGCTGAACAACTACGCTGGAATCCGGGTGCTTACTCGCCAGATTAGCCGCTGCTTTGGCTGTTACAGGATCATCCTCTATCTGGATAATCATTTGACCATCAAAGCGGGTCTCTCGACCATCGGTTTGTGGTATTACCTCTACTGTTTGCCAGAGCTCAACGGGCTTATGAACTAACTCTACCGCTGATGTGGCTTGCAAACTATTAAGCAATTGAATGCGCGGCACATTGGCAACATCGTCATAACGCTTGCGCAGGCTAATATCATCCGCCTGAGCTATGAAACGGTTATTTGCATCCACTTTAAGGGCCGGCAAACCGAGACGATGAGTCATGCCAGGTACAAAATGATCAATACCTTCATGGGATTGCAGATGAGCATCACCATAAATGGCGACAAATTTCTCTCCCTCAGCTAATTGTCCCAACCGCCCAACCGCCACATTATTAGCTGCACCAGCACGATACATCAGGCCATGTTGTGATCCCTCTATTGCCGGACGAGTCGTGCTGTTGTCATCCAATGCAACAATTTTGATCCCTTTACTTTTAGCCTGCGCAAATAAGTCAACAGGCAAATGTTTGGTCTCAATCATAGCGGCCAGTTCAGCGGGCATATCTCCACCTGCCAAGAACTTATCTATCAACGACTGAGCCAAATCCGAACGCAAATGCTCCAATCCAATAACCGTCACGCCATGAGCTTTCAACGCATCCATCTGCTCATTGACAAAACGCAATCCATTAAGATCTGAACCATGACTCTCACCGATCAGCAACCCTTGGCGATCCTTAAGTAGCACCGATAACTGGTTATTCAGATCTACCCCGTCACTAAGCTGACGGTTGAGTTGTGTCAGGGCGTCTGAGGAATATTGTTTGTCCCAAGCCGCGACATCTGTTTGACGGGAGCTGTGATATATCGCTTCTATCTGTGCCAACCTACCCCGCTCCAACTGAACCAAGTAGGCAGGATTAGCAAACCGATTAAGTAAAATCGCTTCGTGTGAACCAGCAAAATTTGGATCCGCCTGTTTAGCGACTTCCTTAAGGAAATAGACCGCCATCTTCACATCTTCAGATCCCGTCATATCCAGCAGCTCATTATAACTGTAGCCGAGATGAACCCGCTTATTCTGCTCATCAATCCGGGCATGAGTCAGCAATCCCTTATCTTGAGCTCGACTCAGGCATTGTTTGAAATCATCAAACTGATCACCTAAATCCACATGGAATTTAGGATTAAAAGCGAGATCGGCGGGAATTTCCCCCTGATATCCTAACTTAGCAGCAAGATAAGGATCTTCCTTCACCCAACGCACCATCAGATCTGTCAGTCCTGGTGTATCACCACGAACTTCATTGCGGGCAATCTGGTAGATCCGTAATGCTATCTCAGGTCGAGTTTGAGCTATCTCCAGCAACGGGCTACGCACCTCCTGTAATGCACCGCTAAACATAATATCCCCCAGTTGCGTCTGTACGTTGCTCAAGGCGGTATTACGTTTGGAATCAGGATGTGCATCAAGGTAACGGGTAATACGTTGATATAGTTCGAAGCCTGCGGCTAACTGCTCGTTTCCAGTCAGGTTATGAATGCGGTCAAGTTCGTCCAGAATTGCCTGATAAGAAGGACCTATCGGTTTAGCAAAAACTTTGGCCTCTTTACGCAAACCATCCTTGGTAATAAGTTCATTCAATAATGGAGTGCTATCATTCTCCATGACGACTGTCTCTAATGCCTTATTTTTGCCAGATAACGCAGTTAAATCTTCCACAGGAGAGTGGTTTTGTTTTTTCGCTATTGTTTCAAGCTGAGCTTCCTGAAGTGCCTGAGCATAGTTAAACAACTCAGTTGGCGTCCAGGTACCAAACTTTGGTAGCCACTTATGACCGACAAGTTTATCCGCCCCCCCTGCTTTTAATACTCTGGCAACAATGCTTGAACAGTTATTCGTCAGCAATTGATAATGCTTATTAGGGTCGCTACTGATTTTATTCCATTCCGCCTGCATTGCCGCCACATCCAGACCTTCAAGGTTAATGCGGAATACGCGCCCTTGATCGGCTTCGCTAATTTTAAAGTCCCGAATATTCTCCAACTCTCGCTCTTTAAATTCACGAATGACATTAGCAACACGTTTTTCTGCCTGTTGAGGGTCTTGTACATTTTTATCGGCTTGATATCGCAATTCTTCCGCAAAAAGTCTGCCAACATCGGCCATCTCATATTGATGATCATTCCACATTTCAACAAATGGCTGGTATATCTGCTCAGGAATGTCGGCTGATTGCAACAACGTAGGATTTGCCAATGCCATCATAGCAAAGCCTTCAGTAACATCTTTGAAGGTTATATCTATCCCTCGTGCCAATTGCAGCTTTTCAATGAAACGTTGTAATTTACGATCACCATCTTTCAGGCCGAACTTATCATGCTCTTCAAAGGCGACATCTGCTTCAAGAGTTTTATGGTTCAACGACGGCCACCAACTGACATAATTTTTCTCATTGATAGCACCTGCGTCGTCAGTATTAATATGCGTACGTCCCTGACCAATTTGCATGGCGACGTGACCCAATTCGCTATGATCGCTTGGTTTCCAAACAAACAGTGTGGCACTTATCGGAGATAAATGCTGCTCAATCGCTTGATGGATTTTTCCTAAACCAGAGACATCAATGCCTTTACCATCCATCGATAAATCGCTGGCTTTCAGATTCGAGAAGACGGCATCTGAGACATCTTGACCATATTCTTTAATAACCGCCGCTTTGACTTGCTCAACCGCTTTATCAGAACTTTCCGCTTTCTGGTTAATATGAATATTTGCCTTACCCCGAGTGACAAAATCACCATTTTCATCAATATAAAGATGTTTTGAATCCTTGAGATTCGCACTGTCAAACTTATCGTACAGACTACTGAAATCGCCTTGCTCTGGGATTCTCACTGTGGATTCAGCAAGCACCATCGACTCTTCAAAGCGCGTGTCAATTTGAGACAATAAGTCCTTCATTGCTGGTACACGACCTGAGTCAGGATGACCTAAGAGATATCCTTCAACCTGTTGGCGCAAATCGGATAATTTTCCAATCACATCCAATTCATAGTCTTTTCTTCCTTGTCGGGCATTGTGATAACTCTCTAATGCATCAATCACTTTTTGGTAACTGTCACCACGAATTTTACCTGCAACAAATGCGGCTTGCTGGAACTCACTCACCGACATCAATTTTGGTATGGGCTTCCAGATGCCATTCACTTTCTCAGTAAGAATTCGAGTATGTCCTTGATGATGAGATATAATCCGATCTTCAATGAAATATAACTCATCAGGTAACTGTGCATAATTGTCGTAATTAGCAAGAATAAAACGTTCAACTGCTTTAAGCAGATTATTGCTGGTGGTATTTTTTACAATAATTCTCTTAAATTCATTGCCATTACCTGGCCACGAACGCACCTCAAATCCTTCATCACTCTTTTGCACTAATATGTTACGTTCTGTACGTAATCCATAAAACGGCAATGCTTGATTCAGCATCGTGTCGATAGCACTAAGCTTAATATCGAGATCAACAACGGTATCGGCTTTATAGCCGCCGGGGTTAGCTAACAGCCGTTTTTTCTGTTCTTCAATAGTCAAAACATCAAACCGCGCCTGCACAGCAATACCCACCTCTGTTAATTTGCGGCCAATCGACTCTGTAGGCAACCCTTTATATTCACTTGCCGGCTTATCCAACAATCGAATATTACCGACTAATCCTTCACGTTGTAGTTTACGCAATACAGGTAATTCAACATTCCAGAAATAGTTGCCAAGACGTAATCCCCCCTCGGAGATCAAATAAACATCACCACGTGATCCTGCGGCATAGATGGAACTCCAGAAACCGGTGTTGCCATACGTAGCAGCATCAATTGCCGATCTTAGCGCTTTATGTTCACTATTTTCAGGATCGGCGAGGTACATAATTCCCCAACGCATGAGTTGCTGATTGAGTTGAATCGCAAAAGCGTTTCCCTGCACATCAACATCGTAAACAATTTTCTTACCATCCGGTTGAGCGGCCTCAAGAACATCTCGATGACTTCTAAAACTCTTCCCGGACCAGAATGAAACAATACTTTTGTCATCGCGGGCAGGTTCAAAGCTATAGCCATAACTGTCTAGTTTTGTAATAAACTCAACTCGTTTATCCCAGTCATAATCTAGTGTGGCGTCAACAAATAGTTTCGCTAAAGACGTGATTTCATTTTCAGGTACTTTATTTTTGGCATTGGGATTCTTGAGATGCCGTTCAACAAAAGTCACTATCCGTTGCCTGGTTTTATCAGAAATATCTGCATTAACACGCTTAAATCCGGGAACAGGAATATATTCGTCCGACACATTATCGTTACCATTATCAAGCCAACGGTAGATATGGGCGATTTTTTGTGCACGACTGAGTACGGAAGAATCGACTGCCCTCTTCTTGCTGCCACCCAATCCTTCCAGATTAATACCAGAAATTATCGGCGCTTTTCTAACGAGTTCACGCGTCTCATGTGAAAGAGGAGCCACAATGCTGTCAGATTGTGTTTCAACAGACCGAGGAATAAACGAAACACCAGTATTTTTTGCACGAATTCCCGCGTTGATCTGCAACCGGCTAACAGCTTGTTTAGCACTCTCCAACGCTTGCAATTCTTCTTCGGTCAGTCCTTGATAATATCTGTTTCTCGCTTCTGGCATCGATTCAGGATCAATATGGCTGCCGGTTTCTCCCGCCCCCGTTGACTCATAGGCTTTTTCTCCTGACAAACCACTGCCACTTGCACCAATACGAGCAGGTTTAGAGTCACTCAGTTTCGCCCCTTTAGCATCAGTTTGGGTCTGAGCCGCTTTACTTTCCGCCGCTACGGTATCACGCTTACCACGGCTTTCTGCATTCTGATACGCAATATTGGCGTTATCCTTCGCCTTTTCTGCCTGCTGCTGTTGTGAAAGTGCTTCTTCTTTTCTCTGATCTGCTTTGAATTGTGCGTCTACACCATCAAGAATCGCCTTATCACGATTTTGTTTACCTTTTTCGGCACCTGCTTCTGATAGCACCACAGCATCTTTTACTTTTTGCTGTGTATCAATAGTATCCCGATGTATCTCTGCCAGCCGTTTTTCTAATGTCGGACGGATATCATCCAACCGCTTCTGGATGCCCTCAGAAATTCCACCCGCGTAGTCGAGATAATGGTTATCCAACTCACGACTATCATCAGTTTCATCTTTAAGTTGTTTAAATTTGTCAGCGATTAAAGTCAGTTCTTCAGTCACTGCCTGAGCTTCTTCTTTTATCGCATCACTCTGTACTTGCCCATTTTGGTTAAGCGCTTCCTGATCCGTTGATTCCAATTGAGATTTCGATTTTTCAATCGCTGCCAGTTGTTTCTCTTTTTCTTGTTCCAGAAGCTGGCGATCTTTTTCGGCTTTTTCTTTATCACTTAACGCATTTTTAGCCGCCTGATCTTGCCTGGCATATTCAGTAACACTATTGGCTGGCAATGTACCTACAGATTTTGCAACAACGTTATCCAAGATATAGCCAATACCATTATTATCGCCGATACCTTTAAATTCGATACGGTTAGTACCTGCTTTAGCGATTAATTCCAGTGTTTCACTTTGCCATGCCGTATCACCATTAGTAATGGTAAATTTACTTTCACCATTCCAAATAACTTCCATGCCTTCATTAGGCATAACATTATTTGCACGTTTTGCAAAATCAAAGCTTAATGAAATGACTTCACCTTCAAACCGGTTTTTCAGATCCTGGTAAATAGTGGTACTGACATCCACATCAAGTTCACTGACCCGTGAGCCATGACCTGCGTTATCAAGGCCGTAAGCACTTGCCTCATAATATGCTTCAACACCATTGGTTGATTGCCAACTTTGATCACCTCGTTCAAAATCACCATTCAAAATCAATGACATCTCAGATTTTACAACGACATTATCTAAGATATAGCCTAACCCATCATTCTGGCCCGTACCTTTAAACTCAATTCGGTTAGTACCTTCTTGCGCGGTTAATTGTAGTGCCTTATTTTGCCACTCAACTTCGTTGCCAGAGGTTGTGAAGATACTTTTACCATTCCATAGCACGTCCATACCTTCGCCTGAAGCAAGACCTGAACGTTTTGCAAAGTCAAAGCTCAGTGAAACCACTTCTCCTTCCGACAGATTTTGCAATTCCTGCGAAAGCGTGGTGTTAACATTCACATCAAGTTCACTGACTCGTTTTCCATGACCAGCATTATTAAGGCCGTAAGCACTCGCCGCATGGTATGCCTCAACACCATTAGTTGACTGCCAACCTTGATTACCTTGTTCAAAATTACCATTGACGATCAGATTTTCGTTCCGATCTGATACCGATCGCGTTTTTCGATTCAACGAACTGGCTAAAGAATTTTCTATTGAGTCAATATTAGGTACTTCTACCGCTGTTACAGAACTACTCAGACGATTGTTTAAGTCCGAACCAACTTGATTAATTTCATCCATCTTAAAACCATCAATGGAGGAAACTTCAGTTAAGTTAATCGCACCTCTGCCTTTATGGGTGCCCGATGTGTTAGCTTCATCCCCATGCACCAGATAGTTAATCGCCTGGCTGCCTCCCACACCGAGTACAGTTTGTTTGATATTGTTGAAGAAAGAGGTAAGTTTGTTGCTTTCTGTATTACTCGATGCCACAGCCAAACTGTAAAAATCACCATCACCAATCTTAATCGCCACGTTGTTGCGCGCATAAGAGGCATTAACATATAAGCCATGACCAACTTGAATATTGGCATTACCTAAGCCTTTCATTACCGCAACATTGAGGCCATGCCCAACTTTGGTATTGACGTTATATTTCCCCCACGCCACGTTAACCGAAACACCATCACCCACATGAGTGTTAATGTTAGCGTCACCATGAGCAGCCGTTACACTTAAGCCATTGCCTACTGTCGTCGTGACGTTAGCTTTCCCTTTTGCCACCGTCACCTGCATA
>NZ_NSCM01000073.1 GCF_003287735.1 Photorhabdus bodei | reverse complement strand
GAATTTCGAGACAAAGTCTTCAAATTTTTCACCACAACGCTACCGGATATAGCGGACTCGCTGATGTCTAGAATTAACGACCATTTTCAGGTGCTAAAAACTGCATCTTGAAGTTTCTTGGGTATATCCAATATTCAGCAATTCCATCTCTGCTTCCTATGAACAATAAATTCCCTTGGGAGCATAAAAATGACCCTCAGTATTCATTCAATTTGTGAATTAAGATTATTCGTGTGTTGCTTTAGCTATTGGTAGCTCGGCAAGGATACCTGATTTCTCCAATGCCAATAACATTTGTTCTGTGACGATATTATTTGTTTCCCAAGGTTTGACTGTGGTTTCAGGATAGGTATCGTTAATAACTGCAGCAATGACTGCTTCTTCCATGTTTAAATGTCGCAACATTTGCGCACCAAAATCCTTAGCAAGGATATCTGTCGTATAGCCTTCAAGAAATGTCATAATTGGCATTTTCATCGCATGTTTCATTTCCGCATCGCTATGGCGCCAGATATGGCCTAAAACCTGTTGAGAGAATCGTGCATGACGGCCCTCATCAGCAACATGATCTTTCATCACCAAATAGAATGACGGGAAAATATCTTCATTATTGATAACATCGATCAAGTCGGTCGTTAGCGCTTGTTCAGAGAGAGACACGCATACCAGCCGCAGCAATTCACGTAACTCATTGCTTGATTGTTCAAGCGCCATCGCAAGCGCGTATGAAGTTTCCGTATCTTTGGGCATAGGCAGCGGCGCAATGCCTGTCATCTGTTCAACCTGGTTAATCAGATCCAGAGCAACAAGTGCATGATAAGACTCATCCACTACCACAGTTAGAGCATCCAGACGCATCTCGGCGGGGAAATCAATGCCGATAGCGTTTTTGTAAAGTTTGTAACTGGAATCGTTAATAATATCCAGTTCAATATTAGCTATGCCGTTCAAGTAGTGATAAAGCATTTGTATTTGGATATAGCGCAGTGCTTCATCACCTAATATGTCGACTTGTGGGTGCGTACATAGAGGAAGGCGTTCAAGAGGAAAGAAAAGAGTAGAATGATGGTCTTGTTCGTTAAGTAATCGACGAGGACGGGAACGGACAATAGCAGAGCGATCCCATTTCTTTAATATAGTTTCAATAAGATTCATAGAATAACCCTTACTCAATAAAGTTCTATTTCGATATCTGATTCTGAATAAGCACAGCAAGCCAGAACTATATTCTCTTCTAGTTCATCTTCGCTTAATGCACTCTGTTTCCCATGACGCACCTGACCTTTTATTAACACCATTTTGCAACAGCCGCATTTTCCTGCTCTACATAAACTGGGAATATCGATGTTGTATTTATCAAAATTTTCCAGTAACGAGGTTTTCGGGCAAAACATACCGACATCCGCGCCATTAAAAATAACTCGATGGCCATCGGACTTTGCTTTAAAAGACATGTTTAATATTTTCCTTTAATGGATTAATGGTTTTTATTATTTCCTTTTACAATAGTGATTATATTAAATATATTTATCTATCTGAATTAAAAAACACAGTAGCTTGAGTGTCATTTATTGTCAATACAACTTGTTAAAAACATTAACATTTAATTCCAATACAATCAATTTTATTAACCTCAGCACTGCTTAAGAAGAGCCAAATCAGAACCCCGTAAATTTAAGCTTGGCTTTTTTAATTGATCTAACTCATCATTTTCGAGGGTTCTTCCAGTGCGCTGGGAAAAGCTGCACTATTCTTGCGGGTGAAAGTCCCGTCGTAGAAGGTTAGCCAGACCACAACGTAGCGAGTCTTGCGTTTCCAGGGGTAACAAAGGAGACGAAGCGTAGACAGCGAAACATTCGAGCCGAAATCAAATGATGAACGTGATAGCTCCGAAATCCTTCTAGTTGTGTGTGTCGATGGGATTGGAACCTCCGCAGGCAACAGCGGCTGAATGGTCATACTGGCAAATATCCATTTAGCAGCACACACCGGAGTCGCAGGCGTCGGCGAGTTTGTAGAGAACAGTGCGGAACCCAGGAGATCCTGTTATTTCTCAATGGAATCTAGTATTTCGGGCACAAGTGCTAAAACACAAGGCCTGAGAAATGAATATCAGGAAGTCGGAGTCAGCCATAGTAGCGATGAAGCGGGTAATTGTAACGACTCGCAATCGAAAACAGCCGGACTCGCATTTATCCGTTTTTTTGGCCCAAATTAATTGCAAATGAAAATCCCCACGGGCTCGCGCTAACTGCAAATGGGCTTGCATTTATCTTTTCCGGCTCGCATTTCATTTCGACCGGCTCACAATAACTGCAAATGAAATTCATCATATTGGTAGCCCAACCGCCAACATCCTGTCGCGCAATTCTGCCGTGCGAACCGGATCGAGCTGGTTGTTAAATAACGCTCTGATTTCAGCGGGCTTAGCATCAAATTGTTCCACCATATCTTTCAAACGATAACCATGCCGTGTTAGTGTCGGCTCCAAATCATCAAGCTGTCGTGAGAGCACCGATTCTATCAGGGTCGCTGTTATTGGTTTTTCACCGGTTTGATAACCGGCTTCCATGGCCAGTGTCAGATGCAACTGAACTTGCAATGGGGTACGCAGTTTCATTGCCAATAAATCGATCGCATCCGTGGTCAGAATGTCTTCCGTTTTCCCTTTTCCCATGCTGGTTTTAAGTAACCACTGAATGTATTCCCGTTGGCTGCCGGTGATCCCGTCAAGCGTGAAAATATCTGTACGGTATCCAATCTCTTCCATCGTTGGACGGCGCAGGTCATTACGCAGTTTGGGATGGCCAGCTAAAACCACTGATAAGTGGCCGCCACCGTCTTCGACGACTTCCATCAAGCGTTTTAGCCCGGTTAGCGTGTGTCCGTTCAGATCATGAGCTTCATCAACAAACAACGCCACCGGTCGCTTGCCTTTCTTTACCAGCTCTTGCAGTTCACGTTCTCGACGTTCACCTTGTTTGGGGATTTGTACCAGTTTATCCTGAGTCAGATCATAAAATAGCGCACTAATCAACGTGGCAAGCTTAATGCTGTGCTTTTCGACCGACAGCGACTTGGCAACGATGATTTTGTTTTCATCCCGAAGCTGCTGCTGCAAACGACGCAGAGTGACCGTTTTCCCACTCCCGACTACGCCACAGACAGCAACCAGCCGTCCTTCACGGATAGCCCCTTTTATATCCTTGATAAGTTGTTTATGGTGCGCCGTTTCATAATAGCCAGCCTGATCAATGGGCTGGGCCAGTCCATAATATTCCATCACTTCAACCCGCATGATCTTCTCCTGATTGTCTGCTACGGAAATAATTTCTGACACGGGCGAGCACTTCAGCGCGGATAAGCGTTTCGGCCAGAATGTTCTCGATGAACGCCCGCTCTTCATCCGATAATTTAGCCAGTGGTGTGGCCAGTTCCTCAGCAATGGCCAGTTTTGCCGCGATAACGGTGGGGAAATGATATTCAAATTCTGCGATGTCAAACGGCTGATGTTGCAGCTCTGGTTGTGTTTTTATATCAGGAGTAAGGAACTGGATATCGTTACCTGACAGGCAAATCCAGCTGGCTGGCCAGTGCATGAATACGATCAGATCGGTCAGCCGCCTTGCCACGCTTGAAAGCCCGGTAACGGTGTAATGGAATAGGGCCGGAGACAGGATAATAAGGTCCCCATATTTCACGATCAAACTCCACGAAGATTTCGGTATCGAATAGCCCCCACAACAGGACCACCGTCTCGCCAGCCATGTCAGGTTCAACCTCCCAGGATGTGCCTTCAATCGTGACACGGGCATCAATACCTACCTTGCGTGATTCAGGTTCCCGGGCAAAACGGCAGTACTGTTCCCAGGTACACATGTCCCGGAATCCATCCTGGGGTAAATTTGTCCGCCAGTCCTCCAGTCGGGAATGATGCTCGCTGCGGTGAGGTTGGGAGTTATAGCGAACTAAGTAATTCCAAAGCCATTCGTTGGCCTGCTGCTCAGTTTCCGGTTGATGAAAATGGTACAGAGTTTCATGGGCTTCTTTAATGGCATCTTGGGACGGCCCTGAAAATGGAGCTCCGGGTTAGGTTTTGGTGTCATCGCATTGAACAGAAAGCGAAGCGCGGATTCAGCATCTTCCCCATAGACGCAACGATACTCCTGATAAGTCACACCACTCCGATCATCAACAACACTGTATAACATCAGGGTCGGCTGTCCTTTAGCCGTATCAATCCAGCCCGGTTGCTCGATGTGTTTGAGGTCTGATGGTGACATATCAAACTGCCAGCAGTCATTGCTGTATTCCGCCTGGAATCTGACCGCCGGGGGTTCTCTTAACAACCGAGATTGGTCGAGGCGGTAGAGAGAAAGCCAACGATTAACCGTTTGTTTCCGCAGCAATCCTTTAGGGACCTTAACGAACCCTTGCTCTGTTTGCACACCATATTCTTCAAGCAACTGGATGGTACGTTCGGTTGACAAGTGACGACCGGATTTATTGGTCGTCCGCAATTTTAAGGCTGCGATCAGCTCGCAATAATGTTCTAACTCAGGTTGGGGCAGGACGCGGGGAATACCATGGTCGCACCGGTGAACCGAGCGTGGCTTAAGAGCAAAGTGAAGCGCCCGGTAAACCGTGGTAACGGAAACGCTGTACAGCTGCGCGATCGCCGCAATTTGTGTTGCTCGTTCCGGGCTTTTGGGCGGCAGGCGGTCTAGCCGTTGCCGTAATTGCAACAAGGAGTCGACAGGAATGGATTTACGCCGGCTGCCCATAGTTATCTAACACACGATAAACTGAGGCCCGTCCAATACCAAGTTGACGGGCAATCGCCGTAGCGCCCATTTTTTCCACTACATACAGACGGTACACTTCAGCAGGATCAATGGATGACTTCCGTCCACGGTACACACCACGCGCTTTTGCCGCCGCAATCCCTTCCAGTTGACGTTCACGGCGAAGGTTAGTTTCAAATTCAGCGAAGACACCCAGCATATCGAGGAAAGCTTTTCCGGCTGCCGTGCGTGTATCGACAGGCTGTTCTGTCGCTTTAAGGGTAATTCCCCGCTGATTTAAGGCATAAACAATATCCTGCAAATCTTTGATGCTACGCGCCAGACGATCTATACGCGTGACAATAAGCGTATCGCCTGGACGCAAAAAATCCAGCAACAATTTCAGTTCATTCCGCCCATCCCGTCTGGTTCCGCTGGCTTTTTCGGCTCGGATGATTTCACAGCCGGCAGCACGAAGCATTTGTGACTGTAGGGCGAGATCCTGATCATTAGTTGATACGCGGGCATAGCCATAAAGTGCCATAATGGGGAAAGTGTCTCATTTACCTTTAGATGAATGAAACGTAGCATGTGGATGAGACAAAAACAATCCTAATAAGACACAAAATCTGTCTCATCGGATTGTCTTCTTGGGGTATACCCATACAATCCAATAGATTGGTTTAAGCGGAAAATTTCATTTGCAGTTATTGTGAGCCGGTCGAAATGAAATGCGAGCTCATTTGCAGTTAATATGAGCCGGAAGGTATTTTCATTTGCAATTAATGTGGGCTAAAAAAGCGGATAAATGCAAGCCCGCCATATTTTAAATGCGGGCCGCTACACATAGCATCCTTCACGGTCACAATGTCCTCACCGTTATCCAGCATCGAGGAGGCAAAGGTACGCCGAAGATCGTGAGGCGCGAACTTTTCCAGACCTGTTTCGACTCTTCTGGTTTCCAGAATGTGGTAGATGGCCTGATCAGACATCCTCTCTCCTGTCACATCATGAAATCGCCTTATCCTCGGGAAAAGAGGACCTTCATGCTCCCCCCGAACCTCTTCAACCCACTTCTCCAGTCTTTTCCATGCACCGCCAGGTACATAAGCAATTCTCTCTTTGTTGCCCTTGCCAAGCACCTTGAGAGCTCGGTCCTTATAAATCATGTCCACCATGTCCAAGGCGACAATTTCAGAACGACGTAAACCGCATCCGAGAAGAACCCCCAAAATGGCCGCGTCACGCACCCCCTTGGAGCTTGGATCGCTTTCACATGTGAAAAAAAGACTGCGAATTTCATGGGGTGTTTTGACTTAAAGAACGGCTTGTCCGATTTGGCCTTAAAATTCTTTTAAAATCATCACATTACAATGATTAATTAAAATTAAAAGCTTAATGTTTAATACATTAACCAATTGAATATTAAGCTTATTTTTAATTTCATTATTTCATAAATTCAATGCTGTTGATTTCATCCTCTGTTAAAGGCAGAAATTCTTCCATTGTTAAAGGCAGAAATTCTTCCATGCTGTCGGCTACACTGTGTGCATAAGCACTAATATCCTCTTCATCGACTTCACCTAAACTGTTTCGCATACTCTCTGCAACGTCTTCAATATTATGATATAATATCAGTATATAAGCTAGGGTCACTTTGACTTAAAGAATTTATGACAATTGTTAAAATATTCGATAACGCGTCAAGGCGAACCGTTAACTCGTTAATATCCGCAACGGTGACTTCTTCTTCAATCATCATACTTTTTCCTCATGATTTATTTGGTTAATGATCAATATCATTATTTTTCGGTATTAACCCAACTTTTAAGTGGCGTTTATTGATATAGGTGTTTAAAGATATATGATTTTTATAATTTAATAGATTCGCTATTTTTCTGACTGAAAGACCTAAGTTCAATAATTCCACAATCCTATCCCGATCTGCATCAAATTGACTTTTTTGAATGGTTCCCTTCGGTTTGCCTAGAGTGTGACCTTTGGCTTTTTTTGATGCTAGTGCTTCTTTTGTCCTTAAACTGATGAAATCACGCTCAAGCTCTCCAAACAATGAAAATAACGTCACTATCACTTTAGAGTTCAAATCATGACGATTAAAATCAAGATGTTGTTTAATAATGATAATTCTCACTTGTCGATAAATTAATCGATTCACTAAATCGACAACCTCAGAAGTGCTTCGTCCTAATCGACTTAATTCAGTGACTATTAATATATCTTGAGGCGAGAGCTTACTGGTGAGTTCATCTATCCGACGCTGCTTACTGTTTTTCGTTGCTGACACCGTCACTTCGATGTATTCATCAACAGTCAAAGCATGTTTGCGAGCATATTCTAAGATTTCATATTTTTGATGAGTGACATCTTGTTTATCCGTTGACGCACGCAAATAAGCTAAAATTTTACACATGTTATCTCTTAACCTAAAATGTGCTGTAAAACTTAACATTCTGTATCTGTCTTATGCGCTCTATAATCTATACATAATGTTAATCATTTAACGAACGTTAATAGAGATACAATTATGGCACGGCTTTCCATATTATCCAATGATGAACTAAAAGCATTATATAATTTACCCAGCCTGAATGATGAAGAAAGAACTTACGTATTTGAATTGGATAATGAGGATCGGGCATATATAGAGACGCTCAATGATATCGCTCAAAAAGTTAACTATATTCTTCAATTAGGCTATTACCGTGCAGTAAGCTACTTTTTTCGTTTTACTTTCCAACAAGTTAAAGATGATGTGCAATTTATACTGCATCACTACTTTCCGATGGATAGTTTTCCTAAAAAGAATATTTCAAAGCATATTCATTATAAAAATCGACTTCAAATTTGCCAACGATTCACAATAAAAGAGCCGACGAAAACGTTCTTATTGCAGCTAGAAAAAGAAGCAAAACGATTAACAACCCTCCACATGCTGCCCAAATTTGTATTAACGGGATTACTCACATATTGTCAGCAAAAGTGTTTTATTAAACCAGCCTATTCTACACTTCAAGACGTCATTTCTCGGGCTCTAAAAGCTGAAAAAAATCGTCTAAGCAACAAACTCTACACCTCTATCAAAAAAGAATTACGTGACCAATTGGATAACTTATTGAATAAAGAAGACTTCATTTACTCACTAACGTTATTGAAAAAAGAACAGCTCAATTTTAGCACAACAGAAATAAAGCAAACTATTGAGAAGCAAAAATCAATTTCCGATGTATATATTGAATCTCAACAACTAGTGAAAACGTTGGGTATTTCAGAGCAAAACATTATCTATTATTCCGAGCTCGCCCAGTTTTATACCATCCAGAAATTGAAAAATTTCAGGGTAAAAAATCAAGCACGCCTTTATTTGCTTTGTTATGTCAGTCATCGCTTTCGTCAAATCAACGATCAACTGATAGCCAGTTTTATCCAAAAGATGTTGATGTATCAGAAACTCGGTGATGATTATCAACAAAAACAAATTGAAGCTGTTGAGTCCGCTGATAAAAAACTGCGAAATCAGGCACATAAAATCATGTTAATTAATGTGAATGAAAAAATACCGGATTCTCAAGTGAGAGAAAAAGCGTTTGAGATTGTGCCTAAATTTGAATATCGGCGTTTTTTGTCTGATTTTAAGAAACCGAATTTTGCCCGAGACTTTTATCGTTGGGAATATTATGGTCAACTCGCTCAAAAAATGAAACGTAATCTTCGTCCCTTATTTCGTGTTCTTCAGTTTTCATGTGAAATTGAGGGATTAGATAAGGCACTTAAATTTCTACAAAAATACATTGATGGAAATAAGTCATTTTATGAATATTCTATTGATGAGATCCCTCTCGATTTTTTTCCTAAAACCTTAAAACGTTTCCTGATTATCACTTAAATTCAGCTCCCATAGGCGTATACTTAAAATAAGTCTGTGTGGAGGTAAATGAAAATGGCTAAAAATCAGATTCAATTCCAAAAAGGCATTTCTATTCATGAGTTTATTTCA
>NZ_NSCM01000072.1 GCF_003287735.1 Photorhabdus bodei | reverse complement strand
GAATTTCGAGACAAAGTCTTCAAATTTTTCACCACAACGCTACCGGATATAGCGGACTCGCTGATGTCGAGAATTAACGACCATTTTCAGGTGCTAAAAACTGCATCTTGAAGTTTCTTGGGTATATATACCTGTCATCCTTCAAGTTGCCTCTTTGTTGGCTGCACTCACTCCCCCCGGTCACATAGTTATCTATGCTCCCGGGGATTCGCTCCCTTGCCGCCGCGATGCATCTTGAAATCCATAAGGTATACATGTATATGGATACCTTACTTTATTATATCTATCCGAGTTAAAAGAACATTTATAAAATAATGATTTAAATTAAACTATTTTGCAAATAATATTCAATAAGAGTAGGTTAATTTTTTGCAACTCATATTTATTCAAAAAATATGGCAATCACAACTACCCCGGCTTTGTGAATTATTTACAAAAGTCAGGCAATTTAAATCACTCGTTCATCAAGGTCTGAGTACTGTATTTTGCTGAGCTCAGACTATTTAATTTCTACTTGATTCGTAAGCATGCGGCGGAAAAGGGTAAGCTAGCGATAATACCCTTGCGAGATTAAGATGGCCCACCTATCCAGTGAGCCATTTTTACCGTTATTGCTTAGCGTTATGGCAAGTTAAATCAGGCAAATTTTCCCTTGCCAGTTATGGTGTCTGCCCAGGCCGTCGCAATAGCCTCTTTCGCCTTGCTATCCAGCCCTTCGATAAAACCGTTATCACCGGCTGTTGGGGAAAAACTGCTCATGGCCTGGATTAAGGTATCAACCGCATTGTCGGAAAGTGCCGTAAATTCACGCTCTCCTGATGCATCCTTATGCTTCATCTGTGTCACTAATTTGGCACGGTTACCATTAAAGTAATCACTAAAGGTGACTGAACCCACCGATTCAAACAGGCTCTGAGCAGTTTTATCCTGAGTATGGCGATTCACTGATAACACCAGATCATATCCACTGCGCTGGAACCACAGGTTTTGCCAGTCAATATCGTTAAAGACAATCATATCTTCTGCATTAATATCATCAACCTGACTGTCAATCACCTTACCACTGACCACAAAGCTGTCTACTCCTGCCCCCCCTTGGAAGTGGTTCTGGTATCCCCCCAGAACCAGTAGATCCTGACCATTACCGCCATCAAACTGGCTGAACTTCGAAATTGTGGCCGCTATCAGGTGGTCATCACCTTCTCCGCCATTAATTACCGCATGATAGCCCATCAGTTTAATGACATCGCCACCCATGTTGCCATCAATTCGGTTGTCATTACCAAACACCTGGCCAAAGTCATTGCCTTCACCTAACTCAACCCGGTTGTTATTACCGATGGTCACGGCATAATCTTGATCTTCTCCAGTATCCACCTGGTTGTAGTTACCAGAAGTGACAACGTAGTCCTGCCCATTACCGGCATCAATAACGCCGCCTTCACCAAAAACAAATGTCTGATCATTACCCTCACCCATGAACACATGGTTAATGCGTCCAGCTACCACTGCGGTATCATCGCCACTACCACCAAACATCCAGTTTTCACGTCCCATCAGAACGCCCAAGTCATCACCTTCACCACCAGTAAAGATGTTGGAAGTGCCGATGGAGTAATAAACATCATCTCCGCGACCACCCCAGAAGTTGTTGTTATCGCCCAGATAAGCACCGAGATCTTTACCGTCACCGCCCCAGTTGAAGTTATAGTTCCCTAACGAGATATGGATATCGCTATCCCCTTGCAGATGACCGCTGTTACGCAGGAAATCAAAGGTTTTCTGCTCCATATTGAGCAGATCTGCCGTGAGATTCTCTTTCAGATTGGTCACTAATGACTTCATCTCTCCTTGTTTATCTTTGCTGAATATCGTCGCAAACAGGTTAGGCAAATTCAGCGAATTAAAGCCCAAGGCACGCTCTGATTTGTCATTAGCCTGACTATCCCCACTGTTGATGGCACCCGGTATACTCTTTTCCCGATTTTTATCAGGCGCTTTCTCTTTCAGCCCATGACTGACAAAAAATGATTCAATACCATCAGCACTCATATCAGCGTTCTGTTTCAAACCATTAATCAATTTATCCGGATCAGTGAAGGTACTTAGTTGATCACCACCAAACTGCTTAATAACTTCCAACATCTCTCGCAGAATCGCCTTGCCATCAACCGGCTTACCATTACGGGCAACAATCTGTCCCTCCGGCGTGTAATCCACACAAAAAATATCCGCTAACGTGGTCTCTGCATCCACACCGGCTAACCGACCCTGTAGTTTGTTTTTAAGCTGACGCGGTAAGTCCTGTAGATTGTAAGTAAATGTTGTTTTCGCCAGGCCCGTTGTTGAATATTGCTGCGTCATCAGACCAAACAGAGAACCCAGGTTGGTATCCAAAATCGATTGAATATGGTCACCGAACATAAAGTTCCAACTACCGGTTGTGACCTGAATGTCCGACCCTTGACCACCTACCGCAAAATTGAAAGCCAGTTTCTCATTGGCCTGACGAAATTTATCCGCACGGCTCATTTTACTGGTATCAATCTTTTTGCCGTGACCACTTAACCATCGGTGGTATTTTTTATTCAATGCCGCTTCTGTGTCACTTTTCAAACCACGGCTACTGCGCTCGCGCTGCGAATCCAAATCAACCAATGTCTTGTAATCCACACTACTGGTTTGGTCTAAACCAGACATGTCCCGCACAAATTTTTTCGCACCAGATAGTGTCCACTGCTGATTTTGCACCGCCAACCAATCCCACTCTTCGCCGGAATGAGCAATAGATTTCAGTACACCGGTAATACGCGCAGCGCCATCAAATGGATTAACCAACGGTGGCGTAGGGAGGGATTTATCCATCATGACAATCAGGTCATTACTGCGACCCTGGTTGAAGCTGACGTTACGGTTGCCAATAAACACCTGCGCCCCTTCAAACGCTTGATAACCACCCAGATTAACGCTGTGCTTACTGTCACCCTCCCCGATGTGAACCATCACATTGTTGTCGCCAAAGGCCAGTGATTTAAAACCCCCCGTACCCACTTTGATACCTACGTTCGAGGTTCCCCAGTTGATCGCGGTAAATTCACCGTCACCCACGTTTACCTGTATATTCCCGGCGTAACTCAGTGGCTCCGATTGAGGATTTGAACCGGGCTCAACCCTGTTTTTGCGCTTCCCTGGCACGGTGAAAACATCATGGTTATCCGCAATTGCCCCTCTGGTTGCTGAATCAGCTTCTGTGTACCCCACTTTGGCAAGGTTAATATCGCTTTCAGCCACACCACGACGCAGTTTTTCTGTTGTAGCCGTTAGTTCATCCTGTTCATTCCAGTGTAACACCAGTTTGTTATCGCCCAACTTGTTAACCCACTGATGATTTTTATCGCGGGTAAATTTACGGCCTGTTACATCAACGGCCACTTCACTGCGACGCGCTGAAACATCACTACGGATGCCCTGTTTATCTAAAGCGGTAATAAAACGATAGGCAAAACCATTCCGCTTATCATCACTAATCAGTGAACAACCCACGATGCTGATACGCTCAGGTTTACCCGCCTGGTTAAAGTTCTGACTGAACTGTTTTAGTTTTATTGCCAATTCATCAGCACTGTAACCACTCAAACGTGTGTTATTTTGTGCCGATTCGTCACGGCCATGACCAACAATCTGCCAACGTAATTTGCCTGATAATCTGGCAGGATCACCATAAATGACATGATATTTGCCATTAGAATCAAGTTTAACCACCACGCTGGATTCCCGGTGTTTACTCGCCAGATTGATCGCGGCTTTTGCTACAATCGGGTCATTTTCCATTTGAATAATGATCTGACCATCAAAACGTGTCCCATGATTGCCACTCTTTTGCAACGAGTTCTTCACCCTATCCCGATTTTTATTTTGAAAATCGGAGAGCGTCGAGACAATCCTATCAGTATATTGGCTCATTAAAGCACTGCTCTCGACATGACCATAAAAGGTTTGTTCACCCGATACGCGATAACCAGAAGCGGTCAATCTTGCACGCAGCTTTTCCCCTTCATGCCCTAAACCTTGATTGTCAGTTAACAGCATGATCGGCGTATTGATCGGCAGACCTTTGAGGTTTTTTTCTACTGAAAATTGTCCGTTCATCGCTTTTGCCAATACCCCAATTATGCCACCAGGGTTTGGTATGTCATACGCGGTTATGGCTTTGGTCATACTCGATATTGGCCTGTCGAGTAACAGACCTGACACGGCTTGATTATTTTGCGCCGCATATCGAGCAAGATCTGCCGCCACCGGCCCACCAACGGAATAACCATGAAGGATAATATTACCCGGCTTAATACCGCGATCTTGCACCAAATAGCGAAACATCGTCCGGGCATCCTGATAGAACCCTTTCTCACCGGGACTACCATCACTACCACCATAGCCACGCATATTGACAGCCAGTATATCAATGCCCTGCTTTTGATAGTGGCTTTGGATGTCATGAGCTTGCTCTTCCGCGGACAAACCTGAACCATGAAGGAAAAGCACGACTTTTTTCTCTGCTGCCGTCGAGATATCATCTGGTTTTATGTCACCTTGATGATAATATCCCGTTAAACGTCCCCCTTCACCTTTTAGGGTGATTTTGCTTGAGCTGCCATTAGCAACCGCATCATTAAGCATAGTCTGCGTCTCATCACTGATATGGCGGCGCTCTTCTTTAAAACCATACAATTCGTTGTTAAAGAATCGGGTCACTGGGTTTAAAGAGTCTTTATCCCGTGGCGAAGTACCATCATTCTCAATTAATACCGACTCTGACGCTCTATTTTTGCCCGATAACGCCTGTAATGCTTCCACTGGAGAGCCGTTCTGTTCTCTCTCGGCGGTATTTTCTCGATAAAGGTGTTGGGTTTTCTCAAATGCGTTATTTAATGCCTGATTTATCGATAATTTTCCTTTATCTCCGGCGATATCCATCAGATCCATATAACTGGCGGTATAGTTTTGTAGTACTTGCCGACGTTCATCACCAGTCATCTGCAATGCTTTATAGACCACCAAACTTTCATTAACAGAATGACCGCCATCAAACACCAGAAACGCCAACGTATTAAGATATGCCTGCTCTTGCGAGAAAGTAGGATCTTGACTGGCAATATAGTTATTGAGATGAACCATGATATTGGTCGAGCCAGATGCCCCCGTTACCACGGAATGCCCCTGCGCCAGGGCGTTACGCTCAAGCGTTGTTTCCTGTCCAGGCGTCAGCACTCTGCCCGCCGCCACCTTTCTGCCAGACAGGAAATCTCCATATTGATCACCGGATGGCTGGTAGGGCAGTGCAATACCATAATCATTGGTTTGCTGTTCAGTTAATTTCACTTTATAGGTAACATCCGCCATATTAGTTAACTTACTGCTGGTGGAACGCGCCTTATAGATCTCCTCCCGATAGAAAATGTCCGCTTCCGCCTTCCATTGAGATAAATGTAACCCCATACCATCCGTGTTCGACATTTTTACCGCCAGAAACGGAATTTTGATCATTTCAAAGCCGTTATCCACCTTAGTCATCATGATCCTAAAGTTATCCAAGGTCGGTTTTTGCAAGAATGTGGTCAGTTCAGGCACCCGACTGAACCAGGGACGAATATCTTTTTTAATTTTTTCGGCGAAAGCTTGCATCCTGATCGTAATCTGTCCGTCGCGGACGGTTGAGTCAACAGTACTTTGCGTATACAGCTCAAACTCCTGCACCAGAAACCGACCTATCCGTCTGGAGGTCGCTATCGCATCCGGTGACGCTATTTTTACCAAAGTATGGGCCAATTCGGAATCAAAACGACGACCAAATAAGTTGTCAATATATTGGGTAGTTGACTTTTCTCTGTGAGCATCAGCCTGTAATGACAGTACCAAAGCATGTAACTCAGGATATGCCTGTAACTGGTTGGCAGCAGCATCAAATAACTTGATAGTTTCCTTCGATGTGACTTGTCCGGTGAGCCAGAGTCCTCTAGCTCGTCCAATCCAAAGCCTCGCTTCCGGGATATTCGCGGCTTCTAATCGGCTCATAAAAGCAATCAGACTTTCACTTTCGGTCTTAGGCGCTTCCCGTTCAGCGGTTGAATTCGTTCGAGTCAACGGGGTAATCTGCCACTCAATAAGACGATTAATGTCGTTTTGTGTTATACCGCCTTTTAAACCGACAACACGTCCGGTTCCATCAAAGATGACTCGCTGCTTAAGATGTTCAGCATGTCGAGGCGCCACGGCAATCCCAAGGACGCCAGCGGATTCAGCTCGCTGGGCCTGCAAGTGCTCTATCATTCGGCCCATTTTAAAACGTACTAAGTTCACCTGATTGGTGCGTAGAGCAAATTCTTTTGGGCTATGCTGTTGCCAATCAGCTATCGCCTGTTCAAGCAGCAATATATGCTCTTCATCGAAATGGCTCATCGTTTTATAGAAAATATCACGTACAGCAACCAGCGCTTTACTAAGTTGCCTTTTTCGCCCTAATGTTCGCACATTGGGATTGATAAATAGCTTATTTCCCTCTTTCAATAAATTAAATTTTGCATTTTCAAATATAGCGGAATTTTTCTGCTCTCCCTTGACATCATTCCCCAACGATTTCAGATTAATGCCTGAAATCCGCGGCACTCTTCTGACACGTTCACCTAAACTGTTCGACGTTGGTATCGACCTATCGTCAGATTGTCCTTTGGCAAACTTTGAAGTAGTTAAAACGCCGGTATTTTCCGCGCGAATACCGGCATTTATCTGTAGACGATCAACCGCTTGTTTAGCATCATCCAACGCCTGTAGCTCTTCTTCGGTCAATCCCTTGTAGAATCTTTTTTCAGCTTCCGGTATTAATTCGGGATCAATATAGCTACCGGTTTCCCCCGCGCCTGTCGATTCGTAGGCATTACCAGACAAACCACTACCACCGGCACCGGTACGATCAGGTTTGGAATCGCCCTGTTTTGCCCCTCTAACATCTTCTTGTGCCTGGGCAATTTTATTTTCAGCCGCAGCAATATCACGTTTACCCCGATATTCCGCCCCCTGATAGGCGATATTTGCGTCATTTTCCGCTTCTTTGGCCTGCTGTTGCTGCAATAATGCTTCTTCTTTTCTTAACTCTGCTTTCTTCTGAGCCTCTGCAATATCTTGTTTTGCACTGGCATGATGCTGTTCACTTTGTGCTACGCCAACCTCGGATTTCTTAACCGCTTCTTTTACTTGTTGTTGGTTATCCGTAATAGATTGTCGGGCATTCGTTAATTTTCGCTGTGCAATAAATTTGATGTGATTCAACTTATCCTGAGTGTGGTCCAGGAATTGGCTAGCAAATTGATTACGCCACTGGTCACCTGATTGGCCGCTGTAATTAGCATAGTCACCAAGCACATCCAAACCTTGCGTCATGGAAACCAGTTTGTCAGTCTCCGCCCGCGCTTCTGTTTCTATCGCATTACGCTGTGTCAGCCCATTTCGGCTAACTACTGCCTGATCCGTTAATTCCAACTGGGATTGCGATTTCGCAATTTCTGCCAGTTGTTTCTCTTTTTCCTGTTCCAACAGTTGGCGATCTTTTTCTGCTTTTTCTTTATCGCTTAACGCATTTTGCGCCACTTTATCCTGTTTCACATGTTCGGTAATAATATTGGCTTGTCGTGAGCGCTTAGATTTTGCAAAAACGTTATCCAGAATATAGCCTACACCATCATTCAAGCCTGTTCCTTTAAACTCAATTCGATTACCGCCCGCTTTTGCTGTCAGCTCTAGTGTTTTATTTTGCCATTTCGCGGCATCGCCAAAAGTCGAGAATACAAGTTTGCCGTTCCAGAAAACATCCATACCATTGTCGGCTGAATAAGCATCGGGACGATTGGCAAAATCAAAGCTCAGCGAAATCACTTCTCCCTCAGAACGGTTTTGCAGGTCCTGGTAAATTGTGGTGTTTTTATCAACATCAAGTTCACTGACTCGTTCGCCATAACGGGTATTATTAGGTTCATCAGTACTCACTGGGCTATAGGCCGCAATATCATTGGTTGATTGCCAACCCAATTTACCTTGCTCAAGGTCACTATTGACAATCAGTGACGTCTCAGCTTTCACAGCGATATTGTCTAAGATATAGCTAAATCCATCATCCTGGCCTGTACCTTTAAATTCAATCCGGTTAGTACCTGATTTTGCCATTAAATCGAGTTTTTGAGTTCGCCATATAGCTCTCGGTCCAGAAGCTGAGAATACAGACTTACCATTCCACAACACCACTATTCCGCAGTCACTCAGGTCACGGTTCACCATCTCTAAATGACTCATAAAATCAAAAGTCAGTGAAACCACTTCTCCTTCAGACAAATTTTGTAATTCCCGCCAAATTACAGTGTTTTTATCAACATCAAATTTACTGACTCGTTCACCATCACCGGTATTATCAAGACCATAAGCACTCGCTGGGTTATATGCCTCTATATCATTGGTTGACTGCCAACCTTGATTACCTTGTTCAAAGTCACCATTGACAATCAGATTTTTATCCTGATCTGACTCCGATAGCGTTTTTTGACTCAAAACACTTTCTATTGAACTGACGTCAGGTGTCTTCACGGCTGTTATAGCACCATTGAAACTATGGTTTAAATCTGAACTTACCGACGCAATTTCATCCATCTGAAAGCCATCAATGGCAGATACTTCCGCTAAATGAATCGCGCCTCTGCCTTCATGGGTGCCCGACGTGTTAGCTTCCTCCCCATGAACCAAATAGTTGATTGCCTGACTGCCTCCCACACCTAATGTTGTCTGTTTGATATGCTCAAAGAGGGAAGAAAGTTTGTTGCTTTCTGTAACAGAGAAGCTGTAGAAATCACCATTACCAATCTTAACCGCCACGTTATTACGTGCATAACAAGCGTTGATACCCAGACCATCACCTACATGGATATTGGCATTAGCTTGACCTTTCATGACCGCAACATTGAGGCCATTACCCACTTTGGTGTTAATATTGTGCTTACCCCACGCCAGGTTAACCGAAACACCATCACCCACATGAGTGTTAATGTTAGCGTCACCATGAGCAGCCGTTACACTTAAGCCATTGCCTACTGTCGTCGTGACGTTAGCTTTCCCTTTTGCCACCGTCACCTGCATA
>NZ_NSCM01000071.1 GCF_003287735.1 Photorhabdus bodei | reverse complement strand
TTCTTACCGGTCAGTGCCTGACCATCCTGAAGCGCTTTCAGGGCTTTGTCGAAATCGAAAGATTGAGTCATTTGTCATTCCTTTTTGAGATATATTACTGGAATGACACAGAATTTCTAACACTCCCTATGGAATGGATGATTTTCTTATATCCACCCATTTGTTCTTTTCATTGATAGAATGTTTAGATTAAATACTATAATATCCTTCAATATTAACCTGTATTGAGATAAAATGATTGACCAGAGTTTAATATGAATTTCTTTTCTTTTGAGTTTCTTGGTTCCTTTGTTGCTTTCTTTCTCTTGTATTGGATGCTACAAAAACATGCGAAAACACAAAACTACCTGCTGATAATCGCAAGTTATCTGTTTGTCTTTTCCTTTAATCCGCTTTTCACCAGCATCCTATTTGGCTATACGCTATTTATTTATCTTTTAACAAACATAGCCAGCAAATTTCTATCCAACCGCATCACGTTTACTATCCTGACAATAGGTATTCTGGGATGTTTCACTCTATTCAAATATTATTCTTTCTTTCAAGAAAGTCTCCAACAAGCGTTTGCCAAATTTGGCTTGTCCATAGATTTACCCGTACTAACACTACTCGTCCCTTTGGGTTTATCTTTTTATGCATTTCATTCCGTCAGCTATGTCGTTGCTGTCGCAAGAAAAGAAATACCCAAAGCATCATTTCCTGATGTCGCTTTATATCTATGCTTTTTTCCGAGTATTGTTGCCGGACCAATAAACCGAGCTAAAGATTTCCTGCCTCAAATCCAGATATCATCAAGAGTGATCATTGAACCATCAAGAGCCATATTATTAATTACATTGGCAATAACCAAACTATTTTTGTTCAGCTCTTATTTATCCGAAAATTATGTTAATCCAGTTTTTGATGATCCCGTCAGCTACAATGCAGGGCAAATCTTGGTTAGTATCTATGCCTATGCCTGGCATATCTATTTTAATTTTTCTGGTTATACCAATCTTGTTACTGGATTAGCACTACTCCTTGGATTCAGAGTACCTGAAAACTTCAATGCCCCTTATCTGGCTGAAAACTTACAAGCCTTCTGGCGCCGTTGGCATATCAGTTTATCTGAATTTATCCGTGATTATGTCTATATTCCTCTTGGTGGTAATAAGAAAGGATTTGTACGTAAAAATCTTAATTTGTTTGTTGCTATGGTAATCTCTGGGTTATGGCATGGAGCCGGAATTAATTTCATTATCTGGGGAGCTATTCATGGATTGGGATTAATAATCCTCAATGTTAAATACCAGTTATTTCCCTCAATAGACAAAAAAAATCAAAATATTCCCCAAAATCCAGTCATTTCATTTTTATCCAGAATCATCACTTTCCACTTTGTCTGTCTGGCATGGGTTTTCTTCCGTTGTCCTACTCTAGATGATGCACTAATATTATTAAATCAATTGATATCATCAAATTTATTTCACTCGATAATAGCCAATAGTGGGTTGTTACTGATGTTCTGGGGACTCTTTATTATTTATCCGTGGCTGATTAATCTAAAAATAATGGTTGAGAAAATGTATTCTCAGATTTCATGGATATGCTACCCAATACCATTAGCGATTATTCTGACTTTGGTATTTATGATTTCACCACAAGGAATACCAGGATTCATTTATGCCAATTTCTGAATTCAAATCTAATCTAAAAACGGCCGGGCAAGTTATTTTTATCGTAATATTAACTAGCCTACTGTTAATCTGGCTAAATCATCGTTCACTGGATAGATTCTGGCAACAAGAATATCACCAGCAAAGTCTTTGGGCGACTTTGCAAGGCCATCCGCTCTGGGATTTCGGTGATAATCTGGAACAAGGTGTACTCGCTGCGGGGGAAGCTTTCATGTCACATACTACCAGTAATAACAGTAGCAACCATCAGCGAACTCTCCAGGAAGCTGATATCATACTGCCTGTGGATTTTCAAATTGGACTCAAGCTCCTGAGTGGTTATCCCTCTCCTGTTACAAATCTGCCTGCAATTTTCCCTGAGTTATTACAGAAATCTCCCCATACTCATCCTGTTAATTCACCAATACCCCATAATTTAAGAAATAATGTTTCCCCCAGCACGGTTATCGCTAAAACCAACGTGACACTGACAGCCAAAGATAAAGTGCTGTTTGCTGGAGATTCAATGATGCAGGGTATCGCTCCCCATCTAAAACGTCGGCTCTACCGGGATTACAGTATTTCAAGTATTAATCTCAGCAAACAAAGTACTGGGCTTGCTTATCCCAGTTTTTTTAATTGGCCGGAAACTATCAATAAAACACTGGAAGCCAACCATGATATCAAGCTAGTTGTTATTTTTTTGGGGCCAAATGATCCCTGGGATATGCCACCAAAACATGGAAACATCTACCTGAAATTCGCCAGCCCTGATTGGGAAAACCTCTATCGCCAGCGTATCGAAATGGTCCTTACCGCAGCACGTAACCACGGGGCTGATATTATCTGGGTTGCTCCTCCCAATATGCGACAGAAAAAACTTTCTGCCAGCATGAAATATCTGAGATCCTTATATCAATCGGAAGTAACGAAAGCCGGAGAAATCTATGTTTCTGTTAATGATATTTTCAAATATCATGCAAATGATTATTCCGATTATGTCGGCGACAATAGTAACAAAATTAAACTCAGAAGCGGTGATGGTATACACTTTAGCTTGAAAGGCCAGCAAACTATCTCAGATAACATATTTTCATTGATTAAATTTATTCAGGAACCAGCTAAACAAAATGAAAATAGTTAAACAACTTCGTCGACGATATCAATCTGCTGGCATTAGTCTGGTCATCACACTCTCTTTAAGTTTGATATCGTGCCATAAACAAAAGCCATTGCCGTTGCCAACACAACAGTCTGCAAAAGAGAGCCAACAGCTAATAGACTTTGGTGAACCGAATTTAGCTTTACTGGCGGATAAACTTCACAACAGCCGCCATAATCAACTGCATTTTGTTCAGATAGGAGATTCTCATACTGCCGCAGACTTTTTTACCGGCAAGCTTCGCTCTTTATTGCAACAACGTTTTGGCGATGCAGGGATTGGTTTTGTTAGCCCAATTAATGTACCTGGTCAACGTAACGCTATGATCAGTATGACCGATGATAAGCAGCAATGGAAACTCACCACCAGCCGCAAAGATAATCGGCCTGATTTTCCTATCGGCGGTGCAATTGCAGAACCCAATAGCCAAATAAGTCAATTAATTCTAAGACTGTTTGCACCATCCCATGATCGCTATCAACTCAAAACGTTATACCAAGCATCGGGTGATACTCAGATTCTGGTACAATCTGCAACCAAACGAATACTAAAATTACCGGCAACCCATGATCACTGGCAATTTTCTACTGAAGAATCAGTTACATTCCCAGTTAATATTATGGCGATACAAAATAATCAGTTAAAATTAGGCGGCTGGTTTATCAAACGTAAACAACCAGGTATTATGTTATCTGCCTTGGGTATTAATGGTGCAACTATTAATATGATGGATAAATGGCAGCCAAAATGGATTGATACATTAGTTCAAATGCATCCTGATATGGTGATCCTCGCTTATGGCACAAATGAGGCATTTAATCATTCGCTGGGTTTATCAAGCTATCGCCAGCAACTGGAAACTAAGATAAAGCAGATTCGTAATCAGTTACCACAAACAGTTATCCTTATCATTGGGCCGGGTGATTCTTTGAAAAACAACCAATTTACAAGTTGTATAGCACAACAACCAACAATGTTGGATAATATCATCCATACTCAACAAAAAGTCGCTCAAGATCAGCACACACTATTCTGGAACTGGCGTGCATATATGGGTGGAAAATGCTCAATTAGGAGCTGGGCGCAACAAGATCTTGCTCGTCCTGATTATGTTCACCTTTCAGCCGCAGGTTATGAGCGCAGTGCTGAAGCTTTATATCAACAGTTAATAGATGTTCTCGGTCAATAAGCAACAATAAGGCTTGATTGGGAATAGTACTAAATACTTATCTTGTTTTTAGTGCAGAAAAATTAAACTTATAATCTTAGATTTACAATATGTATGAGCTCACAAGAAACCCATTTAATAAAGACAAACTATCTTTTTTGTTGTATTTAATGCGTTGAAAATAAGTTTATACCATGTGTAAAACATAGCGTTAAAAAGAGTATTTAAAATATGATTTTTCCCAAAAAGTATCCTCTCAGCTCTATAAAAAGGCTCATCTCCGGCTGGAAAGAATGTAGTTTCGAACGTTACCAACAAGCGTATTCTCTCTATGGTGGTGGAATATCTACTCATCCAGATATTGTACGTTTTTTAAATGAAAAATTTGGCAATAGTTTTATCTTTTACGTCAAAGAAAATCCACAAATAGAAAACGTTATCGAAGGGGCATACTTTACATGTAAAGATCATCATCTGGCAGCAAGTCACCAAAAGGACTACTATTTTTTCAGTTACGATGAAATTCTCTTCCCTATTGCCAAACATCTAAAAACTATCATCCCTGGGAAGTCAAAAACCATATCGCCTCTGCATAAAGAAAACTTCGTCAACATCTACTATGGCCGATTAAACAAGCGAACAATATGCCTTGCTAAAGAAGATTTTTCTTATAAAACAAGAAGAAATCGGAGTAATGAAATTAATAAATTTAAGCGTGCAGGCGGAGAAATACATCAAATTGATGATTTCACCTGCCAGGAATTTGTTGATATTTACACCACACTGTACGAAAAACGGTGGGAAAAAAAACACAGTGAAGAAGAAAAAGGAAAATTAACCGAACTATACACCGAACTCAAACAACATCTGTACGGATGTGTATTAACTATCAATGGAACCCCAGCAGCCTACGATTTAGTTATAAAATCAGACAGCCCTCAATGGGTTTCATTCGATGCAGTAAACGGTGGATACGATCCTGAATACGCTAATCTCAGCCTTGGAAGCATTGTCATGTGGTTAAATATTCAAAATGCTTCAACGCTCTGCCAACAGAATCAAAAAACGATGCGCTATTCTATTGGCAAACCTACTTTCTCCTATAAAGATCGCTGGTGCCACCGTCACCCGTTAGCAAGAACACTATTTTAATGTCAGCAATATTTTCAAATAGTTAACTTATCTTGCCGCCTTCTAAGGAAGGCGGTATTAATCTAATACAATCTCTTAATTCATATGAATTACAACATGGCAAAGAAAACCATTCCAACAATGGCTCCTGTTATTCCAAGAATAGTTTCCATAATTGACCAAGTTTTCAGTGTTTGAGATTCTGTTGCACCAGTAAATCTACCAAATAACCAAAAGCCTGAGTCATTAACATGGCTCAATACCAAAGAACCACCCGCAATACAAATTGAAAGAGCTGCAAGCTGGGCACTAGAATATTCCAGAAGATCAACAACGGGCAAAATCAGACCAACAGTTGTCAAACAGGCAACAGTTGCAGAACCTTGAATAACGCGTACTGTACCAGCAAGGATGAAACACGCTAATGCAATAGGCAGACCTGCCCCAATCAATGCGTTTCCCAAAGCAGGGCCAACACCAGAATCCACTAATACTTGTTTGAATACACCACCAGCCCCAGTCACCAATAAAATAATTCCAGCCGGTTGAATAGCCGAAGAGCAAATATCCATCACTTTTTCTTTACTCATCCCACGGCGAATTGCCAAACCATAAATAGCAATCAAACAAGCAACCAAAATCGCAGAAAATGGATGACCGATAAATTCAAGCCACTGATACAACTCAGAACCCTGTTCAACAAAATTCTCACCAATAGCCTTTAACCCAACCAAAGCCAAAGGGAACAGAACCAGTGACAAACTCAAACCAAAAGATGGCATCTTACCTTGACCAAGGCTTGGCTCACTTATATCCACGGGCAAATCCAGAGTGACATACTTACTGATAAAATTACCGAAGATTGGCCCCGCCAGTAACATCCCAGGAATCGCTGCACTGATACCGATCAAGATCATCCAGCCAAAATCAGCATTCATCTGTGAAGCCAACAACATCGGCGCTGGACCAGGTAACAAAAATGCTGCTGCGGCGGCGACACCAGCAAACAGAGGAATAACCAGCTTCACTACATTACCGCCAGTACGACGCGCGACCGCGAACGCCACACCAATCAATAAAACAATAGCTACATCAAAGAACAATGGCAAAGCACAAACCAGGCCAGCGATCCCCAATGAATAATGAGCATTCTTTTCACCAAAACTATTTAGTAGTTTAATCGCAATCTGATCCAGTGCGCCTGTTTCATGCAGAACTTTACCAAACATCGCCCCCAGTGCGACAACAATAGCCAGAAAACCTAACGTTCCTCCCATTCCTTCTTGCATTGTTTCAGCAATTTTATCCAGTGGCATACCAGAAAAAACACCCGCTCCCATAGAAACCAGTATTAACGCAACAAAAGCGTGGATTCTGGCCTTCATCACCAAAAACAACAGTAAAAAAACAGAACCCACCGCTGTCAGCACTAAGGTTAAAGTACTCATTATTTTTCCCCTGAAATGACACTATTAATTATTTTTATCGAGTGATTTATCACTTCATCAAGAGACGATCTAATGTCAACCAGATAAACATCCTGTTCATCACTCCCCGGCTCTTCTAATACCTCAAACTGAGATACCAACATTTGAGATTTAAAAAAATGATCTTTACGTGCCTTCAATCGACTTTCAATTAAATCAAAGTCGCCTTTCATATAAAGAAATGACAGATTCTTATTACGATCACGCAGTATATCCCGGTAATGTTTTTTTAAAGCAGAGCAAACAATCAGGGAAACCGGGTTTGTGCGTTGCATAGCAAAAATTGCATGATTCAGTGATTTCAACCAAGGTTCACGATCTTCATCATTCAGTGCGTAGCCTTCAGCCATCTTATTAATGTTAGATCTTGGGTGTAAAAAATCACCATCTAAAAAAGCAGAGTCCAATTTATAGGCCACAGCACTGGCAACAGCAGATTTACCACTACCGGATACCCCCATAAGCACAAAAACATGATTCGAATGTTGGGTATCGTTCATATAAACTCCTCAACGTAGATATTTTATCCACGAAATGTTACCGGTAACTGTTATCGGTAACATTATCAGAAGTAGAGACGAAATTCGCAACAACACGGAATATTCAGGAAATATAAATGTGATATTCATCACAAATGAGTTCAAAAAAACGCAAATCCAGCAGACCGATTAGATACTCTCTCCCAGAGATAACTGAAAGCCGATATCAATCATTTTTTGCGGTAAATGTTCGCCCTTCAGCCGAGCCATTAATAATTCGGCAGCCCTCCGCCCCAATAAGTCACGAGACGTCAATACACTGGCAAGTTTTGGTGTCATCACCTGACCAACATCATGGCCATGAAAGCCAGCTATCGCAATATCATGTGGTACAGCTATCCCTTGACGTTGGCACTCGAAAATTGCTCCGATTGCGAGGTCATCGTTAGTGCAGAATAGACCATCAACATCAGGATATTTTGTTCGTGCTTCATTCAGTAACTGCCCCCCTAATGTGTAAGAAGAGCTGTCTGGTGTCATTATCTTACCTGGCTTTAACCCGGCGCTTTTCATTGCAGCTTCATAGCCCTCCAGACGAATAATTGTCCTTTCATCTTGTCTCGCACCAAGATAAATCACCCGCTGGCAACCACGCTCAATCATTGCCATTACCATCTGCCGAGCTGCTTCAAAGTTGTCAATACCAACTGCCATATCAAAACAAGGAGAAACACAATCCATCAGTTCAACGACAGGGATACCAGCCGTTCCCAACATCTTTAAAGTTCGTGGAGTATGAGTACGTTCTGAAAGAATCAAACCATCAATATTATAGGAAAGTAAAGAAATCAAACGCTCTTCTTCTTTTTCTGAGCGATAGCCATAGTGAGCCAACATAGTTTGATAACCATAACTATCCGTCACATATTCGATACCACGAATAACCTCCGCAAAAACTTGGTTAGTCAAAGAAGGCAATAAAATACCAATAGCATGACTAGTGGAATTAGAGAGAATATCCGGTACTTTATTTGGGATATAACCTAACTCATCTAAAGCATCCGCTATTTTCTTTCGCAATTGCTCAGAAACTTGATCAGGATTACGCAAGAAACGACTTACTGTCATTTTAGTTATACCAACACGATCTGCAACATCTTGTAAAATAGGACGTTTTTTCTTCATATTTCAATGCAATATAGAATGAGTAAAGTTTAGAATAATAAACGTAGTGTTATGATATACTTATACACTATAAGGATATATTTTTTTAAAATTTAGTCTGGCTGTGAAACTGTAATCCCAATTTATTTAGTGTATCGTAAAATCTTATCCTTTAGAGTGGAGATATAAGACATATTTTTTTGTGACTAGGAGGATTTCGCCGCTGATATATTACCGAATGATTTAGAGCAATGGGCCACCACAACCAGCAAGAACCACACCATGACAATGAATAAGAACTTGGAAATTGCCAAACTTATCAAAATCAGAAGCAGAAACATTAAGCCAGCTTAGGAGAAATGTCCAGGCGAAATTAAGGTTTAATCATTCGATGCTGGCTCAAACTTGATATGAACTACATCGTCAGCTTAAGTACAAGTAGGTATGCAATTAGGAAAAAACTCTCGTTAACTTATACCAATTAAGAAAAAGCTGCGTTATTAAGGTGCTCAAAACCGATATCGAAAATAACCCGTTAACCGACGTGCCTATATTGCTTAATGGAACATAGAAAGATTTATCGCTTCACCGGTTTGCTCCGAAACTCTTCTCTCGACCAGATTTTGAAAATCAACTATAAAATTTGGGGCATGAGGCTAAACTCATTTGCCTCGGTTTGTCCGACCTTTCGTTAAAAGTAACAAGAATGATTTTGTTGATGCCGAAGCGATATGCGAAGCCGCATCACGTCCTTCAATGCGTTTTGTTCAGCCCAGAACTGAAGCTCAACAAGCAATGCGTGTATTACATCGGGTCAGGAAGTCACTTGTCCGGGATAAGATCAAAACGACTAATCAGATACATGGCTCTTTACTCGAGTTTGGGATTAGCCTACCGAGGGGAGACGCTATTATAAGCGCTTATCGTTTGTGTTGGCAGAGCACGAACTCCCAAGTTATCGGGTCCGATTGTTGATGCAACTACACGCCCATTATCACTATATTGTTGAACAAATAGTCGAGTTAGAATCTGAACTAAAACACACGATCACCACGGATGACACAACCCAGCGTTTTATGACCCTCCCCGGTGTTGGTTTAATCACAGCTAGCTTACTTTCTTCATCGTTGGGAAGATGGTCGACAATATGCCAAAAGTCGTGATTTTGCCGCCTCAACGGAATTAGTTCCCAGGCAATATAGCGAGGAAAAAATACCCTGCTGGGTATCAGTAAACGAAGAAATAAGAACTTGCGGAGACTACTGGTGCAATGTGCACGAATATTTATGCAACGATTGGATAATTATTCAGGAAAACTGGCTGACTGGGTCAGACAGCAGCTTGAACGAAAACACGCCAATGTAGTGACTTGTGCACTGGCGAATAAATTTGCCCGGATAGCTTGGGTAATCACGACACAGCACACGGTATTTGACGCCTGATCCTGCGTCATTATGAATAAATTTAAACGTTACCCCACTGGTTTTGCGAAAACTGATAATTGATGACATGAACGGCCTATCGGCCTGATGAGAAACCTAA
>NZ_NSCM01000070.1 GCF_003287735.1 Photorhabdus bodei | reverse complement strand
GAAATCATTGTTGTCAATTTATGTGGCAGTTACTGAATTATGTTGATGCCTTTTTGGCATCGTTTTCATCACAGCAAAAGCCAGGAAGACAAAAAATGGGTGTAGCACAATTATGAAATCTTATTTACATAGCAACACCATGTAGTGCTGGTTATCCGGTATCTAATGATTTAATGTATGACCATAATCATTAAGGTTAAATATATTTAATGGTGTGTGACTCTAATTGGTAATATTATATTTTAATTTATGGTATTTACGTGTAATTAATTATGATGTGAATCACGATATTGAAAATTAGATTGTTAATTTATTGATTTTTTATATGGTTTGTATTTTTATATAGAGTTTAAAATAAATCATAGATTGAGAAATTAAAAAATCTAACTAGATAATACATCTTCTATTAAGAAACAGAATGCCCAATGTTAATGTTTTTCAAATCTTGCGATTTTATTTAAATTAAACTTAAAAATAGTGTAACACCTTGTATTAAAGTGAAAGCCTATAGCTATAACTGAGTTTAAGAATTGAGTGTAGCGGTGCTATTGGTTATTTAACTTAGTAAACCGGTAGTAATTCACATAGGATATTCTATGTAAATGAAAGGGAGACATATCCCCTATAGCTTAACGATACCTATGGATTTTTCGCTGGATTAATATCACTTCTTATTTGAAAAGGAGATTACTCATCGTGTCTAAACTGGCAATACATGGAGGCTCTTCCATTCGAACAATGTCTTGGCCTGGGTGGCCTACAAGTTCTTCCGAAACTGTAGATAATTTACTTTCTGTTTTAAATAGTCAGCGTTGGTCAATAAGTGGACCATACCGCGGGGTACTTTCTTTTGAACAGCGTTTTGCCGAAGCTTATGCACGTTACACGAATGCTAATTATTGTGTTCCTGCCTCCAGCGGTACTGCTAGCTTGACTATGGCTTTAGAGGCAGTGGGGGGCGGAGCTGGTGATGAAATCATTGTACCTGGTTTATCTTGGGTCGCTTCAGCCGCAGCGTTTTAGTCTGCCAATAGCGGAGGCATTCTCCCATAGCCACATTGCCTTGCCGCATCATTTTTTACTTGCAGAAGAAACAGACATGCTTGATGTCCAGCGTGCTCTGGATAAGGTAATGAGCTATGCCGAGCATCTGTGAATCACCAAAAGGCCAAAACTATTATGACGTCAACACATTGCCATCGTTTTGTGTTCATCCGACACGCAGAAGCAACATGCAATCTACAGGATGACCATGTGTTAATCAGTTCAGTTTTGCCTGATTCACCACTGACGGAAATGGGCCAGCAACAAGCACAATTGTTAGCAGATAATTTTCCCAAGGAGTTAATCGGAGACAAGATGTTTAGCAGCCCAATGGTCCGAACAATGCAAACGGCCAAATTTCTCACTGCACGGTACAATTTACCGTTGATATCTGATGAGCGTTTGGAAGAAGTGCGTATAGCACCTTCACTGATACCGCCATTAAGTTTGCCGGAATGGGATGCAATGCTGGAAGAACGTTTGAATAGTCCCACAATTAAAGTAAGACCTGAAGTAGAAACTGTTATTGAACAACGAGCACGAGTGACCGATTTTTTGCGTCAACGGCACCAACAGCGTGGCCGGGAAATGGTCACTCTGATCGTTTCCCATGCATTCACTATAGAGTTAGCAATGTTTGTGTTGCTAGGGCTGGAAATCTCCCTATTACAACGCTGGCATATGCGTATTAGTAATACAGCATTGCACGTTATAGAGAATGAAGAGATAGGTGGAAAATCTAGGCTTGTTCTTGTTAACGCGAAAAATCATTTGAGATTATGGCTTTAAAGGTAAGAAGATAAAACGTATGGCTGCAAAATTTGAACGATTACAACAACTTTCCCGGCACACTGATTTTTCAGCATTGGTTCCACCTTTAGTGGGATTTGCGGCTGATAAAGCGCTTGCCATTGTAAGACATTATCCGCAAGCAGATACCGCACTGCTACGCACCCTCTACAGTCAGTACATCACTGAGCACCCCGATTGGATAAAACAGGTTGAGAAAGTTTGTGGCCCTGCCCCCTGGATTATTCGCAGTGCGGGTTTAGAGGATGGTGATGCTTTCGTGAATGCTGGAGGCTATGCCAGTATCATCTGTCATTGTCCGGCAGATTTTAGTGATACGCTTTCTACGGTGGCTTTCAGTGGATTTGAACTTCAATCCATTGAACAGCAACGGTTAAGTGATCCGGGTTATCAACCGCAGCCAATCACCTGTTTTGTGCAAAAATTGATTGAAGGTACGCCATCTACAGTGGACGCCTTACAGGCTCCGTATCTGACAGCCGATGCATGCCATAATTTAAATAAAATTATCAATCAATTACATCAATATTTCTCTGAAATTGCGTTAGACACTGAGTGGGTTTTGGAAACGGATCATGGCCTGGTTTCCGTGACCGGATTGACTTTACATGCCTCTGAAGGTATCCGGGGAGAACTGGCGTTCGGTTTTGGTTTTGCGTCTGCACAATCCCCCGGCTCAAGGGCAAACTCTGTGGCCTATCATTGGCCAACGTTAGCTGCACCTCTGTGGTATGGCGCTCAATTATGTCAGGTTCGCGTGGATAAGATTTGGTTAGTACAGGCACGCCCCGCTCCGGGTTATGTACTTGAGCGTCAGGTTGAGCAGTTAACCACTGAAGTGAAAGAAGAGCTGGTACGTAGTATGCAGGTGGTTCCCGTAACAACATTGCTGCATCCTGCAAAGCCTAATTTAGGCGTTTTCCTTTCGGCATCTACATTAGACGATGCTTGGTCTCGTTATTTGCGTCTTCCTTTGCCAGTGCGATCCACTCTTGTGGCTGTCTTCGTTGAATCAGGCGTTGCCAGTGAACATGCTGGCATCATGTTCCGTCAACAAAAATTGCCCGTTTTTCTTACCCAGTTAACCAATATCCCCACAGTTCCTTTGGTCATTATTAATAGTGTGGGAGAGCAAGCCTACTTTAGTGCGCAAAAACCACTTATCGAATTGGAAACGGAAACCATTGAGTCGGTTAATTTGCCTGCTGCTGTACAGAATATTTTTGACGATAGAGAATCTCTGCCCATTACGGCGCTGTCTTCTCAAGATCTTTCGGATGTTTTGCAACGTGCGCTGGCTGGCTTACCGGTATTGGAGGAAAAAATCGGTGCTTCACTCAGGCAACGTACTCTTTTTCCAATGGACACGTGGTTACAGCATGGTGACATTGTCCGAAGCCCAAGTTTAACAGGTTGGCTCCTGGCACAAGTCGGTGAGAAAGCGATGACGCTCTACCCTGCTCATTGGTTGGCAACCGATGTAACAACAGATTATCTCTGTGCTTTCAGAGCCAAAACCGATACGCAGTCGGCATTACCGAACTTATGTAAGGCTATCCCAACATTGGTAGATAAGGTCAGCCAACTCAATGACCTGCGCCTGCTGATGTTATTTATCAAAGCCGAATCATGGATTGAGAGAATTCCCGCGATGCCATTGGCGCAATGGGTTGATGTTGCGATAACGTCCCCAAATGGGGATGGGCGTCTGCTACTGGCGTGCCTACTTCATGTGCTCGCAGATACAGACATTATTCCCATTTATGAAGATGCAGACCGGATCAACATCTTACACGCGTTAACTCAGGCAGCAGGTTCTACACTTTCTGTTCATGAACTGTTTGAAGTTATCCATCATCGCCAATTGTCACCGACTGCACTGGCAAATCTGGTTTGTGCGCCCAAAGCGTTTGCTGACTATGTGGCTTTCCTGTCTCCACTTAAGCGCTTTAAAGCAGCCGCAGCACTGGCAGGAGCGAGTGAAGCCGCTGATTTGCTACAAGCTACGGATAGCCTGATGAAAGAGTTACATCAGGCGAAATTACCCACCTTGAGGGCACTTTGTCGCATAGATTTAGTGGATACTTACGATCAGGTACTCAAGGCGGTATTAGCCGATGTGGTTGATAGACACGAGCTGAGCACGTATCAAAATTATCTAGATCTGCTCAGCGATTGGATGGAGTTTGCTCAGCTATCAACGCTTTCTGCCACAGAAAAATCGGCATTAAGCGCTTTCCAGGGATGGGTAGAGCATGTTCGTCATAACCCTATGCCGGACACTTTTTTTCTTGAATTAAAAGAAGATGTTGTAGAAATCTTGGGGGATGATTTCTTACGTTGGCAGGTTTTAATGCCTGTCGCAGGTAATATGACACCGGAACAGCTACCGATAGAAAATGCTCACCAGTTACACAATCTATTGCATCAATGGATGCTGGTTCGTTTCCGGGCTGAATCGGGGCCTGATCTACCTGCGCTTTTACATAAATTGATCAATATCGCTGATGGTTTTGGTGATGCCCGCTCTTGCCTTTTAAGGTTAACTAATAACCTCTTTGAGATTTCTCTGCCTTTTGTCGTACATAAGGCCAGTTTCCTCTTTAATGAGAAGGAATTGGTTGTTGAGTTCTGCGAGCTTCCGAATGCCCCGGAAGAGGAGATTGGTCGCTTATATGTCTTCGATGCATTGGCATCACGTATTTCAGAATGGAAACCACAATGGCAGATATCATCAAATCGGGTCTGCCAATTAGGCACTTGGACACTTTTCTTACGTTTAAAGCGTGCTGATGGCTTACATTGGCAGAGACAGGATCTTGAGCAACTGGTGCTTTGGTTGCGAGTGCTATTCGATACTGCTTATGATTTCTCCTATGTGCCTAATGATGAAGTTTCCCATGTGCATGACATGCTGGGACATTCTCCCTGGAGTGATCTATTCCACGCTTATGTTAATTACCGGGCTGTGATTGATTTTTCTGTTCAGCGTATCACAGTTTATTCGTTGCCCTTTGCCTCAACGCTCGCTGCACTCTGTCTGAATGAATCTATACGTGATGAGGTCACCAGCGCTTACCTTGCTGGTTTTGACCATGCCTGGGATGCTTTTCACCGAATTATTGAGAAGCTGGAAAAAACAGAGGATGACCAAGAACAGTGGGAATGCCTTCACACCACCGCAGGGCAGATGGGATTACTCCTTTCAGCAGTATGGCCAGAGCAGACGTTGATGCGGATGGTACAAAAACCACTCTCCCCGATTGGGGCTGAACGGATCGCAGTCAGCTTGTTACATCGTCGAGATTTGTCGGCTACATTGCAGCAGTTGGTTACTGCTCCAGAAAATGCCGGATTGCGTAATTTAGTTTTGCACCACGTTCCTGAAATCGCGGTAAATGCAGGTTCTGCTGCCTCAATCGCAGGTGAAATCGCGATTTGGCAAAGTCAGTTTAAACGCTGCAAAGAGTACTTGCTTGCCTATCATGCAAATGTACTCTCTGAGGGCCAATGTCAACAATTTGTCAGACAACTTAGTCTTATCCCTTATGGCATCACAGAGGAAATTGAAACGTATATTCAACGTGCTCTGGCTCCTATAGCCACAGAGGAGAAAGGCCGTTTTAAATTGTCTGAGGTTGATCCGATTGCGATTATTAGCACTATGCGGACAAAATGAGGGCAGAATGACTAAATACCTAGGCAAGGTTGCTAGAATACAGATTACCCCCTCAGAGTTAGTGGCGAAGTTATTCGCCACTGAATATGCTCAAAACGGTGATGGTTATGTATCAGCCTGCGCTCTGGGACAAATATGGAGCGACCTAAGTCTTCTTGCTGAAGCCAGTCAACAGCCGTTATCTGTCCGCCGTCAGGCCAAATATTCTGCTACACATGCGCAACAGGCCGCTTTGTCTATCGCTTGTGGTCATAAAATCACGGCTGAAACGGAGTGTTCTCAACAAATAGGCATTGTATTGCAAGGTCAATTTTCTCCTTGGATGGATCTACTGACCCGTATTTTGGCACTCCCCTTGCCAGAGTGTTATGGCTATGATGTAGGGGATACCGAAGTCTGTGTGGATGATGCAATCCGTTTCGCCCGCCAGTTTGCCTCCGGGCGTTCCATCGTGGTTGTCGGTCTCCGCAGTGGTGGGAGTTTTCTTATTCCACGTTGGGTTGCAGGATTAACTCAGATTAATGGTGTGCCCCCTGCATGGCTAACACTGCGCCCTTTAAGGCATATTAACGCCTATTGTCAGTACCATCCTTCAGAGTTGGATACTCTATTTCGTCTTCTTGACGCACAATCTGAACGTCCAGACGTCGTGATTGTTGATGATCAACCCGATACAGGCAATACCGTTGAAAAACTTGCGGAATGGTTAGCCTTCAAAGCAGAAAACATCTGGTTTGCCAGCATTGGGCATGTGAGAAAAATCACAACATCAGCTTCATGGTCAACCGTATTTGTGCGATCACCACTGATGACACGTGAACGGCGTTCACTCTGGCAACTGTTGTTAAAAAATGATCACCGCCATTTTCTTTCTACATTGACTTCTGCGATACCAGCGTCTGATTTACTGAATTCGACAATAATAAATAACGCGGATACACAGATCTTTATCCATTGCCCAACAATGGAAAAAAGATATGGCTTGGGTGAGGCTTGGTTGCCTTGGAACTCGCCAGCAATGGAAAAATATGCAAGAAGGTTGATTAACCCCAAAAAAACTCCCTTGTTAGTCACGGATAAACATGAAACGCCATTGTTGCACCTGAGATTTATTGGGGAAAGCACCTATGGACTCACGGAATTCAATCGGGTGAAGCAAGCCAATACTGCCTATCCTGAGGCGTGGTTTCTTGATGGTTATCATATTGCTCAACATCTTCCGGGATTGCGGCCATTACGGGATCTTATGGCTGAAACACCTCATGAAAATCATCAGGTTTGGCTTACACAGTGCAACGCTGTTATTCAGTCTGTCAGCCAATCACCATTAATAGATATTGTCGGCCAGCTACCTCAGATTCCAATAGGAGCAGCCATTCGTAATGCATGGGAATGCCTGCAACACAAAGTGGGTAAAAGTAAATTGAGTGAACACAAATTACCTGACTTACCCATTTGGCTCGATTCACTCAATATTCCTCCTTTTGCAGGAAGTACCCGACCAATACGCTCTTCCCTTAGCTATGCCTTTGGTGATTGGCACTGGCAAGTTGGCAAGGATGGGCATCTCTACCGTTTTCATCAAGAGGCTAACTGGGGAGGGATAAGCTGGCCAGAATTGGAGATAGCTGTTTTTCTGTTGGTATATCAACTGCCGCCCGCCACATTACAGCTGATGTACAATAGTAACCAGACAGAGAATGATAATTCACCAGTGATATTCACTTCCTTACCTGTTGCGCTGCTTTTGCTGCTTGACGGTTTCCGCCGGGAAGTACGTCAATTTAGCCCTATAGGTAAGATGCGCTTATGTGAAGATCTCACCTTGTTATTCCAAACTTTTATCCAGTATCACAACTTGATTATCGAAAGCATCGCGAATATGCAACCGACTGAAATATCGGGGAGTGTCTATGAGTAAACCTGAAAAAATCGCCTCTGCTGTCGGCGTACCGGCACCAAACTTACATGCTCTATCCGCAAGTGGTGCTATCGTCAGACTGAGTGATGGAAAAGACTATATTGACCTGATGAATGGCAAAGGTAGCATCACGTTGGGACACCATCATCTGGTAGTCACAGAAGCAATAATCTCCAGTTTAAATAATAAACAGGGGGCTTCCACCTGCTGGTCAGAGCCTTTTGAGGCTCTCGCAGAAATCATTGTTGCTGATAGTGGTATCCCCAATGGGCAAGTTGCTTTTTTCAGCTCAAGAACTGAAGCCTGCCGTGCTGTTGTCCAGTGTGCCCGGAAGATAACAGGCAAAAAAATCATCGCCAGCGCAGGTTACCACGGTTGGGGGGATTTATGGGCTTCGCCTTCCCATTTTTTGCAGCCAAATGAAAGCGGTATTATCGATTTCTACTTCATCCCTGAATTACTGGCTGATGTGTTAGAAAACTATCATGGCGAAGTCGCAATGGTGATGATTTCTCCCGACTATGTACATCTCAAACCAGAAACATTAAAAAAAATAGCCCATCTTGCCCGTGAATATGGCGTTCTATTTTGCAGTGATGAAGTCAAAAATGGCTATCGTTCAGTGACTGGTTCTGCGTTACCACCGGTTATTGGCGAACAGGCTGATTTTTATACCTTTGCCAAAGGACTATGCAATGGGCAACGCTTATCCTGCCTCGTCGGGCCAACTGAAATGATGCAAAAAACTAAACATATGGCCTATACCGCCTACTTGGACACAGTGCCTATTGTTGCTGCTTTAGCCACATTGAAATATATGCATGACGAACAAGGCTACAAACGTCTGGTCACGTGTGGGTCAATGCTGGCAAACACATTACGCACACTAATTGCACAGGCAAAGCTGCCAATAAAAGTCATGGGAGATGGGCCATTACTGCAATTCATCTGTGCAACACCAGAATTGGATGAGGCTTTCTATACTGCTTGTGGTAAACACGGCCTGTTACTGTATAAGTTTGATAATCAGGCTATCTCGCTGGCAACTGAAGCCGTTTTAACGGAATTGGAGATCCACTTCAAACAGGTATTTTCAGAACTTGCTCTGCACTTTTCTACGCAGCACCAAATCTATGTCTCTATCGAGCGACAAATGGAAGCCGCATTCAATATGATCGACGGTGCCAGTGATGTTATGCCAGCTGCCGATGCTATCCATTGGTTACAAAGGTATGCATTATGAGCAGAATAAAAGATTGGTATGGTAAACGCCTGACCTTAATTTCTCCACATCCCGATGATATTGCTTATTCGATAGGAGGTTTCGTCTCACAACTGGCCTCTGTATCCACATTAGAGGTTGTGACCGTATTTACCCAAAGTCGATGGGCGCTCCCTAAATCCTTGCGCGATGCGGGTTCCTCCGTTATCAGTAAAGTACGAGTAAAAGAAGAGCAGACTTTTTGTCAAAATTTTAAGATGAAGTTATACCCTCTTGGACTCTCAGATTCCAGTCTGTCCGGCTATGACGATGGGAATGAGCGCCAATTGCAATTTACTCAGGGACAACTTACTGATGACATACGAGCTTCAATCGTATTGGAGAAGCTACAGCAGGTCTTGGCAGAGTCCAGTCCTGATATTGTGATTGCGCCAGCCGCCATTGGTCATCATATCGACCACCAGATTGTCCATCATGCCATTTGTTCACTACAGAATCATCAATGGCAACTTGCTTTTTACGAAGACCTACCCTATACAGCTGAATTTACACTGGATATTTTGGAAAAACAGTTGACAGAGCGAAAATTCAGCATACTAGAAGCCATCAGTATCGATCAAACATTAGCGGATAAATACGCAGCACTATCTAATTATGCCAGCCAAACCGATCAGGAAACGATAGATGCAATTATTGTCCATGCACAACGTCTGGCACAAACATGTTTCCATACCGGGCAAGCAGTTTACCATGCAGAAAGATTTTGGGAGAAATCATGTCAATATCAGTAGGTTATATTCGTCAATTAATTATCAAAATCGCCTGTGAGACAACGGGAGATGACACAGAAGAACTAGTCAAGCGAGGGCGGTTGGAGATCCCTGCACGGGATGCCATTGAATTTATGGTACGTCTGGAAGCACTCCTTGACTGCACTCTGGGTTGGTCGAAATACGAACATTTGTCAATGGAAATTAATAACCTCTCAGAAATAATAAACAAGAAGCTTAATGAACAATCATCTTATGACGGTTAACGGTCGTTTCATGAAGACGCAGGGCCTGAGCGATCATCACTGAACTCCAGCCCTCAGAGGCCAGCAGAACCGCTTTTATGCGATCACACTCCCTCTTATCACGACAGGTGTGATGGAGGTGTTCGAGTTCGGCTTTTTGTTCATCGGTAATGAATATTTTCATGACTGGTACAATGATCCTTATTTTGGGAAAAATCAAGCACCTTCAATGATTACTGGTATATTTACAGGGTCATTGCATTGGTTATCATTGAATAACGCCTTTGAAGTATAATATATAATTAATTTATTACCTTTAAAAGCGTTTTTTATTTGAATATTTTATCCTTCATTCCGCACCTAATTCAGGAATAAACCGCTTTATATTGTACGCCTAATAAACTCAAAAGCTCATGGTGGTAAGATTGCATTCCTGTCACCATTTTATGTTCTTGAAATTCAAAGGTGCTGAT
>NZ_NSCM01000069.1 GCF_003287735.1 Photorhabdus bodei | reverse complement strand
TCAGGTTGCGCGGGTCATTGACCGTCAGCACCGGCCAGCGTTCCGGCTCGCCCCAGGTGAGTAACCGGCCCGCCCATATCAGTTCCCCTTCTTCGGTCAGAATTTCCCGCACCGTTCCCTGGTGATCTTAGGGACTGCCCCGACACGACCATACTTTTTGACCGGGATTTTTTCTTTAATAACAACCTGTTAAAGAGCCACTTCGTTCCACTGCACTCACCGCCGCGAACCTAAAACCCCGATGTGCACTTTGCTGATGTTAGCTCACTTTTTCCCCGATGTCAGTGCCGGGTTTCCGCCCGTTTTTCCTGCCGCCCCGGGTTTTCTCGATAACCCGGGGCGGCGGGGCAGCTTGTCTGCGCCGCTGACGCGGGTTGGCCGGGTGCGGGCTGGCGAAGCCCGCTTATCGAAGGGGTTCAGCGGGGAGCCCCCGCCCGCGGGGGCGGACGGGGCGGAGATGGCGAGTACGGAGACGAGCGAGGAGCTTGCGACTGCGAGCCGGACGCAGCCAGTGCAGCAGGGTTGGGCGGGGGCAATAAACTGCGGCCAGCTTGCTGGCCTGCCTTCAGGGCGGTTGACCTTAACGGACTGACTGACAACGGTTTAAGGCAGATTTTCGCCCCGGAGCCGCCAGGGAGGGCGGCGACTGCGGCGGTGGGTTTTGGCACCGCGGCTGACAGCAGCGGGCGCAGCCCGGTGCGCCTCTGGGGCTGAGAAGCTCAATCCGGCGGCCAGCCGCTCACCGTTGTTGAGGTGGCCGCGCAGCGCCCTGCGGTGGGCGGTGCCGACATAATGTGCCGTTAAGCGTGGTGGGCCGTGCAGGCCCATTGCGCTTAATGCCACATTATGTTCAATGGCGGCTGACCGGCAACGTGTGTAACAGAGAACGCCGGGGTTCAGCGCCGGGCGGCCGGCATTTACCGCCGGCACTCAGAAGGTGGGCAGGCAGTCTGTGCGCAGGGACGCGCGCAGTCTGCCTTTCACTGCACCCCACGCGCTCACAGGGAACCGGCTAGCATTAAAGACGGTCCGGCAACGCAGGGCGTTCAGTCCAGCTTCGGGCTGTCCGGCTGGTCGCTATCGGCCTGTTTGTCGTCTGACGGTGTTTGCCGTTCTGCCGGGTGCGTCCGCTCATGCACTTTCTTTAAGTGACCGATGGCCACCCGCGTATAGATTTGCGTCGTCTCCAGTTTCCTGTGTCCCAGCAGCGCTTGAATGTGGCGCGTATCTGCGCCGTTTTCCAGCATCTGCGTTGCCATTGAATGCCGGAACAGATGACAGGCACCGGGTTTGTTGAGCTTTGCTTCCTCACGGATGGTTTTGCCTACCATCAGTGTCAGCGTGGTACGGGCCAGCGGTTTGCCCTTACGGGTGATAAACACGTGCCCGCTGTCATGTTTCCACGCCAGATGCGGGCGTACGTGGTCCAGATACCGCTCCAGCCAGTGCAGTGCCCGCGTGCCTATTGGCACAACCCGGTCCTGCCGATTCTTGCCCTGCCGCACGACCAGTACCCCGCGATGCCTGTCAATGTCGCCCAGCCGCAGGTTAATCAGCTCCATGCGCCGGATGCCGGTACTCCAAAACACTTCCAGTATCGTCCGGTTGCGCAGTTTCAGCGGGGTCTGTGCGTCGAGACTCGTCAGTACCTGGTCTGTCTCTGTTTCACTCAACACCTGAGCGGGCAGACGCCGCTCGGCTTTGGGGATAACAAGCTGCTCCGCCGGGTTATACAGGATATGGTGGCGCTGTAATAACCAGCGGAACCAGACCCGTATCATGGTCAGCCGTTGTAACTGGCTGTTGTTGCTGTAGTGCTCGCCATCGGCCTTGCAATAATGGCGAAGATAACGCTGCCAGCTTTCGAGTACCGTTAAGCTCACCTGCGGCGCGTGACAGACCGACCGCTGCTCACACCAGTCCACGAAAGGCGTCAGGGCGTCCCGGTAGTTGGACACCGTGCTGAGACTGTGCCCGCTGACCGTGCGGATTTCCAGATACGCCGCAAGAAGCTGGCGCAGTGTGGCAAGGGTCACGTCGTGTTGTGTCTGCATAAGTTTTCCCTGTATGTCATGTCGGTGAAGGGTAGGTTGTGTTTCCATCGTCTGCCTCTGATGGGAGTTCTGTCGGTATGCTACGTTTTTTTTATTCTGTCCTGTCGGAACAGTGATTTTTTGCTGAACCCGACCACTTTACTGTGAAGCCTTGTTGTGCCTGACTTTGCGTTGATACCTGTCACCCGACCGCCTGCCGACCTGATGCCGACCGGCAGGCGACCGCTTAATGCCTTACCCCGACCGGGCGATTTCATACTGCGTTATTCAGGGCACTATCAGCCCGCTCAGGTGTGCGGCGTCGCTGTCTTCTCCGTCGAACAGCAGCTCGTAGATGAACGTCAGTCCGCGCCGGTGCAGCAGCAGGTACTCCATTTCAACCAGCCGTGAGAGATGGATTTTCAGCTGGGTATCGCCCCACTGCACCGCATCACGCAGCATTTTGCGGGTAAACAACATGTCATGGCGCGGCTGCCCGCTTTCCCTGACCCAGCCTTGTATCAGCAACAACAGCCTGCGCGTTTGCGGCGGCATCTCGTCGAGCGTCCGGCCTAAGATGTCATGCGCAAGGCTGTTCGCCAGCCGGATATCGTCTTTGGTGACCTCGATATACTCAAGGGTTTGCCCGCGATGCCCGGCGGTTTTGACTTCCCGCTGGTGCTGGTGCAGCAGGGCGATGCTCTGGATTAAGGTCAGGTATTTCATATGGTCACGGCGCGTGCGGGTCTTGTCTGACATAAAGGTCAGTTGCGACGCATATGGATTGACCACATTCAACGGACGCAGCAGCCGCTGGGCGTTCTGGTGCAGCGTGGTGAGGTAGTTCCGTTCATTGTCAGCCAGCAACCCCTCAAGGGTTTGTTGGTGGCGCTGCAACGCATGGATAGCTTCCGTCTGTTCACGGGATTCATTGATGGTCAGCACCAGACAGCGATTTAACAGCTCTTCGTCTACATCGATGGCGGTGGTAGTCAGCATCAGCATGACCGGGCCTTTGACCGTGTAGCTTTTGGTGACAAGGTTGCCCGTCGCTTCGTCCTTGCCGGTGCTGGCAATGGTCAGTTCGCCGTCGCTTTGCAGCAGCTTGAGCGCATAGGCCGCCTGCCGTACGCCTTCTTCTTCGGCGATGGCCAGTATCTTGTGTTGCAGGTTGGTGTCGCCCAGATAAAACAGGCTCTGCCCCGTCATGGCGCTGTATTGCACCCGTTCTTCCGNCTGTCTTTCCTACACAAATATTGCCGGAAGTTGCATCTGCTTTTGAATTTTTGTATTTATTGTGGAATTCAACAATACAGCCTGTTTGAGGCCCGCTATGCCATTCTCAGCAAATGCCCATAAATGGGCAGAAAAAACCTTTGAACACGCGGAATTAGGTGACTCAAGACGCACGAAACGCCTGATTCAGATTGCCACCTCACTGGCCGAACACACCGGACAATCCCTGATGCAATCCTTAAATTCTCCCGCCGATATTGAAGCCGCCTACCGGTTTACTCGCAATCAGGCAATTTCCCCTCAGGCCATCGCCGAGGCGGGATTCAGCGCCACCCGCTCACAGGCGCGCCAATATGATTGCCTGCTGGCACTGGAAGACACCACGACACTGTCGTTTTCACATGCCTCCGTTAAAGATGAACTGGGATACACCACATCAAGCCAGACATCCCGGGGAATACAGGCCCACTCCGTTCTGTTATTTGCCCCGGCTGAACAACAGGTTGTGGGACTGATTGAGCAGCATCGCTGGAGCCGTAAGCTCAGTGAATACGGTAAAAGTCGAAAGCGTGACTCTCGCCCTTACAAAGAAAAAGAGAGTTATAAATGGCAACGTGCCTCAATGGCGACAGCACAACGGCTGGGAGAGCAGATGAAAAAGGTGATTTCCGTCTGTGACCGTGAATCGGATATTTTTGAATATCTGACTTATAAAACTGAGCAAAACCAGCGTTTTGTTATCCGCTCAATGCAAAGCCGCCGTATAGAAGAGAGTCAAGACAGACTGTATGATTTTATCAGTACACTGGAACCCGCGGGAGAGCGGCCGGTACAAGTCAGGCAGAAAGGGGGACGCAAAGCCCGCCTGGCGCACTGTGATGTCTGTTATGCCGAAGTGACCTTAAAAGTACCGGAAGGCAACACTGGAAACGCAGTGTCTTTATTTTATGTTGGCTGCCATGAAAAAGGGTATGAAAACGGATTAAGCTGGCATCTGCTGACCTCCGAGTCCGTGTGTAGCGCGGAGGACGCGCATCGTATCTTCACTTATTACGAACATCGCTGGCTCATTGAGGAATTTCATAAAGCCTGGAAAACGGGCGGAACGCAGGTCGAAGATTTACGAATGCAAAGTAAAGGAAATTTGGAACGAATGATAGTGTTACTGGGGTTCATTGCCGTGCGAATACATCAGCTTCGTTACCTGGGGCTGAATAAAGAAAAAGCGGAAAAACAAAGCTGCGAAGTCATCCTGAGCCCACAGGCCTGGAAGCTACTGTGGTTAAAACAGGAGAAAAGTCGCCCTCCCAAAGAGCCGCCGAGCCTTTACTGGGCGTATATCAATTTAGGCAAACTGGCAGGCTGGCATGACTCAAAACGGACAGGCCGGGTCGGGTGGGAAAGACTATGGGAAGGCTGGTTCCTGCTACAAACGCTTATTGATGGGTATTTACTGGCTAAATCGGTTGATGTAGAGATGTGACTAAGAGACAGGNGTTCTTCCGGGGGTATCAGATTGAGTACCGCCTCCATTAAGGACGATTTGCCTGCCGCGCTGCTGCTCTGTATCAGCACGGCCAGCGGTTTGGCGAGCTTGCGGCTCACTGCGGCCAGATAGCCGGCCAGCAGGTTAGTGGATTCCCCCACCACCCCGCAGGCGGCTAAATCCGCGGTGATACGCGCCGTCAGATTCGGGTCTTGCAGCAACGCCAGCGCGGCGGCCCGCTCGGCGTCGTTCATCTCCGGGGTTTTCTGTTCAGATGCCATCTCCGCCTGCTGCTGCCACTGCTCAACGGCCAGTAACACCTGCCCCAGTGCCCGGCGAATATCTCCCTCAGCCAGCCCCAGCTCGGTTGCCGCCATACGGGCATACCCCTGACGGCTGCGTGCGCTCATCAGGTCAACGCCATCCAGGAACATCACGCCGCTTTGGGTATCAATGACCTGCGCATTGAGCTTCATGACCACCGCGCCCGCTTTCACGGAAGACAACCCCCGAATGCCCCAGCGCAGGCGGCTCAGCGAGACCTTAAGCTCCCCGTCAGCCCCCGTTTCCCAGAGAAGGCCGGGCGTCGGGTGTTGCCCTGCCGTCACAACAGCGGCTAAAGCCGGTGGCGGGGCGGCTTCGGCGGATACTTCTGCTTCCGTGCGTGCGGCAACGGCCGTTGACATCGGCGTCGCGCTCTCAAGCAGCAGGGCGAAGGCGGCTTCCGGTTCGGCCATCTGACACAGATACTCATTCGCATCCATCTCGGGCGGGAACATCACGCGCAACGGGGTGATACCTTTTGCCAGCAGCGCTTCTGCCAGTTTCACCGCCGCTTCATTGCCCGCGCTGTCATTGTCGAAGGCGATAAGGACCTGTTTGATGCTATGCCGCTCAAACGCCAGCCAGTGGTCAGCCGTCACCCCGTTGACCCCGTAAGCGGCGGTCACGTTCCGATGACCGGCGACCCAGAACGACATCGCATCAATCAGGGATTCACACAAGATAAGGCTTTTCGAGGCCATCAGCGCCGTTTCATTCCAGACCCCGCGATGGGAACCCGGCAGATAGAGATGATAGACGGACCCCGGCCGCAACCGGTCCCGTATTTTGCGCCCGTATATCTCCCGGACCTGCCCCTCAGGGCCAGTCACCGGGACAACCAGCGCTCCGCTAAAGTGTTCATGACCCGATTCACGCATCAGCCCTACCGCCCGTAGTCGCGCCCGGATTTCAGCGCCCGGTTTGAGTTTCTTCGACGGCAGCCGATACCCCAGCGTGCGGTTGGCAAAGCCCAGCCGGAAGTGAGCGACTAACTCCGGGTGATTGAGTCGCCGCTGTGTCAGATACGCCTGCATCTCCGGCGCGTTCAGCAACGTGTGGTGATAGAATTCAACCACCCGATGCAGCAGCGCCTGCCGGCCGGCTTCATCTTCGGCCAGCAACGTTGGCTCAGAAGGCGTCACCAGCGGCTCGACCGCTGGATTTTTGCCTAATAAAGCCCGCAACCGTTCCGCCGCATGGCGCAGGCTTAAGCTTTCGGTGTTCATTACCCAGTCCAGCACCGAACCGCCCGCACTACAGCCGAAACAGTGATAGAGGTTTTTTTCAGGACTGAGGACCATTGACGGGGTTTTCTCCTGATGGAACGGGCACAGCAGTACGTAATCTTTGCCGCGTTTAATTAGCTGTCGTCCCTGTTGTTCCGCTACGGCCACTAAGGAGACGGCGTTTTTCAGGTGTTGTAATTCGGCTTCGGGTATCCGTGCCATATAGCTGTTCCTCCAAAAACCTGTCAAGATGCAAAGAGTAAAAATAACTCTGTTGTAGAGTACTCTAAAATAGAGTATTGTCAACTGCAAGATTAAAAACAGGGAGTATCCTCATGGCACGGTTAACTCACAGGCAGATACAGGCCATGAAGACGAAGGATGAAACATTCTTTAAAGAGTTAGGCGCGCGGATTGCGCTGGCTCGCAAAGAGCAACAACTCACGCAGCAGCAACTGGCGGAACAGTTGGGGATTGCTCAGCAGACAATGGCGCATTATGAAGGCGGGCGACTAAAGGTATCAGCGGCTCTTCTGCCATTACTGGCGCAGATACTGAATTTATCGTTGGATGAACTGCTTGGATTACCCTTGATCAGGCGTAATAGTAAACGGGGCCCCAGTTCCCGGCTGGAACAACAGATTGAGATAATCAGTCAGTTGCCGAAAGCCAGACAGAAGTTTGTTTCGGAGATGCTGGATACGGTAATTGGTCATAACAGAGAGTAAAGAGAGATAGCGCGACTGAGACAGGTTGCCCCCTGTCACAGCCGCTCACCACAAACAACTAAGAAGGAGTTGAATGATGGCTAAGGCGCATTCTAAGGCAGAAGCGGTGATAAATAAAGCCGTGAAAACAGAACGTTATTACACGGTGGGCTATGTACCGAACGGGAATAGGGTCAACAACGCCACCCCGGCAATACATCTTAAGGGGCAGTGGCTTAAACAGGCGGGGTTTAATACCGGCGGCCAGATTACGGTGAAGGTGATGGACGGCTGTCTGGTGCTCATTCCTGACAGTGAAGCCACGCAACAACAGCATCAGCAGTACCAGCGGCAACAGGCCCAACTGCGGGAGATTAAGCAGCAGATGCAGGCGCTGATAACCGGTTTTGTGGGTTAAGGGGAGAACATGAGATGACAATAGCGATTGAACATTTACAGGATATTCAGTTAACCCATATTGAAGCGCTGGCCCTGGCCCAACTGGTTAAGCGGCTGTGCTGGGCGGAGATACGCTCTTGTGCCGTAAATGACGAGGAGGCGTATCAGATTAAGGATGCGATCTCTAAGCTTCAATCCGCTCTGGCTTACCGTGGGTATGCGCCACGGTAGATTATAAAAAGGCCGAAAGATCACAAGGATCTTTTCGGCCTTAACATCATTTAATTTGCTATTTCTTCCCAAAATTCATTTGTTCGAGAGCCAACATATTTAATGATTTTTGTGGATGTTTCTTTACCCAAAAAAATAGTTCCAACGCCTCTGATAAATAATTCAAAACTAGTTGAAACTTGTTCAAAGTCATCCATTGATGATTCACTGGTCATAACAAAAACCTCACCAGTAATAGTGTTTAGTAATATGGTGTAAGGATCAGATATTGCTATAACGATAAATTCTTTAGGTCTATTTTCACCAATCCACCAATGATTAAAAGCGCTCTCACTGTTAATATTTACTATCATCTCAAGATAATCAGAACCATTACCAAATGATATGTTTCCTAATGAAAGATTATCTAAATCATAGTCTTTTATGAATGACAGAAATTCTTTAGGGAATATGACATTTAGTTTTTTTTCTGAAATTTCAACGTTTAATAACGGTTTGTATCTTTTAGATAATTTCAAATCATCAAAATCATCGCCTAACAGTGAGAATTTCTCATCTAATTGTTCACTTATTTCTTTGATCGTTAGTAACATAAAATTCTCCTTTTTATTTTGTATGCCATATACCGCCACTGCCAACATGAGTTGAACTCGGGACAGGTATTGCGTAACGTCCAAAATCAACATGATGGTGAATTAATGTTTCACCTTTGTAATTCACATGTTCTGGGAACGTCTTAATCCATTGATTATCTATTTTAGGTGATAATCCTAACTCTTTTATTCGGTACATATTACTTTTACTCAAAGAATCTGGTTGTAAATTACTCCATTGTTGCCAGAATTCTTTATTGTTTCTGATACCACCATTAGCAGTCATTTTGCCACTAGTGAAAGTACTTGTGTCTATTGAATACTTGGGGTCAGGTCTATTTGGGATTCTTGGATCTACCCTTGTTTGATAAGGATTGTCATCCCTTGAAATTTCTTTTATTCCAGGGCAACTAGTAAGACCAAGGGGGTCAATCCAATTCGCCGGATTATGCACGTAACTATAAGGACTTACGCCACCCCTTAAGTTTAGCGGATCTGGCGATAAGTACTGGCCTGTATCACTCTCGTAATAACGGTGCCGGTTGTAAAATAAACCGCTTTCCTCGTCTTCGTACTGCCCGCAAAACCGGAGGTTACACGTCAGGTTGCGCGGGTCATTGACCGTCAGCACCGGCCAGCGTTCCGGCTCGCCCCAGGTGAGTAACCGGCCCGCCCATATCAGTTCCCCTTCTTCGGTCAGAATTTCCCGCACCGTTCCCTGGTGATCACTCACTACATAGTACAACTGGCCCTGTTCATACAGCCAGTATATTCGCCACGGTAGATCATCAGTAAGGCCGGAAGATCGTTAGAAGCTTCCGGTTTGTTCATTAATATGATTGAATTAGTTCTCCTAGAGAGCCTGATTCAATATCGAATAAGAATCTGAAATCTACCCCATTAATATGGACAAAAAAATATAACTCATTGTTTATATAATAAACATCTGAGAAAATCACATCTCTAGTATTTAAAATTTCCTTAACATCCCATTTAAGTGAGTTATCTGGATTTAGAATATATGCTTGATTCTTAGATTTATTAAAAGGAGCTACAATCAAAGCTATTCCAATGGAATCTTTCAAAATAAGAGGTATAAGTTTATTGTCATCGTATATTTCTTGTCTTTTTCCTGCATATACCCATGTAATGCCAGTAGGAAGTAATTCTAAAACACTTAATCCTTGAGGATTCCGTTTTTTATCATAGTCATCCAGAGTATCTATAACCTTAAAATTACTAATGATGTTCATTTATCCTCCACATTTTTTAGAATAAATTTTTCTTGGTTCACCAACGGGTTTTAATTTTGCTCTATCTTCATAATTTAGGATTTGTATCTGGGTTCCTCCACCTGAATAAATTTTCCCTCCAGAAGTCTGTGGACCAACCGGCCCTGTTTGTATACGAATTCCTTCTGGAATATGGAACTTCTGCACATGCGATATTTCAGGCTTGAATTCAGGAATTACGGCCAATTGGTTTCTTACATAATCAACATTCGGAATATGATCTAAGGTTGCCCATCCTCCAGGTTTAATTTGCCCTGGAGACATAGCCATTTCAACAGTAATCCCACCTTTAGGAACTACTATAGATTCTAATTTTGCGCCGCTCCCCCAAGGATCTAGAGATGTTGGTGCTGGTAATCTCAATGAATTCAATCCTAATGGATCAATCCAATTAACCGGATCATGGACATACCCGTACGGGTTAAATCCGCCACTAAGATTCAGAGGATCAGGCGATAAGTACTGTCCCGTATCACTCTCGTAATAACGGTGCCGATTATAAAATAAACCGCTCTCCGTGTCTTCATACTGACCGGCGAACCTGAGATGACACGTCAGATTCCGCGGGTCATTGACCGTCAGCACCGGCCAGCGTTCCGGCTCGCCCCAGGTGAGTAATCGGCCGGCCCATATCAGCTCCCCGTCCTCGGTCAGAATTTCCCGCACGGTTCCTTGGTGATCGCTCACGACATAATATAGCTGGCCCTGTTGATAGCGAGCCGAGGGCGTCAGGGCGCCCGGCTCATACAGCCAGTGAATGCTCTGTTCATACCCGACAGTGCCATCCGCATATACCGGCGTCTCTTCAATCAGCTGCTCCCCGCTCCACAGGTAATCATAGCCGATTATCGCGG
>NZ_NSCM01000068.1 GCF_003287735.1 Photorhabdus bodei | reverse complement strand
ATCAGCACCTTTGAATTTCAAGAACATAAAATGGTGACAGGAATGCAATCTTACCACCATGAGCTTTTGAGTTTATTAGGCGTACAATATAAAGCGGTTTATTCCTGAATTAGGTGCGGAATGAAGGTTGTAATAGTTTGTTAAGAATATGATTTCGCATCTGTAGAAATGGTACAAAAATTTTAACATTAATACATGTTTTTAAAATAGCGTACTAGAGATAATTGGGAAACTATGATTTGTCATGGTCACAGATGTCCTTTCAGGAAAAGGCGGGTTGTGGAGAAATAACCTAACTTTGCACCAGCCATTGCGAGTTCCATAATATCCAACATAGTTCTACTGGCTGGTAAAGTATCGGTTAAGTAATGAGATTCTTGGGAGTTATTCACTGAAAAAGCCCTCATAAATAGAGGACCTATATGTATTACGCAACATCGATCAAGCCGAGATCATTATTTACAGGGTCTCCCTTGGGTCAGCAGTTTTGTTGCTCCAAGATTAATATCATTACCTTTATTACTTAAATGTTTTTCACCGTTGCCATCCATATAACTAAATTGGATTCTAGCAATAAATCCACCTGAGTTTTTAAGACTCATCTTTCCAACTTCTTGTAATGCCATAACAGTCTCCTCTTGATATTTTGAGAAAAGTACTAATAACGTTCTGTTATTCAAATACATAAGTAGTTAAAGAAGTGTTAGAGAAAAAATAAATCTTAACAGGTGAAAATAAGTAACACATTAAAACCACCAGAGCAAATAATTATTATGTGTATTTTGGAGAAAACAAAAATCACTTAATTAGCACAAAAATAAGTGATTTTTTCGTTAGGTGTTTAATATAGTCACCATTTTTTCTTTATAATGACAATCTAATGAGATATTTGTTTTATACCCGTCATCTTTCAAGTTGCCTCCTTGTTGGCTGCACTCACTCACCCCGGTCACATAGTTATCTATGCTCCCGGGGATTCGCTCCCTTGCCGCCGCGATGCATTTTGAAATCCATAGGGTATATATAATAACATTTTTATTGTTTTGATTGGTAATGATTCAATTTATAATTTTTCGCAACTTCGTATAGTAATTTCAATATAATTATGCTGGGAGTAAATAGACTCGTATTCCTTTAGATAATTCATTGTGGTATTTTGCCATTGTACATTTTTATAGTAAGTTGTTTGAACGGTTTATGACGAAATTTATCTCTTGAGTCAATGGCTTATTAAAGTCTGTTCCTTATGGAAAGTATTATTGTATTAGTTCAAAGATTTTATTAACCTTCATGGTAGTGGGGAGTATTGTCCGACTTAATAGGTAATATGATTATATCAAGAATCAACGACGAATTGGCATCTATGAACTTTAAAAAGGTTAAAATCTTTCGAGAAGATAAACATTACTGTATGGAGTTCAATGATCAACAACAAAAATGTACAACTATAAAATTACTAATAAATAATATCAAATCCACTAAATACATTCGTGCATTATAATAATTTACTCATAGCGTTTATTGGATATGAAGAGTAAAATAAATATTTTTAAATATTCATATGAAGATTATTTATCTTCATATGTCGATAAGCCAGAAAAATATCTGACACAACTAATTTATCTCAATGAAATACAGAAGGTAATTATGATGGGAGATTAAACATTCTCTCGATTGCTGATGAAATCTCAATACAAGAGAGGATACTCCTTCACTATCGCAATCCAATAATAATTAAAGTTTCTAATAACCCTTAGTGCCGTGTCCAATTAATATTGAAAATATAAATCGTTATTGTATGCAGATTATTTTTGGAGAGTGTTAAAATGGACAATAGAATTATTTCTGTCGTGTATTATGATAGTGATTGTCCACTGTTGTATGGAAAAGAAAGTAACAAATTGCAACAAGCGTTGGAGATGATATATATCCTATGGATTTCAAGTTGCCTCTTTGTTGGCTGCACTCGCTCACCCGGTCACCCCGGTCACCCCGGTCACCCCGGTCACCCCGGTCACCCCGGTCACCCCGGTCACCCCGGTCACCCCGGTCACATAGTTTGCTATGCTCCCGGGGATTCACTCCCTTGCCGCCGCGATACATCTTGAAATCCATAGGGTATAAGTTCGTTAAATTTTTCTCAGTAAATCCTTTGTAGAAAGGCAGAATTTACTTCGGTTATCTACGTTAGTTCCACTTCTCCAAGTTTGCGTGATGGGAGATGCCTCAGAAATTGCTTCTGGTTCGAATGCTGCCATTGACATTAAAGTTATAACATTGCTACCTACGTTGATGAGTATGTCTGTAAGAGGATAATATCAGACCTGACAGAGCCCAAATAGGTGGTAAGCTGGTTATATGTACCAGTAGTAGTGGATGCTAAAGTCTACTGCAGGAGATATCTATGACGAACCTAGGAAACATATTAACAATAATGTATTGCATGTTGTATTAATCTGAGTTTGAATATCTTTCTGATTGTGGTGAGGTTTAGTTTTTGTCCATCCACATAAGTTAAGTAAGTAGTTTTTCAATGGCTTTTGTACAGAATGTGAAATAAGCTAATGATTACCCAAGATGCTAGTTCAAAACTTATCGGTTTCCTGTATCAGTTCGAGCGTGCCTTATATCGCATATTCTCAAGTGAACATAATTCTGTTGTATTTGGGATAGAAACAGTAGATGATGTGGTAGAGGAGGCTATATTAGCTAATGGATTACCAAGCATTACTTTCGAACAGGATAAACATAGTTTAGATACCAGAGCTCAGCCTTATCAGGACAGTAGCAAGAACTTGTGGCATACCTTGCATATCTGGCTGGATGCTATGAAAGTAACCCGTGAAAAATATGACGAAGTTACCTATTGTTTAGTCACGAACCGAATTATTGATAAAAGAAATCTTGTAGTATTTCTTTCTGAAGCGAAAAGTGAAGAGCAGATTAATACTGCTTTAGCAATGTTAAAAGAACAGGCGAAAAAAATTACGGGGAAAGTTAAATCTATTGCAGAGGAAGTGTTAACTTATTCTGATGAAGAGTTAATATTCTTGATTAAAAATATAGAACTTCTTGATAGTCATGGAACGACTTCCGGTATTTCCCCAAAGGAGGCTACAATTCAGTTACTACACTTACCATCTGAAGTAAAGGAACACGGAGATAATATCTATCAGACGTTGCTTGGATTTATGATCGACAAATGTAATACTGCCTGGAAAGCTAAACAACCTGTCGAGCTGACTAAAGAACCTTTTGCTAATCTCTTGAATTCTGAAATAAGTCTAATTAAACGTAAAAACTTTACTGAGCAACCTTTTTTCCAAACCGCTTTCAAAAATTATCTTAAGCAAGATAATGCAGAGCATTTATTTATTAAACAACTTCAAAGTATTGATATAAGTACAACGATGTGTAATCGAGCATTAGAGCACTATTGGGCATTTTATGCTGAAAGGGTCAGATTACAACAGGCAGGTGAAATTCCTCTTTCAGCATGGCGAGCCCGTGATGATGTACTTTATAATCGTTGGTTACAAATTAAAGACTGCATTGAACTTGGACTGGAATCAGAAGGAAATAGCCAAAAATTGAATATGTTGAAGAAAATTTATACTGATACAACGGATCCCAATTATACTGCTTCACTGGCTGGTCAACGAACTGAGAACCTTTATTTTACGACAGGAAATTACCACGATTTAGCCAATTCCCCTTCAAAGGAAACATTTATACACTGGCATAATGATTTCCTGAAGATTAAGGAGAAGTAATTATGCTTTATAAAGATAGCAATATAATTAATAACAGTTCACTCGCCTGTTTTCTGCTTGTCTATTTTGTAGAACAATATGAGAACTGTTCTGTGAATGATGATCATCCTGATCTAATGAAACTATTACTTGTACTTCCTATTGTATGGCATAAAGTCAGTCGGGAATCAATCAAAAAAAAGAAAAAAACAACACCTCTAATTGCCGTAGTACAGGAATCACCTTTGATTAAATCTAACTTAGCGCAACGTGTTTCAGAATATGCAGGAGCCTCCATTCAGGGGCTGAATTTAGCTGTTTCCTCTGGTTTGCTAATGCAATTGATTGAACACGGTGAAACGCGGTTTGAAACAAACTTCTCAAAATGGCCGGGAAGAATAAATAAGTTGCTTCCTAAAGAAATGGTTCAAACCATAACACGATTGGCAAACTGGTTTTCTTGTGTAGACACACCTTCCATTTATCGTCTTCTTCTGGGTAACTAATTATGAAATTCACTATTGATGCATTAATACTTTGGCCTGTTAATCCCAATAATAATCTTCGTGTAATCCCCTTTAAAAGCGATAAAGTAAATATAATTCATGGGATTAGCGGCACAGGAAAATCATCAATTATATCAATAATTGATTATTGTCTTGGAGCAAGCAAGTGTGCTATTCCTGTAGGTATTATTCGAGAGTCTGTTATGTGGTTTGCGATTAAAGCTAATATTCGAGGGTATAAATATCTTATAGCAAGGAAAACACCCAGTAAAAGATCGGTTAGCAATGAGTATCATCTTTCCCCTTATCCTGAAAAACTTCCTTTGACTCTTACTTCAACTCATTCAGATGCTGTTTTTAAAAATAAATTTAATCAACTTGTTAATCTGACTGATCTCCCTCTGTCTGAAAATAACGAAAAAACTGGATTTGATGGAAGAGCTTCCTACAGAGATATGGCAGCTTTTAATTACTTGCCACAACATATTGTGGCTAATCCATATACTCTATTTTTTAAAGCCGACTCTTACCAGAATAAAGAAAGACTAAAAAGGGTAATGCCGTTTGCATTAGGCATTATTGATCGTCAATATATGATTAGAGAGAAAGAGCGTATAGATATACAGAAGCAGCGAGATTCACTATATAAACAGCAAGAGGTAAACAAAAAAGCGTTGTCAAGTTGGGCTTTTAATGTTGATCACCTATGGCAGGCATGTGTGGAATTGGGGTTATTATCAGAAACAGAAAATCAGGATACTGATGCTAAAGTAAAATCATTAAATTACATTAATGATATATATACTGAAGGGCGTATAGGTGATCTATTGGGTACTCCTAATTATGAGTATACCAATAGGCGTTTAAAAGCACTTGTTGCTCAAGGAGAGGAGATCCAACAGCATATTGATACATTACGGATCCAAATCAGAAACTATGAGCAACTATTTTCCAGAGGTCAAGGTTTTACACAGGCAATACAGAAAGAAAAAGAGCATATTGTTGGATTTGACTGGCTTAAGAATAATTTGTCTCCAGGAGGTGAATGTATCGCATGTGGATCAAAAACAAATAGATTATCAACAGTTGTCGATAATCTTGAAAAACAAATTTCCCGGATTAACTCTATCTCCGAGGTTCTTTTTGAAAACCCCATAGCAGATAAAGAAATTGATAAATTAAAAAAAGAATTACGAATTCAGCAAGATAAACTTCAAAAAATCCGTAAGGAAAAATTTAATCTAGAAAAAATAGATAAATCTACCAACAATTCCATGAATAAAGTATATGTTTTAATTGGGCGTATCCAAGAAACATTATCATCACTTAAAAAAGTAAATAACACTGATGATATAAGTGAGAAAATAAAAGAATTAGATGATCAATTCAATGAAATAGAGAAATTCTTTCTTCAGTCTAATAAAAGCAGAACAGAATATATTGTTTACCAAGAGATAAATTCACTTATAGAAAAGTATGCTGATAATTTTAGGCTTGAACGTCGAGGCAATATTAAACTTGACAAAAATGAGTTAACATTATGTTTTAATGTAGATAATGATAGAAGAAATGAATTTTTATGGGAAGTCGGCAGTGGAGCTAATTGGATGGGATATCATTTATCTGTCTTTTTAGCTTTGCATGAATTTCTATCTCATCAAGATCGTACTCGTCTTCCTCCGTTTAGCTTTTTAGTGATTGATCAGCCTAGTCAAGTTTATTTCCCTAGTGCTGCTTCCGGAGAGAATGTATTAGATGTAATGGCAGAAGATAAAAGTCTCCAGATAACCAGACAAAATGATGTTGTCGCTACACGGAGAATTTTTGAAATGTTGGCAGTCGCAATTGAAGAAAATAACTATTTTTTTCAAGTAATAGTGCTTGAGCATGCTGATAAATCAATATGGGGGCAAGTAAAAAATACATATGAAGCTGAGTGCTGGAAGGATGAAGGAGATGGCTTGATACCTCGCTCTTGGAGTTTGTAATCTAATCTACTCTAGGCTTTTTCTGAGTAAGAGCAAAGGATATCTAACTTTAATGTTAGATATCCTTCAGATCGCTGACAAACCTCGTTTAATATAGCCGGGTTTGTTGGCAGTATGAATACTCAGCATCAACTAAGTATTGAACTCATTCACTTTTGCGAGCATGATCGCAGTTCATTCACCAGTTTAGCTAATAGTTATGACTTCACTCGCAGCACTGCAAACAGCGATATCAAAACTCACCGTCTGGCGTAAAGGCGATCAACGCGCACCACATAAGCCATTACTGCTATTGTATGTGCTGTCTGAGTACAAAAAAGGGCATGGGCAACTGTTTAATTACGGTGATGAAATTCATCAACCACTATTACAATTACTCACTGATTTTGGCCCCAGCCGCAAAGAACACTATCCTTCAATGCCTTTCTGGCGTTTACGGAGAGATGGCTTCTGGGAACTGAAAAATGCAGAACATTGCACACCACGTTCGGGAAGTAAGGAGCCACCAAAACGAGAGCTGATTGAGTATCAGGTTGCCGGAGGTTTTGATTCAGCCAGTTTCCAGTTACTGCGCCGTCAGCCTACACTTGTTGATGAACTGGCACAACAGATCCTCAATGAACATTTCCCGGAAAGCGTTCAGGTAAGTCTGGCTGAGAGACTAGGTTTTGATATTAACAAGAGGTTAAATAGCCGTGATCCATGTTTTCGTGGTGTGGTTTTACGCGCTTATCACTACCGCTGCGCCATTTGTGGCTATGATTTACGTCTGGATGGCTCTCTGGTTGGTCTGGAAGCCGCCCACATCAAATGGAAACAGTTTGGTGGCCCTTGCCTTGTGGAGAATGGTTTGGCACTTTGCACACTTCATCATTCCGCTTTTGATAGAGGTGCAATCGGCATAGACGAGAATCTGAAGATTAAAATTTCTGATGGGGTAAATCGTAGTCCGGTTGTTGAGCAATTGTTCTGGGCCAGAGATGGCGAAAGCCTTTATCTTCCGCGTAATCGTCAGTATTATCCGGCAGATAGATTTATTGAATGGCACCAGACTCAGGTGTTTAAGACATAGATAAAGTCGATTTGTGTTGCAGGTATTAACCGTCTAGGTATTTTGATGTTTAGATGGTTATATCATGCGTTTTTCTCCAAATCTCTCACATTATCTTTCCCGCCCTTTTTCATCCCATCTGAATAACTTCATACCACTGTAACATCAATCCAAACCGTATGAGTTTGTCTCGATATATGAACAGGGCTTTACTCCAAAGTTACCGACATGGTGGTCTTTTCGGAGCTAAAGAACGCATAAAATGGGAGATGATACATCACATTATTTTCGCCGTACCCAAAAGCAGAAAACGTCATATTGAAATCTACGAAAGTTTGTCAATCCCCAAGATAAAACTCATGTCAGTGAAAGAAATTAATCAGCAATATAAAGAATGGGAGCTTTCTCATTATTTAAATCGATGAGAAAGGTAAGCTACAGTAATATTGCATAAAGATAATCATTGAACTACACCTTATATTTGATTCTTTCTTATTCAGGGTGGTTCATTACTCACTTTTTATTAGCGTTTGGTTATCCTTGGATAAACTCATATATGTGTCTGTCATATAAAAGAGGTTGTCAAACTTTGTGCTGATAGTATCATTATGGTATTACATTTTCTGAGTCAATATATTGCACCTTAAAATAACCAATTGTTACTATATAACAGGAAGTTATTTCATAAATTAATAATCATCATCATTATAATATTGGTTTCTTTTTTAATCGCCAACATATCTCACAAATTAAGTAAGCTCTGATCAAAATATTAGAAAAAGTGATTTAGTATGTTTTACTATATGCAGTATACCAGTGGTCGGCTAATCTTTATGAAAAGGGCTTAAAATGTCTGACTCTATTTTTAACTTCAAAAATTATCCAATAGTATTTATTGGATCTGGAATGTCTAAAAGATACTTGGAAAATTCTCCAACATGGCCTGAGTTGCTGGAAGAATACTGGAATAAAATTGATAACAATGGTCAAGGTTTTTATAATTACTTATCGGAAATAAAGGATAAGTATAAAGAAAAACAAAATGATCCTGATTTAAATCATAAAGTATATTCGGACGCAGCAACTTACATTGAAAAAAGATTCAATGGATTATTTAATTCAGGGAAAATATCATTAGAAGGATTGACATCAAAAAGAGTTTTTGATGAGGACATATCACCATTTAAATATTCTTTATGCCAAAGATTCAAGCAAGATAAATTAAAACCAAATATTAAAAAAGATGAACTTGAATCATTTAAGAAGTTTTTGAAAAATGCAAAAATGATTATTACAACAAATTACGATTCATTTATTGAAACACTTTTGTCAGAACAAAATGTTGAACCTAAAATGTATATTGGCAATGACGGTTTTTTTGATGATGCTATTGGATGGAGTGAGTTATATAAGATACACGGAGATATAGAATTACCTAATTCAATAGTAATTAATAGTTATGATTATGAAAGATATGATAATAAATCTATACTGATTAGCGCAAAAATATTATCAAGCATGATAAAAAGCTCGATAATTTTTATTGGATATTCATTAACAGATAGAAATGTAAAAAAACTACTGACTGATTTTTCTTCACAACTTCCGAAAGAAGACAAAAGAAAATCTGCTGAAAGAATTATTTTTATTGAGTTTAAAAAAGATGAAATGGATATTATAAAAACACATAGAACAGATGATAAATCACAAATAACGTATACATCTATAGAAACAGATAATTATAAAAAGATATATGATGAAATAAGTAATATAGATGAAGGGTTGCCACCATATGATATCCTTAGATATCAAAGGGTAATAAAGCAACTTATACTAGAAGAGGGGGAAAAAGGAAATCTAGGTAGTATATTAGTCACACCTTCTGATTTGGATGAATTAGAGAAACATGCCAATTCTGGTAAAAATTTAGTTGTTGCCTTAGGTGATAAACAACTTGTTTATATTAGAGTAAAAGAAATGGAATATTTAGAAGATTATATCTTTGATAAAAGTGAAATACCAAATAAATCAGCTATTGAATTTCTTATCGATTGTCCTCCTCATGCCAGAACTCCTTTCTCAAAGTTAATAAAATCTTGTGATTTCCATAATATAAAAATATCAAAAAAAGAAATGAAAAAAATAGAAACAAGAATAAATATGCATGGAAAAATAGATAACTTAGTTAAATCTGTTAATCTGGATAAAAAATACTCAAGTATTGGGTTTAGATCAATTGAAGATATCAAAGCCGAGAACTTATTAAAAAACAAAGAATTATTGGTTATAATAAAGAACATAAAATCAATAAGTAAAGATGAATTAAGGAAATATATCCAAGAAGAAGCCTTTCCATTATTTAAAAGAAATGGAAAGGATGATCATTTAAAATCAAACTTAAGAAAGTTATTTTTAGCTTTTGATTTATTAACATATGGAAATGTAAGTTTAGATTTGCTAAATAAAGGTGACTAAACTTCTCTTAACTAAAAGAAAAGCTCTAAATAAAAATTAGTGGGGTGCTTAGTACCCCCACAAAAAAATATCCATTTAAATCGAGCCTCTTCTAGTTGAATACTTTTCTAGCCTTTCGCTCAATAAGTTGACCATTAAAATCAAAATACCGACTAGGCCAAATTCCAGAGGGATGAATTTCGAGATAGTTAGCAATAATCCATTCACCTTTAAGCCAAGGCCGACTGAGCGTATTGGCTAATAAGTAGATGAACTGACTCTCGCTTCACGAGGAACAGCCGCTAAGGTTGTTCCATGCTTACGTAATACAGTAATTATATCCGCTTGATGTAGGCGTGAGCCTGTAAGAGTCATGTTGTCCTTTTGCTGCCGCGTTACTTTCAGCGGTAAACCTGCAAATGTGACGCCTTAAGTTCTGCGAACGGTTAGCAAAGGTAGTGCGAGCGTTAAAATGCCAACAGGCACAGCAAAACGCTGCAAGGCTAAGTGTCAGGTAGCTGCAATAAGTTAATTGTTTGGGTGTAGAGAAACCATCCACTGAATATTTCAACCAGAGATAGTTAGAGGTGTAAGCTGTATGAGTGAAAGCCACCCTGCACGTATAAAGTGAAATGAGATCAAGACGTAGCTCAATTTGTTTGATAGTAAAAATAGCTTCACAATAATTACAATCTGTTGTGGTGTTTAAATAACTTTTCAAAATAATAGATCACTTGGAGGGAACTCAGTCCGATTTTTGCGATCTGATCAATTGCGAAAAATCCCAAACCCCAACACGGACTGAGTGATGCCTATCATAGCACCTATACCTC
>NZ_NSCM01000067.1 GCF_003287735.1 Photorhabdus bodei | reverse complement strand
CAGCGAGTGGCGATTTGCGTGTCACGTTCACCGGCGATGGTAGTGGGATTGCTGGCGGTGATGAAAGCGGGCGGGGCGTATGTGCCGCTAGACCCGACTTATCCTAGCGGGCGGCTGGCGCATATTTTGACCGATGCTGCCCCTGCCGTGGTGCTGGCGGATAAGGCTGGCTGGTCTGCATTGGGCGAGGAAACGCTGACCGGACTCGTGGTGCTGGACCCGAATACCTTGCCTGAACAGCCGGACAGTAACCCACAGGTACCTGCGCTGACTTCGCGGCATCTGGCCTATGTGATTTATACCTCCGGTTCCACGGGAGTGCCCAAAGGGGTGATGATTGAGCACCGCAATACGGTTAACTTCCTGCACTGGGCGCAGCAGGCTTTTGAAACGGAAGCGATCCGCGAGGTGCTTTTCTCAACGTCGATGAATTTCGACCTGTCCATTTTTGAATGTTTTATGCCGTTGTCCCGTGGCGCGGCGATTTATCTGGTGGAAGATGCGCTGTCATTGATGCAGCATGCCCTGCCGGTAACCTTGATCAACTCAGTTCCGTCAGCGATGAAACCGTTATTGCAGGCTCAGGCGCTGATGGCGTCGGTTCATACTGTCAATCTGGCGGGGGAACCGCTGAAAGGTGCCTTAATTGAGCAGATTTTCGAAGACACGCAAATAGAGCGGTTATGCAATCTCTATGGGCCTTCTGAAACAACAACCTATTCTGCCTGGTTGCCGATACAGCGAGGTGACAGGATCATTGAAAGTATCGGCCGTCCGATAGCCAACACCGGCCTTTACTTACTGGACGAATATGGTCAACCGGTGCCGTTGGGGGGGGTGGGGGAAATGTATATCGGGGGAGCGGGCGTGGCGCGTGGCTACCTCAATCGCCCTGACTTGACGGCGGAACGTTTCCTTATCGATCCGTTTAGTGATAAGCCGGATGCCCGTATGTACCGCACCGGAGATTTAGCCCGTTATTTGCCGGACGGTAATCTGGAATTCTTGGGCCGTAACGACCAGCAGGTTAAAATTCGTGGTTTCCGCATTGAACCGGGGGAAATTGAGGCCCGGTTGTTGGAACATCCGGCGGTGAGTGAATCGGTGGTATTGGCACAAGGTGACGGGCAGGAGAAACGGCTGGTGGCCTATGTGGTGGCGGAAGCTCACGAGGGGCTGATTAACAGTTTACGCGAACATCTGAGCATTCAGTTGCCTGATTACATGGTACCGTCGGCCTTTGTACGGCTGGATGCATTGCCATTAACGCCGAACGGTAAGCTGGATCGTCAAGCGCTACCGGCACCGGATAGTGAAGCCATTGCCCGTCAGGTTTATGAAGCGCCTCGGGGAGAAATGGAAATCGCGCTGGCGGCGATTTGGCGTGAAGTCTTAGGTGTTGAACAGATCAGCCGGTATGACAATTTCTTTACTCTGGGGGGCCATTCATTGCTGGCGGTGCGGGTAATGAACCGGGTAGCCGCTTTAGGCGTCGAACTGCCGCTGACTACCCTGTTTAAGTCCCCTTCATTGAGGGCATTTGCTGAGGCCATGCAGATTCGGTCGGGTCAACCAGATAATATTTTGCCGATATCCCGCGAGGGGGCGTTACCGTTGTCATTTGCGCAACAGCGCTTGTGGTTCCTGGCGCAGCTTGAGGGCGTCAGTGAAACTTATCATATCCCGATGGTCCTGCGTTTATCTGGACAACTGGATATCGTGGCTTGGCAAAAGGCGCTGAATACCTTATTTGCCCGTCATGAAGCGTTACGCTCTGTCTTTATCTCTATTGATGGTCAGCCGCAAGTGCGGTTGTTGGAACCGGATAACGGCTTATTGTTATCTCAATATGACCTGCGTAGGATTCCGGACTCTGATAGAGTCCTTGAGCGTTTGAGTGTGGAAGAGGCTCATGCGTCATTTGATCTTGAAAGTGGCCCGCTTATCCGCGCGGCTCTCATCCGGATCACCGATGACGAATATCAGTTTTTGCTGACTTTGCACCACATTATTTCCGATGGCTGGTCTGCCAATGTGCTGATACAGGAACTGAACACGCTCTATATGGCGTTTATGGCCGGACAACCCGATCCATTGCCGCCGTTGGTGATTCAATACCCGGATTATGCTGCCTGGCAGCGTCAGTGGCTGTCGGCTGAGCGTATTCAGGCTCAATCTGACTATTGGCGTGCAATGTTGGCTGACGCGCCGGTTCTGTTGGATTTGCCTACTGATCGGCCTCGTCCGCTGGAGCAGTCGTTTGCCGGACATGCCGTGCCGGTTGATCTGGATGTGGAATTAACAACGGCCCTGAAACATCTGAGTGAGCAGCAGGGCGTCACCTTATTCATGACGCTGTTGTCAGCTTGGGCGGTGGTTTTGTCGCGTCTGTCGGGTCAGGAAGATATGGTGATCGGCACACCGAGCGCGGGTCGCAATCGTCAGGAAGTAGAACCGTTGATTGGCTTCTTTGTCAATACGCTGGCGTTGCGCATGGATGTATCGGATGAGCTGACCGTAACCGAGTTGCTGGAGCGAATCCGGCAAACCGCATTGGCGGCACAAGAGCATCAGGATTTACCGTTTGAACAGGTGGTGGAAATCGTGCAACCGCCGCGCCGACTGGCGCATACCCCATTGTTCCAGGTGATGTTTGTCTGGCAGAACAATGAGAACACGGAATGGGGATTACCGGGGCTGGCGGTATCACCGGTCGATCAAGCCGTTGACGTTGTCAAGTTTGATCTTGAACTGGGCTTGTCAGAAGAGGAGGGCAGGATCGTGGGGGCGTTGAGTTATGCCACGGCCCTGTTTGATTCAGAGACAATGGAGCGGCAGGTGGAATATCTGCACACAGTGCTGCAAGCGATGGTGGCTAACCCCCAACAGCCGGTCAGGGAAATTGATCTCCTTTCTCCGGCGGAGCGCAAGTTATTGCTGGAAACCTGGAACGCCACGGCAACCGCCTATCCTGAGAGGTTATGTATTCATCAATTGTTTGAACAACAAGTGGAAAAAACCCCTGACGCGGCAGCGTTAGTGTATGACGAACAGACCCTCGATTATGCCGAATTAAATGCCCGCGCTAACCGGTTGGCTCGTCAGCTCATTGAACAAGGGGTGTATTCCGGTGATTATGTTGCGCTCTTGCTAGCACGCTCAATGGAACTGGTGGTAGCCCAATTAGCGATTCTCAAAGCCGGTGCCGTTTATGTGCCGATAGATCCTAGTGTGCCGGATGAGCGGAAAAACTGGCTGATCAGTGATTGTTCAGCCAAGTTGTTGCTTACCGATACGCAGGCGGATATTCCGGCTAACTTGACTGTGCCGCTGCTTCGTCTCTCGGATGAGGCAGATACGGTTCACGAGGAAGATCGCCGCAACCTTGATTTACCGCGTTCCAGCACCGAGTTAGCGTATATCATGTACACTTCCGGTTCTACCGGCACACCTAAAGGGGTTTTGGTGCCGCATCGTGCGGTGGTTCGGTTGGTTATTAATAATGGTTATGCAGAAATTGGATCGGAGGATCGGGTCGCCTTTGCTGCTAATCCGGCGTTCGATGCCAGTACGTTTGAAGTCTGGGCACCATTGCTCAATGGTGGCGCGTTAGTGGTTATCGATCACGCCACTTTGTTGACGCCGCAGGCGTTTGTACAGACTCTACGGGGTCAGCGAATGACCGTTCTGTGGTTGAGTGTCGGATTGTTTAACCAGTTAGTAACGGAGTTGCTTCCGATTCTTCCACAGATAAAGCTCCTGATTGTCGGCGGAGATGCCCTTGATCCCCATGTTATCGGTCAGGTACTGAACACCAATCCGCCACAACGGCTATTAAATGGCTATGGGCCAAGTGAAGGCACCACTTTTACGACCACATACCGTATCACTGCATTAACATCGGGGGCCGCCCGCGTTCCTATCGGGCGGCCGGTAGCCAACACGCGGGTTTATCTGTTGGATAAGTATGGTCAGCCGGTGCCGTTGGGGGTGACCGGAGAGATTTATGTGGGTGGCGATGGGGTAGCCTGTGGTTATCTTAATCGGCCTAAATTAACCGCCGAACGTTTCCTTGTTGATCCGTTCAGTGATCAACCGGATGCCCGCATGTACCGCACCGGGGATTTGGCGCGTTATCTGCCGGATGGCAATCTGGAATTCCTGGGCCGTAATGATCAGCAGGTTAAAATCCGTGGTTTCCGTATTGAACCGGAGGAAATTGAGATCCGGTTGGCCGAGTACCCAACGGTGCGTGAAGCGGCGGTGTTGGCACGCGGCGAAGGGCAGGAGAAACGGCTGGTGGCCTATGTGGCGGCACCTGCGGATAAGGGGCTGGTGAACAACTTGCGTGCTCATCTGAATGCTATTTTGCCTGACTATATGGTGCCGTCAGCTTTTGTACGGCTGGACGCTTTTCCATTGACGGCTAACGGTAAGTTGGATCATCAAGCGTTGCCGGTACCGGACAATGACGCCTTTGTCCACCAAGTTTACGCTGCGCCTCAGGGAGAAACAGAAATCGCGCTGGCGGCAATTTGGCGTGAATTACTGGGTATTGAGAAGATAAGTCGATATGACAGCTTTTTTGCCCTAGGGGGGCATTCGTTGCTCGCGATACGGATGGTTGAACGCCTGCGTCACTTGGGATTGTCGCTGACGGCGCGTGATCTGTTCCAGTCGCCGATGCTGTCAGACTTGGCGCAAACGTTAGGGCAGCATCAAGCTGTGATCGTACCGCCTAACGTCATTACGCCGACAACGACAGTGTTGACGCCGGCGATGTTGCCGCTGATTGATTTGACTCAAGCCGACATTGACCGCATCGTCAGGCAAGTGCCGGGCGGGGTGAGCAATATTCAGGATATCTATGCCCTATCGCCGTTGCAGGACGGTATTTTGTTCCACCACTTACTGGCAAACGAAGGCGATCCCTATTTGTTAGCCGGCCAGATGGTCTTCGCTGATCGGACTCTGCTAGACCGTTATCTGGCGGCGGTCCAACAGGTGGTTGATCGTCACGATATTCTGCGTACCGCCTTTATCTGGCAAGAGTTGTCTGTGCCGGCTCAGGTGGTCTGGCGTCAGGCGCCTTTATCGGTGACTGAATTGGATTTAGACCCGGCGGATGGACCGATTTGTGAACAACTGGCTCAACGTTTTAATCCTCGTCGTTATCGTCTTGACCTGAACCAAGCACCGCTGATGCGGTTTGTGGTGGCGCGGGAGATTGATGGTCGTTGGATTGTACTGCAATTGTTGCATCATCTGATTGGCGACCATACCACGTTGGACGTGATGAACGGCGAGGTTCAGGCGTATCTTGCCGAACGGGAAGACAGCCTGACTTCCCCGGTCTCTTTCCGTAATTTAGTGGCTGAAGCCCGGTTGGGGATGAGTGAGGAGGAACATACCCGTTTCTTTACCGAGATGTTGGCGGAGGTGGATGAACCCACGTTGCCATTCGGATTGACGGAGGTGCATCGTGATGGTTCACAGGTAACGGAATCTCACTGGATGCTGGCGCCTGAATTGAATGACCGTCTACGTGGTCAAGCCCGGCGTTTGGGGGTCAGTCTGGCGGCGTTGTGTCATTTGGCTTGGGCACAGGTGTTGTCGCATACCAGCGATCAAGAGCAAGTGGTGTTCGGCACCGTGCTGTTTGGGCGCATGGCGGCGGGAGAAGGGGCTGACAACGGAATGGGGCTGTTTATCAATACCTTGCCGCTGAGGCTGGACATCGATGATACGCCGGTGCAGGGGAGTGTGCTGGCCGCCCATACCCGGCTGGCCGGATTACTGGAACACGAACATGCTTCACTGGCGTTGGCTCAGCGTTGCAGTGGCGTGCAAGGTGAGATCCCTCTCTTTAGTAGCTTGCTGAATTATCGGCATAATGCATTTTCAGCAACGTTGGATGAACTTGTAAACGGTATTGAATTTCTTGATGCGCAGGAGCGAACCAATTATCCGTTAGTGCTATCGGTGGAGGATTTTGGTGAATCCTTGGGATTGACCGTTCAAGTTGCCCGGCCGTTTGAGCCGGAACGGGTATGCGGCTATATGCAACAGGCATTGGAGAGTTTGGCGGCAGCGCTGGAACAGGCTCCGGAAACGCCGGTACGGACATTGAGCATTCTGCCGGAAACGGAACGCACACTGTTGCTGAAAACTTGGAATGCGACGGAAACCGCCTATTCTGAGACATTGTGTATTCATCAATTGTTTGAACAGCAAGTGGAGCAAACCCCTGACGCGATAGCGTTAGTGCATGAAGATCAGACTCTCAGTTATGCTGAATTAAATACCCGCGCTAACCGGTTGGCCCATCAGCTTATCGCATTGGGTGTCGTGCCTGATCAGCGAGTGGCGATTTGTGTGTCACGTTCACCGGCAATGGTCGTGGGGGTATTGGCAATACTGAAAGCCGGCGGGGCCTATGTGCCGTTGGACCCGGTCTATACCGGGGAGCGTCTGGCGCATATTCTGACTGATGCCGCTCCGGCTATTGTGCTGGCGGATGATACCGGACGGAGTGCGCTGGGCGAGAAAATGTTGACTGTGCTCGACCCTAATATCTTGCCTGATCAGCCGGACAGTAACCCTCGGGTACCGGCATTGACCGCACAGCATCTGGCCTATGTCATTTACACCTCGGGTTCGACCGGGACGCCGAAGGGAGTGATGGTCGAGCATCGTAATATCCTGCGTTTATTTGATGCGACTGAGTCTTGGTATCACTTTAACCGGCAAGATGTTTGGTGCCTGTTCCATTCCATCGCCTTTGACTTCTCGGTATGGGAATTATGGGGAGCGTTACGCTACGGCGCTAAACTGGTTCTGGTGCCGCACGCGATTGCCCGCTCCCCTCAAGAGCTGCATCAATTCGTGTGTCAGCACGGAATCACGGTGTTGAATCAGACGCCGAGCGCTTTCAAAGCCTTTATTGCCAGTTATGTCGCTAATCCATTACCGGACTGCTTGCGTTATATCATCTTTGGGGGGGAAGCCCTCGATCCGAGCATATTACGACCGTGGTATCGCCTGCGTGAAGAGACGTCACCGCAGTTGGTGAATATGTACGGTATCACCGAGACGACGGTTCATGTGACTTATCGGGAACTGAATCCGCATGATGTGGAACGAATAACCAGCCCTATTGGTGCACGCATTCCGGATTTAACCCTCTATCTGTTGGATAAATATGGTCAGCCAGTGCCGTTGGGAGTAACAGGCGAGTTGTATGTCGGGGGAGCCGGTGTAGCACGGGGTTATCTGAATCGCCCAGAGCTGACGGCGGAACGTTTCTTGGTTGATCCATTTAGTGATCGACCGGATGCCCGCATGTACCGCACCGGGGATTTAGCTCGCTACCTGCCGGATGGCAACCTGGAATTCCTGGGCCGCAACGACCAGCAGGTTAAAATCCGAGGATTCCGCGTTGAACCGGGGGAAATTGAGGCTCGATTGGTGGAACACCCGGCGGTGAGTGAATCTGTAGTATTGGCATTGGGGCAAGGGCAAGACCAACGACTGGTTGCCTATGTCGTGGTGCCGGCGGATGAGGGGCTGGCCAATAACCTGCGTACCCACTTGAGTGTAACTTTACCTGACTATATGTTGCCATCCGCTTTTGTGCGTCTGGATGCTTTCCCGCTAACGCCGAACGGTAAATTGGATCGCCGAGCACTGCCGGTCCCGGACAGTGAAGCCTTCGCCCGTCAGATTTATGAAGCGCCACAAGGAGAAGCGGAAATTGCATTGGCGGCTATCTGGTGTGAATTGCTGGGGGTTGAGCAAATCAGCCGGCATGACAACTTCTTCACGTTGGGGGGCCATTCACTGCTTGCCATGCGAATGATAAATCTTGCCGCCGGTCGGGGTTTAGTTTGCACATTGAATGCTGTGTTCCAATTCCCGGTGCTGGCTGAACTGGCTGCGAAAATCACTTCAGACTTGTTGTCTCAGCCGCAAAACAGCGCCATATCGGTACGACTTGATGGGACAGGGCTGCCGCTGTTCTTTGTTCCCAGCGGCATGGGGGATTACTCCTATGTCTTCGGGCTGGCTCGACATATCCCGTCGGATCACCCGATTTACGCGTTGCCTTGGCCGTCTATCAATGAAGAACCGATGACAACGATGGAACAGCAAGCGGCGAGAATGATCACCTTGATAAAAGCTGTTCAACCGGAAGGCCCTTATCGGCTATGTGGTTACTCTTCTGGTGGAGTCTTGGCTTATGCGATTGCCCAGCAGCTTTTGCATGCCGGTGAAATGGTCAATTTCCTGGGGTTGATTGATACACCTGCGCCTCACTATTTAGGGGAACAGATCATACAACCTAAATATCGGTTCTTTATTGAACTGGCCCGGCTGTCAGGGGAGGAGCATGCGGAAGAGATTGCTGCGTTGTATCAGCGAATCGATGAGTTGAATTTTGTGCAGTTTATTGCCGCGGCACAAAAATTGGCGTTATATCCTGCAAATCTGAGTGCCGATGTGATCGCAAAACGTTGGGGGCAGATCGCGCGTTACGCGCAAATAGTTGTGGATTATGAACCGCCGGCATTAGCAATAACGCTACATCAGTTCCATGCGGTAGAACCTTCCCCCGCTATTTCTTTTATGACGGATGAACAGCCAGAATCCGCGAGCATAGAACCATCGTTGGGTTGGGCGCAAATAATGCCTGATGCTTCGCTTGAGTTGATTGCGATACCGGGTAACCATTTTAGTTTATTGGAGGATGATGAGAATAAAACCGCTTTAGCTCAGGCTGTTAATAGGATGCTGGCAATCAGTTGTGATGAGGAGACATCGTAATACAGATATAGTCAGGAGTTTTGAATAATTTAACTTTGATATGATAATCCGGTGTGTTTCTTATACCGGATTATCTTTCTTGTTTATCCTTTTTCCCAAGGTGCATAAGCATTAACAAAGACGATTTTCATTTTATACCCGTCATTTTTCAAGTTGCCTCTTTGTTGGCTGTACTCGCTCACCCCGGTCACATCGTTATCTATGCTCCCGGGGATTCACTCCCTTGCCGTCGCGATGCATCTTGAAATCCATAGGGTATATATCAATGATTGATATAATAGAGGTATATTCTGGAAGTGAGTCATTATAGGCTTATTAGTTAATAAAACAGGTGAATGAAAATAAAATAATTCATGAGTAGAGGAATTTGATTGAATTGGAGACTTGGTAAATTGGATAACACTGAACTTTTCAATATTTAAATGCATGGTGAAATTAATGCAACTGTTGGTGTGTTGAATGATGTCATTATTGAAAAGGGCAGTGAGATAAAAGGTGATAATTTTTGTTGGTGACAGAGATCAGTGAATGGTTCCATCATCATTGAACATTTTACAGGCAACAATTCTCACTTACTGAATAGATCTTAGGCTTAGGACAGGCGACTTAAGTATGTGATGGTATTTTTGCTGCTACCTTATTTTTACCCTTTTTTTGAATGGAGTTGTAATTGATTGATTTTATAGATAAATTAATTATACCTTATAAAAAGGGTTTTTCACTTTTTAATAGCTATGCTATTTAAAAATCAGCATGTTAAAGTTAATATGTAACGTGCACTGCCGCACAGGCAGCTTAGAAAAATCCGAGAGCCATCTGACCAATATCATTGATGTGCACTGCCGCACAGGCAGCTTAGAAATCAATCCACAATATCGAATGATACCGATTAATGTGCACTGCCGCACAGGCAGCTTAGAAAAGATGTTAATAACAGGGGAAGCCTTCTTGTAGGTGCACTGCCGCACAGGCAGCTTAGAAATTTAGGAACGTTAGCAGATAAAGCAACACGGAGTGCACTGCCGCACAGGCAGCTTAGAAAAGGAGCTTCCTTGCTCCCGGATGAGCCATAACGTGCACTGCCGCACAGGCAGCTTAGAAATGATGAAATTGCTCGCGTCGCGCGATGGGAACGTGCACTGCCGCACAGGCAGCTTAGAAATGGTTTTGATGAACTGTGAGCATTTGTATATAGTGCACTGCCGCACAGGCAGCTTAGAAATATGAGACATTAGCCAGGGACGACCATCAGGAGTGCACTGCCGCACAGGCAGCTTAGAAAACTTACCTTAGGGATCGGAGAATAAGACACTTGTGCACTGCCGCACAGGCAGCTTAGAAATCTATTATCTTGTGCGTATTTTTGTGCTTCTGGTGCACTGCCGCACAGGCAGCTTAGAAAGTGGAAACAATTATGTGGTGGTGAAGAGTGGAGTGCACTGCCGCACTGCCGCACTGCCGCACTGCCGCACTGCCGCACTGCCGCACTGCCGCACTGCCGCACAGGCAGCTTAGAAAAGATAGCTAGTGCGTTCCTTGCACTTTATTCGCGTGCACTGCCGCACAGGCAGCTTAGAAATTAAATGGCTACCATCCATGCTATGCACAAAGGTGCACTGCCGCACAGGCAGCTTAGAAAGTATTGCTGTAAGTGAAACCTTAAACTTCTTGGTGCACTGCCGCACAGGCAGCTTAGAAATTGATCAAGAACAAGCAGATAGAAATGTCTACGTGCACTGCCGCACAGGCAGTTTAAAAATAGAAAGTTTTCTTTATTCTCTAAACTATCGAGTATGCTGCCATACAGATAGCTTAGAGCATAATTATTCCTGTTTTGGGAAGGCACTATGCTGTGAA
>NZ_NSCM01000066.1 GCF_003287735.1 Photorhabdus bodei | reverse complement strand
AATCTTTAATCTTTAATCTTTAATCTTTAATCTTTAATCTTTAATCTTTAATCTTTAATCTTTAATCTTTAATCTTTAATCTTTAATCTTTAATCTTTAATCTTTAATCTTTAATCTTTAATCTTTAATCTTTATCTGTGATCTGTTTTCCTTTTCATGGATTTGATTTTTTTGAGTTTAAAACCAGAGAGGGTAAAAGAGATACCAGAGGGATTAAAATCAAAGCCCATTGCTTTAATCGATTTTAATCCTGTTATACCTTATGGATTTCAAGATGCATCGCGACGGCAAGGGAGCGAATCCCCGGGAGCATAGATAACTATGTGACCGGGGTGAGTGAGTGCAGCCAACAAAGAGGCAACTTGAAGGATGACAGGTATAAATGTTATTGTTCTTTTTCCGTCATGAGGTTAACCCTATTAAACGTTTTAATATAATTTTATATTTTTGTTATTGGATTAACCCGGCTCGACGAGCGGGGAGTGAAAACAAGGTCAGGACAGTAAGGCATCGCCAATCGAAAGAGGCGAATGGGTATGCCGAACCTAAAATTACCACGCTACACTTCGACTCTACCTTAATGCTGTTGAGGTCTTCATTTAAAGCAAAAAGTGTGACTTTGTGAAACTATGTGATACAGTCAATATGTGAGATAAAGTTACACATTGATTGGAGGTTATCATGGCAATAACACGTTTACGTCAACAGGGCGGGGCAGTGGTTGTTACAATCCCTAGTGACGTTGCAGCAGTAACGGGGTGGTCAGTAGGTATAAAATTGGATGTAAAAGCGTCAAGTGATGGAATAAGCATCAAACCAGTAGGTAGAATTGCCAGAGGCAGGAAGTCTCTCTCTGAATTGTTGCAGGGCATTGATGAAACAGAAGTGCGGACTTTCAACGAAGCAACAGCCGACGATCTAAATTCTCATCCTGTTGGCAATGAGGTGATTTAATAATGCGTAGAAGGAATGTCCCAAGCAAGGGTGAAATTTGGCATGCTAACGGCGATCCCGTTAGCGGCAGAGAGTTTAAAGGGGCACATTATTATCTGGTTATCTCTGAATTTGCACTGAATCAAAAGTTAGGCACTGCACTTTGTGTTCCAATTACCAGTGGTGAAGGGCTAGCACGTTCTGAAGCTATCACCGTATATCTAGATGGCTCAAGTACCGATACCGGAAAAATTACCGGTGTTGCGCTTTGCTACCAGATTCGTTCACTTGATTTGAATAAACGCAAAGCTACCTATTCGTCACAAGCTGAACCTAATATCGTTGATGAAGTTTTAGCTAAAGTAATAGATATTTTAGATCCTCGATTAAATTGATCGTCAAATTTGGGGGTTATTCCACAGGAGAGCGTAAAATCTATGGTCACCCCCGTTTTTGCAACCAGACTCTTATTAAAAAAATAAGCGTTTAAAAATATTCTGTCAGGCGAAGTTAGGAATTTCACATTTGAGATATTCTTTTATCTTTGATTGCAGATTTAGCACCTTTAATCAGAGTAGGTGGCATATGTATATTTTGCTGACTTATTTGTTGCTCAATATGTTGTACCACATAGGCGGCATCCTGATCGATCCCGAGAAAACGTCCAGAACCCCATGTATATAACCACGGCAAACCAATAAATGTGACATCTGGATCGATGGTAATACCACGGTCATGTTTTGGATAACCATTGGCTTGAAAAATATCTAAATCAATCCATGAATAATCTGGTTTAAAACCAATACACCAGATCACTGAGGTGATATTTTCTTTTACTAAGTCAATGTGTGTGATTTCCTGCTCAGGCCGCCAAACCGGTTGATATATCGATGCAGGTTCGTCGGTTACAATATTGTTTTTTTCTAAATACTCATCAATCGAGGCATTAATGCGATTATAAGTGGTATCGGCAAGGCCCAGGTTTTCTGATAAATTTGGTTTAAACCAGAATTGACCCTCTTTGAAGTCATCAAAATGTCCGAACAGTTGCATACCTTCTAAGGCAAATTTACGCAGGTCAATATCACGCCCGCCGTCACGCCCTGTGACATAGTGGTTGGTGCTATTACGTACTTCTTCACTATAACGATGATGTTTGACAGTCGTTTCGTAATAACCCATATCAAACAGCCATTTCACCACATCTTTACCGCGATAGAAGCGAGCACAACGTGGTGCATTGCCGGTCGATAAATAGACTTTTTTGCCTGCCAGATGTAAATCTTCGGCAATCTGTGCACCGGATTGCCCTGACCCGACCACCAACACCGCACCTTCGGGCAGTTGATCTGCATTTAAATATTCTTCCGAATGCATCACTTTCACATGTTTAGGCAAGGTATCGCTTAGTTTTGGATAAATCGGGGTGTGATATCCACCGGCTGCGATGACAAGCTGTTTGGCTGTGGTTGTACCACGATTGGTCTCAATGACAAATTCATGGGCTGCCACTTTTTTCACATGTTTTACCTGAATATTTAAAATGGCGGGAGGATTAATCTTTTCAATAAATTCGTCAAGATATGCCACAATTTCAGGTTTTTGCATAAAGCCGTCAGGGTCGTTCCCCTGATAGGGGTGTTCAGGTAGTAGACACTGCCAGTTCGGTGTCACCAATGTGAAATTATCCCAACGTTTATGGCGCCAGCTATGGGTTAACTCGGATTCTTTTTCCAATACCACATGGTCAATGCCCGCTTTTTGCAAATAGTGGCTGATACATAAACCTGCCTGACCACCACCAACAATCACCACATCGTAATTTGGCTGTAACATTTGATTTTGGATACTTAACATGGGATATCCCTCTCATTGATTCGTCATTTCAATAACTTCAATTTGATCTTCTGGACTTAGCCCGAAGAATTTGGCTTGGCGTTTGATCATCGCCAGATTGTCCACGGCTGAACTACAGAAAAAGCCATAACGTGCCAGTACCCTTTCCGAGGCGGCATGCAGACCATTTTCAACCTGACGCAAGAACTGCATACTTGGGTAACGCTGACCAATGGACAGATATTCATAAATCACCGTTGAGGGGGAGTAATATTGAATCAGCTCCCCATTAGGCCATTTCACAGTAAAATTCACACTGGGCATAACATCGACTCCTGCTGACTTTTAGGTTTAATCTGTACGGATTGAGCCTGTAATTTTTTTAACGCATCGGCATAACAGAAACCGGTAAATACTTGGCGGTTAAAATCCCAAAATATGTCGTGCCGTTGTTGCTGTTGCACGGCAACCACTCCACTGACATTGGTCTCACCAATCACCGCGCAGGCAATGCCCTGACGATGAAACAGCTCAATAATGTCTTCACATTTATTTGCGTCGGCCGTCAGTAAAAAGCCAAAACTGGGGAAGATTTGTAGCCATTTAAACCAGCCCACATTCTCAGGTTTAGGAATAGCATCTAAGTTGATCTGTGCCCCCGATGCTGTCGCTTCGAGTAGCATCAACAAACTGCCTAAAATACCGGCATTGCTAATATCACGGGCGGCATGAGCCAAATTTGCCTCCGCCAATTGCGGCAATAAGGCAATTTGTGACTGTAAAATGCGGTCAGACACTCGTTCAAAGCATTTCCAATAAGTGGTATTGGGGTGGAATTGCCCTTTTAGATTTAAAGCAATCAGAATTTTTTGTTGTGGTTTGACATGCAACACCGAGAGCAGTTTTCGTGCTATGCCTTGAATCGCAACGGATAAAGTGGGCTGATAAACTACCCCAATATTGGTATGTCCTCCGACCAGTAGCGCACCATAAGCACGACAAGCATCCTGCATGCCTTGCATTAACAATTGGGCATGTTCGCTACTGGTATGCCAAAAACTGTTCACCACTGACAATGCCCGACCACCCATTGCGGCGATATCACTAATATTCGCCATGACCGCTGACCATCCGGCAAAATAAGGATAATTGGTCACAAAACTGGGTAACATGCCTTCACAGGCGTGCAATACATATTGACCATTTAGTGGCACAGCTGCGGTGTCATCTCCGGGATAGGCATATAAGCTATCCAATGAATCCACATGGCAAGTTGTGTTAATTGAAACATGGTGAGCAATCGCCTGCTTGGACTGCATAGCAGGTGTATGTTTTAATATTTCGAGTAATTGATTGAGTTCCATCATTGCGTCTCCTTTTGCATATAGGCTTGCATCGGGACATGCGGTAACGGATAGTTTTCAATCTGTGCCTGCATCAGCACATGTGGAATGTTGGCAACGGTCAATTGGCGCAAACTATCCCAACACAACCGTTGGAAATAGTGTTCATTTTGACTTTGCACGGTGGCTAAAAAAGTACGACATCCCAAGTTTTTGGCGGTCGATACCGCGGTATTGATTAACGCTTTACCAATGATATGGCGACGTCGATATAAAGGTTCTACGCATAAACGCCCGCCATACCACGTCTGTTCGCTATCAGGGAAAATCCGTACTGCGCCAATCACTCGGTCATGCTCACCAAACATTTTCTCAATGGCAACAATGCCTAATGCTTTAACATCGTATTCGTCACGATCTTCTTGCAAGATTTTCTGTTCATCGCGAAAGGTCATTTCACGCAAACGATAATATTGGCGACGCTCCCAATCTTCCGACACAATTTTGATGGCAATGTCATCGCTAACAAATTGTTTCCGCCCTTCATTTTGCTCAAGTAGCCAAGGATGGTGAGAAAGTTCCATATCACATTCTCCTTATTCATACGCTTTCAGCGAAGAGCAAGCGCCACATTTGGCACAGCCAGCTTGAGTATTTTCCGAGTTCAAACCATGTTGCTTGAGTTGTTGTCCAATTTTCGGATAGAGCGACTGCATAAAAGCGTGATCAGGTTTAGGATGGTGCTCTAATGGTGTACCTCGAATCGGTACAAACGGCACCACAAATGGATACACCCCAATTTCAGTCAGTTTGGCGGTCATCTCTACGATTTCCAGTTCGGTATCGCCCAAACCCGCCAAAATGTAGGTGCTGACCTGTCCTCGACCGAACACCGCAACGGCGGCCTCAAATGCCGCAAAGTATTTTTCCAATGATACTTCGGCTTTGCCCGGCATAATTTTCTGCCGTACACGCTCGCTTACCGCCTCAAGGTGCATGCCAATCGACACCGCTCCTGCATCTTTTAAACGTTGAAACCAGGCAAAATCATCAGGTGGTTCGCACTGTACCTGTATCGGCAAATCTACTTGTGCCTTAATCGCTTGAACTGAGTCATATAAAATTTTGGCACCACGATCTCCCGTATTTGGCGTACCTGTGGTGATTACCATTTGCTTGACGCCATCCAGTTCAACGGCTGCTTTCGCTACCTCAGCCAATTGTTCCGGGCGTTTACGGATCAAGGTTCGACCCTCTTTTAAAGACTGATCAATCGAGCAAAATTGGCAGGCGGTTGCCTTGTCCTCCATACGAATGCAATGCTGTAACACCGTTGTCGCCAACACATCACGGCTATGTAAGGTTGCAATTTGTTCATAGGCAATGCCTTCTGCGGTTTTTAAATCATAAAAACGTGGTCGTGCTGGTGCAGTTAAGGTCGCCACGGGAATCCGGTTTTTAAAGACAATCACCTTGTCAGAGTGCGGTTCAGGCTTTGCGGTGTAGGGAGAATCTTGTGCTGCAAGGTTCAGCACAGGAATCATCATGGTCTGCCCGTCAAGGCTCAGCGCCTTATGATCGCTTGGCCCTGCGCCGCCTTTACGGGACAAGCCAAAATTGCCTTCCCATTTCAGACCATTACATTGCAAATCGGTTAATAATTGCAAATTGGTTAATAGTTGTATTGCAGACATCTTTAACCCCCTATCGATTGGGTTTATATCAATATGGTTTCGACATGTTCTTCATTAAATTTTGAGAGCTTTTCGAGATGACTTTGAGCTGATGTTTCAACTTTCAGTTCGTGTAATACGTGTGTTGGACGACGATCGATGAATAAGCTGAGTAATTCAGGTCGGCTGTAATGTCCAATCGAATCCATCATGCGTTTACGTTTATCAATCAGGCTAAAGTCCAGATCGGCAACGCAATAACCTTCACCTTGTGTGATCGGTTCAGCCAGGAGTTTGCCTTCGGGAGAAACGATGGCGGCAAAACATCCCCCTGAAATTGGACCGATATCACAGCCGGTATCTTGCATAATTTGCTGTTGCTGTTCGGGATGCAGCCATGCGGTGGCGTTGATCACAAAGCAGCCAGACTCTAAGGCATGGTGTTGAATGGTTGCGCGGATTTGATCGGCAAAGACTTGCCCTACCAACGAACCAGGAAACATGGCAGCATGGATTTGTTCGCCATCTGCCATTAAGGCAAAACGTGCCAACGGGTTGTAATGTTCCCAACATGCCAGCGAACCAATACGCCCTACCGCAGAATTAATGGCACGTAAACCACTGCCATCACCTTGTCCCCACACCATTCGTTCATGGTAAGTTGGGGTAATTTTGCGGCGATGCTGAATGATTGAACCGTCGGCATTAAATAACAGTTGCGCGTTATAAATCGTACTGCCTGCACGTTCATTAATGCCAATCGATACCACCATGTTGGCTTCAAGACAGGCTTGACCAATCGCTAAGGTTGCTTCGGAAGGGACAACCACCGATTCATTCAACAGTTTTAAATGTTCTTTACCCATAGCAAATGGCGGTTGTACAAAGGAGAAATAAGGGTAATAAGGCACGATGGTTTCAGGAAAGACTGCAAATTGCACTCCCTGTTTTCCAAGCTCTAAAATAATGTCACAGATTTTTTTTACTGTTGCGGCTTGACTGTAAAGCACAGGACTACATTGCACTGCGGCAGCTTTAATTATTCGGTTCATAACCTTATCCCCTTATAGTTTATGTTTACTCAGACAGTCCAAGTATCAATGATTAAGGCATTGTCACGACGCATCAGCAGTCTTAAATCCATCACATCCAATGGATTAATTGGACGAATTCCCGGAATAAGCGCTTTTTCGGTTTGCCCATACAACGCTTGCAACGCAAAACGGCAGGCATAGACTTCGCCACCTTCTTCCATAAAGGCTTTCAACTGATTGTTGACGGCTAAATGACCCGGAAAAGCTTCCGCCCCTAAAGTTGGAAAACCGCGTTGTACACCCAACTGCACGCCTGGGCCGTAAAGCAAAATTTTGGTTTCAAAGCCTTTGCGCAACAAACGTTTTGCCTGTAACACATTGACCAAGCCAATTGATCCTTCAAATGCAACAGTATGGAAAGTCACCAATGCCTTTTCACCTGGCTGGGCTTTGACGTCCTCAAACACTTTTTCTTCATAATCAACAAGAAAATCGCCATCTTTATATTGCTCGATATCAATCTTTGGCATAGCAGCCTCCTAGTTCAATGTTATTTGGGAATGAACCAACATGTAGTCTAGTCTGACTGTATTAATGCGAGAGCTGTGCCAAGTTATATTTTGGAGCGGAAATTAATTTTTATCACATTGAAAAATATCATTTAATTTTTATAAAAATATTTTTCATGGAGATAAATTGAACTACTAGGGAATTAGGATTTTTCGTAGTATTATGAAATTTCATAGCTTAAATTATGAAATTTCATATACCCTATGGATTTTAAAAGGCAACTTGGAAGATGACGGGTATAGTATGAATACGACTGACTTTATCTCAGACTGGGTAGTTTACGAAGACTCGATTCGACCGTTGGTATTTGAACACACGTCACAGGCATTAATTGTACTAGATCCACATCAAAACCAGTTTATTGATGTGAATATTAGCGCTACCCAATTATTACAATATGAACGTCATGAAATTATTCAAAAAACGGTGACTTCCATTTTTGGTCATTTCAGACAACTGCCATACCTTGTGGTATTTACCGAAGAAGCTTTGACAAAAGGTCGGGCCTGGAACAATGAGTTGTATATCTTTGATAAAAACGGTGAAAAAATCCAATTGGATATTACTTCTGTTTCATTGTCCTATAAAAATAAAACCTTACTGATATGGTCGCTGGTGGATGTCAAAGAGTTAGAACTGCGCCAACTCAATAAAAATGTTGATAAAGCCATTCGTACAGGTTTAAAAGAATCGCAAGCCTTACAAGAGCTATTTATTGACTCCGATACAGGCAAGCATTTATTGCTGAGTTCAGTCGGTGACGGTATTTACAGTATTAACAAACAAGGCTTGTGTACCTTTATTAACCCTGTCGGGGCTAAAATGTTGGGGCTGCAACCTGAAGATGTATTGAGTGACAATATCCATAAGATTCATCACCATACCCATGAAAATGGCGAACCCTATCCTGAAGAAGAGTGCCCGATTTATGCAGCGGTGCATGACGGTATTGTGCATGAAGGGGTTCAAGAAATTTTTTGGCGTCGTGATGGTAGTTGCTTTCCAGTGGAATTTACCAGTACCCCAGTGATTCGTGACGGTGAAATTATTGGTGCGGTAGTGGTGTTCCGCGATATTACCGATCGGCTGAATACTGAAAGGCAACTGACCCATGCCCTTGAAGAACTACAAGATTTAAAAAGTAGACTGGAACAGCAAAATGAATATCTGCAAGAGGAAATTTTACATGAAAATCAATATGATGAAATTATTGGCAGGAGTGCATCCATTTTACAGATTATTGAAAAAATCAAGGTGGTTGCCTCAACCGATGCCAATGTGATGATTTATGGTGAATCAGGTACAGGCAAAGAGTTGATTGCTCGTGCTATTCACCAATCTAGTCACCGTCAACAGCAACCACTTATTCGAGTCAATTGTGCCGCCATTCCTTCGGAACTGTTTGAAAGTGAATTTTTCGGACATGTTAAAGGTGCATTTACTGGGGCTGTGCGTGACCGTGCCGGACGTTTTGAATTGGCAGATCAGGGCACACTGTTTTTAGATGAAATTGGCGAAATTCCTATCGAGCTACAAAGTAAATTGCTGCGTGTATTGCAGGAAGGAACCTTTGAACGAGTCGGCGAAGAAAAAACGCGACATGTGGATGTGCGGATTATTGCCGCCACCAACCGCAATTTAAAAGAAGAAGTTAAATACAAACGCTTTCGTGAAGACCTCTATTTCCGTTTAAATGTATTCCCGATTTATTCACCAGCTTTACGTGACCGTAAAGAAGATATTCCACTTTTGGTTACGCATTTTACTAAGTTGATTTGTGATAAGCGTAAAATTAATTATCTCCCATTTTCACAAAGGCATATTTTAGAACTACAGCAATATGACTGGCCTGGCAATATTCGTGAATTGCAAAATGTCCTTGAACGCGCACTAATTATAGCGAAACAAGGCACGGTTTCCTTTAAATATTTGCTAGAACAAGATCAACAGCAAAATGAAACTACGTATCAGAATATTCACAATAAACTTCAACAAATTGAAGTCGTGCTGACCATGCAGCAACTGAAAGACTTGGAGATTAAAAATTTCTCTCTTGCCGTTAAACAATGTAAAGGGAAAATTTTTGGTGATGATGGTGCGGCAAAATTATTGGGAATGAACCCAACGACATTGATCTCACGCTTAAAGAAATTGGAGATTGATTATTAAAAATCTCATCTTGGGCTTGGAAAATATGACTCAGCAGACAAAACCCGCAAAGGGGTGAGGGTTTTGTCTCAGGACGCTGACAAAATGTTTGCTTTAGCTTATCCAATGATCGATGAAGACTTAACACCTCAACCAATTAAAGATAGATGCTTAAAAGCAGTTGCCACAATTGCCAACAAAAATAATGGGAAAGAAATATTGTCAAAATTGGGAGGTGAGGAATTATTAGCCAAAGGAGTAGAACTAAACAAAAACCAGAGAGGAATGCACCGTAAAGAAGACGAAAGAGTAAATACCGAAATACTATTAGGGTTACTTGTGAAGCTCCTTGCTTATCTGTCTTTTATGGAGGCTTACGGATTTGATAGGCCGCTCACATTAACAAAGTTCGGTAAATCCATGCCAAAGGTGATGCAGGAATACCAGAAGGATTACCGAAAAATCAGAATTAAACAGGGTTATTTTTACAACGTTGATTTAGGTGATGTGGCTAAAGAATGGCTTCCGGCTGTTCCTGAACGCAGAGATTTGTAATCTCCCTTATATACCTTATGGATTTCAAGATGCATCTCGGCGGCAAGGGAGCGAATCCCCGGGAGCATAGATAACTATGTGACCGGGGTGAGTGAGTGCAGCCAACAAAGAGGCAACTTGAAGGATGACAGGTATATGTCTTTTCCTCTATTATTTTATTCTATATCAGGCTCTATTTTTTTCTTTATCTTTGATAGGCTACCTAAATTTAACAAGTTGATTGTTAAGTACCTGAGTATGCTGATGATTGCATCATTTATCGTTAGTTTTCCGATATCTTTTTATGTTAGCTATAAGTTAAAAAATGAGGGTTATTTAACATGTGATAAAATATCGTGGATGTCACCAACAACTTATGTGAAAAATTTATCGCTTTGTGAATGAAAACTTTTGTAAATATTCCGTTCTCATGTTTTCCTATGTTTAGCCTCTGAAATTTAGCAAAAACCGTCGTAAACCCTTGTCCAGTGCGGGCGGGGATATAAGGCGAAAAGCCCAAAGGGCTTTCAGATTATTGACAAAGTGCTGGTTTTTTATCCGGCATTTTGTTTTAATTAAGTTCCGTTCACCAAACGGAGCTTGCCGCCATGTTAAGAACACCTCCTCCCCAGACTTTCCCGCCAGAAACGCACTCGCTTGACGAGCTGGTACCCAAAAATCATCGGGTCCGTAAAATCGATGCCGCTATTGATTTCGAATTCATCCGCGAATGAGTCGCGCCTTTGTATTGTCATAATAATGGCTGACCGGCTATCGATCCCGTTATGTTGCTTAAGGTGATGTGACTGAGCTATTTATCCTTTGGTTGGCTGCATTCGCTTACCCCGGCCACATAGTTACCTATGCTCTCGGGGATTCGCTCCCTTGCCGTCTCGATGCATCTTGAAATTCATAGGGTATACCAGTATTGAGACGTTCGTTGCCAATCCCTATTTTGGAGAAATTCAAACAGACATAAATAATAACCGAACAGCAAATCCGATCAGCACCAGTCCCATTACCCGCTCGAACCAATACCCTTTCCGTATGAATTTATTACGAATCACTATATTAGAAAAAATAACACTGACCAATACAAACCATACCGCATTGACCACACACATCCACACCCCATAAAACATTTGTATCGGGATAGGTGTATTGCTACTCACCACAGTCGTGAAAACTGCCAAAAAGAACAACGTCGCCTTAGGATTAAGAGCGTTTGTCATAAACCCCATCAGAAATGCTTTCCATCTACTCTGTGAAGCTTGAACAATTCCCTCACTCTCTAAGACAGCCAAATCGGTAGGCTTACTCCTGATAAATTTGATACCGAGCCATATGATGTAAGTTCCCCCAACAAGTTTTGCTAATTCCATTAACCACGGAGTGGTATGCATTAATGCGCTAACTCCCACTAGTGTATAGATGACATGTACTGATATTCCCGCTCCGATACCCACTGCCGTACACATCCCAGCCCAGCGACCAAACCTCACACTTTGTCGTATGGTAACAGCGAAATCTGGCCCCGGTGCTACCACTGCCAGAAAATGAATCACCGCCAGTCCTAGAAATTCCCCCCAATAGTTATACAACATATTAACTCCAGAATGACAGCGGGTTTGCCGCTCCGCGGTAGCCAATAAAACATGACAAGCTCAAACGTAGATCGTCTACACCAGCAGTCACGGCGTGCATACATTGGGAGTTAAAGATCAAAAGATCACCCACATCTGGTTGGATCTCCAGTTCTGGTTTACCGAGCAAGGAAGGTTCAATGCCATAACTGTCACCACGCATAGAATCAAACTCTTCGGGAGAAAGTTTATCTTTCCAAATCTGTAAGGCACCGCCTTCACTGGGCATAGCAAGATAAACATTAGCCGCAAACTGTGCTTGTAGGCTCTTAGCTCTGAAACTATCTGGGGCATCCTTAGCAAAAATGTCGTAATGAGCAAGAAAGGTAACTCCGGGTTTAATCACCCTCGACAGCCCCACGTACATTTTCTTTCCATAAAGTGTTTCTAGTTGAGCGCCGGCAGACCAAATCTCATCCAGAGTACATCTCATCAGATCCATCGGAGATAGATAAGGTGAGCAGCGTTGCCGCAAGTCATTGATGTTTTTAAACACACTTTCAAAATAATCAGCTACACGAGGTGGTTCATTTTCTGCCTCATAAAATGCCATTCCAATCCGTCCTATGCTCGGTGCATTCAAATACTTATCAAATCCATGCCCCAGTATTTTTTTACCCAGTTTCATCGCTAAAACACTAGGGACTGTTGACGTTTCGTGTACATAACTTATACAGCCCACATGGGTAACCACATCATCATAAAAGCCATGGCAACCATACTGGCATAATTTCGCTCAAGTTTGTCGTATCTTGTTGCTATTGC
>NZ_NSCM01000065.1 GCF_003287735.1 Photorhabdus bodei | reverse complement strand
TGAAATAAACTCATGAATAGAAATGCCTTTTTGGAATTGAATCTGATTTTTAGCCATTTTCATTTACCTCCACACAGACTTATTTTAAGTATACGCCTATGGGAGCTGAATTTAAGTGATAATCAGGAAAATTTTTGACACTTTTGTCAGATTCACATAGGGGTGGTTATCCTCGGTGAATACAGATAAGCGATGTGATCATAAGAGCTTTTAGTGGAGGACCACACTTTCATATTTTGTGGACTTAATGAAGAGTTGGGGGTGCAGAAGCGTCGCAGATGGGGCACGCTATTGGTGTGGGAGGAAAATAAAGTTTCATCCCAATGTATAGATATGATAGCTACAGTTGACACATTGAAGCATGCTAACTATAGTTATCACATGATAGAACTCATCAAAACAGACTTTTTTGACCGCTGGCTTCGTAATCTTCGTGATGCACGGGCCAAAGCGAGGATCGAAACACGAATCAGGCGCTTGAGCCTCGGAAATCCAGGTGATGTGAAACCTGTAGGTGAAGGTATTTCAGAAATGAGGATAGACTATGGCCCAGGATACAGAGTCTACTTCATAGCTAAAGGCCCCATTGTCATTGTGCTGCTGTGTGGTGGAGACAAAGGCAGCCAATCCCACGATATTAAATTGGCAAAAACCATTGCCACACAATGGAAGGAGTAACCGATGAAAAGCCAAAAAGTAAAGTTCAGCCGCTACGATACTGCAGACTATCTCCAAACAGAAGAAGATATTGCGGCATATCTGGAGGCCGTAATGGAAGATGGTGATCCTTCCCTTATTGCAGCTGCTTTGGGTGACATAGCACGAGCCCGTAACATCAGCCAACTAGCAAGAGATGTTGGAATGAGCCGAGAAGGGCTTTACAAGGCCCTTTCTGGCGAAGGAAACCCTACATTTACGACAATCACAAAAGTTGCTAACGCCTTAGGACTACGTTTTACTATGCAACCCATTAGTACACCGACAACGCACACTCAATAGGGTGAAACTTTATTTTCCTCCAACAATTGAACTAATTCGTGATGGAAGTGGATAGGTGAGAAAGGCAGGACATAAAGCCTGTCTCTTCTACACAAATTCCCTGTTGCAAAATAGGGAATATTTTTTACATTTATTGTCTGAGGTAAATCCTAAAAGGGTTCTCGTTACCTAACACCCAATAAAGAAAACAAAAAAACACAATAATTAATAATATTAGAGAAGAAAATCAGAATAAAAACCTAAAAAAGTAAAGAATTTTGTAAATTTTTACAGATTTAGTGACTATAAACTTTACAGTTTTACTCATAACTTAGAGTATTCACAAAACAATTGCTCTGAAGCAGATCTGCATGTTTTAGCCATTGAATCAACCCAAGCAATATGACTGTTCTAGCGCAGCAGATGGGGAGCAGTTTCAATCTAACTGCTCGTCTTCTTAGCGAACAGAGTGTATTCACACTCCATCAATGAAACTGTTATATGTTTTTTAGTCACCAAACTCATTGTTGTTGACTACGCTGATAAAGCTCCGATACCCACGGTGAGTAAAAACCTTTTTGATATACAAGACATAATTCTCTCCGAGGCCTAGTTACTCCAACATAGAAAAGGTGCCTTGCTTCTCGTAAGGCTTGCTCGCTTTGATTATCTCTCCAGCTCGGAATATCGCCTTCATTTATTCCAAACAAAACTACCGTATCAAACTCTCTGCCCTTAGCACTGTGGAAGGTGCTCAACGTAACCCTACCGGAACCCTCTATTCGTCCTGCGAAAATGTTAAGATGCATGTCGAGGTTTTTAGTTGGATCTGTTCGTCTTATCATTTCTGAACATATTTCCCATTCCTGATGAGTATTTCTAGAAATAACTTTCCATGGTTCAATCAGTTCACAGTTGAATCGCTGTAACCAAGGATTCGTAAACTCACCCATACCGATACCACTGTGTAAAAAATCCATCAATTGAATGGAAAGAGCTTGTTTTTCACTTTCGTTTGCGAAACTACCATAAACAAGACTAACAGCTTGGCTAATAAGCCTACTATAAGGAGGATTAGCTTCACGCCATCCTCCAGTTACCCAGCTAGCACATGCCTCGATAAAACGTGCAAGTCTGGAGCTTCGTTTGACCAATGCATTACCATCTGTTCGGATAAAGGCTATATCTGTATGCTCCAGAGCTTCAGCTACCTTATCGCCAAGCCATGCAGCACGATAGAGGATTGCAATTTGCTCGGGATGGACCCCTTTTTTTATCAGTGAAGGCAATACTGTTGTAACTATGTGCTTTGCCTGCCAGTCGTAGTTACCTTGAACAGCCCAAAAGCTCAATTCCCCATCCGTTTGGCCATTGGCAGTTAGATAGTCTCGCTCCTCTCCGAGTGCACCCAAAGATGCTCGGATAATCTTTGCACCTGAGCGATAGTTGAAGCGCAGATGAAAGATTTTTACATCACTCCGTTGAGTCAGGTTTTGCAGTAAGTTTGGGTTAGCACCAGTAAAGCCATAAATTGACTGATCAACATCGCCCACAGCGAATAAGCGGATACCACTCTCGAAACAGAGTAATAACACAAGCTCATGTAGGGCATACCCGAGATCTTGATATTCGTCGATGAATAGTACGGGGAAACGGGCCAGTAGAGCGTCGCGAACCCATAGATGATCTTTAATGATTCGAAAAGCAATGAGTGGCATATCGTCAAAATCGATAAGTCCGTTTCGGCGCAATTCAGCTTCATAGGCCTCAATAAAGTTGGCAAGCTCAGGGTTTAGGGTCCGCCATGACAGAAGACTACGATCGACGTCACGGCGTCTTTTTTGTTCTGCGAAACACCATCGCTTGTGTGGATCTCCAGCATCGTTGAACACTAAACCATAAGCGGCCTCTATGGCATCCCGGCTCTCTCTTCCTGTGGCAACACGAAAGTTAGCTGGAAGAAGTCCTGGAATGCAGCGGGCATAGGGTATTATGACTTGCGTGAGAGCAAAACTGTGGATTGTGCCAATAAAGGAACGGTCACTACTTTTGATACCTAGCTTGGCCAGACGCGATTCAAGCTCGATAGAACACTCGTTATTATAGGTTATGCATGCGACTCCACGAGGTTCAGAGACATCTTCTACTAATGCTCGCGCCATTGAGATAGTCAAAGTTTTTGTCTTACCGCTACCAGGACCGGCTAAGACGACACAATGTCCACGCTCGTTAACAGCATTGAACTGCTCCAGATTTTGTTCTAGTTCAGCAAGTTCACTTGCTAACGCAAAATGATTAGGCACGAGACACCACAAACTCAATTGCTGAAGCAATATAAGCCGGCGGCGTAAGGCCAGGTACTTTTTTTGCGAGTTTCGCGCTAAGGCGTCCTTTACCAACACTTACAATCATAGCAAGCAATTGCTCTGAATCAACTGGAGTTCCGAAACGCCAAGAGTTTATGCGAGCCGTACGTTTAGCACCAAATCCTTGTTCATCGAAGATATCGAGTAAGGCTCTAAGAAGTTGCGAAGTATTGGCTACTGAGACCTCGAAAGTTTGATCGTTAAGGAAAATTCCAACGCCTTCCCAACCTTTACTGAAATTTGAGAAGTCGGTAGCCTCCCACTCCAAACGTTCTGTTTGAGCCAACTTAGCTTTCCCAATTACTTCGCAGTAAGCATCCCAGATGCCTAGCGTTCTTGCCTTGCCGAGTGGTTCCTTTGAGCCATCAAGTGGGTCCCAGTCGGTAACAACTGAAAAAGGTATGCCGAGGCTGCCTGCGAGCTTCACATATGGGGTAAAATTAGTTCCAGCAACATTGCAAACTGTAATACCGAGTTTATCTAGGTTGTACCCCATTGCATTTGCGAATCCTGGTAATAATGCCTCCTCTGCATCGCCTTCAACGAAGATGACACCACGAGCAAATAGTAATTCAGATCGTGTTGCAGTCAAATATCGCTCCATATCATCAAGCTCATCCGGAGTTACTGGCAGGTTAGCCAACGAATAAGCTCGTGATGAACCGTTCATTGACCGCAGGGCCACGATTGAGCGTAACGGTGCTACTGATGCGAGTGTTGGAGAGTGACTAGTAACAATCAATGCTTGAGTTGGATCTTTATCTTGGAATAGTTTGTCGAATAAGGCCCTCTGGAGTTGAGGGTGAAGGTGAGCCTCAGGCTCTTCAATACAAAGTAACGAATAGTTGCGTTCATTTTTGGCACGTCGCCAAGCGAATTCAGCCAATTTTAACGCTACTAATACTACGTTGGCAGAACCTAGACTTGCTTCAGCGATGCTTCGCTTTCCATCATCTATAAACAAAGAAAACGAGCGGAATAGTTTTTGTGGGTCTGTGGGAGCAAAGCGCAGCCTTGCACCTACATCTTGTATAGTGCCAGCCAAATCCAAAATTCTGGAACGTAGAGACTCCTCTAACAATCTTACCGACGGGAAATTTTCCATCTTGTTTGTTGCAGACTCTAAATCAGCCGCTACTGTACTTAGTTCAGTTTGACTTACTGAAGCCGCCGCATCTTCGAGCAATGGCCTGAGGGGTGAATTACGCCAGGAAGTTAGTTGTCCTTCTGCATCTCGTAATGCATCCAACATATCAATAGCTATTCGACGACGAACTCGACTGGACACTTGTCGTGATTCATCGCCTCCGCCAAAAACAAAAAATTCAAAATCTTCACTTGAACGAGGAGCTCCACCAACCTCAGGCTTTTTGCGAAAAATATAACTCAATCGAGCAATCATAGGATTCTCTGCAATACGGAAATCCGTTAGTAAAGCAGTCAACGCAACATCACTATCGAAATCCGCAAAATCGAGATGCACCTCAATCTGAGGAGTTGTCTGTAGATCACAACCATCCCAGAAATCAGACATCTTTAACTGACGTGCTGAATCTGGAAGTGTTGGGTCAAGAACCAACCTAATTGCAAAAAGAAGGTTACTTTTGCCAACTCTATTTTCGCCCAGAAGCACAATATTTTTGCCAACAGGAATACTAATGGAAGAAAAATTACGAAAATTACGAATAGATAAATTTGCAAAATACACAAGACCTCCTCAAAAATGAGTTTGAACAAACATGATTTATATTGAACGCTCCGCTTTGTGGTTTTTAAAATATTTTTAAATATCATTAAGTTATATTTAACAGGATATAATTTCATGTTCATCAAACCAATTTTGACTTATGACATTCGTTTTTACTTTATTAGGCTCGTTTGTGTAAGCAACTATCGCTAAACTTTCTTCCGCTCGGCTACAAGTCACATAAAACAGTCGTCTAGTGCGATCAATACTAGTTTCTTTGCCTTCCTTCTGGTTACGTATGTCTGTTACGGTTGGAGGTTTAGCTCCAAACAATTTGTCATAACTGAACAAAAAACCACGAGCTTCTTCGTCATCCAGAACGACCATTACCCTTGGAAATTCGAGCCCTTTAATGCCTTGATGAGTACCGAACCTAGATTTATCAGATATGTACGCAACATATTCCTTAAACTCACTAAAGCGAGACATCAACGCGGCATCCCAAGCGTCAACAACGGGATCTCGATCATTATCATCTTCTGCTTTTTCATAGTTCCTATCCTGCCTCTCAGCAATCAATGTGAGAACATCGGGGACATTGAACAAACGAGTGCGCTGAACTTCTTTAAGGATGTTGATTAGAGAGGGATCTGCGTCATCACGCCATAGAACATAAAGAGCATCGACAGCATCCTTAGCTTTTGCTAACTCCGCCTTAGGCTCAGCACTTTGTTCAATACATTCTTTAGAAATAAGTGGCGAATACTTATTAACGATTCTAGAAACAGCGAAGTGGTTACCTACGTCCAAACTCTTGATAAGTGGAAGTACTCTCTCTGAAAAAAAAGTAATGCCAGCATGGGTTCCATCAAGCAAACCGGTTCTAAGCTTATCGACGTCATAGAGAGAATTGAAAAAGCTTGCAAAGCCCCCTCGTTGTGCCGCCATGTGATGTTCTAAGGTTAGTGTTTTATTGTGTTTTTTCTCTGCTATCCACAAGTCATCAGCGGTAATCTCTGCCATTTTTTGACAAACAAAGCGCTCATAAGCCTCTTTATCTATCCCATCAGATGTATCCGCAATAAATAGTCTGACGAAGCCTTCCTCTGGCTTAGCGGATTGCTGTAAGTTTTGATCGACCTCGGCTCGAATTTTATTGATGAGTTTCACAACTCGACGAGGACATCTATGGTTATATTCCTTTTTTGGAGTAAGCCAACCATCCGGCAATGGAACTAGACCTAGGTCTTCTTTTCCATCGTTATAAATCCGCTGCATGATGTCGCCGAACAGACCTAACGAAAACTTGTCCTGATGTAAGCTCTGAACTACAAACAAAGCATCAATTAGCTCTTTTTTCGTGTCCTGACTTTCATCTACAAGCAAAACCGGGAATTTGCGTGTAAGAATTTGCTGCAACAATGGACGGCTGATCAGCAATTCAGCGGTTATGCCGATCACTTCGGCATGGTTAAGTGAATCCTTGCCCGAATTTTCACCATTAGGATTGTAGGTAAACTTCCTAATGTTGCTTAGTGATTCCAGCCGCTTTAGTTTGGCCGCAATCTGCTTTGGTCTATCTTCGGCCGCTTTTGTGCCTGCTCTACCTTTACGCTGTGCTTCCTCAAGTTCGACAATGTCTGATTGAAGTCTGACTCTAAGCGACTCTCTAATATCATGCTGATGCGGCTTGATTAGCTCCCAAGCAAAACTATGAATGGTCGAGACGCTAAAGGCAGAATCGAACTCCAAGCGACGTTTAATTTCATCACAAGCGGTGTTGGTATAAGTAATGATTGCTACTTGTTGTGCTTTTACTCGCAAGCGATGGATATTATGTTCACGAAATCGCTTAAGTACTTCGACTAAAGAGCGAGTTTTGCCCGAACCAGCCCCGGCAAACAAAAAGAAGCTTTTTGGATTATCTAGATCTAGACAGCCATAGATCTCATCGTCAACTGTCTTAGTATCAATCACCTCTGTCATTCCTTTGCCTCCGACTTTGCCGCAAGCGGAGAACTATTGATCAACTCTTTTTCCAGCCAATTGAGCCCCTCAGCAATATAGTGCGGAGCTTTAAAAGTGCTTGGTTCAACCGAATACAATAGATCCAGCGCCATTTCAGCTTTCTTGGCGTTCTTATCTAGCGCACAAAACATGGAGTAACAGGCTGTATCAAGCATTGGTTGATTAACGGCTTCAACCATTTTTTTGATAAGACCGGTTTTATCAGTCATCTTTCTAAATACTGACAAGTTAGCTAAAACCAGTGCATCCTCAAAGGTATAAGGGATCGCTGATTCCGGCTCTGGTTGATCCGGTACGTCTTTCTCATCTTTAAACTGAATTGATACAGTGCAAGGGTAAACAACTCTGACCTTTCCGTTGCTCACTGTCTTCTGTTCAAACCCAGCCCTCAATACCTCGTCTAATAATGTTTCTTCTGGTGCCCAAGTTTTTAATGTATCGTTCCCCGTTTTGAGGCCCTGACCCATTACCGGATAAGCTTTACTTGTTGACTCAGCCTGAATTGAATCGAGGTCGGTAATTACCAGCGTAGGTATCCCTAAGGCTTCGATAAGTGGACGCAATCTGTGCGCATGACTACCACCAATTTCCAGAATAGAAATATAACTTCTATCTAAATCTGGATAATGGTTTCGAATAAAGTGAGGCACCAACATCCGCTCAGCGGGACCTTCAACCAAAATAGCAGCATCAGCAAAAAATAGATCGCAATGTGTTGTTTTTAAATAACGCGTTGCAAATTGTGCCGTTGCGATTCTCTCTTGCTCTTGTGTTTCTTGTGCTATTTCACCTTTAGTCTTTTTTCTATCTGCGCCAAAAGTGGTAGACATATTAACGATACATGCATTTGGCACTTCAAGTTCATTAACCAATGGTTTCCTACGGAAATAACGCAGTCCGGTAAAATCTGTTTCGTGTGCTATATGGCTAGAATGCGTACTAACGATCATCTGAGTAGCAAACTGCTGTTTTTCTTCCAGATCAGGATGATTACGCAGCACACTGAAAGCTTTCTTGATAAAGACTTGTTGCACCTGCGCATGTAAATGAGCTTCAGGCTCTTCAATTAGCATTAAGTGCAGAGGCTCTATAGGCCTATTATTGCTTTCTTCTCTTTTGCTAACCTTGCCAACACGCATCCATTCATCACGAAAGCGAATCAGATTAAAAATCATCGAAATCAGATTTTGATAACCTAATCCGTTGTATTTTTCGGGCAAGCAAAAAGCATCACCTGAAGGGTCTTCACTGCGAATGACTTTAAACTGTACTGCCGAGTCATGATTCAGTCCTTCTAACGGATTCACTTTGCTTGACAGTAAAATTTGTGGGTCGCTAAACCCAGGATAATTAAGCCCTTCCAACTCACCAATAGCGGCACTGAAACTGGTCTTCAATTTTTGATCAAATACTGTTCGGGCACTTTCCATTGCTTCAAGCGCATCCAGATCGCTCACATCAGGAAGCTCGCTAGGGTCGAGGTGCTTATCAAAGTAATTCCTTAACTGAGCAGACAAACGCCGATCAGTATTTGCCGCGCCTTCACCGGCATTTGGGTCTGAAAAACCACGCTGCGCGTTAATGATGTCAATCTTAAATAGGCCATCAAACGGGTCACCATCAATTGCCTCCATGAATTCTGTAAAAGCCTGAGGTTGTTCGTTGTCGGCTAAAGTTGGATCTAGCACATAAGCGCTAATTGCGAAAAATGCCTGAAGCTTTCTATCCAGAAAATCGCGCATTGAAGTTGGCCATAATACCAGTGGTGATCCAGTTGTTTCATCTGCTTCTATCTTGCGAGCAGATATAGTTTCCCTAGCTGCAGAGTAAGCGTTGATATAAGCTTCGTATAGTAATTCAAGGTTTTTCGGTTCTAAAATTAGCCTGACACCCAGCAAGCCGCCATCCCAATCCAAGGTGGGCAAAATGTGGCTGACGTAGTGTATTTGTGACTCATCCACCTCTAACCACACATCAATCGAAGGGAATTGTGTACGCCATGTATCCAGAGTCAGATCCGGGACTGGGGCTTGTTTTTCACTTTCACTAATCCAGCCAGTGCCAACCGAATTGATGGTTGCCCAATTGGATAAAGTAATATCGGTGGTTGAAAGCTCTTTACGCTTTGCCTTTTTCAAAAACATGATCAGCGCATCCATAGCGGACGTTTTACCACTGTTATTAGCGCCGACGAAAACCGTACTTTTCCCAGCAAGCTCTACACGACAGGATTGTAGTTTTCGAAAATTTTGTATGTCGATACGGGCTATTTTCAACTCTAACCCTCCTTGCTAATTTTTATTTTTGATTTCAATTTATCATTACTAAAATTACTTTATTTATTGCCCTAAGTCATCCTAACGTAAGGCTTATTTGAAATGTCTTAAAGTCTTAGAATCAATAGCTTGAACCCGTGGTGCGTACCATCCGGTAAGTCCACAAAAAGTCGAATCTTACCGCCCACCTATTCGATAAAGCCATTTAAATTCAATAATATACTGACAATTCCATCATCAATTTCCGTATCTTCTTCATACCCTAAACGGAAAGATAGCTCCGCAAGCTGAATTTGAAGTAACTGATGAGATACCTTGCTACTTGCTGACTTTACAAGTTCAGGTAGTTGAGAAGCTATGATCTGCTCCAAAGTTCGCCCATTTATTTTCCTCCTAGGCATGACCATCACACGAACTTTCACATGTGAAAGTTCAGATTATTGACAAAGTACTGTTTTTTTATCCGGCACTTTGTTTTAATTAAGTTTCGTTCACCAAACGTAGCTTGCCGCCATGTTAAGAACACCGCCTCCTCAGACTTTCCCGCCAGAAACGCACTCGCTTGACGAGCTGGTGCCCAAAAATCATTGGGTCCGTAAAATCGATGCCGCTATTGATTTCGAATTCATCCGCTAATTAGTCGCGCCTTTGTATTGTCATAATAATGGCTGACCGGCTATCGATCCCGTTATGTTGCTTAAGATGATGTTACCGAGCTATTTATTTGGTATTCCCAGTGAACGCCGTCTGGTACAGGAAATTCAGGTTAATGTAGCTTATCGCTGGTTTCTGCGCCTCGGACTGACTGATGATCATAAGTAAGATATTTGAAAAGAAACCGAAAGATAATTATGGGAAAAACTTGGACTAAGTGGGAAGTTATGGAGATTCAATTGTAAATCCTTTTCAGTATTTGAAAGGCAGACCGAACGAGAATCATGCTTAGTCTGCCACCTGATTTTACTAAGCTCAATCAGTTTGACCTGCCTATTCAGACTCGTTATCGAATAACTTACCTTGCAGGCGATCTAGTTCCTCCTTTCGAATACGTTTCACTACGCTGTAAATCCATTGAATAGAAACACCAAACTTACGAGCCAGATCATGATGATTTTTACCGTTAAATTCGTTGAAAATCTCACGATCACGGAGGCTGACTTTCCAAATCATGCCCATAGGAAAATAGACATTCTGACCGCCCCAAACCTGCATCATATGGTTAGCAACAGCTTCACCAATTTGCTCGGCTAACGCAGGCTCAACATGGATTATTTCACTGACCGTGCAGGCTGTATGCTGTGCCAGTTCGACCAGCAGCTCAGGACCTTTGCTACGAAAATTATTCACATCATTCATACTTTTTCCTCGTGACGTGGTTCTGCCACTTCTTCAGTTTTTCAATAATGCTGCTGGCTTGGTCTGAATCCAACCACTGTAAACCATCAATATCCGTTTCACGCTTAATCCAGTGAGCTAAGGCTTGTTCAGAACCATTACGAACAATACCTATAGATGCCATTTCTAGCCACAATGCACGTATCTTCTTTGATTGGGGATGACTATCTAATGGACGTGATGTTTTGGATTTCCTAAAAGATTTAATCTTAAAACCGCGTTTTTTCATAGCTTCCAAAACGCGAGTTAACTGCGGGATATCCATCTCCCGCGTAGAGGCTTTTCCGGTTTCTGAAAGTAACATCTGGCGATACGTATCCTCGTCTAGTTTTAGATCACTACGTGCAATATGAATAAGCTGAATAAGTTTCTGTTTTGCCATCTTATTCATCCTCTACTATGTACTCTTGAATTAAGTAAACCAGAATAGCCAGTATTAACTTGATACTACTGAACTTGGCTTTTCGGTATAAGGCCGTTTTATCCATGTGTGGTCTCCAGTGGCTGTAAATCCCATGTTGACACAGAGACACCGTATTGCTGACTGCAATGTGGACAAACCAAGATTAAATCAACAACCCACTCACCAAATTCAGGAGTCTGAATAACCTTGGCTTGTTTTAGATTCATTTTTTCAACAGGTTGTTTGCAGTGATGACATGTTATTTTCATAAGTATGTTCCTTACTTAATTTTCTGTTCAAATGGATAATTGAAAAATCTTCTTTACCTGAATTAATTGATATTTCATTAATATCTTTTACAACAGCTTTATTTACATAATTACGGGTGTAGGAAGCCGCTGTAGCTTTAAACATAATTTTTCTTTTTGCCATGTTTAATTACCCTGTTACTTAATAAATATGTTTATTAATACCAATATATTTTCTTCTTTTCCTCAACAAAGAAACCTTTTTTTTCAAGTAGATCGACAATGAAATGCCGAACTTAATATTTACAAGACTTCCATTTCTTTGGTTATAGTATGTTCCATCCTTGTTGCAACCAATTTGAAACCAATAAAACCAGAAATTATTCGAATCCGCCTATTGTTAATATTAATTGTTAAATAGAACTTTTTCTTATAATGATATCTTCAGCTAACACTGCGAATAATATTGGCATCAACCTTAGGTATCTCATTAATTTCAGCCATGTTCATAGCTGCAATAATCAAGTTTCCGATAGCTAATGGATATAATAAACTAACAGTTTCTTTACTGCTATGCCGACTAAGACATAAACGGTCACGGATAGCACCAATAGCGCTATTATCTAAAATCTTATTAGTCTTCATGCCTACGCGACCAAATTTAAAATCCAAAAATGTTTCCAGATAATCATTAAGAGGAAACAAATTAACAACTTCACAACGTTGCACTACTTCACGAACCTCTTGATTACGTTCAGATAGCTTCAATTCCAGTTCAGGCTGACCAATCAAAATGATCGATAACAGTTTTTTAAATCCATCTTCCAGTTCAAAGAATCGTTTAAGGTGCTTTAATGTTGGTAAAGGCAACGAGTGTGCTTCTTCTATTATTAACACATGTTGGTAGCCAGCCCGTGAACTGTCTTTCAATATCTTGTGCAACTGGCGGAAGCGTGCTTCAGGCGATCGTTTCAAGTTTTCCAATGGCGCTAAGGTATTCACAATAGCTTCAGCAATGTTTGATGCTTTCAAGGTCTTACCTTTTACATCATTGTCTTCCATTGCTAATACGTAGGGTTCAATAACAATAACGGGGGTATTCTCCCTGTTAATACGGTCAATAAGATCACGACGCAATGTCGTTTTACCTGAACCCGACTCCCCTGATACTGCCAGAAAACCACCATAGCGCTGAGGAATCCCCAGAAAATAGACAGGCATAGCGTTGTGTGATCTACTGATTGTTCCACCAAGTCAATAAGGTCACTGCTATGCCTGTACGTGAAGTATGTCATAACTTCTTTAAAGATGCTTTATC
>NZ_NSCM01000064.1 GCF_003287735.1 Photorhabdus bodei | reverse complement strand
CGCAATCTGGTTCTTATCCACATGAGGAGAAACGAGCGTTTGTTGTTGCTGTAATTGTTCCAACTGTTCATTGAGTTCAGCCAATTGTGCAATCAACTCGTTAGTTGTTATCTCGGCCGATGTTTCGCTCTCTTTTGTTTCGTTAGTTAATTCTGTTTCAGTTAATTCTGTTTCGTTGGTTAATAGCTGACGGAGTAGTTCAATAATTTGCTGAACCAATTGCTGCTGCTGTTGCCAACTGGCTTCCAGTTCAGCCAATTTCTCCGTGGTTTCCTGCTGTTGTTGCCGCAGTTCATCCAGTCGATCAGTGTGCTGGTTTAGCCCTATGCGCTGTTCCCTCGCCAGCACGTCTGATTCCATTTGATGGGCGGAGATACGCGCCTGTGCCGTGAATGACGAGGAAGCGTATCAGATTAGGGATGCCATCGGTAAGCTTCAATCTGCTCTGGCTTACTGTGGGTATGCGCCACGGTAGATCAATAGGAACGCCGGAAGATCTGGTGATTGTGAGCTGCCTTTCTAAATCTAGTCATTAAATGTTAAATCTAGTTTTTGAGGGAAGTTCATTTATAATTTTATTAACTATTCTTCAAAAGAATAGGATTGAAAATAACTCATGTCTTTTTATCTTTTTTTATACCACACGGCATAACTCCTTTTTTAAATATAGAAAATATTTCTTCTAATTTAGAGTTTATATTAAAAGAGAATAAATATCGATAAATGCTTATCATATTTAACCTGTCATTACATTCATCATTTTCTGCTTTTTTATAATCCTCATGAAGATAAAACTCGGATACTCGATCAGAGAAAAAATTACTCTAAACCATATAGTTACCTGGTATGCCTTGATCGAAAAGAAGCTTTAATGCCCTATCTTTATCATCAATAATTTCATATTCATTAAACTTTTCAATAGAACCGGATAAGAATCCGAGCTTTTAAAAAATTCAACAGGTTCCATATGAAAATTTATTATCTCACCCAGATTAAATTATCCTAAAATTTTACTCCAGAGATCAAAGATGCTTTGTCTTACTTTTTAATTTACGTCTTCCCCCTGAATATTAGTGTTATACCTATCTTTGGATTTAATAATATTGCCATTCGCCATATCTTTTTTAGCTATAATTTTGTATATGAGTCACTTGTTTCGATATGGTATTAATTGATTGATGTAGATTTATTTTATCCAGAGCATTGCATCAGTATATCCGTGATTACCTTTATGCCTTGCCATTGCACTAACCCGTCGGCGTGGCATGGGTATTCACCACGGTGAGAAAGAAACCAGCCGGAAGCGATTCCGGCTTTTTGTTGTTTCAGAGAAAAAGCAGAATAAGATAGTAAAAATATTTATTATGTATATATTTTATATGAATATTATATTTTTCTGTATTATTCCTTTGTTTATTTTATTATTTGTTTTATATTTTTGTGATTTTAAGTTATATATTTAATATATAACTCTTACCTTGTAAACTATTTGTTTTAAACATAAAAATAACAAAGCGGAAAGATCACGGGGATCTTTCCGGCTTTTATTATTATAAGTTATCATTTTATCTGTAAATTCAATGATAACTCTCATATTATGAAATATATATTTTCAACTCAATAAATACAAATTATTATTTTCCTTATTAAGTTAGAAAGGTAAATTCACCTGTACTTCTATTTTTATCTAGCCCAGAAAACATATTAAACAATAATTTTGAGTTGTTATTTTTATCCTTACTAATAATTTGATAAAAATAATCATGTACTGGACAACAAAAAAGTCTATCTGGTGAAGCAACACAATACAATTGGATATCTTCACTTTCTTGTTCAATAAAATACCAACTCCAATGATATTTTTTAGCAATTAGATCCCCATAAAGAGAGCCAAATTCATAAGCCAACGATGTCACTTCCTCTTTGTTTAGCGAACGTATATCGTCCAAATAACTTCTTATATTATTCAATGTCAATTCATAGTTGCTTATTTCTTCCAAATTAAGTTTAGACGCGGCCAAATCACCTAGGTTTTTTATTTCTTGGCTTTCTTCATTTGATAACTTTCTATATTTAAAATCGCTCATATTAATATCATCCTATTTTACTACATTTAGTTTTACTTCTAGGAGCATCACCTTCTCTTATTTTTGCATTTAATTTACTTTGTAATTTTTCTACTCTCTTTATAGTAGCATCATCATTGATACCAGGCTTCCATTTATATTTAATTCTTTCAATGCGGCTACCTACATATGAAGAATATTGAGGATGAGAGCCTCTATGATAAAGAGCATCATTTAATTGAATTCTTTTAGATTCACTACCAGCCATTAATCTACCGTTTCCTTTACCGTCCATATCCATGCCTAAAGCATCAAAGAAGCTTTGATTTTTCTTCCAAATTTCTTCGGGTATTAAGTGGTGAGCTTCTAATCCATCACCGACAAAGCCGCCAATACGCGAATTCAATACCGTGCTACTTAGACCTAATGGGTCGATCCAACCCGTCGGATTATGCACGTAACTGTAAGGATTTACTCCTCCTGCTAACCCCAAAGGGTCAGGGCTGAGGTAGCACGCTGCTTCCGGCAAATAATAGCGGAACCGATTATAAAATAAACCACTTTCCTCATCAAAAAGTTGTCCGGCGAATCGGAGGCCCGGGTCCAGTTGCGGGTTCTCGCCGTGTCCGCTCAGACGCAGGCCGTATAGCGACTGCTTCGGCCGCCGCCAGACCCGCTTGCCTGCCGGGTCGAACAGCGCCAGCGGCTCGCCGGTCGGGGCGCTGACCGCATATTGAGTCTGCACCTCCCCGGCCATCAGCTCCACCCGGTTGTCCAGATTAAGCGTGAACTGTTGCGTCTGCTGCGCCACCAGTTCCCAGCCGTCAAACACCAGATGGCGGATCATTTTCAGCCGGCCGTGCTGATATTCACGGATTTTCGCCGGCACGTCGCCGTCCCACAGAATTGTGCATCCTGATCCTTTGCAGCGCTTTTACGCCAAACACCCGAGGTAGGAGCCGGATGCGTTAGTAGCGCACGTCTGGATCTGTGAGGGGGGTAGCCGGTAACGGCTATTCCTACCGCGACCCTTTCATTCCTTTTCCGACATCTGCTTTCATGGCGGATTTACTGCCCGGAAAAGGCCGGAAGATCTCGAAAGATCTTTCCGGCTTGGATTATAATTTCAGTATCATTTATTTTCACGTAACTTAGCCAAACCTTTTTCAAGACGGCTAATATTCTGATATTTCTCAGGTTTGGTACTTTTATCAAGATAACTAAGCCAGCCAGGAATTACTTTTTTAAAAAGTTCTAGTCCTTCTGGTGTGACATGAGACATTTTCAGTATAAGATCTTTTTTAACATCTCCATTTTCAGCAAATGGTTCCATATTTATTAGTAAGTTATTGTCTTTTAAGAAATACATTAATGCATTGGATAAGCTAATTATTTGCTCTTGATAATCTTTACTTTTATTTGCTCCCAGTAACATTGGGATATTATGTAAATCGAAATCAGTCATTATCTTGCCCTAATCACTTTTGATATATCATTTATTTCTATTAACTCTCGGGTATTTGGATTTCTGACAAATATCCCTCCAGCTTGTTGAATGCGTTGTTCTTTAGCTAATTGTCCGACTTTTGGTGCTGTTTGACTAGTTATTTCAACAGGGCTCCATTTTCCATCTTGCCCCTTGATCACAAAGTCAATCCTCCTCCTTTCTCCGGTTAAAGGATCCTTAACTGACTTGCCATTAGCATCACGTAAGTAACGTTCACTTATGACGTTTTCCTTGCCATAACGTTTTTCAAATATAGCTTGCGCTCTTTTTTCTCTGGCTGTCCCTGCTACTTTATTCGGTATACACTTCTTAGAAGACAATCCCAAAGGGTCGATCCAACCCGTCGGATTATGCACGTAACTGTAAGGATTTACTCCTCCTGCTAACCCCAAAGGGTCAGTGCTGAGGTAACACGCTGCTTCCGGCAAATAATAGCGGTGCCGATTGTAGCAAAGCCCTGATTCCTCATCAAAAAGTTGCCCGGCAAATCTCAGGCCCGGGTCCAGTGGCGGATTCTCGCCGTGTCCGCCCAGCCGCAGGCCGTATAGCGACTGCTTCGGCCGCCGCCACACCCGTTTGCCTGCCGGGTCGAACAGCGCCAGCGGCTCGCCGGTCGGGGCGCTGACCGCATACTGGGTCTCCACCTCCCCGGCCATCAGCTCCACCCGGTTGTCCAGATTAAGCGTAAACTGTTGCGTCTGCTGCGCTATCAGCTCCCAGCCGTCAAACACCAGATGGCGGATCATTTTCAGCCGGCCGTGCTGATAGTCGCGGATTTCCGCCGGCACATCACCGTCCCATAAATACGTGGTCCGCTTACCGCTCTGGATACACCGTTTTTCTGTCCGTCGCCCAAAGGCGTCATAGCGATATTCCCACGGTATCCCGTCCGGGGTGATAAGGCCGGTCAGCTGATTCTGACTGTTCCACCGGTATTTCGTCAGCGCCAGCCGGCAACCTTCCGCTAAAAACTGCTTCTCCCGCATGCGCCCGGCCCGGTCGTAAACAAACCGGTGCGAGCCCACCCAGTTCAGGCGATGCCCCTCCTGATAGAGGGTTTCCCCCATAATCTCCTGCACCCCGTCAAACCGTCTTGACGGGTACCCGGTCTCATCATACTGATAATGCTCCCGCAGTGTCCGGCCCTCGCCCACCGACATCACCTGGCCGTTGCTGTTGAGAAGGTAGTCCAGCTGCTGCCCGTTATCACTGGCGGCGGTCAGGTTCAGCGCCGCGTCATGTTCATACCGGCGGTCAACCCCGGCGTAAGCGGGGCCGGCCAGCTCGTCGAGTTCTGCCGGCCGGAAGAAATGGGGATTACGGCCGGCCCGTTGCGCGGTTAACTGCCCCATCAGGCTGTACTGCTGACGCAGAATAAATCCCCCGTCCACATAACGGCCCGTGTCCCGGCCAGCGTCATCCCGCTCGATGGTCAGGGGCGCCTGTTCCTCCAGCGCCAGCGTAATCAGTTCCCCCACCCGGTTCACTTCCAGCCGGCTCTGCCACTGGCAGAGGTGGGTCTGCCCGCTAAACCGGGCAGGGCCGGCAACCGGCGCTTTTTCGCCGGTCAGCAACTGCCGTTCTACCGCGCGGTTATCCGGGTAGTGACGCAGAATCTCGCCGTGCGGCTGAATTTCCCGCACTATCCGGTCCTGCTCGTCATATTCAAAATGCAGGGCGCTGTCCGGCGACTCCACGGTTAACAGCCGGCCCAGGATGTCGTAATGATAACGGGTGGTCCCTTCCGGGGCGCGCAGCGTCGTCAGCCGGCGGGCAGCATCATAATCATAGCGGGTCACGTTCTCTTCCCCGTCCCGCTTTTCAATGCAGTTCCCCGACCGGTCATAGCGATAATGCCACTGCGTGCCGGCGTAATCCTGCTCGGTGATAACCCGCCCGTCCGCATCCAGGGTATAGGTGTAAGTTTCCCCCTGCGGGTTAATCACCTGCGTCAGTTGCAGCGTGTCGGCATCATAACGATACTGCCAGCGATGCCCCTCGCCGTCACGCCGGGCGACCGGCAGGTCAAACGGGCCGTATTCGACCTGCCATTCTACGCCGCGGGCATCGGTCCAGCAGGTTAAGTTGCCGTGGCGGTCATGGGTGAAGTGCTCCAGCTGGTTGTCCGGCCGGTCGCTGACCGCCACCCGGTGATGACGGTCGTAACGCCAGCGCCACAGCGCCCCCGCCGCGGTCAGGCTGCGCAGCCGGTCCTGGCTGTCATAACCCAGACTGACGGTCCGGTTCTCTTCATCCAGCACCCGCGCCAGCCGCAGATGCTTATCATATTCCTGTGTACGGCAGTTGCCGTCCGGGTCTGTTTCGGCCGTCACCAGCCCGAAGGCATTGCGGGTCAGCGTGGTTTTCCGGCCGTCCGGCGCAATAAATCCGGCGGGCTGGCCCTGCTCATCATACAGAGGCAGCCAGGCGCGTTGCAGCGGGTCGGTCATGCCGGTCAGTTGCAGGCTGTCAGCCTCATAGCTGTATCGCCATACCGCGCCGGTCGCCTCCGTCAGCGAGGTTACCCGGCCGGTATCGGCCAGATACGTCAGCGTCAGGGTTTCCCCCTCCGGTGATATCTGTCTGACCAGATGGCCCCAGCGGTCATAGTCATAACGGGTCACGCCGCCGCGCGGGGTGTGGATTTCCGTGACTAACTGCCGGTCGTTGTAATGCCAGGTGGTGGCGTGCCCCTGTGGGGTGGTGGAGCGGGTGATGCCGGGGGCATAATCCAGGTGAACCGGATAGAAGCCGCCGGCTCCCACACTGTCGGTACAGCGCCCCTGTTTATCATAACGGTAATCCACCCAGGTCTGGTCGCCATCGGACCAGCGGCTTATCAGGCCCTGCGCGTTATATTCATAGTACAGATGAAAATGCTGGGCGCTGTCCGCTTCCGCCAGCCGGCCGTTGTCATGGTAGTGATAACGGGCCATCACTTCCTGTAACCTTTCATCGGTGCGGCGTATCTCGGTCAGTTGTCCGCGCAGGTTATAAAGCAGCGTCAGCTCCGGCCCGTCACTGTGGAGAACCTGTGTCAGCTGACCGTGCTCGTTGTAAATAAAGCGCAGCCGGTTGTCATACACGTCCCGGTGTTCCGTGAGCCGCCAGCGCTGCGTCCCTTCGGGTGAGGCCGGAGAGGCCAGCGCAAAATACTTACGAACCGGTGAATCCCGGTGCCGGAGGATATAGCCCTGTTCTCCCCAACTGAGGGTGAAATCCGGGTGTTCCGGGTTGACACTGTGGGTATAAGCGGCCGGTAAGGCAAAGTAAAGAGAAGCCCCTTCGGTGGTGCGGATTTCTACCCGGTCGCCGGTGGCAAGCGCGCATTCAGAGAAGCTGTCCGTCCAGCCCGGTCCCAGTAAGCCCTGTTCCCCCGGCGCCCAGCTGCGCAGAAATACCAGCGGCAGGGTCTGGCCGAGGGTGATATCGGTCCGCTGGTCAAACAGCTGGCCGGTGGTGACGTCAATCGGGTCGCCGGTAAAGAATTTTTTCGTGGCTTCCCGGTAACGTTTCACCCCCTGCGTTTCTTTGAAAGCGGTTTTGGCACAGCAGAAGGTTTTACCCGATATCACTTTTCCGGCATGCCTGACGCCGGCCATCGCCCCGCTGACGACCTTTTTACCGGCCTGTCGGGTAAACAGCTTACCCAGCCCTTTAAGGGCGCCTCGGGAAGGGGGCACCAGAAATTCAACCGCCATCAGTATCGCCCGTTCCCAGGCGGAGAACTCTTCGGCCACCGCCAGGTAAGTTCCCTGACCGGAGCCGATAAACACCGTTTTGGCCCCGGATTTTATGGTGGCGCCACACGCCAGTTTGTCATCTACCCGGGCCGCCGGCGAGCCGTTGATAAACACGGTTTCACTGCCCTGGGCAATCAGGGGCGGCGCCGGGTGTTGACTACAAACGGCGATATCGGTGGTAGCTCTGGCCGCCGGTTTGCCTTCGATAAAGACATTGGGCGAACCACTTTCCAGTGTACCGCTCGGCGGGCCGATGCTGTCCACCATTTTCGTGACGGCCGAACTGGCGGCGCTGATGACATCGCCAAGGGCAAATGTGGCCGCGGTTCCCAGGGCAATGACAGCGACGGTAGCCAGCCCGCCGGTAAGGAGGGTCAGCCCCACCAGTGCCGAGGCCGCGGCAAAGACCGCCGCCCCTATCAACGCGCCGGTAATGGCGCCCGCCAGCGCCCCCAGGAAGCTGGCATGTTTAATCGGGTCGCCCTCACGGGCCGCGGCCGGCCCGGGGGAGCCCTGTGGCGGGGAGACGCGTACCGAGTGCTGCGCGCCAACCCGCGCTATCCGGGTAACGATTTCATCGCCAAGTGACATGGTGTTCCTCCTGTCAGGTTATCAGGACGCCTGAAAACTGTGGACAATTGCCAGCAATGCCTCACGCTGACTGTCTTCAAAAGGCGCGGGGGAGGTCAGGTTGAAGGTCAGCAGCAGTGTGCCCCGGATTTGCAGTATCACGGTCTGGTGCATGTCGCCTTCCGGGCTTTTCCACTGGTAATCCAGACGGCGGGCGGGTTGCTGGCTGAGGGTGATTTCACTGCGCTGATGCTCCTGGTAACCGGGCAGATGGGTGCAAAACTGTTCCAGGGTCTGTTCATAGTAAGCATGGTTATCCATGCCGGCGGGGACCGGGGTGCGGCTGACCACCAGATTGATGCCGCTGTCGTCCGGCAGCACGAAGACATTCATGGATTCATCCCGCCAGTTGCCTGGGATAGCCAGTGAGCCTTCATTCATTTGATAGGGGGTGTTTTCCATGTTTTTTCCGTTGTTGATTGAAATAAGTTGATAGTCAGTAACGGTCAGTTCACATTGACCTGTTTACCATTGATGGTGATATTAGCCCCCTGAATGCTGATATTGCCGGCATTGTCGATGGTGATGCTGCCGCCGGCCGTCGCAATTTCGATACCCCCCGCCTGGGAATGTATCTGGATGTTATTTTTGACATTCAGCAGGCTGTCTTTTTCGACCGTGATTTGACGCAGGCCGGTGATAGCGCTGACTTCATTGCCTGTCACCTCTTTGTGGCGATCGTTTCTGACCGAAAGCATCTGATTATGGCCGATGCTTTCGGTATGGTCGTTCATGACCCGGGTTTCGCGGTTATTGAGCACCACGGTGTTCATGTCCCGCTGGGCGTGCAGCGCCAGTGCTTCACGGCCTTTGGCATCCTCGAAGCGCAGTTCGTTGTAGCCTTCCCCTTTATGGGTTTTGGAGCGAAAGGCCATCTGGGTTTTACTGCCGGGCAGGTCCCCCGGCGGGAGGTTGCTGGCATGGTAGGTGCGCCCGGTGACAATCGGCTGGTCCGGGTCGCCGTTAAGAAAGTCCACCACCACTTCCTGACCGATACGCGGTATCGCCAGCATGCCCCAGCCCTGACCGGCCCAGGGCTGGGTCACCCGTATCCAGCAGGAGCTGTGGTCATTACTCCGGCCGTAACGGTCCCAGAGGAATTGCAGGCGGATACGGCCGTACGGGTCACAGTAGATTTCTTCGCCCTCCGGGCCGACCACTTTGGCAATCTGCGGGCCCTCCATCGCCGGTTTGGCTAACGGGGCCGGGCGCCAGTGTTGATTGTCGGGAATGAAGGTGAAGTCGTTGCTCAGGGTGGTGCCGCTCTCTCCGGCAGCCTGTTCCAGCGCCTGCGGCTGGCTGCCCCGGTGGGTGACGCTGACCAGCTGCCAGAGCCGGTTGAGGTCAGGCCGGGGATGGCCGGTCAGGGTGAACAGCACGCCGGGCCGCATCGTCGCGGCGTTACTTTCCCCGTCGCCGGTCAGGGCGTTGTTGCGCAGGGCTTCCAGCCGGTAGCGGGTGAAATCCGCGCCGTGCTGTTCGTCTTTGAAGCGGCCGGGAAAATCGAAGTGTTCGTACCCGGTATGCTGGAGGTCCTGTTCCCGCATCTGATGACGGAACTCCGCCGCCCAGGCCGGGTTTTTGAAGGTGTAATCTTTGAGCTCGACCACCGCCGGCCGCACCTGCGCCTGGCGGGTCAGCCGGGTAATGCACAGCTGCTGGGCCTGTTCGGCCTCTTCGGGGTGATAGGGCAGCACCGGGCCGTTGACGACAGCGCCCGCATCATCGGCAAACACCAGGGTGTTTTTATTGCCGGTGAATTCAAAGCAGTAAAAAATCCCTTCTTCGGCGGTGAGCCGTTGCAGAAAGTCAAAATCAGTTTCGCGGTACTGGACGCAGAACTCCCGTTCCGGGTGCGGATTGCGCAGACTGAACGCCACATCCCGGACGCCGTTCTCTTTGAGCAGGGTGGTGATGATGGTTTTGATATCCTGCTGCTGAAAAATCCGGGCATTCTGGCGCAGGGTGGCGCGCCACATATCGGGCCGGATGGTCATGTCATAGCGGGTCTGATGTTTGCCGGTATTGCCCTGGACAAAGCTGGCGACCATGCCGGTGACGGTACGCTCGACTTTGCCTTCGCGCAGGATGGTCAGGGTGGCGCTTTTGTCGAGGACGGCGGTGAAATCAATGGCCGGGTCGGCACTGGCTAAACTGACCGTCAGCGTGAACGGGGTGGAGAGGGCTTCGCGCAGGGTGAATCCGGCCACCACGAAGGTGTGTGGCGGCAGGCCGCCGGCGGTGAGGGTAAACTGTAAGCCGCCGGCGCTTTGGGGAGTCAGCCGGTCGGCGATTTGCCGGGCGAGGTTGCCGGCAGCGGCGGTTTTTTTCTGGAATGACATATAAGGGTTCCTTTTCTGAATTTACGGGCGGGGTGGCCCGGGGAGCGCGGTCAGCCCGGCGGCTTTCTGCAACGCGTAATACTGGCTGAGCAGGGCGTTAAACCGGTCGTCGGTCTTTTTTATCAGCGCCGGGGAGACGGGCTGCCCCTGTTCGACGGCGGCGGAAAACTGGCGCAGCAGCTCTTCCAGCGGGATATCCCGGTTGTGGCTGTGCTGGATTTGGTAAATCGCCGTTTTCAGGTAAGAGAGGGTGAAACTGCCCCGGTTACGCTCCTGTTTCAGGATGTTGTCCGCCAGTGACTGGAGCTGATGCCGGGTCTGGTCCCAGCTGCCGGAGACCGGCGCGTTTTCCAGCCGGATAGACTGTAACTGCTGCCAGCGCTGCGTTTCGCGCTGTTGCTGGCGGTCCTGCGGCCAGGTTTTTTGTGCCATGCCGGTCAGCTGCTCAGCCTGTTGCAGCACTGCCAGCGGGGAGGTGTCCGCCAGCCGGGTTAACTGCTGCGCATAGGTTGGCAGGTCGGGGTGGTACAGCCAGGCCAGTCTGGCCCCGTCCGGGGTGTCAGTCAGGGCGGTGAGCTGCTGTTGCAGCGGCCGGTAAAGTCCCAGCCAGCTGCCGGTCAGGACAAACGCCCCCAGTAAGAGGCCCAGGCCGAAGCCCTGTAACGCGCTCATCGGCCGCGGGGGCGGTTCAGGGAAACGGACCTGGACTTTAGGCTGACTGTGGTCATATCCCGCGTCGTCGTCGGTGTCCGGTTCCGATGGCACCGGCCCGGTTGTGTTGGCCAGGTAAACCAGCGGCGGCATCTGCACGGGGTTGGCGGCGGGTTTGGGCAGGATGCGGGTCTGTTCCAGTTTTTTGGCGGTGTTCTGGAAGAACCACAGCAGGTTGTCGACCTTCGGCAGGCGTTTCAGGTCGGACTGCTGGAGCCGGTCGACTATCAGCTGTAAGGCCCGCTCGGCGCGGTAAATCATCCGCAGGTCACGGGCGGTGTAATCGTGCTGGCGTAAAGCGTTGCCGCAGCGGGTGTTAAACCAGTCCAGCATCTCGGCGCGGACCGCCGGCTGCGGCGGCCACAGCGCATCCCACTGGCTGACCATCACCCCGGCGAGCAGTTCACAGCCTTCCGTGAACCCGGCCAGGCCGCTGAGCTGCATCCGGGCGAGGGTGTAGTAAATCGCGCTCTGCAAATCGACGCCGTGGGTGCGAAACAGCGTCAGGGCCAGTGATTCGATAAGCGGCCAGTTCACGGCCGGCTGAGACGGGTGGTTGATTTTGTTGATTTCTTCGCGTATGGCCGTGAACGCCGGCAGATTCATCGGGTTGCCGCCGGCGCGGATAATCAGGTTTTCAGGGTGCTCACTCATGGCCGTTCATCCTTTCACCTGCCTCCGTCGGCGCGGAGGACAGGCTGGGTTTCTATTTTGCAATGAATAAAATTTGCCATTAATACAGTTTGCCATTAATACAGGGTGTCAGGCAGTCTGAACTGACTGAACAGGCCGCCGGCAAACGGGTTGTCGGATTCATCCACGTAGATACGGTAGGTCATGTCGCCCCCGTCCACGGTGAACCGCACATCAAACGCCTCCTGACGCACATTCGTCAGTTTGCCGCTGTTAATCAGACGCAGCTGGGCCCACGGGCCGGTGAAGCGGATGGCGCGGGGGGATTTGCCGCTGGCGTCCGGTATCAGCGTGAGCTGGCTTTCCACCCCGGCCCGCATCGAGTTGGGCCAGATGAGGCGCGCGATGCTGCCGCGCCCGTGGGCATAATCGAGCAGCTGGCCGTCGAGATTGAGCAGGCTGCGGCGTTTATTGCCGGTCAGGCTGAGGGGCTCGATGGCGAACTGGGTCCCCAGACCGTTTTGCGGCGAGAAGAAGGTGTCGCGGATACGGTCGGCCCGTTTCAGTTGTTCCAGCACATCCTGACGGATAAGTTGCTGGCCGTCCGCGCTGTGGGTCAGGTTGTTTTCCACAAACGGTTTCAGGTTCTGCTGATAGAAAGCGTCCAGCGTGCCGCCGGGCCGGAAGAACCGTTCAAACTCACTGAGCGGCACATCCTCAGTCGCGTCCGGGTTGAACGGGTAGCGGCCGGCCAGGTAGGTCTGGTACTGTCTGACGACGGTGTCGTGCCATTCGATTTCCAGCGA
>NZ_NSCM01000063.1 GCF_003287735.1 Photorhabdus bodei | reverse complement strand
AAATATGCGCCAGCCGCCCGCTAGGATAAGTCGGGTCTAGCGGCACATACGCCCCGCCCGCTTTCATCACCGCCAGCAATCCCACTACCATCGCCGGTGAACGTGACACGCAAATCGCCACTCGCTGGTCAGGGGCAACACCGAGTGCAATAAGCCGATGAGCCAGCCGGTTAGCGTGGGCATTTAATTCGGCATAACTGAAGGTCTGCTCTTCATACACTAACGCTGTCGCGTCAGGAGTTTGCTCTACCTGTTGTTCAAACAGTTGATGAACACATAACGTCTCAGGATAAGCGCTTTCCGTCGCGTTCCAGGTTTCCAGCAACAGTGTACGTTCCGCTTTCGGCAAGATTTCCAATGCCCTAACAGGCATGTCCGGCACTTGCTCAAGCGCATCCACCAGACTTTCCAGTGCTCGTTGCATATAACCGCATAGACTTTCCGGATCAAGCGGCTGCACGACCTGCGCCGTCAGCCCCAAGGATTCGCCAAAATCTTCCACCGACAGCATTAACGGATAGTTGGTCCGCTCCTGTCCACCGATAAATTCAATACCGCTGATGATGTCATCCGACGCTGCCAGCAAGGTATTGTGCCGATAGTTCAGCAAGCTATTAAAGAGAGGGATCTCACCCTGCACGCCGCTGCAACGCTGAGCCAATGCCAGTGACGCGTGCTCATGTTCTAATAGTCCGGCAAGTCGAGCATGGGCAGCCTGCACGCTGCTCCGTACCGGGGTCTCATCGATATCCAGCCGCAACGGCAAGGTATTAATAAATAGCCCCATACTGTTGTCTGCCCCTTCCCCTGCCTGCATACGCCCAAACAACACCGTGCCAAACACGACATTCTTCTGACCACTGGTACGCGCCAACACCTGCGCCCAAGCCAGATGACACAAGGCCGCCAGACTGACACCCAGATGTCTCGCCTGATGGCGCAAACGGTCATTTAACCCGGCTGGCAACATCCGGTGAACTTCCGTCACCTGCGAACCATCACAATGCACTTCCGTCAAACCAAACGGCAGAGTCGGTTCATCGACCTCCGCCAGCATGTCGGTAAAGAAACGGCTGTGCTCTTCCTGACTCACGCCCAACCGGACCTGAGCCACCAGATTGCGGAAAGGTGTCGGCACAGGCAGGCTCTCTTCCTGACCTGTCAGATACGCCTGCACTTCACGGTGCATCACTTCCAGCGCTTCATGGTCGCCGATTAAGTGATGATGCAATTCCAGTAACAACCAACGACCATCAGTGTCCCGAGCGATGACAAAACGCAACAGCGGTGCTTCGCTCAGGTCGAGACGATGATGACGCGGATCAAAACGCCGGGTTAACTGCTCACTGATCGGGCCGTCAGCCGGATTTAATGTCAGCTCCGTCACTGACAATGGGGCCTGACGCCAGACTACCTGCGCCGGCACTGATAATCCTTGCCAGAGGAAAGCGGTTCGCAGAATATCGTGCCGATCAATTATCCATTGAACCGCCGCCAGATAACGATCTAACAGCGTTCGGTCAGCAAAAGCCATTTGCCCCGTCAACAAATACGGATCACCTTCATTTGCCAACAGATGGTGGAACAAAATGCCATCCTGCAACGGCGATAGCGCATAGATATCCTGAATATTGGCGATCCCGCCCGGCACCTGCCCGACGATGTGGTCAATGTCAGCTTGGGTCAAATCAATCAGCGGCAACATCGCCGGCGTCAGCGCCGTGGTATCCGGTGTAATACGGTTGTCAGGCACCTGAATTTCATTATGCTGAACCAGAGACTGCGCCAAAATACAGAGTGTTGGATGCTGGAATAACGTTTTTACCGATACACTCAGACCAATATGCCGCAATCGTTCAATCATGCGCACAGCAAGCAGAGAATGACCACCCAACGCAAAGAAGCTGTCATGCCGGCTAATCTGTTCAATGCCCAGCAACTCACACCAGACAGCCGCCAGCATCGTTTCTATCCTCCCTTGCGGGGCTTCATAGATCTGACGGGCAAACGCCTCTTCCCCCGGCGCCGGCAACGCCCGACGATCCAACTTGCCATTTGGGGTCTGCGGTAAAGTCTCCAGCCGCACAAAGGCTGCCGGGACCATATAGTCAGGTAAAACCGCACTCAAATATTCACGCAAACGGGTTGCCAACCCTTCATTCGCTTCTGCCGCCACATAGGCTACTAGCCGTTTGCCCTGCTCATCTTCCCATACCAGCACTGCCGCCTCTTGCACCGCCGGGTGTTCTTCCAGCCGGGTTTCAATTTCCCCTAGCTCAACCCGGAAGCCGCGAATTTTGACCTGCTGGTCGTTACGACCCAGAAACTCCAAGTTGCCATCCGGCAAATAGCGGGCCAAATCCCCAGTAACATACATCCGTGCGCCGGGTACTGAACTAAAAGGATCTGGTATAAAACGTTCCGCGCTCAATTCTGGCAGGTTAAGGTAGCCTCGTGCCACACCCACGCCGCCAATATACATTTCGCCAACGCCGCCTAACGGGACTAACTGACCGTATTTATCCAACAGGTAAACGCGGGTATTTTTAAGCGGTCGGCCGATAGAGCAATCATCGGCTGGGGATAAAACCTCCTTACAAGTCGCCGTTACGGTATTTTCCGTCGGCCCATAGGCGTTCAACAGTCGGGGCCGGTGGACTTCCCGCACAAACCAATCCTGAATGGCGCTCTTTTTAACCGCCTCTCCACCAATGATAATGAGTCGGAGACAATCCGGTAGCGGTAATGTCTTGTTGTCTCTGGCAATCAGTTCGGACCAGAATAACGCTGGCAGAGACATCACTGTGATACGGTGCTGCCAGGCTAAGCCAATAAACGCCGACATCGACGCCAGCCAACTGTCATCACGCATGACCAACGTGGCACCATTGCATAATGTCGAGAAACATTCCTCCACTGAAACGTCAAATGCAAAAGAAGCAAATTGCAACAGCCGATCTTGCGCCGTCACCGCATAGGTCTCATTAAAGCCCAAATGACGCTGATACACCGCCTGATGTTCCACCATCACCCCTTTTGGCTGCCCGGTTGAGCCGGAGGTATAGATGATGTAAATCAGGTGTTGTGGCGTCAACGCAGCTACCTGCGGATTGTGGTCCGACTGGTCTGGCAAGGTATTCGGATCAAATACCGTCAGTCTGCTCAACGCCTCATCACCTAATGCCGCCCGTCCAGTCGCATCAGCCAACACCACTGACGGCGTTGTATCATTCAGGATATACGCCAAACGTTCTAACGGATAGGTTGGGTCCAGCGGCACATAGGCACCACCGGCTTTCAATACCGCCAACAGCGCTACCACCATGACCGGTGAACGCGACACACAAATCGCCACCGGCTGGTCAGGTACGACACCCAATGCGATAAGCTGATGGGCCAACCGGTTAGCGCGAGCATTTAATTCGGCATAACCGAGGGTTTGCTGTTGATATACCAATGCCGTGGCTTCCGGGGTTTTCTCCACCTGTTGTTCAAACAGTTGGTGAATGCATAACGCCTCAGGATAGGCGGTTTCCGCCGCGTTCCAAGTTTCCAGCAATAGCTTGCGCTCCGCCGAGGCCAAGATATCAATTTCCCCGATCAGCTGTTGGGGGTTAACCACCATCGCTTGCAGCACAGCATGCAGATATCCCACCTGCCGTTCCATTGTCGCGGGATCAAACAGGGCAGTGGCATAACTCAATGCCCCTATAATCCTGCCCTCCTCCTCTAACAAACCTAGTTCAAGATCAAACTTGACAATATCAAAGGGTTGATAGACCGGTGAGACTGCCAGCCCCGGTAATCCCCATTCTGAGTTCTCATTGTTCTGCCAGGCAAACATCACTTGGAACAATGGGGTATGCGCCAACCGACGCGGCGGTTGCACGATTTCCACCACCTGTTCAAACGGTAAATCCTGATACTCCTGCGCCGTCAATGCGGTTTGCCGGACTCGCGCCAGCAACTCACTCACCGTCAGTTCACCCGATAAATCCATGCGCAACGCCAACGTATTGACAAAGAAGCCAATCAACGGCTCCACTTCCTGACGACCACGGCCCGCGCTTGGGGTACCAATCACCACATCGTCCTGACCTGACAAACGTGACAGAACCACTGCCCAAGCTGACAACAGCGTCATGAATAAGGTGACGCCCTGCTGCTCACTCAGGCGCTTAAGGGCTGCCGTTAATTCCACGTCTAAGTTAACCGGCACGGCATCTCCGGCAAACGACTGCTCCGGCGGACGAGGTCGATCTGTCGGCAGATCCAACAGAACCGGCGCGTCAGCCAACATTGCACGCCAATAGTCGGATTGAACCTGAACCCGTTCAGCCGACAACCACTGACGCTGCCAGGCGGCATAATCCGGGTATTGAATCGCCAATGGCGGCAACAAAGCCGGTTGCCCGGCTATAAACGCGGTATAGAGCGCGTTCAGTTCCTGCATCAATATATTGGCAGACCAGCCATCGGAAATAATGTGATGCAAAGTCAGCAAAAATTGATATTCGTCATCGGTGAGCCGGATGAGAGCAGCACGGATAAGCGGGCCACTTTCGAGGTCAAATGACGCGTGGGCCTCCTCTGTACTCAGGCGCTCAAGGACCTCATCAGCATCCGGAACGCCGCGCAGGTCATATTGAGATAACAGTAAGCCGCTATCCGGCTCCAACAGCCGCACTTGTGGCTGACCATCAATAGAGACAAAGACAGAACGCAATGCTTCATGACGGGCAAACAAGGTATCCAGCGCCTTTTGCCAAGCCGCGATATCCAGTTGACCAGACAAGAGCAGGGCCATCGGGATATGATAAGTTTCACTGACGCCCTCAAGCTGCGTCAGGAACCATAGACGCTGTTGAGCAAACGACAACGGTAATTCCCCTTCTCGGGATATCGGCAGGATGGACGGCAATAGCGTGTCCGACTGACCCATCCGAGCCTGCATGATCTCAGCAAAATCCCTTAATGATGGGGATTTAAACAGGGTAGTCAGCGGCAGTTCAATCCCTAAAGCGGTTACTCGATTCATCACTCGCATTGCCAGTAACGAGTGACCGCCCAAGGCAAAGAAATTGTCATGTCGGCTGATCTGTTCAACCCCCAAGACTTCACGCCAAATCGCCGCCAGCACCATTTCCGTTTCCCCTTGTGGCGCTTCATAAACTTGACGAGCAACAGCTTCACTGTCCGGTGCCGGTAACGCCCGACGATCCAGCTTACCATTCGGCAGTAATGGGAATGCATCCAGCCGCACAAAAGCCGCCGGCACCATATAACCCGGCAATAGGGCGCTCAAATGAGTACGCAGACTATTCACCAACTCGTCATTTGCCCGCGCTTCTATATAGGCAACCAACCGTTTATCCTGCCCATCATCCAGAGCGAGTACCAATGCGCTGCGTACCTCTGGGTGTTCTGTCAGTCGGGCTTCAATTTCCCCCGGTTCAATACGGAAACCGCGGATTTTAACTTGCTGGTCATTACGGCCAACAAATACCAGATTGCCGTTTGGCAAGTAACGGACCAAATCCCCGGTTCGATACATCCGCGCATCAGGTCTATCGCTAAACGGATCAGGCAGGAAACGCTCAGCCGTCAATTCCGGCCGGTTCAGGTAGCCACGGGCGACGGCGATTCCCCCAATATAAAGCTCACCAGTGACACCGATTGGAACAGGTTCCCCTCGGGTATCGAGAATATAGATTTGGGTATTGGATATTGGCCGACCAATCGGTACGTTATCAACAAAACGGCTCGGGTGATTAGTATCAAACACAGTACAACCCACGACGGTTTCGGTTGGGCCATACTCGTTAATGATGCGTGATCCAGGCGATAATGTTCGCCAGAGTGCAACCGTGGAACCGGGTAGCGCCTCTCCGCCCACGATAAAGCAGTGCGCAGGGCATTCTTGTCCCGCTGTTTTTAATTCCTGACCCATTGCTGAAAGATGGCTAGGGGTAATTTTAACCAGAGCACCCGATTCCATTGACAGCAACGCAGGGAGCAGTTCAATCAGTTCCTGCCCGTCACGGATCAAGCGGATCTTGCCGCCACACAGTAAAGGCAGGTAAAGACTGGTCACGGTGGCATCAAAGGCTAACGGTGACGAAACGATACTATCGAATTGCCTTTCTGTGAGGTAATCACTCAGCGCCCATCGCAGGTAGTTGCAAACCCCTCGATGTTCCAGCATCACTCCTTTCGGTGTCCCCGTCGAACCCGAGGTATAAATGATATACGCCAGATGTCGTGAGGTTAATTCAGGTAGTTGCGGGTTGTAATCCGGCTGGTTAAGCCGCGCATTTGGGTCAAGTACGGTGAGCTCTGCCAATGCCTGCTCACCCAACGCAGCGCGTCCGGCCTTATCCGCCAGCAAAATAGTTGGCGCGGCATCAGTCAGAACATACGCCAGACGCTCCGCCGGATAGGTTGGGTCCAGCGGTACATAAGCTCCCCCCGCTTTCAATACGGCCAACACTCCCACCACCATTGCCGGTGAGCGTGCCACGCAAATTGCTACCCGCTGATCGGGGACGACACCCAACGCAATCAATTGGTGAGCCAGCCGGTTAGCTCGGGCATTCAGTTCCTCATAACTGAGGGTATGTTCTTCATAAACCAGTGCCGTGGCATCAGGATTTTTCTCTGCCTGACACTCGAATAACTGATGAACGCATAACTGCTCAGGATAGACGGTTTCAGTCTCGTTCCACGTTTCCAGCAACAGCCTCCGTTCCGTTTCAGGCAGAATATTCAGTATCCGTACCGGCGTTTCCGGCGCCTGTTCAAGCACCTCTACCAAACTTTCCAATGCCTGCTGCATATAACCGCATAGTCTCTCTGGCTCAAATGGCTGCACGACCTGAGCAGTCAATCCCAAAGTAGAGTCGCCATCCTCCACCGACAGCACAAACGGATAGTTAGTGCGCTCTTGCCCTCCCAAGAACTCAATGCCCTGCACGGCCTCATGCGGGGCCATCGGGTTCGCATTATGCCGGTAGTTCAACAGGGTACTAAAGAGCGGAATATCACCCTGTACGCGACTGCAACGCTGGGCCAATACCAGCGACGCATGCTCATGCACCAGCAATCCAGCCAGCCGGATATGTGTTGTCTGTACGCTGTCTCGTACCGAGGTATCATCGATATCCAGCCGCAGCGGCAAGGTATTAATAAACAGCCCCATACCACTGTCGGCACCGTCTCCCGCCTGCATACGTCCAAACAGTACAGTGCCGAACACGACTTTCTTCTGACCACTCGTATGCGACAACACCTGAGCCCAAGCCAAATGACACAACGCCGCCAGACTGACGCCCAAATGTCTCGCCTGATGACGCAAACGGTCATTTAACTCGGCCGGCAACGTCCGATGGGATTCGGCCACCAGCGAGCCATCACGATGCACTTCCGTCAGCCCAAACGGCAGGGTCGGTTCATCGACCTCCGCCAGCATGTCAGTAAAGAAGCGAGAGTGTTCTTCCTGACTCACCCCCAGCCGGACCTGGGCCACCAGATTGCGGAAAGGCGTCGGCGTCGGCAAGTTGTCCTCTTGATCCGTCAGATAGGCTTGGACTTCGCGGTGCATCACTTCCATCGTTTCATGGTCGCCGATCAAATGATGCTGCAATTCCTGCAACAACCAACGACCATCCGTTTCCTGAGCGATGACAAAGTGCAGCAATGGTGCCTGCCTCAAATCAAGACGATACCGACGCGGATCAAAACGCCGGGCTAGCTGCTCACTGACCGGACCGTCAGCCGGGTCCAGAACCAGTTCAGTCACTGATAATGGAGCCTGACGCCAGACTACTTGAGCCGGGACTGACAAACCTTGCCAGATAAAGGAAGTACGTAAAATGTCGTGCCGATCAACCGCCCGTTGAATCGCCGCCAGATAACGATCCAACAGCGCCCGGTCAGCAAAGGCCATCTGCCCCGTCAACAGATACGGATCACCTTCATTCGCCAGTAGATGGTGGAATAAAATGCCATCCTGCAACGGCGACAGCGCATAGATATCCTGAATATTTTTGAGCCCGCCCGGTATCTGCTCAACGATAAGGTCAATCTCAGTCTGAGTCAGATCAATTAACGGCAGCAGATCCGGCGTCAACGCCACCGTATCCGGCGTAATACGGTTGTCAGGCACCGGGATTTCATCATGCTCAGCCAGAGACTGCGCCAGAACACGAAGTGTTGGGTTCTGGAATAGCGTTTGTACCGATATCCCCAGACCGACACGCCGCAATCGTTCAATCATCCGTACAACGAGCAATGAATGACCGCCCAGCGCAAAGAAGTTGTCATGTCGGCTAATCTGCCCAATGCCCAGCAACTCACGCCAAACAGCCGCCAGCATCGTCTCTATCTTCCCTTGCGGAGCTTCATAGACCTGACGAGCAAACGCTTCCTCTCCCGGCACCGGCAATGCCCGGCGGTCCAGCTTACCATTCGGGGTCTGCGGGAAAGTATCCAGACGTACAAAAGCCGCCGGTATCATGTAGCCGGGCAAAATAGCACTCAAATGGGTACGCAGGCTATTAACCAATTCATCATCTGCTTGCGCCGCCACATAGGCAACCAGCCGTTTGTCCTGCCCGTCATCCAGCGCCAATACCAGCGCTTCGCGTACCGCAGGATACTCTGTCAACCGGGCTTCAATCTCTCCCGGTTCAATACGGAAGCCGCGAATTTTAACTTGATAATCATTACGGCCCAGGAATTCCAGCTCGCCATCCGGCAGGTAGCGGGCTAAATCCCCGGTGCGATACATCCGCGCACCGGATACCGCACTAAAGGGATCGGGCAGAAAACGCTCCGCACTTAATGCCGACTGGTTAAGATAACCCCGCGCCACCCCGACGCCGCCAATATACATTTCGCCGGAGCAGCCTAATGGCACCGGTTGCCCCTCTTTGTCCAGCAGATAGACGCAGGTATTTTTAATCGGCCGACCGATAGAACGATCATCCTCCGGCGAGACGACTTCTTTACAGGTCGCCGTCACGGTATTTTCCGTCGGACCATACGCGTTCAATAGCCGGGGCAGATGACCTTCCTGCTTAAACCAATCCTGAATGGCGTTCTTTTTGACCGCCTCACTGCCAATGATGATGAGCCTGAGACACTCCGGTAGCGGTGATCCGTTATAGCCGGCCGCCAGTTCAGACCAGAATAAGGTCGGCAGGAACATGACCGTGATACGATGTTGCCGGGTTAAGGCAATAAATTCCGGCATCGAAGTCAGCCAGCTATCATCCCGAATCACCAGCGTAGCCCCGTTGCATAATGACGAGAAGCACTCTTCCACTGAAACATCAAACGCAAAAGCAGCAAATTGCAACACTCGATCTTGTGCGGTGACGGCATAGTGTTCGTTAACGCCCAGATAACGTTGATACACCGCCTGATGTTCTACCATCACCCCTTTCGGCTGCCCGGTTGAGCCCGAAGTATAGATGACATAAGCCAGATGCTGTGGCGTCAACGCAGAGACCCGCGGATCGCTGTCAGGCTGGTCAGGCAAGAGATTCGGGTCCAATACGGTCAACCCCGAAAGCGCCTCCTCACCCAATACTGTCCGCCCAGTACTATCCGCCAGCAAAATAGATGGCGCGGCATCAGTCAGGATATAAGACAGACGCTCACCCGGATAAGCGGGGTCCAATGGCACATAAGCTGCCCCGGCTTTCAACACCGCCAGCACGCCCACTACCATCGCCGGTGAACGTGTTACACAAATCACCACCTGCTGATCGGGTATTACACCGAGCGCAATCAGTTGATGAGCCAGTCGATTGGCACGGGCATTCAACTCTGCATAGCTGAGAGTTTGTTCCTGATACATTAGCGCTGTAGCATCAGGATTTTTCTTTACCTGTTGTTCAAACAACTGATGAATACATAACGGGTCAGGATACGGGGTTTCCGTGGCGTTCCAAGTTTCCAGCAATAACGCGCGTTCATCCTCAGGCAGAATGCCTAGTGTCCGTACCGGTGTCTCCGGAGCCGACTCAAGCGCCTCCACCAGATTTTCCAGTGCCTGCCGCATATAGCCGCATACTCGCTCCGGTTCATATGGCTGGACAACTTCAGCCGTTAATCCCAGTGCATCACCAAAATCTTCCACCGACAAGGAAAACGGATAGTTACTACTCTCTTGCCCACCAAGGAATTCGATACCACTCATGGTTTCATCCGAAACCACCGCCAATGAGTTATGTCGATAGTTCAACAAAGCACTAAAGAGTGGCATTTCACCCTGTACCCTGCTGCAACGCTGGGCTAATGCTAATGAAGCATGCTCATAATCTAACAATTCGGCTAATCGGGCGTGTGCTGCCCGTACACTGTCCTGTACCGGGGTATCATCGATATCCAGCCGCAACGGCAAGGTATTGATAAATAGCCCCATGCCACTGTCAGCGCCTTCCCCCGCCGCCATGCGCCCAAATAGCACGGTGCCAAATACCACTTTCTCCTGACCACCGGTACGCGACAACACCTGTGCCCAAGCCAAATGACACAAAGTTGCCAAACTGACGCCCAGACGTCTCGCCTGACTGCGCAGACGATCATTCAACACCTGAGATAACATTTGGTGTGATTCCGTCATCTGCAAGCCATTACGATGCACCTCCGTCAATCCAAAGGGTAACGTGGGTTCATCCACCTCAGCCAGCATGTCGGTAAAGAAGCGGATATACTCTGCCTGATTAACCCCCAACCGTGCCTGAGCAATCAAATTACGGAAAGGTACCGGAACGGGCAGGCTATTCCCTTGCCCGATAAGATACGCTTGAATCTCCTGGTTCATGACCTCCATCGTCGTATGGTCGCCAATCAGGTGGTGCTGCAATTGCAATACTCGCCAGCGGCCATCGGTTTCCTGAGCCACCACAAACTGCAACAACGGCGCTTGATTCAGGTCAAGACGATAATGACGGGGATTAAAACGTTGAGTCAATTGATCACAAATCGCCCCATCAGCCGGGTCGAACGTCAATTCAATGACCGATAAAGGTGCCTGACGCCAGACTACCTGAACCGGCACAGATAATCCCTGCCAGAGAAAAGCAGTCCGTAGGATATCGTGACGTTCAATCACCTGTTGCACCGCCGCCAAATAACGGTCTAGCAAAGAACGATCAGCAAACACCATCTGGCTGACCACCAGATACGGATCACCTTCGTTTGCCAGTAAGTGGTGGAACAAAATACCGTCCTGCAACGGTGACAGGGCGTAAATATCCTGAATATTAGCCACCCCGCCCGGCACTTGCCCTATGAGACAATCAATATCAGCTTGAGTCAGATCCATCAGCGGCAACATCCCCGGCGTGAGTGTCGTCGTCGCTGGCGTAATGACATTCGGCGGCACCACCACGGCCCGGTGCTGCTTCAATGTCTGTGACAGTTCAGATAACACCGGCGACTGGAACAAGTCACGTACGGCCAGTGTCAACCCCAAGTGACGCAGGCGTTCAATCATCCGTACCGCCAGCAGAGAGTGGCCTCCCAGTGCGAAGAAGCTATCGTGCCGGCTAATCCGTTCAATACCTAGCAAATCACGCCAAATGGTCGCCAATGCGATTTCCGTTTTCCCTTGAGGCGCTTCATAAACCTGACGGGCAAAAGCCCCGCCATCCGGTGCCGGCAGAGCTCGGCGATCCAATTTACCGTTCGGCGTTAATCGAAACGCATCCAGCCGCACAAAGGCCGTTGGCACCATATAATCCGGTAAAATGGCGCTCAAATGGGTACGCAGGCTATTCGCCAGCCCCTCATCCGCCGGTGCCACGACATAAGCAACCAGACGCTTATCTTGCCCTTGCCCCAATGCCAACACCACCGATTCACTCACTGCCGGGTGTTCCAGCAGTCGGGCCTCAATTTCCCCCGGTTCAATGCGGAAACCGCGGATTTTAACTTGTTGGTCGTTGCGACCCACAAACACTAAATCCCCCTCCGGCAGGTAACGGGCCAAATCTCCGGTACGGTACATGCGGGCACCCGATTGATCACTAAACGGATCAATCAGGAAACGTTCCGCCGTCAGTTCAGGGCGATTCAGATAACCTCGTGCTACACCGGCCCCCCCAACATACAACTCTCCTATTGTCCCCAACGGCACCGGCTGACCGTATTTATCTAACAGATAGAGAGTTAAATCTGGAATACGCGCGCCAATAGGGCTGGTTATCTGTTCCACATCATGTGGATTCAGCTCCCGATAAGTCACATGAACCGTTGTCTCCGTGATGCCGTACATATTCACTAACCTTGGTGACGTCTCTTCACGCAGGTGATACCACGGTCGCAACATACCCGGATCGAGAGCTTCTCCCCCAAAGATGATATAACGCAACTGGTCCGACAATGGGTTGTCAACATAACTGGCAATAAAGGCTTTGAAAGCGCTCGGCGTCTGATTCAATACGGTGATACCGTGCTGACACACGAATTGATGTAGCTCTTGAGGGGAGCGAGCGATCGCGTGCGGCACCAGAACCAGTTTAGCGCCATAGCGTAACGCTCCCCATAATTCCCATACCGAGAAGTCAAACGCGATGGAATGGAACAGACACCAAACATCTTGCCGGTTAAAGTGATACCAGGATTCCGTCGCGTCAAACAAACGCTGGATATTACGATGCTCGACCATCACCCCCTTCGGCGTCCCGGTCGAACCCGAGGTATAAATTATATAAGCCAGGTGCTGTGCGGTTAATGCCGGTACCCGTGGGTTACTATCCGGCTGATCAGGCAAAATATTAGGATCGAGCACAGTCAGAGTAGCCAACGTTTTCTCATCCAACGCACTCCGTCCGGTATCATCCGCCAGCACAATAACCGGAGCAGCATCAGTCAGAATATGTGCCAAACGCTCCCCGGTATAAACCGGGTCCAACGGCACATAGGCACCACCGGCTTTCAGTATTGCCAATACTCCTACCACCATTGCCGGTGAACGCGACACACAAATCGCCACTGGCTGATCGGGTACGACGCCCAGTGCGATAAGCTGATGGGCCAACTGGTTAGCACGGGTATTTAATTCGGCATAACTGAGGGTCTGCTCTTCATACACTAATGCTATCGCGTCAGGGGTTTGCCCTACCTGTTGTTCAAACAATTGATGAATACACAATGTCTCAGGATAGGCGGTTTCCGTGGCATTCCAAGTTTCCAGCAACAACCTGCGCTCCGCAGGGGACAAGATATCAATTTCTCCGATGAGCCGTTGAGGGTTAGCCGCCATCGCTTGCAGCACCGCATGCAGATATTCCACCTGTCGTTCCATCGTCGCCAAATCAAACAGGGCGGTGGCATAATTCAACGCCCCAACAATCCTGCCCTCTTCTTCTGACAAGCCCAGTTCAAGATCAAACTTGACAACATCAACGGCTTGATCGACCGGTGAGACGGCCAGCTTCGGCAGTTCCCAGTCCGTGCTCTCATTGTTCTGCCAGGCAAACATCACCTGGAACAACGGCGTATGCGCCAACCGGCGCGGCGGCTGTACAATTTCCACCACCTGTTCAAACGGTAAATCCTGATGCTCCTGTGCCGCCAATGCGGTTTGTCGAACTCGCGCCAGCAACTCACTCACGGTCAACTCACCCGATAAATCCATGCGCAACGCCAGCGTATTGACAAAGAAGCCAATCAACGGCTCCACTTCCTGACGACTACGGCCCGCGCTCGGTGTGCCAATCACCACATCGTCCTGACCTGACAAACGTGACAGAACCACCACCCAAGCTGACAACAACGTCATGAATAAGGTGACGCCCTGCTGCTCACTCAGACGTTTCAGGGCCGTTGTTAATTCCACATCCAGATCAACCAGCACGGCATCTCCGGCAAACGACTGCTCCAGTGGACGAGGCCGATCAGTAGGCAAATCCAACAGAACCGGCGCGTCAGCCAGCATTGCACGCCAATAGTCAGACTGAACCTGAATACGCTCAGCCGACAGCCACTGACGCTGCCAAGCGGCGTAATCCGGGTATTGAATCGCCAATGTCGGCAAGGGATCGGATTGTCCGGCCATAAACGCCGTATAGAGCGCATTCAATTCCTGTATCAGCACATTGGCAGACCAGCCATCGGAAATAATGT
>NZ_NSCM01000062.1 GCF_003287735.1 Photorhabdus bodei | reverse complement strand
CCCTCGCGGATTTTGAATCAAACCTAAAAGGGAATTTGTATAAACTCTGGAACCGCCTGTCATCAGGTAGTTATTATCCACCTCCGGTGAAAGGTGTCGCTATTCCCAAGAAGTCGGGAGGTGAACGTCTGCTGGGGATCCCCACGGTTGCGGATCGTGTGGCACAAATGGTGGTCAGGCTTCATTTCGAACCCCTTGTTGAACCTCATTTTTTGCCGGATTCTTATGGCTACCGACCGAATAAGTCGGCGATTGATGCCATCAGAGTCACAAGGCAGCGATGCTGGCAGCAAGATTGGGTATTGGAGTTCGATATCAAAGGGTTGTTTGACAATATTCCTCATGATTTACTCATGAAAGCCGTGAGGAAACACACAAATAGCCCGTGGCTCTGCCTGTACATCGAACGCTGGCTAACGGCCCCGATGAAATGCCATAGTGAGATGTTATTCCGAGAGAAAGGGACACCGCAAGGCGGTGTGATTAGCCCGATACTGGCCAATTTATTTCTGCACTACGTTTTCGACAAGTGGATGCAGAAATATCATCCCCGGATGAAATGGTGTCGCTATGCGGATGATGGTGTGCCACGAAGGCATGCACCGGGGACGTAAGTCCCCGTGCAGCTATGCAACACAAGAGATGAGGGCAGGCCCCTCGGTGTCGGCGTACAGGCGCAGGCACCAAACCCCCCACTGCTGCTGCGTTTAAGAGACGTGGTGGTGAGCGAGATGGGAAAAGGTCGGGCGTGACCCGATCAGGTAGGGATCGAAGAGACGAACGAAAGTGAACCGTTGATGATGTGTCGAAAGCGTATAGATGATGTCAAAACCATGGTGGAGTCGTTCCTGTGGGATAAGCGCAGGGGGCGACCTGTTTACTGCCTGCGCGGCATCCGGCATAAAGGCGGCGTGAAGTCGATTCAGGCTCTTGTGGGGAACGTGGGAACCTGTCACCCCGATGAGAAGGGAGAAACGCAAGTGGAGGTCCCATGAGCGCCAGAGTACCAATGCGGGGTACAGGGGCGGAGCAAGCCGTAGTAGCGTTGAAGGGCCGTAATGGGTCTGGAGCAAAGGGCTTGCCCCATTGTGCTGATGGCACGACAGCAACCACGGGCGATAAAGCCGGTGGGAGGACTGCTGTAAAACCGGCAAAGCCATTTCCTGTGAGTAAGCGACAGGTGTGGGAAGCGTATAAACGAGTGAAAGCTAACCGTGGTGCGGCAGGTATTGACGGACAGACACTGGCCGGGTTTGACGAGAATGTTGCAGACAATCTCTACAAGCTATGGAACAGACTGGCTTCGGGCAGTTATATGCCGCAGGCGGTAAGGCGTGTGGAGATCCCCAAAGCTGATGGTGGTGTGCGTCCGCTCGGTATTCCTGCCGTGTCGGACAGAATCGCCCAGATGGTCGTTAAACAGGTACTTGAGCCTGTACTGGAACCTCTGTTCCATGCCGACTCGTATGGCTACCGGCCGGGAAAATCTGCTCACCAGGCGATTGCGCAGGCGAGAACACGCTGCTGGAAGTTTGACTGGGTTGTGGAAATCGATATCAAAGGCTTCTTTGATAATATTGATCATGCCCTGTTACTGAAAGCAGTGCGGCATCACACACAGGAACGCTGGTTGGTGATGTATATCGAACGCTGGCTGAAGGTGCCGGTGCAAATGCCGGATGGAAGGGTGCAGGTACGGAACAGGGGGGACGCCGCAGGGCGGCGTGATTTCACCTCTGATCTCGAATCTGTTCCTGCATTATGCCTTTGATATGTGGATGAAACGTCAGTTTCCCGGCGTCCCCTTTGAAAGGTATGCCGATGATGTTGTATGCCACTGTCACAGTCAGTTGCAGGCCGAAGCACTGATAAGTAAAGCAGGCCAGCGGTTCGCGCAATGTGGGCTGGAGTTGCATCCGCAGAAGACCCGGATGGTTTACTGTAAAGATGCCGATCGACGGGGGAATTACGCAGAGACGCGCTTCGACTTTCTGGGCTATACATTCCGGCCCCGTTTGTCGAAGAATCGCTGGGGTAAGACCTTCGTTAACTTCAGTCCGGGGATGAGTGCCAGAGCAGGGAAAGCAATCCGTCAGGAGGTGAGGAGTTGGGGTCTGCAAAATCGCAGTGACAAGTCCTTGTACGATCTGGCGCATATGTTCAATGCGAAAATCAGAGGCTGGATAAATTATTACGGTGCTTTTTATAAATTGGCCCTGTATCCAACGCTGAGGCAAATCGATCGCAAACTCGTGTTATGGCTGACCCGTAAACATAAGCGACTTCGGGGCCACCGGCGACGGGCCAGTCACTGGCTGGCGAGTGTTGCGCGGAGTGAAACGAGGTTATTTGCCCACTGGCCGCTACTATGGGGGCAGGCTTCAATGGGAAGAGCCGGATGAGCGGAGACGTTCACGTCCGGTTCCGTGAGCGCCTTGGGGGGAGGTTCCCCGGGGCGACTCGACGACTGGTTCATTGCCAGAGTGAAGCTCAGGCCAGAGAAATCTGGCAAAGGTTGGAACACCGTTTCAGGGAATGTGGATTGGCACTGCATCCGGACAAAACCCGGATTGCTTACTGTAAAGATGTAGAACGAAAGGGAAAATATGAACATACCTGTTTTGATTTTCTTGGATATTTGATTTTCTTGGATATACGTTCAGACCAAGGTGGGTCAAGAACCGTAAAAGAAACAGTTTGTTTGTGAGTTTTACACCGGCAGTCAGCAAAGCGGCCCAAAAAGCCATGAGATTCAAAATCCGTAAGTTGAAGATCCGAATGCGGACAGAACTGAACCTGATACAACTGGCAAACTGGCTAAACCCCATAATCAATGGCTGGCTGAATTATTATGGGCAATTTTGCCGGTCGGAACTGTATAAGGTCTTCAGGCAACTCAACAAAGCGCTGGTGCGCTGGGCCAGGCGAAAGTTCAAGGCACTGAGCAGACACAAAACTCAAGCCTCAAAACTGCTTCAAAGGATCGCAAAGCAGCATAAGGGGCTGTTTGCCCATTGGCGGGCAGGAATGACAGGCGTGTTTGCCCATTGGCGGGCAGGAATGACAGGCGTGTTTGCCCATTGGCGGGCAGGAATGACAGGCGTGTTTGCCTGATGGGAGCGGTATGAGTCGAGAGGCTCACGTACCGTTCTGCGAGAGGCTGCGGGGGTAGTTCCCGTGGTCTACTCAACCCATCAATGATCAGTTAAAGAATATTTCTCAGATAGAATACTCACGGCACCGTAGCCTACAGGGATTCATGTTGAATGTGTTAGAAGGGCTAATCGTTTATTGTTTCAAAGAGAACAAACCGCCACTGAATATCTCCCGCTCAGAAATGGATAGGTTAGTGACGGCTTAACCATAGGGTAGGTTAATTATTAAACGATTTGCCAGGTATTTTGCTATGCGCCACATCGGCAGTTTTACGAAAAAACCGCACCATCATCAGAATTGCCCCGAGTAAAAATGTAATAAGGAGGCCAAGATTAATACCTTGCTGGCCTTGTTTTAAAGGAAAAGCCAGCAAATAAGAAAAAGGAAAGCCGAATATCCAGAGCAATCCCATATTAACCCACATCGGATACCAGACGTCTCTCAAACCACGTAATACTGCCATCAGTAAGTTACGCACAGCATCAGCAATTTGAGAAAAAGCAACGATAGCCAGCATGACCTTCGCCACCCCTATAAGGGCCGCATTTTCCTCTGCCCCCAGATTGATATACAAACCGATAATAGCAAGTGGATTTAGCAAATATACAATTGCGATAGCTATCATGCAGCTGAGTACCAGCACCAGACCGACATAACCAATCTTCCTTATCAGATTATATTCACCATTGCCAACCGTATAACTGACCAAAATCGTACAAGCCTGTCCTATTCCCATAGGAATCATTAGAGCAACGGTGGAACACTGGATCAATATCTGTTGAACACTCAAAGCACCCACACCGAGCCAACCGACCATAATGTTAATCGCACTAAAAATCAGTAGTTCGCTGGCAAACTGTATTGTAATAGGAAAACCAATGTGAAAAAAAGCCACCAATCGTGCTGGATCCCATAGTACCCTGAAATCAAACAAATGGTAATTAGTAAAACTTTTAGCAAAGTATAAATAAATAAAAACACCAATCGCGAGAGTCCAGTTAGCAATTGATATACCATAGGCCCAGCCAGCCATGCCCAATGTAGGCAAACCAGCGTAACCATAAATTAAAGCATAGCCAAGCAATATCGTGAAACCCAAATTCAGTGCGCTTAATACCACGACAAGATATCCTTTCTTAATAGGAAAAAACATCTGATGACAACTTGCCAATAGTAAAGAAGGAATTACACTCCATGCCATTGCGCGAAAATAAGGATCAATCAGCGGCACTAACTCAATAGGCTGATGCATCCATACTAGCAATTTCGTTAAGTTCCAGAAGACCAACGAACTAATAACACCGAGAACAATACTAATTAACCAAGCCTGCCGGATTTCCATGCCAATTTCGCGAAGCTTATACTGTCCATAACAACGACTAACAGTGATACCGACCGCTAGCAACGGCGACATGGTAACAACCATTATAGTGCTACTCAATGCAGCTACTAGTGCACTAGCAGCCAACTCTTGCTTGCCAAGATGAGCAATAAACAACATACCGATAAAACCCACAGCGATATAGAGAATGCGTACACTTAAAATTGGTGTAGCTAGTTTCACAATTTCCTTAAAGTAAAAAAAATTATTCTTTGTTTGCATACTTACTCCTAATTCATCACATTTTAATTATTTGCTCCAAGTAACGAACTACGACTGAATTCGCATCCATCAAGGGGAAACTCATACTACACCACTATTCGACTATATTTGCTACGCAGGCCCAACCATTTCTTGATAATAAATTCTGAAACCTCAACAGTGGTACGCCGTCCGATTAAAATGCTCCTACTAGCCGATCGCCCTAAATCCTAAACTATGAATCCTCTATCCCAAAAAACCATAAATAAATTCCTCTAAATAGAGTACATAGACAATAACCCAATACAAGTAATGATTTTTTTACTGACAGTATAGCTACAAACATATATTCGATTTCAGAGAGTCCCGATGATTATCCGCATTTTTTGCCCTCACTATTTCAATAGTTTGGAAAAGATGAATAGTTCACAAAGTTCACTCCTTTACAGGATATGGGGCCTTTCAGCCCATGTTATAACCTGTTACATCGGTCATCCGGTATTTTACTCACCCGATAAATGACTGAATGGTCACCGTGGATAACGTGTTGTGATACCCAATAAGTTGATTTTCCACCACCGTGCTCTTTGGGAGCCTACCCTAGGTAATTGGCAAAATGACGGCTATTTCTGAATTCAGAACCGTTACTCAAGACTTTCATGGTCGATCACACGCCAGGAAATCACTACCGAGTATCTTCCTGTTGTAAATTGAGTTGATGTAAGCTGCTTATCCAATGGTTAAAACTTTACTGGCTTTTAAAATGGCATGCTACTGCTCCAAATTCCTGCCCGTCTAATAGGTGAATCTTCTGTATGTGATGGTTTCATACTATCTGAACTGTCAGAATATCGGGGATTGCTGCAGTTGGTACTATCAATATTGCATGCAGACTTCAGTCTGTTGGACAACAATATATACCCAAGAAACTTCAAGATGCAGTTTTTAGCACCTGAAAATGGTCGTTAATTCTAGACATCAGCGAGTCCGCTATATCCGGTAGCGTTGTGGTGAAAAATTTGAAGACTTTGTCTCGAAATTCATGTTTATCCGCGAAATAACGGTTATTTCGAACATGTTCATTCATGACCTTCCATAATCGCTCTATCGGGTTTAAATTTGGGCTGTATGGAGGAAGGTAATGTAACTCAATATTGCTCACATAAGCCCACTCCTTCACGAAATGAGCTTTGTTGTAACCCGCTCCATCCACAATAAGGTGAATTTTTTGATGATAGTCAGGATAAGACTTTCTTATTTCATTGAAAAAACAGCAAATATTGTAGTCATTGATGGTTTGATATTCCTGGAACACCGTACGACCAATGGCATTCAGGTTGAGCGCGCCCAATATATTCAGGCGAGTCCGGCTTCCTGTTGTTTTGACTGTTTTTTTCTTGCCCTTTCGCATCCAGCCATAACCGAGTTTGGTACCTTGAGTCGGGTGAACAGCGTCAAGAAAAAGGATGGGTTCGTCTTTCGCTGTGACTTTAAGATTTTCATTATATTCAATAAATTGTCGCTGTTTTTCTGCGTCGAATTTATGAGGGACGCCACCCGGTTTTTTATAAGAAAAACCCTGACGGTGTAGCCATTTATTCATGCCGGGAATGCTAAAGGTAATCTTCCAGAGCTGAGCAACATAGGCCACGATTTCATGGGTGTGATGGAAAAGATGTTGAGATAAGTGATTGATTAAAAAATCAGTTTGTTCTCGGGAAAGCAAACTATCAGACCCCCCATTATCAGATTGAAGTTTCCCCTGATTGAGGTAATCACTGATATGGCGGTCAACGGTGGTCTGATGGAGTCGCAATGCCTGGGCTATCATCACAGAACTCCACCCTTTAGAAGCCAGAAGGATCGCTTTTATTCTGTCTCGTACCTGACCATCGCGAGTGGTGTCGTGAAGACGTTCAAGTTTGATTTTTTGTTCTGGTGTAATAAATATTTTCATAGCGAGGATAATGATCTCCATTTCGGATAAAATCAAGCATCTTCAATGATTACGGGTATATATGAGGTAGAATTGCTTGTATCAAAACCAAACTCAGGGAGGGATTCTATTTTGTATAAAAATCAATTGCCATACAGACATTGATAATTTCGCATATTCAATATAATTTTATTAATAGGTTTTGATATTTCTCTTTATGTTTATTGAGTATGTAAAGCGTTATTTTTACCCATAGTAACCACATTAAAAATGTGAGATCTGGCCCTAAAACCAAATTAAATTACTATTGCTAATTGAGTTCGCTTGGTTAGATGGCTGGGTGGCAGTTGACTCACGATAGCGTAATGTGACAAACAACACGAAATAGTTTTTGCTAATATATAGCATCTAATGTTATTGCCGTCAGGTCATAACATATTATAAAAGTAGTAGTAAGTGTGGTTTTCGGCTTTTATGTGTGCCTAAAGGTTGTAATGGGCATAAACAATTACTGTACATGTGATGACGGATAAGTGCTGATCGTTTTTCTATCCATTTTGCGGAATGCCTTGATTCTAGCTCCAGCTCCTCTGTTTGGTGTTCTGTAGATCGGGCGATCCTACCACTTTTTACTTATTACTGGGAGCATTCATATATATGATTCAACTACATGATCTTGGTGTTTCTTTTCCCCATAAAATCTGCTTCTCTGAATTTAATGCCATTATCAAAAGGGGGCAACGTATTGCGATTGTCGGAGACAATGGCTGTGGTAAGTCGTCACTCTTACGAATTTTATATGGCAGCTTGGAGCCAAGTGAAGGAAAAGTCATTACAGATTTGGAACTTAATATTGGTTATGTTGCTCAGGAGCATGGGGACAAAGATGGCTTAAGTGGAGGACAACGTGTAAATCAGGCATTAATTCAGGCAATGGCAAATGCATCCGATGTATTATTGTTAGATGAACCAACTAATCATCTTGATGATGGTAATCGCCGCTCGTTATCTCGCATGTTGCAGAGATCACATAACAATATCAGTATCGTGCTAGTTACTCATGATGAAACTTTAATGAATGAGGTATGCGATACTATTTGGCATATCCGAGATGGGCGTATTGAAGTATTTTCTGGCCGATATATGGACTATATTGCAGAGCAAGATCTCCAGAGGAAAATGTTGGAAAAACAATTGACAACTATTAAGCGCGCCAGAAAAGGCACCCATAAGGCATTAATGAAGGAGAATGAGCGTGCAAGCCATGCTCGTTAACGTGGTATCAAAAGTATCCAAAACCGAAAATGGGCCACAGTAAAGTCTCCAACTAAACTTAGTAGAGGTAGCTCAACAGCCGGACGCAAACAAGCTGAAATTACGGAACACCGTAAAGAATTATTGGAGCAATTGTCTCAGTTGAATCCTGTCAAAGTTGTCACGCCACGTTTTCATTTACCAGCAGTTGTAAGATCAAAGCAAACTGTTTTGCAGGTTACGAATGGCGCAGTAGGATATGAAAAATTACTGTTTGAAAATATTAATTTTAGTCTTGTACAAGGCGAACGTTTAGCGCTGAAAGGCTGCAATGGTAGTGGTAAATCTACATTAGCACGTGCAATTCTTGGAGATCCGGAAATTATACGTAGTGGTGATTGGCTGATACCTCAACCCCGAGACATTGGCTATTTGGATCAACACTATGCTAATCTCAATCCTAACCATACGGTGCTGCAAGCGTTGATGAATGTTGTCCCAGATTGGAGTCAGCCAGAATTACGCAACCACCTCAGCAATTTCCTATTTCGGCAAAACGAGCTTGTTCAATCCCAAGTTTCTGTGCTTTCAGGAGGGGAGAAAGCACGTTTGTCACTGGCTTGCATTGCTGCCAAAGCTCCGCCGTTGTTGATTCTTGATGAACTGACTAACAACCTTGACATAACCATACGACAGCATGTAATAGATATTCTTCAAGCCTATCCTGGCACTTTAATCCTCATTTCCCATGACATAGAATTTTTAAAAAAAGTTAGAATTACAAAAAGTTATGTCATTGATGCGGTATACCAGTAAATGCACAGAGAAAAACCCTCTCTATATCTTCTATTCCCGATGTTGTGTTTCAACCTGGACACAATCAGATATAAATTTGCTGTGAAGATATGCATTTAGAGAGTGATTGTGAATCGCTCCTGTTTTTCTTAGGTCATAACACTTTTGGACTGACTAAATAAAAATGATGTAGTGGTGTATCAATTATTCCTGAAGCCCGATAGATTCCCAAGGAAACTCTGAAAAATGTCTAATACTCCAATAAAATCAAAATATAATATCCCAGTTCAACGATATTAGATCTGATTCACAGATAGAATTATTAAGAAATAATAAACTAAAATAAATGGAAGAATCAGACTAACGACAAAGTGCTATACTTCTAGTCGACGCTTTAGTTCTAATATAAGACTCGCATATATAGACAGAGGAAGTGAAACAGACCAGTTACAGACGATAAAATCATTCTTTCGGCGCTTATCAAAAGAGTGTGGATTTGATGTGGGTCCACACCGTTTCCGGCATACCCTGGCAACTGAACTGATGAAAGCGCCTGATCGTAATTTGCAAATGGTGCGCGGATTACTGGGGCATCGCAGTATTGCCACGACGATGGAATATATTGATATCAATCTGGATACTGCCGGGCGTGCGCTGGAGCGTGAATTAATGCTTTATATCGATGCTGAGCCAGAAAAAGGCGAAATGTTAATCGGATAAAACAAAGTCTCTTCGCTGTTGCCTGGACTTGTTTTTTCTGTACAAATTCCCTGTCGCAAGATAGGGAATTTTTTTGAACTGATACCATCACCCATAATTAACTTTCTTCTGATCAATGAGGAAAGTTGAGTAACCAACATACAACATCGTGTTAATTAATTCATTGATTTTAGTTTGGATGGCTTGACAGTTGCAATAGAACTTGTAAATATTGCGCTCGAGCGAAAAAAGGACACCTGATCTCTCAGATATCCTGAATCTAGAACCTTTATACTTTATATCGAAGCGACGCAAGATTAAGTCAACTGTAACGATGCACTTAGGTCCCAGTATCGAACGCCCGTTAAGTTTTTATCTCCCAACAAGCGCACTTTGAATTGGTGCCCGGAGGCGGAATCGAACCACCGACACGAGGATTTTCAATCCTCTGCTCTACCGACTGAGCTATCCGGGCAACGGGGCGCATTAAACCGTATTCGGTAGAACCCGTCAATAGATTTCTTTGGAAATAGTGACTTATGCTTTGAAATTATTCGATTGGCTAGAAATATAAGCAAAACAATAATGGAGAGTAGAAAATTTGCTCTCCGTTATTTTCTTAATATTTTAATGTGTTAATGATGGTAGTTTTTCTGGGCAGTATTGACTTTCATCAGGTAGCGACGTGATTCTGCCGATGGATGTTTGGTTGTCAAGGTTTCATAAACGTCACCCGGTACCATGTTATTAATAATTTGAGCCGCTTTTTTCTTATCGCTAGAAAATACTCTTAATACACTACCGGCACCACCGTTGTAAGCCGTTATTACTGCGTAGCGGCGAGATGTTGCGTTAGTGATGTCAACCAGATAACTGTTTTGTAATATCGATAAATATGCAGTGCCGGCATCGATGTTATTGCCTGGATCAAATAGATAACTACGGCTTGGTTGCCCTGATTTACCTTTCATTTTAAAGACATCACGGCCAGCAGTATGTTGTACAACTTGCATCAATCCAAGTGCATCAGAACGGCTGACTGCATAGGGGTTGAAGCTGGATTCTATTTGCATAATCGCCAAAATTAGGGATTCATCTATGCCATATTTAATGGAAGCTTGACGAATCAGTGGCAGATATTTATGAGCACGTTTGTCCAAATGGTTTGGTACCAGTTGTATAGTGACAGACCAAATGACATGTAAACCGGATTGGCGTTTTTGTAATTTGTTGGCAATCAGATAATCTGCAAAGTGTGTTGCTCGCCATTCCCAACGAATCGGTTGGCCATTATTATCCATAACTTGTCCGTAAAGGAAAGGTTCTTTACTGATCTGAATATCGTTAGTATCAGAATAAAGATCAACGGAACCTGGATCATCACCCATTAATAAGGTCGTGATAATGGCCTTGCGTAAATAGGTTGTAGGGTCAATTGGAGAAATTGTCTCAATCGTGATCGTTCCAGCTTCAAAATTGATATGGCTGCGGGTCCGGTATTGATCGGTATATTTAACGTAATCCTTTGGGCCTGCAATTAATACTTCATGCAACCCCCAAATGTTCTCAATGTTATGAGCAAACTGGCCCATCAAAATATCAAAACCATTGGTATCTTTTATATATTCTTCGCGGTATTCACTATTTTTGTTGCTGGTACAGGAAATAAGAATTGGGGCAATAACAAACAACGCTAACAGTTTTTTCATCTTACATTGCCATCTGGTGTTGAATACAACATCAGAGCCAGTGGCTCTGATGAAAGCTAAATATTATTTTTCTGGTGGGGTATATCCATCAATTTGAATATCATGACCTTCGAACAGGAATTTGGTCATTTCCTGTTCAAGTAATTTGCGATCTTCCGGGTTCATAGTGTTGAGTTTTTTCTCATTGATCAACATGGTTTGTTTGCTCATCCATTGTCCCCACGCTTCTTTGGAAATTTCATTGAAAATGCGTTTGCCCAATTCGCCCGGATAAAGCTGAAAATCCAGTCCTTCGGCTTCGCGTTGTAAGAAAGTACAAAAAACAGTTCTGCTCATAATAAATCCTCAAAATAGTGGGTATGGGATTCAGCTCAGTTGCTGTAATAGATATTCAACTGGTGCTGCCAGCCCAACAGTTGCGGGTTGCTGTAAGTTATACCAAAGTCCTGTATTTTCATCCATGCAGGTAGTAAAGGATAAGATATTTATTTTTATCGGCACAATATCTAGATGAAAATGGCTAAATGTGTGGCGGAATGCGGTGAGTTGTTCATGTTTACTGTGAGAAATACCTGATTGTTCTAGCCAACCGTTTAGCAAATCCATGCTCTCAAACTGAGGAAACGCAAACAAACCCCCCCAGATCCCTGTTGGTGGGCGTTGTTCTAGCCAGACAGAATCATTATTCTGCATCAGCAAGAAATAAGCTGTTTTCTCAGGAATGCTCTGTTTAGGTTTTTTACCGGGATATTTTGTCCAGCTATGGTTAGCGTAAGCGATACATCCTTGATTTAATGGGCAGATTTCACATTTCGGCTTGCTGCGAGTGCAAACCATTGCGCCTAAATCCATCATTGCCTGATTAAAATATTCCACCTCTTGTACTGGCGTTACATTGGTGCTGATTTGCCAGAGGCTGCTTTCGACCTCTTTTTTACCCGGCCAACCTTCCACGGCATAACAGCGGGCCAATACCCGTTTAACATTGCCATCAAGAATTGGGAAATGTTTACCTTGAGAAAGTGAAAGGATTGCGCCTGCTGTTGAACGACCAACACCGGGTAGGGCAACCACATCTTCAAAAGTTGTCGGGAATTTCCCTTGGTGCCGCTCCACAATCTGTTGTGCTGCTTTATGTAAATTACGAGCGCGGGCGTAGTAACCAAGACCGGTCCATAAATGAAGGACTTCATCAAGGGGGGCTGAGGCAAGTAAAGTCACATCGGGAAAACGTGAAATAAAGCGCTGAAAATAGGGAATGACCGTCGCAACCTGAGTTTGTTGCAACATCACTTCTGAAAGCCAGACGTGGTAAGAGGTCTTTTCCAGTTGCCAGGGCAGGGTTTTACGACCGTAACTATGGTACCAATCCAGTACCACTTTGGAGAATTGCTTTGCTTCCATCATTGGGATAATTATCTTTAGGGAATATCAGTGTTTCGTGAACAGGATTGCAACATAGTGTTACTTCACTGTAAACCGGAACTTTGTTTTTGCAGCACTGCGCAATCTGGGATTAAAATTGTACTTGTCACTATTGGACTTGCTAAAATCGCCCATCTTTGGATAATGCGCTCTCTTTAGGTGGTTTGCCGGTAAAGCAGCCATAAGTGCCTGAATAAATGTCTTTAAAACTGACAGAAATACCATGATAAATAACGTAATTTCGCCGGAATTTGATGAAAATGGCAGGGCGTTGCGCCGTGTTAGGAGTTTTGTTCGTCGTCAAGGCCGGTTAACTAATCGTCAGCAACAAGCACTTGATGATCTCTGGCCAAAAATGGGTGTTGAATATCAGGCGGAAAAGCTAGATATGAAGGCACTTTTTGGGCGTGAAGCCCCCATTGTGCTGGAAATTGGCTTTGGCATGGGGGCATCACTTGTCACTATGGCAAGCCAGAATCCTGAGAAAAACTTTCTTGGAATTGAAGTTCATGCACCTGGAGTCGGTGCTTGTCTGGCTTCCGCTGAAGATGAAAATATCGGTAACTTGCGGGTGATGTGCCATGATGCGATTGAGGTGCTGGAAAACATGATCCCGGATAATAGTTTGGAAATGGTACAGCTTTTCTTTCCGGATCCGTGGCATAAAGCACGTCATAATAAACGCAGGATTGTACAGCCACCATTTGTGGAACTGATAAAAAGCAAGTTGAAAGCGGGGGGCGTATTCCATATGGCGACTGACTGGCAGCCATATGCTGAACATATGTTGGAAGTGATGAATGGCGTAGATAATTACCTTAATTTGTCTGAAAATGGTGATTATGTGCCGCGTCCATCTTCACGCCCGATAACGAAATTTGAATTGCGCGGTCAGCGGTTGGGGCATGGCGTATGGGACATAATGTTTAAGAGGATTAAGTAATGGCTAAAAACCGCAGTCGTCGTTTGCGTAAAAAGATGCATATTGATGAATTTAAAGAGTTGGGTTTTTCTGTTAAGTGGAATTTCCCATCTAATACACCTGTAGATGTTATCGATAGCACTGTTGATGCATTTATTGATGAGTTGATTGAATCCAATGGCTTAGCATTGGATGCCAGCGGTTATCTGAATTGGGAAGGCTTAATCTGTTTGCAAAAAATGGGTATGTGTACAGAAGAACACCGCCAATTGGTTGAAAAATGGCTGAAAGATCGCGGTATGGAAGATGTTATGACCTCTGAATTGTTTGATGTTTGGTGGGATTGATTAATCTATACCCTATGGATTTCAAGATGCATCACGATGGCTAGGGAGCGAATCCCCCGGAACATAGCGAACTATGTGACCGGAGTGAGCGAGCGCAGCCAACAAAGAGGCAACTTGAAAGATAACGGGTATATCGCTATAAAATAGCTTGCGTGAATCACAACAGGGGCCCTGGTGATTAATTAGCGCCCCTGTCTGGAGTAAAGTCAGTGAGTACAACGTTCTCTAATACGTTATTGTCGGATATTTTGCGACAAGTTCGTCCCCTGATTGGTCAAGGGAAAGTGGCAAATTATATTCCTGCACTGGCGGAAGTTCCTGCTGATAACCTGGCAATAGCTATCTGTACCATCGATGGGCAGATATTTCATGCAGGAGATGCTGAGAAGCGTTTTTCGATTCAATCTATTTCTAAAATATTAAGTCTGACTTTAGCCATGACACGTTATCAGGAACAAGAGATCTGGCAGCGAGTCGGGCAGGAACCTTCTGGTCAGCCATTTAACTCATTAGTTCAGTTGGAACTGGAAAAAGGCAAACCTCGTAACCCTTTTATTAACGCGGGTGCATTAATTGTATGTGACATGTTGCAGTCGCGATTGAGTGCACCTAAACAGCGTATGCTGGAAGTGGTGCGTAAACTTGCTGGTTGTCCTGATATTTGTTACGACAGCAAAGTTGCCCGTTCTGAAATGGAACATTCTTACCGCAATGCAGCGATTGCCTATCTGATGAAATCCTTCGGTAATTTCGATAACGATGTGCTCGCGGTACTGCAAACTTATTTTCATTATTGCGCTTTGAAAATGAACTGTATTGAGCTTGCTAAATGTTTCATTTATTTGGCGAATCAAGGGAGTACGATAGGTTCTGAGCAGCAAATCCTTAGTCCTCGTCAGGCCCGGCAGATTAATGCACTGATGATGACCTGTGGTATGTATGATGGTTCCGGTGAATTTGCATTTAGGATTGGTATGCCAGGAAAATCGGGCGTTGGTGGTGGGATCGTGTGTGTCGTGCCGGGAGAGTTTACAGTTACTGTCTGGTCACCGGAATTGGATCGATCGGGGAACTCTTTGGCCGGTTGTGCTGCCCTAGAATTGTTAGCCGATCGTGTTGGGCGATCCGTTTTTTAACTCTCAGGTGATTTTCTTAGGAGAAAACATGTTACGCAAAATTATCATCGCTGCATCTTTGCTATTTGTTGCTCAGACTCAGGCAGGTTATGAATGCCAGGTAAATCCACAGAATGACATTATTATTACTTCTCAATCAGTTCAAGTTGTGGGGGCAAGTGGCAATCTCCAGATTTCACCTGATGGCTCAGTAATTCGTGATGGTAAGAACTTAAGTTTAAATACAGAACAGCGTCAGAAAGCGCAACGTTATCAGCAGGCTTTGCGGCAGGATTTGCCTTGGATTAAACAAGAAACCGGAAGACACCTGATAACGGCCCGTAAATCCTTGGATAAAGTCGTAGTAGAGACTATCGGTAAGGATAGCAATGTGCGTAATCGGTTGTCTGATCTTGAGTCAGGGCTTAATCAGCAAATAAACCGAATTATTGAAACTCGCTCTGATGGTATGGCATTCCACCATCAAGCGATTAAGCAGGTTGAAAAAGATAGCCGTAGCTTAATTGAGCAAAGTCTTGGTGGAGTGTTACAGGACAGTATTAATGAGATTGGTAATAAGCAATTTAGCCTAAATGGTGATAATAATCAGGCATTACAATCTTTGCTTGGTAGTTTGGGTGGATTGCAGAATAATTTGAAAGCTGAATGGCGGGCTCAGGAGGAAGATTTCCAGCGTTTTGGCAAAGAGGTTTGCGGTAAGGTCAGTGGCTTTGAACAACAAAGAATTGAATTACTGAATTCTATTAAATAATTGCTAATAATTACAAATAAGAATCAATTTGAAATTGATTCTTATTTAGATTATGGCTTTAGCCAGTTTAAGTAGCGTCAGCTGCTTAAACATAAAACCACCCGCTATGCGCTGAGGAATCCCCACAAATCAGCGCTAATAAATCAAAACCATATTTTGGTAGATTTTGGCGAGGTGCTTGAGTGTTTTATTAAGCACTATTTCAAATAATATTAGCGGAGAATGGCGTAATACATTCTCCGCTAATGTTAGGTGAGAGATGACTCTTCTTGATTTGATACTATTTGCCTGATAATTAAGGTGTATTCCTTTATTTTCGGCATAAAAACCAATCAGCC
>NZ_NSCM01000061.1 GCF_003287735.1 Photorhabdus bodei | reverse complement strand
TCTGTTTCAGGTTCAATTGGCGCTTTAACCTTAAAAAAACATTCGAACAGCTTATTTATTCATGTATCCGGGCAGCACCTATACCTGAGTATTTACTCAAGCTAGCTGAGATTCGATGGTAATCAGGATCTTTTATGATCCAAAAATCGTTGCTGTTTTCCATATATGATATGAAAGCATCAAAGCTTTTTGAATGAACATCCAGATCTTTGTTTACAGAGAAACTCATACTTTTATCATTCATAATTTCACCTACTATGATTAAACCGTGAAACCGAAATACTTCAATGTAAGGTTATCATTTTTAAAACGTAATAGGTAATTATGTTTATAGGTTTTAGATGGAACGGATGATTTTATCGAACCTCCTGTAATAATCTTCAATATGCTAATATTTTACATTGTATAAAGTTTTAATTATTGATTATATTTTTAATAAATCATTGCAATCCGGTGGTTATTTTTGCTATTAATTTAAATATACCCTATGGATTTCAAGTTGCATCGCGACGGCAAGGGAACGAATCCCCGGGAGCATAGATAACGATGTGACCGGGGTGAGTGAGTGCAGCCAACAAAGAGGCAGCTTGAAAGATGACGGGTATATATTATACATATAATTCCAAGAGTAGATTTCATAAGGCACTGTTGCAAATAGGATCCTAAGCTGAGCTTTCCCCTTCAAAAAGGGGCTCAAAGACCAAAAATCTTATTCACCAGGCGCACTTCACCCTGAGGGTGACCGTAATACCAGGGCTCTGCCTGCTCTTTGCGCAGCGCACGCATCGTTTCTGTTCCTTTTATCGTCGCATACGCCGTCTTCCGAGATTTGAAACCCAGCATCGGATTAATTATTCGCTTCAGCTTTCCGTGGTCGCATTCAATGGCATTGTTGAGGTATTTCAAAACCACTTCCCCGAAACTTTGACATAGGTTTCGTCAAGACACCACGAACGCAGGTCAGTCGAATGGCACCAGTTCCAGCGTAAACGTTTCTCCATTTCTGGCGCGTAGCGTTGAACCCAGCGGTAAATCGTGGTGTGGCCAGCGTTCACGCCACGTTCGGCGAGCATTTCCTGCAATTCGCGATAGCTGATGCCGTACTTACAATACCAGCGAACAGCCCACAGAATAATCTCACCCTGAAAATGACGACCATGGAAAGGATTCATACGCCGCTCCTTCGGAAAAATGGGTGCCTTAGCTTACTACCCTCGGCTATTTGCAACAGTGCGACATGAAACTGTATAAATCGTTGTTTTCCGAGTTGAGAAAACCACCTATATTACTAGGTGAACCTAGGAGCTTGAATAAAGTAGCGGCTCTGACAATGTAACAAAACGCATTGCCGATGCGTGGAATACAAATCGTGAGATGCGTATCTTCCTGAAAACGGCACCGAGGGTGGGTAGAAGACTATGGGGTTATCTTCTCGTGATCCATATACCCTCCGCATTCAAGTAGGCACCTAACCTGACACACGGGATATACGGAACATGGTAAGCCTGTATGGCCCCCCTTCGGGAAAGCTGATCGTGAGGTCAGCCGATAGTTACGCAGGTAAAGGAGGCTGGAAAAAGCGAAAGCTAAACTGTAATGGTCTAGATATGAGTTTAAAGGTAACTCAACGCGAAAGTGTAGCCCGCTTCCAGCAGGTCTCTCTTTGCAAGAGAATTTCCAGTACCTTATCAATGAGGATAAGCAAATGACAGTAACCGTGAGAGTATAAACAGAAGTGAAAATGAAAAGAGTGTTAATTTTTTCCATACTTATGCTTGCCCCGCCGGTAAGTAGTGCTGGTAGTCCAAATGACAATGAATGTGAAGACGGAATACCCGAAAATAAATCATCGTATCCATCATCAATAATCGTATTTTCCCCGGACTTCGGCTCCCTATTTCAGGCCCCCCCCTTCAATAACTTTCATGCCGTCAAAAATAGCCCCAAAAAAATATCCCTGACTATCGCATAGGATAGGACTTCCTCATTTCCATCCGCATTATCCTATAAAAGCTATAATGAATAAGCGGGTTATCCCATAATATCATCAATATGACGCGGCTTAATTAAATTTATTCTCATTCGCATAATCTGACTGATAACCATTCTCTTTTTCACCCGTCTAATCAAGCACGGTTTATTTATTATTTAATGAATTGAAAAATAGTATAAATTTAAAAAAATATCACCGTTCTATATTGTGCTGAATGACCCTAATGATAACAAAACAGATAAGTCGCTATCACTTTATGAAAATAAACACCATCTTTTTTGCAAGAAAATTTCATATCGTTTAGGTTAGGTTTATATATTGTCTTCTTTTTAGGTTATAGGGAGGTTTTTATGACCGATTTATCTTGTGCAAAAAGTGCGGTAGGATAAAAAATGTCTTGATTTCAGATAAAACTGTTTAGAGAATCGCCCTGGCTAGGAAATGATCTGCCCGATAAATAGCTTTATTTATTGCGGCGGATCTTGTCGGTTTTCTCTTATTTACTGCCCGGTTAACTGCCTGCTCTGAAATAGCTGAATCCGTTTTTCGTTCCTGAAATTTATCGGGCATGCCCCTCATGCCCGGCGTTCTTTTTTATTATTGAGGAGCCGATGATGGCCCAGAGTTTTCAAAACGAAATCCCCAAAGCGCGGGTAAATATTAAATTGGATTTGCATACCGGTGGCGCGCAAAAAAAAGTGGAGTTGCCGCTGAAATTATTAGTGATGGGCGATTACAGTCATGGACGGGAACAGCGTCCGCTCTCGGAAAGAGAAAAAGTGTCTATTAATAAAAACAATTTTGACAGCGTGATGGCTGAATTCAGCCCCGCCGTTAATCTGACGGTGAAAAATACCCTGACTGAAAATGGCGACGAAGAAAATATCGCCCTCACTTTCCGGCAAATAAAGGATTTCGATCCTGAGCACGTGGCCCGCCAAATTCCCCAACTGCGGGCGCTGCTCTCGATGCGTAATTTACTGCGCGATTTGAAATCCAATTTATTGGACAACAGCACGTTTCGCCGTGAATTTGAGCGCATTCTCAAAGACGCGGCCCTCAGTGATGAACTGCGTACTGAACTGGCGGCATTAGCGCCAAAAGCTATCTGATGATAACGGTATTTTAGTCAGGAGAAATGAATGACGGGACAAGAACAAGCCGCGGCGGCGGCTACCACAACCTACGCTGAAGGCAGTGTTTATCAGTCATTGTTTGAAAAAATCCACTTACAGCCGGTCGAACAGCTGAGCGACATTGAATTTTTTCAACATAGCGACGCGCTGGCTGATGTCACGGCGGATGAGCGGGTGACCGCCGCCGTCAGTGTTTTTCTCAATCTGCTGAAAGCTTCAGCACAAAAAGTCGAACGGCTGGACAAAACCTTGTTGGACCACCATATCGGTGAATTGGACAGCCAAATCAGCCGTCAGTTGGATGTGGTGATGCATCATCCAGAATTCCAGCGAATCGAATCGGCCTGGCGCGGCCTGAAATTTTTGGTTGACCGGACGGATTTTCGTCAAAACGTCAGAATCGAAGTCCTGGATGTGACCAAGGAAGATTTACGACAGGATTTTGATGACGCGCCGGAAATTATCCAAAGCGGTTTCTATCACCACACTTACATTCAGGAATACGACACCCCGGGCGGCGAACCTGTCGGCGCGGTGATTGCCAATTACGAATTTGATGCCGGCCCGCAGGATATTGCCTTATTACGTCATATCGCCAAAGTATCAGCCGCGGCGCATATGCCTTTCATCGGCGCGGTCGGACCGGCTTTTTTTGGTAAAAAAACCATGGAAGACGTGGCGGCGATTAAAGACATCGGCAGCTACTTTGACCGCGCTGAATACATCAAGTGGCAGGCGTTCCGCGACAGTGACGATGCCCGCTATATCGGCCTGACGATGCCGCGTGTGTTGGGGCGTCTGCCCTACGGCCCGGATACCGTGCCGGTCCGCACGTTTAACTATGTCGAAGCGGTCACCGGGCCGGATCACAATAAATATTTGTGGACCAGCGCCGCGTTTGCGTTTGCCGCCAACCTGGTCAGGAGCTTTGTCAGCAATGGCTGGTGTGTGCAGATCCGCGGGCCGAAGGCGGGGGACGCCGTCACCGATTTACCGATCCATCTCTACGATCTGGGGACCGGTAATCAGATCAAAATTCCGTCAGAAGTGATGATCCCGGAAACCCGCGAGTTTGAATTTGCCAATCTGGGTTTTATGCCGCTCTCGTACTACAAAAACCGCGACTATGCCTGCTTCTTTTCGGCCAACGCCGCGCAAAAACCGGCGTTGTACGACACGCATGAAGCCACGGCCAACAGCCGTATCAATGCGCGTCTGCCCTATATCTTTCTGCTGTCACGCATTGCCCACTATCTGAAGCTCATCCAGCGGGAGAACATCGGCACCACCAAGGACAGGCGTCTGCTCGAAATTGAGCTGAACAACTGGATCAACACCCTGGTGACCGAAATGACCGATCCTTCTGACGATGTGCAGGCCTCTTACCCGCTGCGCGAAGCGCGTGTCATGGTTGAAGATATTGACGACAACCCCGGTTTCTTCCGGGTCCGGTTGTACGCGGTGCCCCATTTTCAGGTGGAAGGACTGGACGTCAATCTGTCGCTGGTTGCTCAGATGCCGAAAGCCAAGGAGTAACCACATGAAAATTGATCGTCCGCTCTGGGTGACGGGCGCCCTCTTGTCGCCCCAACAGTTTCAGCAACAGGCCCGCTGGGAGGCGTATACCCATGAATGTGTTGCCCGCCTGGGGCTGAGACATCCCTGGGGGGTGCTGACCGCGGTGTTTGATAAAGACACCCTGGCCCTGGGGCAGTTGAAAGCCGATCACCTGTGCGTGCGCTTTGCTGACGGATCGCTGATTGACACTGATCGGGCAGATGATCTGCCTCCGGTGCTGGAACTGGCGACGGTGCTGTCGGCAGAGACGCAACAGGTCACCGTCTTGCTGGCCTTGCCGCACCGGGATGCCAATGGCGGTAATTGCCTGAAACCGGATGAACCGGCGGACCGCCCGGCGCGTTACCGGCAGGCGTGGGTGCCGGTACAGGATGAGTTCAGCGACCGCCGTGAATCGATGGCGGTGGCCCGTTATGCCGTGTCGCTGCGTTTTGACGGGATGGAAAATGGCCCGTATCTCACCTGTCCCGTTGCCCGTCTGGCGCGTGACGCCCGGGGAAACTGGGCCTTTGATGAACAGTTCGTGCCGCCGTTACTGCGGCTGAGCGCGCATGCGGGGCTGATGGACCGGCTCGATCGGTTGCTGACGCAGTTGCGGGCCAAACAGGCCCGGTTGATGGGGATGCGCCGTGAAAGTAACGAACGGATGGCGGATTTTGCCGTCGCGGACGTGTCGCTGTTCTGGTTACTGAACGCGCTGAACAGCTATGAACCGGTACTGCGTGATTTTCAGGCGCACGGGGCGGCGCACCCGGAGGTGTTCTACCGTGAAGCGGTCAGGCTGGCGGGCAGTCTGCTGACCTTTTCGCTCGCCCATGATGCCGGGGGGATCCCCGGCTATCAGCACGATAACCTGACGGCGGTGTTACCGCCGCTGTTCGACAGGCTCAGTGAGTTACTGGAAATCAGCCTGCCGTCGCGGATGGTGGCGATTGCACTGACAAAATCGGCACAGCAATGGACGGGGACACTCCATGATGCCCGTTTGCGTGAAGCGGCGGATTTTTATCTTTCCGTCCGGTCTTCCGTCCCGGCGCATCAGTGGCAGACCCGGTTCCCGCTGTTGTGTAAAGCCGGGGCGCCGGATGAGGTTAACCAGATGATTAACCGGGCGCTGACCGGGATCCCGCTGGTGGCAATGCATCATGTGCCGGCGGCGGTCCCCCTGCGGCTGGAGAACCAGTATTTTGCCCTTGACCTGACCCATCCGTCCGCGAAAGCCATGCTGGCGGCGGGAACCTGTGTTTTCTATGTGCCCGATATCCTGGGCGATATTCAGCTTGAACTGTTTGCGGTGCTGAGGACATGAATCGATCACACTTACTCACTAAAACATCGCCACCGGATATTGATGCCCTGTTGCAGAACAGCTATCTGCTGGTGATAGCACTGTGCCGGGGCGTGCGGGTGGATCAGGGGAGCGTGGTCTGGCAACACTGTATCGACGAGATAGAACAGACGCGGGAGGCGCTGTCCGCTGCCGGTGTCAGTGACGCCGCAAGGGAACACATCCGTTATGCTTTGTGCGCGCTGCTGGATGAAACCGTCTTAAAACGGGCACCGGACGAGGGCTATGCGGCCTGGCGCGCCACCTCGTTGCAGGCCCATTTCTTTGGTACCGCCGAAGCGGGCAACCGGTTATATGAGCGGATACGGACGGTGCTGGATGAACCGGCACCCGATCAGACGGTCCTGACCTGTTTTCACCGGGTGTTGTTGCTGGGATTCCAGGGGGATTACCGGGAGGACACGTCATTGATACGTGAGCAACTGATAACCCGCTTAAGCCAGCACCTCTTACCTTTCGACAGTTTTCAGCCCTCGCCTGTGCTGGTTGGGGCCTTACCGTCCTGTGCCTGGCTGCGTTCCATTGGCGGTCCGCTAATCATGACGATAATCGTGCTGACCGGTGTCTGGTGGGGGTTGGGGCAGTATCTGATCACGCTGCTGCCGGGGTGGGCGCAATGAGTGTGATGTTGCGACGGGCGCTATGGGGATGGGCGGCCGGGTTAGGGCTGTTGCTCTGTCTGGTCTGGCTTCCCTTATCGCCGGCGGGTCGATGGGCCAGTGGCGCTACTGTCCTGCTCTTCACGCCGGTCGGACTGTTTTATACCGAGCGATCCCGGCGACGGGAACACCTTGACCGCCTGTCGGCAGGGCTGCCGCCGGACCGTGATCGTCGCCCAGTGGTGCTGGTTTGCGGTCACGTCCAGGACAGCCTGTTTGGTGATGAACGGTGGCGTCAGACGCCGCAGGGCTACTGGTTATGTTTACCCTCAGGGACCGCATTGTCCGATGGGGTGACAAGCCTGCTGGCTGCCCGGCCCGCCTGGGGCGGCCAATTGAGCGTGATGGCCGTTATCAACCCGCAACAGTACCGGGATGAGGTGGCCCTGGCGGGTTGGATACGGGAACTGCGCTGGCAGCTTTCTCAGGCGCGTCGCCGCCAGGGTATCCCGTTACCTTTAGTGCTGACCGGTTACTTAGCCGGGGAGTTCCAACGTCCTGATTCACCGTGGTTTGCGTGGCAGGCAGGTCAGAACACCGTCACGGTCTGGCGCAAAGGCGTCTCAGGTCAACCGCTGGCGGATTGGTTGGGCGAGGGCAACGTGGCGGAACAGGCCGCCCGTTTTCAGTGTGGGGTTGAGCTGACCGGCTGGGCTGACTGGATGCAGGCGTGCGTATTACCCGCTTGCCTGGCCCCCGAATACGACCTGCCGCCTTGTCCGCCTCAGGCGATGGCGCTGACCTTTGTCCCGGCATTACCGCAGCGGTTAACCGGTCATCTCTGGCAACAGTGGTTGCAAGCCAAAACGGCGCTCAACCGCGCCGGTGACCCGGTAAGCTCACCGGATACCGGGGTGCCGGTATTGCCTTTCCCGGACCCGGTATGGCCTCTGTTCCCCGTGAGATCATGGCAGACCGTTGGGCCGCGGGCGCTGAGGGTGGCGTTGGGGCTGTTTATGCTGGCGGGGACGATCGCGCTGGGCTGTTCGGCCTGGCACAACCGGCAATGGCTGCGTCAGGTGGACGATGACTGGCAGCGCTATCAGGCTGTCGCCATGACGGATGAGCGCGGCAAAGCGCAGGCGGTGGCGGTATTGCGGGCCGATGCCGGTCGTCTTGAAGAGTATTACCGTCACGGGGTGCCGTGGCGTCTGGGACTGGGGCTGTATCAGGGGGGGCGATTACGTCTGCCGTTACAGGCGGCGATGGCCGGTTACTCCCCTGAACATCAGGAAAAAAAACCGGTGACCACCGCGTTACCGCAGACGATCAGCCTGAATAGCCCGGCCCTGTTTGATGTGGGACGGGCGACACTCAAACCCGGCTCGGCCCCGGTATTAATCAATGCGTTGATCGCTATCCGCGCTAAACCGGGCCGGATGATTTTAATCACCGGCTATACCGATGCGACCGGTAATGCCGCGAAAAACCAGGCACTGTCACTGGCGCGGGCCGAAGCCGTCCGTGACTGGCTATTACAGACCGGCGAGCTGTCGCCTGCCTGCTTCGCCGTACAAGGCGACGGGGCGACACGACCGATCGCGACGAATACCACAGCGGCAGGGCGTGCCGCTAATCGCAGAGTTGAAATCCGTCTGATACCGAACGCGGTCGCCTGTCCGCGACCGCAAACGGCGCCGGGCGTTTCAGCAACAACGTCGCCGATACCGGCGACATCATTGACACAACAACAGGAGTAAACTTATGGCGATCCCCGCTTATTTGTGGTTGAAAGATGACGGCGGTGCCGACATCAAAGGGTCTGTGGATGTTCAGGACCGGGAAGGCAGTATTGAAATTGTGGCGTTGGAACATGATTTGTATATCCCGACCGACAACAATACCGGCAAGCTGACCGGGACCCGCGTGCACGCGCCGCTGGTGTTCACCAAAGAGGTTGATGCCTCGACCCCGTATTTGTATAAGGCGGTCACCAGCGGTCAGACCCTGAAATCGGCGGAAATCAAGTGGTACAAAATTGATGATGCCGGTCAGGAGAAAGAATATTTCAACACCAAACTGGATAACGTGAAGGTGGTGAAAGTGGCGCCGCTGATGCATGACATCAAGGATCCGGCCAAAGAGAAGCACAACCATCTGGAACGCGTTGAGTTCCGCTACGAAAAAATCACCTGGACTTACAAAGACGGCAACGTCATTCACTCCGATTCCTGGAGTGAACGTTCGACGGCGTAACGTCCGCTGTTTTTTTATTTTTTATCGTTTATAGGCGGGTGGGGCCGTTGGCCCCGCCTGGGACAAAAACACCCGAAATAATGAAGCATCATGACCTTATGGGCCTCGGTATACGGCTATGGGCGGTAGCGTACCCGAAGCGACAGAGGAACAGGATGGAGAAAACTGTCATGGAAAATCCGTCAGCCATTTTACTTCGCCGGTTAAATCCCTATTGTGCGCAGGCACTGGCGGCAGCGGCCACTTTATGCCAGACACGGGCTCATGCGGAGATCACCGTAGAACACTGGTTGCTCAAGCTGCTTGAAATGGGGGAAGGCGATATTACCGTCATTGCCCGGCATTATCAGTGGGATATGAATACGTTGTGGCAGACACTCCTGGCTGCGCTGGATCGCCTGCCATACAACATCAATCATCAACGCCCACGGTTGTCAGACCGTCTGTGGCGTTTATTACAGGTCGCCTGGGAAGTGGCTTCTCAGGACGCGGGCAATGAATTTATTCGCTCGGCGCATCTTTTGCAGGCCCTGCGCGGTCAGCCGGACTGGTTGCATGCGCATGATGCCCGGCCGTTACTGAGCTTGAGCGTGACACAATTGCAACGTCTGCGCCCGTTGTTGGATCGCCACTCAGACGAGTGTCCGGAGAAACAGGTTACGGCACGTTTGACTGTGACTGAGGCAGGATCGGCTGTTGACCTGGCGGAGACCGCCGCAGATAACCCCATGCCTAATCCTCACGCGTTATCATCGGCTTTGCAAAACGTGTTGGATAAATTCACGCTGGATATCACGGCCCGCGCCGCTGAAGGCGGCATTGATCCGGTCTTTGGCCGTGATAATGAAATTCGCCAGATGATCGACATTTTATCGCGACGGCGTAAAAACAACCCGATCCTGGTGGGAGAGCCGGGCGTGGGGAAAACCGCGTTGGTGGAAGGACTGGCGCTGCGGATTGCCGAAGGCGATGTCCCGGCCAGCTTGAAAACGGTCAGCGTGCGGGCGCTGGATCTGGGCCTGTTGCAGGCGGGCGCGGGGGTGAAAGGCGAATTTGAGCAACGGCTGAAAAACGTGATTGAAGCTGTCCGGCAATCGTCCACCCCCATCTTACTGTTTATTGATGAAGCCCACACCTTGATTGGTGCCGGTAATCAGGCGGGCGGCGCAGACGCCGCTAACTTACTGAAACCCGCGTTGGCGCGGGGGGAATTGCGGACTATCGCGGCGACCACCTGGTCGGAGTACAAACGCTATTTTGAACAGGATGCTGCGCTGGAGCGCCGTTTCCAGCGGATTAACGTTGACGAGCCGGATGATGAAACCGCTTGCCTGATGTTGCGCGGGCTGAAAACGCGTTATGCCCGCCACCACGGCGTCCATATTCTTGATAGTGCGGTACAGGCGGCGGTGACACTCTCCCGTCGTTACCTGACCGGGCGTCAGCTCCCGGATAAAGCGGTGGATCTGCTCGATACCGCCAGTGCCCGGGTGCGCATGAGCTTAGAGACTTCACCGGCATCGCTGACACAGTTAAAAACCGAGCGCGATTCGCTGGCGATGGAACGGCAGGCGATTGAAGCCGATCAAAATGTGTTGCCAGGTGAAGAGATTACCCGTCTGGACGCCATCGCGGCCCGGTGGGCAGTGGTGGCGGATCAGACGGCTCAACTTACTGAACAATATCAACGAGAAAAGGCGCTGGCTGAGCGCATTCTCGCGCAGCGTCAACATTCCCCTCAAACGCCGGAACTGAAGGCGGATTTGGCGGCGCTGGCGGCGTTACAAGGAGCTGAACCGCTGCTCTCACTGCATGTTGATGTTCGCATGGTCGCCACCGTGGTGGCCGACTGGACGGGCATCCCGTTAAGCAGTGTGTTGAAAGACGAACAAACCGGCCTGCTCCACTTAGAACAGCATTTGGGCGAACGGGTGATGGGTCAGGAGGCCGCGCTGTGGGAAATCGCCCAACGTTTACGGGCGGCCAAAACCGGTCTGACGCCGGAACACGGTCCACTGGGGGTTTTCCTGCTGGTTGGGCCAAGTGGGGTAGGCAAAACTGAAACCGCACGGGCATTAGCGGATAGCCTGTTTGGCGGGGAACGTTCACTGATCACCCTCAATTTGTCGGAATACCAGGAGCCGCATACGGTTTCCCAGTTGAAAGGGGCTCCACCGGGTTATGTGGGTTATGGGCACGGCGGGGTATTAACCGAGGCGGTCCGTCAACGTCCTTACAGCGTGGTGCTGTTGGATGAAGTGGAAAAAGCTCACCGGGACGTGCTTAACCTGTTCTACCAGGTATTTGATCGCGGTTTTATGCGTGATGGTGAAGGGCGCGAGATCGACTTTCGTCAGACCGTGATATTGATGACGTCGAATCTGGGCAGTGATCAATTGATGGCGCTACTGGCGCAACAACCTGACGCCCCGAATGCCGCGCTGCATGAGTTGTTACATCCTGTGCTGCGGGATCACTTCCAGCCCGCCCTGCTGGCCCGCTTTCAAACGGTGATTTACCGCCCGTTACCGGCTGAGGCCCTCAGACGTATTGTGGACATCAAACTGGGGCAGGTGACCCGGCGACTCCATACCCATTATGGCCTGACCTGTCAGGTGGAAAGCGCCCTCTGTGACACACTGGTCAGCGCCTGCCTGCTGCCGGACAGCGGCGCCCGTAATATCGACAGTCTGCTCAACCAGCAAATTTTGCCGGTGTTATCACAGGCGCTGCTGGAACGTCTGGCCCATCCCCCTAAACCGGCCGGGGTGATATTGGGCGCCGATGAAACCGGCGATATCACCCTGACATTCACTGAAACAGAGCAAACGGAGAGCCCGTCATGAACAACGCCACCCCGGCGATCATCTTTGATCACAGCCGCTACACACTGAACGTGTGGAAGAATACCGCGCCACTGGATGTGGTGGCCTTTAGCGGGCAGGAAGCCTTAAGCCGGCCTTTTCGTTACGCCATTGAATTCACCAGCCCGGTGAAGGATATCGAGCCGGCGCGGATGCTGATGCGGGACGCCTCGTTTACCCTGACGTCGCCCGCGATTAATCCGGGGAAGCGGGGCATGCCAATCGTGCCCCCGGCGCCCTTGCGCGCGCTATACGGCGTGATCAGCGAATTTAAGCTGCTGTCCACCTCGCGGGATGAAAGCCATTACGCCGTGACCCTGGAGCCGCGGTTGGCCCTGTTGTCGAGAAGCCGCCAGACCGCGATTTATCAGCAGATGTCGGTGCCGGAAATCGTGGAAAAAATCCTGCGTGAACGTCACGGTTTTCGCGGCCAGGATTTCTTATTCACCCTGGCGTACACCTACCCGAAGCGGGAGCAGGTGATGCAGTACGACGAAGATGACTTGCGTTTTGTGCAACGTCTGCTGGCGGAAGTGGGGATCTGGTACAAACTGACCGCGGACGACCGGCTGAAAATTGAGGTGGTGGAGTTTTACGACGATCAGCGTTACTACCAGTTGAATGTCTATATGCCGGCCCGCCCTCCGTCAGGGATGCACGGCGGGGAGGTGGACGCGGTGTGGGGGATGGAAACCGTGCATCAGGTGGTGGAAGGGAAAGTGGTGACCCGCGATTATAATTACCGTGACGCGCTGCCGCAGTACGGTATGGATACCGAAGTGGATGTGACGCGGGGCGATGAGACCCTGTATGGCGAAGCGTACCATTATCGGGATAATTACCGGGTGCTGGGCAACCGTTACGACCTGGATCCGGCAGTGGAAAGCGGGGTGTTCTACTCCCGGCTGCACCATGAGCGCTACCTGAATCGGCAGACCCAACTGCGGGGGTTAACCACTTCCGCGACGCTGTTGCCTGGCCAGGAGTTGAAAGTCAGGGGTGAGGCCCCGGCAGCGTTCCGTCAAGGGGCGGTGATCACCGGTATTCGCAGCAGCGCGCGCCGGGATCGCAGTTTTGAAATGGCGTTCACGGCGATCCCCTACGCGGAAAACGTCTGTTTCCGGCCTGAATTGATCCCCAAACCCCGGATAGCGGGCACCTTGCCGGCCCGGGTGAGCAGCACGGTCGTGAACGACCCGTACGGGGATATTGATAAAGACGGGTTGTACCGGGTGGCGTTTGACTTTGACCGGGCAGACTGGCCGCTGGGGGGAGAAAGCCTGTGGGTGCGTCTGGCCCGCCCTTACGCGGGTGACACCTACGGTTTTCACTGGCCGTTGCTGGCAGGCACCGAGGTGGCGATCGCGTTTGAGGGGGGCGACCCGGATCGGCCCTATATCGCTCATGCGCTGCATGACTCGAAACACCCCGATCACGTCACCCTGTTCAACTACAAACGCAACGTCCTGCGTACCCCGGCGAATAACAAATTGCGGATGGACGACGAGCGCGGTCGGGAACACATCAAACTGAGTACTGAATACGGCGGTAAGAGCCAGCTCAACCTGGGGCATCTGGTGGACAGCCAGCAACCGCACCCGGAGAAACGGGGTGAGGGCTTTGAGCTGCGTACCGATGACTGGGGCGCGATCCGGGCCGGGAAAGGGTTGTTTATCAGTACAGACGGGCAACCCAAAGCCCAGGGGCCGGTGTTGGCAATGCAAGCGGCGTTGTCGGAACTGGATGCGGCCCTTCAGACTGCGGCGGGATTGCGTTACGCCGCTGAAGCGGCGAAAGCGGAGCTGGCGGATATCGAAGCCCAGACCGCATTTATGGATCACTCCCTCAAAGAGCTGCAACAGCGAGCGCTGTTACTTTCAGCGCCGTCAGGCATTGCTCAGGTGACACCGGGCAACTTACAGCTTTCTGCCGGTGAAAATCTGATAACGACGGTTGGTCGTGATGCGGATATGAGCATCACCAAGAAATTCCGGCTGGCGGTGGGTGAAACCCTGAGTTTATTTGCCAAAACCTTGGGTATGAAGTTGTTGGCCGCCTCCGGCAAGGTGGAGATTCAGGCCCAGACCGGTGAGATGGATTTACTGGCCCAGCAGGCGCTGCGCCTGGTCAGCCAGGAAGATACGGTGACGATATCCGCGAAAACTGAACTGCGGCTGGAATGCGGTGGCGCTTATATCTCGCTGAAAGACGGTCATATTTCGTTTGCCGGCCCGAAGAATGCCCGGTTTCAGTGCGATGTTTTCCAAAAAGCAGGCCCCGCCAGTCAGAGTTCAACCCTGACATTGCCTGACCGTTGTGCGTCAACGGAAGAGCATGTGGCAACTGCTCACGATAGCGTGATGGAATAAGGAATATCTGATGACTCAGATTCAAATTGATTACGATTTTTCTGCTGATGTTATAGACAGGCAAAGAATCTGCTTGTTGGCTGACTTGCATAACGCGTTTACCCAACAGGGTGGACAGGGGCTGCTGCTGGTTGATCCGGCGGTTTTCCTGAATAGCCGACAGGATGAGTTGTTGCCTGCGGCAATCCTTAACCATCAGCCTGCCGCTATAGCGATCCAGATAAAGCATCCCCGTTTTGAACCCCGTTATTCTCCCTGGTTGATACCGCTGGATATTAATCGGCCTGAGGATGCTCACATGCTGGAGTTGAGTATTACGCAAGCATTGCAGGAATCCGATCCGGCAGAGTTGATTGCCGGACGAGGTCGGATGGTTTGTGGCTGGCTGTTCAGTTCCCATCCGGTATCCGCGATTGCGCAACATCTCGGTATGACGGCGGTACAAACCTTGTCATCGGTACGGCAAATCGTGCTGCGTTTTTATGATCCGACAGTGAACAATGCCTTGTGGCCGTTGTTGGATACCTGGCAACGTTCGCGTCTGCTGGGGCCGCTGACAGACTGGTACTTGATCGACGGTGACGGTCGGTTACTGCATCGGGACAACGCTAAATCTGCGGCGGTGCAATATACCTTCTCACTGGCGTTGTCCCCGGAAAACGTGCAGGAAATGACCTGGGCAGGTCCGATGAACCGGGCACTGCGCCGCTATCGTCAGGCACATCGCAATCAGTTACGCCGGACAGAGTCCGAAGCGTTGGAGATGATGCTGGCTTTACTGCGCCGGGTCACTGAACGCTATGCCTTTAATCATGTTCGTGATCTGGAGGCGTGTGCTTTGCATGGCTTGCTATACCATCCGGAGATCGATTTGCATCCCCGGATACAATCCTTGCTGTCCGGTGAGGAGGGTAACAGTACCCGTGGTTATGCTGATCGTACAGCCGGATTGCCAGAAAAAACGTGGCTGGCACTGGTTCGAGAATGTTGTCATCCCAAAACTTCCATTATTCCTTCATAAAATAAGGAGATACAGTCATGAATCGACCATTATGCAAAATGTGTGAGGCAACCGGCCCGGCGCTGTTGCCGGTACGCTATTCGGTGGTTCCGGATAGTATCCATGAAACCTTGCCGGCGTGGGCGGAGACGCCGTTTCCCTCGGCTAAAGGCTACCATTATGCGCTGCGTGCCTTACGGCAGGGTTTTTTATATGTTTATTATTGCAATGCCGGGATATTTGCTCAGGAAAGCTGGGAGACCTGGAGTATCAGCGAGGACGGGGCGCTGTGGAAGCAATACAATGCGCCTTTTGGTGTTTTCCCTAAGAAAACCGCGAATTGTCATGCCCCGACACATCAAAGCACCAATGTGGAGTTTATCGTATTGCAGGATATTGCGCTGCGTCAGGATACCTGGCTGGCCTTCTCGCCTTCGGCCTGGAGTCCGGAGACAATACAGTATTATCACGATCACCCCGATGCGCGGGAAAAGCGGATGCAGTGCGTGAAATCCTGGCAATGGCGAGGGGGGTCGGAAGGGGAGGGGATCAGCGAGGTCACGGCAGACACCCTGAATACGGTGATGGATTACCACCCGGTGGATATGTATTGCCCCACCTATCTTTTGCCTCATAATCCTACAGCGGCCCGTATCAGCCGGACAATGGAAGAGGCGCCCTACTATGCGTTTACGCTTAACGCGGTTGGCCCGCAGGGCACCCTCTATCCATGGAGCCGAAATCGGGCAGGGAGTGCGGACCTCACGGTCAGAGCCATGCAAAGACGGGGAGCGGCAGCGGATGGTTCGCCGGTCTCACCGGTGTTGCTGGCTTTGCACGATCCGATAGGCATTGCTCATGAACTGGCTGGGTGGAGTGATGATATCGCCGGCGAGCACGCCACATGGTTGAAAGAGTTGTCGATTGAGTTTATGACCGACAGCTCTCTTAACGGGGTAGAGAATCAACTGCATCAATTGAAAACAGCGCATTCGAAAGAGAAGGCGGAGCAAAACTTCGGCATGATCGCGGCGATGACGACCGGTCATGCTTCAGCGCAGAACCTTGCCCGGCTCAAAGAGGATGTTGCCCGTAATACGGTCAAATTGGGTGAAGAGGCGTTTGCCAGCAGTTGGGAGAAATACACGAAAGAGCTAAATCTGGCGAAACGACAGGCATTTAACCAAAAGTATGCCGATTTTTGTACTGAAGTGGCGAAAAAGCTGGAGCAACTGGCCCAGTTCAGGGTGAGTTGGCTCCAGGAGAGTCGGTTTATCACCTGTTGCCGGGATTTCTACTCAACCCGGCTGGCGGATAACCTGAATTACCGGGAAGCGGTGGACTATGCGATGGCTTCACTGAATGTGACTGAAACCGGCAGCGCATTTTTAGACCGCTTAATTGACCAGTACTCAACCTTATCGGAGAGCAATATTGTCTGGCGCTCGTTACTGCTGAATAACCCGGATGTGATGGCGGAAATGAGCGGATTTTTGCAACAGATGTCCATGAATAAAGGGGATGTGAAACCCGCAAACATTGAAAAATTTATGGACATTGTGTCGTCGTTGAGCGGGAAACTGGCCGAGGCTTACGATAAGGCGAATGAAGCGCTGGAAAAACCGCCCACGGCCAACAGCTCATTTGCTCGTGCCATGTTGCATTGTGACCGGCGACTGGTCACGCTGGGTGATCGGTTCTTTAACTTTACCCGTTTAGGGAAAGTGCTGAACAGCCGGAATGAAATGCTGAGTAAAACGCTGTTCTCGGTGATTTCCGGCGTGCCGTTTGATCAAGCGGTTGAACTGTCGGTATCGCAGCTTAAAGATGGCGATGAGTTTAGGCAGCAGGTGTTGAAGGAGCTTAAGGCATCCGGTTCTGAGAATCGAATAAGGATAAAGAATGAATATCAGGATCGGTTTAAAGAGTTTACTGAAAGTGCTGAAGGGGAATCGGTACTAAAGCAATCGCGGATTAAATTATTGGTTTTGATTTTCAACGGACTGGAGTTTGCCAATCAGTTAAAAGAGAGTAAAGGGGATACAAAGGGCCACGCCCAGGTGACTGCCGCGTTTTTAGGTACACTGAGTACGGCGATGGAGATTGTGACTCCGGCAGTTGAGCACGGCATAAAAAATGTGGCAGCGACTGATTCCATTAAGTTTATTGGGGCGAGTGCAGGCACACTTGCTTCTGCATTAAATCTGGGTGTCGATATCAGTGACGCGTTTTCTGAATGGTATGGTCAAGGACGCTGGCAGTTTATTGGTCTTTACGGCCTTAAAGGTGCTGCTGATTTTGCGCAACTTACCAAAGCATTAAACGGCTTATTAAAAGTATTAGTTGATAGGGCATTGCTTGTGCCTAAGAACTTACTTCTTGAAGGGACGGCAAGGCTTTTGGCATGGGAAACTTTTGCCTGGCTGCTCAGTTGGCAGGCGATGCTCGTTATTTTTATTGTCGAAGAATTAGTGACGTATTTTTCTGATAATGAGTTACAAAAATGGTGTCGGAATTGTGTGTTTGGTTTGGAGCCAGCAAAAGGCTTGAAATCAACCCAATTGATTGACTTGGAATCGCAACGAAATACGTTGTATGAGGAACAATGTAAAGACTTTGCTAATGCAATGAAGGATTTGTCATGAGTACCAGTCGTCCTTTTAAAGATGCTATTGACTTTGATGAAATAAAAAGTCAGAGAAAAGACATTGATATTGTTATTAATGTAAACCGGAAACATGCTATTGAGTTTCCTGATAGCAGGGAAGAAATGGAAAAGGAAATAACGTTGCTTCAGGATAAAATCCCCGTACTGGATGCAATCTTGGCAAAAGAGCCACCGCCGCCGGAATTACCGCCGCGCAAGCCATTAATCAAAGTCAGTGGGGTATTGGAAGAATTTGAGACGCTCTGTGTGAGGGGATATTTTACCGATCGGGAATATGATCCGGCCGCCTT
>NZ_NSCM01000060.1 GCF_003287735.1 Photorhabdus bodei | reverse complement strand
ATCACGAGTGGTGTCGTGAAGACGTTCAAGTTTGATTTTTTGTTCTGATGTAATAAATATTTTCATAGCGAGGATAATGATCTCCATTTCGGATAAAATCAAGCATCTTCAATGATTACGGGTATATATTGGTAATAGCGATAGTGGAAAAATAATTACCGAAGAAATTCGCGAGTATGGTCATGAGGTAATTCTACTTACCCCAATAAACAAACCTGAAAAAAAATTAAATTTAATCATCACAACAGAAAATCATGCATCCGTAATACAAGAGCTGGAAAAACAAGCAGAAAACCTGCTGATCATAACCTCAAATAAAGCAATAGTTAAGGATCTTGATACCTTACAAGCTCAAGAACGCTTATCTCTGTACTTTACATCGCCGGGCAAATCCGGTTATCTGTGTGGCTGTATTTCTCGCGAAGACCATGGTGCAGAAGAGAGCCACCTTGAGCATCTTAGTGACAAAATTACTGATATTATTGTAGGGCTATCGCGCGGTGAGTCCCCCACAATCCAAGATACCCCGTATCGCCTCGCCCGAAAATTCTATGCTGAAGCACCAGCCCGTATTCGTAGACTGGTTACCCTCTTATTACAACGATTGGGTGACCAGATGCAAGGGATGTGCGCGAGTGATTTCAGCCACATGACTTGGTATCCCAATGCTGATTTTCATACGGTTCTGGCAACAGAGGCCACATCCGACAATCGGTATCTGACTCACTTTTTTTTTAACGAAACTGGTGCACTTAAACATAATAAGTATGCTAAATCCAACGTGATGATAAGTGTCGTGGCAAATGAGGACGGAACACAGATCACCGTTTGCGGTGACGATATGCGTTTTAGTCGTTTTACGGATTATTTGGATGCATTAGTGCCGTCCACCATTGACCCCATTCGTGCCCCTTTCGTAACTCAGCCTGATGAACTATACCGTCTGAGTGGGTTTAACGAAACCGATGATATGAGCCTCTTGTCCCACGATATTATCACGCTGTTTCATTACCATGCCGAGATACATCCAGAACTTGCCGCGCTACATGCAAACAATCGCGACTACAGTTATAGCGAACTCAATCGAGCATCAGATCAGATGGCGTGTTGGCTACTCGAGCAGGATGGTAACAATGATACATTAGTTGCAGTTGCGATGCAGAAATCAGCACTTTTGCTGATTATCCTATTGGGTATTCTGAAAAGCAATAAAACTTACGTTTTGCTAGATCCCCAAGCGCCGAAAATCCGCAATCAGAGCATTCTAGACGACGTACAGCCAACGCTTATTTTGGCAGATTCACCGCTAAAAGCAGGCAATGCCCCTAGCATATTACCATCGACTATTAATTACCAAACGCTGCATGTCTCTACGAGTGATCTTCCTACAGTAAATAATGAGTCGTTGGCTTATGTTTGTTACACCTCAGGCACAACCGGCAAACCGAAAGGTGTGATGATCACCCGAGAGGGGCTAAGCAACGTTGCGCAAAACCACCGTGACTTTATGCAATTAGGCATAGGTAGCCGTGTGTTGGCTATTGCATCACTCGGTTTCGATGCATTCGGTTGGGATGTTTATGGTGCGCTCGTCAGTGGTGCCACGCTGTATTTGGCTCCAGCAGAGCTGCATACCGATATTGGTGCGCTGCATCATTATTTGGCGCAGCATGAGGTTGAGCATGTCACCATTACCCCTGCTATACTGGAACTTCTACCACGTAATGCTTGGCAAGGTTTACGGAGCATGATCGTCATGGGGGATTCTCCCCCATCAGACGTGGTTGCTTGGTGGAGTGATCGTACACGTTTGTGCAATGGCTACGGGCCAACCGAGGCCACTATCGCCACCTCGTTGTGTGAATACCGTCCTGGCGTTGCATGGAATTGTATTGGTGCACCGTTAAAAAACTATCGTTGTCATATTTTGGATTCATATCATAACCCAATGCCAGTGGGCTTTGAAGGTGAGCTATGCATCGCTGGTAATGGTTTGGCGCGAGGTTATTTACACCAGCCCACGCTGAGTGCTGAAAAATTTGTCACTATGTGCTTACCATATATGCCAAATGAAGAACGCTTTTACAAAACGGGGGATATCGCTAAATGGGATGAGCAAGGTAATATCATTTTCATCGGTCGCAGGGATCATCAGATTAAAATTCGCGGTGTGCGCATTGAAATTGGTGAGGTGGAAAGTGCCCTACGCAACCATCCGCAGGTAGAAAGCGTTTGTGTTGTGGCCAGAACGCAATCTGCCGGTAAAATTTTGGTCGCCTTCGTACAACCGACTTCGCCAGAATTAACGTCAGATATTCTTCGCCACGCAATGGTGACATTACTGCACCCCGCAGCTATTCCAACCTCATTTGTTTTCTTATCTTCGCTACCACTGACAATCAACGGTAAAGTTGCCCGCCAACAATTAGAGAACTGGCCGCTTGACGATCTGGCCCATTGTGTCGCTCAACCGGAAACTGAAACGGAAGCCATTCTAGAACGGATTGTAGCAAATGCAATTGGGTGCTCACATGCTGATGTTAACCATGAGTTTATCACTCTTGGCGCTCATTCGCTGACAATGAGCAAAATTGTGGCCCTCACCGCGCGTGAGCTCTGTTGCCATCTGAATATCGCCGATATTTTCCAGCACAATACAATTCGTAAACTGGCTGAATATATTGAGAACAAGGCCGTCGTTGCAGAGCGCTCCATTGCAATTACTGAGGAACGACGCGCATTGCTGAGTCCGCAACAGAACCTGCTGTGGTACCTGAGTGCGCTTAACCCCGATGATTGTAGCTACAATCTTCCGCTCGCCGTGGAAATTCGCGGCCATTTAGACCTCATAAATTTTGAACATTCGGTCAACTCAATCTATGAGAAACATGAGAGCTTACGAACCCAATTTACCGAGGTGAACGGCTTGGCTTATCAATATGCACAGCCGCATATTCCAATAAAACTGGCTGACCATCGCGTAGACGGGCAACAAATGCCTCTTGAAAAACTGGTGAAATCATTGTGTGAGACGCCTTTCAATATCATGCAACAGCCTCCGGCCACACTACGCTTGGTGCATTACCATGACCAACACTATGTACTGATCTGGGTGAAACACAACATTTTGACTGACGCCTGGAGCGAACAATTGATCCTCAACGATCTGTGGCAACATTACAACTATTTGTGCCTTGGCGTACAACATGCACCGCTATTGCCGCAGATACAGACCATCGATATCGTCAACAATAGTGCGGAGTTTTGTACTCAAAACGAGATCACTTATTGGCAACAGCATCTGGAAGGCTGCCGTGAACTCGATTTCCCCTTGGATAAGCCCCGCCCGCTGATGCCGACACACGCTGGCGATCGCATACGCCATTCACTGCAAGCCGACATTGCCATGCGACTAGAACAACAGGCTAAAACATTAGGCGTTACGCCTTTTGTTTTGCTTACGGCCGCATTAACTTATTTACTGGGCAAATATACTCAGCAGCAAGATATCGTGATCGGCACCGCTATTGCCGCACGTGATAACTTGGATCTGGCACAAGTCAGTGGGTTTCACGTTAATACTGTTCCATTACGCATCATGTTGTGCCCAGAAGACGCCATCGCCAACCTGATCAACAAAATGGCGGAAACCTGTATCGGAGCCTATCAGCACCAACAGCTATCTTTCGACCGTATTCTACATCAGATCGACTATGAACGGGTGTCGAATAAAAACCCACTATTCCAGATTATGGCGATCTTGCAGAACACTGGCGACGTGTGCCAAACGGGTTTGTATGGTTGTACGTTGCAGAGGCTCCCTGTGGCATCTGGTTTCTCAATGTTCGATATGACGTGGAACTTCAATCTGACTGAGGGGAACATCGCTATAGAACTCGATTACTCCAGTGAGCTTTTCTACCCTGCGACCATGCAAATGATGCTGGATAACTATGAGCAGGTTTTGGATCAACTGCTTACTCTGCCCAGCTCTGCAACCCTTTCTACCATTAACCCGCTCTGCGCTGCTGAACAGCGCTGGTTGTTACAACTGGCCTGCAACCCTGTAGCAAGCCAACGCGGTTCGTTGATTGAACAAATCCACAGAATAGCTAAAACACAACCGCATAATATCGCCGTCAGTTGTGAACAACAGCAGTACAATTATGGCCAGCTATGGGATGTGTCTGAACGTATCGCTAACGCGTTGCAGTCCATTGATAGCCAAACGTTCTCTGTTGGCATCATGATGGAGAAAAGTTGCCACGTTGCTGTACTGATACTTGGTGTGCTTAAGGCAGGCAAACATTACGTGCCAATTGACGTTCATTATCCGGAAGATCGCGTAAGTTACATGGTTGAAAATGCACAGACCCGGATATTAGTCACGGATGGTTATCCAGAACGCGGCGCATTGAGTCATATTAAAACCCTCAGTTTTGAGACGTTGACGACACGCCCTGTAACTGGTAACCCGTTGCCAATGCCTTCTGACGAGATGATAGCCTATATCATGTATACCTCTGGTTCGACCGGGAATCCCAAAGGGGTGATGATCACCCAAGGTAACCTGAATAATTTCACTAATGACTTTGTTGAACGCCTGGCATTAATGAGCCAAGATAAGGTACTCAGTCTGACCAGCATCAGTTTTGACATCTTTGGTCTAGAACTGTTTTGTTCATTGGCCAGCGGTGCACATGTGGTGCTATGCCCATGTGAGACAGCGATGGATCCAGTGAAGCTGTACCACTTTATTGAGCAACAGCAACCTCGTGTTATTCAAGCCACGCCTACCGTATGGAGCACCATTGTTAACCATCTTTCTCCATCCACAGAGCGTCCACTGACGGTGTTGTGTGGTGGCGAGAAAATGCCTGCAGCCCTGCTGGCGCAGCTGCGGCGTATTGCTACCCAAGTACTGCAAGTTTATGGACCAACGGAAACCACTATTTGGTCTACCTGTGCCGATCTGACGCACCACGGTGATAGTGCATGTATTGGTATGCCAATCAACATGACGGATGCTTTTGTTATGGATGAAGCTGGCAACCTGATACCAAGTGGTGCTTTCGGAGAACTGTGTCTCGGGGGGGCGGGGGTTTCTCCTGGTTATTGGAACAACCAGATGCTAACTGATAAGGTATTCATGCAACGTCAAGTACTCGGCACCAGACATTACTTATACCGCACTGGCGATATTGTTCGGTTTACCCGACAAGGACAGTTGGAGTATCTCGGCCGTAACGATTATCAGGTGAAAATCCGCGGTCACCGTATCGAGCTGACAGAAATAGATTTATGTTTGTCTGCTATCGAAATCATTGAACGGGCTCTGAGTCTGATTGTTGGTGAAGGGCAACATGCCCGAATTGTTAGTTATCTGCAGTTGACTCCCGGGGCAACACTGAATGAAAAAATGGTGCGTACAGCATTGAGGGCCAAATTGCCGAATATCATGATCCCTTCCAGTTTTGTGGTATTGCAGACATTCCCATTAACCAATAACAACAAGATCGACATACGCAAACTACCTGCACCGAAAATGAGCTACTCTGCTTCAGAGGCCGATTATACCTCCCCAGCCAACGAAGCAGAACACAAGATGCAACAGGTCTGGCAACAGGTGCTAGCGTTGGCACAAGTCAGTGTCACGGACAGTTTCTTTAGTCTTGGTGGTAACTCATTACAAATCCCGCAATTGCTGCATGCGATCCGTCTGGAGATGGGGATCACCTTAACGATCAGGGAGTTTATTCTACACAGTCAGATCCGTGAACTAACCGTATTGGTACAGAGCAAGTCCGGAGAAATCGCCCATGGAACGCATTGAAGTACACTACCAAGGACGCGTGCATCATATCGATCACAGAGAGCCAATTCGGCTCTCTACACGGCTATGTTTTGCGGATAACCCTGTAAACCTTTATGGTGTCACGCCAGCCAGTGATGAGCCGCTCCGCTATGGTAATGCCGTAGCCAGTGTGCAATGTGGGGGGGCATGTAATGCCTCCCGTATTAGCCTAGTACCACACTGTCATGGTACCCATACTGAGTGTATTGGGCACATTTTACCCGATGTACACAATGTGGTCGATCTCAACTTTGCTCCTTTTATTGCAGCTACCCTGATCCGAGTGCCGTTACAGCGAGCTTCAGCAATGAAGGATAGCTATAACGCCAGCGCTGAAGATGATGATTGGGTGATCACCAGAGAAGCTATCGATAATGAACTGGCCCTGCTGACTTCAGACTATCTGCAAGCATTGGTTGTTGCAACTGATGGATTCCCTTGGCTCCCTGATGGTGGTGGTGCCCCTTACTTTAGTCATCAGGCGATGGTACGCATAACAGAACTGGGTGTGCAGCACCTATTGGTGGATATTCCTTCCATTGACAGGTTAAACGACGGTGGGCGGATGGATAACCACCGCTGTTTTTGGGGAATGACCGATCCCGCTTCGCCCATTGCCGAACGCAAGGGTGCCTCTGTGACTGAATTGATCCACATGCCACCGCATATTTCATCTGGCCACTATTTTCTTTCCATACAGTTACCAGATCTCTCAGGGGATGCCCTTCCCAGTCAGCCGGTACTATTCCCGTTTTCATAAGGTAAGGATGCGTCATGAACTACTCAAGTTATCTGCAATTAAACCAGTTATTGGCACTCCAGCAACCTGCCTCACCTTGCAGTGAGCACCGCAATGAAAACCTGTTCATTATCACGCACCAAACGTATGAGTTGTGGTTTAAGCAATTGATCTATGAGATCCATCAAGCAATTGATCTGATTGGTGCCGGTGAAATACCTGCAGCCATCGAAGTCATGACCCGCGTTAATACCATTACACAAACAGTGGTAAACCAGATTACGGTTATTTGTACATTAAAATTTCATGAGTTCCAACGTTTTCGTGGCTATTTGGGAACCGCTAGCGGTTTTCAGTCTTACCAATTTGCCGGTATTGAGGCACTTCTGGGTAAGGCAAACAGCAAAAAATTTCAGCAATACCTAGATGATGATGATATCCAGCAAAGACTGGCAGCAATAGTAGGCCCTATTTCACTCTGGGAAGTTGTACGAGCCCAAGTCATGCAGATGGGCGACCCAGCACAAAGTGAGAGAGAGATCATCAAGAGTATGTTAGAACGCCCTTCCTGTGAGTCGCTATTACTCAATCAGTTGCTGGATTTGGATTCGTTGTTACAGGAGTGGCGCTATCGACATGTAAAACTGGTCGAACGCACGATTGGTCAACGTAAAGGTACGGGTGGTTCTGCGGGCTCAGACTATTTGAAATCCACGCTTTTTAACCCAGTATTTGATGAACTGTGGGATGCAATTAACTGATCGTAACACGAAACTCAATGCATAATGGGATCGCAAGATCCCTTTTTCAAGATCATCCTAATCATAATGGTAGGTAAGCCTTATGCACATCATACACTTCCCTTCACCACTGCGTTGTCTAAAAAAACTGACCCCAGAACGTCACGAATGATAGCTTTCCCACATGCGGGCGGTAGTGCCATGGCATTTCAACGTTGGGGTAAACTGCTGTCTCAGGATATTGAGCTATTTGCCGTACAGTATCCGGGGCGAGAAGAACGGGCTGATGAAGCACTGTTATGCCAACCTCAAACGTTGCTCAACGAGTTACAACAGGCGTTGGTCACGCCACAAGATAAGCCCTTGATCCTGTTTGGCCATAGCCTCGGCGGCAGGCTGGCGCTTGCCGTCGCGCTCATGCTTCCACAGCCACCGTTACAGTTGATTATTTCTTCCTGTTCTTCGCCCTATAGAGCACGTCATGAACATTTATTGAGGATGTCACGTAACGCTTTGCTTGATGCTTTATTAGCTTCTGGTGGCATAAGTGACACGTTGCGCAACGAGAGAGTATTACTCGATTTTTACCTACCGATAATCCGCGCAGATTTGTTACTTTCCTCCCAATTGACGTTTCCACAAAGCACCTGTTATCAGGCACCGTTGGCTGTCTTTCAGGGGAATCGTGATAACTGGACGGATGAACAAGATTTAGCTGACTGGCGCCAGATCGCAAGCGGAGAGTTTCAACAACACAGTTTTGAGGGTGGCCATATATATTTGGAAGAGCAATGTGACTCCGTAATAGCACGGCTCCATCGGTTGTTGGCCGGCCATTTAGCACCGACCAATGTTTAAATAATCAGGCGCGTTCGTTTTTACCTTCTGACAAGGTGAGTTTTCGCTCGCTACGTACGATACTCCCTGCCAGCATCAGTGCACAAATGCTGCTGATTGTCAGTACTACACCAAGGCGTTGTGCCAACCCTGCCAGAACCAGGCCGCCCCCTAATATCAGATAATACATCAAACCAAGGATCGCCCCTGCCGTTCCCATGCAATCTTTATAGTGCCGCAGGGCACGCGCCAGAATATTGGGAATGGCAATACCATACGCCATCACAACCATCATCATTGGCAAGACAAACCATACCGTTTCTTCCAGCAAGAACACCAGGATACCGCCAGAAAGTAGCAGAACACACGCCAGTGTCAGCAACGCGGTAAATAACCAGTGTTTGGCGATCAAAAGCTTGTTAATGGCTGCGCCAAAGCCCACACCTGCTGCCAACACCAGCCCGGTATAGCCAAACCACTGCGCAGGAAGACCCTGTGCTTCAAAACGGAACGGCGCTAATTGGTAATAACTGAACATGCAGATATTGAATAGAGCGACCAACAGCGCACTGTGCCAGATGTCTCCGTCTTTAGACATACGCCCTAGAGTATCGAAAAAGGAGCTTTTCACGACCTCTTTCGGGCGGGTTTCTGGCAGTTGCCATGCAGCATAAACCAGCAACGCCGCCGCTAATATTGCCAGACCGCTAAAGACGCCCTGATAGCCCCAATAATGGGTTAGTAACGCGCCGCTCAGCACGCCAATCGCTGGGCTAACCGCCATAGCTATCCCCATCACCGAAAACACTTGAGCCAATTCGTAGCCGCTGAACTGATCACGAATGGCTGTCTGGGTGCCCACCGATCCCACCGACGCCCCAAAAGCTGCCAACACCCTCGCCACCAATAATATGGTAAAACTATCACAGAAAACCGCTAATATTGATGCCAACATATATAGCGCGAGTCCGGCAAGGATTGTAGGACGCCGTCCAATCACATCACACATTCGCCCCCACACCACAACGCCAAGGGCAAAAGCAAAAAAGTAACAGGACAAAGTTTGCGCGGCCATTTCCGCGCTGACATGAAACCCTTCAGCGATATGAGTAAGCGCTGGGCTGTAGATCGTTTCCACCACTTGGGGAAACATCATCATAGATGTTGCCAATGTGAGGGTAAGTTTGCGTTGCATAGCAAGTCCTGTGACTAAAGGTAAAATAGGGATACCAAGGTATCATCTTCGCTCTATAGTCTGCTATAATATAAAAGACAAAAAAATTACATAATCGGACAGTATATGACATGGCTTAACGCTCAGGATGCCTTTGATCCGGATTCGTTCGACAATAGCGTATTAGGCATTGCAGCCGAACTGGCTCAGCATGACTCTGGCCCACATTGGCATAGGATGGGGCAACTACTGTTTAGTCAGCGAGGCTGCATGCGCATTATACTCAATGAGAGCATCTGCATGCTCCCTCCGGGTCGTATTGCTTGGATTCCACCGCGACTAGAGCATCGGGTGCAAGTTAGCGGTGTGGTAGGTTATCGCTCGGTGTATCTCGACCGCTCCCATTACCCTAGTCTGCCCGAATGCTTAGAAGTCCTGACTGCTTCATCTTTGCTACGCGAAGTGTTGGAGCGCATTGCCATTGCTAAGTTTGACACCAACTGGCAGCACGGTGCTACCGCTAATATTCTAGCGGTATGCTTGGATGAGATACAGCAGGCACCACGCGAATTAACCCTGCTGCCCTTGCCCAGTGACCGCCGTCTGAGAAATTTAGCTGATATGGTCACAGTACCGCCGCTGTACGAGCTGGCTAGTTATATCGGCGCATCGGAAAAAACCATTAGCCGCATCTTCCAGCGTGAAACTGGTCTGAATTATCAACAGTGGCGGCAACAATGGCGGCTAATCAAAGCAATTGAGCTACTAGCAGAGGGATATGGCCAATCTGACGTCGCCAGCCAACTGGCCTTTTCCAGCGATAGTGCTTTCACCACCTTTTTTAAAAATATGGTAGGCAGCCCTCCACGGACATATATGGCAATCCGATACGTTGTGTGATCCACAGTTAGAACGGAACGTGCATCGTTCACAGAATCGCTTTGAGTAATTATCAGTTACGCTCGGCTGTCACTCGGATTTATGGTAAAAAAGAACTTACTGGGTGAACCGACATTGAAACGGAGATCAGTAATCAGTGTGGTCGATTGATTGCCAACGTTATCATCTACTGTAACTCGCCATTTTATTGCAGTTGCTGACTAAACTACCACCGACTAAAGTCGGTGGTAGTTTACTGACAAAGTGCTGGTTTTTTATCCGGTACTTTGATTTAATCAAATTCCGTTCACCAGACGGAGTTTGCCGCCATGTTAAGAATGCCCCCACCCCAGACTTTTCCTCCCGAAACACTCTCGCTCGATGAGCTTGTGCCTCAAAACCATCTAGTGGATCATCCTGTATTTGGCTACCCTATTCAATATACTTGAAGAGTATGAAGTTTTATGGTTAATTTACACCCTATTTAACTAACCATTTGATATACCTTTTTTATGTGGAAAGCCCCGGCAGTAAACTTAAGCCCCCAACAGCAACAGGCCCTGGAGCACATCGTCAAGTCTCGAACCAGTCGCAGTGATCACCGCCAACGAGCACAGTTGATTTTGCTTTTTGCATCTGGCGTATCTACAAAGCAAGTTGGATTGGGCAGTAAACAGGCCGGATGCTGGAGAAAACGCTGGCTGGACAATCAAGACAGGCTGAAGGCCATCGAGTCCACGGAAAATATGAGCTTAAATAGCCTGATAAAAGCCCTCGAATCACTGTTCAGCGATTTGCACCGGAGCGGATGCAAACCGAAATTCAGTGCCGAGCAAGTAGCACAGATACTTACGGTGGCTTGTGAGGATCCGCAGGAGAGCGAGTGCCCATTCAGGGGGTTTAGGTGACCGAACAGCTCTACTCACCCAAACCCCCATAAAGCCAACCGATCAGCCCATAGACGAAAATGCTGAAGTGTTGCAGGCCCCGGCGTCTGTTTTACCCAGGAAAAGCGTGTTGTCAGTTCACCTTCCTTGATCAAAAGCAGGGAATCAAGTGTATTTTTCTGTGGTTTAGTGAGTGACTGGGTAATTTGCAAATACAGTTCATTATGAACGAGTTGACGTTCATGGCTGGCCAGGCGTTCCAGCGTACTGAACACGGGTAATTCAATATTCTTTTTGCTGAGATATTCAAGTGCAACATTAATTAAATCAGCAGGATCACTCATAGTGTAAGCTGATTGATGGATCAAACTAACGATATTCTGACGCGCTTGCTGGGTAAAAAAGTGACTGTCCAGATACTGACGGGAAAGGATCTTGTAGCGGTGTGTAGCTTTTCTGTCGCGTCGTTCTGGTATCAAACGAGAGTTCTCTGGCAAATTCAACTGAGTAGCAATAAATTGAATAACTGAAAATGGGATCTGAGAGAGAGTAATAAAATAACCGAGATGTTGGCGGGTTTTGAGTCTGATAGCCAAGTTTAATTGGCTGTGTTGGCTGCGGGTATTTTGCCGGATGAAGGTAAGTTCATCGTCACTGAGAGCATAACAGGACGCCAGCTCTTTTTGCGATAGGGATTTATTGAAATGCGGATAAGCTGTGCGGTCAACCGAGGTCATAGTGGTATACTCGTCACTCTGAACGGTTCATTAATACGTTCGTTTTTGTAAACCAGATGATGACGAAATGCAACAATCTTCTCAGATGTCATTCAGAGGGCAATGATATCAATTAACAGGGCATGCCTATGACATCTGAAAATGACGTCCGGAGCAATATGGGTATCAAAAACAGGTTTACAAAATCAACATTCACCTTATTAAAAATTAATGAGTTCATTAAACTTATCGCATGAAATTTGGTTACGCACGTATCTCCACGCATGAGCAAAACGCTGACCTGCAGCTTGATCAGCTACGGCAGGCGGGTTGTGAAGAAATATTTTGTGAAACGGCGAGTGGAATAAAAGCCGCCCGCCCGGTTTTAGAGCAGCTCCTGAGTAAAATGCGGCCGGGTGATGTAATTGTTATCTGGAAACTGGATCGATTAGGCCGTTCTCTTCGCCATCTGATTGAGTTAGTGAATCAACTAATGGAAAAAGGCGTCGGTCTGAAAAGTCTCCACGATCCCGTGGACACAACGAATGCCCAGGGCCGGCTGGTATTTAATATATTTGCATCATTAGCCGAGTTTGAACGTGACCTGATTGTTGAGCGGACTCAGGCAGGCTTGACAGCAGCCAGAGCTAGAGGACGCTCTGGAGGGCGTCCTCCGGGGTTAAACGAAAAGGCAAAAAAGAAAGCGATTGCTGCCGAAGCGCTGTATATAAAAGGTGAGCTAAGTGTCAACGAGATAGCGGAAAACCTGGGGATCAGCAAGGTCACCCTTTACCGTTATCTTCGCTATCGGGGCGTGACGATAGGATGTAAAAATTCTCTCATGTGACACTCCACTCAGGGAATAAGCTGTTGCGCCATTTCGCTATGCCAACATTTTACACGTATTATGAACAGACCCGCATCAGGCGCGGAACTCATTGAGGCGCAGGCTCCTTGCCTATAGTGACGCCGGATAGATTTAAGCAAGCCCAAAATTCATCAAAATGAGTGTTGCAAAAACGAGGAATGTAATGAACGCATCCCAACCACTGAGCCTGTGACACAGTGCTGGAATTGAGAGATGAGGCGTGGTTCCTCACAGATTTCCGGCCTTATAGTGCCTAAAAGCGGGAGCCTGTTGCTCCCTGATGACTGGAGGAACCACTCATGAAATTTACTCCTTTTGGCGTCGATATTGCAAAACATTTGATGCAAATTCATTTTGTCGATGAATACACAGGTGAAGTTATTGATAGGCAGCTGCGGCGGCAGGATTTTTTAACGTTCTTTAGTAACCGCGAGTCTAGTCTGATTGGCATGGAAGCATGTGGCGGTGCTCACTACTGGGCACGGGAATTGAGAAAACTGGGGCATGAAGTGCGTTTGCTTCAGGCGCGGTTCGTCAGGGCATTCCGGATGGGAAATAAGAATGATGTTCAGGATGCCCGAGCCATATGGCAGGCAGTTCAGCAACCCGGTAAATCGGTTGCCGTCAAAAACGAAGAACAACAGGCTATTTTGTCGTTACATAGGATGCGTTACCAATTAGTGAAATTCAGAACCGCGCAAATCAATGCGCTGCATGGTTTGCTACTGGAGTTCGGTGAAACTGTGCATAAGGGCAGAGCTTCATTGGATAAAGCGATGCCGGAAGTACTGGAGCGGCTAAGGGAAAAACTGGCCCCTTTCCTGCTCAGTCTTCTTGAAGAACAATACTACCGCTTGAACAAAATCGATGAACAAATTGAACAGGTGGAAAAACAACTCATAGCGTGGGCAAAACAGAATGCTGATTGCCAGCGGATTATGAAAATACCCGGTGTTGGTGTGCTGATTGCGACCGCCGCCATCGCCACGATGGGCGATCCCAGAGCGTTCCGGTCGGGCAGAGAGTTTTCGGCCTATCTGGGATTGGTGCCGAAACAGACGGGGACGGAAGGCCGGGTCAAATTACTGGGGATCAGTAAACGGGGAGATACCTATCTGAGAACGCTGTTTATCCATGGAGCAAGGGTCGCCACCTTAACCACAAAAACGCCCTTACCATGGGTGACTGAACTCAAAAAACGACGGCCGACCTGCGTGGCTATAGTGGGAATGGCCAATAAACTGGCTCGTACTGTTTGGGCTCTGGTCGCCCATCAGCGGGATTACCAAAAAGATTACGTCAGTGTCAGACCTCTTAATTAAAACCGGACACTGATTAATCTCAACATGTAATGACAAAGCTGAATGCAGAAAGATTGCTGAGGCAATAATCATGATGACAAAGACAGGTAAAACCTTGATTTGCTAAACCTGTATGGTCGCCAGAGCGTCAAGCTCGTCGGAGGAATGAGGAGCCAGTCAGCGGATTACATCGAGGCCCGCAGTATTGTCTGCAATAAGGCCGGATATAGAGCTGCAACCTACCGTCGATGTCAACATGATTTTTGTCTTGCAAACGGGATGCGTTCATATAGGCGACCATAGATTTTACGCTCTCCAGGATTATCCAGACCTAAGAAAGTATAGCTGATTTAGTCAACGGGTGAGTGGTACTGCGAGTTATCGGCACATCAGGGATGCTTATGAGGGTAATGACTCGAAGGATAAGATAATCAAAAAGTGGCCAGATCTGCCCGGCCTAATTAAAAATTACATTTCAAAACGCGATGCTCGACTTTTATGATGAGTTGAAATGACATAGCCGCTCCTTTATAACTTTAAGTCGTCAAAAATAGAGAAATAAAGGAACAAAAGGCTATGTCACAACAAGATTTTATCATTTGGGTGTTTTGTTGGGTAGATGACAATTTAACGCAGTTACAACAAGGTATGCGATTCAGAAGCCGAGGGCTCCCACCTAAATTGAGTGATGCGGAAGTCATCACGATGGAAGTGATTGGTGAATTCTTAGGATTTTCAACAGATAAAGGGATTTGGACGTATTTTTGTGACCACTGGCGCGACTGGTTTCCGGGACTGGGTTCACGCGCCAATTTTGCTAAACAGGCCTCGAATCTTTGGGCTGTAAAACAAAAACTGCAAGAGAAGCTGGCGATGTTATTGAGCGCATTCGACAGGCCGATACATATTATCGACGGATTTCCGCTGCCCGTCTGTGGGTTCAAAAGAGCTAAAGGAAGTGCCAACTTTAAAGCAACTGTCTTAGACAATTTTTTTATGAGGTAATGTAGTGATACGATTCATTCCATTCCTCATTCTTTTTGGTCATGGCGTTCAGGATAGTCAATAGCTTACGCATACAGGCAACCAGCGCTACTTTTTTAGCCTTCCCCGCAGCGAGCAACCGATTGTAAAACGCCTTGATCACCGGATTAAACCGAGTTGCCACAAGTGCGGCCATATAGAGTGCGGTACGCACTCCAGCCCGACCACCAGAAATGGTTCGTCGGCCTCGCATTGTCCCTGAATCACGGTTAACAGGGGCTACACCCACAAGGGCGCTGATTTCGCGACGCGTGAGTTTACCCAGTTCGGGTACTTCTGCTAACAATGCTGCGGTGGTCGTCGTGCCTATCCCTTTGACGCTACAAAGTCTTTCTGAGATAGATTTAAAGTGCGTTTTGATATGGTTATTCATATCGTTATCAATGCGCGACAACTCTCTTTCCAATGCTTCAATAATCACGTTAATACTTTTTCGACTCTGTGGATGAGATGGATGCAGACGATTACGCTCAGCAACCAGCATGGTAATCAACTGGCGTCTGCGCACCACCATAGCAGAAAGAACCTGACGTTCAGCATCCGGTAGTGCTCGAATAAACCGTTCACGTTCGGGGTGACGATCTATCACCTCCGCCATCTGAGCCAGAACTTTGGCATCAATACGGTCAGTCTTTGCCAGATACCCCATAGCACGGGCAAAATCACGCGCTTGTCTGGGATTGATGATCACGACATCAAGACCTTCAGCTTGCAGTGCATAAGCCACAGCCGCTTCCAGTCCTCCGGTTGCTTCCATCAGGATCAGTGAAATTGTATGTTCCTTCAGCGTAGACACAATGACGTCAAAGCCATCAGGATCATTACTGATAGTGAACGCGCTTATTGTTGTACTGGCGGCGATATCCAATGAAGCTTTGGAAACATCAATGCCTACACAAAGTGGACTTGGCTGACTCATATTACCCTGCCTTGCAAATGCGTTATGGATAACAGACAACTGTTCGGGTTTCAGATGAGTGGCTCAGTGTATGCGCCAATAGCTTTAAAACGGGCTTAAAACCCCAGGGCAACTCAGACTGCGTACACTGCGCCAAATCTAATCGTATTTATTTTAACCTACTTTTAAGATACAAGGGCAACTCAGACTGCGTACACTGCGCCAAATCTAATCGTATTTATTTTAACCTACTTTTAAGATACAAGGGCAAACTGTATTAATGGCAAATTTTATTCATTGCAAAATAGAAACCCAGCCTGTCCTCCGCGCCGGCGGAGGCAGGTGAAAGGATGAACGGCCATGAGTGAGCACCCTGAAAACCTGATTATCCGCGCCGGCAGTAACCCGATGAATCTGCCGGCGTTCACGGCAATACGCGAGGAAATCAACAAAATCAACCACCCGTCTCAGCCGGCCGTGAACTGGCCGCTTATCGAATCCCTGGCCCTGACGCTGTTTCGCACCCACGGCGTCGATTTGCAGAGCGCGATTTACTACACCCTGGCCCGGATGCAGCTCAGCGGCCTGGCGGGGTTTACCGAAGGCTGTGAACTGCTGGCCGGGGTGATGGTCAGCCAGTGGGATGCACTGTGGCCCCCGCAGCCGGCGGTCCGCACTGAGATGCTGGACTGGTTTAACACCCGCTGCGGCAACGCGTTACGCCAGCACGACTATACCCCCCGTGACCTGCGGATGATTTACCGGGCCGAGCGGGCCTTACAACTGATAGTCGACCGGCTCCAGCAGTCCGACCTGAAACGCCTGCCAAAAGTCGAAAACCTGTTGTGGTTCTTCCAGAACACCGCCAAAAAACTGGAACAGACCCGCATCCTGCCCAAACCCGCCGCCAGACCCGTGCAGATGCCGCCGCTGGTTTACCTGGCCAACACAACCGAGCCGGCGCCATCGGAACCGGACACTGACGACGACGCGGGATACGACCACAGTCAGCCTAAAGTCCAGGTCCGTTTCCCTGCACCGCCCCCGCGGCCGATGAGCGCACTACAGGGGTTTGGCCTGGGTCTCTTACTGGGCGTGTTTGTCCTGACCGGCAGCTGGCTGGGACTTTACCGGCCGCTGCAACAGCAGCTCACCGCCCTGACTGACACCCCGGACGGAGCCAGACTGGCCTGGCTGTACCACCCCGACCTGCCAACCTATGCGCAGCAGTTAACCCGGCTGGCGGACACCTCCCCGCTGGTGGTGCTGCAACAGGCTGAGCAGCTGACCGGGATGGCGCAAAAAACCTGGCCGCAGGACAGCCGGCAGCAGCGTGAAACGCAGCGCTGGCAGCAGTTACAGTCTATCCGGCGGGAAAACGCGCCGACGCCCGGCAACTGGTGGGAGACCCGGCATCAGCTCCAGTTACTGGCGGACAACATCCTGACACAGGAGCGTAACCGGGGCAGTTTCACCCTCTCTTACCTGAAAACGGCGATTTACCAAATCCAGCACAGCCACAACCGTGACCTCCCGCTGGAAGAGCTGCTGCGCCAGCTTTCCGCCGCCGTCGAGCAGGAACAGACCGTCTCACCGGCGCTGATAAAAAAGACCGACGACCGGTTTAACGCCCTGCTCAGCCAGTATTACGCGTTGCAGAAAGCCGCCGGGCTGACCGCGCTCCCCGGGCAACCCCGCCCGTAAATTCAGAGAAGGAACCCTATATGTCATTCCAGAAAAAAACCGCCGGCCAGGCCGGCGCCAGAAACATCGCACAACAAATCGCTGACCGGCTGAGTCCCCAAAGCGCCGGCGGCTTACAGTTTACCCTCACCGCCGGCGGCCTGCCGCCGCACACCTTCGTGGTGGCCGGCTTTACCCTGCACGAAGCCCTCTCCACCCCGTTCACGCTGACCGTCAGTTTAGCCAGTGCCGACCCGGCGATTGATTTCGCCGCCGTCCTCGACCAAAGCGCCACCCTGACCATCCTGCGCGAAGGCAAAGTCGAGCGTACCGTCACCGGCATGGTCGCCAGTTTTGTCCAGGGCAATACCGGCAAACATCAGACCCGCTATGACATGACTATCCGGCCCGATATGTGGCGCACCACCCTGCGCCAGAATGCCCGGATTTTTCAGCAGCAGGATATCAAAACCATTATCACCACCCTGCTCAAAGAGAACGGCGTCCGCGATGTGGCGTTCAGTCTGCGCAATCCCCACCCGGAACGGGAGTTCTGCGTCCAGTACCGCGAAACCGATTTTGAATTCCTGCAACGGCTCACCGCCGAAGAGGGGATTTTTTACTGCTTTGAGTTCACCGGCAATAAAAACACCCTGGTGTTTGCCGACGATGCCGGCGCCGCGGTCAACGGCCCGGTGCTGCCCTATCACCCCGACGACGCCGAACAGGCCCGGCAACTGTGCATTACCCGGCTGACCCGCCAGGCGCAGGTGCGGCCGGCGGTGGTCGAGCTCAAAGATTACACCTTCAAAAACCCGGCCTGGGCGGCGGAGTTCCGTCATCAGATGCGGGAACAGGACCTCCAGCATACCGGCTATGAACACTTCGATTTTCCCGGCCGCTTCAAAGACGGGCAGCACGGCGCGGATTTCACCCGCTACCGGCTGGAAGCCCTGCGCAACAACGCCCTGACCGGCGACGGGGAAAGTAACGCCGCGACGATGCGGCCCGGCGTGCTGTTCACCCTGACCGGCCATCCCCGGCCTGACCTCAACCGGCGCTGGCAGCTGGTCGGCGTCACTCACCGGGGCAGCCAGCCGCAGGCGCTGGAACAGGCTGCCGGGGAGAGCGGCACCACCCTGAGCAACGACTTCACCTTCATTCCCTACAATCAGCACTGGCGCCCGACCCCGCTACCCAAACCGGCGATGGAGGGCCCGCAGATTGCCAAAGTCGTGGGTCCGGAGGGCGAGGAAATCTACTGTGACCCGTACGGCCGTATCCGCCTGCAATTCCTCTGGGACCGCTATGGCCAGAGTAATGACCACAGCTCCTGCTGGATACGGGTCACCCAGCCCTGGGCCGGTCCTGTCTCTTGATCAGATCTCCAAATCAACCGATTTAGCCAGCAAATAGCCGTCTATCAGGGTTTGCAGCCGAAACCAACCTTCCCAAAGTCGTTCCCATCCGACTCGACCCGTGCGTTTGGAATCGT
>NZ_NSCM01000059.1 GCF_003287735.1 Photorhabdus bodei | reverse complement strand
GGGGCAATAAGGGGAGCAGTAACTCCCATGCTTCATCAGGAAGGTCGTAACGAGCCATAACATGTTTTTTCCGAAAGTCAGAGCCACATAGATTATTCTATCTCAGCCTATTGCGGGACACAGCCTAGTACTTAAGCAAAATCTTTTCAGGAAGAAAAATTAGGGGAAGTGGGGTTCTTAAATATGGCGGCAGGCTCCGTTTGATAAACGAGGCTTCATTAAAACAAATGATTAAATAAAAAATCAGTGTTTTGTCAACAAATTGAGCGGACAATTTGCCCGCTCTTGTTAAATTTAATACAACCAGTCGCGTCCCATCCGGTCAGCAGCCATAATAGCGGCGTACACTTTTTCCGGTGTCACTTCAAAAGGCATGTTGTGAATGGTTTCGTCCTCGGCACAACTTGCTGTTGCCACTGCCATCACTTTTTCTTTCAGTTTTTCACCATCCTTCACGCCAAGTTGATCCAGAGTAACCGGTAGTCCCATCTGTACACAGAAATCAAGTAAAGTATCTAATTCTTCATTTGGGCTATTTTCCAGTATTAGTTGAACTAATATCCCGAAGGCGACTTTTTCGCCGTGGTACATGTGGTGGCATTCTTCTAATACGGTAAAGCCATTGTGTACGGAATGAGCGGCGGCTACACCCGTATTTTCAAAGCCTAGGCCGCTTAAGTAAGTAATAGCTTCGATGACATTTTCCACCGCAGGTGTACTGACGTCGGTTTCAACAGCCAGTTTTGCTTTATAGCCCTCTTCTAACAAAGTTTCGTAACAGAGATGAGCGAGGGCGACCGCGGTACGGGATATCCCACCCTCTGTCATTCGAGGTTTATAGCCGGCTCCACAAATGCGGGCTTCGAAGTAAGTTGCCAGCGCGTCGCCAATTCCGGCAATCAGAAAACGGGTTGGGGCTTTAGCGATAATGCTGGTATCGATTAGGACAATATCTGGGTTTGTTGGGAGAAACAGATAGTCTTCATATTTGCCATCATCGCTGTAAATAACAGAGAGAGCACTGGTTGGGGCATTAGTGGAAGCGATAGTGGGGGCAATCAGAACAGGTAATCTGGATTCGTAAGCGACCGCTTTTGCCGTATCTTGTACTTTGCCACCACCGATACCAATAACGGCTTGGCATTCATGTTTTTTAAGAATGTCAGACAGGCGTTTAATCTCATTCCGACTACATTCACCGCCAAACACTTCAAAATGACGAGTAATTTCGTATTGTTCCAGGCTGCTATGAACCGTATCTCCCACCAATTTCATCGCGGAATTACCGATGATAACCAAAACGTGATCGGCGATGGTTTTGGTATATTGACCAATATGGAGCAGGGCATCAGGTCCTTGAATATATTTGGATGGGGATTGAATAATTTTCAGCATAAAAATATTCCTTTTGTGGAAACTCAATATTTGTATCTGTTTGTTGTATAAATTTTCTTAACAAACAGGGAGCAAAATGTGACAGCCCAGTAAACTGTCTTCGGATGAAAAAAGTACTTAAGTTACTTAGCAGACTAATACCACCTATAAAAATTAATGGTTGGCTGTGGATAAATAAAGTTGTTATATCCATTTTATGGTGGGAAATGTGTGTTTTTTTGATCTATGCCCGGATCTCTGTATTGGAATAGGCCCTTCTTCTCCATTAGGCTTGGCTGTATTTGGGGAATCTGGCTTCATTAACAACCATGCTATGAGCCATAATGCTCTGGATAAACGGACAAATGAAACTTGGCCAACAACCTGGTTTGTTCCGCGTTTAACCGGTAAAGGAGTCTTTAAGGATGTGTACTCGGTTATGGCGAATTGGGGAGCTAATCATGGTGTGCTTTCTATAGGTCATGTTGGTGCTGATTTCATTACGTTAGCTTCTATGCTCAGGATCCCTGTTTGTATGCATAACGTGGATGAGAAAGCCATTTATCGTCCTTCTGCATGGAGTGCACACGGTATGGATCCAGAGGGTTCAGATTACCGAGCCTGCCAAAACTATGGTCCTCTTTATAGGAAATAATGGCTGCCGGCGGTATGAATTGTACCGCCTCTAATCCATAACAGGAGAACTGGCAAGGCAACTTCCTGATATTAATATTACTATTTTTACCAATAGCATTCGTATTTTCCATCAATTATCAAAGAAGAAAAATATTCAATTAATCAGTTCAGGGGGAGTTTTACATCGTAAATATGCTTGTTATATTAATTCATCACTTATTACACAATTAAAAAATTTAGAGATCGATCTATTTATTTTTTCCTGTGACGGCATTGATGCAAATGGCGATTTATGGGATTCGAATATTGATAATGCACAATTTAAAGAAATTCTTATAAAACGATCATTACAATCAATTTTTCTAATTGATAAGAGTAAAATTAACCGAAAAAGCGAAATTAAAATAGGAAATTGTAGTAATATCACTGATGTAATATCGAATGATTAGAGCCGGGTGTAAGGCTAATTGCCTTGCCAATCTCTTAATCAGGCGATCTGATTAAGAGATTGGTATTTGTCGGACGTATAAAAATCAGCGAACTTGAATGTGGCTATTGTTAGTTTGATAGGCAAAGAAGTACTTGAGAATCAGGTTCAACAAAATGCCGTAAGCGGGTAGGAAAAAGAGTAAGCAGATTAATAGCTTAAAACAGTAATCGACTAACCCAATCTCGATCCAGTTAGCGGCCATAAAAGCATCGGTACTGCGATAGAAAGCGATAGAGAAAAAGGCAAGGGTATCAAGTAAGTTACCGAAGAACATCGCCGCTGCGGGAGCGACCCACCAATTGCGTCTCCGGCGCAGACGATTGAAGACGTATACATCCAGTATCTGCCCAAGGAAGTAAGCCATAAAGCTGGCACAGGCAATACGGGCAACAAAGAGATTGAATTCAAGTAGCGCGGTAAACTCTTGCCATTCTCCTTGGAAAAATAGGGCGGAAATTATATAAGAGATCAGCAATGCGGGGATCATAACGGTGGTAATGATTCGCCTTGCCAGTGGTGCGCCGTAGATACGAACCGTCAAATCTGTTGCAAGAAAAATAAATGGGAAAGTAAAGGCTCCCCAGGTGGTATGAAAACCGAAAATAGAAACGGGTAGTTGCACCAGATAATTACTGGAAATAATAATCAGAATGTGAAATAGCGAAAGCCAAATTAAAGCGGTAGCGCGCTGTTGTGTAATTGTAGTTGATAAAAACATATTGTACCTTTTTGGAATATGGGGTGAGGGAACCCAATGAAAGATCTGCCGTTTTAACTGACGGCGCATCACATGATACGTCGGTTGTGCACGAATTCAAAATGCCGTACGTAAAGTTAATTTTTGCTAGCTTTTTTATAATATAATTCAGTCTAATAGACTGACTGAAATAGAGATAAGTTATGCCCGATGTGTTTACTCATCCAGATAAAACCCTTGATACACAAGGGCTTCGCTGTCCTGAACCGGTAATGATGGTACGGAAAACCGTACGTCATATGGAAGCAGGGCAGATGTTATTAATTCTTGCTGATGATCCGGCAACTACGCGGGATATTCCTAGTTTCTGCCGTTTTATGGAGCACCAATTGGTTGCGCAAGAAACGGAACAAATGCCTTATCGCTATCTGGTGCGGAAAAAAGAGAGTCAACTCTGAATATAACAGCCAAGTTGAGAAATGAACGTTTTTGCTTTTTACCATGCCTTCGAACGTCAATGAGCTTTTATCACTGAATTCATCTTGCTATAGCACAGGATATGAGCCGGGAATAAGACTCATATCCTTAATATACCCGTTATCTTTCAAGTTGCCTCTTTGTTGGCTGCAACTCACTCACCCCGGTCACATAGTTCGCGATGCTCCCGGGGATTCGCTCCCTTGCCGTCGCGATGCATCTTGCAATCCATAGGGTATAGCTAGACAATTTTCATTATTTCAGTTTAATTCTCAATAACCTTACCGCGTTTGCTGTCACAAGAGCGGTTGCGCCAGAATCCGCCAGTACTGCCATCCACAAGCCTGTAATACCCAATAGGCTAGTGATAAGGAAGATCCCTTTTAGCCCCAAGGCAATAGCAATGTTTTGGCGGATATTATTGTGCGTTGCGCGGGAAAGGGTGATGATTTCCGACAAACCTGTCAGACGGTTGTGAGTCAATGCTGCATCTGCGGTTTCCAGAGCGACATCGGTACCGCTTCCCATCGCTACACCGATACTGGAAGCTTTCATTGCGGGTGCGTCATTGATGCCGTCACCGACCATCATTGTGCTGTGATCTTTATTCAATGCAATGACCGCTTTGACTTTATCTTCTGGCATTAACCCGGCGCGGAAATCTATTCCTAACTGACCGGCAATTGCAGTTGCTGCACGTGGGTTATCCCCTGTCAACATCACCGATTTAATACCTTGATCTTTCAGTAAATGGATAGCATCAATTGCATCTTGACGTAACGTATCTTGCATCGCGATAAGGCCAGTAAATTGTTCATCATGCATCACGGCAACAACGGTTTTACCGCAATTTTCTAACTGAACAATTTTTTGTTTCCAATGCTCAGATAACGTGTTTTCTGGCAGTTTTCCGGGCGCACTGACGAGAATACGTTTACCGTCCAACTGACCTTCAACACCAACCCCCGCCAGCGCTTTACGGTGTTCAGCTTCGGTAATACTAACGTTTTTACTCTCTGCGTATTGCAAAATGGCTTTAGCCAGTGGGTGGTGGGAGCCACTTTCTACTGCGGAAGCCAGAGTTAATAGCTGAGATTCGCTGATGTTTTCCGCGGGTTTTATATCTGTGACTTGTGGTTTACCGGCGGTCAGCGTACCGGTTTTATCAAAAGCGATAGTGGTGATTAGTCCCAGTTGTTCCAGCGCCGCGCCACCTTTAATCAATGCACCTCGGCGGGTTGCTGCTGCAAGGGCAGAGGTAATTGCGGCGGGTGTGGAAATCACCAAAGCACAAGGGCAACCGATCAGTAGCAAAGTAAGACCACGGTAGATCCATGTTTCCCAAGGTTGGCTGAATACAGTAGGTGGAATGATGATAACCAACGCAGAAAACAGCATAATCAGCGGAGTGTAAATCCGGCTAAAACGGTCAATGAAACGCTCAATCGGTGCGCGGCGTTCTTCGGCTTCTTCAATCAGTTGCAGAATCCGGTCAATGGCATTGTTGCCCTGTTCGGACAGCACTTTCATTTGGACTGCCCGATCCACGGATAAACAACCTGCCGGAACTTTTTCTCCCTGCATTCGTTCAACCGGAATAGATTCGCCTGTCAGTGCACTTTCATCAAAGCTAGCGAATGAATTGAGTAATTCGGCATCAGTGGGTAAACGTCCGCCTGGAGCAATCTCGATGATATCGCCAGGGCGAAGGTCTGAAACTGGGACAGTTCTTTTTTCACCATTTTTTATCAGTAGAGCCTCTTCCGGCACCAGTGCCATCAATGCGCTAACTCCTCGACGAGCACGGCCGGCAGCATAAGCTTCCAGCATTTCACCAAGCATAAACAGCAGTAGTACCATTGCTGCTTCAGCGGTGGCGTCAATAAACAGTGCGCCAATGGCGGCAACACTCATCAATGTTTCAATGGCGAATGGCGTGCCTGATCGTATGAGCTGCCAGGCTTTGGTAACAATAGGCACCAATCCAATCACGGTAGTGATAATAAAGGCAATACGGCCAAATGAGGGATTGATGTGAGAGATTCCCCAACTTATCAGCATCATCAGTGAAAGAGTGATGATCGGGGCAAGTTCTTTCCAGCGGCTGCTTTTTTCTGCTTTCTGACTTGAATCGGAATTGCGTAGAGCAAATCCAGCCTGATTAACGGCTTGAATAACGGCTGAACGTATATCTGTATCCGCATCCACAACTAGTTTTTCTGTTGCGAATAGAACCTTGGCTTGTTTCACTTCTGGAATTTTGCTGACCGCGGTTTCAATTTTGCGGGCACAACTTGGACAATCCATACCATTAACCACCCAACTGAAACGTTGGTTTGCCAAAAGCTCAGGTGCTTGTGTCTCTTGTGTACCATGGGAAGGGTGATGCTTATGTGAGCAAGCCTTACCATGTTCATGTTCATGTTCATGATTATGATTATGTAAATGTTCACTAACTTGTTTAGCTTGATCTGAACAAGTCGTAGTCGCGCAGCAGCTTCCATGCTGGTGGTTATGTTGATGAGCACTATTTTTGTTTGAATTTGAGTACATGGACTCCCCCTGAATAGAGTTAACTCAAAGATAATGATTAAACTCTACACTTTGGAGCCTACTCCAGAGTCAATAAAAAGAAAAAATAAAGTTGTCAAATTGTACGACTGAGTGCTGATATCTATTTTCAACTTAATCTTTTTATTAAAGATAAATAGAACGAATAATCAGAAAATGGCCGATAAAATAACAGGTTGCAACAATCGCCTTAGAAGATTTGAACTGGAAACGGTAATGGCTAATCAACCAGACACTATGTGACAGCAACAACAAGATAGTGCCTGCTAACAGGGAGAAACCATACGCTGTATTAAGGGAGAAATATTGTTCACCTGCCATCCACACCATTATCAGGAGCATGACAACTGAGGCAACGACTAGCCAGCGCATTTCCTCCAGTTTATTCCAAATAACCAGCAGAATAACGGATCCCAGAACCAGTAAAATTAATGGCAGCGGGAAGAAGAAACTGAAATTCATCTGCATTACAAAGCTTATCGTGTAGAGCAGATAACAGAGGAATAATGTGCTTAGAGAGAGTAGTGAATACTTACTGGGGAGCATGCGCAGAGCATCTGATATTAAAGCAGTAAATAACCCAAGACAGATTAAATAACCTGAAATATGCAGCTCAGGCGCTTGCCATGCCCACAATAACAACAATAGCAGAGTGACTGGCCTGAATAGCCATCTTTGCCAGTTTGGACCACGGTAAGCTGCATCAACATACAACCAACCAGAAAAAAATACTGCAATAAATGGCCAGCTCATCTTTGTTCCTTAAATAAGTGATGGATAAGGGGTCTACTCTTTTACTATCAAAATATAGACTTAAATAATAGAGATTGGTTTAAGTATCTGTGCGGAAATAGGCAATAAATTAAGAAATGATTTATCTGTTCAGCAAAGAAAGAGGCAATAAGTTGTGTTGAGACAGAATCCTGAACACCCTCCTCATAACCGGAAAGGGGAATGAAATGAATCATTCCTCACATAATTGTATATACTTTCCGGGTGTTGGGGCGTGTGTCTACTGTTTGAGGTGATGGCTTTTCTCTTTCCGTTGTTTTTTCTGCATTGACAGTAGTTCAAAGACACCAAAAAAGAAGATCTTGGCCTGCATCAGGCTAGAGAGTTTTTGGTCTTTGGGCTGACTGGTTTTCAGAAGCAGCATTTGAAATGCATGCATGACCACCATGAAAATCATGGCGACATCCATAAAATACTTCAATGGTTTTGGAAATGGATGGATCAGGTTAAAGATCAGAAATCCCCAAACACAGATCATTAACAGTTTGCCCAATTGAATAAACATCAGTGTGTACTCCAAAGTAAGCGTTATGCAGGTAAGTAACGGATATAGAGCCGGTATGCGACTTGTCCGGCGACTTTTTCACGATGAAGTTGCCAGTTAACAGGCACATCAATCGCCGTTGATTCAGATTCAGCCTCAACATAAATCCAGCTTTCATCTGCCAGCCAATTTTGCTCTTCCAACAATTTTATGGTTTCGCTAAGCATTCCTTTACGAAAAGGAGGATCAAGGAAAACGACATCGTAGGGTTTTCCTGATTGGGATAAATAGGTTAATGCACTGTTGTTAATGACCTCGGCGTTTTGGGTACTGAGCAGATCCAAATTCGCGGAAAGCTGTTTGGCTATATTACGTTCATATTCAATTAGGGTAACTTGGGCTGCATAACGAGAAAGCGCTTCTAATCCAAGCGCTCCGCTTCCTGCATAGCAATCCAAGCAGTGTGCTTCCTGAATAACTGGGGCTAGCCAGTTAAATAGCGTCTCTCTGACGCGATCTGTCGTTGGACGTAATCCAGGGCTATCCGGTACAGGTAATTTTCGGCCTCGCCATTTTCCGCCAATAATGCGGATTTGTCCCATTGATTGCCGTTGTGATTTCTTTGCCATAATTTGCGTAACAGTTGTTAAGACTTACAGGCATTAATTTACCATGAAATTCATGATTGATATGTGTTGAGCTATTACGAAAATGTTAGACTGTTTCTAATTTCGTTATTATTCCTTGTTGTAACGCCATGATTTAACCTTGAGGAGTGCAGTGGCTAATGGCAAAAGAGAAAAAAAGAGGCTTTTTCTCCTGGTTCGGGCGTGGCCGTCAGGAAGAGCAGCAAAAAGAAGAGCAATTAGCGGCAGAGCAGGCGGAACAGCAACGTCTTGCAGAGGAAGCCGCAAGGTTGGCGGCAGAGCAGGCGGAACAGCAACGTCTTGCAGAGGAAGCCGCAAGGTTAGCGGCGGAGCAGGCGGAACAGCAACGTCTTGCAGAGGAAGTTGCAAGGTTGGCGGCGGAGCAGGCGGAACAACAGCGTCTTGCAGAGGAAGCCGCAAGGTTAGCGGCGGAGCAGGCGGAACAAGTACAAACCGAACAGCCAGTTATATCAAAAGAGCAAGAGCGTCCGACTAAAGAGGGCTTTTTCTCTCGCTTGAAACGCAGTTTGGTTAAAACTCGTCAGAATTTAGGGTCCGGTTTTCTTAGTCTATTCAGTGGTAAAAAGATCGATGATGACCTATTTGATGAATTGGAAGAGCAGTTATTGATTGCTGATGTTGGTGTCGATACTACCCGTAAAATCATTAGCAGTTTGACAACGCATGCCAGCCGTAAAGAGCTAAAAGATGCAGAAGCGTTGTATGCCAAACTGAAAGAAGAGATGTCTGGTATTCTGACTAAAGTGAATAAACCCCTGGACATTGAAGGAAAAACGCCGTACGTCATTCTGATGGTTGGTGTTAATGGTGTGGGAAAAACCACGACAATTGGTAAATTGGCTCGTCAATTTCAGGCACAAGGTAAATCTGTCATGCTGGCAGCCGGAGATACTTTCCGTGCAGCCGCCGTTGAGCAGTTACAGGTGTGGGGGGAACGTAACCATATTCCGGTAGTGGCGCAACATACTGGCGCAGATCCTGCTTCCGTGATTTTTGATGCTATTCAGTCAGCTAAAGCCAAAGGTGTCGATGTCCTGATTGCAGATACCGCAGGTCGTTTGCAAAATAAATCTCATCTGATGGAAGAATTGAAGAAGATTGTCCGAGTGATGAAAAAACTGGATGAAAATGCTCCACATGAAATTATGCTGACATTGGATGCCAGTACCGGTCAGAATGCGATAAATCAGGCTAAACTATTCCATGAAGCTGTTGGGTTGACAGGCATTTCATTGACAAAACTGGATGGTACTGCCAAAGGTGGAGTAATTTTCGCCATTGCTGATCAGTTTGAAATTCCTATTCGTTATATTGGGGTTGGTGAAGGAATTGAAGATCTACGGCCATTTAAGGCAGATGACTTTATAGAGGCACTTTTTGCCCGAGAGGATTAATTACCTATGATTCGCTTTGAACAGGTCAGTAAAGCTTATCTGGGGGGACGGCAAGCCCTGCAAGGGGTGGATTTTCATTTGCGCCCTGCGGAAATGGCATTTCTAATCGGTCACTCAGGGGCAGGTAAAAGTACCTTGCTGAAACTTATCTGTGGTATTGAGCGGCCTAGCGCCGGACATATCTGGTTTACCGGTCATGATATCAGTCGGTTAAAAAGCCGTGAGGTACCTTTTCTACGTCGTCAGATTGGTATGATTTTCCAAGATCATCATCTGCTGTTGGATCGGACGGTATACGATAATGTGGCAATGCCGCTGATTATTTCAGGTGCAAGTTCTGAAGATATCCGTCGTCGGACTTCCGCTGCTTTGGATAAGGTTGGTCTGCTGGACAAAGCGAAAAATTTCCCAATTCAGCTTTCAGGGGGAGAACAACAACGAGTTGGCATTGCTCGTGCGGTTGTGAATAAGCCGACTGTTTTGTTGGCGGATGAGCCTACCGGTAATCTGGATGGTGAGTTGTCAGAGGGTATTTTACGACTGTTTGAAGAATTTAATCGGGTTGGGGTGACAGTGCTGATGGCGACCCATGATATGGCACTGATTGAAAGACGGAAATATCGTATTCTGACTCTGAGCCAGGGCCGTATGGCGGGAGAGCATCATGGTTAAAAATGTGCGTAGGGCAGCGGGGAAAGTAACAAGATCGAAAAGTAAAGTTTTACAAGGAGGATGGCGTGAGCAGTGGCGCTATGCTTGGATGAATACGTTGACGGATATGTCGCGTCAGCCGTTGGCAACTTTGTTGACCGTGATGGTGATTGCTATCTCCCTGACATTACCAAGTGTTTGTTACATTGTATGGAAGAATGTCAGCCAGGCTGCGGAGACATGGTATCCCTCCCCTCAACTGACGGTATATCTCGATAAATCACTGGATGATAGCAGTGCTCAGAAATTAATAAGTGAGCTGAAAGCACTTGATGGTGTGGATAATGTCAACTATCTCTCACGTCAGGAAGCAATGACAGAATTCCGCGCCTGGTCTGGCTTTGGTAGCGCGCTGGATATGCTGGAAGAGAATCCGTTGCCCGCGGTGGCTATTATCACACCGAAAATCGATTTTCAGAGTTCACAGACGCTGACCACGCTGCGTGATAGAGTTTCTCAGGTTAAAGGTATTGAAGAAGTTCGGATGGATGATAGCTGGTTTGCTCGTCTGGCGGCGCTGACAGGCCTTATCGGTCAGATTGTGACAGTAATCGGTATTCTGATGATCGTTGCGCTGTTTTTGGTCATCGGTAATAGTGTGCGTCTCAGTATCTTCAGTCATCGTGATACGATTAACGTGATGAAGCTTATTGGTGCAACGGATGGCTTTATTTTGCGCCCGTTCCTCAATGGTGGTGCTTTGTTAGGGGCTTTGGGGGCAATTTTATCGTTAATTTTGTCTGCGCTGTTGGTGTGGAAACTTTCTGATGTTGTCACACAGGTTGCCAGTGTATTTGGCACGACATTTAATTTACATGGGCTTTCATGGGATGAGTCCCTGCTGCTAGTTTTACTCTCCGCAATGATTGGTTGGGTCGCTGCTTGGTTGGCGACAACTCAGCATTTGCGTCATTTTACGCCAGAATAAAACGGTAATTTTCTCAACAGGCTGAGCGAAATCAGCCTGACAACGCAATAATCATCTCCTTTTTCCTAGGGTAAGAATTTCTTATTCATTGATTTAAATCTAAAATCACGATTTTCTTCTGTGTAGAATTAATTAAAAAGGTGCTTGTACTCTCCCGGTGAACCTGGCGGGCGCTTTTGTGAAATGGAATTAATATTTGTCGGGGATAGTACAAATAAAGGTAGTTGCATAAATATAAAACTATCTGTTATTTTTTGTTCTGTGAACCCATTATCGGGATGGTCGGTGCTGAAATTATTACTCTTCCATGGATCTGTGACTTGAATATGCACATTCTGGTGATAGACTGTACCGCTGTATGTTGAACGTTGGTTCTCATATACACTGATGTAATCTAATCCATACTAACGATTTGAGCCTTATTTGAGAGGATTTGAATGGCCAAAGAAATGCAAACCTTAGCGTTAGTTCCTCAAGGAAGTCTAGAGGGCTATATCCGCGCCTCTAATACTTATCCAATGCTGACAGCAGAGGAAGAGAAGGAACTGGCTGAAAGGCTGCATTACCAGGGAGATCTGGATGCAGCTAAGAAGCTGATTCTGTCTCATCTGCGCTTCGTTGTTCATGTCGCTCGTAGCTATGCTGGTTATGGGCTACCTCAGGCGGATTTAATTCAGGAAGGGAATATTGGCCTGATGAAAGCAGTACGTCGTTTTAACCCGGAAGTAGGGGTGCGTCTGGTTTCTTTTGCCGTCCACTGGATTAAAGCTGAAATCCATGAATATGTACTGCGTAACTGGCGTATTGTTAAAGTTGCAACAACTAAAGCACAGCGTAAGCTGTTTTTTAATTTGCGTAAAACTAAACAGCGCTTGGGGTGGTTCAATCAGGACGAAGTAGAAATGGTCGCCAAAGAACTTGGCGTGACCAGTAAAGATGTGCGTGAGATGGAATCTCGTATGTCAGCGCAGGATATGGCGTTTGATATGTCTGTCGATGATGATAGTCAGGAAGGTCAACCGGTTGCGCCAGTGCTGTATCTTCAGGATAAAGCATCTGATTTTGCAGACGGCATTGAAGAGGACAATTGGGAAAACCATGCGGCTGATAAATTATCGGTAGCGATAGAAAGCTTAGATGAGCGCAGTCAGGATATTATCCGTTGCCGCTGGTTAGATGATGATAATAAATCTACCCTGCAAGAACTGGCGGATAAGTATGGTGTTTCTGCGGAGCGTGTACGTCAGCTTGAAAAAAATGCCATGAAAAAATTGCGTGTAGCCATTGAGGCATAAATTAGGGTGATTTTGCGTTAACGCATTCATAATTAAAAAGGCGATAATGGTTTATCGCCTTTTTTGTTTTATTTTTCATTGTTGTCATCTAATCCTATGAAAATTGTTATTGCCCCTGATTCATTTAAAGAAAGTCTCAGCGCCTTACAGGCCGTTGAAGCGATAGAACAGGGATTTCGTGAAATCTATCCACAAGCTGAATACATTAAATTGCCGATGGCAGATGGGGGGGAAGGTACAGTTGAATCAATGGTAGCAGCTACTGGTGGAAAGATTATACGTCTGTCGGTCACCGGTCCGTTAAATCAGCCGGTGGATAGTTTTTTCGGCGTGCTAGGTGATGGAGAAACCGCTGTTATTGAAATGGCGGCGGCTTCTGGCTTACATCTGGTGTCGATGGAAAAGCGTAATCCGCTGATAACCACGACTTATGGTACCGGTGAGCTGATGTTGGCTGCTTTGGATCAAGGTGTCAGAAAGATAATTTTAGGCATTGGTGGTAGCGCGACTAATGATGGTGGTGCCGGTATGATGCAGGCGTTGGGGGCTTGTTTGCTTGATTCTGATGGTAAAACGTTGGAGGCTGGCGGGGCTGCGTTAAATCGGTTTGCTAAAATTGATCTTTCCGGTTTGGACGCGCGTTTGAATCGAACTGAAATTATCGTCGCCTGTGATGTGACTAACCCGTTATGTGGTGAGTTTGGTGCATCTGCTATTTTCGGGCCACAGAAAGGGGCGACACCAGAGATGGTGAAAAAGTTGGATGCGGCCCTGCGCCATTATGGTGAGAAAATTGAATTACTGACAGGCATTAAGGTCATTGACGTACCCGGTGCAGGAGCAGCAGGGGGAATGGGCGTTCCTTTACTTGGTTGGTTGGACGCTAAATTGCAACCGGGAATTGATATTGTTATCTCCACGCTGGAATTGGAAAAGGCAGTACAAGGCGCTGATCTGGTTATTACTGGTGAAGGCCGAATGGACAGCCAGACTATTTACGGTAAAACACCGATTGGTGTTGCTCGTATCGCCAAAAAGTATGCTATTTCAACCATTGCATTGGTTGGCAGTATAAGTCAGAACTATAGCATCGTTCATGAGCACGGATTGGATGCCGTTTTCTCAATTATGCCCGGCGTTTGTTCTCTTTCTGACGCTCTTGCTTGCGGGCATGAGAATTTGAGGGTGACTGCCCGCAATGTGGCTGCGGTCTGGAAAATGGGTCAGCTAGAATAAGAATTTGACTTGGCATCGTAGTAAAAACCACAGGCACTCATAAAACCTTTTAATGCTGGTTCGTTAGCATCTGAGAACCCTTCAAGGCTTAACTTCCACTGGTTAATGGTGGGATGCTGAGCTTTTATTTCATTTATCAGATATATACCCACTCCCCGGCGGCGTGTTATTTCACGGACACATAAATCTTTAAGCAGGCCGGATTGATCACTGAAAGTCACTTTTATTGCGGCCAGTAATCTATCATTAAAACGAGCTGCGAACAGTTTATTTTCATTTTTTAACCAACTTTGCCATTGCTCTGGAGCCTGTTGAGGCCAGATTTTCGTTAGATCAATCATATCTTGTGCTGATAAAACAGTAAGTTGTTCAATAGTTAGCTTCATGGTTTTTCCATATCAATTTTAGTTGCATAGATCGATAGAGTGTCGCGTAACCGCTTTTATACGTTACTGGAAAAATGTTTTTAACATGATCGATATTTCGAGTTAAAGATTGCTTTACTAATATTTAACCAGAATATCACACTATGTTTTGTCTAAATTCCAATCAACTTTGGCGGTATTTTATTCTGTAATTAATGCTTTTATCTACCTTGTTAATTTGATTTTAAGCATGAAATGCTATTTTAATAGCATGAAAAATAAAATCTTATTCATAAAAATTACTTTATCTAATCATTGATCACAAAAGATCACGGTTATCCCATTAGATAATGGGAGATCTAAAAGGTAAACACAATAAATTAGACCAATAACAACACGGGGATAAATAAAATGAAAATCATAACAGGTAAAACACTATTAGCAGGCTGTATTGTCATGATGATGAGTCACTCTCTGTGGGCACAAGAGATCAAAGTGGCGATTGTAGGAGCAATGTCTGGTCCAGTTGCGCAATATGGTGATATGGAATTTACTGGCGCACGTCAGGCGATTGCAGATATCAATGCTAATGGTGGTATTAATGGTAATAAGCTGGTGGGGGTTGAATATGATGATGGGTGTGACCCGAAACAGGCTGTCGCTGTCGCGAATAAAGTGATTAATGACAACATTCGCTATGTTATCGGCCATTTATGCTCTTCCTCTACTCAACCGGCATCTGACATCTACGAAGATGAAGGTGTCATTATGATTACACCAGCGGCAACCAATGCCGATCTGACAACTCGTGGTTACCAAATGATTATGCGTACTACCGGGTTGGATTCTGATCAGGGACCAACGGCAGCGAAATATATTGCTGAAAAGATTAAACCTCAGCGTATAGCTATTGTTCATGATAAACAGCAATACGGTGAAGGGTTGGCTCGATCTGTTCTCGATAAATTGAAAAAAGCGGGAGCCAATATTGTCTTGTTTGAAGGCGTTACTGCTGGTGATAAAGACTTTTCGGCTCTGGTTGCCCGCCTGAAAAAAGAGAATGTGGATTTTGTCTATTTTGGTGGCTACTACCCTGAAATGGGGCAAATTCTGCGTCAAGCTAAACAGTCTGGTCTGAATATTCGTTTTATGGGACCGGAAGGTGTAGGTAACTCCTCGCTATCCAATATCGCTGGAGTTGCTTCTGAAGGAATGTTAGTCACCCTCCCTAAGCGTTACGATCAGGTGCCGGTGAACAAAGCTATTGTTGAGGCGATCAAAGGTAAGAAAGGTGATCCGACAGGTCCGTTCGTCTGGACAACCTATGCTGCTCTGCAATCTCTGGCTGCGGCAATGAACCGTACCGGTAGTATGGAACCGATTGATTTGGTGAAAGACCTGAAAGCGAATCCAGTAGATACCGTCATGGGGACACTAAGCTGGAATGCCGTTGGCGATCTAAAAGGGTTCGAATTCGGTATTTTTGAATGGCATGCGGATGGTTCTTCTACTTCTGTGAAGTAAAGTCATCAGAACAGTCGTCAGCTTCTGTTTGCCAGGAGCTGTTACTCCAGAGGTACAACGTATGTCAGAGCAATTTCTCTATTTTTTACAACAGATGTTAAATGGAGTGACTCTGGGTAGTACTTATGCATTGATTGCCATTGGTTATACGATGGTTTATGGCATTATCGGGATGATTAACTTCGCTCACGGTGAAGTTTACATGATTGGTAGCTATGTCTCCTTTATTGTGATTGCGGCTCTGATCATGATGGGCGTTGATTTGGGCTGGTTGCTGATTACTGCTGCTTTTTTAACATCAATTGTCATTGCTGCTGCTTATGGTTGGAGTATTGAGCGAGTGGCTTACAGGCCAGTTCGTCATTCCAAACGCCTGATTGCGCTGATTTCGGCGATTGGGATGTCTATTTTCTTGCAAAACTATGTCAGTCTGTCACAAAGTTCTCGCGATCTGGCATTGCCTAGCCTGATTACCGGGCAGTGGGTATTAGGCGAAAGTGATGGATTTTCTGCCAGTATTAGCGCAATGCAACTGACCATCTGGATAGTGACATTTCTTACCATGCTGATATTGACAATATTCATTCGCTACTCCCGTATGGGACGTGCCTGCCGTGCTTGTGCGGAAGATCTGAAAATGGCCAGTTTGTTGGGGATCAATACTAACCGAATGATTTCCTTAACCTTTGTTATCGGTGCAGTCATGGCTGCAATAGCCGGTGTTTTGTTGGGGCAGTTCTACGGTGTAATAAATCCGTATATCGGTTTTATGGCAGGCATGAAAGCTTTCACCGCGGCAGTATTGGGAGGAATTGGCAGTATTCCAGGGGCGATGATTGGTGGCTTGATTTTGGGAATTTCTGAAGCCTTAACTTCTGCTTACTTGAGCACAGAATATAAAGATGCCGTTTCTTTTGCTCTGCTCATTGTTGTGCTGTTGTTTATGCCGACTGGAATCTTAGGCCGTCCAGAGGTAGAAAAGGTATGAAACATGCTAATTGGGTGAATGCCATTATCGCCTCAGTCGCTTTATTTGTGTTGTCTGCCTTTATGATGGGGATGCGGTTGTCGCTGGAGGGTACGAAGTTGGTCGTCCATCGTGCCGATGAAGTGCGATGGTTATGGATTGGTATTGGCTGTGCGGTTGTTTTTCTGTTCCAGCTATTGCGTCCGGTTGTTCAGCAGATAATGAAGAAAGTACCGATTAAAAGCTGGTCGTTGCCGGATTTCGATGGCTCAACCAAAGGACAAAAGTTACTGGCAATATTGGTCATTATTGCTGCAATTATCTGGCCGTTTATTGTCTCCCGTGGTAGTGTTGATATTGCTACACTGACGTTAATTTATATCATGCTAGGGTTGGGTTTGAATGTCGTGGTTGGTTTGTCGGGGTTGCTGGTGCTTGGGTATGCAGGTTTTTATGCTATCGGTGCTTATACCTACGCTTTGCTAAGTCACTATTACGGATTAGGGTTTTGGCAGAGTTTGCCGCTGGCGGGGTTAACGGCTGCTTTATCGGGGTTGTTGTTGGGCTTTCCAGTACTGCGATTGCGAGGTGACTATCTGGCAATTGTTACGCTTGGTTTTGGTGAAATTGTTCGCATTCTACTGTTGAATAATACTGAAATAACCGGTGGCCCGAATGGTATCAGCCAGATCCCAAAACCGACTTTCTTCGGGCTGGAATTTAACCGCAGTGTGAAAGAGGGAGGTTGGGATACTTTCCACAATTTCTTTGGTTTGAAATACGATCCCAGTGATCGGGTCATCTTCCTTTATCTGGTGGCGTTACTGTTGGTAATAATGACAGTATTTATTATTAATCGACTACTGCGTATGCCATTAGGTCGCGCATGGGAAGCGCTGCGTGAAGATGAGATTGCTTGCCGCTCTCTTGGTCTGAGTCCAACCCGTATTAAACTGGTTGCGTTTACTATCAGTGCGGCATTTGCCGGTTTTGCGGGTACTTTATTTGCTGCCCGGCAGGGTTTCGTCAGCCCAGAGTCCTTCACTTTTGCTGAATCTGCTTTTGTGCTAGCGATTGTGGTACTCGGAGGGATGGGCTCACAGACTGCGGTGATTCTAGCCGCCATTTTGTTGGTGGTTTCCCGTGAGATGATGCGTGATCTGAATGCCTACAGTATGTTGCTGCTAGGGGCAATGATGGTATTGATGATGGTTTGGCGCCCGCAAGGGTTGCTACCGACAAAACGCCGTCATGTCAAATTGGAACGACAGGTACAGGGAGGAAAGCAAGCATGAGTACAACACCATTATTGCAAGTTTCCGATCTGACCATGCGCTTTGGTGGTTTGCTGGCGGTTAATAACGTTGCCCTGAGGCTAAATCAGGGTGAAATTGTTTCTCTTATTGGCCCTAATGGAGCAGGGAAAACCACGATCTTTAATTGTCTGACAGGATTTTACTGTCCGACAAGCGGTACGATAAAGCTGCGGGAAAAACATCTGGAAGGGTTATCCGGGCAGGCTATTGCTCGTATGGGTGTTATCAGAACATTCCAGCATGTGCGGTTATTCCGGGAGATGACAGTGATAGAGAATCTATTAGTGGCGCAGCATCAGCATCTGAAAAGGGGCCTTTTTGCTGGTCTTTTTAAAACGCCGGCATTCCGCCGGGCAGAATCTAAGGCCGTAGATTGGGCCATAACTTGGTTAGAACGGATTGGTTTATTACCACTGGCAAACAGACAGGCAGGTAATCTGGCATACGGTCAGCAACGGCGTTTGGAGATTGCTCGCTGCATGGTGGTTCGTCCGGAAATTTTGATGCTGGATGAACCTGCCGCGGGTCTGAATCCGAAAGAGACAGAAGAGCTTAATGCTTTAATTGCTGAACTAAGGGAATATCATCAAGTTTCTGTATTGCTGATTGAGCATGATATGAAATTGGTGATGGGAATTTCAGATCGTATCTATGTTGTTAATCAGGGAATGTCTTTGGCGCAAGGGAGGCCAGAAGAGATTCGTAACAACCCGGATGTTATCCGGGCATATCTGGGCGAGGTGTATTAATTATGTTGGAATTTAAGCGGGTATCCGCCCACTATGGGGAAGTTCAGGTGTTGCATCAGGTTAGCCTGAATATTCAGCAGGGAGAAATTGTCACTCTGATTGGTGCAAATGGCGCAGGAAAAACAACATTGCTCAGCACCTTATGTAGTGAACCCAGAGCAACTGAAGGTTCCATTATTTTTCGTGGTCAGGATATCACCCAATGGTCGACATCTCGTATTATGCGTGAGGACATCGCGATTGTTCCTGAAGGTCGCAGAGTGTTTGCTCGTATGACAGTGGAAGAGAATTTGGCGATGGGCGGCTTTTTTGCTGATAAGACTCAGTATCAGCGGCGCATTGAGCGGGTTTATGATTTATTTCCGCGTTTACAGGAAAGACGTAACCAGCGGGCTGGAACGATGTCCGGTGGTGAACAGCAAATGTTGGCAATTGGCCGCGCTTTAATGAGCCAGCCACAATTATTGTTGCTGGATGAGCCTTCATTGGGACTGGCACCGATAATTATCATTCAGATTTTCGATACTATACAGCAGTTGAGGGAAGAGGGGATGACAATCTTTTTGGTTGAACAGAATGCAAATCAGGCATTGAAATTGGCTGACCGAGGATATGTATTGGAAAACGGTAAGATCGTACTAGAAGACAGCGGGTCTGCATTATTGGTTAATGAAGCAGTGAGAAATGCGTATTTGGGAGGATAGAGGCGTATTCTTTTTCACGGGAAGGGAATTCAGATGGTTGATTATCCTCGTAGTACTGGGAAGGTTGTTTTTCCCAAGGTGAGGATGCCATTAATAATGCTTTAAGTCTGGTATTCTCTGGGGTCGGGGCAACGAGTGTGGTTTCAAATGCTTTGAAATTTGCCCTCATTTTTTTCTGTGTTTTTTCGTCATATTTTAAGCGATATATACTCTATGGATTTCAAGATGGATCGCGACGGCAAGGGAGTGAATCCCCGGGAGCATAGATAACTATGTGACCGGGGTGAGTGGGTGCAGCCAAACAAAGAGGCAACTTGAAAGATGAAGGGTATAGTTTATTGGTGGAGTAATGGAAGGTCAATTAACTGTATTCAGCATATTTGAATAGCTAAAATCTACAGTCAAAATTATTTTTCTATTATGAAGTTAATTTTTTTTCATCAGAAAGAGAGTGATTTTAAAAATACTCATCTGTTATCTTGTAAAAACATAATCAATTGGTAATAAAAAGATTATTTATGAGGATGTAACAGTAATAAATAAGATTTCATAATTGTGCTACACCCATTTTTTGTCTTCCTGGCTTTTGCTGTGATGAAAACGATGCCAAAAAGGCATCAACATAATTCAGTAACTGCCACATAAATTGACAACAATGATTTC
>NZ_NSCM01000058.1 GCF_003287735.1 Photorhabdus bodei | reverse complement strand
CTTGTTCAGGCAGGCAATACATCGCTTTTTTACGGAAATATTACCGGAACTTGCCGGGAACCTGTCGTGCCGTATTAATGACAACTTCCAGGTTCTGAATCCTGCATCTTCAAGTTAAACGGGTATACACCATGATATAAAAAAAATGCCAATGGAATATGAAACATTGATTGGAGATATGGGAACTATCTTATCTGGTGGACAAAAACAGAGGTTATGCTTAGCAAGAGCATTATATAAAGACCCTAAGATCTTATTTTTAGATGAAGCCACGAGTCATCTCGATACTGAAAACGAAAAAATAATTTCATCTAACCTTAAAATGTTAAGCATTACAAAAGTAATGGTTGCCCATAGGAAAGAAACAATAGAATCAGCGAATAAACTAATTGATTTAACAAAAAAATGTGCATAACCTTGTGTAATTGTCTATTTTTGTACGTATAATTTATCAATTAATACAAGTGAAAAAGGCATTATTAATATTAAATTGTTATTAATCGTATTAGTCGCGACTAGATATGACATAGAACTTGAAAAGTTGAGAGTTACCGGTTTTGATAGGGGTGCCGAACCCTTATACAAAATACAAGAGGTAACTCTCATGCTTCATACTAACAACCCTATCATTAAACATAAAGCCAGTTTGTTGAACCTGGCTGAAGAACTTAACAAACCTCAGATTTGTATAAGACAATTCATCTCAGTGGGTGTTAGATTAAGACTCGGTTTTTTGGGTTGGAAAGTATAGGCGAGCAACCCTGCGGTGACCTCAAGAAGTAGGCTTAATGGATTGAGATACCGTGTATGCTCTATGTATGAGATGTTTTTTAACTGACCAAAGATCGTTTCTATTAAATACCGTTTTCTTAACATAACTCGGTCCCATAGAGAAATATCTTTGGGTTTCATATTATTACACGTGTTTGTCACCAGCGAGATCCCTGCCAGGGCCAGTTCATCATTCAGAGACTGTGAGATAGACCCTTTATCGCCATAGATATGGCCGGAATTAGTTGACCACTACACTTTTGAAAGCCTTAATGCTCAATCTCCTTCACCATCAGCAACCAGCAACCAGCAACCAGCAACCAGCAACCAGCAACCAGCAACCAGCAATCATAGCCAGAGAATCCCTTTTAACGCCTAGCAATGCTTTTAGTTTTTTGTCACTGAGTTTGTTTGTCCCTGCCATTCGTTACCTCAGCATAGTGTCTCTGTCTGAGTGATATGCCGATTGATACACCGTTCTTTTGAACGGATAAAATAACACTTAGAAGCATCATTACAAATAAAATTGAAACAGGAAACTTTACGCCCCCTTTCAGTAATGCATAAATTCCGAACAACTACAATCGAATGGTAATTATCAAAAGTTCTTCGAAAATATGGGGTATCTCAAACAAAGATTAAAGATGGTTTCTGATGATCACTATGTCTATGGCAACATCTTTAATTTGGGATTAGGTTGTAACAAAACATTAGCGGCAACTCTGTAAAGCTTAGTTTCTTCATCATAAGTTTTACTTATATTTTTCCCACTCACAAAATATAACGTCATCCCATCAGCACAAGGTAGAATTTCTATTAATTTTTTCCTTTTAAGAGTTCTAAGAGCCTTATGTAAATCATCAATGCTTATTTCCAATGTTTCTGCAAGGATTTCATCGGAACAAATAACCGAACTTTCAATAAAACAGCCAGAATGATATGCCAAAAACGTACACAGTGAGGCTGACTTACTGCTAAAACTTTAAGCTTTTTTTCTTCATCAATGATTCCCTGACTCAAAGCAACACATTCATTGCAGATGTAAACGCTTGGACCAGCAATTAATTTAGCTACTTCATCTTGCTTTTTCCCACAAAAGGAGCAGTACAAACATTTTTCAGTCATGATGCCTCCACCATTCAATAACTCATGACAAACTGAAATACTCCAGGTATCGCCAGTTGTTACTGCTATTCTTTACTCATAGAAAACGCAAAGTTTCTATATTCTATCTGCCATGTATTGAACAACATTAAAAAAAGAGACTACCAAGTCTATCTTGTTAAATTTCTTCGGACTGATGAACTACAAAACCTATTTGAGACGTTTTACCTCAATTAGATTTATCTTTAATAACTTCCTGGAACTTATCATAGGTTTCAGGATTAAAAAGCGATAGAGACTCTATCTGCTCAAGCGGAAGAACATGACGAAACTGATACACACTCAAAGGCTTTGAAGTTAGTGTAATACCTTCATTCCTGTAATGATCAGCATAATTATGCTCGGCACAAAATGTCAGCGTATCTTTATCTCTGTAACCACTCATAAAAGGAATGATAACGATAGTATCGGTATCCAAATGATGAAATCTCGCTTCATCAACCATTCCAACATAAACTTTTCTCGACTTTAAAGTAATTAACAGCAACAGACCACTTTCAATTGATTCCAAAAGAAGGCTTTCAATAGCACTATTAGATGCAATTTCTTTAAAAATACCATTGCGCTTTTCAGGATTTCTAAAATCTTTCTCTGCGTTATAGGATGCACTGATACTGATCAACACGGTAAAACTTAAGATGAGAAAAGAAAAAATACTCATCCCCACTAACCGAGAGTTGAATAAATCATGAGCAAAAGTAAAAGGGATATATTTTGCACCAAAATATACAGGGATGTTCAGTAGCATCATAACAGCAAAGATTAAACAACTCAGTGTTAAAGCCAGACAAAACCTGTGATAAGAAAAAAGCCACCTTGTCGTGCTACTTCAAAGTAAGCGTTCCAACCAATGGCTTTATTTTGCTTAAATCTAGAGGGTAGATGACTATTTGTATAAACATAACCACATACTAAAACAACAATAACCACAGCTGCCCACATTGATAGTTATCCCTCTTTTTTAGTACTCAACCACTCAACGTTTAAAGCGAAAGCCCGCTGAACATCAGGATTACAACGATTCAGAGTAACCGTTCCAGAACGATTAATGATGAACTTTTCATCTTTCTGATCAGCATCAGAACAAGTTTCTTTATGTGCGCCAACGAGGCGTGCCATCACCCTTTCCGGAGAAACAAGAGCATATCCCATATTCTTGAAAAAACTAGACATTTCACCGCTCCTTCACTGAGTAACAAACAACTGTATCATAGTCTAATACCTGCGGTAATCACTGACAATACTTTGTTGTGTCCATTTACTGCTGATTAAGCATCTATCAACACCAGTTCATAGTGGAAGCAATTGCGTATAACCTTTGTTCTATCATGTACATCCTATAACAATAATTCATTGAAAAGACTACATAACTACGGACTATAAGGCACAGTTAGGCCGACTCTGATAAGCCAAACCAGAGTCAATCTGTTAACAAAATTATTTACTAACAGTAAAACCCAGCATCATACCGGTATCTTCATGTTCTAGTAGATGACAATGCGCCATAAATGGATGCTTCACTCCCGCAGTATGTTTGAACTGAACCAGCACTTCGCTCTCCTTACCTTCCACATGAACAATATCTTTCCAACCACTACGGTGAGCAGCAGGCTTGCGGCCATTTTCACTCAAAATACGAAAACGGGTACCGTGGATATGGAACGGATGCAGCATCATATCGCCAGCTCCTGAAATCACCCAACGCTCATACTGCCCCTGTTTCACATCAAAAGCCGGTTCTGTTATGGAGAAAGCCTGCCCATTGATGGTGTTCGCATGATGGAAATTTAATTCACCACCATGATGCATATCTCCGTGGTTCATATTCCCATGATCCATCCCCATACCCGCCATAGCTCGCTCACCGTAGCGCTGAGACAACATCATCATTCCCTGCATATCCAGACGACTATCCATAGCCAGATGTAAACGACGCCGATTCAAACCGGTAAAAGAGGGCAATGCAGGAAGCGTGGCAAGCTGTTCCGACAATATTGTGCGGCTAGAAAAAAGCTGAGGTTGAATACGTAAAACCGGCAACGGTTGATCAAATGGCGGTAATGTCATTCCTATCTGAACCACAGGTAACGTCACCAGATCGAAAGATTTGCCATCCGAAGCATCTATCACTACCTCAAAACGTTCTCCCGCCAGAATCGGTAACTCATTAACCGCAACCGGTTCTGCTAACAAACCACCATCACTGGCAACAACATACAATTGACGGCCATCACTGGTCGCAATATTGAGGCTACGAGCATTACAGCCATTTAGCAAACGCAAACGTAACCAACCGCGTGGTGCAGTATGTTGGGGCAAAACAACACCATTGGTCAGCATCATATCGCCAAACCAACCAACAGCAGCACTCATTACATCCAACTGATAATCAATCTGCCCCTCGTTATTCAAGCGCTTATCCTGCAATATCACAGGAATATCATCCACACCCCATCGGTTTGGTAAACCCGTATTAATGCTGTTCTCATCTTCAATCAATACTAATCCACCAAGCCCCATTGCAACCTGATAACCCGTCTTGCCATGCGTATGCGGATGGAACCAACAAGTCGCTTCCGGTTGTTCAGGCGTAAAACTGACCGTCCGGTTCCCTCCTGGCGCAATCATCGCATGCGGGCCACCATCGGCTTCCCCAGTAATTTCCAAGCCATGCCAATGAACTGTGGTCTCTTCTGGTAGATGATTACGAATATCAATAGTAACAGGTTTACCTGACGTCAATTTCAGTGCCGGACCTAGTAAATCACCGTTGTAACCCCAAGTTTTAGTCACCGTTCCTGTTTTAAAACTGGATTTTCCCGCTTTGATTTCAATAACGATTTTACCTGCCACATCTGGCTCTAGTTGTGGAGGGATAGGTAATGCCGGATAAGATTCAGCAAAGGAGAAACGACTCCATACAGGTAACATACTGGATACACCCATGACGGCACTTAATCTGATAAAATCACGTCGTTGCATATTCACCTCCCAATTAAATCAACCAAAAAACATCTCATAAAGGAAACGTAAGGGCTACCCTTATAGGAAGGTCAAGCGAAGGGAATGTGATTTAAGTCGATCTTTACAGTAATTTTAAAAAATAAATTTTTCCTAACAAAGATATTAATATGTTAACGTAATATGACACTGGTTGATTATAATAATACAAATGCGAAAATTAGCTCTCTTGACTTACATACTTGTTCTTTTCGGTCTTTCTCACCCCGCAAAAGCGCTGACAGAAAATGAAGCTGAAGATCTGGCCGATCTGACAGCAGTGTTTATCTACCTGAAATATGACTGTGGTTACAGCCAAATTCCTGACCGGGAAATTAAACGAGCCATTATTTATTTTGCTCAACGCAATAAGTGGGATTTAACTAATTACAACAGCCAATTGATGGACAAGCTCAATGAAGAAAGCTACCAGGATCTCAAAGGAATTTACCTGTCCAATGCGATAAAGTGCCATGCTCTCGCCAGAGATTCGCTGAGTTTATTCGCCTACGTTAAATAGTTCTTTTCCTCATCCCCCGAAAGGGGTAAATTTCACCGTGCAACTATGAGAATTGTTGGCTATTATGTGCACCCAATTTTCATGACTGTCACAGTGGAGGAAAAGCCGGGATATGTCACAAAAAGAAATTTGGTACGAAACCCTGCACGCCAACTTTGGTCAGTATTTTTCCGTCGATAAAGTGCTTTATCACGATAAAACTGAGCATCAGGATTTGATCATCTTTGAAAACGCGGCATTAGGCCGCATTATGGCGCTGGATGGCACAATACAAACAACTGAACGTGATGAATTTATCTACCACGAAATGATGTCTCATGTTCCTTTGTTCGCCCACGGGAACGCCAAACGAGTACTGATTATCGGCGGTGGTGATGGCGGTATGTTACGTGAGGTCCGCCGTCATCAATACCTTGAAAGCATCACTATGGTTGAAATCGATGCTGGGGTAGTTGAATTCTGCCGTCAGTATCTGCCTAACCATAATGCCGGTGCTTATGATGATCCACGCTTTAATCTGATCATTGACGATGGTGTTAATTTCGTTAATACCACCGATCAGAAATTCGATGTCATTATCTCTGACTGCACGGACCCGATCGGGCCCGGTGAAGGATTATTTACATCTGAATTCTATCAAGGTTGCCAACGTTGTCTGAATGAAGGTGGCATCTTTGTTGCTCAGAATGGTGTTTGTTTCCTGCAACAGGACGAAGCAGTCACCAGCCATAAAAAATTGAGCAACTATTTTGCTGACAGCGGCTTCTATCAAGCTGCCATTCCAACCTATTACGGCGGAATGATGACCTTTGCCTGGGCAAGCCAGAACCCGGCACTACGCCATGTGGATCTGGCAACATTGCAACCGCGCTTTGACAACGCAGGTTTTACCTGCCGTTACTACAATCCAGCCGTTCATATCGGTAGCTTTGCTCTACCACAATATCTGCTGGATGCACTATCTGAGAACCCATAATCACCCATTAGCCAGGAGGTGAAATAAATTGCACAAGCTGAAATTGCACGGTTTTAATAACCTGACAAAAAGCCTGAGTTTCTGTATTTACGATATCTGTTATGCCAAAAGCCAAGCTGATCGGGATAGTTATATCGCTTACATTGACGAACAATATAACGCTAACCGTTTAACGGAAATCCTCAGCGAAACCTGTTCGATCATTGGTGCAAATATTTTGAATATCGCCCGCCAGGACTATGATCCACAAGGGGCGAGCGTTACCGTACTCGTCAGCGAAGAGCCGATGGACCCGAAGGATGTAGACAACACTGAAAACCCAGGTCCGTTACCTGATTCTGTCGTTGCCCATTTGGATAAGAGCCATATCTGTGTTCACACTTATCCAGAAAGCCATCCGGGCGGCGGCATATGCACTTTCAGAGCTGATATTGAAGTATCAACCTGCGGTGTTATTTCACCTCTCAAAGCGCTGAACTATCTGATCCACAAATTAGAATCAGATATTGTCACAATGGATTACCGCATCCGTGGTTTCACCAGAGATGTGAATGGCATGAAACACTATATCGATCATGAAATCAGTTCTATTCAGAATTATATGACTGAAGAAGTGCAATCGCAGTATTACATGATGGATGTTAATATTTATCAGGAAAATCTATTTCATACAAAAATGATGCTAAAAAGATTTGACCTGAATGATTACCTATTTAATGCCACACCAGAGCAACTGAGTGAAACTGAAAAGCAGGAAATTACCCATCTTTTGAAAAAAGAGATACAAGAAATTTATTATGGCCGTAATTTACCCGCTGCTTAGTTAATATTTATATCCGTCATCTTTCAAGTTGCCTCTTTGTTGGCTGCACTCGCTCACCCCGGTCACATAGTTATCTATGCTCCCGGGGATTCACTCCCTTGCCGTCGCGATGCATCTTGAAATCCATAGGGTATAGCTGGCAGGTGCCAATATTCACCGGCATCTGCCAGATCAATTTCCAACTGTATTAACACATTATCCCAATTTACATGCCTAACGCGGTACTCATTATAATTTCAGCACCGTAAATGGTTTTAAGATAATTAAGGGCATCTTCCTGATCGACACCGGGAAAAACACACACAGCATCTGACAAGACTTTGATTCGATAACCGCGTATAAACGCGCCATAGGCCGTATGTCTGACACAACAATGGGTATGTTGGCCGGTTAACACAACTTCCGTCACACCATATGCTTTCAAAACTTCTTCCAGATCGGTTCCATCGAAAGCCCCATAAAATCGCTTAGGCAAAACAATTTCACGATCTGCTCCAACAGGAGCCAATGCTTCAATGACATTAGCACCTGGCGTTCCAGCCATTGCATGCCTGCCCCAAATACTCATTTCCCGATCACCGGCTCGATGAGCATCATTAGCATAAACCACCAGCCAATCACGATGGCCCCGAGCATGATCAATCAGCCGTTTAATTACCGGTACGATCTTCATCGCATCCGCCTCATTGGCGAGTGCTCCTGTGACAAAATCATTCAGCATGTCAATTATGAGCAACGCTTTCATTAGTTTTTCCCTTTAAGTGGATTCTAAAAAAAAACAATTACCGTGACTTGCTTCCGCCACTAAGTTACAGGCAATTTTGACAAGATCTTCTTATGATTCATACTAGCTCATAAAACCGAGCTGGTCGGCTTTTTAGCTATTCCATTAGCTAATAACAATGTCAGTAACCTCTACTATCTTGCCACATAACATTGTAGGGTTATTATAACCCTATCAAGACAAAACAAGAGAACCGGAGGATGAATAGCAGAAACGCGATAGCAATGATAGAAGCTGACGGATGTATTTGATGAGAGTTAAAGGTCGTCGTCATCAATTCAAACATCCAACCAAGCAAGGATTGGTAACGGTAAAACACCCACAAAAGGATATACCTTTACCAACATTGAAAAGTATCAAGAAACAATCGGGACTTTGAGTCCACTTTTCGGAGGTGTAAATGTTATATCCAGTTGCTATTGATAAAGGTCATTCATCCTTCGGCGTCCGTGTCCCTGATATCCCAGGTTGCTTTTCTGGTGGGGACAATTTCACAGATGCAATAGAAAGCGTCCGAGAAGCCATTGAAGCGCATATCGAATTGCTAATTGATAATAATGAAGCAGTACCAGAAGCGACAAACGTAGAAAACTACCTAACAGATCCTGAATATACGGGAGCAATATGGGCATTAGTTGATGTGGATATTACTCAGTTAATGGGAAAATCAGAGAAAATTAACGTAACTCTTCCATCATTGCTAATCCGCCGTATTGATCAATTCGTCACAAACCATCCAGAATACAAGAGTCGCTCTGGCTTTCTATCACACATAGCGGCAGAAAAAGTTATTGGCAAAATCTAAATTTAATTCATCTGAAATATTAATTTATTGACAATAGGCTGATTTTTTTCTAATAAGACGCCATCACAATAATTTCCCAAAATAATCACTGCCCCGAATAAAGTCGTTTATTCAAGGCAGTTTAATAACACTGTGATTATTTCGATGGGGTCAAAGAAAAGGTCAGTGTTTCTAACGGTTGAAGGGTAATCAACACCGTTTTATTGATAAACTTCGGCAACGAGTTGTTCTCGCCATAATCGATATTAACGTCATATACCGAAGGTTGATCATCAGGCAATTCGAGATCACTTTGCAAATCCAGATAATATTGTTTCACTTCATCAGCAGGATTGCGCAAAGTAATAATCGACTTTTTCGGACTCCAGGCTCCCCAACCGTACACCGCTAGATCGGTGGGATCTTTACCAATCCAGTGGGTATCAAACAGCACATCTTTATTTTTCTCTGACCATTTCGCCGCGCTTGCCAGCATATCCCAATCCTCGGTGGTCAACAGTTCAGGCGTAACATACATCTCTTGTAACTGAGTGCCGCTGCCAAAATAGCTCCAAACCTGATCGGCAAAATCTTTAGGTGACTGTTTATCCAGATGCTTAGCCTGTTTAGCATAAACAATGCCATGCAGCATCAACGAATTCAGTGGGAACAGCGGCCCCTTTCTGACGACATTACGATAAGTTTCCGCATCACGATAGGTAAGCCACTGCTGCACTTTGGAGCCTGTACCGTGAAACTCCACATCATAGCCACCACGCCAAATAGAATCGGCGAAAAATAGCCAAGAAGGCGTGGCTTTGGTGCCTGTGGTCAAGTTGATAAACAGATCATTGCCTGTACTGCGCATATCTTCAATAAGGTGGATAGCGGCATCAAAATCACTGGTGAATGAACTCCCTTTAATCACACGATCAGCATTGCCGGTGCCATCCAGCTTAAACATGGATACATTTTGTTGTTGAATCAGGTTGAGTACCCGGTTATGGAAATTGGCGTAGTAATTAGGGCCTGAGAGCGCAAATCTGCCATCTATCACTTCATAACCAAACTCCTCCGCATGAGAAACACGTTGCTCACCAGGTGGGCCATAACCGCCCCAAGGAGAAAGCCAAATACCTAAACGAGCACGATATTGATCTGCTGCCTGTTTAAGATTTTTGAACTCATGGGGAAATGCCTGACTAAAACCCCAATCTCCTTTGAGGTTATCCCAACCATCATCAAACAGATAACCACCCAACTTCACACCGCGCTTAGTCACCAACTCCTGCCCAAACTGTTTGATACGAGTCAACGACTCTTGTTCGGTATAAGGCGTGAAGAAACCAATATCGTACCAAGAGTTGTAATGTAGGTAAGGACTATATTTACGCGGACGCGCATTGTTCAAAAACTCATTGACGTTGCGCCGCAATTGCCCTTGCTGATAAACACCAATATACGTCTTATAACTTAACGTTTTCCCCGGCTCTAGCGGGATAGAGAGCGCAATTTTTTGCGAAGCGCTCCCTTTATAAGCCTCAGTGGTAATCAATGGATTACCGGGAACAATAAAGAAGCTATCGCTGACAATCGGTGAACTGGCGATAGAGCCGTGAACAAAAGGGGTTTTAGTGCGAAATGGCATCAACGAGACAGAGCTGAGCTCCAACGCGTTTTCCTGCGGGGTAATAGTGATTTCAAACGAGCCGTACTTATCTTTATCCTCCACAGTAATGATATTTTTTACCTGAATGTCGCCATGTTTCAGGGAGATAACAATACGATTTCGCTTTTTGCCAATGTCAGTAATCTGAAAATCTTTAGCCGTGAGCTTTTCTCCCGATTTCAACGTGATTTCAAACAGATTGTCAATGATGATGTGATCGTGGTTTGTTGGATTTGCAAATTTTAATTGCGTTACTTTACCGTGTTCGTCGCTAACCGTTACATGGTAATTGTTACCGTCCAACAGCCAGCTATCTGCCCAGACTGGGGTGTTATACAACATGGAACTCGCTAATAAACTTAACGTGATTTTATTTAACGTTCTTATTTTCACAGCAGTTTCCTTAATAGTCAGGATGAAAAAACAGAACCTTCACGAATACAGCTTACCTGCACTGCCACAAATCCGGATCTTTTCTTCTACTACTGCCTGCATAGCCTGTTTTCCCGGCGCGATATATTTACGTGGATCATTCGCATCTGGGTGCTGAATGAAATAACGCTTTACCGCATCAGCAAAAGCAATTTTCAGATCGGTCGCTACATTGACTTTGCATACACCAAGACCAATCGCCTGCTGTATCATCACTTCAGGAATACCCGATGCGCCATGTAGCACCAACGGAATATCCACCTGTTCACAGATTGCCGCTAGCCGATCAAAATCCAAATGCGGTTCACCATGATACAAACCATGCGCAGAACCAATCGCTACCGCCAGAGAATCAATACCGGTACGGGCAACAAAGGCTTTCGCTGCCAGCGGATCGGTAAAAAAACTATCGGCACTGGAGACCTGCAAATCATCTTCCTGCCCGCCTAGCCGCCCCAATTCCGCCTCAACGCTAACATCGTAACGATGGCAAAATCGTACCACCTCAGCCACCTTACGAATATTCTCTTCAAAGGGTAAATGCGAGCCATCAATCATTACCGAGCGCACACCCGCGGTCACTTTATGACTGATATCCTCCAGTTCCTCATGATGATCGAGATGCAACGCCAGCGGCAGATTGTGGCGACGAGCAGCATCCTGACAGATTGACACTAGGTAGTCAGTCCCCGCATAACTGAAAGTACTCGGCGTACCTGCCAGAATAACCGGTGATGCCAAGCGTGCGGCGGTTTCCGCTATCACCTGGACTGTTTCCAGATTATGGACGTTAAAAGCAGGAACCGCATAGCCTTCACGCAGAGCCTTTTTCAACATTTGACGACTGGAAATCAGATACATGTAAGCTCCTCAAATGCCATCCAGATTCGGGCTGTCATACCCTCGTTTCTGCTGTTCGTGCCACAGGCTGGTTAATCCTCGCCGCCCACACTCCAGCGCCGTATCACGAAATGTTTCCAGCGTCATACCTTCACGATCTAGCACCATCTCTACCGCCAATTGCATATTCGTACCGGCAATAACTTCATAACATGGATTAGCTATTGCCAGTTGCGCCGCCTGCCGAAACGGTGATCCACCCAGTAAGTCACTGAGAATAATGACACCCTCACCACTATCACAGGCTGTGCAGGCCGCCTCCAACAACACCAATAATTGTTGCGTACTGATTCCCTCAGGAAAATCGACAGCACAGCACTGCGGTTGTCGTCCGACAACTTGTTCCACTGCCTGCAACAACCCACTGGCGAAATGTCCATGACCGGTGATTACAATACCTAACATTCCCTCTCCTCAGTGCCGTTTATTAAAGAAAACCCACAAACTTCCCTACAATACCGATCACAACCGTCAAACCAATTAACTTGACCGGGGAAAATCCTTTTTTCATCAACCAAAACACTAGCAGGGTGAAACACAACGGCAACAAATTAGGCATTAGTTTGTCCAGCACATCCTTCTGCAACGCCACACTGGCCTTACCGGCGTTTATTACCACCGGCGTCGAGAGATGAACATAGGAAGCCACTAACGCCCCGATTACCGTCATTCCTACTATCGAAGCGGCATGGGAGATCTTTTTGGTATGCTTTTTCAACAATGCCAACGCACTGGTTCCCGCACGATAGCCATAATGCGCCAGACCAAAACGCAAGCCAAAATGCACAATGTTGAACAACAACAGGAATATGATGGGACCAAACAGACTACCCTGTAGCGCCAGAGAGGCCCCAATACCTGCACAGATGGGTAACAGAGTCAACCAGAACAATGCATCGCCAATTCCACCTAGCGGCCCCATTAGCGCCACTTTCACGGCGCGGATAGTGGAAATTTTCTCCTTATTTCGTTCCATTGCCAGCACCAACCCAGACAGGAAGGTGGCATCAAACGGATGCACATTGATAAACTCCATATGCATTTTCATAGAATTCGCCAGATCTTGCGGATGCTTGTGGATCTTACGCAGACCCGGGATCAAGGTGTACAACCAGCCTCCCGCCTGCATACGCTCATAGTTAAATGACGCCTGTAGCAACAAAGAGCGCCACGCCATACGATTCAAATCGCCTTTGGTCAGATCCTCACTCGGTATCGTATCCTGATAGTCATCCTGCTCAACCTGACTGGTTGCCAGCGCCTGCGCCATCCTGTTCCCAGCTTTAGCAGCCATCGCCGCATCAGTGTCGTTAAATGCCATCTTCCATCTCCTGAGATTGAGTGGTAGGCGCGCTGCGTTCAGCGGCCTCCTCCATACGGGAACGGTTAAAGAAATCGATCAATGCAATCGCGAAAGCGCCAAGAGCTACAGCAATAATCGGCATATTGAGGAATGTGACTGAAATAAAACCTAAAATGAAATAAGCGATATAAGTCTTTTTCATCATGATTTTCATCAGCATAGAAAAACCGATAGCAGGCATCATGCCGCCCGCAACCGCCAGACCATCCAACAACCATTGCGGCGCCTTCTGTACCATGACGCTGGCAGCGTCAGCACCGAAATAGACCGGCAGAAATGCCACGATAAAGTAGAAACAAAACAGAATGGTGATACCTAGGTAGTTCACACGCTCCACGCCGCGCCAGTTCAACGTTTTCACCATTTGATCGCATTTATGCATCATGGGTGAGAACAGGGTAAACAGCAGGGTGATGCAGCCTTGCACCGCAATGGAAAATGGCACCGCGATACCAATCGCGACTTTAGGATCAGCATGAGTCAAAATAGCAAATGCCGTACCAATCACACCACCAATCACCACATTTGGCGGCTGAGCCCCTGCCAGTGGCACCATTCCCATCCAGACCAGCTCCAGTGTCCCCCCGACTAGCAAACCCGTCTGTACATCCCCTAAAATCAGCCCAACCAACGGCCCAATCACCACTGGACGATGAAAATGAGTCAACCCATCGAACAGATCCACCCCGGCCAATCCAGCCAGTAACCCAATCAATATCGCATCAATCAGCATAACTCACCCCTCAAACCAGCAATTTGGCGATAGGTTCTCCCGCTTCATCCGGCACACGTCGAATTTCACAAGTGACGCCCAGTTGCTCCAGTTCACGAAACACCACCACGTCGCTGTCATCAACAGAAACCGTCTTATGGATTTGACGCTTTCCCTCAGCAAAATGCATATTACCCACGTTAACGAAGCGGATCGGTACACCGCCTTTTACTAACGTCAATACATCCTGCGGCGTTTTACAGACGATAAAAATTTTCTGGCGCTCAGCCGCTTTATGAATCACATCAATGGTTTTTTGCAGGGTGAAATAACGCGTCTGAACCCCATCAGAAACCACCATATCCATCAGATTTTGCTGCATCAAATCACCGGCAACGTGATCATTAGCCACCAATACCAAATTGGCCCCCAGTGAATTGGTCCAGGTCACACCGACTTGACCATGCACCAACCGGTTATCAATTCGAGTCATTAAAATATTCGGTATCGACATAATCACTCCTGCTACATTTTATTCTTGGTGAATACGGTGGATGATAAGGATAAATTTCCACCCCCTTCACCACGCGGTTGACTTCCCCTGTCGGACATGGATTGTCTGGCGTTATGCCCAGTGCCAGCGAGGTTTCAAACGCCAGCATCTGCAAAAATATCAAATAGGGGAACAACAGCCAGATATCGTCTTGTTCACTGTTAACCACAGTGAACCCTTTCCCCTGTGTGCCACTCAGTGCAACAATTTGACACGCCAATCCGTCATGATTCAGCTCATACCACAGATCGAGATCATAACGACGACGATACTGATCAGCCGAAAGCATCATGACCACCAACGTATCGCGTTCGATCATAAACTTCGGCCCATGACGCACCCCCATTGACGAATCGTAGCGCGTCGTGACACGCCCGGCAGTCAGCTCCAGCATCTTGAGCGCTCCCTCCTCCGCGACCCCAGTAAAACAACTGGAACCCAAACACATCATGCGTTTAAAACCACAACGGGCCAGCCGCTTAATCTGTGTCTGCCACTGTTCCCTTTCCCGCTCACACAACACGATCATCGCCCTCAATGGCTCATCACACTGTTCCAACGTCAATGGCCCTAGCAGCAGCACTGTTGCTAACGTCATGCAGCTAAAACTGGACGTCATGGCAAAACTTTGGTCATGAGACCCCTGTGGCATATTCAACGAGCAGACGTGAGAGCGCCCTTCGGCATAACGCGCTAACGCACCGCCGGGATTACAGGTCAGCATCAGGTGATAACAGCGTGACAGGAGCTGATCCGCCAGTTTTACCGCCGCCACGCTCTCCGGGCTATTGCCCGATCGCCCATAAGAAATCAGCAAGGTTGAACGTGTTGGATCGAGATATTGCAAAGGAGAAGGCACAATGTCTGTGGTGCTGTACGCGACCACATTCAGTCCACACTGCTCGCGCAACCAAGGTGCCAGTGCGCGCCCGATAAACGCGGAGGAACCTGCACCACACAGCACTATCTGTAACTCCGGATCAGATAGTAAAGGCTGCAAAAAGGGTCGCCACAACGCTTCCTCACGTTGCAGATTTTGATATAACTGACGCCAAAGCTCAGGCTGTTGATGAATCTCTCTGGCAGTATGCAACGCATGGTGCTCACGCAGCCAGACTTCGGCATAGGAAAACAGCTCATTCATGCTAAAACTCCTTGTACCCCGAGCTCACAAGCCTGCGCATAGTTCAAGAGTACAGAACGAATTTTATCCAACACCCAAGCGTGTGGGTCATTATCCAACCTTCCGGCATTAACGGCCTGCGCCTGCTCCGGCAGGTACTGACTCAGCAGTGAAAGGGAAACCGGGCGACCACGCAGGTTATCCATCAAGGTATTCACTGCCTGTTGTACCTGTGGATGCGGCCAGTAGTAACGAATGCGATCACTCAAACTGTATTGACGATCAATAAACTGTTGATGCGGTGTACCGTGGTAATAGCGATTCCAGTGCTCCGGCTGCTCAAGCATGACCTGTTCTAACGCGGCACACAGATGAGCCGCGTCCTGTTCCCCATTCCATTCACCATCGATTTTATCGAGTGCGAAAAGCGCCTCACGTAAAGCAAAAGTCAAAGCTGGGCCGACTTTCAAAATGGCAAAGTGATCGCGTACCAATTCACGGTAAGCTTGCGCCGTTTGATAATCAGTAGAATGAGCTTCATAGACTAAATAGGGTTGAGATTCGATATATTGACTCAGTGCCGCTGCACGTTTAGGTTGATAATGTTCAATATAATGGTGATCGAACTCCACACCCGGTTGCACCACCAGCGCAATCACCCGCGGCCATACCGGTTCCAGTCCAGCCAATCTCCACGCTTGTTGATGTACACTCAACGTTGTCGCCGCTGCCTGAGGCGTCGTGACTTGCATTCCTGCCAATGCTTCTTTCGCTCCGCCCGGTACCGGCACTTCGGTACCTATCACATAAACAGGCGGTTCTCCCCCCACCTGTTGCCAACAACGTTCCGCCACCTGACACAAACGAGCCGCACGTACCGCAACCTCTTTATCGCCAAGCGGCGTTGGATCATCCAAACAGGACATTGAACAATCGAGATGTATCTTACGAAACCCCGCCGCCACATAATCGTGTATCAACGTTTCAGCCAGTTTCATTGCCTGTTCAGCGGGAAGATCCTGCCAGGCATTGGGTCCAAGATGATCGCCCCCTAACCAGACACGATCACGCGGTAAACCAATACGATCGGCCTGTTGCCAAACTGCATCCCGGAATTGAGCCGGTTGCATCCCGGTATAACCACCAAACTGATTGACCTGATTAGAAGTTGCTTCAATCAACACCGAGGTCTTACGCTCTTTAGCGACGCGCAAAGCACTTTCCAATACCCAGGGATGAGCGGAACAGACCGAATAGATCCCCACTGCTTCACCTGATTTGTGACGACGGATAAGTTGTAATAGTGACTGCATGGTGTCTCCCATGCGGGCAAGAATCTCGGTAAGAACTATTCGTCGGCAATAATCACATCCACGCCGAGTTCAATTAATGCCCGCCTGTAGTTATCGGGGATCCGACTGTCAGTAATCAGCCGATGAATCTGTCCGGCCTGACGGATCATACAAAAACTTCTGCGCCCAAATTTACTGGCATCCGCCACCGCGATAATTTCATGCGCTACCTCACACATTACGCGATTAAGGTGGGCTTCACCGGGGTGTGGCGTGGTTATCCCTGCTTCCAGATCAAAACCATCGACGCCAAGAAATAGGGTGTCAAAGCGATATTGACGCAATTGCTGTTCCGCCGCCGGGCCATAGAGCGAGTAGGAGTTCTGACGCACACTCCCGCCAAGCACCATCACCTCCATCCGGTCAAACCCCGCCAATTCATAGGCGATATTCAACGCGTTAGTCATGACGACCAGATCACGTCGCTCTTTAAGAAATGGTACGATTTGCGTGGTGGTCGAACCGGAGTCAAGGATCAAGGCATCACCATCCTGAACAAACTGTGCCGCCCTAGCCGCAATACGCGATTTCACATCACGATTGATCCGGCCTTTATCTTGCAAAGGGCGATCAAAGGCGAATTGCTGATTTAACATGGCACCGCCATAAGAACGCAGCGCGCAGCCTTTTTGCTCCAGATAACGCAGGTCATTACGGATAGTGACGCAGGAAACCCCAAAACGGGTGCTCAAATGTTCAACACGCACGCTGCCCTCATGGCACAGCAAGTCGATAATCTGTTCACGTCTTTTTACGGTATCCACAGCCATTCCGTTATACCCCTCAGATTTTCAGCGATAAATTTATGCCGCCTGTGATGAATTGCTTTCCCTCTCTTTCGATTTAATTACAGCAAAAGCAACCAAACGAAATTGTGATCGCTATTACAGTCTATTATATAGACAAAAATCGGCATAAAAGGTTTCGATTAGAAACAAAGCGAAAGAAAATATTAAATTTTCTGATTTCTGGCTATTTACCCAAAAATCAGTTTTCATCCACCTTTTGGGTAACAATTGATATCAAGAAACGAAAGCGCTTGGTTTTCAATCCGCAACCGCAAAGTTTTATTTTGTCAGGTGATAGAGATCACAAATTTTGTGATTGGGTGTACAAACCCTGATAAAATCCAAGCCTGAAAGTTCTCACTGTAATTAAGGACACACCACATGACAAAACGATTTTCGGTGCTGACTGGCGGATTGCTGCTTACCGCTTCTCTCGGCGCTCAAGCCTCGAATACTCTCGATCAGACCCGTCTGACAAATACTGTTGATAAGACCATACACTCCCTGATGCAGGAATATGACATTCCAGGAATGGCGATTGCAGTGACTTTCCGCGGTCAACATTTTTTCTATCAATACGGTGACGCATCAAAAGAGAACAACACGCCGGTCACCAAAGAGACAATCTTTGAATTAGGCTCGGTCAGCAAAACCTTTACCGGCAGCCTGATTTCTTGGGCACAGGTGACGGGAGCCATTTCCTTCTCCGATAAGGCCAGTCAGCATTTTCAACCGCTTGCAGGTAGCGCCTTTGACAACATAAACTTGCTGAATATTGCCACCTATACCGCGGGTGGCCTGCCATTACAGTTCCCTGATGAGATCGACAGTAATAGCAAAATGGTGGACTGGTTTCAGCACTGGCAGCCAAAGTACACGCCCGGAACCTACCGCCAGTACTCTAATCCCAGTATTGGCCTTGCAGGTTATATCGTTGCCCAACGCCTTGAAAAACCTTACTCAAAACTGATGGAAAACCAGATCCTTTCACCGCTTGGTTTGCACCATACCTGGTTTAACGTACCCGCACAGGAGATGAAAAATTATGCATTGGGTTATTCAAAAGAGAATAAACCGATTCGCATCAACCCCGGCGTACTGGATGAGGAAGCCTATGGTCTGAAAACCAGTGCACAGGAGCTAATTGGCTTCGTAGATGCAAATATCGATCCTTCCCGCGTAGGTGACAGCAAGCTGGCACAGGCCATTCGGGCAACTCATACCGGTTATTACCGGGTGGGGGAGATGACGCAAGGGCTGGGCTGGGAACTTTATCACTGGCCTGTTACCCTTGAGCAGGTACTGAGCGGCAACTCGGCGCAGATCGCTTATCAGGCCAACAAAACCACGGAACTAGCGCTACCAGAGCCGCCAACGGATGCGCTTTTTATCAATAAAACCGGTTCCACCAATGGCTTCGGCGCGTATGTCGCGTTTGTGCCGCAAGAGCAAATGGGTATTGTGCTACTGGCCAACAAAAACTACCCCAACGAGGCGCGTATCAAAGCAGCCTGGCAAATCCTCAACGCGCTGCAATAAGGGGCAATTGCGTTAAATACAGTTGTCTATTGGCAGCAACAGCGCCTCCCACGGGAGGCGCTGTCCTAACATATCGAATCGTTAAGCCAGTAAGGCTTCCAAACCTGCGGTCACCGACTCCATACGGTGACCACCTGAATGTTCAATCACATAACGCTTGCCTACCTGAGAAGAGGCATCCAGGCCCCAAATACCATGTTCAGCCTTCTGACTCAGCGGATCGCGACTGGTATTGATGTGGGTGACGTTGGCACTATCCAACTTGTCGGCCAGCCGATCCCGTAATCCTACATGCAATCCCATGCTGTTGAATGCGGTGACCTTGATCCCATGTTTGATGCCCGCATATTGCGCCAGCCCACCTCCCAAGGAGTGACCTAGAACCTCAACCTTGCCGCCATATTGTTTAGTAAAAGCCTTGACCAAGCGGTCAGCATCCTGAAACGCGCTGTCCTTGATCCCCAAAGCAGCGCCGACGTCACTCTTCACTGTACCAGGACGCTTAGTTGGCTGGGTGCCCACGAAGGAGAGCACCATAGTGTCGTCACGCTTGTAGACAGCGACCTTGAGCGCAGACCAGCTATCTCCCTCAAGGATTAAAGGATCATTCTGCCCCTTGCTAGGGCGAACATGCAGGGTTAACTCACTGCCGGTTCCGCCAGTGCCATCCTCCCGGCGAGCCAGTATTGAGGACGGAATATCAGCTAAAGCGGCATGACTGTAACCCGCGGGCATATCCCGATAGCTACTGGAGCAACTGATTCTCGCCAATTGGGCCGCATCCATCACTGCTTTAGCTCCCACAGCATTCAACGGCTCTTGTTCTGCTTTAGCCACAAACGCGGGTTTGGCGATCACCTTGGCAGAATTCAGCAATTGCTCGGCACGCGTTCCAGCCTGCAAACGCTCGGATGTGCCAAGCGGTAGATGCGAAACTCCCTTCGCGCCCGCTCCAGCCAGCCCCAAGGCAGAAGATGCCAGCAAACGCCCTGTGGATTCCGCCAGGTTTTTAACGCCTGTAACACCGACTGAAATCGCACCACTCGTTACACTACTGGCACCGCCCGTGATATTAGCCAATCCCTTGATAATGGCCCCAGTCCAGTAACGCGCCTTACCTTTGGCACTCTGTGCATGGGAGTCATGTCCTCCCTGTATGGCAGTGCCAATCTTGCGAGCCGGGGCACTCAATGTCAGATATTTCAGTGTGGTAGTCAGCACCTTGCCCGGCGACACCTGAGTACCAAGACCGGTACTGGTGTAATGGGAGGCAAGATGATGATGAACATTATTCTTACGAGATGGTGTCTGTACTTCTCCGTTCGAAAGGGGCGCCAGTGCCGTGGCGCTGGGAGAGTGCCCAATACCTTGAATAGACATCTTATTATTCTCCTTGGTTATTCAGATGACCGAAATTCAGCATACGATGGCTGAGCCGGGTAATGGATGCAGCACAGATGATGCGCCATTCTGCTGGGTGTTGATCACCTGAAACTGAGACTGCAAGCTGATCCCAAGATCGAGAAACTCTCCCAGAGTCTGCATAAATGTCGTTTCGTCGAACATCTCGATCAACGCGGAGAAGCTCAACACCAGATAATTGGTACGACTGTCCAGACTGATCTGACTGCCGCCCGTGGTAAGACCGAACATATTCAACTCAAGGGCAGCCCGCGTCAGCATCAACTGGCCCGGTTCATCTACCGGTAATCGCAACAAAGGAATATAGAGATAAAATGCCTGAACGTCGTCGTTGTCCGGTACTTCAACGACGCACTCTCCACCTTGGCCGAAAGGCACGGTACAGTGACCATCGCTGCCAATGCTCAAAGCCACACCTTGACGTTCACCCACAAGGCGCAACCATTCCGATACTGTCTGTTGATATGCTTTCACTATGATATTCTCCGCTCGTTATCCCTTACAGACCAAGGGTTTCGCACGCAATAGAAAGTGTGAGCATGTTAACAATCACCGGCAAGCCGTGATTTATCTCCGGGGCGAAGTTTTTTATATCGACGTCGAAATAGCGCCTTACCGGCAGTTGGGTTGCACCGTGCAAATGCGGTTCGAATCTACTGCACCCAACTTGGCCGACAGGTGTTATCCCAGTAGCATTAGGTTAATTCATATGAGTTTTACGAGCCGGATCATATTCCCACCACCACTCAAAAGAGGAAAGTCGTGACTGCTCCCCGCCGTAAAGAGGATGTCGCAAAAGGCCAGCATTAAAAATAAACCCGCAGAGATTTATTGCCTGTTATTGGGAGTGACAACCCATGACAGGTTAAATTTTTCGATTGAAAAAGGAGCGATTGAGCGATTTATTAATTAAAGAATTCAATTATGAAAAATCGG
>NZ_NSCM01000057.1 GCF_003287735.1 Photorhabdus bodei | reverse complement strand
AGCACCTTTGAATTTCAAGAACATAAAATGGTGACAGGAATGCAATCTTACCACCATGAGCTTTTGAGTTTATTAGGCGTACAATATAAAGCGGTTTATTCCTGAATTAGGTGCGGAATGAAGGGTAATGTCATTCCATTGAGCTGTAAACCAACCTTTGACGTTAGACCAAATATTTTTGATTCCCTGCCATCCCATTTGGAAAGCGAATTTTACTAAGACCCAAAGCCGTTTAAAGAAATTACTGATGGGCTTCCAATAGCGATAGATAAGATAAGCGGCCACTGCAATACCAGTGATGATCAATCCGATAGGATTCATTAATAGTGCGCGTCCAATCCATAAAATAGCTCTGCCAGCTACCATCAAGCCCTTATAGAGAGCACTACCAAGGATTCTGCCCAACCAGAGAGCTGCTCCGGCTATTTTCCGCAAGATGTTTGCAATGACACCGAATCTGCCACCACTACCGATAGCCATTCGAAGCAGTAACCACCGTGTGCGTATTAACATTGCGCCTTTCCAGATATCAGTTATAGGGGAAAGCAAAAGATTAAGACCTAATCTGACACCGATTGAAGCTGCTTTGAATGCCAGGAACCCGCCGACCAGCGTGACAACATTACTGATGAGTTCAGGATTAGCAGCCAGCCATTTTCCGGTCTTATCCATCAATGGAATAAAAGTTTCGGCTAACTGTATTAATGCTGGACGCAGCGACTGACCAATGCTAATAGCCGAATCATTAAACTCAATTTGAGTACGCCGCCACTGTGCTTCTAAGGTATCGTTCTGTTTATCAAAATCGGTATCAACAGATTTTTGTGCCGAATCAGTCCCCATGCCTGTTTTGATACGCTGATAATCTCCCCAACGTTGCCGCATGGCCAAGAGATGGTTGACTGTCTGTACGTCGGTGAAAATAGAGGATAGCCCGAAGGATTCCATGAGCATACGCTGTGCATCTTCATCACCTCTGGCTCCCGCTTTTTTCCACTCTTTCATGAGATCAGCGCCTTTACTCTTGATAAAGCGGTCTGCGATCATGATTGAGGCTTCATATTGTGAGTACCCCGAAGAAACATATCTGCTCATTGAGGTTTGATAATCGACGTCAGCTTCAGCGTATCTTTTGGCAATATCACCACGTCCCATTGAAGCTAGCCAGTTCCTCATATTGGTAGCTGCTTCACCTTCCGTTCCTGCGCCTTCACGGCCAACTTCCAAGCTGGCTATAATCTGTGAAACTGCCTCCTGACCATATATTCCCTTACCAGCAAATTGCTGCGCCATTTCTGGAAAGTATTGGGCGAGATCTTTTAATTCAAAACGACCCGATTTAGCACCGAAAACGGCTCGGTTAAAGGCTTCCTTGAGCGCTTGATCGCCTTCAATTTTCAGGGACTCAAAGGACAGAGCCATTTTGGCTAAGTCATTAATATTAGCTTTGGATGCCGTGGCGATGTGGCCCAATAATCTACTCATATCGGTCGATTTCATGGGAGATTTTCCGGCGGCAACCAATGTACCAATACCTTCCAGCAGAGTTTCTTGTAATTGGTTTGTTTGCTTGGCGTTCTGGCGCAAGATGATTCCGATTTTTTGCTCTTCTTTCGGAGACAAATTGCCCGTGACAGCTATATCCCTTAATCCTGATTCAAAAGAGGCATACTTTGTTACGGACTGAACAACGGGAGAGGATATCGTGCGAGTTAATGCATAGGTTTCGGCTCCCTGTGCATATAGCGCCATACGATTCGCTTTGGCTGCATCACTCATACTAGCCGCAGACTGTAAGCGCTGTTGCTGGCGGTTCAACTGTTCCAGTGTTCGACTGATGCGTTGTAGATCCGCATTCAAACGCTGGGCACTACGGGAACCAAGTTGACCGTAACGTTCAACAACACGGTTCAGTGCCTGCTGTCGGTTCTCCAGTTGGCGAGTCGTTTCTCCCAGTGTTCCTAGAGTACGGCGTGTACCAGACATGGCAGAACTGAACGCACTACTAATGGCTCCACCAATAATGACACCAATGGAAAATTCTGTTGACACGAATTAAGCTCTCATTAAATGGGAAATAAAATGAAAAATTCACTTCCAGTATTCCAGACACTATTAATGGCAATATTTGTCTGTATTAATTAACCGTCTTCATTCTCGCGTTTGATTTGAGTGTTGGCCTCATTCAACCAACATTCAAATTCATCCAGCGCCAGATTATCAATCTCGCTCGGCTGGAACCGGAACCATCGTGCCAACATCGCCGATGCTTGCCACACTGTTTTTATTTCCCTGATCCAATCCGATAACTTGCTGAAATCGTTTCTGTAATGCCAGATAATCAGCGACATCCATCTGTTCGATATCTTCTGGTAACAATCCTGTCGAATGTGCTATCAAAATATCATCCCAGTCAGTAGGATTTTCGCTGGCTCGCCGGGCAGCCTTGATATCTTTAACTTTCAAACGTGATAACTGAAGCTCTTCAATGCGAACGCCAGCAGCCGTGGTATAGGGAAATTGAAGATGGTAAGTCGTGGTTGACATGATGATACTCCTCTGTAAGTTTCATTCAGTATCATCCATGTATGGAAACGGAAATATTAAAGGGGATTAAAGAAGAAAGGGGCTGATGCCCCTGTCATTAGTGAGTGCGAAAGCCTCTACAGTTACGGAAAAAGTCTATCAGATATTCTTTCCCTTTCGCTGCACCGATATCGGAAAACCAACCTTCCGGAGGAGTCCACTTATCAATCAAGTCGGCAAGCTTTCTGGCTTTGGAGCGAGTGCAGTCATTATTTAGTTTAACCTCCAATATTGATGCGATAATCGGTCAGTTGATCAATGCCGCCAACACGGAAGATATTGGCCAGATAATCCAGTTCTAATAGCTCCTCACCATCCAGTACCTGCTTAATATAGGTACTGGTAAAGCTACTGGAAAAATCAGCATTTTCATGTTGCTTAAATGTGCCCAGCGGATTCTTCTTAAATAAAATGGTCAGATATGTCACCAATGGCACTTCATCAATGCGCCCCTGTGAACTGAATTTCTGGACGCTGGAACGGCACTGCAATGCCAGAGACTTATAGGGATTGGCAGCAGATAACATGGCGTCACGGTAGAAACTGTTCCACTTGATCTCGCCTTCCAGTTTATCGAAGCCTGCCGGTAGCTCTACTTTGCCGACCATCCCCAGCGCCTTATGCTCCTGCATGGTCATGGAAACGTCTGGCAGTTTCACTTCTTCAGCACGTCCCAACAGGTTATTGCCGTCAATATAAATATTGGCGTTGGTGATGCGGTTAATCTCTATTTTTCCGGCCATTAATTATTTCCCTTTAAATTCAGCAAATATTCAGAGGTAATCTCAGTTTCAAATGTCAGTCGTTCCAGTGGTGGCGGTGGTGTATATTTATAACTGAATAACAGATGACCTGATGCCAGCTCTGTTTCTTCGTTATGGGTCGGATCAAACCAGCATTTGAATCCTAACAAAGCACCATCGGCAATCAATTTACGACCATAGGCATTCACAGATTCTGTCAGGGCATCTATCAGCGCTGCTGTGATCGGCATATCGATATATTGCTGACTGAAGTAACGCAGGGATTCATTAATCACGTCTCCCGTTCTGCGCACGTTCTCGAAGTTACGCATGTGTGTCACAGTTTGCCACGCGGCGGTTTCGCCGTTCCTGTGGTTTTATCAAAAGTAATGCTTTCACTGGCAACATTAGCTTTATGCACCTCAGGATCAAGAACGTTAATGACCAGCACAGTTCCCGCACCATGATCATAAATAGCATCCAGTGCTTGTGGGATGGTAAAACCATTCATTTGAGTACCAAATTGAGCTGCATCTTTTTCTGACAGACAAAGTGTCACTGCATTTACTGGCCCTATCGGTGCAGTACCAATTGCCGACCACGGCGGATTTCACTGTCTTGACAGGACGCAAGCCTTTTTCGACTTCGATAGTTTCGACGCCATGCAAATAATTAGCGGCCATCAGTGACCTCTTCAGACTTTTCTTTTTTCTTCAGGATATTTTTTTGCTGTTCTGACAGTGGATGAAGATATCGCAGCGCGATCAATGTCTTCGCATAATCATGCTGCTCCAGTAAATCAACAGTTTTTCCTGACCAGAGCAAGACTTCGGTGCCATCAGCTAAAGTGACGCCGCCTGCTGGGCCTGTATAGAGGTATTTCATTGTTCAGTTCCCTCCTTTAGGTCTGGCTACTGCGACGTATCCTGACTGATGGATATCTACCGGTAAAACAGGCTAAAATGAATGCACTTTAATTAATGAGCGCTAAATATGTTAAGAGCGACCAAAGTCCGCATCTATCCCACCCCCGAACAGACCGAGTATCTTAACGGCCAGTTCGGCGCGGTCCGTTTTGCGTACAACAAGGCGCTGCACATCAAAAAGCATACTTACAAACATCACGGCGTGAGTTTACATCCGCGCAAAGACCTCAAACCGTTACTGGCGGTCGCGAAGAAATCCCGCAAGTATGCCTGGCTCAAGGCGTATGATTCCATTGCGTTACAGCAGGCAGTGATCAATCTGCATACTGCATTTGATAACTTCTTCAATCCGAAGTTGCGCGCCCAATTTCCCACGTTCAAACGCAAACAGGGCAAGCAATCCAGCTACCACTGTGTTGGGGTGAAGGTGCTGGAGGGTGCTGTCAAGATCCCGAAATTGTCACCGATAAAGGCACGTATACACCGAGAAATTAAAGGGGAAATGAAGAGCATTACGCTCTCTCGCACCGCCACGGGAAAATATTTCGCCGCTATCCTGTGTGACGATGGTAAAAATGCGCCGGAAAAGCCGGACGTTATCACCCGCGTGACCGGGTGCGATATGGGGTTGTCCCACTATCTTATCCCGTCGACCGGAGAGAAAGTCAATAACCCTCGTCACCTTATCAACGCCGCCCGTAACCTGCGCCGAAAGCAGAAATCACTGTCCCGCAAACAACAGGGCAGCGCTAACCGCGGCAAGGCCCGCTTACGTCTGGCGGCCGTCCATGAGCGGGTAGCCCATGCCCGCGCCGATTTTCAACACAAACTCTCTCGAACAATGGTTGACGAAAACCAAGCGGTCATTGTTGAGACGCTGAAATCGGCCAACATGATGAAGAATCACCGCATTGCCCGCGCTATCGGGGATGCGGGCTGGCATGGCTTCATCAAGAAACTGGAATACAAAGCCGCAGCGGCGGGCGTCCATCTGGTCAAACTGGATCAGTGGTTCGCCAGTTCGAAAACCTGCCATTGCTGCGGTCACAAAGAGCCGGAAATGCCGCTGCATAAGCGGATCTGGCAATGCCCTTTCTGTCGAGTCGAACATGACCGCGATATCAATGCGGCGCTTAACATCCAGCGTAAGGGCATACAGGAATTACAGGCGGCGGGACTCGTCGTTTCTGCCCACGGAGGCCAGTGTAAATCCGTCATAAAGACGGTTGCGGCCTGAGAAGTGGGAAGCCTCGCCGTTTTTTACGGCGGGGAGCAGTCACACAGCCATATCAATGATTGCGTTGGTATCTGCTCTTGCAAGTCTTTCAATGAGCAATACATGTCATATGCCACGTAAGATGCGAATGATATTACCTGCCGCTGTGGCATCATCCAGCGCAAACCCGACAGATGTTCTGGCAGCATTTTCAGCCGAACTCAGTGGTACTGCACAGGCATCCTTATCCGACTGTACGACTTGCCCACGGGTTATTGGCCCACCAGCTTCAACAGCAATGATGCCCAAGACATGAACTGGAACGACATCACCAGCCTTTGCATCCACTTCAGCTATACCAAGTGCAACGGCTCCAGCCTGACACGGTGCATTATCAGTACCAACTAAACGATGCTGGATGATGTCCGCACTGGCGATAATTGTTGTCGTCAATACGGATTGTTGTGTTACTGCCATGATGGTGTCTCCCTTACTTCACAATATTGGTAATCAGATAGCCAGCATCACCGCCAACAACCGCAACTTTATAAATATCGGTATAACGGCAGTAATTCACCTTGCCGCCAACACCTTCATATTTATCAGCAACAGGCATCCCTTTGCGCCGAAATGTATAGCCAAAGGAGGGTTCATGTTCATCAGCGCTTTCTGCTCCTGCCTGCGGAGGTGATACGTAATGCAACATCAAATTATCAGCCCAGATATCAACAGGATTTTCTTTAATGCTTGGGGTAGAAACAGGTTCACCAACGACAACGTTCTGGATTTGGAAAAGATCTTTGAGTATTTCTATTGTGATACGCTTACGTTCGTTGGCTCCAATAGCCGCCTGAATTTCAGGGTGGAACTTCAACAATGACATCACGCTAGCACCCATAACCATAAGATTAGGACATACACCGATGGCAGTACGAACGGCGTCAATTCCAGCCTCAATGACTTTGATTGGGTTACCTTTGCCGCCTACCCATCGAGTATCGTTTTTCAGGCTTATCACCGATTTACTGAGATAAACTTTAGGGTCTTGTGCCAATCGTGCAGCATACAGTTCGCGCTTGAGATTCACGCCATTTGTGGAACGGCGGATTGCCTTTGCTTCTTCATTAAATAAAGATTCTGATTTCTCGCGATAATCAACAGGTGCAGCTAGATCATGTTCGTTGAGCACGATATCTAACGAAGAGCTTTTCTCACGGATCAAAACGTTACTGTTGGCACCAACAGCACGCGCAGTGTCATATTCTACAAAGGCACTTTTGCCAAATGTCGGCACACTAGCACCTTCTTTCTCCATTTCGACGACAGGGAAAATATGTTCGCCAATGAATGTCGCATTTTTATAACCACGCGCAACACTGGTTAGTACAGGGTCAACAATACGTTTGCCTTTCAAATAATCAGACATTTATCTCTCCTCAATAGTTACGGTCGCAGTGTTACAGGCAACGGGCAACGGCTGCGTCGTAACTGATACCTTCCTTCTTCGCCAGAGTGACGGCTTTTTGATGCAACGCCAGACGTTCAGGATCTGCATCGGCAAACTCAGCAGTATCTGATGATGTATTCTGGTCAACACGGTCTTTCGTTGCATGTTCGCCAAAGTCAATAACCGGCTGGGCAGAACTCAGCAGATCTTTAAACGCGGTAGCCAGTGGCTTTTTCACATCACCTTCAGCAAACTCGACAGGCGAATCACCCTGAGTCACTGTGTCCAGTAACGCAACTACGATAGGTTGGGCAGCAGGTGTCAGCCTGCCGTCTTTTACCAACTTTTCAGCAAACGCAACATTTTCAGTATGTCGTTCATTCTGTCTACGTTGGACTTCTGCGGCATCACGTGCTGCAAGTTGTTCTTTCAGGCGGGTGTTTTCATCTTCGAGCGCCTTTTTTTCTTCATTTATCACGTTGTTTTCCCCATGTTGATGTGTGTTATTGGGTTCATGAAAGGCAGGATCAGGCTGAGTCGTGCTATAAGCCTCTTCACGTAATGAATCTACCTGCCAAGAAGGAAGCGCTTTGTCTGCTTCGTCCACACCGAATTTACTGATCAAAAATTCTCGCAGACGCCCCCAAAGTGAAGCGTTGGTGATGTCACTCCAATCAGAGAACTCCACGACACCATGCTCTTGCTCGCTGAATTCAACTTGTCTCAGTCCTTTAATGGCGGGTGGCTGCGCACCCAAAAAGCCGACATGACGCAAATAGAGCACGCCGGGTTTAGGGTTGTTTGGGGAATCAGGTAAATAGAAAGAAGCAGAAATTTTTTTATAGCGGCCTGCATCGACCAGTTCAGCGAACTGAACATCAACCTGTTGAGGTTCTGCAATCAAATCATTACCAGAAGACGTCAGCGATTTAACCCAACCATAGGCGGGTAAATTGTCTTTTGGATGCCCAATCACAATCGGTGCTTCATGCAACGATGAGTCATAAGCCTTTGCGCAAGCTTGCAAATCTGCGGGGCTGAACGGCAATTGTTTGCCATTCATATCGGTATGTGTACCGGATTTGAAAATGTGAAGTGACTTCATTTCACTACCTCTATTACGTTGATAGAGACAGTTTCACTACAATCAGAAAAAACTACTTTTAATCTGCTTTAGAAAAGGATTGGGGAAGGAAATAGGAAAGTGGAGAACTGCATGCAATTAGATACCGAAAATTTGAGTCTGTAAACGCTTTATAAAGTTTTTTGCGGATGACAATGGTAAATCACCTGCATAGGGAGGCAAAGTTTAACGATGCGACGCTGATTCAAGATGTCGTTGAATGGTACTTAATACGGCTCTTGTTGCTTCTGGTGATAATTCTCCTTGTTCTGTTACGGGCAGATAAGGCCGGGCTGGTAGCAATAAAGATTGATTGCGGCCAGCTTTACCTCCCAATTGATGAATACGCCCGTAGACCAAGTTTGTACCGACAACTGCCGTGTGGGAATCATATCGGGTACTGACTGAACGCATCAAACGAGCAGTTTTTTGCAGTGTCTGACCACCACGTTCCTTTGCAGCCACAGAGGGTATCCATGCTGGGCGTCCTTCAGCTTCAAAGTTAAAAGAGGTTTCTGCTGACAATGTTCCAGCAATTTTACGCATGGCAAGTGTCAGATCATTAGTAGCCAATTCTAATGCCCGCAGTCCACGTCTTAGGTCTCCATCATTAATGGTGATAGTGATATTACTCATTCTGTCTTCCCAGTTCGCGGCGGGCCAGTCCAGATAGCTCCCCCTGATATCTGGCCAAATCGGGACGATATGCTGCCCCCGGCGAATATGACCAACCTACATCAGTCGCCACTTTTGTTATGCCGGTGTTGAATGTAACAACGGGCTGCATCTCACCTGTTTTTTGTGAAACCAATTTCAACTCCCAGCCCATTGCTTTACCTGAATGCATAACTTTTATCCCTCTGGCACGAACATCATCATGACTGAGGGCAATTACACTGCAACGGCAACGCCAGCCATTAGGAGGGTAGAAGGCTTGCCAAAATGGGTCGTCAGAGCGAAATACCAAACCATGTAATGCGAGATGGCTCTTGCGTGTATGGTTATCGTTGATCCCTGTATACATCCAGTACGGTCTGTCATCAATATTTTCCATTTGTTCGGCCCAACGGCCCGCACTGTACAGCACCGACATGTTGGTACGAAAAATAGTATCAAGGCGCCACGGGCTACCTTGCTGAACAGTGACACGCTCCCCTGTAATGGGGTCATCGGTTTCTTTCGTACCCCACCACCCCTTACGTCTTAATGTTGGCTCCAGCTCCTGACGAAACCAACGATCAGTCTTGCCTTCATCTAGTGCCTGTTGTAGCGCCTGGCGAATATCTTCCAGAATATCCAAACGCGTGACTTTCGCCACCGTGAATGTACGGGCATGAGTCTCTTGCCAAAGTTCTTCCCAATCCCACGTTATCTTGTAGCCCTTAGATTGCAGATAACCAATGGCTCGCTTGGGAGGTAATGTCATGCAATACGCCAGTTCAGGCGTGGTTATGCTCATGCAAGCGCCCCCAGATGTTAGACACAAACAAAACCCGTGCTAGCCGCTCTTGCAAACCCTCTGCGTCCATTTGTGGATAAAGCTCGGCTAACTCTCCTATAAGATCGCTGGGATTAGCACCGTTTTGAACACGATGAAACAAAGGAACCAGCAGAGATTCCAACGATTCATTCAATGATCCTTCATTCATCAAAATATCCAGCGCTTCATCTAAGGTGTCCTGTGCTGCTAAATCTGCGTTAACAGCTTCAGAGAACGCCAGTGGGAGTGGTGGCATAGGCGTGGTTGACAAGGTTGTTTCATCAATATCCCCATCCTGCAATTGATATTCGCGTTTCCAGTATTGCGGAGTAAATCTGACACCAGCCTGACTCAACTTAACGTCACGATTAGCCTGTGTTTCATCAACCGATTGCTGTTCCCAAAGACGATAGACCGGACATTCAACGTTACCGAAGTTCAGTTCTACGACCCAGCGTATAGCCTGATTAATGGCGCTGGTGATAACGTCAACATCAGCATCACGAATATCATCCGTTACCTCCAATCCCGCTTGTGCAGAGGCTTTATTGCTGTTTGCTTCGGTCGTTTGGTTTTGTCCCAGTAACGCAATGGAAATCTCACTGCGAGCGACGGTAATTAAGTTCTGGTAGATATCACTGCTGTCTGATTTACCTGCTGCCTCTTTAATCTCAACGGAGGAATCATCAGGAATGGCGGCAACTGCATCATCAATCATCGCTTCCATCGAATCTAATAACAGATCAATTTCACTTTGTGGAGTACCTCGTGGATGCTTTCCAATTACCCACGGTGAACCATATTTCTCAGCAAAGCGTACCCAAAACTTCATGCCGCCTTTCTTAAAGGTGACGGGCCAGAAGCACATTGATAAATCTGGGAATCCGTAAGGGTTGTCATAAGTGGCGTCTTGACGTGGCATTACAAATTTATAGAGAGGAACCAGTTCCCCCTCAACGCCTGCATCACGAGCACGAAAACGCAGTTGGTTATCACGATCATAGTGGAACCAGTCAGGTGGCTTGCTAACGATATCCGTCACTGACCATGATTGATGCTGACTCCACATCAATTCACAAGGCTGATAACCATACAGAACCGCTTCATGCATTTCGCCAATGATGCGTGACATATCCAAATCCGTGAGCATGTCGCGGATAAAGTTAAAGACTCTCACAGGGGCATTACTGCGTTCTACACCACGTTTTAGTGCTTTCACTCCGGCCTTGCGGCGGCGAATACATCCACCAACCAAAGGATCAGTACGTAATTCACGATAGATACGAATATCCCGTCCTTGAGCTTTGAGAATAGCATCAGGGTTAGGTAGATATGTCCCCAGACTGTAGAAGTCAATGGAACGGTTACGCGATGCAATTTGCTCAGTAAGCGACTGCTTTGATTCGGAAAAGTTAATAAATTCTGTTGGTGAAACCCAGATACCACGAGCCATTAGTATCCCTCCAGCATACGTGCAGACTGACGGCGTCGGCGGGAACTTGTTTTCACCGGACCTTTGTTAATTTCACGGCTGGCGAAGTAGGCTAGGGCAAGGGCTATCGCTGCATCACCGTGGCGCTTGCCGCCGTCCGCTTTTGCTTTTGAGCGCTGATCAGGTACGCGGGGAACACCGTTAATAACCTGTACTGCCCTTAGGTCATTCAAAGTGTCTTCATCCTTTGGCAGCGCCTCCAGATTGCCGTCTTCCAACGCAGCCTTCACCGGAGGCATATTGTCACGGTACCAACCTTCGGTGGGCATGACTTGCTGCACACGGTTGGCACCATATTTTTGCATGGCATATTCGGCCAGATAAGCACCATTACCACGGGCATCAAAGGCTGCACCCAGCAGATTAGGAAGTCCATCCATTAGATACCAAGTGATTTGCTCCTGTTGTTTAAATGGCACGTTGCGCAGCTCCAGCACGAACGGCACTCTGCGTACCAGATTTTTTTGTTGCAGCAATGGATAATCCACAGATAAATCTCCACTGCGGCCAAAATCGCGTCCCAGAAACGAACGAGCATCAGAAGGCAATGCATCCAACCACGGCTTCAGGTTGGCTTTTAGCCACTCTTCGGTATCTGTGCGGCGTATTTCATCGGATTTAAGCTCATATCCTTTCGGACAAGTTAGTCGCAGCACTGGCGTATCGGGAGACATCCGAGATTCAATCAGAGCGCGGGACAACCAGGCTCCGCCACCATTAGCAGGAATACAGTCCAATTCTTCTGATGCCCCAGCTCCGTAGAACTTATACACCGACATCATCCACTGTTGTTCAGCCTCTTGTGACCATTCACGTCCGGTACGTAAGCAGACACGGTGGAATAGTCCTTCAGCCACAGCTTCCTTAAAGGTAATACGGTGGATAACGCCATCTCTACGTCCTGCCCGGATGTCGTTCAGCAACTCATTAAACAAGTTGCTATCCCCGTTATGGGTGGAGATCACTCGCACTTTACCGCCCCAGATAAGCATGGCTAGTGCCGCTTTCAGTAATTCATCGAGCTGTTCATGGAAAGCAGCCTCATCAATGACAATGATCCCCTGACGGCCACGCAAGTTAGACGGACGGCTAGAAAGCGCCACTACACGGAATCCAGAGTCTGGAAATTTGATAGTGAAAGTTTTGATGTGCTTATCATCTTCGTCTTCTTCCCAGAACCCTTCTTCAATTTCACTGGCTGCATAGTTGAAAGCACGAGCCCACATTGCACAGGCTTGAATATATTCAATGGTCATATCTTGGTTATAGGCGATGTAATACACATTCATACCACCCGCAGCGGCAGAAGATGCGGCGATGAGTACATTATCTGACGCTTCAGCCCAAGTAATTCCCGTTCGACGACTCTTCTCATTGACTTTAAAAGGAGATGAGTCGGCCACCCATCGTTGCTGGTATGGCAATAAGACGACAGGTGCTGCTATTGAGGAAGTATCTGGTAGAACAGGTGCAAGCTGACTCATGTAGCAATTCCCAATATTTCCCGACGTAATGCAGCAACTGCTTCGGCAGATAATCCACCTTTGCGTGCAATTTTCTCTGCATTACTTGCGGCAGCTTCAGTCCGTGCCCGGACTTCAGATTGGAATTTTTTCAGATTCACACTAGCGCGAGAGAGTGTAGCTACATTTTTTGCCACCTTTGAAAGCAGTGTAACGCGCTCTTTTGGCGCAACTTCTCCGTCTTCAGCTTCCTGAAGTTGAATAATACTTTCAAAAAGTTCAGTCTGAATTAAAGCAATCACCGCCTCAGAACGTGCATCTTGATCATCCACGGCACCTTCTGTGAGCATCCGTGCTGCTTCTGTTGCCGCCCGTATTGCACCGTATCGCTTTTCTATTTTTTGTCCATAACGGTGAATAGCGGACTTACTGATTACATAACCTTGATCACGCAGCAAGGTTTCAAGTTCCTGGTATCCACTAAACCCTGATTCAGTCAACGCCCGTTCCAACCAGCGCCGAACGTCTTCTGGGAGTTTATCGATTGTGCTTCGACGCGCCATTATTCACTCCAGTACTTTTCAGGACGAGCAATACCAAGGCCGCATTCGACCGTATATTCAACAACATCAACACCAATACGAGTTAAGTCAGCAAACCAACTACCCGATGGCTGTTTATTGAGGTCAATTAATTTACGGTCTGCCAGATAATCCAACTCCTTCCGTAATTCCAATGCAGTGACGTCAGGATAAATCGCGCGAGATATATCCAATAACAGAGTTTCACTGGCGGTATATGGGCGGGTTTTATTCAGTGCGACCAACAGACTCCAGCGCAATGATTCACGACGAACACGAGCAACATCAATCATTTTTACCTCCGGCAATTCGGTGCTGCTGCACCATCTCTAATTTGCTGTAAAGCGCATCCAGCTTGGCTTCAATTACTGTTTGACCACGAATATAATCTTCACGGCGCACGTAATTCAGCGGCAAGTCAGCCTTAAACTGCATAAACTCACGTTCGAGCTGAGACCAATTGTCTACGGAATGTTTAAGCGCTTGCTCTAACGAGGCGTGTCTTTCCTCCTGCCGCTCTTCGGCCTTGCTGAATAACCACTTTGCGATGCCAAAAATGAAACCGAGGAAAGAGAGCAGAAAACCTACGGCAGCCCAAAATTCAATCTGTAATGTCATTGTTGTAATCCTTCGATGTAATCCAGCAAACCATTAACCTGAGCTTTCAATGCAAGACACTGTTCCCCGTTGTCGATGATATTGGCGAGGATATCTCGTTGCGTGATACCGGATGGCCGTAGTTGGGCATCAGAGCTTTCATTTCCACGGGACGTTTCATCAGCGCCGGAGGTAACGGAGGCAGAGCGAGTTTGTGCACTGGACAGGCCGAGGGCGGCGTTGTATTGCTGCACGAAGCCACGAGTAAACACACAATTAACAGGATGAAACTGTTGTTTTTCATCCATCCAACTCTGGGTAACATGGTCAATTTTCCTCTTCAGTTGTTGGTTCTGAGTGCGGAGTTGTTCAATATCGTTGAGATAATTGGCTGCTGCCTGATGCGCTGAGTGGACCTGCATTTGGTAACGTTGTTGCAAGGCATTGAGTGCTGACAGTTCCCGCTCTGTCCATTGCTTTTCCAGCTGAAGAAATTCGGCTTTCTGCTGTGCTAATGCAGTGTTTCCTGTCTCCGTTGCTTTCTGAAAGCCCGTGGTATGACCTCTCCAGTGAGCTAAAGCGAACATGCCGATTAGCGACAAAATCAATAAAACAGGTTTAGCCCACAATTTAATTGGCACAGTTGGTACCTCCCCAAGCCAAATAACGAGGTGCGAGTTCCAGTAATATATGCTTGGAATAATGTCGATTTTCTTTCCATGCTGACGCTCTACGGCCAGCATTCTGAGATTCAACATGACCGAACCAGATCCACGGATTGAGACCAACTGCCTCGGTTTTCTTCTTATCCCGTAGTAACCAGCCTAAGCCTCCGTTATAGGAAGACAGCACCATCGCCATTCTTTGGCACTTATCGGCAGCTTTAATGCGTTGCCATAGCCAATGGTCATAGTGAACCATTGCCTGTATAGACCAGATTGGGTTGAAGGGATCTTTATTGGATAATTCAGGAATACGTTGACTAATCCAATCCGTTGTTATGGGCATAAACTGGGCCATACCCTGAGCACCAACAGGAGAAATAGCTCGTGATTTCCAGTCACTCTCCTGATGCAACTGAGCGGCAAAATCAGCTACAGGTGCATTCAATCCCCAGATCACACGAGAAGCACGTATCAAGTCATTGCGGTATTGCTGCGAACGGTGTGGTGGTTCGTCAGCCAATGCTGAGCTGACCATTCCGCCACACCACAACAGTACAATTCTGATAATCTGCCGCCAATTCATAATCACAACCCTGTAGCTACGCTCAGACAGGTGGCGGCAACAATCAGTGCACGGCGTATCAGAACGGCAGCAAACACCACATGGTAGCCAGTCTGAACGGGATATTTTCCTTCTTTCATGAGTATTTCATCATATTTCAGATACTGACCGGGCCTTGCTTTCGGGAATAAACTGCGGTCTAGCCAGTACCCCAAAACAACAGCCAGAGCAATAAGCGACAATTTGTAGATCACGACAGGGACTTGTTGAGGGGAAACTAAACCGATAGTGATCAGCAATAGAACAGCTGTTAACAACCAGCCACCGAGGCGTAATTTTTTGATAAGTGATACAAACGATTTGAAAGTTTTCACTGAACTGTCTCCGTAGTTGTTGATGGAAACAGTTTTGCCAATTTATCGGGAAAAGGATTTTAAAGGGCGTTAAGAGCGCATCAGAAAAGTAAAAGACAGGATAAGAGCGACCAGCCTAACGCTCGAACACTGGGTAGGCTATCAACTCACAGGTATGTACTGTGAGTCAACCGAGGCTCTTTCCGTTATTGATTATTGATGACCGGAAAAGCCTAACTCATTTTCAGCTAATGGAAAAGGCTTACGGATAATGAAAGAACAATCTTTACCCATCGTTCCGTGGATTGGTGGTAAACGCCGATTAGCAAAACATATTTTACCGTTATTTCCTGAACATACCTGTTACGTCGAACCGTTCTGTGGTGCTGCTGCGCTGTATTTCCTAAAAGTACCGAGCAAATGTGAAGTGATTAATGATATTAATGGTGAGTTGGTGAATCTTTATCGTGTGATAAAACATCACTTAGAAGAGTTTGTCCGGCAATTTAAATGGGCATTGGTCAGCCGCCAAATTTATAAATGGTTGCAGATTACCCCCGAAGAAACGCTAACCGATATTCAGAGAGCAGCGCGTTTCTACTACCTCCAAAAGCAGGCATTTGGCGGTAAGGTAGCAGAACATACTTTCGGTACTTCCACCACCAGCCCACCGCGATTTAATTTGCTCAGAATAGAAGAAGATCTATCAATGGCTCACCTGCGACTGGCAAGAACGATCATTGAAAATATGAACTGGGCACAATGCGTCCAACGGTACGATAGGCCACATACGCTGTTTTACTGTGATCCGCCGTATTGGGGTACAGAGGGATATGGCATAGAGTTTGAGCTTGATAACTATGATCTGTTAGCAGAACTAGCACATACCATCCGAGGGGAAATGGTAATTTCGGTGAACGATATTCCAGAAATGCGTAAGGCATTCAAAGGATTGAAAATGCAAGCAGTCAATATCGGTTACAACTTGAAAGTCACGGGGAAAGTTAAACAGAGTAAAGAGCTGATTATTTGTAATTTCTAATAACCGAGAATGGCAAGGCAATATATTTGCTTTGCCATTTTTTACCTTTAACCTAAGCCAATAGAACGGGATACAAACTGTAAGCCTATTCCGAGAGTTTGGCTCACTAAAGACCTTAACGCTTCTTTACTTTCAGTCTTCAATGTTTCCTTAATGCGATCACCTAATGGGGTTTCTAAGCTATCAGGGATTGCTTTGAGAACTTCTAAACCCTCAGCAGTTAATACGGCTCTATGACAACCTGCTGAGCTCATAGTCCCTGCCAAGTAACCATTTGTCATAAGCCAATCCACTGTATCCAGAAAGAATCTATGATCTTCTACTGTAGTACAAAGTTCGTCAGAGTATATTCCATCAGAATATTGAAGGGGTTCACCGATTACCTCTATAGATAAAAGATCTATCTTTAAAGGAAATGACTCATATAGCTTCCCAAATATAATACCTACAATTTCATTAAACTTTTCTATGTTTGTAGTAGACATAAATATCCTATTTGTTTCTAAATTTTCAATTTCAACGTTCCACTAGGTACATTCTGTTGATCTAAACAAACAGATTGGCAAGCTGATTTAGATATAGATAAAACTGTTTCGTTATCCTCTATATCAAGAAAACAATTATTTCCATTAGCCATATAATCATTGAGAAGTTTGGCATTTTCATCAATATGGAATTTGATAGTTGTGCGTGAAGGATAACTGTTTTCGTAAACTGTGATGTCAGTAAATTGATCAGCATATTTATCCAATCCTGGGCACATTTTCCTAATAGTTGGCAATAACTTTTGGACTAATGGATTATCTGTTTTAACTATAAATTTCAATGTGGAAACAGTAGATGTATCTGCTATTTTTTGTATATCCATTTCACCACAACCAAATATCATAAATACGAAAATTATCGTAACTGAACCATGTAACTTCAACATAGATGTTATCTCCCAAGTGAAATTGATAAATAATGAATCTAAAATTAATGTTTCCGTAATATAGATACTATAATGAAATAACATACCCCCATTCCCAGTGCAGCTCCTGCCTGCCATTCTTCTGGACCAAACGTAAGAAGTAAAAGAAATATGGCTCCTATACAAAAAACAGCAACAACCAATATCAACGCAAATCGTAGATCTATTTCCTGATTTCTACGTTGTTGTTCTGCATCTTCAAACTCAGCTTCACAATGTCGGCAATATTGTCGACCTGGTGTCAAATATCGCTGTTCACAATATGGGCATGGCTCCGGGCCATTATAATTATACTCATGATAATCATTAGCCGCGACCCGATTGTTATCCCCGTTAATTTTCAAATGAGACCTCCATTGCAACTACATTTTTACCACAACTACTTTTTATGCTCGTTATAGTCCCTGCCTGCAATTCGGTTTCCATTACCTGTTATTTTCTGCTTTGTTGAACTAACGTTCGAAAGTCCTGACTGTAAGGCCGCTACTGCAGCAACCTTAAGAGCTAATGGTGCTTGTCTATAGTATTGAACCAACTCAGATTCATCTGGAGATAATACAACATTGGAGGAGGATATGCCTGTAAGAATAAACTGAACATTCGCTCCCGCCAATGCAAATGCAACCCATACATCACCACCAGGAACGGCTACACCACGTTCGTATTTGCTCCACATTTCACGTGACACACCGCACATTTGAGCCGCCTCATCTTGTTTTAAAGACAGGCGTTTTCTTTCTTTTTTTAGACGGGTCGCACAAAGAGAATCAAAGTTCACAAATCCACCATTGACAAAGAGAATTAAAGTTCACATAATTTAGCATATATCAAAACACTATCATTGCACGACTGGAGATAAAACAATGACACCGGAGAAAATTAAACAGCGTTTTCAGCAAGACGGTATCACAGTTACTCAATGGGCAAACGAGAACGGTTATTCGCGCGAAGCTGTATACCGCGTTCTTAATGGTCAATCCAAAGCTAATTACGGAAAAGCCCATGAGATAGCCGTAAAACTTGGCCTAAAAACTCCAAATATTGCCTAACTATTTTATCACTCTATGTAACAGATTATCACATATTGAAAAGGGAGAATGTGACATGCGCAAAATTAACGTTTCCAGTTCTGGTACGCGCATATTACGGGTTCTTAAGGCTCTACGCGGTCATTCCTTGTCTGGGCTGAGTAATGGTGAATTAGCGGAATTACTGGGGGAATCTCCCGCAAATATTAATCGTGCACTAAATACATTAATAGAAGAAGGGCTGGCGCAAAAACTGAGTAGCGGCAGATATGCACCAGGTATGCAATTACTACAAATAGCACAATCGTTCTCAAATGAAATGGCTAATACCCAGGCTAGAATTACGGAAATGAATCAGCGCGTTCTCGCTGGTAGCAGAAATTAATTAACAGGGGATTTATATAATGGCACGCTCAAAAAATACAACATCAGTAAAACTGGCCGAAGATGTTCAACTTGCCGACGATCTACAGGTCAATCTCAACGCTATGACAACACACCGTCTGCAAATCATGGAACAGTTTGGTGATGGTTTGCCGTATGAACGTGATCGCATCGTCCATGAAACCCGTTTCTACATGGCTCAGAGTGCTGAAGCGATGTTAGAAGCTGGGAAGCGCCTCATTATTCTTAAAGAGAATGAACCTCATGGCGAGTTTGTTAACATCGTTAAGGATCAACTCGGTCTGGAACCCCGTATTGCCCAAAAAATGGCACAAGCTGCACTCAAATTTCTTTCACCTGGATTAGAAACAAAAGCGAAAACGTTTTCGCTTTTGGGACGTTCCAAACTGTATGAATTGATGCTTGAAGACGATGATGAACTGTCTGAATTGGCTGAAGGTGGCACTGTAGCTGGTCTGACATTAGATGATATTGATCGCATGTCTGTCCGCGAACTACGTAAAGCCCTGCGTGATACACGTGCTGATCTGGATATTTCACGCCAGACGGTACAAGAAAAAAAGGAACTTGTTAGTAGTTTGATTGAGGAGAAATCTGAAATCCAGCACAAACTTCAGCGCCGAATCAATCATGAAAAACCGGAAGAAGAAGGTGCAGCTTTGACACAAGAGGTTAATTCATTGTCTTTTGCTATTGATGCCGCTATCACCAATCTTTTCAATGGATTTGAAACGCTTAATGACCATACCACACGCACCGATATTAGTCATGTTGGGTTTATGGCAGGCGTACTCGATGACCTTGAAGTCAAAATTCGTAACCTACGTAATCACTTTAATCTGCCTGAGTACAGAGAACACAGCATTGTTCCTGATTGGGCTAAAGAAGGTGCGGAAGCAGAAGAGGAAAGATTCGAACGACCAGAATGGATGGATAAGGAAGAGGCACATGAATAAATCTGAATTGAAAAAAATGCTTGAAAAGAAATTGAAGAAATAAGGGCAATAACATGAATACCACAATGACCGAACGATTAGTTTCTATTGCACAGGCAGCACATAAAGCCGGACATGGCAGTAAAGAAGCAATATATCGGGCGGCTTGTGAAGAGCTTTGTATGTCACGTTCAACATTGATTAAAAAACTTGGTGAAGTTTCTGGCAAAAAGCCACGCAAGAAACGTTCTGATGCAGGTAATAGCGCGCTGACACGTGAAGAAGCAACTCTAATCTCAGGGGTATTGATGGAAGCCACTCGTAATACAGGGAAACGGTTATATAGCTTCGAACAGGCCATTAATGATCTGCGTTCAAATGGCCTGATTAATGCAGGCCATATTGATACTGAAACGGGCGAATTTTCTCCGTTATCCGTTGACGCTATTAGTCGTGCATTGCGCCAGTACAAACTTCATCCTGAACAGTTGAAAGTGCCTGCGCCCAGCCTACAATTGGCTAGCCTGCATCCCAATCATGTCTGGGAATTAGACGCCTCAATTTGTGTACTGTATTACCTAAAAAATCCTAATAAAAACAATAGAAGTGACAGTGGGTTACGCATGATGCCTGTGGCTGAATTTAATAAAAATAAGCCTAAAAATCTAGCTCGTATCATTAATGATCGCGTCTGGTCGTTTGAACTAACAGATCACACAAGTGGCTGGATATATGTTGAATACTTATTTGGCGGTGAAACCAGTCAGAATTTTACTTCTGTATTGATTAACGCAATGCAAGATCGTGGTGATGCAGATGTGTTACACGGTGTACCCCAAATTTTATTTACTGACCCCGGTTCAGCTTTGACAGCACCTACACTACGTAACTTGTGTAAGGCCCTAGGCATTCAAATGATACAACACAAGGCCCGTAACGCCCGTGCTACGGGCTCTGTTGAAAAAGCGCGTGACATCATCGAACGCAATTTCGAATCCGGTTTACGTTTTCGACAGGTTGATGATATTGATGAACTTAACCGTCTGGCACGGCTATGGCGTATGAAATTTAACCGCAGTGCAATACATAGCCGACATGGACAAACCCGTACAGATTGCTGGCTAAAAATCACAGCAGAACAGTTAGTAAAAGCACCTGCCATTAACGTTTGTCGTGAATTGGCAATTGGTGCACCAGAAAGCCGTAAAGTACAGTCAACCTTGAGAGTATCTTTCAGGGGACGTGAGTATGACGTCAGTACCGTTCCTAGCGTGAGTGTTGGTGATTCAATCATGATCACCCGCAATCCGTGGCGTGACGAAGAAGCACAGGTAGTCATTACTGGTGAAGATGGTTTTGATGCTTTCCATCTTGTTAATGAAGTCACTAAAGATGAGTACGGCTTTGCCATCGGCGCACCTGTAATTGGTAGTGAATTCCAAGCCATTCCTCAAACAATTGCACAACGTAATTTAGCCGAAGTTGAACAAAAAATCATGGGGACAAACAGCACGGCTGAAACTGAAATAGCACGTAAATTGAAAACACTTCCCCTCAATGGTCGGTTTGATCCATATTTGGATATTGAACGTAATGATGCGCCAACGTATATGCCAAAACGTGGACAAGCCTCTACGGTACATAGTCCACGAATTGAACAGATTATGAACCCCGTTGATGTTGTCAAAATTTTACGTGAACGGTTCCAATCACATGGTAAGACATGGCGTGGTGAATTTTATCAGCAAATAGTTAAACGCTTTCCTAATGGTGTTCCAACAGATCAAATTGATGAGTTGGTTGATGAATTCATGGGGAAATCAACAACTGTTGCACGCAGTATTGTTAACGGTAATTAGTTTTTCATGGTGTATATTAAGGAAAAGAAAAATGGCAATTAAAGTTCATGATCCACTACTTTCATTGACAATTCAAAATACAACTGAGATTTATTTATAAAAGTGACCCAATTTATTTTCGTGAAACTCATTATAACGTAGGAAGTATATAGGATATTTTGCCAGGGAGTGATGTTGCTATCTCTTATTATCAATGGCATATGCAGAAATAAAGATAGCCGCTTAACGGGGGATTATTATGCTGGTGTTTAAACAGCAATTACAGGCACATCAGTTAACGCAAAGTGCAGCCGCAAGTGCGGCAGGAATTTCAGCGGCGGCGTTGGCTCAAATTGTTAACCACAATATATGGCCACGACAGAACGCAGATGCAATTCGTCAGCGTATTACTGATTTCTTGGCAAAAAGAGGTATCGATACCGCAAAAAGTTTTGAGGTGGTACAAACAACCGATAAATCAGATACCGATAATAAAAATACAACCCTCATTTCTGAGGAGGAATACATGTTACTAAAAAAACAAGTGTTATTTCCAGCTACGAAAAAGCACTTTGGTTTATTTCGTGATCCATTTGAAGATAGCGCAATTCAAAGTGCTGAAGATGTTTTTGTGACTCCAGATAGCCGTTATGTACGGGAAGCCATGTATCAAACAGCCCGCTATGGTCTGAGGAATCCCCACAAATCAGCGCTAATAAATCAAAACCATATTTTGGTAGATTTTGGCGAGGTGCTTGAGTGTTTTATTAAGCACTATTTCAAATAATATTAGCGGAGAATGGCGTAATACATTCTCCGCTAATGTTAGGTGAGAGATGACTCTTCTTGATTTGATACTATTTGCCTGATAATTAAGGTGTATTCCTTTATTTTCGGCATAAAAACCAATCAGCC
>NZ_NSCM01000056.1 GCF_003287735.1 Photorhabdus bodei | reverse complement strand
TGAGCTTTGTGCTTTAATCCCCATAAACACCTTTCCTTATTTCAGTTACGTATATTAGCTTGAACATCTATATCGTAACGGAAAGGTGTTTTTCTTGGTATAACCTCGGGTCTCCACCCGCATAGCGGGTGGTTTTATGTTTAAGCAGCTGACGCTACTTAAACTGGCTAAAGCCATAATAAAACGGGAGGGCCCTCCTCCCATCAATTGATTACGCAGCCCTTTGCTCACAGGACAAAGATAGATACGCCAAACGACTAGCAACCAGCAGGTTTAATTGACAATGGCTTAATCTCTATCAAGGCTGGAACCAATCATCAGCGCTTTCCCATGTCTCTTGTAGAATCTCTTCAACGGCTTTCCTGTCATCAGGAGTGCCACCACGAACAGATAGCCCATCATGACTTGCCAACTTCACATTGGTTTTAATATCAGGCCAGCGACGTTTAAGACGGTTGTCCAGTTCTACAGCAAGCGCAGGGACGGCACCTTTTGGCAGTTTTTTAGATTTATCGATAGTGACTTCTACATGCATAATTTTTCCCTCCACAAACAATACTGTTCATATAAACAGTAATATTATCTATATGAATTGTAAATAGCTCTGTAAAACTATTTTAATTTTTATTTATCAGTAAATTATGAGCTATCATTCTTTACCAATGACAAGAGCTAAGCGCACCAAAATCGAGATCATAAACATTTCATACTTGAAAACTTCGATATCCCGTCAAAAAATGTCACAATAAGGAAATTGTTTTGTCCATCTTATTGGAACTATAAAAACCTGAGAATCCATGATACAAGCACCTTCTTTTCAACGTTCACTACTTCATCCCCGTTATTGGCCTACTTGGTTTGGTATCAGTCTGCTTTACTTACTGGTTCTGCTCCCCTACCCCATTATTTACCGGATAGGCACTCGTCTGGGCAGATTTTCTATGCGCTTTCTGAAAAAACGTGCCAAAGTTGCCGAAAGAAATCTTGAGCTATGTTTTCCTGATATGCCACAAGAGGAGCGCAACGCGCTATTAATAAAAAACTTTGAATCCGTCGGAATGGGAATATTTGAAACGGGTATGGCTTGGTTTTGGCCTGACTGGCGGATAGAACGCTGGTTTAAAGTTATTGGGCGAGAAAATATTCAGAAAATTCAAACTACTGGGCAAGGAATCATTGTTATTGGTATCCATTTCCTGACGCTGGAACTCGGTGCCCGCATTCTCGGTTTGCTCAATCCTGGAATTGGGGTCTACCGACCAAATGATAATCCAGTTATGGATTGGCTACAAACATGGGGACGACTGCGCTCCAACAAATATATGCTGGATAGAAAAGATGTCAAAGGCATGATCCGCTGTCTGAAAAATGGCGAAGTTGTCTGGTACGCCCCCGATCATGATTACGGCCCACGAAAAAGCGTATTTGCACCACTATTTGCTGTAGAACACGCTGCAACCACCACAGGCACGTCGATACTTGTACGCCTCGCTGATCCGGCAATGATCCCATTTACTCCCCGTCGTCTGCCTGATGGAAAAGGTTATGAACTGATTATTCAACCGGCAGTGGCAGGATTTCCAAAAGATGATGAAGTGAAAGCGGCTGCTTTCATGAATAGAGTTGTCGAACAGGAAATTTTACAGGCACCTGATCAATATATGTGGTTGCATCGTCGCTTTAAAACCCGGCCTAAGGGTATGCCTTCTCTGTACGGACAAGCCGATAAAGTCCATTAAATTTATTCATGGCTGTTTCTTCATCCAGGAAACAGCCATAATCACTTTCGTATCCCCCCAATAATTCACTATCTCATCTTAATGCTGATGCCATATTTTTTAATCTAATTTATTTCCAATTTTTATATAAGAAACAAGGACTAATCTAAAATTTCCTAATAAATACTAAGTTGACAATCAGGTTACTTTACTTTCTTTATCTTTCATTATCACCGTTAATATCTAGCCTTTGAAAAGATGTCTTATATATTATAGTTATTACTTAATTTATTATTTTAAAATATTTTCCCCATAAAAAGACATCGAATATAAATAGAAGTAAGTCAATAGGTCTTATCCTCATTTTAACCAATCAATGATGAGAAATGAGATTTATGTCGGATTTTGCTCTGAAAAATGAAATATAAAGTAAGAGATATCTTACTTGTTAATAAAATTGACCGAAAAATATGTTAAAAATATATTAACAAAACAGGACATCATTTAATAAAAACGTGGCTTTTTTGTTTGCTCTAAACCTAAATTTGAAAGAGCTTGTTAAAAGCTTTATTTGTCACACACACTGCACTCCTGGAGTGTAGTCTTATAGGAAAACTTAGATGCAATCCTCCATTAACAATACGAAAACCAGAACTTTCTTTGGGCATCCTTATCCATTAAGTTCTTTGTTCTTCACAGAAATGTGGGAACGTTTCTCTTACTACGGCATTCGTCCACTGCTGATCTTATTCATGGCTGCAACCATCTATGATGGTGGTATGGGTATTCCTCGTGAACAGGCCGCTGCCATTGTCGGTATCTTTGCAGGCAGTGTTTATCTGACCGCACTACCCGGTGGTTGGCTGGCGGATAATTGGTTAGGTCAACGTCAAGCAGTCTGGTATGGTTCAATCATTATTGCACTAGGGCACTTGTCTATCGCCCTTTCCGCTTTCTTGAGTCATCACCTGTTTTTTATCGGTTTACTACTGATCGTATTAGGAACAGGACTATTTAAAACCTGTGTCACCGTGATGGTCGGCACACTATATAAAAAAGATGATCCACGCCGTGATGGTGGTTTTTCCCTATTCTACATGGGGATTAATCTCGGCTCCTTTATCTCTCCATTAATTACCGGCTTATTAATTCAAGACTATGGCTGGCATTGGGGTTTTGGTATTGGTGGGCTAGGAATGCTAGTTGCTCTACTGATATTCCGCTTCTACGCGGTTCCCCTGATGCGCCGTTATGACAAAGAGGGTGGATTGGATTCAAACTGGGATCGCCCTACAGTCAAACGTAAAAATGTCGGCAAATGGGTTTTTACCGCTATTCTCGCTATGATGGCGATCATTGCCCTACTTGCCCTCGGTATCATTCCATTTAATCCAGTGGCCGTAGCCAGCACGATGGTCTATATCATCTCATCCTGTGTAACACTTTACTTTATCTATCTGTTCCTGTTTGCTGGTTTGAGTAGTAGTGACCGTTCCCGCCTGCTGGTTTGTTTTATTCTGTTGGTATCTGCTGCTTTCTTTTGGTCTGCATTCGAGCAAAAACCAACCTCATTTAACCTGTTTGCCAATGATTATACTAACCGCTTAGTGATGGGATTTGAGATCCCAACAGTATGGTTCCAATCAATCAACGCACTATTCATTGTCCTACTGGCCCCCGTATTCAGTTGGCTCTGGCCTGCGTTGGCCAAAAGTAATATTAACCCAAGCAGTATCAGTAAATTCATTATTGGTATTCTGTTCGGTGCCGGTGGTTTTGGTCTAATGATCCTAGCGGCCCAGAATGTATTAGCAACAGGTGAAGCTGTTTCTCCACTCTGGCTGGTCGCAAGTATTCTGTTTCTGACACTCGGTGAGCTGTGCCTTAGCCCCATTGGGCTCGCAACGATGACGCTACTGGCCCCATCCCGAATGCGTGGTCAGGTCATGGGCTTGTGGTTTTGTGCAAGTGCTTTGGGTAATCTAGCTGCCGGCTTAATTGGTGGACATGTGCGCGCTGACCAACTGGACAACCTACCTGATCTATTCTCCCGTGTATCTTTGGCTCTGGTTATTTGTGCGGCCGTATTAATGGTATTAATTGTCCCTATTCGCCGCCTGCTCAATAGTGCTGATAAATCAGAAGCAAAAGCTCAATAATATTTATCACTCACGTAAAGCCATCTCATCATAAGATGGCTTTATGTATTTCAATGTGTAAACTTGATGTCCTTGAAAACAAACACATTAGTGCATTGCCGTTATAACTGATGGCTTAATTATCTGTTTCACATTCAGTGATTCTGCTTGATATGCATGATTACGCACATCCCATAATTCAACCGCATGTTGAATATTAAGCCAAAACTCTGCTGTATTCCCCAAAGCCGCAGCCAATTTAATCGCCATAGGAACGGTCAGAGAACCTTTATCATGCACAATTCTGCTTAATGTATTGCGGTGAACACCCATGGCTTCCGCAAGCACATTAATTTCGATATTCAAAGGCACCAGAAACTCATTCACCAATATTTCACCCACTGTTGCAGGGCGACGTTTTGTATTCCTCATCATTTATTTCCCTCAGTTTAATAGTTATGAGGATCCAAATATGTATCAACCGCAATACCATCAATCCATTGAAAAATAAGCCTATATTGCCTATTTACTCTTATTGAGCACCATCCCCTCAAATAGCCATTTAAGTATTCAAAGTGGTTTCCCGGAGGGATTCTTAAATCAGCCTCTTTAACCGAAGCATCCAGAATTGTTTGTATATTACGCACAATCATATTGTGCATCAAGTTATAAAATGCTGAAAATATCATTTGGCTTTACGCAACTTGGCTGGAGTACAACCATAGTGTTGACTAAATGCAAAGGTAAAAGCTGACTGGGAAGCATAACCAGACAGAAAAGCAATGTCAGCCAAAGTCCTATCACTGTAAGCCAACAAATTATAGGCAAATTCCATCCGGCACGTTTTCAAATAAGCCATTGGACTCATCCCTGTTGCAATAAACAGTTTACGATACAAGGTACTGGCAGATACTGCGCAAATATCAGCCATATCCATCACCGTCACTTTCTCATGCAGACGCCCAACAAGCCCTTGATGTAGTTTTACTATCAACGCTGAAGATGCGCCTACTTGTGGTAGCTGAGCGAGCAGCAAACGGGCAGCATCAGCGTGATTAGCGGGTGGCTGCGGGTAATCATGCAACCACTTAATAAGAGCAAGCGCAGAATCAGGTAATGGTTGCCAGAAAGCATCACTATGTAATGGATTAAACAGTGCCGAAGGCAACTCCAGCACCAATTGCTGATTTTCACCACTAGCGAAAAAGCTGTGTTTCGCATCCGGTGGGATCATAACAACATTTCCAAAACTAACGGTACGTTGTTGCCCTTCTACGTTTAACTCAAGTTGCCCGTTATAGCCAAAAACGAACTGCCATAACCCTTGATGGCTATGGCTAATAGTTTCAGCAGAATACCGGCGTAAATGTAATGAAGGTAATTGAAGAGCCATATTCATTGTCGCTGATTAAAATACACTCCATTCATTCGACAACAAAATAGCGTGATTTACAATAATTTATGACCATTCGGGACAGGAAGAGTAAATTCTGCGATCACCACCGCACCATTTTCATCCACACTGCCGGTCAGTAATACCTCCGATTTAACACCAGCAATCCGTTTTGGTGGAAAATTGCATACACAAAGAACCTGACGACCAATTAATTGTTCAGGTGTGTAATGCACAGTTATCTGGGCGCTTGAGCTTTTAACGCCCAACACGCCAAGATCAATTTGTAATTTATAGGCAGGCTTGCTAGCTTTACGATTCAATTCTACTGAAATAATTGTGCCAACCCGCATGTCAACTTTCTCAAAGTCAGTCCATTCGATCTGTTCCATATATTCTTCTCCTTTAGTACGAAGTCATTATACTCACATGCTAATGGAGAAAATTCTTTCGAAAGAGCGTCAACAATTGTCGACAAACTGCCTATTTTTCCCGACAGGTCATTCACTTCACTATCGAGTTGCTTTAAGTCACGGTTATTCCCGATCAAAAAAGTTACTTCTGGTCATGCCCCCGTTCTCTTTAATACGAGCATCGCGTTCAAGATCTCGACGGATTTTATCATTGACACGATCATTAAACTCTCGGCTCTTCCGATTAAGTTCATCTTCTTTCATCTGTCTTGCCAGTTCCCGCTTCCCCTCCGCGTTATTATCCGTAATGAGTTTATCCACATCCCAATGCTTAGGTTTAAGATTTTCCCGTTTCTTCAAATATTCCGCAGATGGCTTATTATCAGCAGGAATATCACTTTTGTAGTCAAAATTTGAGGCAAATGTCTGGAAAGAAATTGCAGATAAAATGACAAAAATGTAACGCGATCCTTTATTCATCGTATTGATCCCTTTTCAAAACCATAACTCAGAATAATTATTAAATAATTATCACCAATAAGAATCAACAACATTTATGTCTAACAAACCAATTATCAATATCAGGTTTACACTCTATTTAAATTATGTGCTTTCTACTGACCTGATAAAGCATTAACCCGCCGTAATTCGCGGGTCAATAGTCATTAGAGGTTCATCGGGAATATAAGGCATTATACCCGTTATCTTTCAAGTTGCCTCTTTGTTGGCTGCACTCGCTCACCCCGGTCACATAGTTACCTATGCTCCCGGGGATTCACTCCCTTGCCGTCGCGATCCATCTTGAAATCCATAGGGTATATACCCGTCATCTTTCAAATTGCCTCTTTGTTGGCTGCACTCACTCACCTCGGTCACATAGTTCTCTATGCTCCCGAGGATTCTCTCCCTTGCCGTCGCGATGCATCTTGAAATCCATAGGGTATATATCACAATTAAATCAAGTTTCCTTGCCGATAAGCCAGAGAAACCGCCAAAGATTGCACTAAACACAAAGTAGCAGACTGAGAACGGAATGCTTCCACCTGTGCTTCTTTAACCACAAAGCAAACATCACTAAAACTGGCAAGCGGGCTAATCTGGCTATCTGTAATCACAATCTGTTTTGCCCCGGCTTTTGCCGCCCGTTCACTGACCATCAGTGTCTCTTCTGCATAGGGGGTAAAACTGATTGAAACAACAACATCTTCTTCCCCAATTAAATTAATCTGTTCCCTGAACATCCCCCCCAAACCATCCACGAGTAAAGGGCGACATTCCAAGTGATTCAATGTATAAGAAAGATAAGCCGCCACACTAAAAGAACGACGCAGCCCAATAATGTAAATATTCTTAGCTTGAGCCAATAAGTCTACCGCGTTCCTTAAATCTTCGGGGGCTGTTCTGGCAGCTAACTGTTGCATAGCCTGCACATTTGAACGAGCAAATTCCTGCAAAATATGCTGAGGGTCTTCTGGCAGTTCCTGTTCGCCATCCAGTTCTCTAAATAATCTGGCCCGGTCTGCATAACTGGCGGTTTCTTCCACCATATGCATACGAAACAGCTGTTTCATTTCATTAAAACCACTGAAATCAAACGCATTAGCAAAACGAATTAATGTTGATGGAGGAACATCAGCTTCTCTGGCAATCACAGCAACAGTATCAAAAGCGACACTATTCGTATTATCCAGCACATATCGAGCTACTTGTTGCAGGCGTTTACTCAATTCACTATAGCGTGAACGGACTTGTTCTTGAAATTCATTCAGATTCGACGCGACAGACATAAATCCCCCATAAAATTTATCGCCAGCAATTGTAATCGTTTTACCGTATAAGCTGAATCATATTTCATTTTTATAGTTAAAAATGAAATACATAATCCATTCATTGTAATAATTTATTATTACCACTATATTGATTAACATCTAATTAGTCACCTAATTATCGGTAATTCATAAAAACTTTACTCCGATCACACTAATTGCCTTTTGTTCCAAATCATATTGAAAATAAAACATATATTTCATATATCTATTATCAAAGTTTCCGATTCAGTACTAACATCAAATCCGCAAAAGAGGCTCAGAATGGAACAGGTACATAATTATGTTAATGGGCAACTTATTCCCAGTCATAGCACTCGTTTTTCGCCGGTTTTCAATCCAGCAACGGGAAAACAGATACGTCAGGTAGCTCTAAGCACAGCCCATGAAGTTGAACAGGCAATTGAAATCGCTCATCAAGCTTACAGAGAATGGTCTAAAGTATCACCACTGAAACGTGCTCGTGTCATGTTCCAGTTCAAAACATTACTGGAAGCTAATATAGACAAACTGGCACGATTGATTTCAGAAGAACACGGAAAAATCTATTCAGATGCTATCGGTGAATTAACTCGTGGCCTGGAAGTCGTTGAGTTTGCCTGTGGCATCCCTCATCTACAAAAAGGTGAACATTCCGCGAATACCGGGACGGGAGTGGATAGCCATTCATTAATGCAGCCTTTAGGCGTTTGCGTTGGCATTACCCCTTTCAACTTCCCGGCAATGGTTCCTATGTGGATGTTTCCTATCGCATTAGCGACAGGGAATACTTTCGTATTGAAACCTTCAGAAAAAGATCCCTCTCTCGCGCTTGAATTAGCATCACTACTTAAACAATCCGGTTTACCCAATGGCGTATTTAATGTTATCAACGGCGATAAAGAAGCCGTCGATATACTACTAACAGATCCACACGTGCAAGCTGTCAGCTTTGTGGGTTCAACGCCTGTCGCTGAATATATCTACACTACCGCCTCAGCTCACGGGAAACGCTGTCAGGCGTTGGGAGGCGCAAAAAATCACTGTATTCTGATGCCAGATGCCGATCTCGATATGGCTAGCAGTGCTATTGCAGGTGCAGCATTTGGTGCGGCAGGTGAACGTTGCATGGCACTGTCTGTTGTATTAGCGGTTGGGGATGAAACGGCGGATGCGTTAATTGAAAAATTACGTCAACAGATCAACAAAATATCTGTCGGTCCCGGTATTGTCGCAATTACAGAAAACGATATGGGTCCCGTTATCTCCGCCCAACACCAAGCTAAAATCTGTGATTACATCGATAGTGGCGAAAAACAGGGGGCCAGCTTGTTAATTGATGGCCGTCAACTCAAGGTTCCCGGTTATGAAAATGGCTATTTTATTGGCCCGACGCTGTTCGATAATGTCACGCCAGAGATGAAAATCTATCAAGAAGAGATCTTCGGTCCTGTTCTGTCAATTGTCCGTGTACCCGATTATGCCACCGCGCTAACATTAATTAACTGCCATCAATATGGTAATGGTACCGCGATATTCACCCGCGACGGAGAAACAGCTCGCCAGTTTAGCGAAGATGTACAAACGGGTATGGTAGGCATCAATATCCCCATTCCGGTACCAATGGCCTTCCACAGCTTCGGGGGGTGGAAACGCTCAATTTTTGGCCCACTTAACGTTCACGGTAATGATGGCGTTCGCTTCTACACCCGCATGAAAACTGTTACCAGCCGCTGGCCAGCAAGTATCAGGCTAGAACATCATTCCAGCAATTTTGTGATGCCAACAATGGAATAAAATGGAGCTCTGTAACATGAACAAATCAACAATGACGACAGCTCAAGCATTGGTGAAATTCCTGAACCAGCAATATGTGGAAGCAGACGGAGAGCAATACCCATTCATCAGAGGAATCTTTACCATTTTTGGTCACGGTAATGTTGTTGGATTGGGGCAAGCATTGGAGCAAGATCCTGGTCACTTGACCGTTTACCAAGGATGCAATGAGCAAGGTATGGCCCATATCGCCACAGGTTTTGCTAAACAGAAAAAGCGCAAACAGATTTTTGCCGTAACCTCCTCTGTTGGCCCTGGCTCCGCCAATATGATAACCGCTGCGGCAACTGCCACAGCTAATCGCATTCCTCTGCTGTTATTACCCGGTGATCTCTTCGCCTGCCGTCAACCTGATCCAGTCTTACAACAGGTTGAACAGTTCCACGACCATACTATCAGCACCAATGACTGTTTCCGCCCTGTTTCTCGTTATTGGGATCGTATCTCCAGACCAGAACAGCTAATGAGCGCTATGATTAATGCGATGCGAGTTCTAATCGATCCAGCCGATACTGGTGCCGTCACAATTTGCCTACCACAAGACGTTCAAGGCGAGATTTGGGATTTTCCTGACTATTTCTTCCAAAAACGAATTCACCGCATTGAACGCCGCCCTGCTTCTGTCGCCATGATTAACGATGCGGTGGCACTCATAAACCGCAAAAAAAAACCTTTACTTATCTGCGGTGGTGGAGTGCGCTATTCAGAAGCTCATAACGCTTTTCGTCAATTCGCAGAACACTTCAATATTCCTTTTGCTGAAACACAGGCAGGTAAAAGCGCCGTAATTGCCGACCATCCCCTTAATTGTGGTGGCTTAGGCACAACAGGCTGTCTTGCTGCCAACCTGATCGCCAAAGAGGCCGATTTGATTATTGGTGTTGGCACCCGGTTTACTGATTTCACCACTGCATCCAAATCGCTATTTCAGCACCCAGAAGTTGAATTTCTCACTATCAATGTAGCGGAATTCGACGCCTGCAAACTGGATGCAATACCCGTTGTATCAGACGCCCAAGCAGGGTTAAACGCTATTGCGGAACAACTTATTCAATTGAATTATCACAGTGGTTATCAAGATGAGATTCATCAGGCACGGGAAACATGGAGAAAAGAGTTAAATCGTCTGTTCAACATTGAGTATCAGGTAGATTTCACACCCGAAATTTCCGGTCATCTCGATGATAAATTGGAAGAGTACAGCCAAACATTACAAACCCGCCTGACACAAACCAGCGTATTGGGATTATTAGACAAATATCTTGAGCCCGAAGCGATTATTGTTGGTGCATCAGGTTCCCTCCCTGGCGATTTACAGCGATTATGGCAACCCAAACAACCGGATACCTATCATCTTGAGTATGGCTATTCCTGTATGGGCTATGAAATAGCCGCTGCTATTGGCGCTAAACTAGCCTGCCCCAACCAACCGGTTTATGCCATAGTCGGTGATGGCGCTTATATGATGCTTCATTCAGAGCTGCAAACCGCAGTACAGGAAAATATCAAAATCACCGTGTTGCTATTTGATAACGCGGGATTTGGCTGCATCAATAATCTGCAAATGAGCCAAGGGATGGGCAGTTTCGGAACAGAAAATCGTTATCGTCACCCAGAAAGCGGCAACATGGATGGCAAACTGATTAAAGTCGACTTCGCCAAAAATGCAGAAAGCTACGGCTGTAAAAGTTACCGAGTCCACAATGAGCAACAACTGCTTTGTGCGTTACAGGAAGCCCAAAAACAGACGGTACCAGTACTCATAGATATCAAAGTGTTACCTAAAACAATGACGCATGATTATGAATCATGGTGGCGAGTAGGCACAGCACAAGTGGCCAAAAATCCAGCCATAGAATCCGCCGCAAAGAAAATAAAGGAGATGGTTGCAACCAAAGTACGTCAGTACTAGAAGTGAGTGGCCTGTTATCTTACAGGCCATTTTCCCTTTCCTCACCATTTTCAATGCCATTTTTGGAATTTTTATTCTGGAAATAAGTTACTCTTTTACTTTCACTAATCTCTATAACCAAGCGTAACCATATACTTAGTCGAATGCATATTATAATTTGTTTTTAAAGGACAAATTTCCCACTCCATCCAGTATCAATCTTACTTTACGTGATCTAATTAACACAAATTTAATATTATTATTAACAAAATGCTACGACACACTCAAAAATATAATTTCCAAATATTGATAATTTGAAATAAATATTTTATTTGATATATTTTAAAGTATCTCATAAGAAGATACTTAGGTATCAAGGAGCATCCATGTTCAACATTGCATTATTTGGCGCTGGACGAATTGGGCAAGTACACGCAGTGAATATCTCTCATCATAAAGAAACTTGTCTTTATTCCGTTGTCGATCCCGATCAGAAAAGTGCTGAACTTTTAGTACAGCAATACCAAACAAAAAGACAAACTATTGAACAGGCAATGTCCGACCCTGAAATAGATGGTGTTCTTATTGCCTCAGCAACAGACACTCATGCAGACCTAATTGAACTCGCAGCAAAACATCATAAAAAAATCTTCTGTGAAAAACCGGTTCACCTTGATATTGAACGTATTCGTCATTGCCTTGAAACCGTTAAACAATATCAGGTGCCCTTATTTGTTGGCTTTAACCGTCGTTATGATCCGCAATTCCGCCGAGTAAAAACCCTGTTTGATGCTGGTACGATAGGAAAAGCGGAATCTCTGCTGATTATTTCCCGCGATCCCTCTCCTCCCTCCGCTGAATACGTCAAAGTTTCTGGTGGTATGTTCCGGGATATGACAATACATGACTTCGATATGGCGCGTTTTATTATCGGTGAGGAACCCTGCTCGATCTACGCCCAAGGCAGTAACCTGGTTGATCCCGCTATCGGGCAAGCAGGTGATATCGATACTGCCTTTATTGTTATGAAATTCCCATCAGGAGCAATGGCAACCATTACCAACAGCCGCCGTTCCGGGTATGGCTATGACCAACGGATTGAATTGCATGGTGAAAAAGGGCTGCTTAGCGCCGGCAACATCAAAGAAAACAGCGTTGAGCTCTGGGAAAACAGCGGTTGTTTAACCGCCAAGCCAGAGCATTTCTTCCTGCAACGTTACCGGGAAGCCTACATTGCTGAATGGGATCATTTTGTCGATGTCATGGCTGGTCGCGCCACACCAGAATGCAGTGGCGCTGATGGCGAACAGGCACTTTATCTGGCCGATAAAGCTCTCGAATCCCTACATTCAGGTAAAGAAATCAAATTATACCCTATGGATTTCAAGATGCATCGCGACGGCAAGGGAGTGAATCCCCGGGAGCATAGGTAACGATGTGACCGGGGTGAGCGAGTGCAGCCAACAAAGAGGCAACTTGAAGGATAACGGGTATATAAAGCAGACCCATATCTCTAACTAACTGACTCACATTTATTTTCACCCTAAAAACGGGAAAGGCCACTTTCCCGTCAGCATATTGCTGCCTGAAAACAGTTAATCAGGCTTGGAGGATAGTATGTTAGCTTTTCTCTCATTTATTGGTTTTACCCTATTAGTGGCTGGCTTCGCTTATTACAAAACCCATAATGCTCGTCTGACAGAATCTACTGAAGGCTATTTTCTTGGCGGACGATCTCTCACAGGTGTTTATATTGGTAGCTCTATGTTATTGATGAACCTGTCCACAGAACATTTAATCGGTTTGAATGGATTAGCATTCCGAACCGGATTTATCGTTATGGCTTGGGAAGTAATAGCCGCTGTGACAATCGTTCTATTCGCTATTTATTTCCTGCCTAAATATCTGAAACTTGGTATTTCAACCATCCCTGAATATCTTGAACGCCGATTTGATAAAAATACGCTGCTTATTACCTCAATTCTTTTCCTGGCTATGTATATCATTTCACTACTCCCCATTGTGCTGTATACCGGCGCGATTGCATTGGAAAGTCTATTCCAGGTTTCCAATGTATTCAGTATTGATAAAACCACGGCATTATGGATTATGGTTTGGGGCGTTGGTGGATTAGGTGCGGTCTATGCCATCTTTGGCGGTATTAAAGCCATTGCCGCCGCGGATACTATTAACGGCATTGGCTTAATCGTTGGCGGATTAATGGTAACTATTTTTGCCCTACTCTATGTTGGTAATGGCAATGCCTGGCAAGGATTAGTTGAAGTTTATCAATCTAATCCTGATAAATTTAACTCCATAGGCAGTGAAGATTCTCTGGTTCCTTTCTCCACGCTATTTACCGGCCTAATTGTTTCCAATATGTTTTTTTGGTGTACCAATCAATCCATTGTTCAGAAGGCTCTTGGTGCGAAAAATCTAGCCGAAGGACAAAAAGGCGTCATGTTGTGTGCTTTACTTAAACTCATCATGCCGTCTATTATTATTCTACCTGGCATTATTGCTTTCCATATTTTCAAAGGACAAATAGATAATCCAGATAATGCTTACCCAGAATTAGTACATTTAATTCTACCGGAAGTATTGGTTGGTTTCTTTGCCGCCGTGGTCGTTGGTGCGGTATTTTCCACATTCAGCGGCGGACTTAATTCATCTGTAACACTGTTTATCGTCAATATTTACAAACAGCGAATCAATCAAAATGCCACCGAAACACAAACAGTCGCTATGAGTAAATATTTGGGGATCGGGCTAGCGTTAATCACTATGATCGTCGCACCGTTAGTCGCTAATGCGCCGGATGGTCTGTTCTATCTCATTCAACAATTACAGGGGATTTTTAATGCGCCAATTCTCAGCGTGGTATTAGTTGGTCTAATGACTAAACGAGTGCCGCCTATTGCCGCTAAACTTGGCCTATTATTTGGTATGTCCGCCTATATTATCTGTAATTTCATTTTAAAAATTAACCTGCACTTTTTTCACCTGGTTGGCATTTTATTTGCTCTCAATGTTATTTTCATGTTGGCTATTGGCTACTTTTTTCCAGCTAAACCATTTGAAGATGTTTATACCGAACAGGTAAATATTACGCCGTGGTCTATGGTGAAACCGGTTGCATGGTTAATTACACTCTGTTCAATCTCGATATATATATTCCTCGCACATAATGTTCCCAAGGTAATTATGATTATTTATTACCTATTTGCTGCACTAATACTATCTTATGCGCTATACCAGATAGGTAAAACGCTATTCAGAAAGCTTGTAATAAATAGTACGCCAAAAAGATCAGGTAAATAAAATAAATAACTGACTTTATTACTCCAATATTATTATCAGAATAACTCACTGCCAGGATTTCCCTGCATCCTATATTTTAAAGAGGAAATCCTGGAGATATAACAACTCCCTTTGCTAACCAACACACTTCATATACCCGTCATCTTTCAAGCTGCCTCTTTGTTGGCTGCACTCACTCCGGTCACATAGTTATCTATGCTCCCGGGGATTCGTTCCCTTGCCGTCGCGATGCAACTTGAAATCCATAGGGTATATATACCAAGCCATAAATGAAATAAAAATTCTAATATTCTATTTTTTCTGTTCTTATCACTGAATGGCACCTAACTCATTATAAAATTAACCCTATATAACAATGTATTACATAAAAAACCCTTATCAGATCACAACTTGGAATTAATGTTCTTATTTAAGTTGAAAATGAAATAGATGTTTCCTATAACAGGTGTATGATAGCAACCAAGGCTAACTGGCAAACACTAAAGAATCGACTGCAACAACAAACGACCTATCCGCTTCTATTCGGAGAAACAGCTATATGGAAGAGATTCGTATCGGCCTAATCGGTACTGGTTACATCGGACGCACACATGCCATTGCTTACGCACAAGCACCTACGGTTTTCCCTCTGGCAGGCAAACTAGTTTGTGAAATGGTAGCCGAAGTTTCTGCTGAACTCGCCGCAAAACGGTCTGAACAGTTAGGTTTCCGGCGCTTTACTGATAATTGGCGCAAATTAGTAGCAGATCCCGATATTCATGTTGTTGATATCTGCTCACCAAATTTTCTTCATAAAGAGATGGCTCTCGAAGCGATCAAACATGGCAAGCATGTTTATTGTGAAAAACCACTGGCACTAAACTCAACTGATGCAAAATTAATGGTCGAAGCCGCCAAAAAAGCCAGAGTGAAAACATTAGTCGGTTTTAACTATATGAAAAACCCTACCGCACAACTGGCTAAAGAGATCATTTCGAATGGTGAAATCGGTGAAGTCATTCACTTCTACGGCACTCATAACGAAGATTATATGGCTGATCCACTCATCCCTATTCACTGGCACTGCTTCAAAGATAAAGCTGGATTAGGTGCATTAGGCGATCTTGCTGCTCATATCATCAATATGGCGCAGTACCTGGTTGGTGATATCCAAACTGTTTGCTCAGACATGGCAACTATCATCAAACAACGCCCGGAAAAAACCGGTTCTAACATTATGGTTGCGGTAGAAAACGAAGATCAAGCACATGCTATGGTGCGTTTCAACAGCGGAGCAATGGGTATTATTGAAACCTCCCGTATTGCCTGCGGCCGCAAAATGGGTTTGAGCTACACCATTACAGGAACAAAAGGTGCTTTGAGCTTTACGCAAGAAAGGATGGCCGAACTAAAACTTTACCATCACGATGAACCAGCAAACCGCCAAGGCTTTAAAACTATTCTTATTGGACCGGAACATCCTGACTATGCACCATTCTGTCTCGGTGCAGGTCACGGCATCGGCTTCAATGATCAAAAAACAGTGGAAATCAGAGACTTGATCAATGGTATCGCCAGCAATAAAGCGATATGGCCAGATTTCACCGAAGGTTGGAAAGTCTCACGTATTCTGGATGCCATTGCTCATTCTTATCAAGAACAACGTTGGGTGAATGTCACTGAAATTAATTAATTATTTTTATCAATCTTCCACTGTCGGAGCTCATCATAGCAACACTTGATGTTGTACTTAATAAGGAATTGTTCAATGGAGCAGCAAAAAAAATTTGATGTCATCTGCATGGGACGAATCGCCGTTGACCTTTACGGCCAACAAATCGGAGCACGTCTGGAAGACATGGGAAGTTTTGCAAAATATCTTGGGGGTTCTTCCGGTAATGTCGCCTATGGTACCGCTCGTCAGGGGCTTAAATCTTCCATGCTAGCCAGAGTCGGTGATGAGCATATGGGACGTTTCCTTAGGGAAGAGTTGCAAAGTGTTGGCTGTGATACCAGCCATCTAACCACGGATAAAGAACGCCTTACGGCACTGGTGCTGCTAGGAATCAAAGATAAAACCACTTTTCCCCTGATCTTCTATCGTGATAACTGCGCCGATATGGCAATTACCCGTGATGATTTCAGTGAAGAATACATTGCATCCGCTCGTTGTCTGGCTATCACCGGAACACATCTTTCTCATCCTAACACTCGCGATGCGGTGCTGACGGCCCTCAACTACGCCCGCCGTAACCGTGTGAAAACGGTCATGGATATTGATTATCGCCCGGTACTTTGGGGGTTAACTTCTTTGGGAGATGGTGAAACACGTTATATCGCATCGGAACAGGTAACAGCTCAGCTACAGGAAGTATTATCACTATTTGACCTCATTGTTGGCACAGAAGAAGAGTTCCATATTGCCGGTGGTTCCACAGATACTATCGAAGCACTACGCAACATTCGTAAACTCACATCTGCTGCATTGGTTTGCAAACGGGGATCACTAGGATGCTCTGTTTTCACCGCTGAAATCCCTAATGATCTGAATGATAGCATCACTATACAGGGCGTTCGTGTCGATGTGCTTAACGTTCTCGGTGCCGGGGATGCTTTTATGTCCGGCCTGCTACGCGGCTATCTAAATAACGAAGGTTGGGAAAAAGCCTGTATTTACGCTAATGCTTGTGGCGCATTAGTTGTTTCTCGTCATGGCTGCGCACCGGCAATGCCAGATAAAACAGAGCTTGATAACTATCTATCACGCGCCAATCAAATACTACGCCCTGATTTGGATGAAACACTTAATCACCTTCACCGTATCAGCGCCCGTAAAAATCAATGGGACGAACTGTGCGTCATGGCATTTGATCATCGTATTCAATTTATCGAATTAGCCCGACAAGCAAATGCCAGTATCAAGCGTATTTCATCATTAAAACAACTTCTATTGCGCGCCAGCCGGGAAGTTGCCACAGAAGCAGAGTTACAAGGAAAAATAGGCCTGTTATGTGACAGCACTTTTGGTCAGGATGTTTTAAACGAAATTACCGGTCAAGGTTGGTGGATAGGCCGCCCAATTGAGCTACCCGGCTCTCGCCCGCTTTGTCTGGAACATGGCAACATCGGTTCCCAACTTATTGACTGGCCACTGGAACACATCGTCAAATGCCTGATGTTTTTCCATCCAGAAGATGCTCACCCACTCCGCCTGGAGCAAGAGAAAAAAGTTCGGGAAATTTATGCCGCATGCTGTAAATCTGGTCACGAACTTTTACTGGAAGTGATTCTACCTGCGGAAATGAAACACTCAGATGAATTCTATATTCGCGCACTTAGACGATTTTATAACCTTGGCGTCAAACCGGATTGGTGGAAACTCCCACCTCTCAGTTCTGAAAGTTGGGACAACATTAACTATCTCATCGAGCAGAGAGACCCCTATTGCCGTGGCGTCGTTATTCTTGGCCTTGATGCTCCACAAGAAGAGCTGGAAATGGGCTTTAATGCCGCCGCCGGCAAATCCATCGTCAAAGGTTTTGCTGTCGGAAGAACCCTATTTGGTCAACCATCCCTAAAATGGCTAAAAAATGAGATTGATGATAACCGTTTGATCCAGAAAATAAAAACCAATTATCACAACCTGATTAGCTTATGGCGTCAGCGCGGATAGCAACATAATAAAATTATTTTATTCAACTAGGAGCACCATCATGGCTGTTCAACTTGGTATCAACCCTCTGACTTGGGCTAATGATGACTTACCCACCCTCGGCGCAGATACGCCACTGGAAACCTGCTTAACAGAAGGCCGCCAGGCAGGTTTTACCGGTTTTGAATTGGGCAACAAATTCCCTCGTCAGGCCAACATATTGGGCCCCATTCTTGCCGCCCACGATCTCGTACTGGTATCTGGCTGGTACTCTGGCGAATTACTCACCCGTTCAGTGGCGGAAGAGATTAAAGCGGTACAATCTCACCTGACCCTGCTGCGCGAATTGGGAGCTAATGTCATGGTATTTGCGGAAGTGACAAACTGCATTCATGGCGATCAAAACAAGCCAGTCCATCTTCGCCCTCAATTTCCAACTAACCGCTGGCAAGAATACGGTGAAAAATTAACTGAATTTGCCCGTTACACTCAAGAACAGGGTGTTCAGATTGCTTATCACCACCATATGGGAACGGTTATTGAAACTGAGAAAGATGTTGATCATCTGATGGAAAATACCGGAGATGAAGTTGGATTGTTGCTGGATACCGGTCATTTAACCTTTGCCGGCGCTGATCCACTGGCTGTCGCAGAACGCTGGGCAAAACGCATTAATCATGTTCACTGTAAAGACATCCGTCCTGATGTACTCAACGATATAAAAAACCGTAAAACCAGTTTCCTTGATGCGGTGCTAAGTGGTGTATTCACAGTACCGGGAGATGGTTGCGTTGATTATCCGGCAATTTTTCAAGTGTTGAAAAAACAAAATTATAAAGGCTGGCTGGTAGTTGAAGCAGAACAAGATCCTGCTGTTGCTCATCCATTCACCTACGCAACGATGGGTTATAACAATTTACGCAAATTTGCCAGAGATGCCGGATTGTTTTAATTAATCACAATCTGATTCATGCAAAAATAGTACTGAGGATAGATAATATGTCCAAATTATTATCAAAATATCATGCACCGGATCAAAACAAACGAACTCAACATATCACGCCGGAATCAGCAAACTGGAAGTATGCCCACTTCGATGTTTATGAGTTGACTTCGGGTGAAAAAATCACCTTGCCCGCATCAGAAAATGAAACCTGTCTGGTGCTGGTGGCAGGAAAAGCCACGGTTATCACGCCACATCAGAAATTTGAACATATTGGTGATCGCATGGATCCATTTGAACGCAAAAAGCCCTATGCCGTCTATATCACCGCAGGTGAATCTGTTGACGTTATTGCCGATACGGCTCTCGAACTGGCGGTGTGTCAGGCTCCGGGTAAAGGAAGCTACCCGACTCGCCTGATTGCACCGCAGGATATTGACGCAGAAAAACGTGGGAGCGACTGCAACCAACGCTATGTTCACAATATCCTGCCGGATAACAAACCTGCTGATAGCTTATTAGTGGTCGAAGTCTTTACCGATGAAGGCTGCACCAGCTCCTATCCCAGCCATAAACACGATACGGACAATGCGCCACAGGAAACCTATTTGGAAGAAACCTATTACCATCGCCTGAACCCTTCTCAAGGGTTCTGCATGCAACGTGTCTATACCGATGACCGTTCACTGGATGAATCAATGGCTGTTTACAACAAGGATGTGGTCATGGTTCCCAAAGGCTATCACCCAGTGGCAACCATTGCCGGTTACGACAACTATTATCTCAACGTAATGGCCGGACCAACTCGTAAGTGGCTATTTACCTGGGAAAAAGACCACCAATGGGTTAACAGTGAAGAATATGCACAAAAGCATCACAATTGATGCATATCGAGAAGAAAAAAGGTTGCTTTTTTAGCGCACTCAATCGAGTGCGCTGCTGCCTATACGGCAGTGAACAACAAGGGCCAATACAAGACAAACCGACGTCATTTCTAAGCTGCCTGTACGGCAGTGAACAAATCACACTTAAATGAGCTTTAAACGACAGGTTTCTAAGCTGCCTGTACGGCAGTGAACTGTTAGATACTACCTTTAATTTACTGATTATTAAAGAACATAATGATAAAAAGCAGAAAAACCCTTTTTATTAGCAGCGGCTAATCCTTTAAATAAATCAATAAGTTATAATTAGCCGCTAAAAAAGGGTCAAAACCAAGGAATGGTAGCTGATGAACTTAATCCATAAGAACTGAAAACTCCTTGTGTTGATTTATCTTCTATTGGTCCTTGTTCGACAAACAACAGAAAACTTTGACCTGATGACAAACTTTTGACAAACAAGAACGGTAAATCAGAACGTTTCTCTTTGCTGATAGGAATGCGTTGCAAGGCTTGTTCCTCCGTTAACCATCCTTTTTTAATCGAACGACGACGAAGCCGCTCCGCACTGCCCTTTACCTGCACTCGGCTAACATGACGATATCGAGCATCCTTAGGGATTGGCTGGATATCAATCACCTCAGTATAATCCCTGAGTCCTTTTAACCAAGATAAAGACTGCAAATCATTCAATGCTTCGTTTGCACCGTGAATCCTTAGCGTATCCCCCAGTGTTTTTCTCGCACACGGAAAACTGACCCCAATACGTCCGTTACCTACTTGCCCCAAAGCCCGATGCAGTTTAGCAAATAACGCTTCCATAAGGTCTTGCTGACTAAATTCAGGATCGGGAAGAACACGGATTTCAAAGTAATAATCCATCTGATCCCCTTATTCACCTTTTTCACCAAAAACACCGCCACGAATTAGCGTCGCCATAACATAGTGTTGTTGCTCTACTTCTTCTGGTGCTTTTCCTTTAACGACCCAGTTATCTAACAAAGTATAAAAATCCATTTTTACTTTAGGCTGACGATAAGCCTTACCACGGCTGGTTACAGAACCATAGGGTTCAACCGCTATTGGGCCAAGACCCAATTCCGTAGCGTCTGGGTACCACGTATCAATAGTTCGGAGCGCATTGCCCACTTTTTGCGAATGCAATGCAGCGATCTCATTGACCTGATACAACACTTTGCTTTTTTTACTGTTACTGTCGAGAACCAATTCTTGAGAAGGGAAAATTTCCTGCCCATGCCCTAAACGAACAAATGCCTCAACATTGAATAATGTTGATCCGTTACCTGACAATCCTTCCTCAATTTCAGCGGCAAGTTTAGCTAAGTTACCTTCTACCTTACCAAATTCACGTAAGCTGAAATTTTCGCAATCAAACTCCCACCATTTACCACTCTTACCACTTACGCGAACCTTAATTTCTTCTGCTCCAACTCGGTTACGCCACAAAAACCGTCCATTAGCCAAGTTTTCTGCATAACGTGCTGCAAGCGTTTTGAAACCATGTTCAGCAATATAACCGTTGATCACGTTTGCCAGTTCAGCTTGATAATCCTGATCATTACATACTGATGGTGTTGAAAGATTACCTAAGACCCGTAATGTAAAACTGACTTTTAGAGTATCAGCATCAAAAGGCAATGCGGCAACATCAACACGTTGCAGGTTTGCTTTTTGAATCTCCGCATCCAACTTAGCTGGATCGCTGGTTAAAGCGTTTTTCAAGCGGTTGGAAATCGTCCCCCGGACAGCTTTTTCCTGAATAGCAATAGGTTTCCATTCACCGTCAATTCGTTCCCAATTTCCAGCAAACATTAAAGCATCGGAGTTAGAAAGTTTACGTTCAAATGCCAGTACAGAAGCTGTTTTAATAGTTGATTTAGACATGTAGATATCCTTCTTTAAATTAATCAGTCGATTATTCTTACTTTCTTATTGGGTTTGGATTGACGGGAAACAGTCTGTTGATTACAACACCTGTAGACACCCTCTCCCTCTTGATAGTCATAACACCAGAGTAACTGGCGAATATCGTCAATACGGTGCGGGCTTTTCCATTCACCTACCCCATAGATTGCTTCAACAAAACAAAATGGAGTATTAGGATCACGGGTTTTATCTACTTTCCCGGCGGGATATAGCGGCGATATTGCCTGATAACCTGTCATCAGAGGAACTAAATATCCAGAATCGGGTTTAGGAATATATTCCCAATATGCAGGATCACCAATTTCAGGTTGCTTATCATCCTGAACAGGAATAGCCCGCATTTTAATAGTAGAAAAATCAAGCCAGGCATCAATCATCTCTGCTTGAGGATTATCCTGTTTTAATTCTTCGTAGTGTTTAGCTAGCAATTCAGAGCGATCTAACAAGGCAAAACCCGGCAGTAAACGACGCATTAATTTACGGGTTGCCTGCCCTTCCTGCGGAAAAGCAATAACATTAACTTTAGCAATTTCAGTAATAGTACCACCCGCTAGTCTCTGAGTTGGACATATTTCCAGTAAATATTGTTCCAATTCGTTAGCTTCTGTATCGCCAGCAATTTCACCAGAACATTCTATTAATAAAGAAACCGTCATGTGCATACGACCTTCTTCATTAAAAGAAGCTGTCTTTTCTTCTCTGGTTAATGGATTGCGGGTTAAAGCAAAGACTTTATCCCTAATAGGATCAGATTGATGAACATGCAGTTGGTGGTTATGACAAATAACGCCACAATTTTCTAATCTTAAATCATGACTTTGCTGTAACTTACGTGAAAGTGCATGAGTAAATCCAAGAAAATGAGTGATTGCCGGAAAACCATAGGTTAAGCCTGCAATTGCATTCGCGTTTTCTACTTTAATATGGCGCAAAACAATCAAATAACTCATAACGGTACCTCTGGCAATTCATCCTCAAATTCACGTAACCGTTTTTTAAATACAAAAGCCCATTCATGACGTTCAGCCAATCCAACTTCTAACCGTTCATGACGCAATTCGTTGTTCAACCAGAGACCAAAATCGTCGGCAATTTCTTTTTTCCAGTCTCCACCTTCACGTTCAAATTTGAATATTTCATCTCGTTGACAACGATAGGGATCAAGCCAAAGCTGCTGAGAACGTTTTAAATCACAATTCGCACTCCAACCTTTAAATTCAGCCTGATTCTGTACGCTAGCGACATAATTAAATAAAATATCGATAATTTCATCAACATATGCCTGACGATTCCGTCGGATTTCTTCCGTACGTTTCTGTACCCGAAATAGATATTGTCGCATCAATCTGACAGTACGGTAGGATAACAGAACAAACTGACTTCTCTGTTCAAAAATGGATCTGTGCCGTTCCGGAAGCTTGATATTACTTTGCCAGTTAGGAGCAGAACAAGATAAAAGCCAAGATCGTCCACCCCGTACGCTATTAAGGTAAGAAATATTTTGCGGCTTAGTTCCACCTATATTCTGTACAGCCGTATTGGGATAAATTACTCTAGTTTCAGGATGCCAACGTTCTTCTTTCTTTGCCTTATTAATTTCTTTCGATGATTCACCAAAACGGGCTTCAGCGATACGCTGATGCATAGCATGAGCCAGAGATGACGAAAATAGTGGACTTAATAAATGATACTCATCACATTCACCATTTACCGGGAAATAAAGTTGCTTTGCTAGTTTATGAGAGGAAAGCGTTTCATCTGACAAAGCTTGACGGAATCCATTCACCCAACGCTCAAGTTGCTGATCATTTTCAGCCAATTCAGCTAATGCTGAATAATCTCCGCGAGTTAGGCACTCCACTAGTGAATCTTTCTGATATTCAGTTTGTAACAATTTTGCGACATCAAGCGTAGCTGCGTTACCCACGGAATCGATTACAGGTTTATACAAAGTTGCAGTAGAAAGATATTTTCCAGTTGTATTTGATGATGTGGCAAAAATACTGCTACCTCTGGCATCACTATGAGTAAATTTCAGAGCATGTGTCACTAAACTGATCTGCTTTGCCCTGTTAGCGGCATCATCTAACCAATTCCTGACTTCATAATGTTCTTCCAATACCTTACGCTGCTCAGCAATTTCTTCCCGAACCAACATCATATCCTCCGAAGAGGTTAGCTTTGCCAGTTTCTTTTCCGCCTCTTTATCAAAAGCCTCCAATTTTGGATGTTTACGGCTTTCGATATAATCGATAATAAACTGACTCAATCCATTTTCATTCATAGCCTCTTATTTCACCTTATCAATAATGACCATTAGAATGCGCTATCTCTCTAAAACAGAGAGATAGCACTACACTTATTAGTCAATCAGTCTACTGGTTAGCAGAACTTTGACTGATAGTAACAGATACCGTGATTACTTTTTGGCCTTGAACAATACTTGACTCCTGATGGAAGTCAGTCACGGAAGGCAAATACATAAGTAACATGATAACCATACTCAGCAGATTTCCTGCCTTATCGTGTTTCTTATTAGATTTTCTTTTCATCGCTGTTCCTAAAATGAACTGTTTACAGCTACACTTTATACTACACCGATAAAATTATCAACCCATGTTGTTTTAAATCTTAGGTAGACGAAAAATATGGAATTTAATTTTTCAAAATACTTAACTATATGGGAACTGCTGTATAAGCAGCTTAGAAACATGTTGTTTTGATCTTAGGTAGAAACCAACTGCCGCACAGGCAGCGGTGCCCTCAACTGGGGGCACCAAACACGCCTAAAAACGGGTGGTAACGCCATGCTTCTCCGCCATCTTTTTTCCTAAGACGAATCTCACCAAAATGTTGGCTTACATTTTTTAACTCCATATCATTGGTATCAGATAAATTCTGGTAA
>NZ_NSCM01000055.1 GCF_003287735.1 Photorhabdus bodei | reverse complement strand
GCTACCGTCCACAGTTCTACTTCCGTACAACTGACGTGACCGGTACCATTGAACTGCCAGAAGGCGTGGAAATGGTGATGCCAGGTGATAACATTCAGATGAAAGTTACCCTGATTGCCCCAATCGCGATGGACCAGGGTCTGCGCTTCGCTATCCGTGAAGGTGGCCGTACAGTAGGTGCTGGTGTTGTTGCTAAAGTTATCGCTTAATAGCTAATAATTAAGTACCTAACTCTAGAATAGGTTTGCATTCTGTCTTGTTTTAGAACAGACGCCTGGTGTGCTACATTAGGTGTCTGTTAGTGGGTATTTTAATTTATATCATCCTTCCTTAAATTCTCTGTATGAACCACCCCGTTGGGCTGTCTCTTCGTGTTTTAAATTTTTGATTTTGATCGTTTGTTCCTGGAAGCGTCATTTAGCTGTTTTATCAGGATATTCTTAGAGTATATATACATCATTCATCTATAGAATACGTTAGTGATAACTCATGATTTTTCCAAATAAGTATTTGTCTTCAAACTTAGATAAGTCATATTTTCTTTTACATACAGGTAGTAATATCTAGCCCATGCTTGTTCTGCCTCTGTTGGTATGTTCTAACAGAAAGAGGGGATACCCCTGAAAAGATTACGGCATAGCATGTTCGTTTTCGTACAACTAAGTATGTGAATTCTATATCCCGTAATATCTTAAGTGGGTTGTTCTGTCTAGCTATCAGTTCTGGAACAAATTGCTGATGTAGGAGATAGTCTTAGGATGGAATAAGTTTAAGAAAGTTCCTGATAGAGATAAAAGCCTTCCTAGCCAAAGTATTATAGAAATGAGAGAACTACCTCTATTTGACAAGGCTAAAAGAAAATTTGGAAGAACCTGAATCAGAAAATTAAAATGCGAATGATTATTGAAATGAGACTCATTATTATTTAATATGCGCTATAATGTGTACCAGAGAGTGTTATTTATGTATGTCTGCCTATGTAATGCGGTGAGTGACAAAACAATACGTAATGCGGTGCGTCAACATCATATTCACTCTATTAAAGAACTAAAACGTATTGTGCCTGTAGGCCGTGATTGTGGCAAATGCATACGCCAAGCTAGAGAGCTAATTAATGAGGAGATTGCACAGCTACCCAAGATAGGTAACGTTGCTTGATAAAAAAGAAGTAAGTTTACTACTACTCTGCTGAATAGGTACTACACTTTAAGTACTGGAAGCGGAGGGGTAAGCTATGAAAGGTGATAAAAAAATGATTGTTCATTTGAACAAACTTCTTGGAAATGAGCTTGTTGCAATTAATCAGTATTTTCTGCACGCCCGGATGTTCAAAAACTGGGGTCTTACTCGACTTAATGATAAGGAGTATCATGAATCTATCGATGAAATGAAGCACGCCGATAGGTACATTGAACGTATCCTTTTTCTTGAAGGGATTCCTAATTTGCAGGATCTAGGAAAACTTAACATCGGAGAAGATATCGAAGAAATGCTCAAATCTGACTTGCAGCTCGAATTGCAAGGAGCTAAAGATTTGAAAGAAGCGATTGCTTATGCTGATTCGATTCATGACTATGTTAGCCGTGATTTAATGATCGATATTCTAGATGAAGAAGAAAAGCATATTGATTGGCTGGAAACTCAATTTGAATTAATTGAACGTATGGGGATTCAAAATTACACTCAAGCACAGATCCTTGAAGGAGAATAGTTATAGTTACGGAAAAATGCCCTATCTGTTAAGTTAGGGCATTTTGTTTCATGCTCCTTTAATTTTACTCCGGACAGATCTTCATCTGTATCTTGCTTTGTTAATTGATTTGCGTATAATATGCGGTCTTACTTACGTGTAAGTCTGGTTTGTTAGCCAGTAAATGCGCAGTGTTTTTTACTGCCCATTTAAAATACTCCCGATATGGGGGTTATATATTGAACGATTACACTCTCCCATCAATCGAAATGGGCTCGAGTAGTAATTATTTACGTTTATAAAATAGTTGGAGCTCTGGTCTCATGCAGAACCAAAGAATCCGTATTCGCCTGAAAGCATTTGATCATCGTTTGATCGATCAATCAACTGCGGAAATTGTCGAGACCGCTAAGCGTACTGGTGCGCAGGTTCGTGGTCCGATCCCGCTGCCGACTCATAAAGAGCGTTTTACCGTTCTAATTTCTCCGCATGTTAATAAAGATGCGCGTGATCAGTACGAAATTCGCACTCATAAGCGTCTGGTTGACATCGTTGAGCCAACCGAGAAAACCGTTGATGCTCTGATGCGTCTGGATCTGGCTGCCGGTGTAGACGTGCAGATCAGCCTGGGTTAATCAGGTCATTGAACGATTAAGAGGTTGAAACAATGATTGGTTTAGTCGGTAAAAAAGTGGGTATGACTCGTATCTTCACTGAAGATGGCGTTTCGATCCCTGTAACTGTTATCGAAATTGAAGATAACCGTGTTACTCAGGTTAAAGATCTGGATAACGATGGTTATCGTGCAATTCAGGTTACTACTGGTAGCAAAAAAGCTAACCGTGTAAACAAACCTGAAGCAGGTCATTTCGCTAAAGCTGGCGTTGAAGCTGGCCGTATCCTGCGTGAATTCCGTCTGTCTGAAGGCGAAGAATATGCTGTAGGTCAAAGCATTAGCGTTGAAATTTTCGCTGACGTTAAGAAAGTCGACGTTACTGGTACATCTAAAGGTAAAGGTTTTGCTGGTACTGTTAAGCGCTGGAACTTCCGTACTCAAGATGCTAGCCACGGTAACTCTTTGTCTCATCGTGTTCCGGGTTCTATCGGTCAGAACCAAACTCCGGGCAAGGTATTTAAAGGCAAGAAAATGGCAGGCCAGCTGGGTAATGAACGCGTAACTGTTCAAAGCCTGGATGTAGTACGTGTTGACGCTGAGCGCAACCTGCTGCTGGTCAAAGGTGCTGTTCCAGGTTCAACTGGCGGCAACCTGATCGTAAAACCGGCTGTCAAGGCGTAACGTCGAGGAGATAGGAATGGAATTGGTAATGAAAGACGCGCAAGGCGCGCTGACTGTTTCCGAAACTACCTTCGGGCGTGATTTCAATGAAGCGCTTGTGCATCAAGTAGTTGTTGCTTACGCAGCTGGTGCACGTCAAGGTACTCGTGCTCAGAAAACCCGTGCTGAAGTTTCTGGTTCAGGTAAAAAACCATGGCGTCAGAAAGGCACTGGCCGTGCACGCTCTGGTTCTATTAAGAGCCCAATTTGGCGCTCTGGTGGCGTAACTTTCGCAGCTAAGCCACAGGACCACAGTCAAAAAGTTAATAAGAAAATGTACCGTGGTGCTTTAAAAAGCATCCTGTCTGAATTGGTACGTCAAGATCGTTTGATCGTTGTCGAGAAGTTTTCTGTAGAAGCGCCTAAAACCAAGCTTCTGGTTCAGAAACTAAAAGAGATGGCGCTGGAAGATGTGCTGATTATCACTAATGAAGTTGATGAGAATTTGTTCTTAGCAGCTCGCAACCTGTACAAGGTTGATGTTCGTGATGTAGCTGGTATTGATCCAGTGAGCTTGATCGCCTTCGATAAAGTGGTTATGACTGCTGATGCTGTGAAGCAAGTTGAGGAGATGCTGGCATGATCCGTGAAGAACGTCTGCTGAAAGTACTGCGCGCACCGCACGTATCTGAAAAAGCTTCTACAGCGATGGAGAAAAGCAACACCATCGTTCTCAAAGTTGCGAAAGACGCGACTAAAGCAGAAATCAAAGCTGCTGTGCAGAAACTGTTTGAAGTCGAAGTTGAAGGTGTTAACACTTTGCTGGTAAAAGGCAAAACTAAACGCCACGGTCAGCGTATTGGTCGTCGTAGCGACTGGAAAAAAGCTTACGTCACACTGAAGGAAGGCCAGAATATGGACTTCATCGGTGGTGCAGAGTAAGTCGGAGGAGTAAAGAACAATGGCAATTGTTAAATGTAAACCTACGTCTCCGGGCCGTCGCCACGTTGTTAAAGTGGTTAACCCTGAGCTGCATAAGGGTAAACCTTATGCTCCATTGCTGGAAAAAAGCAGCAAAACCGGTGGTCGTAACAACAATGGCCGTATTACCACTCGTCACATTGGTGGTGGCCACAAGCAGCACTATCGTCTGATTGACTTTAAACGTAATAAAGATGGTATCCCTGCCGTAGTTGAGCGCTTGGAATATGATCCAAATCGTTCAGCAAATATCGCCTTGGTTTTGTATAAAGATGGTGAACGTCGTTATATCCTTGCACCTAAAGGGCTGAAAGCTGGTGATCAGATTCAATCTGGTGTTGACGCAGCTATCAAAACTGGTAACGCATTGCCAATGCGCAATATCCCTGTTGGTTCTACCGTACATAACGTAGAAATGAAACCGGGTAAAGGTGGTCAGTTGGCTCGTTCCGCTGGTGCATACGTTCAGATCGTTGCCCGTGATGGTTCTTATGTAACTTTGCGTCTGCGTTCTGGTGAAATGCGTAAAGTTCTGTCTGACTGCCGCGCCACTTTAGGTGAGGTTGGTAATGCAGAACATATGCTACGTGTTCTGGGTAAAGCTGGTGCAAGTCGCTGGCGTGGTATTCGTCCTACCGTTCGTGGTACGGCGATGAACCCGGTAGATCACCCACATGGTGGTGGTGAAGGTCGTAACTTTGGTAAACATCCTGTAACTCCTTGGGGTGTTCAAACTAAAGGTAAGAAGACCCGTAGTAATAAACGTACTGATCAGTTCATCGTACGTCGCCGTACTAAAAAATAATTAGAGGATAAACCATGCCACGTTCTCTCAAGAAAGGTCCATTTATTGACCTGCACTTGCTGAAGAAGGTAGAGAAAGCGGTGGAAAGCGGAGACAAAAAGCCTATTAAGACTTGGTCCCGTCGTTCAACGATCTTTCCTAACATGATCGGTTTGACCATCGCTGTCCATAATGGTCGTCAGCATGTACCAGTTTTTGTTTCCGACGAAATGGTTGGTCATAAACTAGGTGAATTCGCACCGACCCGTACTTATCGCGGCCATGCGGCCGATAAAAAGGCTAAAAAGCGCTAAGGTAGGAGGAAGAGATGGAAACTATCGCTAAACATCGCCACGCTCGTTCTTCTGCTCAGAAGGTTCGCCTTGTAGCTGACCTGATTCGCGGTAAGAAAGTGTCGCAAGCTCTGGAAACTCTGACCTATACCAATAAGAAAGCTGCTGGTTTAGTGAAGAAAGTACTTGAGTCTGCTATTGCTAATGCAGAACACAACGATGGTGCTGACATTGATGATCTGAAGGTCACGAAGATTTTCGTAGACGAAGGCCCGACTATGAAGCGTATTATGCCTCGTGCAAAAGGTCGTGCAGATCGCATCCTGAAGCGCAGCAGCCACATTACTGTGGTTGTGTCCGATCGCTGAGACTCTGGAGACTAGCAATGGGTCAGAAAGTACATCCTAATGGTATTCGCCTGGGTATTGTCAAACCTTGGAACTCTACTTGGTATGCGAATACTAAAGAATTCGCTGACAACCTAGACAGCGATTTTAAAGTTCGCCAGTACTTGAAGAAAGAACTGGCAAAAGCGTCTATTTCACGCATTGTTATTGAACGTCCTGCTAAAAGTATTCGTGTAACTATTCACACTGCTCGCCCAGGTATCGTAATCGGTAAGAAAGGTGAAGACGTAGAAAAACTGCGTAAAACTGTAGCGGAAATCGCTGGTGTTCCTGCGCAAATTAATATCTCTGAAGTGCGTAAGCCTGAACTGGACGCGAAACTGGTTGCTGACAGTATTACTTCACAGCTGGAACGTCGTGTTATGTTCCGTCGTGCTATGAAGCGTGCAGTCCAGAATGCGATGCGTCTAGGCGCTAAAGGCATTAAAGTGGAAGTCAGTGGCCGTTTAGGCGGTGCTGAAATCGCGCGTACTGAATGGTATCGTGAAGGTCGTGTACCGTTGCACACACTGCGTGCAGATATCGACTACAACACTTCAGAAGCGCACACCACTTATGGTGTACTCGGCGTTAAGGTATGGATCTTCAAAGGTGAGATCTTGGGTGGTATGGCTGCTGTTGAACAGGCGGAAAAACCGGCTGCACAACCTAAAAAGCAGCAGCGCAAAGGCCGCAAGTAAGGAGAGTCGCTGATGTTACAACCAAAGCGTACGAAATTCCGTAAAATGCACAAAGGCCGTAACCGTGGCCTGGCAGCAGGTGCGGATGTTAGCTTCGGCACTTTCGGTCTGAAAGCTGTGGGCCGTGGCCGTCTGACGGCACGTCAGATTGAAGCGGCACGTCGTGCTATGACCCGTGCAATTAAACGTCAAGGTAAAATCTGGATACGTGTATTTCCAGACAAACCTATCACTGAAAAGCCACTCGAAGTGCGTATGGGTAAAGGTAAAGGTAACGTAGAATATTGGGTTGCCTTGATCCAGCCTGGTAAAGTCCTTTATGAAATGGACGGTGTGCCTGAAGAGCTGGCTCGTGAAGCATTCAAGCTGGCAGCAGCGAAACTGCCTATCAAGACCACCTTTGTAACTAAGACGGTGATGTAATGAAAGCACAAGAGCTGCGCGAAAAAAGCGTTGAAGAGCTGAACACTGAGCTGCTGAATTTGCTGCGTGAACAATTTAACCTGCGCATGCAGGCTGCAAGTGGCCAGCTACAACAGTCTCATCTGTTGAAACAAGTGCGTCGTAATATCGCACGCGTTAAGACTTTATTGACTGAGAAGGCGGGTGCGTAATGACCGATAAAATCCGTACTTTGCAAGGTCGTGTTGTAAGTGACAAAATGGAGAAATCTATTGTTGTTGCTATTGAGCGTAAGGTGAAACACCCTCTGTATGGTAAATTCATCAAACGTACGACTAAACTGCATGTACATGACGAGAACAATGAATGTGGTATTGGTGATGTGGTGGAAATCCGCGAAACCCGTCCACTGTCCAAAACTAAATCTTGGACTTTAGTTCGCGTTGTAGAGAAAGCGATTCTGTAAGCTGGCTCGAATAGAGTAAACGGCTCAGGCTATGGGCCGTTTATTTTTTCTATCTATATCTGAGATGTGGTGTTATAATGCCGCGCCCTCGTGATATGGGGTATCTGAACGGCCTCTTCATATTAAATTATAGTAGTGAAGTGGGCTCAGTAGTAGTTGACATTTAGCGGAGCACTAAAATGATCCAAGAACAGACTATGCTGAACGTGGCCGACAACTCCGGTGCACGTCGCGTAATGTGTATCAAGGTTCTGGGTGGCTCGCACCGTCGCTATGCACACGTCGGCGACATCATAAAAGTCACCATCAAGGAAGCAATTCCTCGTGGTAAAGTGAAAAAAGGTGATGTCCTGAAAGCGGTAGTGGTGCGCACCAAGAAGGGTGTTCGTCGCCCTGACGGTTCTGTCATTCGCTTCGATGGCAATGCTTGCGTGTTGTTAAACAACACAAGTGAGCAAGTTATCGGTACGCGTATTTTTGGGCCGGTAACTCGTGAACTTCGTAATGAAAAGTTCATGAAAATTATCTCCCTGGCACCAGAAGTACTCTAAGGAGCGGACAATGGCAGCGAAAATCCGTCGTGATGACGAAGTTATCGTGTTGACTGGAAAAGATAAAGGTAAGCGCGGTAAAGTAAAACAGGTTCTTTCTACTGGGAAAGTCATTGTTGAAGGTATCAACTTGGTTAAAAAGCATCAGAAGCCTGTTCCGGCTCTGAACCAGCCAGGTGGCATCGTTGAAAAAGAAGCTGCAATCCAGGTTTCAAACGTTGCGATCTTCAATGCGGCAACCGGTAAGGCTGACCGTGTAGGTTTTAGATTTGAAGACGGAAAAAAAGTTCGTTTCTTTAAATCTAACAGCGAAACTATCAAGTAATTTGGAGTAATACGATGGCGAAACTGCATGATTACTACAAAGACGAGGTAGTCCAAAAACTGATGACTCAGTTTGGCTACAATTCTGTCATGCAAGTCCCTCGGGTCGAGAAGATCACCCTGAACATGGGTGTTGGTGAAGCAATTGCTGATAAGAAACTGCTGGATAATGCAGCAGCGGATCTGGCAGCAATCTCTGGTCAAAAACCATTGATCACCAAAGCGCGCAAATCAGTTGCAGGCTTCAAAATCCGTCAGGGCTATCCAATCGGCTGTAAAGTGACCCTGCGTGGTGAACGTATGTGGGAGTTTCTTGAGCGCCTGATTTCTATTGCTGTACCTCGTATTCGTGACTTCCGTGGTTTGTCTGCTAAGTCATTTGATGGTCGTGGCAATTACAGCATGGGTGTACGTGAGCAAATCATCTTCCCTGAAATCGATTACGATAAAGTGGATCGTGTTCGTGGTCTGGATATTACTATCACCACAACTGCGAAATCTGATGATGAAGGCCGCGCACTGTTGGCTGCTTTTAACTTCCCGTTCCGCAAGTAAGGCAGGGTATTCATGGCTAAGCAATCAATGAAAGCACGTGATGTAAAACGTGCGAAATTAGCTGAAAAATTCTTCACTAAACGTGTAGAATTGAAAGCTGTCATTTCTGATGTGAATGCATCTGATGAAGAGCGTTGGAGTGCTGTTCTTAAGCTGCAAACACTGCCACGTGATTCCAGCCCTTCTCGTCAGCGTAACCGCTGCCGCCAAACTGGTCGTCCGCATGCGTTTTTGCGGAAGTTTGGGTTGAGCCGTATTAAAGTCCGTGAAGCCGCCATGCGCGGTGAAATTCCGGGCCTTAAAAAGGCTAGCTGGTAATTGTCACCAATTGAATCACGGGAGTAAAGACAGATGAGCATGCAAGATCCCATCGCGGATATGCTGACCCGTATCCGTAACGGTCAGGCCGCGAATAAAGTTGCGGTCACCATGCCTTCCTCCAAGCTGAAAGTGGCAATTGCCAAGGTGCTGAAGGAAGAAGGTTATATTGAAGATTATAAAATTGAAGGCGACACCAAGCCAGAGCTGGAATTAGTACTGAAATACTTCCAGGGCAAGGCTGTTGTAGAAAGTATTCAGCGTGTAAGCCGACCAAGTCTGCGCATCTATAAGAAAAAAGATGAGCTGCCACAAGTTATGGCTGGTTTGGGTATCGCTGTTGTTTCTACCTCTAAAGGTGTAATGACTGATCGTGCAGCTCGCCAAGCTGGTCTTGGTGGCGAGATTCTCTGCTACGTAGCTTAATTCGGGAGGAAAGAATGTCTCGTGTTGCAAAAGCACCCGTCGTTATTCCTACCGACGTAGAGGTAAAACTCGACGGTCAGGTTATTTCGATTAAGGGTAAAAACGGCGAGTTGAGTCGTACAATCCACAGCGCAGTTGAAGTTAAGCATGCAGATAATCAACTGACCTTCGCTCCACGCGATGGTTATGTTGATGGTTGGGCACAGGCGGGTACAACGCGTTCTTTGCTGAATGCTATGGTTATCGGTGTTACCGAAGGCTTCACTAAGAAGCTTCAACTGGTAGGTGTTGGTTATCGTGCAGCAGTCAAAGGCAATGTTATCAACATGTCTCTGGGCTTCTCACATCCAGTTGACCACGAACTGCCAGCAGGCATTACTGCAGAATGTCCGTCACAAACTGAAATCGTACTAAAGGGTGCTGATAAACAGGTAATCGGTCAGGTTGCGGCAGAACTGCGTGCCTATCGTCGTCCTGAGCCTTATAAAGGTAAGGGTGTTCGTTACGCCGACGAAGTCGTGCGTATCAAAGAGGCTAAGAAGAAGTAAGGTAACACTATGGATAAGAAAGCAGCTCGTATCCGTCGTGCGACCCGCGCACGCCGCAAGCTCCAGGAACTGGGTGCAACTCGCCTGGTGGTACATCGTACCCCTCGCCATATTTATGCGCAGGTTATCGCACCAAACGGTTCTGAAACTTTGGTGGCAGCTTCTACTACAGAAAAAGCTATCAATGAACAACTGAAATACACTGGAAATAAAGAAGCAGCAGCAGCAGTTGGCAAGGCAATTGCTGAACGTGCATTGGAAAAAGGTATTAAAGATGTATCCTTTGACCGCTCTGGTTTCCAATATCATGGTCGAGTCCAGGCACTGGCAGATGCTGCCCGTGAAGCTGGCCTTCAGTTCTAAGGTAGAGGTGTAAGATGGCTCACATCGAAAAACAAGCTGGCGAACTGCAGGAAAAGCTGATTGCGGTAAATCGCGTATCTAAAACCGTAAAAGGTGGCCGGATTTTCAGCTTTACCGCACTGACTGTTGTAGGTGATGGTAATGGTCGCGTTGGTTTTGGCTACGGCAAAGCACGCGAAGTTCCGGCAGCAATCCAGAAAGCGATGGAAAAAGCCCGTCGCAATATGAAAATCGTCGCATTGAACAGCGGCACTTTATATCACCCAGTAAAAGGTGCACACACTGGTTCCCGTGTGTTCATGCAGCCTGCTCACGAAGGTACTGGTATCATCGCAGGCGGTGCTATGCGTGCTGTTTTGGAGGTGGCTGGTGTTCGTAACGTACTGGCTAAAACCTATGGTTCCACCAACCCTATTAATGTGGTTCGTGCAACTCTGGATGCTTTAGACAGCATGAAGTCTCCAGAAATGGTCGCAGCTAAGCGTGGTAAATCCGTCGAAGAAATTCTGGGGTAATGGCCATGGCTAAGACTATTAAAGTAACACAGATTCGCAGTTCAATCGGCCGTCTGCCTAAACATAAGGCAACTTTGGTTGGTTTAGGTCTGCGTCGTATCGGTCATACAGTAGAGCGTGAAGATACTCCTGCTATACGTGGTATGATCAACTTGGTTTCCTATATGGTTAAAGTTGAGGAGTAACAGATGCGCTTAAATACTCTGTCTCCGGCTGATGGTTCCAAGCATGCGCCTAAACGTGTAGGTCGTGGTATTGGTTCTGGCCTGGGTAAAACCGGTGGCCGTGGTCACAAGGGTCAGAAGTCTCGTTCTGGCGGTGGCGTACGTCGCGGTTTTGAAGGTGGTCAGATGCCTTTGTACCGTCGTTTGCCAAAATTTGGCTTTACTTCACGTAAGGCGATGGTCACAGCAGAAGTTCGTTTGTCTGATTTTGCTGCCGTTGAAGGCGATATTATCGATCTGAACGCATTGAAAGCAGCTAACATTGTTGGCACTCAAATTGAATTTGCGAAAGTTATTCTTTCTGGCGAAATCAATCGTGCAGTAACTGTGCGTGGCCTTCGTGTTACTAAGGGCGCTCGTGCTGCAATTGAAGCTGCTGGCGGTAAAATTGAGGAATAAGTAACAGATGGCTAAACAACCAGGATTAGATTTCCAAAGTGCTAAAGGTGGACTAGGCGAGCTGAAACGTAGGCTGTTGTTTGTTATTGGCGCGTTAATTGTTTTCCGTATTGGTTCTTTTATTCCTATCCCTGGTATTGATGCCACTGTGCTTGCCAAATTGCTCGAACAGCAAAGGGGCACCATCATTGAAATGTTTAACATGTTCTCTGGTGGTGCTTTAAGTCGTGCTTCTATCTTTGCACTGGGGATAATGCCGTATATTTCTGCGTCTATTATTATTCAGTTGTTGACGGTGGTTCATCCAACGTTGGCAGAGATTAAGAAGGAAGGGGAAGCTGGTCGTCGTAAGATTAGCCAGTATACTCGCTATGGTACTTTAGTGCTGGCTATATTCCAGTCAATCGGTATTGCTACTGGTTTGCCGAATATGCCAGGAATGCAGGGGCTGGTGATCAATCCAGGGTTTGCTTTCTACTTCACGGCTGTTGTGAGCCTAGTTACTGGGACTATGTTCCTAATGTGGTTGGGTGAGCAGATTACTGAGCGTGGTATTGGAAACGGTATCTCTATCATAATCTTTGCTGGTATTGTTGCGGGTTTGCCGCCGGCCATTGGCCATACCATTGAGCAAGCTCGGCAAGGCGATCTGCACTTCCTCCTGTTGCTGTTGGTTGCAGTGTTAGTGTTTGCAGTAACTTTCTTCGTTGTTTTCATGGAGCGTGGCCAACGACGTATCGTTGTTAACTATGCAAAACGTCAACAGGGTCGCCGAGTTTATGCTGCACAGAGCACACATTTACCGTTGAAAGTGAATATGGCTGGGGTTATCCCTGCAATTTTTGCTTCCAGCATTATTCTGTTCCCTGGTACCATAGCTTCCTGGTTTGGGGGAGGAACTGGTTGGAACTGGCTGACTACTATTTCAATGTACTTGCAGCCTGGGCAACCGCTTTATGTGTTACTCTACGCGTCTGCAATCATCTTCTTCTGTTTTTTCTATACTGCGTTGGTTTTCAACCCGAGAGAAACAGCAGATAACCTGAAGAAGTCCGGTGCATTTGTACCAGGAATTCGTCCGGGAGAGCAAACAGCCAAGTACATTGATAAGGTAATGACACGCCTAACTTTAGTTGGTGCGATGTATATTACTTTTATCTGCTTAATCCCGGAGTTCATGCGTGATGCGATGAAGGTGCCATTTTATTTTGGCGGTACTTCGCTACTCATTGTAGTTGTAGTCATCATGGACTTTATGGCTCAAGTGCAAACTCTGATGATGTCAAGTCAGTATGAGTCTGCATTGAAGAAGGCAAATCTTAAAGGTTATAACCGTTAATTGGTTTGCTTGAGAAGTTACGGAGAGTAAAAATGAAAGTTCGTGCTTCCGTCAAGAAATTATGTCGTAACTGTAAAATCGTTAAGCGTAATGGTATCGTTCGCGTGATTTGTAGTGCAGAGCCTAAGCATAAACAACGCCAAGGCTGATAAAATAGCATATTTTTCTTGCAAAGTCGGTTTGAGCTGGCTAAATTAGCCAGCCAATCTTTTTTATATCACAGCAACACTATTTGAGTATCCTGAAAACGGGCTTTTCAGAATGGTGTTGCGGTAAATAAATAATTTAGGAGTGCATAGTGGCCCGTATAGCAGGCATTAACATTCCTGATCAGAAGCATACCGTAATCGCTTTAACATCGATCTACGGAATTGGTAAAACTCGCTCCCAAGCCATTTGTGCTGCGGCGGGTATTGCTGAACATGTTAAGATCAGCGAGCTGTCTGAAGAGCAAATTGATAAGCTGCGTGACGAAGTTGCCAAATACGTTGTAGAAGGCGATTTGCGTCGTGAAGTAACCCTGAGCATCAAACGTCTGATGGATCTTGGTACTTATCGTGGTTTACGTCACCGTCGTGGTCTACCTGTTCGCGGCCAGCGTACTAAGACCAACGCACGTACCCGTAAGGGTCCACGTAAGCCGATCAAGAAATAATCGGGGTATTGTATAATGGCAAAAGCACCTATTCGTGCACGTAAGCGTGTAAGAAAGCAAGTCTCTGACGGTGTGGCTCATATCCATGCTTCTTTCAACAACACCATCGTGACCATTACTGACCGCCAGGGTAATGCCTTGGGTTGGGCAACTGCTGGTGGTTCCGGTTTCCGTGGTTCTCGTAAATCTACTCCGTTTGCAGCTCAGGTTGCAGCAGAGCGCTGTGCTGAAGCAGTGAAAGAATACGGAATTAAGAACCTGGAAGTTATGGTTAAAGGACCTGGTCCTGGCCGCGAGTCAACTATTCGAGCGTTAAATGCGGCAGGTTTCCGCATTACTAACATTACTGATGTGACTCCGATCCCTCATAACGGTTGTCGTCCACCTAAAAAACGTCGCGTTTAATAGCGTTTACTTTTTTAGGTTCGATTGGAGAAAGAAAATGGCAAGATATTTGGGTCCTAAGCTCAAGCTGAGCCGTCGCGAGGGTACAGATCTATTCCTGAAGTCTGGCGTTCGCGCGATTGACACCAAGTGTAAATTAGAGCAAGCACCTGGGCAGCATGGCGCACGTAAACCGCGTCTGTCTGACTACGGTGTGCAGTTACGTGAGAAACAAAAAGTTCGTCGTATTTACGGTGTTCTAGAGCGTCAATTCCGTAACTATTATAAAGAAGCAACTCGTCTGAAAGGCAACACAGGCGAAAACCTGCTGAGTTTGCTGGAAGGTCGTCTGGACAACGTTGTTTACCGTATGGGTTTCGGGGCGACTCGTGCTGAATCACGCCAAATGGTAAGCCATAAGGCTATCATGGTAAATGGCCGCGTTGTTAACATCGCTTCTTATCAGGTATCCCCGAATGACGTAGTCAGCGTTCGCGAAAAATCGAAAAAGCAGTCTCGTATCAAGGCGGCTTTAGAGCTGGCTGAGCAGCGTGAGAAACCAACTTGGTTGGAGGTTGATGCTGTGAAGATGGAAGGTGTGTTCAAACGTATTCCAGAACGTGCCGATCTGTCTGCTGACATCAACGAACACCTGATCGTCGAGCTTTACTCTAAGTAAAGCTTAGCACCAAAGAGAGGACACAATGCAGGGTTCTGTGACAGAGTTTCTAAAACCGCGCCTGGTTGATATCGAGCAAGTCAGTTCGACGCACGCCAAGGTGACCCTTGAGCCATTAGAGCGTGGTTTTGGCCATACTCTTGGTAACGCACTGCGCCGTATTCTGCTTTCGTCTATGCCGGGTTGTGCGGTGACTGAGGTTGAGATTGATGGTGTACTGCATGAGTACAGCACCAAAGAAGGTGTACAGGAAGATATCCTGGAGATTCTCCTCAACCTGAAAGGGCTGGCGGTAAGAGTTCAGGGAAAAGATGAAGTTATTCTTACCTTGAATAAGTCTGGCATTGGCCCTGTGACTGCAGCCGACATTATCCACGACGGAGATGTCGAAATCGTCAAGCCGCAACATGTAATCTGCCACCTGACTGACGAAACTGCTTCTATAAGCATGCGCATTAAAGTTCAGCGTGGTCGAGGTTATGTGCCGGCTTCTGCCCGGATTCATTCGGAAGAAGATGAGCGCCCTATTGGTCGTTTGTTAGTAGACGCTTGTTATAGCCCAGTAGAGCGTATTGCCTACAATGTTGAAGCAGCGCGTGTAGAACAACGTACCGATTTGGACAAGTTGGTTATCGAGATGGAAACTAACGGTACAATCGATCCTGAAGAGGCGATTCGCCGTGCAGCTACTATTTTGGCTGAACAGCTGGAAGCTTTTGTTGATTTACGTGATGTACGTCAGCCAGAAGTAAAAGAGGAGAAGCCAGAGTTTGATCCGATCCTGCTGCGCCCTGTTGACGATCTGGAATTGACTGTCCGCTCTGCTAACTGTCTTAAGGCAGAAACTATCCACTACATCGGTGATTTGGTACAGCGTACCGAGGTTGAGTTGCTTAAGACACCTAACCTGGGTAAAAAATCTCTTACAGAGATCAAAGACGTACTGGCTTCACGTGGCTTATCTCTGGGCATGCGCTTAGAAAACTGGCCACCAGCAAGTATTGCTGATGAATAACTAGATCACAGGTTAAGGTTTTACTGAGAAGGATAAGGTCATGCGCCATCGTAAGAGTGGTCGTCAATTGAACCGCAACAGCAGCCATCGCCAAGCTATGTTCCGCAATATGGCAGGTTCTTTGGTCCGTCATGAAATCATCAAGACGACTCTGCCTAAAGCGAAAGAACTGCGTCGTGTCGTTGAGCCGCTGATTACTCTTGCCAAGATCGACAGCGTAGCTAATCGTCGTCTGGCATTCGCCCGTACTCGTGACAACGAAATCGTGGCAAAACTGTTTAATGAGCTGGGCCCGCGTTTTGCGAACCGCGCAGGTGGTTACACTCGTATTCTTAAGTGTGGCTTCCGTGCTGGTGACAATGCTCCGATGGCATACATCGAGCTTGTTGACCGTGCTACTGAACCTCAAACAGAAGTTGCGACTACGGAGTAATCTGTAGGGGCATATAAAAGAACCGGGTTTATCCCGGTTTTTTTACGCTTGCATATATGAATCTCTAACTTATTTTTTTTCATCCTGCTATGCTGATATCTCGAACAATGTTATCTATTGTAGGAGATATAAAGATGTATCGTATTGGTCAACTGGCTAAATTAGCGAATGTAACTCCTGATACTGTGCGCTTCTATGAAAAACAAGGAATGATGGAACATCAGAACCGTACTGAAGGAGGGTATAGACTTTATACAGAGCAAGATTTACAGCGCCTTCGGTTTATACGTTATGCTAAGCAATTGGGGTTTACATTGGAAGCTATTACAGAATTATTGTCTATTCGTGTAGATCCAGCCCATCATACTTGTGAAGAGTCAAAGCAAATTGTAGATTCTAGGTTAATGGAAGTGGAGGAAAAACTTCTTGAAATGCGAAAAATGCGTGATTCACTTAAGATGTTAAGTGATGCTTGCTGTGGTAGTTCTCATATAAGTATTTATTGTTCTATTCTTGAAACTTTAGAACAAGGTGCTTTAAATAAGAAATAAGAAATAAGAAATAAGAAATAAGAAATAAGAAATAAGAAATTTTTCTTTATTATTGAAAATTCAGAGAGTACAATCGCTATGTTTGTAGATGAATTAATATGATAGAGGTATATGATGATTACATATCACCATAAGAAAGGTGTAATAAAGGATAATGCTCTAGAAGCTCTATTACGTGATCCACTGTTTAAACAACGAGTTGAAAAAAATAAAAAAGGAAAAGGAAGTTACCAGAGGAAAGAAAAACATAGCAAAGCAAGTAGCTGGGAGACCAGTGGTAAGGGGTCATTAGATTCTTTACTACTGGTCTTTTAGTTCCTACTTTTCAGTAAGCTACGAATTTCTAATAATAATTTTGTTTCGGTAATTGGGAGTATCTGATATAATTCCAATTTCCTTTTACTAAATGATCTGTGTATTAGTTTCATTGTGTAGAAAAATAGTGAATGATGGTACGGTGTTCTTTTAAAATCATATCGATGCTGACGTCAGCAGCTAAATTGTCAAAATTACCTTTCATAGTAAATTCATAAACTGATTTAAAAGCTTCATGACACTCTTCTAATTAAAACATACCAAGTTGTATCAGTTATTGTGTTCGAATTATATGACTGATGTATAATGATTTCTTTGGCTTTTAAAGGAAAAAAGGGCTTGGCTGGAATAGTTTCTCTACTTCGGGGACAAATTTCTTATCTGTAATAAACATAATTACATGATCTCCTTGTTCGATCACACTGTAATCACTAGCAATAATGACTTCGTCACCGCGGGCTATTGCACTAATTGTAGTGCCTGGTGGTAATTTAATATCACCGACAGTTCGACCAACAACCTTTGACGTATTTTCATCCCCATGAGCAATCGCTTCGATAGCTTCGGCCACTCCACGACGTAATGAGGAAACGCTTACAATATCTGCTTTGCGAACATGACCTAGCAGAGCGGAAATCGTCGCTTGTTGTGGAGAGATTGCAATATCAATGACACCACCTTGTACTAAATCGACATATGCACCACGTTGAATGAGAACCATGGCTTTTTTAGCACCCATGCGTTTGGCAAGCATTGCAGACATGATATTTGCCTCGTCATCGTTGGTTAGAGCAATAAATACATCAACTTGTTCTATATGTTCTTCAGCTAATAACTCTTGATCGGAGGCATCCCCATAGAAAACAATGGTATCATGTAATAATTCGGCTAGTTCTATAGCTCTTTGCTGATTTCGTTCAATTAATTTAACCCTGTAATCTTTTTCTAGACGTAGTGCAAGACCAGCTCCCACATTACCACCACCTACAATCATAATACGTTTGTAGGGTTTTTCTAAACGTTGAAGCTCACTCATTACAGCACGAATATGTTGTGATGCAGCTACAAAGAAAACTTCGTCACCGGCTTCAATAATTGTAGAACCTTGAGGTCTTATTGGTCGATCCTGACGAAATATTGCTGCAACTCTGGTATTAATATGCGGCATGTGCTCACGAAGTGAGGAAAGTGCATTTCCTACAAGTGAGCCTCCATAATAAGCTTTTACTGCAACAATGCTTACTCGGCCTTCGGCAAAGTTAACGACTTGTAAGGCACCAGGATATTGAATTAGTTTATAAATATAATCTATGACAAGTTGTTCTGGTGAAATAAGATAATCAATAGGAATATCATTAGGCAGAAAAAGTTTATCTGCTTCACGAATATATTCTGCTGCGCGTATTCGCGCAACTTTGTTTGGGGTGTTGAATAAGGAATAAGCAATTTGGCATGCAATCATGTTAGTTTCGTCAGAATTAGTTACAGCAACTAACATATCAGCATCTTCAGCACCAGCTTCTCTTAATACTCTGGGGTAAGAACCATGACCATTGACTACTCTGAGATCGAATTTATCCTGTAGTTGGTGTAGACGATTGGGATCAGTATCGACTATGGTGATATCGTTATTTTCACCTACCAGATTTTCAGCTAATGTACCGCCAACTTGACCAGCACCAAGAATAATTATTTTCATAGTATTTTCTAACTTATTGCAAAAAAATAATTATCTCTATAAATTGTAGAGATATATTACTGTTTAGTTAATCGAGCGTAAAAGAAACCATCACCACCATTTAACTCAGGTATTATTTGTTTTCCCAGACAATCATTTGTCTCTGTTCCCGCGAGTTTTGCATCTGAGTGGCGTTTTAAAAACGAGCTGATTTGCTGGCAATTTTCATCTGGTAGAATAGAACAGGTTGCATATACTAGTGTTCCGTTTTTCTTTAAATATGGCCAGATTGCATCAAGAATCTCAGATTGCAATTGAACTAATTGAGCAATATCTTCCTCGCGGCGTAACCACTTGATATCAGGATGGCGACGGATTACTCCTGTTGCTGAACACGGTGCATCCAAAAGAATGCGGTCGAATTGCAGGTTTTCTGCCCAATGTTCAGGGTGGCGTCCATCACCGGTTTTTACTATAGCGTGGCAGTTAAGGCGTTGGAGATTTTCTTTTACTCGTTTGATTCTTTGCTCATCAATATCTACCGCTACTACTTGAGATTCTGGTGCTATTTCGAGGATATATGTTGTTTTCCCTCCTGGTGCTGCACAAAGATCGAGAATTTTCTCTCCATTAATGGGTTTTAGTAACTCGACACACTCTTGTGCGGATAAATCTTGGACAGTGACCCAACCTTTATCAAATCCAGGTAATATTGTTACAGGGCAAGGGGAAATTATGCGGATAGCAGAAGGTGATTCGGGCGCTGGTTCTGCATCAATTCCTGATTTATGAAGAAGAGTGAGATATTCATCCCGACTATGGTATATACGATTAACTCGTAACCACATAGGGGGTTTCTTATTATTAGCATCAATAAGTTGTTGCCATTGTTGTGGATAGGCTTTTTGGATTCGAGTTAATAGCCATTCTGGGTGTAAGTGGTGGCTAGGATTATTTTGTGTACATTCCATTAACTGTAGCTGTTGTCTCTGAAATTGGCGAAGAACGCCATTAATTAACCCTTTCAATTGAGAATGCTTCAGAGTTACGGCTCCGTTTACTGTTTCAGCAAGTGCGGCATGGGCTGGAATACGAGTATAGGCAAGTTGGTATATCCCAACCATAAGCAGGTAATGAAGAATACGTTGTTTACCTTTTAATGGTTTTGCCATTAGTTGACCTATTATCCACTCTAGCTGTGGTAATACGCGTAACACTCCGAAAGATAATTCCTGTAACAAGGGTTTGTCTTTATCAGTTATATTTTGTTGCAGTTTGGGTAAGACTGTACTGAGAGATTGTCCTTGATCCAGAACTTGATTGATTGCTTTTGCGGTGATACTTCGCAGATTATATGTGTTTTTCATAGTTAAAAGAGCTGACAAAAGCCAGCATTAAGAGAAAGTTTGTGAGAGAGCTTACAGTATAAAATAGTATTCAGTTGATTTTATTGCCTGGCGTAAACCATTCACGTTTAGAATTAAGTAGATTTGCTGCTGACATTGCTTTTTTACCGGCAGGTTGTAATTGTGTAATATTCAGAATTCCATCAGCAGTAGCAATATAAATACCTTCTTTGTCTGCTTTTAATACAGTTCCTGGTTCTACTGAAGTTTGTTCTTCAATGGCTTCTGCTTTCCAAACTTTAATAGGTTGTCCTTCCATCTCGAAAAAGCTCATGGGCCAGGGATTAAATGCGCGAATACAACGTTCAAGGTGGGCTGCAGATAGTTCCCAATTTATGCGGGCTTCTTCTTTGCTTAGTTTTTCAGCGTAGGTAACCAAATTTTCGTTTTGAGTTTCAGGTTGACTTTTACCTGATGTTATTAATGATAATGTTTTGAGTAACGCATCTGGCCCAATATTGGCCAGTTTTTCGTATAAACTGGCACTGGTATCCTCAGGTGTAATAGGGCAGCTTGCTTTATATAGCATGTCACCAGTGTCAAGACCTATATCCATTTGCATTATTGTTACGCCTGTTTCTGTATCACCGGCCCAAAGTGAGCGTTGAATAGGGGCTGCACCTCGCCAACGTGGTAGTAGGGAACCATGTACGTTTAGGCAACCTAATTCTGGAATATTTAAAACAACCTTGGGAAGGATCAATCCATAGGCAACAACGATGAGAACATCAGGTTGTTGTTTTAGAATCCATTGTTGGTTTTCTTCTGAGCGTAAAGTAGCTGGCTGAAAAACGGTGATGTTACGTTCCTCTGCCAGTACCTTTACAGGACTGGGTGTCAGTTTTTTACCTCTTCCTGCCGGTCTATCTGGTTGAGTTAGAACGCCAACCACCTCATGCGGAGACATTAACAAAGCCTCTAGATGGCGTGCTGCAAAATCAGGTGTTCCGGCAAAAACAATACGCAAAGAATCAGACACGTTTATTTCCTGTATTAATATAATTTACTTGGTTCGGGCTTTTTGTTTATCCAGTTTTTCTACTTTCTGGCGTATACGTTGGCGTTTCAGTGGAGATAAGTAATCCACAAAAAGTTTACCAATTAAGTGGTCCATCTCATGCTGAATACAAATTGCGAGTAAGCCATCAGCTTGTAATTCAAATGGTTGGCCATTGTAATCTAGGGCTTTGATTTTGACTTTTTCGGCTCGTGGCACCAGTGCTCGTTGTTCAGGAATAGACAAACAGCCCTCTTCGATTCCCGTTTCACCACTTTTTTCCAGTAATTCTGGGTTGATCAGAACGAGACGCTCATTACGTGTTTCTGATACGTCAATAACAACAATACGTTGATGAATATCAACTTGTGTTGCTGCCAAACCGATACCTTCTTCTGCATACATAGTTTCAAACATATCATCAATGATACGTCGAATCTCTGCATCAACTGTTTCAACAGGCGTTGCAATAGTGCGAAGCCGCTCGTCTGGGTAATGTAATACTTGTAATACTGACATATATGTTTAGATCTGCATCCAAAATGTTAATGGTATTCTATGTCTATTCTAGACATTTCCCGTTTAGATTGACAGTATCGATTGCTAATTGAGCAGTTTAGTTTTGTCCGTCAATCTTAGCTAGGATGACAACATGGAAGCTATGGAAGTATGGTTGCGAATGAATATGATTTCTCATTTGGCAACAGAGAGAGCAGCAAATGTTGCAGAAAAATTATTATATTCCGGGAGTCGTTATCTCACTGTGTTGAAAGATAGTGGATTATCGCCAGCACAATGTCTGCAATTTACTAAAGTAAATAAAATCTTATTAGCTTCATGCCTTAAGTGGTTGGAACAGCCAGAGCACCATTTATTGACATATTCTCACCCTTCGTATCCACCTCTATTAAAGCAGATACATACTCCTCCGCTTGTGCTTTTTGTGGCAGGAAAACCAGATATTCTTTTAAAGAAGCAGGTGGCGATGGTAGGGAGCAGGACAGCAAGCTATTATGGTGAGAAATGGGGAAGAATTTTTGCAAGTGAACTAGTTGGATATGGGTTAGTTATTGCTAGTGGTTTAGCTATCGGTATTGATGGTATTTGTCACCGAGCTGCATTGGATAGTGGAGGTAAAACAGTAGCTGTATTAGGTAGTGGGCTTGGTCAGATTTATCCTCATAGACACGGATCATTAGCAAAGCAAATTGAGGAGAATGGTGCTCTTGTTTCTGAGTTTTTTCCGGATACTCCACCACGTGCAAAAAACTTTCCTAAAAGAAATCGGATTATCAGTGGATTAAGCTCAGCAGTGATTGTTGTAGAAGCAGGCCAAAATAGTGGCTCGTTAATTACTGCTCGCTGTGCTCTTGAGCAAGGAAGAGATGTATTTGCATTACCAGGGCTTTTGGGGAGTTCAGTGAGCGAAGGCAATCACTGGTTAATAAAACAAGGTGCATATTTAGCTACAAATGCAATGGATATTGTGGAACATGTTTACAGTTCATTACAATGGTTGAATATGGAAAGAGCGGAGGAAGAAATCAAACTGCAGTTTGAGCAAACTGAGTTGCCATTTACTGATGTGCTAGTTAACGTAGGCGCTGAAGTAACACCTGTTGATATTATTGCTCAGCGTTCTTCATTGCCTATAACTGAGGTCATGACAAAGCTCCTTGAGCTGGAATTACTGGGTAAGGTGACTATGGTTGCTGGTGGTTATGTGCGTGTGAGTTAAATTAACTGAATTTCCAGAGTCCTGTTCAACGTCATATGAGAATGAGTTTTTGAGTGAAAATAGTATGGTAAAAATGGTTCCTTTCTCCACTGATGAAACTAAATATTGCCCTGAATGTGGTTCTGTGTTGGTTATGCGTAATGGTATCCATGGCCCATTTCTTGGATGTTCTGGTTATCCATCATGTCAATATATTCGTCCATTAAAAGGGCAAAGTGATGGTCATGTGGTAAAAGAACTTGAAGGGGAGCTATGTCCCGCGTGTGGAGTCAATTTGATTTTGTGCCAAGGACGTTATGGAATGTTCATTGGCTGTAGTCGTTATCCTGAATGCGAACATACAGAACTAATTGATAAACCGGATGAGACGTTAATATCCTGTCCGCAATGTAAACAAGGACAACTACTCCAAAGGAAATCACGTTTCGGAAAAATTTTCCATGCGTGTAACCGTTACCCTAATTGCCAGTTTGTATTAAATAATAAGCCAATTGAGGGGAAATGTGAGTTTTGTTCTTATTCGTTGTTGGTGGAAAAACGTACATCACAAGGTATAAAGTTATTTTGTGCCAGTAAGTTGTGTGGAAAACGGCAAATAAATTAAGCAGAGTAATAAAATGAGCAATGAAGCATCACCTGCATTTGAGAATGTATTAACTGCATTAAAAGCAGAAAAAGTGATTGCCTATCCGACTGAAGCTGTTTTTGGACTTGGATGTGATCCTGATAGTGAAAAAGCAGTAAATGAACTGCTTATATTAAAGAAGCGTCCTTGGCAGAAAGGGTTGATTCTTATCGCAGATAATTATGAACAATTACAACCATATCTTGATGATAAACTTCTGACAAAAGAGCAAAAAAAAGCTATGTTTGGTTGTTGGCCAGGGCCTGTAACCTGGGTGATTCCTGCCAAATTCAGTGCACCTAAGTGGTTGACAGGGCAATTCACTACCTTGGCTGTCAGAGTTAGTGATCATCCTTTGGTGAAACAGTTATGTACTTTTTATGGGAAACCATTGGTGTCGACCAGTGCAAATTTGAATGGCCTTGAACCATGCAGAACAGCAGAAGAAGTTAGACAACAGTTTGGAGATAAGCTTCCTATATTAAACGGAGGTGTTGGAGGTCGGAAAAACCCTTCAGAAATTCGGGATGCTTTAACTGGCGAGCTTTATCGTCAAGGATAAGGGGAGATAAATATGGATCAATTTGCTGTCTTTGGTAATCCTGTTGCGCATAGTAAATCTCCGCGTATCCATCAGTTATTTGCTAGACAGACAGGTATTGAGCATCGTTATGGGAAAATTCTGGTGCCGATAAGTAAATTTCAAGAGGCATTGGATACATTTCTTAAACAGGGAGGTATAGGAGCCAATATTACTGTGCCATTTAAAGAGCAGGCATTTATTCGGGCAAATGAGTTGACTGAACGGGCAAGACTCAGCGGAGCAGTTAATACTTTAAAATTACTTAATAATCAATTGATTGGTGATAACACGGATGGTATAGGGTTATTAACAGATTTGATGCGACTTGGGTTTATTACTCAAGGGCAACATATTTTAATCATTGGAGCTGGTGGCGCTGCCAGAGGTGTTTTATTTCCATTATTAGAATTTGGTTGTAAAATTACAATTACAAACCGCACGTTTAGTCGCGCTATACAGGTTGCTAATAATTTTTCGGCAATAGGTAATATTTGGCCTGTTGAGATGAAAGCACTTAATAGTCCTGAGTTTGATCTCATTATCAATGCGACTGCATCTGGTATTAATGGTGAGATTCCTACTATATCTCCATTTATGTTTAATGAGAATTGTGTCTGTTATGATATGTTTTACCAGGCTAATTTGACGCCCTTTATTTCCTTTGCCAAGAAGCATGGTGTTTCTCGTTATGCGGATGGGCTGGGGATGTTAGTGGGGCAAGCTGCTCATTCATTTAAATTATGGCATGGTGTATTGCCTGAAATTTCACCTGTGTTGCTAACATTGGAACAGGAGTTACATTCGTGAATCAATCTATCCAATTTCCTGATAGAGAAGAGTGGAGTGAGCAAGAGCAGATAGTCGTTTTTCCCGCATTGGTAAATGGATTGTTGGTTCAATGTGTTATAAGTGCCAAGGAGCTTTTATACCGTTATGGGACGGAAGATCATCATCCACTAAGCCTTTTTCGACAAAATCGTTGGGATATAGAAGAGGAATTCGAATTAGTAATTAATAACGAGGATGATGATCATTTGGGACGTTACATATTACCTTCCTGCAAATAGTTATTTTTCAAGCTAACGTAATGGCTTGCTGAATAACATAGTCCTTTTAATTCTTCGGGTTTTAGTTTTCTGACCTGGCGGGCAGGGCTGCCAATATAAAGGTACCCACTTTCTAATATCTTGCCTGGGGCTACTAGGCTGCCTGCACCAATAATAACGTTATCTTCAATCACTGAACCATCAAGTAGGATGGAGCCCATACCGATGAGTACTTGATTACCGATAGTGCAGCCATGAAGTATAACTTTATGCCCGATAGTGACATCATCTCCCACAATTAAAGGAAAACCATCAGGATTGTCTGTTGTTTTGTGTGTCACATGTAATATAGAGCCATCTTGAATGTTAGTACGTGTACCAATAGATACATAATTAACGTCCCCACGGATGACAACTAAAGGCCATATACTGACATCATCAGCAAGTCTAACATCACCAATGATTACACTAGATGAATCTAGCATAACGTTCTGACCAACTTTGGGCTGAATATCAAGGTAACTGCGTAACGTTTCGGACATGTATACCTCTGATGAAAAAATGGAGATTTACTTTAAATAAGATTTTAGTGAGGAAAATACCAGTATGCAATGAAAGAAACTTGTTGAATAGGGCTATTGTGGTCGAAATTTTACTCAAAAAGAACAAGGATTCGCCTGTTGATGGTGGGTGTGAAAAAAAAGTATTGTATAAAAATCTGAGCTCCCTATAATGCGCCACCACTGACCGACACAACGTTGATAACCATTGTGAGGTCGGGCAGAGAAAAAGCTAACAAGTGCTTGACTCTGCGGGCGAAAAGCGTAGTATACGCAGCCCGGCTGAACGAGAATATCACGTTTTATTTCAGCCTGCTCTTTAACAATTAATCAGACAATCTGTGTGGGCACTCACAAGACCGTATCACAAAAAAATACGTTTTAAAGTCTTGAAGAGTGAACAACAGTTAATTCATTACGAACTAATTAATCAGTGAAATTCTTTGAGCATCAAGCTTTGAATTGAAGAGTTTGATCATGGCTCAGATTGAACGCTGGCGGCAGGCCTAACACATGCAAGTCGAGCGGTAACAGGAAAGTGCTTGCGCTTTTGCTGACGAGCGGCGGACGGGTGAGTAATGTCTGGGGATCTGCCCGAGGGCGGGGGATAACCACTGGAAACGGTGGCTAATACCGCATAATGTCGCGAGA
>NZ_NSCM01000054.1 GCF_003287735.1 Photorhabdus bodei | reverse complement strand
GGGGCAATAAGGGGAGCAGTAACTCCCATGCTTCATCAGGAAGGTCGTAACGAGCCATAACATGTTTTTTCCGAAAGTCAGAGCCACATAGATTATTCTATCTCAGCCTATTGCGGGACACAGCCTAATGTTTTTGCAGCGAGTTGCATCAAATAGGCACAATATGGCTGATATTGTGGAGTCTAATATGTCCAAAGGTGAAATAGCTATATTTACAGAACTTTGTCATCGCGCTGCAGATCTTTTATATACACAAACACTAATTAATGATGAAGGGTAAATCTTATGAAAATAAAATCACGTTTCACAGAAACTAAAGATGAATTGCTGAGTTAACATATTAAGTGTAATAGGTATGATAGGTGTTCGAATTGGTTGGATGTACTCAGTGAAAAATGAAGGGTCGCATAAGGCAAAAGTTTGACCGCTTCTGACGTAATTGTTAATACCTTTCTTGTTATCTTGATGCTCCTATCGCCCGCAAGGATCACCTTCGGGTGGCGAACAAAAACTCCCATAGCCTGCAAGGGAGTGCAGCGCCGGACTTCAAGCCGGTAATGGGCATGGCCCGGCAGCACGGTTTTACTCGCCTGAAGCTGACGGGCGCGAAACATCGGATGTAACAGCTCATGCAATGCGGCGTTCGGAGCATCAGGCTGTTGTGCCAATAACGCTATCAGTTGATCACTGCCCAAATTAGAGATCATTAAAATTACGGTATGACGAAAATCGATCTCGCGCCCCTCGCCGTCGTGCATAAAGCCGCGATCAATATCCCCCCTCAGCGGCTCTGGCTGTGATATCCAGCGTAAATTTGTCCAATACGTTCTGCAAAGCCGATGATAATGGCTGAGAATTAAGCGCATATTTATCTGTGTCGCTATCCTCAATTTCAGCGATTGATCCATCCGCCGTCAGACACGCCGCTATCTCCATCTCCGGGCGCTCGTCCGATTGTTGATCCAGCAACGGGCGCAAACGTTGTAGTTGCGTCACATTCAAGTTGAGTAACGGCCAAGTATGATGAATACGCAACCAAGCCGGTTGGCCGCGCAGCACCTGCAAAAGATGCACCGAGCGAATAGATTCATTACCCTCTTCCAGAGAAGCAACACACCAGGCAACCTGTAACAAACTACACAGGTCGCTTGATAACCGCGGGCGTTGATTGATGCTATGTGGCAAACGGTTAATTGTAGTCAGCAACGACTGCCATAACGCATCCATATCCCACTCATAACGTCGAGCAATCACCGTAATATCGCCTTCGCCGCCCTCAAGCAGCTTGAGTAACCAGTGTTCCACCGTGATTTCAGCATGTGCCCGTGTCTGGCAAAATGCAGCGGCAGCTTCCAATGCCCGCGCGCAATAGGCGTTTAAGCGGCATAATAGTGCAGTAAATACGGTATCCATATTAAAGTCCCAGTTGTCATTGAGAAGTTAGGCTGCATTCAACAAGTGAGCAGTGTTTCGCCATAGCTATCGCCTAACGAATGCTTACCCGTCGCTTGTTGTTTGAAATGCCCCCATTCTCAGGTAAAAATTTATCTGTCTGGCGAGGTTATCCCGGCCAGTTTTACGTTTAACAAACACTTCATCCGCTGAATTAAAAGAGTTGCCATACCCGCGTATGGCAGTCTGTTAGCGTGTTAAGTCTGATTCCGTTCATGCCAAACATCAGAGTGAATGGTGTTGACGTCTTCATCAGCCCAAGTGATTTTCTGGTCGTTGGCAGGCGACCACCCTCGGCGGCATCAGACTGATTTCAACCCTACGATTGACAGCACGCCCCGCTGCGGTTGTATTGGTAGCGATCGGCCGCGTTGCACCTTCACCTTTTACGACAAAGCAAGTCGGCGATATATCACTGGTTTGTAATATCCAATCTCGTACTGCTTTTGCCCGCGCCAGCGACAGTACGCGGTTTTTTGCGGCATCACCGGTTGAATCAGTATGACCTGTTATCACCACCATCCAGCCCGGTTTAGCTTTAATCTCAATCAATGCGTTCACCAGCACTTTGGCCGCTTCTGGCTTAAGACGTGACTGTCCAACGTCAAACAGTGACATGCTGCTCAGGTTCAATGTCTGTGGCAACGGCTTGCCACTCTTCGGTACAGGAGGCGAAGATACCGGTAACACCGCATGGTTGATCACAGCCATCAATGGTGTATAAAGGCGATCACCTAAATAAAGCCCTAACCCTAAACGCACCGGCTCGCCATCACGTTGATATTTTTCCAGCAACGTCGCATCAAGCTTAAGTTGATGGTAAGCCTGAACTTTTGCGTCGCTATCTTTCACGTCAACTACCTGATAATGCTGTAAATCACTGCGTATCTGGCGTAACAGGTGCACGTTGTTCCAGACACTGGAGGCCAACGCCAGACAAACAAACCCGCTCAGTAGGCCGATGCCCCAGATGACCGCTCGTCGGTGCGGTGTATGACCAACATGATGTGGCAACAGGCGTAACATAGCATTGGGAAACGGCGATACGTTCACCGCCTCAGCAATGCTGTGGCTAATGCGAGGTAAAGTGGTACGATCGACCAGCCATTTCGTCCATAAGCTGTCTGCCTGTGGCGTTTGTGGCAAAAACGTCAGCGCCATTGCTATCGGGTAACAAGGCCGACTGACCAGCTCCAAGGATCGACATTCGTTCAAGATGTTTTCTACCATCCAACGTTGCCATGCCGCCACCACAATCGCTTGTTGTAAACGTGTGACGCGTTGCTGTGCATCTCCTTCGGTCAACCAGATATTCATCCCAACAGCGGCATGTTTTTCTCCCCATACCGTCATTGTCGAGCTATCTGCCTGTAGCTCGAACCACGGGCTGATATCGCCATCAAGATAGCTGGCGATCAATACTGGTGTATGACAAGCGGTCATTTGAGTAACACGATCAACCTGATAGCGAAGTTCCCTGATCTTTGCCGCCATCACCGCGTGATCCCATTGCTGTTCAGGAAAGAGTGTTAATAACACACTGATCTGACTACACCAATCAGGTCTGGCGGCAATAATCGCTTCTACCAGCGTACTCATCTCACTTTGTTTCGGCACACAGATAAAACAGCCCTGTGGCGTGAAGCGTACCGGTTCTTCCGCAAACAGGGTTGCCACGCTATCTCCGCAGGTTAGCACCACAGGCTGGCGCCACGAAGCAGCAGGTAATGCCGCCATCAAACGGCAAATACTGGCCTGATGGGATATTTCAAGTGTGGTACGTCCCACCCACCACCAGGCAATCACCGTTACCATCAAGATCGCAGCCAACCACAATGCAACTGACATATTCCCTAACGGGAGGAAAAATAGACATAACAGCGCCGCCAGAACACCAGCTAAAAGCCACAACATTCGTTTTAATACGCAACTCAATTTGCTCTCCTTAGCCTTACCCAACAGACAAATATTGCTGAAGGTAGAGACGCAGACCGCACCACACCAAAGTTACTCCGGCTATGGCCAAGCATCCCCAAAACCACGGAGAGCGTGCACGCCAACATTGGCCCTGATGACGGTCTGAATTGACGCGTATCATCTGATGGGGTTGCACCACCATCACCCCGGCACGATCAGTCAAGATATCCAATAATGACTGACGTTCCTGAGAAATTTTTTCCAAGTCACCCCCCTGAAAGCCCAATGCCAGTACACGCTGGAAACCCGCTAATACCAGCAAAGAGGGTTGTGGTTGATTCAACACTTGACGTATACGTTCAAACAGCCGTTCTCCAGCATGGTTGCTATTGCAAAATAATGTCTGCAACGGCGTTTTCGACCAAGTTTCATAGCTATTATCCCGCTCAGGGCGTCTGAGTATGGTTTCATCCAGCAACGCACACAAGGCATAGATGATGTGAGCCATGTGCTCTTCGCTGAGACCACTTGCACTTAATTGCTGCCGAGCCTCTTCTATCAACTCCACCCCTTTTTGATATAACACCTCACCGTGCATCGATTTATCACCGCTTTTTAGCGCAATGACTAACATTCCAATGTCAAGCATCAGGTCATCAATTAAAATCTCTTTGTTCATAGATCCTCCTCAAGGAAACCCCAGGGATGAATCAGCCCCAGACGCAATACAGTTGTTGGTCAGTGCCTCCCAACGCGCTTGTTGCTGAAATTGTGAGGGGCTAAATTCAGCTAATACGCTGTCAAAATTGTTTTTATTTATAGAAACTTTTTCTCGTTCCGAGAGTGAGCGCTGTTCCTGCCCGTTGCCGTAATCACCCATGACCAGTAATTTCAACGGTAGCTCAACCTTTTTCCGTGCAGCGCCAGTATGTAAATCCAATTTAATATTAATACGCAACGCGACTTAGAGACTTCATTTTGAAAACTTGCAGTCATTGATGGCTCCTTACTACCAAAAACAGAATAAAAACATCATGTGTCACGGCATGACATTTTTATGAAATAACAAGCTTTATCAGATAGTTATGAATCAGATAATTAGACAAACAGCAAATATGAGGGAATGAATAATGGCATCTCAATTGACGAATAGCTTAACAAAACAACCGATGCAAAATAACCTCAAACTATACTCACGCTAACGAAAGAATTACCGTAGAAAACATCCAACAAAGAAAAAATTAATCTTATATAGATAATAAGAGGTACAACCTCAACAGAAGTTAAACAAGACAAAATTAAATAAAAATAAATAAAATCCAGGAAATCCTTAATGACATTTCGTAACCAATTATAATTGTTACTATTTTTAATTCTTAATTTGTTACAAATTGTAATAATCTGTAATAACCAGTAAAAATATGCAATAAATATCGGATAATTGTTATTATTTCACGACTTTATTTTATCTTTTTTGCTCAAATGATATTGATTATTAATTGTATCAATATCTCCATCAACCAGCGTATTAACCTATACGCAGTACAACTCACTTCATTAAGCAGATTTGTTCTTTATTACAATAAACGGTAAACGAAATAATTTAATGAGATAGGTATTAGAGAGATAAACGATTTCTACGCGTATCAGCATTTCAATAATTTAATTATTAGTTCAAATAAAAACTTGCCTAATAGTCAACCATCCGAACTATCGACAAGACAATCAAAAATACTGAACAACACGCGGAGAAATGCTTTCATTTCAACAAATGTCTATTGGTACAGCACGTTATCCGATATATTCAATATCTCATAATGCTATATCATTTCCAGATCAATATTATTATCATTAAAATTCAACGTCAGTATCTTATTTCCTCCACCTCGATTATTACCAGGGATCTCTAATGCATTATCGTAAGTGAATTCCCTATTTATAGAATACTTAACCGCGTTTTCATTCGGTGGATTACAATAATCCTGAAATATCCAAATATTAAATTCAAATTCAGATTTAAATCCTCTTTCAGTATAGATATGAATGGCTTTATTAGGTTCATATTTATCACCTATCCAGGGAGCCCATAAATTGCCATGCCATTCAGACATTTTATCCACAGAGAATCTTTTCCTGGCAACATATCCATGTTCAACGACAACTTTACACGGCATTTTATTATAAATAGATTTAATATTTGTTACTCCTGCGATAATATTAATAGCTGGTTTATTCTGAGTGTTACTTAATTTTCTTTCCATTTTATTCACCTATATCAATTAGTAAGTTAAATAATAATTTTGATAGGATTTATACCCTATGGATTTCAAGATGCATCGCGACGGCAAAGGAGCGAATCCCCGGGAGCATAGATAACTATGTGACCGGGGTGAGTGCAGCCAACAAAGAGGCAACTTGAAAGATAACGGGTATATAATAACTTCATCCTTTCGCACACTATAATCCAGCATTGACCTAAATTATCCTTTCAACATTAATTTCCCCCTGTGACATTACACTTAAAATAACATTAACCTCTTATTAATCACGCCTACCCTCTTATATCAATGATTAGCCTTAAATTAAAATATAGCGCAAAATCTATATTTTATCATTAAGGCCAGCTCACATATCTATCGTTATTTTCCCTTAATTGCTATGGTAAGCATTATCCATTAAATTTTTCGTCCCTCTTTTCATCATCCGGGCTAATTTTATTACGTATATAGGTAATACCAAAGCGCTAACCATAGTCAGTATGAAAATAGGCCGCACGTTCTCAGCAATAATCTCCTTACCATCTAAGAAAATGGAGGAGAAGAAGAACACCACGCCGGCGCCTAAATTGGAAAATGCCATCTGGAGGGCACCAAAACCTGCTCGGTTTTCAGGGGTCGAGGCATAGGAAGCGAGCACATTTGCAGCCATCACCTGTACATAAGTCGCGAACATAAAAAGTGAGAAGAAAACGTATCCATTTATTTTTCCCGTTAATCCCAGAAAAATATTAACAATAAATAACGTCGCCGCGGCAATGGTAATTCTCTGAGGAGGGTATCTATCGCAAAGTTTCCCGGTTAAATAAGTACCCAACCAAGACGCGATACCACCGCAAAAGAATACCAGTGAAACTTGATTTTCCGGGATATAAAATACATTGGTTAATAGCGGAGCAAGTATCGGAATAAGCATGAAGGGACTAAAATTACTGACGCCACTTGCCATTCCAGCTAATGTTATTTTTTTGGTCAGCACAATTTTGTTCTGATTATTTTTTACTTTCTCTGTTCCTGGGATAAAGAAGAGGATCAGAGGCAAACTCACGATACATAAAATAACGATCAGTAAAAAAGAGACTTTCCAATTAAAACTCTCGGCCAAATATAAACACAACGGTATACCTAAAATACTCACAAATGAAAAAGATGAAAACGCAATTCCCAATACCCTTCCCCGCATACTTTCCGGGGAGTTATTCAGTAAGATGCCAATTCCTACTCCCAATGTCACCCCACCAAACAGACCGGCAACGATACGTAGCAGAATAAGTTGGTATGGTTCTGAGGAGAAAATCGTCAGGAACGTAATCAGGCCGAGAAGCAGGGTGTTTAAAATGAGAACCTTTCTTTTATTAAAACGATCAATAAAGAAAAAGGATGTCAGGCCAGAAAATACCGAGGAGAAAACATAAGCACCGGCAATAACCCCCGCCATCGTAACTGGCATGTGAAAATCTTTCGACATATAAACAAAAAGCGGCGTTACCATCATGTACTCTAACGCATTAATAAACTGAACTAATGCGACAACCATTGCAATAATAACTATCTGATTATTTCCAATTAACTTCGACATTATGAGTCCCAATTTCTGTTGGCTTAAATTTCATCGACACAGTAAGCAATTTACATCACACGCAGAACAAAAAAAAGCACTATGTATCATCACAGTAAGTGCCTGACGTAATCAGACTTGGGATAGCTGGTAATGGTAAAGCAGAATAATCAAGCAGCAACAATTTCAACAACCTATTCATTGTCAGAAGTAAGTAACAAAGGCACTGTCTTTACCGAAATAATCATTAGGGTTGATACTCAATCGGCAAGCGTTTATCGCTACTGCTATCCCGACTAAGAATCACAAAAAGTGAAGCCCCCCTATTTATCACAATGGCTCAACTTAAAGAATTATTGGGCGGTAATAAGATGAGCTCAGAATAATTTCAAGGGATATATCAACGATCAGAAACACATAACAAACTTTCTGGAGAAATTATGGCGAATATACTTAAATATGGTGATACCGTAAAAATATTAAATAGTTTCAGAAACTGGGATGGTGGATATCTTAGTGTATATGGAACGATCGGTATTTCAGATGGAAAATATACTGTGATAACCACCACTCAAGCCGGAACATTCTGGCGAATTGAATCAGCAACGGGCAAATCTGTCGGCAGTGAAGTTATTAACAACGATACTATTTTACTCCACAATCTTTATCAATGTGATGGCGGCTACTTAGGCCATTATGCAGCATCAAATCAACAGGTTCCAGAAGGCGAAATATACCCGATACACACATCAGATAAAAATATTCGTCCAGAGACATTAGAGTGGATTATTTATTCTGACATGCCATCTATTGATGGAAAAATCAAAGAAGATGAAAGTATTACGCTATATAACCGTTGGGGAACCAGAGGCTTTCTCGATACTAATGGTTGGGTTGGAGTCCCTGAAACAGTATGTCATGTATATACTTCTGCTAATAACCTCCGCAAACCTTATACCGGCCTGTGGAAAATGACACAAGTTAAAGATCCTTGTCTCCCGGTTACCAAACCTTCCAATTGCGCCGGAGAATGTGGCACTAGTGACGGCGGTAAATATTGCTTCCAGTTACCTCAAAGTATTCGATTTGGCCTGATAGCTTATACTAATACAACCACCCATCAACAAACAGTAAAAGTCTATATTGACGATCTTCTGGTAGATACATTCACCGGAAAAGGAACCGATACCAAAGCTTATACATCAGGTACAGGTAAAATCTGTATCGAGATTATCGGGGATGGCAAACCCTGTAAACTCCGTTACTCCTATAATACCCTTGATGGAAAACCGGGAACAGTAACTATTGGTGCTGAAAATGACGCCAATAATAATTACAATGACAGTGTGGTGGTATTGAATTGGCCACTGGTGAATTAGTTTAAAATACCCAGCTAATTTCACCACAAAAAATCATTAACAAATTAAAGCGGTATTATATGCCGCTTTTTTATGACATAAATATCATTGATAAAATATATTTCTAAGCATTACCACCCCTCATGAAAATGAAAAATACTGAAAAATAAATTAAAAAATACAATATAATACTTTAATTGCCATTTGATTTATATATACCCGTTATCTTTCAAGTTTCCTCTTTGTTGGCTGCACTCACCCCGGTCACATAGTTATCTATGCTCCCGGGGATTCTCTCCCTTGCCGTCGCGATCCATCTTGAAATCCATAGGGTATACACCTTATCTCTTAGCATATATTTTTATTTCTGCAAAGATACAAGCAAATCAAATCGATCAGTAAGTCATTAAGATATAATCTTGATTATAACCCATTATTGACATTAACCTACAACTATACAAATCATTCTGTATCATCAAAGATATAAATAAATTGCATAATTAAATTTTGAGTTTTCAACACTATTTGAAATCTATTTCAACTGAAAATCTAAATAATACGTTAAAATACAATCACCATAAAGGATATATATCAATGAATACATCCAGTTATCTTTTTCTTAACTCGGAAAATATTAAATACAATGAAATTTCTGGCAATAATGGGGTGTACGCAGGTTATCCCCAACCTGTCAGTAAAGATTGGCCTAATCTTCCTGTCGAATTCCAAAGACATATTGACGATGTAATTAATTTAAATGGTTATTTGTATTTCTTTAAAGGATCGCAATACCTTAAATTCGACATCGCAAAAGCTCAGGTGGCTGAGGGACCTAAACCCATTGTGGAAGGATGGCCGGGATTAATAGGAACCGAATTTGAAAATGGGATAGATGCAGCGACGGAATGGATCGATATAAAAAACCCAGATATCACCAATGTCGTTTGTTTCTTTAAAGGTAGCGAGTGTATCGATTATACTGTAAGTTCACATACGATTAATCAGAAAACTATTTCAGAAAAATTGGGAACAACCGGGAAATATTCAGAATTCAGTACAAATCTGGATTCCGCAATTTTATGGAGGACTCGTGGATACCATTATATCTTCATTTTCAAAGGTAACTCTAATATCCGATTTAATCTGAAATTAAATGCTATCGATGGGGGACCAACGACTCCTAATAAAATTAATTGGCTAGGAGTTACCTTCAACAGAATTCAATCTGCAGTATCAGTTGATACAGATTTGTTAGGTAATCAAAACTGTGGCGGAACATGTGGTAATAATGACACCGGTAACTACTGTTTCCAATTACCACAGAGTACCAGATTTAGGCTAACAGCCTACACGAATACTGATGTTCATCAGCAAATGATAAAAATCTATATTGATGATCTTCTGGTAGATACATTAACCGGCAAAGGAATTGATAACTTAACCGCCACAAAATCTTACTCATCAGGTACAGGTAAAATCTGTATTGAGATTACAGGGGACGGAAAACCCTGCAAACTCCATTATGCCTATAATACTCTTGATGGAAAACCCGGTTCAGTCATTATCGGCGCTGAAAATGGGGACGCCAATAAGTACAAGGATAGCATCATCATTCTGAACTGGTGAGTTAAAGATTTTCACTAGTGAAAATCTTTATCCATAATTAAAGCGGCATAATGCCGCTTTTTATAGAAATATTATCAATCTAATATATTTTTAATATGTTATTATTAAAACACAAAATAAAATTAAATAGAAATATAAAATAGTGATTTACACATTAATTGCACAATATAACCCTTATCCCTTAATATATATTTATATTTTTTCAAAAAAACAACATCATTAAATCAATAAATAATTTATTAATAAATAAGATTTCAAAATAGTGCTACATCTTATACCACTCATAATTCTATGTATAACAATGGGTTGAAGAAGGCTATGTGTAGCATAATTACGAAACGTTATTTATATAACATTGCCATAATCTATATTTTATATTAATTTTCACAGCGTAAATTTTTCTGTTTCGCCAAATAGTCTTAATATCATTATTAATATATTTTATCTATGAACAGTAAATTTAACAAATACGCAAAATCAATGACAAATTTAAAAACTATGAAGGATATATATTAATGAACTCAAATGTCTATTTATTCGTTAATGCAGATAACACCAGATATAATGAAACATTACATAAACCAGATACAAACTACCCTCAACCTATCAGTAATGATTGGCCCGATCTTCCTATCGAATTTCAAAGATATATTGATGATGTGATTAATTTAAATGGTTATTTATATTTTTTTAAAGGCTCGCAATATCTTAAATTCGATATCGCAAAAGCTAAGGTGATTGATGGGCCGAAATTTATTGCAGAGGGATGGCCCGGACTAAAAGGAACCGAATTCGAAAATGGGGTAGATGCAGCTACAGAATTTACAACAAATATTGTTTGCTTCTTCAAAGGCAGTGATTGTATCGATTACGCTATGAATTCACATACGATTAAACGGAACTCTATTTCAGTCAGATGGGGCATTACAGAGAAATACACAGAATTCAGCACCAATCTAGATGCGGCTGTACAGAGAATAAATTCTCGTATTGACCTCTTCAAAGGAGGTAATTATATCCGGTTTAATCTGAAATCAAATGCTATTGATTATGGGCCTGCCCCTATTTCTAATTATACCGGAGGTCCCTTCAACAAAATCCAAGCAGCAGTATCCGTTGATATCGATTTATTAGGCAGTGACCGAGGCAATAATGGAAGCTGTAGCGGAACATGTGGCACCAATGACACTGGTAAACACTGTTTCCAATTACCTCAAAGTATTCGATTTGGTCTGATAGCTTATACTAATACAACCACCCATCAACAAACAGTAAAAGTCTATATTGACGATCTTCTGGTAGATACATTCACCGGCAAAGGAACCGATACCAAAGCTTATACATCAGGTACAGGTAAAATCTGTATCGAGATTATCGGGGATGGCAAACCCTGTAAACTCCGTTACTCCTATAATACCCTTGATGGAAAACCGGGAACAGTAACTATTGGTGCTGAAAATGATACCAAGGGAAATTACAATGATAGCGTGGTGGTATTGAATTGGCCACTGACATGAAAATGATTAGGAAGGATCAATCAACAATAAATAAAAATTAAAACCCCTTGAACAACTTCACATTTTTAAAATAATTCAGAGAATATCTTCTTCTCTGGATTATTTTATCGAATTAACCGAAAAATCTTCCCATGAATGGTTAGGATCTAAACTTTGGGAAGATATTCAATCAATAAAATGCATCAGATCTCCCCTCAACTAAGTTCTGTCAGGTTCACTTCGAAATCTTTGTATCATACAATATTGACTTAAGAGCAGACAGAAATAGAAATGCTTGAGCAAATTTTTGGTTCTATTTGTTTCGTCTATAACAACTTAAACACGGTGCCCAATATTCATATTGAAGGGTTGAAAATATTCTCAGGCTAATTATTTAATTGTAGCGGCAGAGAATATTGACACGTTAAACGTTTGTAATGAGCAATGTAAGACTAAAGCAATCTCATATTACTATGCTACTGTCAGTGCCGATAAGAATCACGTTGCTTTAGCTAGGCAAGTTTCAATTGTTTAAAAAATACATTGCAGGAGAAATAACAATGGATAACTATTATGATGTTTTGATTATTGGCGCGGGTGTTGCCGGCATTGGTGTAGCATGTCATTTGACAAAGAAATGTCCTGATCAGAAGTTTATTATCTTAGAACGTCGCCAAAGGATAGGCGGTACTTGGGATTTATTTCGCTATCCCGGCATTCGCTCAGATTCAGATATGATGAGCTATGGCTATGAATTCCGCCCCTGGACAGACACCAGTATTTTTGCCGATGGGCCCTCAATTAGAAGTTATATCAATGCAACGGCAAAAGAGTATGACGTTGATAAGAAAATAGAGTTTGGGCTAAAAATCACTCAGACTGACTGGTCAAATGCGACTCGCCAGTGGACCATTACCGCGATTGACGAAATCAGTGGGGAAACTCGGCAATTTACCTGTCGCTTTCTCATCGCTGCAACAGGTTATTACAACTATGATGAACCTTATTTACCTAAATTCCCCGGCATTGAAGATTTCAAAGGCCCGGTAATTCACCCTCAACTCTGGCCTGAAGAGTTGGATTACAAAGGAAAACGGGTTGTTGTAATTGGTAGTGGTGCAACAGCAGTTACTTTACTGCCTGCAATGGCACATGATACTAAACATATCACGATGCTACAGCGCTCTCCCAGTTATATCTTTTCAATGCCTGGAAGGGATAAGATAGCAGAGCTTTGCAAAGGCATTATTCCACAGCGCTGGATTTACACATTGAGCAGAAAGCGCAATCTTTTTCTATTTCGCTTAATTTATAAAATAAGTCGACATTTACCTACATTATTAAAAGCGTTTTTACTGGCATTGGCTCGCAAGCGTGTCGGCCCAGATTTTGACATGAAGCACTTGACGCCAAAATACATGCCGTGGGATGAACGGCTCTGTCTTATTCCCAGCAATAATCTATTCAAGGTATTAAAAGAAGGTAAAGCCTCTATTGTTACTGACCATATTGTACGTATAACTGAAAACAGTATCTTATTAAAATCGGGCAAGGAATTACCCGCAGATATTATTGTTACAGCAACTGGGCTGAAATTACATTTTCTTGGTGGAATTGAACTCTCTATTGATGGGCAAAAACAACAAAGTCATGATCGCATGCTTTATAAGGGAACGTTGATACAGAATATCCCTAATTGTGCCTGTGTATTTGGTTATATCAATAACGCTTGGACATTGAAAGTTGATCTATCTGCGGATTATATCTGCCGTTTATTGAACGAGATGGAGCGTCGCGATGCTACCGTTGTGACACCACATGCTCAGCCAGGTGAGATGCAGGAGGACGAACATATTTTTGGAGCTTTGAGATCTGGTTACGTAAAACGTGCAAACGACTTGCTTCCTCGTCAGGGATATAGTTCAAACTGGCAGATTCCACATGATTACAAAAAAGATAAACAAGTTTTGGGGCAGCCTATAGATGATGTCGCGTTGCAATGGAAATAACCACACAAAATTAAAAATCAGTGGTTATACCCGTTATCTTTCAAGTTGCCTCTTTGTTGGCTGCACTCACTCACCCCGGTCACATAGTTACCTATGCTCCCGGGGATTCGCTCCCTTGCCGTCGCGATGCATCTTGAAATCCATAGGGTATATATTTCATTATTACCAGCCCGTTATCATAAACGGGCTGTGAGTTGTTATTAATTAGATTTCAGAAATGAGATTAAAGTCAAAATCGCAATACCACATTCCTAAATATCCTAAATATCCTAAATCGCATTCTATTTTAAATGGTAACTTATTTATTCTCGAAATAAAGGTAACCAAGTTTATTTTTTTTGCTGTTGACTATTAGTGAGTATTTGCAATGGGGATAATCTGCTATCCCCAACCTCCTAAAACTAATGGCTCGTTATTATCCATCGCTTCGATAGCCAAGAGAAAACCAGCCCAGATATCACGCCAAAAATATGGCCTTCCGTTGAAATATTCGCTTGCCACGGTAACAAGCCAAACACAATCCCACCGTAATATACAAACACGAGAATCGCAAAGAAGAAATCTTTTACTCTTCTCAGGAAAAAAGCGTTAGCCAGCAGCAATCCCCACAAACCAAAGATCCATCCGCTGGCGCCAATATGAATAGCCGTGCGCCCAAATAACCAAACTAATGCTCCTCCCATAAAGATAATAAACAGGCTGGCTAGCACATAATAACGAATAGAGTGTGCCATAAGTAATGCACTCAAGACTAATAATGCGGGAAGATTGCTGAACAAGTGCCCCCAGTTATCATGCAGGAATGGAGATAATGGAATACCAATTAACCCTTGAGCACATCGGGGAATGATGCCGAAATTACTTAATGCGCCACCGGTTAAAGTATCAAGCAATTGGGTTATGATCAGTATTACTGCTAACCCTATTAGCACATGAAAGCGTTGTTTTAGCCCTGTTTTCACCGTGTTGTTGCCTTATGATTTATGGGAAATCAAAATAAACTTTGTCTCAATAAAGGTATTATAATCAGAGTTGACATTACCACCACTATACCCGTTATCTTTCAAGTTGCCTCTTTGTTGGCTGCACTCACTCACCCCGGTCACATCGTTATCTATGCTCCCGGGGATTCGCTCCCTTGCCGTCGCGATCCATCTTGAAATCCATTGGGTATATATCCCTAAAGTTCGGAATTTAACAGTTTTGATGTAAAAGCTAAATTCTATTTTGACACAATCAATTCAGTTTGGTGATAAAAAACAATCATAAATAACTTTTCACAATTATGATACACCCACTCTTTTTATTCTCTGCTATTCATGTAGGGAGATGAATTTAAAAACGTTTTCACTTTCTCAAGCAACTGCCACATATACTGACAGCCATGATTTCGTGTCACCGTTTCATGCAAGGATTGCCACAGACGCTCAATTTTATTCAGCCGGGGAGAATAAACAGGTAAAAACAATAGGTTAAAGATACCCATTTATGTCAGTAATAATAGAAGGTGCTGATGGATAATTTTATGTTTAATAAGGTGTCATTTCACTCCCATAAATAAGAACAAAAATGCCGATCTTGAATATCGGCATTTTGCTGTAAAAGGGAAGATGAATTTAATGCTTTAACGCTTCAATTTTATCCCGGCTCAGTCCGGTACTGGTGACAATAATGTCCAAACTCACGCCATGCCGTAATAAGGCACGAGCCGTTTCCACTTTACCTTCCTCTCGGCCTTCCTCCCGGCCTAGCTCAATACCTTGCTCGATACCTTGTTCGATACCTTGTTCGATACCTTGTTCGATACCTTGCTTGATACCTTGCTCGAGCCCTTTTTGTTCAAGCTCTTCTGCAATAGTCATCAACATCGTTTCATGCTCCGGAGATTGTTCAATCAGTTGATGGACAAAGTGTGAGAGATCCAGCGTATGTCCATTCAGTAAAATATAGCGTAACACCACATTGCGCTGCTCGGTTGTATTATACCCTGCATTCAAGAGTTCCACCAATTGGAGGAGCCATTCCTGCATATCCCGGCAGCGGATGTGTTTTTGCACTAGCTCCATCAGGGCAACGCCTTTATGTGTCAGGATCTCTTCATCGCTGAGCACACTGACGTCCACCAACGGAAACGCCTGACGGTATAAGCGAGCAGCCTGTTCGGGGAGCGTAAAACAATCCAGCCACCGGTTTGAGTAAGGATACGGCCGAACCTCACCATGATAAAACAGCAGAGGCGCCACCAACGGGAGTTCAGTATGGCCTTTTTTCAGGTGAGCCGCCATGGCTGACATGGCATAATACATCAGCCGCCAGGCCATCAACGGGTCAGGGGTGGATTGATGTTCAATCAGACAGTAGATATAGCCCTGTCCCCGAGCCGTTTTAACCGAGTACAGCACATCACTGTGCAGTTGACGTAAATGCCGATCCACAAAACTGCCGGGCTCCAGTTTCAATGTGGCTAAATCACACAACAACTGGATTTCTTCGGGCAGATAAAGGGATAGAAATTCCCTGGCCGTTTCAGGCTGCGTTAAAAAATGCTTGAATAACGCGTCATGGTGAGGCCGTTTTTCTTTCTTTGCCACAATCTGTTTCTCTGTCTTATCAGTTAGTCATTACCACTCATTGCCAAGGTATACCCGTTATCTTTCAAGTTGCCTCTTTGTTGGCTGCACTCGCTCACCCCGGTCACATAGTTACCTATGCTCCCGGGGATTCACTCCCTTGCCGTCGCGATCCATCTTGAAATCCATAGGGTATATAGTATTTCTACCAAGTTACAAAAAACATTGTCTCAGATTTCCTCAGGCAAATCTTTACCGAATGCATTAATATAATAGCCTAAAGAATCAAATACCAGAAAAGGAAAAACGAGAAAATATTATATTTACAACAACTACTTTATGAAAGCCATTCATTTAAATCAGTTTTTAACTTGCATTCGCATAATAATAATCCCTTTATCAAAATATCGATTATTTATATTTCCGTTAATCTTGGATGTTCAGATCGAAAAAATTGGACTGAGTTCCATCAAGATGATCTATTATTTTAAAATGTTATTTATATCAAAGTATTAATTTATTAGAATTGTATCCTTCGTGTCAATAAAAATTAAGTTTTTATTTCCCTATCACTATTAAACAATTTAACTTAATAAATAATGTAAATAAAGCGGAAAATGCGATTTTTACACAGTTCAAGATAGAAATATCGAAAATCAAGTATAAGTAAAGGAAATTTTAGTGGTATATTCATTGTCAGAGGAAAGAAACAAATTATCGGTATTCCTTCAGAAAACATTAATGATCATAATTAACAAAATCAGGCGTTAATCACTATTTTTAGGATTACAAAAACGTTGAGCATTTTGCTGATTTTAATAATCTATTCTGAGATAACCCAGAAAATTATGAAACAGAATAATTAAGCTAGGGTAATTTCAGTGTCATACTCATTGTTAAAAATAAACCAAAAATATTAAGGATAAATTATGGCGGATATACTTAAATATGGCGATACAGTAAGAATATTAAATGGTTACAATAACTGGCAAGGAGGATATCTCAGTACACATGGAAGTAATGACATCCCGGGCGCAAAACATAACGTATTAACTGTAGCTCCCTCCTTTTCTGATCTAGGGGTAATATGGCGAATACAATCAGGAACGGGAAAAGCTATCGGCAGTGAAATAATTAATGATGATATTATTTTGCTTCATAATCTGGCTTTCTGCGATGGTGGCTATTTGGGGTATTATGATGGCCCAAATCAACCGGTACCAAGTGGAGAAATACATCCGATAGTCACATCTGATATAAATACTTATTCTCCAAAAACATTAGAGTGGATTATTTATTGCGAGACACCTTATTCTACAAAGGGAAATATCATAGAAGGAGCAATTATCAGCCTACATAATCGATGGGGAAATAAAGGTTTCCTTAATAGTTATGGTAATGCCAACAAACCAAACACGTTATATGGTGTATCTCTTTCTGGTAATAGCGCTCGTAAAGTACATAAGGTAGACCAGTGGAAAATGGAAAAAATCAATGACCCTTGTCCGCCTACCAAACCCTCAAATTGTGGTGGAGAATGTGGTACTAGCGACACCGGTAAACACTGTTTCCAATTACCTCAAAGTATTCGATTTGGCCTGACAGCTTACAATAATACGAACATTCAGCAAACGGTAAAAGTGTATATTGACGACCTTCTGGTAGACACATTAACCGGCAAAGGAACAAATAATCCGATGGCGACCAAAACCTACATATCAGGTACAGGAAAAGTTTGTATTGAAATTGAAGGAGATGGCAAACCTAGCAAACTGCGTTATTTTGATAACACCCTTGATGGGAAACCGGGAACAGTAATTATCGGTGCCGAAAATGGTACCAATAATAATTACAATGACTGTGTTGTGGTATTAAATTGGCCTCTGGTGTAAGTTAAAAACACTTTGGTAAACTTCACCACAAGAAAAATAATATTTAGCAATCAATTAAAGCGGTATTATACCGCTTTTTTATTATAACTGGAATATCGTTAATATACTTTTAAATGTCATCACCAACACATAAAATAGCGTTTTAAATTCCATTCAATTTATACACCCATCATCTCTTAGTATGTATTTTTATTTTTTTAATAACAATCGAATTAATTAAATTAATAAATGAACCATTAATATATAACCTTGATTACAACCCACCCATGACATTAACATCCAACAATTAAAATCATCTTTAAATACTGAATACATAATGAAATTGTATAGCTAAAGAAAATTTTCGACGCCACTTTCAATCTGTTTCCAATAAAAATAGAAATGTGAATAATAATGTTATAATACAATTACCATAAAGGAGATGTAATAATGAATACAAATACCTATTTATTTCTTAACTCAGAAAATATTAAATATTATGATGATCCACAAATCAACAAAGGTGCCACTCCCCGGGCTATTAGTAAAGATTGGCCCAATCTTCCTGCCGAGTTTCAACGGCATATTGACGATGTGATTAATTTAAATGGTTATCTATATTTTTTTAAAGGCTCACAATATCTCAAATTTGATATAGAGAAAACACAAGTGAGTGAAGGGCCAAAACCCATTGTAGAGGGATGGCCTGGATTAAAAGGCACTGAATTTGAAAATGGGATAGATGCAGCTACAGAATGGGTCGATACAAAACAAGATATTGTTTGTTTCTTCAAAGGACGCGATTGTATTGATTATACTGTCAGTTCACATAAGATTAGTAAAAAAACTATCTCGGCCAGATGGGGAACTACCGGCAATTACTCTGCATTCAATGCAAATTTGGATGCTATTGTTTTATGGAGGAATATTTCTGGCTCTATTATCTACTTTTTTAAAGACGGTAATTATATTCGATACAATACGAAATCGAATGTTATTGACGGTGGACCTTCATCCACTCAAGCGGGTTGGCCTGGAGTTATTTTTCCAAAAATTCAAGCTGCGGTATCGGTTGATGCAGATTTATTAGGTAGTAAACGTGGTAATAACAATAATAATGGAAGCTGTAGCGGAACATGTGGCACCAATGACACCGGTAAACACTGTTTCCAATTACCTCAAAGTATTCGATTTGGCCTGACAGCTTACAATAATACGAACATTCAGCAAACGGTAAAAGTGTATATTGACAACCTTCTGGTAGACATATTAACCGGCAAAGGAACAAATAATCCGATGGCGACCCAAACCTACACATCAGGTACAGGAAAAGTTTGTATTGAAATTGAAGGAGATGGCAAACCTAGCAAACTGCGTTATTTTGATAATACCCTTGATGGGAAACCGGGAACAGTCATTATCGGTGCCGAAAATGGTACCAATAATAATTACAATGACTGTGTTGTGGTATTAAATTGGCCTCTGGTGTGAATTGAAAATACTTTGGTAAATTTCACCATAAACGAAAATAAAAACCATCAGTAAATTAAAGCGGTATTATGCCGCTTTTTTCTGTATACCACGCAGATATATCCGTAAAATGATACCGTTTTTGCTGATATGAACATGGTTAAAAACAGAAAAAGCATGGTTTACCTCTTCAAGTAACATGATAACAAGCCAAAGTCAGTTATCCGCCAAATAGTCCCCTATCCGATAAAAATTAATTTTTTGATCTTTTCTTTTCCTATCTCCCATTGCTATGAATATTCAACAGTGCAGGAATTCAATCCTATTTTAGGTCCACAAGGGATCAGATAAAAGGCGAGATAACCTGTTCATGACAATAACCTAACCCTGAAATAACGCCAGAAGTTATGCACTAATAGCATATAGCATAATCGGAGGGAAAGTCATTTCAGGGTAAGTATCAGTTGTTTGAAAGGCAATATACCCTATGGATTTCAAGATGCATCGTGACGGCAGGGGAGTGAATCCCCGGGAGCATGGATAACTATGTGACCGGGGTGAGCGAGTGCAGCCAACAAAGAGGCAGCTTGAAAGATGACGGGTATAACATATTTTCCGAGGAAATGATGGATAATGTACTTAAATATGGCGATACCGTGACAATATTAAACAGCTACAAGAACTGGAGCGGTGGGTATCTCAGTGTATTTGGCAACGGTAATAAACCCGGAACAAAATATGGCGTGGTAACTGTAGATGCCTCTTTAGCTATTTATGGCGGCGCCTGGAGAATTGAATCAGCAACAGGAAAATCTGTCGGCAGTGAAATAATCAATAATGATATTATTTTACTTCACAACTTGTATTACTGTGATGGCGGTTATTTACGATATTATGATGTGGTGGATCAAAATGAACAATTAACCGAAATACATCAAGTCTACACCTCAGATATCCGCAAAAGAGCGACATTAGAATGGGCTATTTATTGTGAAACCACACCACCAAATGAAAACATCAGAGAAGGCGATAGTATCTCCCTCTATAATCGATGGGGAAATAAAGGTTTTCTTGATACCCATAATCATGCCGGCGATACAGGCTCGTTATATCAAGTCTTCATGTCCAATAATGCGGCCCGTAAAAGCCATACCGGTTTGTGGAAAATGGCAAAGGTGAATGATCCTTGCCCTCCCCCTGATGTGTTGACTAATATCATGCCATTGTGGCGTAAGATGCGGTAATAACAACTCACTTTATCGCTCAAGACAAATGCTCGCCCAGTGCGGCATAAGTATCTATACCCTATGGATTTCAAGATGCATCGCGGCGGCAAGGGAGCGAATCCCCGGGAGCATAGCAAACTATGTGACCGGGGTGAGTGAGCGCAGCCAACAAAGAGGCAACTTGAAAGATGACGGGTATACATAATTTTCGTCAAAAATGGTATCGATATTCAGTAATGCCTTCAATTTTTCTATCGGCCGGGTTCAATGCCCGGCCAAGGGATGAAGAATACGATTCTATCGCGCTGCAACAGGCGGTTATTAATCTGAATACCGCGTTCGATAACTTCTTTAATCCGAAGCTGCGGGCAAAATGTCCAACGTTGTTACCCCATCGAGGCCAGCGTAAGACTTATCATGCACGAGCTACTGCCTTTGAAGTGGGAAGCCTCTCCCGATAGGATGAGGAGCAGTCACCAAGATTAAACTTATTACCAACAAATAAGTGACCCACTGTCGCCAGGAAATAGCGACCACAACGACGCCCAAGGTGATAATCCCGGCTAAGTGCTGGCAAACGGCTGCCTAACGCACTGGCAGTTAATGGTGCAGGCGGATAAATTTCAAAAATCTGCACATCATCAGGGGGATTTTCAATAAATTTCTGAGTGCGGTGGTAGCTTTTCGCATGTTGTTGTAGCATCCGTACCATCTTTTGCAGACCGCTATCTCCCAACCAACGTTCCATTCGTTGCATCCAATCAGGCGTGTAATAGAGCTGTGAAGGGACCGTACGAATCACCACGATGGTATCCGCACCACGCCGATACGCCTCCTCTACTGGAATAGCATCACTGATACCACCATCATAATAAACAACATCATTGATAGTCACACCATTGCGATAAAATCCAGGAATGGCGCTTGATGCCTTAATCACTTCCAGCCAGTTATTCTCATCAGGCTGGAAATAGGTAGGTTCAAAATTATCTGAACGACATGCGCACATATAAAACTCACATCCAGCCTCAAATTTGCGTAAAGCTGTCGGGATATCCAATGGCAGTTCCTGCGAAGCGGTCTGCACAAACCAATCTAAATCAACTAAATGACCGCCACGTACAAAACGCAAAGGGTTAAAGAAGGCTGGATTAGTTGTATATCGACTGATAGCTCGCCGGGCATATCCACGCTGTCCACAAATATAAGCTGAAAGGTTCTGAGCACCTGCCGAAGTGCCAAGCAGTAGATCAAATGGGTTGAATTCAACACGCATAAATTCATCCAGCACACCCGCAGTAAAAATGCCGCGTTGCCCCCCACCTTCACAAACAAGTGCAACCTTTCCAGATTTAATAGACGACTTATATTTATAGGATAATAGATCAATATTTCCCAACGTTATCGGTATACGTTTCCCCACACAGCCCCCAAGAAAATAAATGACGGATAGAGAGCATAACTTGGAAAGTTATTATCCGTCATTATATTATGGTGCTACGTAGTCAATATTTTGATAAAAGTACCCCTGGTGAGGGCGCATATCCGGTTAGTACAACGTAAAATTATCTGAATGGAAAAAACCCACTCATAACAAAATATATTATTTTTTTATGGTCAGACCGTTTTGGATCGACTTGACCCCTTTCACTTTAGAGATAATCTCTATAATTTCTCTGGATTGTTTCTCGCTTTTCACAAAACCAGAAATATAAACGACTCTCCTCTCTGTTTTTACCGAGATATCACTACTGTTGATCCCTTTTGCTGCCAACAACTCACTTTTAATCTTCGCTGTGGTAGCACTATCACCCATATAACCATCGATGTTTTTCATTGAATCATCGATTTTCTGACCAGCACTGTCGAGTGCTTGTGTCGCTTTATTTTTAAAAGACTCCTCCGCCAGTACACTATTGCTAACTACAGCGGTACCCAAGGCAACAGCCACCAACAAGTGAGCCAATTTAACATTCTTCATCCTATACCTTCCTTAATTGCCGGTTAGATTTCTGAATCTATAAAGCCATTCAAACCGTTTTTACACAATGTGTTTTTACACAATGTGTTTTTACACAAGGCATTTTTACACAAGTGTTTTTACACAATGTACTGTACCTAAGTAGAATCGTAATCTAAGCAGAATCACAATCTACATTAGAATTAAAAACAGGTTATCACTCCCAATAGCTGAGAGGCTAAATCGGGAAATAAGCACATCAATACAGCAAAGACCAAGGAAATAGTAACAGGAAAATAAAGCAAAGCGCTATAAAATAAGATGGATCTTACCCGACTAAATTATAAATTATTCTTGTGTTACATATATTTTTGTAAAGAAAAAGGCTAACTTGTTGTTAGCCTTAAAAATATTAATGTTCCCGTGTTTTACGGAATTTGATGTCAGGATAACGTTCACTGGTCAAATTTAGGTTAACCATCGTTGGGGCAATATAGGTCAGATTATCACCACCATCGAGCGCCAGATTTTGCTCACTCTTACGCTTAAACTCTTCCAGCTTCTTAGCATCATGACACTCAACCCAACGCGCTGTTGAGACGTTCACCGGCTCATATAAAGCTTCAACGTTGTATTCACTTTTTAAACGGGCAACAACCACATCAAACTGGAGAATACCAACGGCCCCCACAATCAAATCGTTATTCGCCAGTGGACGAAATACCTGTACAGCACCTTCCTCAGATAATTGAACCAACCCTTTCAGGAGCTGTTTCTGTTTCAGAGGATCACGCAAGCGAATACGACGGAATAATTCCGGAGCAAAGTTAGGAATACCGGTAAATTTCAGATCTTCCCCCTGAGTAAAGGTATCACCAATCTGAATTGTCCCGTGGTTATGCAAACCGATAATATCTCCCGGATAGGCATGATCCACATGAGAGCGATCACCCGCCATAAATGTCAGCGCATCAGCAATCACCACATCTTTCTTAATTCTTACCTGATGCAGCTTCATGCCTTTTTCATATTTACCTGACACAACACGCAAGAAAGCCACACGGTCACGGTGTTTCGGGTCCATATTGGCCTGAATCTTAAAGATAAACCCGGTAAATTTATCTTCCTGAGCGGAGACTTCGCGAACATCTGTCTGACGCGGCATCGGCGCAGGCGCCCATTTAACCAAACCATCCAACATGTGATTAACGCCGAAGTTACCCAGTGCAGTACCGAAAAATACAGGTGTTAGTTCACCTTGCAAAAATGCCTGATGATCAAACTCATGAGAAGCCCCCTGCACCAGTTCCAGCTCCTGACGCAACTGTTCAACCAGATCTTCACCAATCGCGGCATCCAATTCAGGATTATTCAGCCCCTTAATTGCGCGGACTTCCTGAATAGTGTGCCCCTTTCCAGTCTGATACAGGTAAGTTTCATCAAGATAGAGGTGATAAACCCCTTTAAAAGACTTACCGCACCCAATCGGCCAGGTGATCGGGCAACAAGCGATATTCAACTCATTTTCCACTTCATCCATCAGTTCCATCGGATCACGGATATCGCGGTCAAGCTTGTTCATGAATGTTAGAATCGGGGTATCGCGCAGACGGGTCACTTCCATCAATTTACGTGTCCGCTCCTCAACCCCTTTAGCGGCATCAATGACCATCAAGCAACAGTCAACCGCCGTCAATGTACGATAAGTATCTTCGGAGAAATCTTCATGCCCTGGTGTATCCAACAGATTAACCAGGCAATCTTGATAAGGAAACTGCATCACAGAAGTGGTAATGGAAATACCACGCTGTTTCTCCATTTCCATCCAGTCAGATTTCGCGTGCTGGTTTGAACCACGACCTTTCACCGTACCGGCTTTCTGAATCGCCTGCCCAAACAGCAATACTTTTTCAGTAATCGTCGTTTTCCCTGCATCAGGGTGAGAAATGATAGCAAAAGTTCGCCGTTTAGCGACTTCCTGCTGAAAAGGGGAATTTGACATCAATAACAATCTTCTGCTTTATATACGGGCTTGTACTCAACATCAGACGCGTCCCCGCAAGGAGAACCGTTGCCAAACCCGTGGGTGAATGAAAAATTGGCGCTCATTTTCGCTGAAATTGGTGTTATAAACAATCAATCAATTTTATAGCACTTATTTAGCAAAACAGCGGCAACGCCATGATGATGGCATCTTCTTTACCTGTCGCGGTAGGATAGTAATGCCGACGAACAGAGACTTGGTTAAACCCTGATTGTTCATACAACCTAATAGCAGAATGATTCGATTGTCTGACTTCAAGCCATAAGGTATGCACGCCTTTACCCGGCAAAATTGATATTAAATACGCTAATAATGCCTTACCATAACCTTTACCTTGGTAGTCAGGATGAATAGCAATATTAAATAGGGTTGCTTCATCTAATATCAATTGGGTTATTGCAAAACCAATAAATTGTTCATTAATCGCTATCTTATAATTCAAATACCGCTCCCCCTGATTACCGAAAAATGTTTTTTCACTCCACGGGAACGCATGACTGGCTTTCTCAACCAGAAAAGCGGACGGGAGATCAGCGGGAGTTAATAGAGAAATGTTGTTCATGTTGAAAAATCTGTTGCCAGAGAGCACGTTTTGCCTGTCCATCACAATATAAATCATTTAATGCCGGGCTTCTCAAAGAAATTCCCGGCCATGATAGTGTAATATCCACACCTAACAACCAATATGGGCACTTAACCTGTTCCGGTAACATCGCAACATTATTTGTTGTAATGCAGTAAACAGAGGATTTATCCAACCCCATAGCGGTGAAAATATCCATTAATAATGAATTAGTTAAATCAATGTGGTCATTGGTAATAATCAGCAGACGGGTGGTATCAGGTAAGTGAACAGCTAATTCACCTTGCAAAACCGCTGGGTTACGTAAGGTCCATTGGGTAATCCCCAATTGAGCTAATAACCTGTCGCGCCGGGTTACCATATCTATTTACCTGCTGTAAAAAATAATCGGTAACATGTTATCAGAGGCCACGATCTGCGCCAATATTGGGTTGAGATTTATCACTATCTGATACTTGAGCACAGAACCATTGAAGGAGCTTATAGACAAATGTCTGCGTTAACCCCCGCCAGTGAAGTTATTTTACGTCACCGTGAGCAATTTAGCTCTCATCACCTGCTCTTCGCCGGTGATATTCAGGATACACTGGCAACCCAAATTGATGCGGCCAGTGTGCGAGTGCACACTAACCAATATCATCACTGGCAATCACTGATCCGCACTCTAGGTGATCATGCTTGGTTTAGCCTAGTAGCCGAAAAAGCATTTACTCAGGGCTGTGACACCCTGATCTACTACTGGCCTAAAAGTAAGCAGGAAGCTCGCTTTCAATTACGCAGCCTGTTCTCTGTTTTGCCAAAAGGCATCAATATTTTCATTGTCGGTGAAAACCGTAGCGGAGTACGTAGTGTAGACAAACTGATGGACGGCATGGCAACGTTTCGAAAAATCGATAGCGCCCGTCGTTGCAGCCTGTTCTACGGCCAGTTAGAACATGAAGTGCAGTTCGAACAAGATAACTGGTGGAACAGTTATCAGGTGGAAAACGTCATAGTGAATACGTTACCGGGTGTATTTAGCCAAGATGAACTGGATGTTGGTAGCCGTTTATTGCTTTCTACCTTTGACAAACCTCTCTCCGGCAATTTACTGGATATCGCATGCGGTGCGGGTGTTCTGGCAGCGGTACTGGGTAAGAAAAACCCTGAGTTAGCACTGACTCTCAGTGATGTTAATGCAGCAGCGATTGCCTCCAGTAAAGCAACCCTAAAAGCCAATAAACTGGAAGGTCATGTTGTTGTCAGTAACATTTATTCCAATCTTGAAGATAAATTTGACTGGATTATCTCTAATCCTCCTTTCCATGAAGGATTAAAAACCAGTTTACTGGCAACCGATGATCTGATCCGCCAAGCGCCCAAGTACCTCAAACCTGGCGGAAAATTGCGGATTGTTGCCAATGCATTCCTGCCTTATCCCGATTTACTGGATAAAACTTTTGGTACTCATGAAGTCATTGCTCAGACGGGGAAATTCAAGGTTTATCAGGCAACAAAAAAATTCTAATTGACTCAGCCTGTCCTTGATTCAAGGACAGGCCATCTTTGATAACCAAATAATGATTGACGTCGGCTACAAAACCTCTAAAATGCGCCTCCGTGTTATCAATCAACAGATTGATAGCGTCTGAATTTGCGAGGGTGGCGGAATTGGTAGACGCGCTAGCTTCAGGTGTTAGTGTTCTTACGGACGTGGGGGTTCAAGTCCCCCCCTTCGCACCAAATCAGACAACCGCTGATTGAATTCGGCCAGTTTAGATTAAGCAATAAAAAGTAAAATGACAGTACCTGCGAGGGTGGCGGAATTGGTAGACGCGCTAGCTTCAGGTGTTAGTGTCCTTACGGACGTGAGGGTTCAAGTCCCTCCTTTCGCACCAATCTGTCTGTTTTTCTTATCGAATTTCTCTCCATTTATTCTGCTATAAAACGTCAAAAACAACCCAGTCGATATGCTCCAGCCAATAAAGCACATAACACAGCAAACCCTGATGGTATTAATAGAAAATGGCGTGACTTCTGGTTTAGCAGCATAAATAGCGTCAGCAACATCGCTAATACTACCCCAATTTTAAACTGCTCAATTCCGGGATTGATGATGACGAATAGCATGCCAGCCAAGCTAGATAAACCTATTCCCCACAAGCTGGTGATACCCTGCCAGAAAAGCGATCTCTCTCTGTCTTTAACCCTGATCATAACTTGCACCCAGACAAATGATAATGATTACCAATATCATATACAAAAAAGCGTGAAGTACAAGTCAGTTGAAATAGCTAATCTGGCAGATCAAATCAATATCTTGTGACACCCGTTCAAACTATTCCGATTCAACATACTACAGAGTTGAAAAATCGTGGTTCGAAAATATCACAAAGCACTAACTCAAGCACTCAATATTGGGATGACAATTACACAGAATTAAGAAGAAGGCCGCTTAATGCAACTAATCTCCCTTTCTCTTAAATCCAACTTTGGATATTCCAAACGACTGTGGGTAAGACCAGCTCTTATCATCATCTGTAAATAACCCAATGCAACTGCTGTAGGATCAATTACTTGAATCGGCATTCCTACAGCCTTCATCTCTTTGGATAAGTACTTTGCCATCCCCATCATGCCGGTACAACCTAATACTATGGCTGTTACCTGCTCTTCTTTAATCATCTTTTTAACTTGAGTAAGGAGAACATCTTCTAGCTGTCCCGGTGTTTTATGCAATTCATTAATGGGTTGATCAATGCTGCGAATACAAGCCAATTGCTGATGAATACCCGCTAATGTCGCAAGATCTCTAACCAAACGTGCGCAAGATTGGGAAATTGTAATTATTCCCCAATGCTTCGAGATCATTCCAGCACTGAGAGCGGCAGGCTCAACCCCCCCAACGATAGGAATATCAACCATCTCTCTCGCAACCGAAATAGCGGGATCACTGACACAGCTCACGAAAACCCCATCATATCCTTCCTCTTCGGATTCAACAATCTTGCTAACAATCTCGGGAGTTGAATACATTTCGTCATAACGGGACTCAATCGAAGGCGAGCCAGATTCTAAATTAATAATAGTGATTGATACGTCTGGTGCAATATAGGGATACAGCTCTTCTTGTACCGCAGAATTATATTTTGACGTCAACAGTGGAATGATAACTTTAATTCTCATAAATGACCTCAACAAAATAGATATCAATAAATGGTCAATGTTATTAGTAAGATAATTTCACCACTCAGAATAAGTGCTCATTTAATCAACTAATATGTGATTCATTGTTAATTTTCCTATTAACTACATTATTTCGCAAATCAATTAAGACAAAAAATGAAAATAACAACCCCATAGCAATTATTGATGACACTATAATTGCTGAATTAAATAGTTTTCCAGTAAATGCCCATCCTGAAATAAGGACACTGAAACTGAATAAAATAAGTCGAAAAAAAGTTAATAAGGATGATGCTGAACCAACTAACTCAGGATACAACGCCAAAGAACGAGAAAATACCATACTATATTGAAAAGCAGAACCTATACAGATAACGGCCATCGACAGTGTAAAAAGTATTGCAGATTCGGGATAAATATGACTAAATATCATTAATGAACCACAACCTATCAAACAAATTATAATACTCAAATAGATACAATTAGCTGATCCAATCTTTCTATTCAAAGCACCTGAATAAAATCCAGCCACCGACAAACATATTCCTAATATCGCTTGATGCACTGCAAATATGTAGTAACTCATTCCCATTTTATCTATATATAAAAAGGGCACAACAGATACATATGCAATACATGCAGATACTAATAGCCCAGGTGTAAAAGCATATATTAAGAAACGCGTATTGAATATAAGTTGACAATAACTTTTGGTGACCATCTTTACACTCAACTTTATCGTATTACGATTTGTTTCAGGAATGATAAGCACAGCTATATACCAGTAATCATTGAAGGTGCTTGATTTTTCCCAAAATAAGGATCATGGTACCAGTCATGAAAATATTCATTACCGATGAACAAAAAGCCGAACTCGAACACCTCCATCACACCTGTCGTGATAAGAGGGAGTGTGATCGCATAAAAGCGGTTCTGCTGGCCTCTGAGGGCTGGA
>NZ_NSCM01000053.1 GCF_003287735.1 Photorhabdus bodei | reverse complement strand
GCAATAGCAACAAGATACGACAAACTTGAGCGAAATTATGCCAGTATGGTTGCCATGGCTTTTATGATGATGTGGTTACCCATGTGGGCTGTATAAGTTATGTACACGAAACGTCAACAGTCCCTAGCAATGTGTACTACCTCCTAGCTTATACGCAACATTTTATTGCTTCCAGTGCATTATGTTGGGTTTTACCGGACCCTAGATTTTCATCTTCCACTCCTAGAAAAGGAATCTAATATTATGAAAAAAAAGGAAAAGATAACCTCCCGGACAATTATCGCCGCCAGCTTGCTGACGCTGATAACAGGCTGTAGCCATATGGAAAAAATCCATATGCCAGAAGAAAATAAACCTATCCTTTCTACTAAGCTGAACATCCATCAGCCTACATCGATCATTGTTCCTGTCACTATCTCCGGTAAAAAATATCAATTCTTGCTGGATACTGGCGCTAGTTATACCTTCATTGATAATAAGCTGGCAAAAACGCTGACACAAACCACACCAGAATCAAAAATACCGGTTACATTCCACCGTATGCTGTCCGATGGACTGGTTACAACCAGTGAAAAACGCTTACACAAAGCTGATCTAACATTATGGCAACCCCTGGCGATTACCCTCGGTAACCATACGGTGCCGGGCTCTGATCCCTGGATTGGTATTGACATGAGTCTCTTTAATCAGTCCATGGGTCAGGAGCTGGATGGTATTCTCGGCATTGACACTTTTCGTCAGTTAAACTGGGAAATAAATAACCTGAACCACACATTGACAGTATGGCACCATGCGCCTTCAATCTTAAATTATCAACAATGTGAACCTTACAGTGATAGCTACGGCAAATCTCCCGCAATTCAGGTTTCTAATGTCGTTTTTAATATAGATACCGGGGCCGATTACAGCTATGTTTCTCGGGAATTTATTAACTATCTGAAAAAAGAGCACAAAGATAAAATTTCTGAAGGAACCCGTGTCAAATACGCGTCCGCGAGTGGGCTTGATAGTAGTAAAGAGTATCTAATTGATGGCTTTTATTTACAACAACTGCCGGTAGGTCGTCTGAGAATTGGCGAAAATAAAAATGATCTCTACAATCTTGGTATGAGTTTCTTCTCACGTTTTGATGATTATCTGTTTATTCCAAATAAAATGCTGCTCTGTTTTAACGCCAAAAACTTTACCCGTTATGACAGTCCATTACTCCGCACGATTGCAATCCGTTATTTTAATAACAAAGTAGAGATATTTTACAACGATCCAAAAGATATTGAAAAATTTGGATTAAAGAACGGTGATATTGTACTGGAAGTTAATGGTCAACAAGCCCTTCCTAAGGATATCACCTATCTTCGCAATCAGTTGTCAGAAACACCATCGGGTAAATTGACAATAAAAATTGAACGAGATAACACTCAGAAAATTATTACCATTTAATAAAGCCATTTATTGAGGGAGATATAGGTTCTCCTTCAATAAACTTATTCCTCAATTTGGTATTTATTCTGTTTATAAGCAATATACGTTTTAGGTAAATTTTTTTCTTTCAATTCCTGCCATATTTTCAGTGCCTGTTTTTTCCCTTTACCTTTGTTTTCAGGATCAGCAATGAAATCACTAATGAAATTATTCAAACGAGCGGAAGGGATCTGTGGAAGCCTTTCTTCCTGCTGTTTCAGAGAAGCCAAGTGCTCGACCAAATCGCCATAGGTAATTTTGTTATTATTGGCAATTTGCGCTTTACGCCAATGATTTAACCAATACCATTGGCCAGATTTATCCGTCAATGGACCATATTGGCGGTTCACCTGTTCTAATAAGAAATTTTTCGTTTGCTTGTCACTCACATAATTTATTACCAAACTTTCTAGGGTGAGTAAATCCCGACCAGCACGATCTCTTTTGTTGGGAATAGCAATCGGCAAATCACCAGAATAACCAAACAAACATGACCGAATATGTAACTCAAGCTCATGCTTTTTTAAGTTACTTGTTGCAATTCCTAAAGATTTAGCAAACTGCCGAAGGTCAGTTACGTAAAAATAGCCATTCTCAAACGCTTCCTGACTCATGTCTTTATGTAATTTACTCACAGTGACATTTCCTTAATCGTATTTGCCAGTTACCGTCAACCCATTTGCTCGACCTTAAAAAGATAAGATCAAAGCAATAAAAAGGAAAGTGACTGTTAGCCTTTTGATTTAGTGCTGAAATCAAACAGATCTGTCAGCTCAATCTGCAAACCACTCGCAATAATATTGATGATTTCAAGGGTAGGATTTCTAACCCCACGCTCAATACCACTGATATACGTCCGGTCAATTCCACACTTATCAGCAAAAGCTTCCTGAGACATGCCAGACGATTGCCTGAAATACCTAACTCTTTGTCCAAAAAGGAATTTTACAGCATTTGGCTTTTTCATCCGATAAGTATCGAATTATGTTACTTATCAGACCACGGACTATGAGTCACTTTTTGCGGTAAGTTATGTTATCATATGTGACTTATAGTCTACTATGTAACGATTTACCTTTTCATATCAAAGTTATCCGTAACGTGGAGGATTAATGATGAAAAATCAGGACTGGCACCCAGCAGACATTATCGCCGAGTTGAAAAAACGGGGAACATCATTAGCAGCCGTTTCAAGGAAAGCAGGGTTAGCATCATCTACTCTTGCTAATACCCTGCAACGCCGCTGGCCCAAAGGTCAACGGCTTATTGCCGCTGCTTTAGATTGCGATCCCGCTGAAATATGGCCTTCGAGATACACAAGGTAAGTGGCTGTAGATCAAAATGGAGCAGTTTATCAATGAGATAAGCTGCTCCTATCTACTTTATACCACTCGGTAAGAATAATGATTACTTGTAACTGCTTATATTTATCTTTTCCTATTCGCAACCCATTTTCTTATGTGAACGTAAAAAATCAGGTTGCTTTTTGCTTTCACGAAACACATACTTTTAATGTGTACTTAAAGTGTGTTTTTGAGGTGTGCCATGAAGCATAGAGTTAACGTAACAGTTGATAAAGAAAATTATCTGATTCTGAGTTCAGCCGATGTAAACATTTCAGGTTTTGTTAATGAAGTCATGACCAGAGAAGCTCAACGAATCAAAGCTGAAAGTTGGAAAGCAGATAATCGCAAAGGAATGGAAGAAGTTGCTCAATTTATTAAACAATATGGTTCATTTGCTGATGAAAACAGGAACTGGTAAATGCAATTTGTTGTTTATCAATACAAACGGAGCGAAAGCAAATACAGTATGTTTGTTGATGTACAACGCGACATCATTGAAACACCAAGAAGGCGTACGGTTATTCCTTTGGTTGAAGCGCATCATTTTTCAAACAAGGTAAATCGTCATCTATTTCCTATAGTGCAAATCAGAGATGAAAATTACCGACTTTTAATAACAGAACTTTCAAGTGCCTCAGAAAGCGTAATTGGAGAGAAAATCACTGATGCACAAATTAAAGTCGACTAACTCTTTTTCTCTACATTAAAGTCAAACAGATCTTTTAATTCGATCTGTAAACCACTTGCAATGACATTGATAACTTCAAGCGTGGGATTCCTGACGCCACGTTCAATGCCACTGATATAAGTGCGATCAAGCCCACATTTATCGGCAAAAGCTTCCTGAGACATACCAGATGCCATTCTGATATATCTAACTCTTTGTCCAAAAAGGGATTTTATAGTGTCAGGTTTTTTCATTCGATAAGTATCGAACGATGTTACTTATCAAACCACGGACTATAAGTCACGTTTTCCTGTAACTCGTGTTACTAATATGACTTACCGCAAAAATACGATGAATTATGTTTTTAATAACCAAGTGATCTGTAATTGGGAGGATTAAAAAGTTCAACAGCATGGCACAAAGGGCATATATAGCTTCTCTTATCATTCACTTCCTTGATCCCTATAGACACTACCGCCTTTGTCTGGAGAGGTACCAAACAAACATAACGTTACAAACCAAAAATATGAAAAAATTTTAAACATATTAATTAAATTAATTTATTTTATCAATAAACTTGCCAATCTAGTCGCAGATATTATCTTTTCTTAACATTTATTAAGCACGATTTTTACGCGTATAAGCCGCTAATACAGTACGCTCTGACTGCTCCAGATAGCTTTTTAACTCGGAGGCCGCACTTTCTGGTTCACCTTTCTCAAGTAACGCCAAAATATGGGCATTCTGATCAATATAGGGAACATAAAAAAGTTCAGGATCGTTCAGGTAACCAAAAGCCAGACGCAATTCCGCAGAAATATGCCCATAGAATGTTATCAACCGTTCACTGTCAGTCAGTTCAACAATAGCTGAATGAAATGCCATATTTGCGGTTCCAACACCAAGCCAGTCCTGAGTATTACGGCACTGTTTAGCCATTTCGATTGCACCACGCATATGTTCAACCGCAGGATGCATAGGATAAGATTGCGCCAATGCCTGACATTCAACAAACCGCCGGACCCGGTAAATATCGATAATAGAAGCAATACTCGGTGTGGCGACAAAAACACCGCGATTAGGTTCATATCGCAGTAACCCTTCCTGAGTCAGTACACGAAAAACCTCACGTAATGTATTACGCGATATTTCAAGTTGTTCGCTCAGAGCCGCTTCTGATAGTCGTTGACCGGGTGATAACTCCCCAATAATCAGTTTTTGCCGGATAATATCTGTTACTTTTTCACTTAACGTCTTAGGAGAGGAGTTATCTTTTTTCATAATAATTAATTGAAAGAGCGGACCAAATGTAGCAAACCTGACTACAAGTTCCCGGTTGCTAAAGATAAGAATGGCAGGCATATTCACACATTCACCTACCGCCAGCAAGCATAGAGATTCCTCCCCACTGACTGTTTTCTACGCCAGAATGATTACTGCCTCATGATGGTGCATTCAGCGCACCACCATAGAGCATCACTATTGTAAAAGTGATCTGTATTTCATTTTTATAATTAAAAAATAATTTTATTTGCCTATTCTTTCGCCTCATTCTATTTATTGTTCAACAATACAAAAACAATTATTTAACAATAAATGCAAATTATCCAACGATGGTACGCATATTGCTTAGATATACATTTATCTACCACACAGGAATTCAACCTATGACGACACAGCAAGCAACCGCGATTTTTATCCACCGAGGTAACACAACATGCAACAGATGGTGAATCTATGGCCGTTGATTGGCATCGCGGTTATTGTCGTGGGTTTTTTACTCAGGTTTAACCCGGTATTGGTGGTGATTGTCGCAGGGATAATTACCGGGCTGGCCGCACATATGCCGATCACAGCGATTCTGGAAAAGCTAGGTTCCGGCTTCCTTAATACCCGAAATTTGCCATTGATTTTGCTGTTGCCGCTGGCAACTATCGGCCTTTTAGAACGGCACGGTTTAAAAGAACGAGCTCAAACCTGGATTAGCAATATTAAAACAGCCACCGCCGGACGTTTGCTAATCATCTATTTGTTCATTCGTGAAATAACCGCTGCGCTAGGGCTGACCAGTTTAGGAGGACACCCACAAATGGTGCGTCCCTTGCTGGCGCCAATGGTTGAGGGGGCTACGGAAAATCGTCATCATGACCTGCCTGACGATGTACGTTATCGCCTGCGGGCCATGTCAGCAGCAACCGACAACGTTGGACTATTCTTCGGTGAGGATATTTTCGTCGCTTTTGGTGCAATCATCTTTATGCATAATTTTATGCTGGAGTCTGGCGGCATCCAAACGGAACCTCTACATATCGCTATGTGGGGGATCCCTACCGCCATCTGTGCCTTTCTAATCCATGCCTTCCGCTTGTCTCGTCTTGACCACCAGATCGCGACCAAACTGGCAGCACTGAATGGTATGGACAAAAATCGAAGGAAGGTTGAGTAATGTTTCAGCAACAATATCTTTATTGGCTGGCCGGCACAGTTCTGCTGGCCGTAGCGGTGATGTCCTGGCGTGATCACACCAACCCTCGCCGCTTGACCACCAGCTTGTTCTGGGCGCTATATGGCATCGTGTTTCTGGTAGGCGACTGGAGCTATCGCGTAATAGCACTATGGGCAGACAACGAAGCCGAGGCCCAAAAGATGCTACATATCGGTGTCGGGCTGATCGTCGTATTGATGGCACTGACGGCAGGTTTTGGCGGTGTGCGATTGGGTAGCTACCATCAACGCACACCTCAGCAACGGCAGGAAAGTGCCTCCCGTTTGGGTAATCGTCTCTTTCTTCCCGCACTGGCGATACCTGTCGTCACCGTGATCGGCGTATTACTGTTTAACCACGTCCCTGGGTTACAACAAGCACTGTTCGGTAGCGGCAATCATGCCACGCTGGTGACACTGTTTTCCATGACAATAGGCTGTTTAGTCGGATATGGCGTTGCATTGAGAATGACGCGTGAAGGCGTAGCTCAATCAACCCAAGAAGCGCGTCGCCTACTGGATGCTATCGGCTGGGCGTTTATCCTGCCACAGATATTAGCGACGCTAGGGCTATTATTTACCGTAGCAGGTGTCGGTACCGCAATTTCTCACCTGACTGAACATTATTTAGCGGTGGATAATCGATTGATCGCGGTAGCGACATATGTACTCGGCATGGCGTTATTGACGATGATAATGGGTAACGCCTTCGCCGCGTTCCCGATTGTTACCGCCGGGATCGGCATTCCCATTCTGGTACTGCAACATGGCGGTAATCCTGCGGTTATGGCCGCCATCGGCATGTTCTCAGGCTATTGCGGTACACTGATGACCCCAATGGCCGCGAACTTCAATATCGTTCCTGCCGCACTACTGGAATTACCAAACCGTAATGCGGTCATTAAAGCACAAATCCCCACGGGAATAGCGCTGCTGATTGCCAATGTTTTTCTGCTCTATTTTTTGATGTTTTTGTAAGGAGAGATCCCATGAAAACCGTTCTGATTACCGCTTTTGAACCTTTTGACAATGAAGCCATCAACCCATCATGGGAGTCAGTAAGACAATTGCAAAACCAACAGCTATCTGGAACACATATTGAGACACGCCAGCTCCCATGTGTATTCAACACTTCTCTAACTTGCCTGTACGCAGCTATTGATGAGATACAACCTGAACTCGTCATTGCAGTGGGACAAGCAGGCGGCAGACCTGATATCACGGTGGAACGCATAGCGATTAACATCAACGATGCACGTATTCCCGATAATCAGGGCAATCAACCCATTGATACCCCTATCGTGACAGCAGGACCCGCTGCCTACTTCTCCACCCTACCGATTAAAGCCATCGTCAGTGGCCTGCAAGCCGCAGGGATTCCTGCTTCGATTTCACAGAGTGCCGGGACATATGTCTGCAACCATGTCATGTATGGCCTACTGCACCATCTGGCACTGGCTTATCCCAAAGTACGCGGTGGATTTATCCATATTCCCTACCTGCCTGAACAGGCGGTAAAATACCCCGGTACACCAAGTATGGCTCTGGAAACAATAATAACCGCACTGAAAATCGCTATTCATCAAGCATTAGAAAACCGTGATGACGTTGTTACTAGCGGAGGAACAACTCATTAATTCAGCGTCTATCGGCGTAGCGGAAATTACCTATCTGTAGAACTGATAAGCATCCTGAATTTTTTACTACTTTTTTGGATATCACTTTATTAGGGTCACGATTATGAACATTATTGATTTAAACAGCGATCTTGGCGAAGGCTTTGGTCAATGGAAAATGGGTGACGATAATACCATGCTGAGCATTGTCACCAGCGCCAATGTAGCGTGTGGATTTCATGCCGGTGATCCCGCCGGGATCTTTCAAACCTTAAAATCTGCCCGTGAAAATCAGGTGATTATTGGTGCTCATGTGTCTTATCCAGATCTTGTCGGATTTGGTCGCCGTAATATGGATGTTTCCAGCAATGAGCTGATCGCGGACGTTATTTACCAGATTGGCGCGTTGAAAGGTTTGGCAGCGGCGGCAGGAACCACCGTAAGTTATGTTAAACCGCATGGTGCGCTGTATAACACCATTGCCCACGATGAATACCAAGCCCTTGCCGTTATTACGGCGATTCGCGAAGTGGATGACAATTTAGCGCTGGTTGGATTAGCCGGCTCGAAAATATTGGATCTGGCGAGAGAAAAAGGCTTGCGTACCGTTGCGGAAGCCTTTGCTGACAGAGCTTATACTCCACAAGGCACGCTAGTTTCCCGCCGGGAAAAAGGGTCTGTGCTTCATGACGCTAATCTCGTTGCCCGACGCATGTTGCAATTGGTGACTGAAGGGGGAGTTGAAGCCATTGATGGCAGTTTTACCCGTATTCAGGCAGATTCCATCTGTGTTCATGGTGACAGCCCAGATGCAGTAGAAATGGCACGTCAGGTGAAACTAACCCTGCAACAAGCCGGGATCACCGTACGCTCCTTTATTTAAATGCCCAGGAGTATCTAGTGCGTTTTTTACCTGTTAATTTAGATGCCATTATTGTCGAGCTTCATGATCTGAATGAAACGCTGGCGCTATTTGATTCACTTAACGCCTGCCCCATTGCTGGCGTAGAAGAAATTATTCCTGCGGCCAGAACACTGTTGATTCGATTTCGTCGCAATGTTGTTTCCACCGTCAAACTTGCCAAAGAAATCAATGGCCGCAACCTGAATACACTGGATAGGACAACAGGGAAACTCGTTGAAATCCCGGTGTATTACAATGGTGAAGATCTGGCGGAAGTGGCAGAAATCCTCGGCATCACCACACAAGAGGTCATAACGCGACATACAGAAAGTGAGTACACTGTTGCTTTTACCGGATTTGCCCCCGGATTCGCCTATTTAGTCGCAGATTCAAACTGTTTACATGTTCCTCGCCGAATGACACCAAGAGCCCGCATCCCTGCGGGATCAGTTGGTCTGGCTGGAGAATTCAGTGGGATATACCCTCAAGCCAGTCCGGGAGGTTGGCAAATCATCGGTATCACACCAGAGCGCATGTGGGATCTCTCACGTTTTCCCTCTTCCCTGTTACAACCCGGTTTCCGGGTACGTTTCAGAGATCAAGGCAAAAGCGCCGCAATCTCTATCACTAAACCCAAAACCCCTGTTGCCCCCATAGAGGACGTTCTATCTTCACAGGTTGATAAACACTCCTCGCTGGAAATCCTAACCACTGGAATACAAACACTTTTTCAGGATTTAGGGCGTTCAGGGCAAGCTAGTTTAGGTATTTCCGCTGCCGGTGCGCTAGATAAAACCGCGCTGAGAAGTGCCAACCGGATCGTCGGTAATCCTTCGGATAACGCATGTCTGGAAATTGTGCAAGGAGGATTAAGCTTTATTTCTCATGGCAATGTCATTATCGCTGTCACAGGTGCTGACTGCCCAATCACTGTTCAAACAGCATCTGGCCGAAAGTTTCAGGTTGATGGCTATCAGCCTATTGATCTGAGTGAAGGTGATACAGTGACACTAGGAACGCCCAAAGCGGGAGTGCGTTCTTATTTGGCTGTGCGTGGTGGTTTCGCCAAGCAACCTATTCTCTCCAGCCTCTCTTACGATACGCTGGCACACATTGGCCCCAAGCCAATCGCTATAGGCGATATTTTGGATATTCTTACTGTGACGCAGGGTTGCGCGGTATCAATGGATGAAAGGCCGGCTTTTAATATGCCTACTTCTGACGATATCGTTACACTGGATATCATTCTGGGGCCGCGTACTGACTGGTTCACAACAGAAGCGTTATCCCTGCTAAAAAGCCAACTTTGGCAGGTTACACCACAATCTAATCGAGTCGGTATTCGCCTGTATAGCGACACACCACTGTCGCGTCTTAACCATAAAGAGTTACCGAGTGAAGGAACGACCACCGGCGCAATTCAGGTTCCCGCCAGTGGTCAACCGGTTCTGTTTTTAGCAGATCACCCTCTGACCGGCGGTTACCCCGTGATTGGTTCCATTGCCAGCTATCATCTTGATCTTGCGGGACAAATTCCTGTCAACGCCCGTATTCGCTTCAACCCCATCACTGAATTTCACGAAATAAAAGAGAGCGATTGCCGCTCATGAGTACCGCACTGACCATGAATATTAAAAACCATCCCATGAAGAAAGTTTTGATTGCTAACCGCGGTGAAATCGCCGTCCGTATTATCCGTGCCTGCCGGGATTATGGTTTACAATCTATCGCCGTCTACGCTGATTCGGACATCAATGCACAACATGTACAATTGGCTGATGAGGCTTACAGTTTAGGCGGAAACAGCCCCGCAGATACTTATCTTAATATTCCCCAATTATTGGATATTGCGAAACGTTCAGGTGCCGACATGGTACATCCCGGATACGGATTTCTGGCTGAACGGGCAGAATTTGCCCGTGCAGTTATTAATGCGGGGTTGATCTGGGTTGGTCCTGAACCAGAGACAATTGATATTCTGGGTGACAAAGTTAAAGCACGCAAAATTGCCCAACAGGTAGGCGCACCACAGGTTTCAGGTACAGAAGAACCGGTGAAAAACGCGGAGGAAGCTCTGGAGTTTGCCGAACAATATGGCCTGCCAATTGCAATTAAAGCAGCATATGGCGGTGGTGGACGTGGCATGAAAGTGGCGTGGCGGCTTGATGAAGTCACCGAACTCTACAATTCAGCTGTTCGTGAGGCAACAGCGGCCTTTGGTCGTGGAGAATGTTTCATTGAACAGTTCCTGGATAAACCTCGTCATATTGAAGCGCAAATTCTGGCTGATAAACATGGCAATGTGGTAGTACTTGGTACACGCGATTGTTCACTGCAACGGCGTAACCAAAAATTGGTGGAAGAGGCACCAGCCCCATTTTTGGCCGAACATCAGCGCCAGCGTATCCATCAAGCGGCACAGGATATTTGCACCGCAGCCCGTTATATCGGAGCCGGAACAGTGGAATTTTTACTCAGTGTAGACGGCACGATTTCTTTTCTGGAAGTGAATACTCGCTTGCAGGTCGAACATCCGGTCACTGAAGAAACCACAGGGATCGACATTGTGGTAGAACAATTTCGGATTGCAGAAGGTAAACCTTTATCATTGACCTCAACACCGATCTCTTTAGGCCATTCTTTTGAGTTCCGTATTAACGCCGAAGATGCAGGTAAAGGATTTTTACCGACGCCCGGAACCGTGACGGTATTTTCTCCCCCTTCCGGCCCAGGAATAAGATTAGATTCTGGTGTTGCAGCAGGTTCCACCATCCCTGGCACCTTTGATTCGCTGATGGCTAAATTGATTGTCAGCGGAGCAACCCGCCAACAAGCTATTGCCCGTGCGCGACGTGCATTACAGGAATTCAGCATTGAAGGCGTTGCATCAGTATTGCCTTTTCATCGAGCGGTAATGGAACATCCTGATTTTATTTCCGATGACACATTTAACGTTCATACACGTTGGATCGAAACTGATTTTATCAATGATATAAAAATATCTCCGCGTCAGGAAAATCATTATCAAGAAAAGGTAACACGTACTTTTATTGAAATTAATGGCCGTCGGCATGAACTGGGACTACCTGCCGAATTATTAAAAGGGCTTTCATTGCCTGATTCTAAGCAAAATTTCATCACTGAGAGCAAAGGTAGTGAAGCTGAGGAGACAATAGCAGTATCGAATCCCGTCTCAGCACCAATATCCGGCGTTTTACAATCCTGGTATGTTCAGGAAGGTGATGAAGTTAAACAAGGTGATGTCATTGCTGTCATGGAAGCAATGAAAATGGAAACGCAACTTACCGCACATCGTTCTGGGAAAATCGTTATCTATGCGGAAGAAGGCGGTTATCAACAGGCAGGAAATGTGCTGGCAAGTATTAACGATGATTAATAATGATGATATACCCGTTATCTTTCAAGTTGCCTCTTTGTTGACTGCATTCGCTCACCCCGGTCACATCGTTATCTATGCTCCCGGGGATTCGCTCCCTTGCCGTCGCGATGCATCTTGAAATCCATAGGGTATAATCGCCAAATTAGTCAAAATTAATTGGCTAATTTGACACATAAATTCACATTACCCAATACAACATCAAATTGTGCGGATAATTTCCGCACAATTTTAATGAAGAGATTAAAATTAAAATGCAAGCAATATCGTGAAAAAGAAGATAATTAACCCCTTTATGAATAGGAAAAAATAACTATTAATGGCAGTTTTTTAATCATTTCGTTAAGATTGACAATAAGACAAATAAGTCATCACATAATTTAACACCTGTTTATTTGTTGTACTCCACAAATTATTAACAAAGCTCTTTTTTTATCCGAAAGAAATGTTTAATAAATATTTTTAATATCATGCTTTTCAATTGAAAATTGAGAGATTATTAAAATCAATAATAAATAAAAGAATATAAAAACCAAATAAAGAATAAAAAATCGTAATTTACCCATAATTATAAAGTGATAACAGCCATATATACTCATCTAGTTAATGACAAATAGCATGATAATTTGTGACTATTTTTACACATATTTAAACAATAAGAAATCATTAACTCGTTATAAATTATCAGTTATAAATAGTGTAGGAGTTTATTTTCCACACTTGACAACGCAAATAAATAAATCAAAAAAAACACAATAAAAACAAATAATTACAAACATTTACCCATATCAATAAGATATAAATCAAATTTAACGAGAATAAATCAATAAAAATGTTATCGGCTATACACTACACATATTGATATTTTCAAAAAATATATTAAATTCAGACTGTCATTTTATTCTAACCATAGAAACATTATTTCATCAAAAGATAATGTTACTCATTTAATAATTATTCATATCCATATGATAATCATGCACATATATGCATCTATTTGAATAGTATATACACTTACTATTACAACAATATCATAATATTAAATAATTTAATTGTTTTACATTTCCTTTACAATTATCAACACAATTTAAAACTATAATAAATTCATATATGCTTTTACAAACACATTTTTATATAGATTAGCATCACAATTTCAACATTACTCAACAAAATAATAAATCAAATAATTGCAATTACCATTAAACATAATACTATATTAATAGTGGAATAAAGTTTTTATTTACAATATTTTCCTAATGGTTCAAAAGAAGACCAAGATAAAAAACAAATTCAGAAACATTGATTAAAAAGGAAAAATATTCGTTACTTTAAATTATACCCTATGGATTTCAAGATGCATCGCGACGGCAAGGGAGCGAATCCCCGGGAGCATAGATAACTATGTGACCGGGGTGAGTGAGTGCAGCCAACAAAGAGGCAACTTGAAAGATGACGGGTATATAATAATAGTGGCGGCTAAGTAATCAGGAGAACAATGTGATAACAAACGATTACGAGTTAATGACCACGCCAAATAGTGCACCAGTGAAAATGTGGACTCATGGTGTACCGGTAGAAGCGGAAGCTCGTGAACAACTGTTGAATACGGCAAAAATGCCTTTCATATTCAGCCATTTAGCCGTTATGCCTGATGTACATCTTGGTAAAGGTTCAACCATCGGCAGTGTCATCCCGACTCGTGGGGCGATTATTCCAGCCGCAGTAGGCGTAGATATCGGCTGTGGCATGATGGCAGTACGTACCTCATTGAATGCCAAAGATTTACCGGACAATCTATATACTATCCGCCATGCTATTGAAATCGCCGTACCACATGGACGCACGGTAAACCGTACCGGTAAGGATAAAGGTGCCTGGCAGCAATCACCAGAAACCGTCGCTCACCATTGGAGCGTGTTGCAAACCGGGTTTAAACGGCTAACCGATAAATATCCACAATTACTGAAAACCAATAACCATCTGCACTTAGGAACACTAGGTACCGGCAATCACTTCATTGAGCTGTGTCTGGATGAATCCGACCAAGTATGGGTAATGCTGCATAGCGGCTCACGTGGTGTAGGAAATGCCATTGGTAATCTATTTATCACCCTTGCCCAACAGGACATGAAACAACATATCGCTAACCTGCCTGATCGTAATCTGGCCTATTTTGAGGAAGGCAGCCGTCACTTTGCTGATTATATGGAAGCGGTCGGTTGGGCACAAAACTTCGCCCGCCATAATCGCGAAGTCATGATGCAACATACATTGGCAGCACTGGCAACGGTAATAACAAAGCCGTTCACTGCCATAATGGAAGCAGTAAATTGTCACCACAATTATGTGCAACAGGAGCAGCACTTCGGCCAAAACGTGTTAGTCACACGTAAAGGTGCGGTCGCAGCACACCAAGGCGTCATGGGCATCATTCCTGGCTCAATGGGTGCGAAAAGCTTTATCGTACGTGGTCTGGGAAATGAACAGAGTTTTTGCTCATGCAGTCACGGCGCTGGCCGAGTATTAAGCCGCACAGCAGCGAAAAAACGCTTCACAATAGAGGATCAGAAGCGTGCCACGGCACACGTGGAATGCCGCAAGGACAGCGACGTCATCGATGAAATTCCGATGGCTTACAAAGACATTGAGGCCGTAATGGCCGCTCAGTCTTCACTAGTAGAAATCGTTCACACCCTGCGTCAAGTGGTTTGCGTAAAAGGATAATCAAGATGAAAGAAAAATTTGGTATCAGTGACATCATGAAGCAACACATATGCCAAAAACTGGCGCAACTTGAGACAGAGCTGCAAATACGAATACTCTACGCCTGTGAATCAGGTAGCCGCGGTTGGGGATTTGCCTCGACAAACAGTGATTACGATGTACGTTTTATTTATGTACATACGCCATCATGGTACTTACGCGTCGATCCCTCTCGGGATGTCATTGAACTACCGATCAGTAACGAGCTGGATATCTGTGGTTGGGAACTGCGTAAAACTTTAGGGCTGCTGAAACGAGCCAACCCGACACTGATGGAGTGGGCAGACTCACCGGTAATCTACTACGAAGACGTGGAGTTCATGGCGGTACTACGTACCCTATTACCAGACTATTTCTCCAACAACAGAGCGCGATATCACTATCTGTCAATGGCAAAGAAAAACTTTCGTAGTTACCTGAAAGGCGAGAAAATTAGGCTGAAAAAATACCTTTATGTACTACGCCCATTGCTGGCGGTACGTTGGATCGAAGCTGGTAAAGGTGTCCCCCCGATGCGCTTCGACACCCTACTGGCCGGAACGGTTACAGACGCAGCGCTGATGCAGGAAATACAGACTCTGCTTGCCATCAAGCGTAACGCTGACGAAACGGAGTATAGCCCACGTTTTAAACGCATTCATAACTTTATCTGCCGCGAATTAGATGATTCAGTTACCCGCTGCGAGCTCAAAGACAAAAAACACCTCCCAGATACCGAATTGGATTTACTTCTGATGCGCACAGTACTTCACCATAATAATAAAGAAGAAGGAGAATACAGGTTAAAAAACGGATGAAAATCATACAAATATGACATTTCAGCAATAAAGTTAGATGTTTACTAAGAGCCAAAAAGCAGGGTATTCCACCCTGCTCCAGAAATAGATAGTTATATACCCTATGGATTTCAAGATGCATCGCGACGGCAAGGGAGTGAATCCCTGGGAGCATAGATAACTATGTGACCTGGGTGAGCGAGTGCAGCCAACAAAGAGGCAGCTTGAAAGATGACGGGTATAGAATCATTAACCTAAAATAATATGAGGTACAAATCGTGATGTATCCTTCGTGATCCTGCCAATATCTTCCCTAACCGATAGACCCGCAGGCGTATCATTAACGAGCCAACTACCGATAAGAACATGGCTATTACCGATCTTTGGCAATGGGGTGTACTGCTGCACAATGTAACCCTCTTCACCGTAAGGACCATCTACCTTTTCAACCACTTTGCCATCTTTATGAATACTAATATTCGCGCCCTCACGGCTGAATATCGGCTTCATAACATAATAAGTCAGGCACTTGGCTTGCGGATCATCGGCAAAATAAGCTTCAAGCAGATTTGGGTGTCCTGGAAACATCTCCCAAAGCAATGGCAAAATTGCTTTATTCGAAGTGATGCATTTCCACATTGGCTCAAACCAGTTAACACCCGCGCTGACTAGGTATTGAGCATATTCTTCACGAAACATGAACTCCCACGGGTACAACTTGAACATAGAGTCTATGATCTTGTTATTACTATCCGTAAATTGACCACCCTCGCTGAGCCCAATGTCTTCAATGTAGACAAACTCAGTATGAATACCGGCATCTTTGGCACAGTCAGCCATGTAATCAACCGAGCCCCTGTCTTCTTCCGTACCCTTACAGCAGGCAAAATGAAGCGTGTTGAATGGCAAAAAGGGTTTCAGTTCACAAAAGCGATTAACAAGCAACTCCTGTAGTAAGTTGAACTGATCAGCAGCATGAGGTAATTCACCACGGTTAACCTTATCTTCCAACCACAGCCAGCTAAAAAAACCATGTTCATAAATAGAAGTCGGCGTATCTGAGTTAATTTCCAATAATTTAGCCGGGTTTTTACCATCATAGGCAAAATCAAGGCGACTATAGAGACTTGGATCTCTGCGCTTCCAAGATCCACGAACCAATGACCACATTGCTTCTGGAATTTGGAATCTAGTCATCAACTCATCACTGTTAACCACTTGCTCTACTGCTTGAAGGCTCAACCGGTGGATTTCCGCTGTCGGATCTTCAATATGTTCTTCAATCTGCTTGAGAGTAAACTGGTAGTAACGGTCTTCCGTCCAGTACGGCTCATTATCGATTGTATGGAAACCAAACCCAAATTCTTTTGCTCGCGCTTTCCAATCATGACGAGGTGTTGTTGGGATCTGAAGCATGACATTAACCCTTTGATAATGCTTATTTAAATCCTGGAAAAAATCATCGCACAAACGCTTAATGCGGCAATAATGCCTCGATGCAAGACACTGATAACAAAAAGCCTGCTAATAAAATGTCAGCGCCGGTTAACCACCCCAACTGTATTTAGCGGAAGATATTGAACCAAAACCACCAGAAGACTTGGTAGTGACGATTGGCTTGCTATCATAGCCAGAATAACGGGAATCGCTACTTTTAAACTTTTGTTCCTTTTCACGTATCAAGCGCTCGCGATACATTCTCTCTTTATGCTTACGTGCTGAATAATCACCGATTTCATCAACGATCTCAGATGCGATATAAGCAGTTGATCGGGGGTTCAGTACAGGGTTTATACCTGCAACAACATTTGCATTCGTTCCAACTTGAGAAACTTCTCGTTTCTCCATTGGCAGGCGAACCGTCTCCAGCGGCTGCAAATAACGTCGGTTCATCTCGTACTGGATATTGCCAATATCGGAATAATCACCAATAACCTTACCATCAGCGAAAAAAAGCTTACCGTACAAATCGCCATAGCCTGATGTTGAAGTAAATAGTGGCTGGTAGAACACATTGCGATACTTTTCAGCAACGTCGTACTTGTTAAACTGTTCTGGTTTCACCTCCGCCATCATAAAGGCGGCCATCTTCGGTCGATAACCCACTTGCCCCGGCATTGCTTCACACTCACCGAACTCCAGCTCACACATAGCTTTCCGGCGAAATTTCTGCGAAGTACGCTCCGCTTCGCGTAATGCCGCTTGGTATGTAGTTTCACATTGAGCAGCGATCGTATTCTTCGGATTATTCTGACAAGAGGCCAAATCCTTATAAACATGAATTGACAGCTCATCCGCCGATTGACCACAACCAACGAGTGAACCAACACTGAGCGCCAATGACGTGAAGGAGAAACCACGCCAATATTTACGCTTACTCTCAATGTTAATGGCTGTGCTGCGCATTCTGCGCTTTTTATTCCCGTTCGTCATACAATCCCTAAATCAGTAAGTCATGCAGGCTGCGTTTAAAAGACCAACAGAAATTGACACCGCCGCCAGCACAACCGCAGCAGGGACCTCATTATTCTCAATGCGGGATACAATCTTTGGCATCATGAATATGCGAACCATGAAGAAGCCAGCAATCTGAGCCAACAGCGCAACAACACTCCACATCACGAAATCAATAACCCCCACAGAGTTGCTTGCTGCACTTGCAATGGCGATGCTGTAACCAACCAACGCGCCACCAAGCGATATCGCAGCGGCACTATTCTTCTCTTCCTTGATAAGCTTCCACTCATCATGCGGAGTAATTATTGTGTAGATAAATTTGAAAATGATGAAAAAAACCAGCGCCAGCCCAAAACACAAGCCAAAATTACCTACACCATGCATAAATTGAGTAAAAGCCTGTTCTTCATTCTCCAATGTGATCATTTATGCCACCACTTTAAAATCAGTTTGGTTAAGTTGAATACCGGTGCTCAGTACCATCAATCTATCCAGATGACTCCCTACAACTTTTTCTTCTCCCACAACCTGAAGTTCTTCTGTTCTGTTATGAGCAACCTGACGCGTATACACCATCACAAACTGATCAGTTTCGGTTATGTGACCCTCTTTACTGTAAGTTTTTTCGGTAACAGCCACAGGCTTAATGTTGTCCCATAACTGAGAGAACTGGGTACCATCAAGATCATATCGTCTGCTTGGTGTAACGATACCGTTTTCAATCAGCGCATCCCATTGAGCTTGTGAATCGATCGGTTTAGTTTCGTAAAAGTACCACAGGCTCACTTCCTTCACGCCGTCATCCCCCTCCCCTTCTTGAAGCACTTGAAGGTAACCTTCGTCATCCGTGTAATAACGAACCAAACGCACGTTATCACCTAAGTCGACAACACCAACGGAACATATAAGCTGAGTTGAAGCTGCGTTTTCGATCGTTAGGTCAGATTCAATCAGTTTTAGCATTAGCGGGTCTATCTCAAGTGCACCACCAATACGCAAACCTAATACTTCCGGCACCTTTGGAACAACAGGCGCAACCGCCTTACCCCCGAATGCGCTCTTAAACGCATCTACGATTTTGGAAAGCATAGAAATATCTCTTGATAGGAAGATCCCACTTTAAAAAGCAGGATCTTGATTTAACAACTGGGTATTTACTTGCCAAGAATACGAGCAAGTTCATCTTCTGCGGACATAGAACTTGAAGTTATGCCAGCCTCTTTAAGCTTTTTATCCAGATCGCTAGAAGTCATACTATCGTGGAGCTCCTGCTGAGCCTCGAACTGAGCCGCTTTCTCAGCCTGACGTGACTTGATACGCTCAAGGGAATCAAGGGCGGTAGATGTTTTTGAAGAAGCGCCAACGACAGAACTGTGAGTCGCTGCCTGGGCTTTCTGCACCTGTTCAGTTGCCTTAACCAAATCAACTTGGTTCTCAAGCTGAGACACCTTCTTTTTCGCCTCTTGCACAGTGTGTCGGTGCGTCGTTTCAGCCTTCTGGAACGATTCAAACAACCCTTGTTCCCTTTCCAGTTCGTCACGCAAGGTCGCAACTTTCTGAGCACACTCCAGAGCAAGCCCATTGTCACCTTTACCCGCAGCAGAGCGAGTATAACCCTCATACTCTGTGATACTGTTTTTGATATCCGAGACCTTTTTCTCTGCCATTTTTCGCTTAGCAATAATGCTAACCAGGCTTTCATCCGCACGGCGGATTTCTGCTTTTGCTTCTCGGATTTCCTGATCAAGAATCGTCAGTGCGTTGCCATCAGCAACAGCTTCTGCCGCGTTATTTACCGTTCCTTTAATTGCCTTAAAAAGCTTTTTCCACACGTTCATTAATATTTGCCTCTATATTGTTATTTTAGGAACTCAGAATACGCATCAAGAAGTTCAGTGATGTTGGCAAACAACGTAGAGACTTCGATGACAACGCTTTCTTGTTTTGATTCTGATGACAATGAACCAAAAGCGGTATAGTAAGATTGACCATCTACTTTAGTTATTCCAACTGAAGTCAGAGGAATCATCTTGTGCGTTTCTAAAATAAACTGATTTAAAGAAGCGGGATCTAAAACATTCTCTTCTGAAAACAGTAATGCTTCCACTGTAATTTGCCTGCCACAAATAGCCAGATGAGCTTTAATTCCGTCTTCGTTAGTAATTGCAAGACATTCACCTATTTGCTCTACACTCCAGTTGTTACCGGATTCATTAAGAGCTTTAATCACTTGATTTAATTCCAAACTATCTACTCCACTGGTTTGTTTTATCATTAAAATCAGTATATTAAGTTTAAATTATCATCAGATTAAACATTTTTCAATAAGTATTGTATTAAAAGCGCACAACACCTTAAATACTGCATATTCACTAAACAGGGTTAAAATTTTATACCATTTGCTAAGTGACCTTTTAATACCTAAATACCACCTGCACAGAACACTATGAGAGAGCTCGCATGTAAAAACTCAACCCGCTGGATGATTAAAACCACGCTTATACTAAGGTTGGTTACCTACAGCTTAAACGTATAACCGTGGACAAGATAAATAGAGAATTACGGGGTAAAATAAAAATTTTCAGTAAAATCAATTAGGTTAATAAAAATATCCATTTTGGTTATCCGTTTACTCAAGCTAATATCGAAGCTAAAATATTTTTCATCATCCCGTTTATCTCCGATATAAAAAACCTTTTCTACTTATTAGTGCTTTTCACATTTAACAGAGATTAACTTGTACATTAAGTTTAAGGTTTAATTCTTATTTACCATTATAACCTTTTTACATTTTCATTATTTTTCATCGAGGTACTTTTTAACTACAGATACTTCGGTTGACCAAATCAAGCTTAATCGCACTTTAACTCACTTTCCAAACATACCGATTAAACACCTTTTCGGTCAATCCCAACCAAAAAGCGAGTACTTTACCCGCAATCTGCGGCTCCCTTCATTTTTAAGGGAGCCCGTTTTAATCATTCTTTAATGTGAACAGATTTACCATTAAAGGTAACAACCTGCCCGGTTATAGCTTTGTAACGTTTACGGGTTTCTATCTGACCGTTTACTTCAACCAGACCTTCAACAATAACCGCTTTAGCGCTAGCGCCGCTTTCGCTCCACCCTTGAAACTTCAACAGATCACATAGCGCCACATGAGGATGGCCTTCTAAATAAAAAATTTCCATTAACAACCTTCAATTTTTTCCACATCATGGTATTCCTCGCAGGCTTGCAAGGTATTCTGGATAAGTGTCGCGACTGTCATTGGGCCAACCCCCCCTGGAACCGGAGAGATCCAGCTTGCACGCTCTGACGCGGTTTCAAAATCAACATCGCCGATGACTTTTCCATCTTCCAGGCGATTAATTCCGACATCAATAACAATAGCGCCAGGTTTAATCCATTCACCAGGGATAAAGTTTGGTTTACCAACCGCCACAATGAGCAAATCTGCGTGCTCCACATGGTGGCGTAAATCTTTAGTAAAGCGATGAGTCACCGTGGTGGTACAGCCAGCCAATAACAACTCCAGGCTCATTGGGCGACCAACAATATTTGAAGCGCCGATAACGACGGCATTCAGCCCATAAGTATTAATTCCACAACGCTCAAGCAACGTTGCGATACCGCGCGGAGTACAGGGACGCAGCTTTGGAGCGCGTTGACACAAACGACCAATATTATAGGGATGGAAGCCATCAACATCCTTATCAGGCTGGATACGTTCCAGAACTTTGACATTATCAATACCGGCAGGTAAAGGGAGCTGAACCAAAATACCATCAATTTCTGAATCATTATTAAGCTGATCGATAAGATTCAACAACTCGGCTTCACTGGTGGTATCTGGCAGGTCATAGGAACGGGAAACAAACCCGACTTCCTCACAGGCACGGCGCTTGCTTGCGACATAAATTTGAGAAGCCGGATTTTCGCCGACTAAAACAACGGCAAGACCAGGAGCACGTCTTCCCGCAGCAACACGTTGTTGAACACGCACTGCTACTTCACTTCTGATTGTCTGCGCAATCGTTTTCCCGTCAATAATTTTTGCTGGCATGTACGAATAAATCCATAAATCAAACATTGGGATACTACCTATTTTGTCAGAACATGAACGTGCTGTCAGTTTTATTGATAATCAGAAAATAGCCAGATGAAGATTTATAAGCAGAAAAGCCATTGACTCAAGGAGTTGTCACCGTATAATCTCTCCCCGCATCAGAGCATTACTGATGCAGCTCATCTCTCAAAATGCGCCCTTAGCTCAGCTGGATAGAGCAACGGCCTTCTAAGCCGTAGGTCACAGGTTCGAATCCTGTAGGGCGCGCCATATCAGCTTCTCTCATCGTCTAGTAAAGCCCATAAAACCCCAGTAAACACAAAAAGTTAAGCTCTCCTTGTTCTCCAGAAGTCGAGTAAAGTCCGCTGAAATCTACATTGTGGGGGTATATTTAAGGGTACGTTCAGGTTCAATGAAGTGAGATACCGCCTGATGAAGCTAATATTATAGGGTGTGCGGAATTCAACCCCGCTACCGATCTTGCCAGCACACTCAAAGCACCTATACTCCCCACATCTTTTAGCTATCTTAGTGATTTCTTGATAGCCTTACAAAGCCATTCTTATCAAGCTGCACGAGATTACAGGGCGCAGGAAATACGTTTTCCCTGGTCGTAACGATGCGGGTAAGCCAATGAGTGAAGCTGCTATTAATCAGGTTATTAAGCGTATTGGCTATGATGATTCGTAATGACCTGAACCTGAATATTGGTACTGCTATCGAATGGCTGCCAGAACTGACAAGGGATAACCTGCCAGAAGAGTAATTTTTTCTTAATGTAGGCATTTTTCAAAGAAATATAAAAAAATGGATTACCTATCGGGTTGGAAGCAGTCCAAAATGCCCCTGAGATGTCTACTAAACTTGTAGCGATTCAAAATGATTAGAACGTCTTTACTCGTTATAATACCGGGATGATTATGGGCCGATGGCCATTCAAAAACGTATTAAAAGTGGAGTTTCACAATGACAAGTACCCAACAACGCGCCGAACTACAGCGTCAAATCTGGCAAATTGCCAACGATGTGAGAGGTTCAGTTGATGGCTGGGATTTCAAACAGTACGTACTAGGTACGCTGTTTTATCGCTTTATAAGTGAAAACTTTGCAAACTACATTGAAGGCGGTGATGAGAGTATCAACTATGCTGAGCTTTCAGATGATGTTATCACTGACGATATTAAAGATGATGCCATTAAAACCAAAGGCTATTTCATTTACCCAAGCCAGCTGTTTGTTAATATTGCCGCAAATGCTAATGAAAATGACAATTTAAACAAAGATTTAAATACCATTTTCGTCGCTATTGAAAGCTCAGCTAGAGGTTACCCATCTGAAGCTGAGATTAAGGGTCTTTTTGCCGATTTTGACACCACCAATAACCGTTTAGGTAATACCGTTAAAGACAAAAACACCCGCTTAGCCGCCGTATTAAAAGGCGTGGCAGGGCTTAAATTTGGTCAGTTTGAAAGTAACAAAATAGACTTGTTTGGTGATGCTTATGAGTTTTTAATCTCTAACTATGCCGCCAATGCAGGTAAATCAGGCGGTGAATTTTTTACACCACAACACGTTTCTAGGCTAATCGCTCAGCTCGCTATGCACGGGCAGACCAGCGTGAATAAAATCTATGATCCCGCCGCAGGTTCGGGCTCACTGCTATTACAAGCCAAAAAACACTTCGATGCCCACATTATTGAAGACGGTTTCTTTGGTCAGGAGATTAACCATACCACCTATAACCTTGCACGTATGAATATGTTTTTACACAACATTAACTACGACAAGTTTAATATTATGTTAGGCAACACCTTAACCGAACCGCATTTTGGTGATGAAAAACCGTTCGATGCCATCGTCTCTAATCCACCGTATTCGGTGAAATGGATTGGCAGTGATGATCCAACACTGATTAACGATGACCGCTTTGCTCCCGCTGGTGTATTAGCGCCGAAGTCCAAAGCCGATTTTGCCTTTGTACTGCACGCATTGAGTTACTTATCCAGCAAAGGCCGCGCGGCAATTGTTTGCTTCCCGGGTATTTTTTACCGTGGTGGAGCTGAGCAAAAGATCCGCAAGTATCTGGTAGATAACAACTATGTTGAAACCGTGATCTCATTAGCGCCTAACCTATTTTTTGGCACGACCATTGCTGTAAATATTCTGGTGCTGTCTAAACACAAAACCGACACCACTACTCAGTTTATTGATGCAAGCACTCTGTTTAAAAAAGAAACCAATAACAACATACTTACCGACAATCATATCGAACAAATTATGCAGGTGTTTGATAGCAAAGATGATGTTGAGCATTTTGCTAAATCGGTCAGTTTTGAAGCCATCGCCGCTAACGATTACAACCTGTCGGTGAGTAGCTATGTCGAATCTAGAGACAACCGCGAAGTAATTGATATTACAAAACTCAATGCCGAATTAAAGATCACTGTTAAAAAAATCGACCAACTGCGAGCGGATATCGATGCCATTATTGCTGAGATTGAAGGCACGGAGAATAAGGCATGAGCAATATGAGCTTTATGGAAAAACTGCTTGATGGCGTTGAAGTGGAGTGGAAGACTTTGGGGGAGCTTACAGAGTATTCAAAAACTCGTATTTGCTTTGACAAACTTGATAAATCAAATTACGTGGGAGTTGATAATCTCCTACAAAATTGGGCAGGGAAAAAAGAGTCTACTTATGTGCCAACCGAAGGTAACTTAATAGAGTATCAAAGTGGTGATATTTTAATCGGAAATATTCGCCCCTACTTGAAGAAAATATGGCACGCTGATCGTATCGGTGGCACAAATGGCGATGTACTGGTTATACATCTGACTGATGAAACGATAACACCTAGGTATCTATATCAAATTTTAGCGGATGATAAATTTTTCGACTATAACATGCGGCATTCTAAAGGGGCCAAAATGCCACGCGGGAATAAAACAAAAATAATGGAATATCCAATTCCTATCCCATCTCTCAATATCCAAACCGAAATCGTACGCATTTTGGACGCCTTTACCGAGCTTACCGCTGAACTTACCGCTGAACTTACCGCCCGCAAAAAACAGTACAATTATTATCGCGACCAATTGTTAAGTTTTGAAAAAGGTGAGGTGGAGTGGAAGACTTTGGGGGAAATTGGTGAGGTTCGCATGTGCAAACGAATTTTAAAAAACCAAACCCTCGAAACAGGCGATATTCCATTTTATAAAATTGGAACATTTGGCAAAGAGCCTAATGCTTTTATTACACGAGAATTATTTGATGAATATAAAGCAAAATATAGCTACCCAAAAGCTGGAGAGGTTCTAATTTCTGCAAGTGGTACGATCGGAAGATCAGTCATATTTGATGGAAAAGATGCCTATTTTCAGGATAGTAATATCGTATGGATTGAAAATGATGAAAGTCAGGTATTAAATAAATATTTGTTTTATTTTTATCAAATTGCCAACTGGAATATTTCCGATGGTGGAGTAATCAAGCGTTTATATAATGATAATATCAAAAAAACAACGATCCCTGTTCCGTATCCGAGAGATTCTGAAAAATCACTTGCCGAACAAGAACGCATCGTCTCTATCCTAGACAAATTCGACGATTTAACCAGCTCCATCAGTGAAGGTCTACCGCGAGAAATTGAACTACGTCAAAAGCAATACGAATATTATCGCGATCTGCTATTGAGTTTCCCCAAACCAGAGGTAGAGGCATGATATGAGCAAAACGCTAACGGGAATAGCCCAGCAGCTAAAAGATGCCAACAAGAAAGTACAACTGATCTATGCCTTTAATGGTACGGGTAAAACCCGGCTTTCGCGGGAGTTTAAACAGCTAATTGCGCCAAAAATTGATAATGATGAAAGTAGCAACAATAAAGAACTATCATTGACGCGTACTAATTTTTTGTATTACAACGCCTTTACCGAAGACTTGTTTTACTGGGATAACGACTTATCTGAGAATACCGAGCCTAAACTCAAAATCCAGCCGAATTCATTTACAGATTGGGTGCTAAAAGACCAAGGGCAAGATCGGAATATCATTGCTAACTTTCAACGCTATACTGATGAAAAATTAACTCCACATTTTAGCGAAAATGGTTCGGAGGTCACATTTTCTTTCGAACGTGGTAATGAAGCACGAACTGAAAATGTTAAAATATCAAAAGGCGAAGAAAGCAACTTTATCTGGAGCATGTTTTACACACTGATTGAGCAAGTAATAAGCGTGCTGAATGTTGCTGAACCCAGTGAGCGAGAAACAGATCAGTTTAATCAATTGCAATATGTCTTTATTGATGATCCTGTGAGCTCGTTAGATGAAAACCATTTGATTAAGTTGGCAGTACATCTTGCTCAACTTATTAAATCTAACGAGTCTAGCGTTAAATTCATCATCACGACGCATAACCCTCTTTTCTATAACGTGCTACACAATGAGCTAAACAGTGATGATAAAAGCTATAAAAAGAAATGGTTTAAGAAATACAGGCTGACAAAGCATGAAGACGGCACATATCAGCTAGCAATCCAACCTAATGATTCACCGTTTTCATATCATCTTTATCTGAAGTCAGAACTCGAAAAAGCCATTGAAAACGGTCAGTTGAGCAAGTATCACTTCAACTTTCTAAGAAATATATTAGAAAAAACCTCTACTTTTCTTGGCTATAAAAAGTGGGGTGATTTATTGCCAAAAACCGATGATGGCAGACCTAACCCTTATGAAGCCAGGATTATTAATATCTCTAGTCATTCAAAACATGCAGGTGAAGAGGTCGCTGAGCTTACGGAAGATGACAAGCGTGTTTTGCGCTATCTGGTTAATGAAATTAACACTATGTACCGCTTCCAACAGGCAGAAAATTAGAGTGAATCGAATTTATAGGTGAAGTATGAACGAATACAAAACTGTTGCTGAATCAAATAACTTTATCGTACTTGATAAATACATTAAGGAATTGCAGCTAAATGAAACCTACCAAAGCGAAGGTGATTTAGAACGGGAATTGATCGACGATTTAGTCAACCAAGGTTATGAATATATTTCTGGCTTAAACACACCCCAAAACATGCTGGCCAATGTGCGTGAGCAACTGCAGATACTGAATAATGTTAATTTTTCAGAAAGTGAGTGGCAACGCTTTATTGATCAGTACTTAGATAAGCCAAACGATAACAACATAGATAAAACTCGTAAAATTCATAACGATTATATCCACGACTTTGTTTTTGATAATGGACATATCGAGAACATCTATCTCGTGGATAAGAAAAACATTGCCCGTAATAAAGTACAAATCATTAAGCAATTCAAGCAAACAGGGGCGCAAGCGAATCGATACGATGTAACCATTTTGGTTAATGGCCTGCCATTGGTACAAGTTGAGCTTAAAAAACGCGGAGTTGCTATCCGTGAAGCCTTTAACCAAGTGCACCGTTATAGTAAAGAAAGCTTTAATACAGAAAACTCTCTGTTTAAATACTTACAGCTTTTTGTGATTTCAAACGGTACAGACACTCGCTATTTTGCCAATACTACCAAGCGTGATAAAAACAGTTTTGACTTCACCATGAATTGGGCCAAATCTGATAATACGCTGATTAAAGACTTAAAAGATTTTACAGCCACATTTTTTCAGAAAAATACCTTGCTGAATGTGTTAATTCATTATTCTGTATTTGATGTTAGCAATACTTTATTAGTGATGCGCCCCTATCAAATAGCGGCTACTGAACGTATTTTGTGGAAAATTAAAAGTGCGTATCAGGCTAAAAATTGGAGTAATACTGAAAGTGGTGGCTACATTTGGCATACCACGGGGTCGGGCAAAACCTTAACTAGTTTCAAAGCGGCGCGTTTGGCTACTGAGTTGAATTTTATCGATAAGGTGTTTTTTGTGGTCGATCGTAAAGATCTGGATTACCAAACCATGAAAGAATATCAACGTTTTTCACCTGACAGTGTTAATGGTTCGGAGAGTACCGCAGGGCTAAAACGGAATATTGAAAAAGATGACAATAAAATTATTGTTACTACCATTCAGAAATTTAATAACTTAATAAAAAGTGAAAGCGATTTACCAATATACAATAAGCAAGTAGTGTTTATTTTTGATGAGGCACACCGCAGCCAGTTTGGTGAAGCACAAAAAAACCTAAAGAAGAAATTTAAAAGGTATTATCAATTTGGTTTTACGGGCACGCCAATTTTCCCGCAAAATGCTTTAGGGGCAGACACCACCAGTAGTGTATTTGGCCGAGAATTACATTCGTATGTGATTACCGATGCCATTCGTGATGAAAAAGTATTGAAGTTTAAAGTTGATTATAACGATGTAAGACCACAGTTTAAGTCCATTGAAACCGAACAAGACGAGAAAAAGTTAACAGCGGCAGAAAACAAGCAAGCTTTTTTACATCCTGTTCGTATTCGTGCAATTTCCCAGTATATTTTAAATAACTTCAGGCAAAAAACACATCGTCTCCAAACCGGTGGCAAGGGGTTTAATGCCATGTTTGCTGTCAGTAGCGTGGATGCCGCCAAAGCTTATTATGAAGCGTTCAAGCATTTACAAAAAGAGACTGAAGAAAATAAAGCAAATAAAAAACCGCTTAATGTTGCCACTATCTTCTCTTTCGCCGCTAATGAAGAGCAAGATGCTATTGGTGAGCTTATTGATGAAAGTTTTGAGCTCACCGCAATGGACAGCAGTGCCAAAGAATTTTTAAGCGCAGCCATTGATGATTATAATGCAGCGTTCAAAATGAATTTTGGTGTAGATAGTAAAGGTTTCCAAAACTACTATAAAGACCTCGCTAAGCGAGTGAAAAATCAAGAAGTAGATTTACTGATTGTTGTTGGCATGTTCTTAACAGGATTTGATGCGCCGACATTGAATACTTTATTTGTCGATAAAAATCTGCGTTACCACGGCCTAATGCAAGCTTTTTCACGTACTAACCGTATTTATGACGCCACGAAGACCTTTGGCAATATCGTCACCTTCCGTGATTTAGAACAAGCTACGGTTGACGCTATCACTTTATTTGGTGATAAGAACACCAAAAACGTGGTGCTGGAAAAAAGCTATAAAGAATACATGGAAGGCTTTACCGATTTAATCACCGGCGAAGCACGTCGCGGATTTTTAGAGGTAGTGACAGAGCTACAAAAACGCTTTCCTAACCCTGATGATATTATTAAAGAGCAAGATAAAAAGGATTTTGCCAAACTATTTGGTGAATATTTACGTGCGGAGAATGTACTGCAAAACTATGATGAATTTGCAGGATTAAAGGCTCTACAACATGTAGATATTAGTAATCCGGAGGCTGTTGAGGCATTTAAGGCTAAATACTACCTGAGTGATGAAGATATCGCCGCGATGCAAGCGATTGAGATGCCAACTGAGCGTACTATTCAAGATTATCGCTCAATCTATAATGATACGCGTGATTGGTTACGCCGTGAAAAGTCGTCTAACGAGAAAGATAAATCTACTATTGACTGGGATGATGTCGTCTTTGAAGTGGACTTGCTCAAATCGCAGGAAATTAATCTAGATTACATTCTTGAGTTGATTTTTGAAAACAATAAAAAGAATAAAAATAAGGCAGAGTTAATTGATGAAGTTCGCCGTTTAATTCGTTCCAGCCTTGGCAATCGAGCAAAAGAAAGTTTAATTGTTGATTTCATTAATCAAACTAACTTGGACGAAATTATCGACAAGGCCAGTATTATTGATGAATTTTTCAAATTTGCTCAAGCTGAACAAAAACGTGAAGCAGAAGAGTTAATTAGCTCGGAGAAATTAAATGAAGATGCGGCTAAGCGCTATATTACAGCATCATTAAAACGAGAATATGCAAGTGAAAACGGCACAGAGCTCAATTCCACTCTACCTAAGTTAAGTCCACTTAACCCGGAATACAGAACGAAAAAGCAGGCTGTTTTCCAGAAAATTGCTGCATTTGTTGAGAAGTTTAAGGGGGTAGGTGGGCAAATATAGGTGCGAGCTAATATACAGAATTATTTACAGGGTCCAGTCGATCTACTACTCGCTATTATAAGCCACTTACCAACCATCTAAACACCTTGACGTTTAGATGGTTAATACGCTATTTTTCCCTCTATCCATTTGTATCATTATCTCACCTTTCCTCAGCTCACAAATTGATGAGTCTCAATAGTTTTAAATAAGATTTCATAATTGTGCTACACCCATTTTTTGTCTTCCTGGCTTTTGCTGTGATGAAAACGATGCCAAAAAGGCATCAACATAATTCAGTAACTGCCACATAAATTGACAACAATGATTTC
>NZ_NSCM01000052.1 GCF_003287735.1 Photorhabdus bodei | reverse complement strand
GGTTTTTAACCTGTTTAAAAAATCCTTAATTACTTCTTTTTACTTTTGATGATTAAAGTTTTTACCTGTTTTTTCGTGGTTAGCCTGGCCTCTTTTCCAGCTTTTAAAACCACACGGATAGATAAAAGAGGCTTTTTTTAATACCGGTTTTCTCATTGATGAAAACTCGGCGATAGTAATCAAGACGTTAAAAGTTAGCAATATGAAGGATGGTTTATATACCCGTTATCTTTCAAGTTGCCTCTTTGTTGGCTGCACTCACTCACCTCGGTCACATAGTTTGCTATGCTCCCGGGGATTCACTCCCTTGCCGTCGCGATGCATCTTGAAATCCATGGGGTATAGATTAAAACCATCCTTTAAACTGGACAGGATAATGCCTTCGGAGGGGAAATAGGCATTGCGGCATTTAGTCTCTGTCTATTCCCGTTTTTTTACGACATTTATCTACATCTTTCAGCAATTGGTTGACATGATCATCACCAAACAGGGTTTCCAGAGAGGTATTCAATTTACGTCGCCAGTTAGGATATTCCATTACCGTACCTGGAATATTGACCGGTTTATCCATATCCAGCCAATCTTCGGGTTGCAGGCCCAGTAGTGCGCAGGCACTGTGGGCAATATAACGATGTAGCCCTTGGTTTATTATCGGTGACATGTCTACCTCTTTTGCCATGTGACCGATATGTTCCGGGATACAGCCGTAGCGATGTAAGCCTTCTAATAACCCTTGTTTGCTAGCTTGACGGTCAGTATGTAACCCTTGAAGCAGGTCTTTATCAGGGTATAGTTTGAGTGATTCCCCAAGTGTCAAATCGTTGCTTTGCCAAAATCCACGTAAGGTCGGTAAATCATGGGTGGTGATGGTTGCCATTGCTTGTATCGGGTAATCCTCAGGTGCGCGGTATTCTCCATTGCCATGACGCTCAAAGTAGAGCACTTTATAAGAATAGACACCGCTGTCGCGCAGTTTGCCTACAATCTCTTCCGGTACAATCCCCAAATCTTCACCAATGACCAGACAGCGATGGCGCTGACTCTCTAATGCCAGAATCGCCATCAGATCATCAACTGGGTAGTGTACATATGCTCCTTTGTCAGCTGTTTCACCGTAGGGAATCCACCAAAGTCTGAGCATCGACATCACGTGGTCAATGCGTAAGGCACCGCAGTGGATCATATTTGTACGCAGCAGATTAATGAACGGTTGGTAAGCCTGGGCTTGCAAAACATGAGGATTCATTGGTGGTAAGCCCCAGTTTTGACCCAATGGTCCAAGAGCATCCGGTGGCGCTCCCACTGATGCTTTAGTGCAATAGACAACCCGGTTGCACCAGGTTTCCGAGCCTCCTTCCGCTACGCCAACGGCTAAATCACGGTAAAGCCCAATTGGCATGCCACTTGTTTGGCTTTGGGCAAAGCAGTCTGCAAGTTGCGTATCAGCCAACCACTGTAACCAGAGGAAAAATTCCACTTCCTGCGGGTGAGATTGGCAAAATGTTTGTACCGCTTCACCGTGCGGATCGCGGTACTTTTCCGGCCATACCGGCCAGCCCCAACAGGTACTATTTTCAGCATATAACTGGCAGTGCAGAGCGTCATAGACGGCTTGATAGTAGAGACATTCACCACCCTGAATGACAAATCGGCGGAAAGCGGTTTGTTGGGAATCATGTTCTGGGCGCGTACTGAATTGTTGATGTGCCAGACGTAGTGCTGCCATTTTCAACGCCATCACTGTGGTGTAATCCACCCATTTAGTGCTGCGGGAATACTGTAACGTGCGTTGAGTCTCTGGTGCTTGCCACCAACGCTGTGCCTCTTCACTGAGCTTGAAATCTTCAATCTGATTAACGTCAATGTAAATCACATTAAGCCAGTTGCGTGAAGAGGGGCTATAGGGGCTGGCGCTTTCTGGCATGGCTGGATGCAGTGCATGCAATGGATTCAACCCGATGAAGGCGCCTCCGCGTGCTGCTATCTCTTTCAGCATGTGTTTCAGGTCGCCAAAATCGCCGATTCCCCAGTTGTTTTCTGAACGCAGAGTATAGAGTTGCACACAGGCACCCCAAAGTTTTTCCCTCCTTTGCAGGGCATCTGGTTCATGGCAGCGTTTGGGCGCCACGATAATCTGCATGGACCAGCATTGGTTTCCTTGTGTCAAAGTGAGGTGATGGTAGCCCAGAGCAAGCGTATCAGGTAGCACCAGTTTATGGCAGCAATGCCCCTGAAATTCCTCTCCTTGTTCTGTCTGTATCTGCCATTGGTAGTGCTCTTCATCTTTCAGGGTGATAGTGAAGTGCTCGCCTTGAGTAAAAACTTTTACTGTCGGTAAGGGTGAAACCGACGCGTTGGCCGGTTTGTTTTCACTTATCGCATCCAACAAGTCGTGTCGGGTTTCCGTTGGAATCGCTTGTGGTTTGCCATAAGCATTAATATAGCTGGCGACAATGCCAGCCTCGGTCGCTAAATGATCGAGGCTTTTCTCCTCCATGATTTTTCCTTATCTCTCTGCTTGCCAGATGCGTTGTTGATAATCACGGATTGTCCGGTCAGAACTGAACATGCCCATCCGGGCGGTATTTAGAATGGCACTACGTGTCCAGCTTTGAGTATCGCGGTACAAGGAGTCGATCCGTTGATGCGCATCACAATAGGAGGCAAAATCAGCTAGCACCAGATAAGGATCGCCACCTTCAATCAGACTATGTAACAGCATATCGAATGCTCGCTTATCGCTATAACTGAACTCGCCGCTAGCCAGTGCCTTGAGTATGTTGTCCAGATGCTGATCTTCCTTGAGTAATTTCAGTGGGTCATAACCGGCAGCTTTCAATGCTTTCACTTCTTCTACGGTATGCCCGAAAATGAAGATATGGTCATCCCCTACCTGTTCGGCAATTTCAACATTCGCTCCGTCTAATGTTCCGATGGTCAGTGCGCCGTTTAGCGCCAGTTTCATATTGCCGGTACCGGAAGCTTCCTTGCCGGCAGTGGAGATTTGTTCTGAAACATCGGCAGCCGGGATCATTAGTTCCGCGACAGAAACTTTGTAATCGGGGATAAAAGCGATCTTAATGCGATCACGGACGATTGGGTCGTTATTAATTTTCTCCGCAGCCTGATTGATGGCGGAGATAATGTTTTTTGCCAAATAGTAGCCGGGCGCGGCTTTTGCGCCAAACAGGAATACACGTGGCACGATATCCAGTTCCGGGTTTTCCTGAATTTGTTTATAGAGCGATAGGATATGCAACAGGTTCAGATGTTGGCGTTTATATTCATGCAAGCGTTTAATTTGCACATCAAAAATGGCGTTTGGATCTAGCTTAAGCCCCATCACTTTATTGACATAATTGGATAGCAGGATCTTGTTGCCTTGTTTGATAGCTCGGTACTCTTCGCGGAAAGCGGCGTCATCTGCATAGGGTTCAAGTGTTTTAAGGGCATCAAGATCGTTAATCCATTCGCGATTAAGTGTACGGTCAAGCAATCCTGACAGTGCCGGGTTACACTGTTTGAGCCAACGACGCGGGGTCACGCCATTTGTCACGTTGAGAAACTTATTCGGCCATAGTTGATGGTATTCAGGGAAAAGATCCTTAACGATGAGCTGTGAGTGCAGCGCTGCTACCCCGTTTACGGCAAAGCCCGCGACGACACAAAGATTCGCCATGCGTATCTGATGGTTATAATGTACAGCCAATTTTTCCCATACGGCTTGCTCGCCGGGCCAGGTTTTGTCCACCAACTTTTTAAACCGGTAGTTAATTTCTTTAATGATGCTGTAATGGCGTGGTAGCAGCTGGCTGACTAGATCCTCGTCCCAACATTCCAAACCTTCTGGCATCAGGGTATGGTTGGTATAGGCGAAAGTATGGCTGGTTATCTCCCATGCGGTTTCCCAACTCATTTGGTGTTTATCCAGCAGAATGCGCATCATTTCAGGGATGGCAATCGTTGGGTGGGTATCGTTAAGCTGGATAACTTCATACTTAGGCAGATCTTCTATTTTGTGGCCTGCCAGATAATGGCGACGTAAGATATCTGCGACGGAGCAGGCACACTGGAAATATTGTTGCATCAGACGCAGGCGTTTGCCTTCCTGATGATTATCATTCGGATAGAGAACTTTTGTCAGTTTAGCGGCTTCAACACCTTGCTGTTCCGCTGCCAGAAACTGCCCGGCGTTGAATTTGTCGAGATCAAATGGCGTAGCATGGGTTGCTTGCCACAGGCGTAATGGTTGAGTAACACCATTGCGATAACCAATGACCGGTAGATCCCAAGCTTCTCCAACCAAGGTAAATTCAGGTGCCCAAGTTTCGTGTCCATCATCGGTTATGACGACTTCGCCACCAAAATTCACCTCAACATCTAACTGAGCGTTGTGGCGGAACCAGGGATAAGATTCTCGTCCCCAATTGTCTGGTTCTTCAATTTGTTGCCCTTGTTCAAAGGATTGGCGGAACAGGCCGTATTGATAATTCAGACCATAGCCAATTGCCGGCTGACCGACGGTTGCCATAGAGTCAAGAAAACAGGCGGCAAGCCGTCCCAATCCACCGTTACCTAAAGCGGGGTCAGTTTCTTGTTCCAGAAGATCACTCAGAATGATATTTTCTTCTGCCAGGTAAGCCTGAACGTCTTCATACCAACCAAGGTTAAGCAGATTGTTTGCGGTTAAACGGCCAATCAGAAACTCCATGGAGATGTAGTTCACATGGCGTTGTTGGTCGGAATGATTGATGACAGGGCATGTGGGCAACAGCTCTGACAGGGCCGCACTAACGGCTTGCCACCACTGATGCTGGGTCATTTCCTGTGCTGAACCGAGGCCAAAGCGCTGCCATTGACGTGTCAGCGCAGCCTGAAACTGGGCTTTATCTAATCTGGACTGTTGCATGGAGTCTTCATCCTGTAGCTGAAAAGGAAAATTTAAGCACTATGCTGAATGCTCTCGGGATCTAAAGCATCATCCTAGAGAGGTATTAGTCAGGGAGGAGTAGAAGGGCGTAGCCAGTAACCCTCTTTCGCATCATTTTTGCGCCTAATTGAGTCCATTTTTTTCCAGTGGATCGATAAGGTAATCTGCTAATTGCTTCCACAACTTATATGTAGAAAATGGAATTTGTTGTTCAAGAATGTGATAGGGTGCGCAACTTAATACTATAGGGGTCGTAAACATATTTGCAAAAGCAATCTATTTCACTAAATTTGGTTGGGCCGATTAATGGCGTCATTACGGACCATGAAATAAATCATCTAACTAATATCACTCATGGTTCCGGCGCAGGTTTTACTTATCGCTTCTTTGGGCACGGAAATTAATGCTTATCCCATCAAAACTGAGTCGTCCTGTTCGTCTGAATAATACAGTCTTGCGTAAGCGTCTGTTAATCAGATTGAATGAGTCGTCTAATTATCGTCTTGTGCTAATAACTAGCCCCGCTGGTTATGGCAAAACCACATTGGTCTCTCAGTGGGCTGCCAGGCAGGATAATTTGGGATGGTATTCTTTGGATGAGAGCGATAATCAGCCGGAACGTTTTGCCAGCTATCTTATCGCGGCGTTGCAACAGGCTACGCAGGGACACTGTGTTAAAAGTGAAGTGTTGGCCCAAAAACATCAATATGCCAATTTACCCGCGCTTTTCGCTCAATTATTTATTGAACTTAGTGAGTGGCGGCGGCCCATTTTCCTGGTGATCGATGATTACCATCTGATTGTGAATAACATTATTCATGAGGCTATGCGGTTTTTCCTGCGTCACCAGCCTGAGAATCTGACGTTAACCATCTTATCGCGTAATTTGCCTTCTCTTGGGGTAGCTAATCTGCGTGTGCGTGAGCAATTGCTGGAAATTGACAGTCAGCAACTGGCTTTTGATTATCAAGAAACGCAGCAATTTTTTGATAAGCGGTTAACCACATCCCTCGACGCCGACGATTGTAAGCGCTTATGCAATGAAGTCGCGGGTTGGGCAACGGCGCTTCAGCTTATCGCGCTTTCAGCGCGGCAGTCGTGTGATGCCGCTGAACTGTCGGCTAAACGCTTGTCGGGCATTAACGCCGGCCATCTTTCCGATTATCTGGTGGATGAGGTACTCAATCAGGTGGATAGTTCAACGCGTGAATTTTTGTTGCGCAGTTCTATCTTACGTTCCATGAATGACGGTTTGATTGTTCGTCTAACCGGTGAAGAGAATGGTCAGCAGCGTCTTGAAGAAACTGAACGTCAGGGGCTGTTTATCCAGCGTATGGATGACTCTGGCGAATGGTTTCGCTTTCATCCGCTTTTTGCTTCATTTCTACGTCAACGCTGTCAATGGGAAATGGCGTTGCAATTGCCGGAGTTGCATCGGGCGGCCGCAGAAGGTTGGTTGGCGCAGGGGTATCCGGGCGAGGCGATTCATCATGCCTTGGCGGCGGGTGATACTGCCATGCTACGCGATATTTTGTTGCAGCATGCTTGGTCGCTGTTTAACCACAGTGAGTTATCTCTGTTGGAAGAGTGTATGAATGCGCTGCCTTATGAGCAGCTATTGGAGAGTCCGCGTCTGGTGCTGCTCCAGGCTTGGCTGGCCCAAAGCCAACATCGTTATTCAGAAGTCAATACACTGTTAAACCAAGCGGAACAGGCACTGCAACAGAAACAAATTGCTATAGAGCCGGATCTCCTAGCTGAATTCGATGCGCTACGGGCTCAGGTGGCTATGAACAGCGGCAAGCCGGAGATGGCCGATAAGTTGGCGAAACAGGCTTTGGCCGCACTGCTTCCTCAGAATGAATACAGTCGTATTGTCGCAACTTCCGTGGAAGGTGAAGTATTACATTGTAGAGGTGAGTTGGCTGATGCATTAGCGCGGATGCAACAAACCGAGCAGCTTGCGCGTCGTTTCCATGTTCATCACTATGCGTTGTGGGCGCTGTTGCAGCAAAGTGAGATTTTATTAGCTCAGGGATATTTGCAGACGGCTTATGAAACGCAGAACAAGGCATTTGAATTGATCCGTGAACAGCATTTGGAGCAGTTGCCAATGCATGAATTTTTGTTGCGTATCCGTTCACAGCTTTTGTGGTGTTGGTCTCGTCTTGATGAAGCCGAAGATGTAGCGCGTCGTGGGCTGGAAGTGTTGTCTAACTTCCAACCTCAACAGCAGTTGCAGTGTCTAACCCAGTTGGCTAAATGCTCTTTGACCAGAGGAGATATTGATAATGCCCGCCGTTATCTGGCGCGTTGTGAAAACCTGCTAAATAATGGGCAGTATCATCGAGATTGGCGTACGAATACTGACAAACTGCGAGTCATCATTTGGCAGAATATGGACGACAAAGATGCCGCTATTCGGTGGTTGGCACAGACTGAGCGACCAGAAAGTGTCAGTAATCATTTTAATCAGGGGCAGTGGCGCAATATTGCTCGTGCTCAGATTCTGCTTGGTTTGTATGATGAGGCTGAGTCCATTTTGGATACACTGAATCAACATGCGAGAAAATTGCAGTTAATCAGCGATCTGAATCGTAATTTACTGTTGTATAACTTGCTTTACTGGCATATCGGACGCAAAAGCGAAGCGCAGAATGCACTCATTGAGGCATTGGCTCTGGCTAACCGTACTGGATTTATTAGCCATTTTGTCATTGAAGGTGAGTTGATGGCCCAACAATTACGTCAGCTTATTCAGCTCAATACCTTGTCTGAACTAGAGTTACATCGGGCGCAGCGCATTTTGCGGGATATCAACCGTCAGCATCGCCATAAATTCGCTCATTTTGATGAAAGTTTTGTCACTCAGTTGCTAACACATCCTGATGTTCCTGAGCTTATTCGCAATAGTCCGCTTACACAGCGTGAGTGGCAGGTATTGGGATTAATTTACTCAGGCTACAGTAATGATCAAATTGCCGCGGAATTGGATGTAGCGACGACAACGATTAAGACACATATACGGAATCTGTATCAGAAGCTAGGGATTGCGAATCGCCAGGAGGCGATTCAGCAAGCACAACAACTGATGCAGATGATGGGGTTAGGTGTGTGATTGATATTTTAGGATTCTAGCGAAACTACCCGTCCTTTCAGGTTACGGCTGAGTATGTGTGCCGACAGGATTAGCGTGGTACCGAGTAGCATGACTAACACGAGTGACTGTTTGAGCGAAAATGGCAACGCCATAGCAATGAGCGAGAGGGTGGAGCCGACAGCCATCTGGACGAATCCTATCAGTGCAGAAGCGACACCGGCTTCGTCAGAATAAGGCTCTAGTGCATAACTGGTCGCCGGTCCCATGACAAATGCCATACCTGTGCAGGCGAAAGAAACCGGCAACATATAGCTTAGCCAGTGCTGGCTGGCGACAGTTGGCAGATGCATGCCAGAAAACAGAGATAGGCTAGCCAGTGCCATTAGAATTGTCCCTAACAGCAGGCAGCAAGGGCGGCCAAGTCGATGGATAATTTTATTGGCGGTTAGGAAAGCGATCATCGTCCAGAGTCCGTTGCCACCAAAAATCAATGAAAATGCTAGCGGTGAAATATGGCCCTCGGTCATTAGCACGGTTGGTGCAAATGACACATAGGTAACCACTATTCCCATAATGCCAGCGTTAACTAGGGCAAAATGTATAAACTGGGCATTGCCAAGAATTTGAAAATATTGCTTTAGTGGTAACCCGCGAACTGGTTTAGTGTTAGCGGGGCGCGTCTCTGGTAGCCAGTTGGCAATGATAAGTAGTGCAATAACCGAGTAGCAAGTCAAAAACCAGAATGGCGCTCTCCAGTTGAACATTTCGGCCAGAATACCGCCAAGTAATGGCGCGAGAGCAGGAACAATATTTAGCGTACCGTTAATAAATCCATAGGCTTTGGCCGCCTCATCACCGTTTAGGCGATCACGCACACCACTAATGCAGACGACACTGGTACAGCAGACAGCACATCCTTGAATAATTCGCGCCGCAATAAAAATTTCGGGAAAAGTAGAAAGCGCTGCGATCACCGAACCGATGATATATAAGGTGATACCCGTTAGGGCTACTGGCCGACGGCCGAATTTATCTACTAGTGGCCCAGCGATTAACTGACCTAGCCCCATAATTAATAAAAACAAAGAAATCGTTGACTGAATAACTTCATTGTTAACTTTAAAATCCTCGGCAATGGCAGGAACCGTAGGCAAGAATACATCGATACCCAAAGGTCCAAAAAGTGCCAAGCTAAGTAGTAGAAGAATATAATTTTGCATGTGTGTTCTTTTAATATTTCAATAATGGTGGTGGTTTTATTGGTGAATAGGCTCAGTGGAATTCATTCTTTAGCGTTACCAAAGAGCTTGGATACACCAGAGATCCTACTGGCGAGTCATTTCAAGCTAGCGATAGGGATGTTTAAGGATCATGCACAGACTGAACCCTTTACTTTTTTTAAAGTCTGAACTTTATACGAGCTATTCACCGGTGTAAACCAACCCGCTTGTGTGGGTATTTTATACCCGTCATCTTTCAAGTTGCCTCTTTGTTGACTGCACTCACTCACCCCGGTCACATCGTTATCTATGCTCCCGGGGATTCGCTCCCTTGCCGTCGCGATGCATCTTGAAATCCATAAGGTATAAATATTCAAATCTTAAATACAAAAAAATGACATCGCGCTGTAGCGTCAGCTTATTTTTCACTCGTCATTTTAATGTCAGTCGGAAGTTTGGCTATTCTTAGTATGAAAAACGCACATTGTTTCTGACAAATCAGAAATGATCGAGAATCTTTTATCACATTTCATCACCTGCCAGAAAATAGCCACGCATTATGTAAGTGCTCTTATCATCTGCGGAAAAGCCGTGAGATGGAGGATTTTGGTACAGTTTTTGTAGGATTTGAACAGAATTTATTATCATTAATCCTATAAATCAGCAGTTCTGCATGCCATTAACCAATCATTCAAAATAATAATGTATTTTATACAAAATACTTTAATTTTTTAAATGTATTTTGGTTTTTTGCAGACTTTTTGTTGATATAAGCTAATTTTTAGTAAATATTGCCTTATATATTAAAGGCTGATTTTATTTGTTGTGGTTATGAATAGTTAATCAAGGTAATTAGAATGATGGAAAATGAAAAACGGTTTGAAGATATGCTTTCTCGCTTTGTTGGAAACGGCCCTTATTTGGAAATTGATGGTAAAAAGTATATCGATGCAGCTTCGGGAACATTTAACCTTCCACTTGGGTACACTAATCGCAGAATAACAGAAAAATTAAAACAGCAGATCGACAGATGTACACATTTAAGTTCAGCTTATACCCATGAAATATCACAATATATTTTGGGTAAATTAGTTAAACATACCCCTGAGGGCATTGATAGAATATGGTTACGTGATGTTTCCGGTTCTGGGGCGGTTGAATGTGCAATTCGTATCGCGCAAAAAGCAACAGGGCGTTCAGGAGTTATCTCTTTCTTTCTGGCTCATCATGGTCAGTCTTTAGCCACAGCGCAAATTTCGGGTAATGCTTTTAGGATTAAAGATTTCCATGTCAACATTGATGGTTCTTTAAAAATTCCAACCCCGGCCAGTGTCATGTCAGAATTTGAACCGAATACAGAACCCAATCAATGTTTTGACTTGGAGCAATTTATTCAATTAGGTTCAAATGACAATATTGCCTGTCTTATTATTGAGCCTATTCAAGGAAATGGCGGAAATAACGTTTTCCCTGTCGATTTTTACCGTAAGATCAGAGACATCTGCCATAAACATGACATTATTATTATCGCAGATGAAGTACAGACCGGATTTGGTCGTACCGGGACATTTTTCGCCTCAACCGGTTACGCTAAAGAATTAGAACCCGATATTATTGTTTTCGCTAAGGGCGCTGGTGGCATAGGTATTCCTACCGGTGGTGTGCTGATGCGGAGTTCATTGGATGTATTAGAGTCATTCGAACATTCCAGTACATCAGGCGCTAACCCTCTTTCATTAACGGCGCTTAATGAAATTATCGATATTATCGAAGACGAACAGGTTCTGGAGAATGTGCAGCGTAATGAAGCTTATTTACGTGATGGCTTATTAGCATTACAGCATAAATACCCAGAAATTACGGGTGTTAGAGGCGTCGGTTATATGTTTGGCTTTGATACGCCATCACCAGAGTTTGCGGCACAAGCGATTGCAATAGCGAATTCTCATCACTTGATCATCCGGGGTTCTCGTTATGGTAAAGGTCGTGCACTTAAAGTTCGTCCACCGTTAATTTGTACTCAGGAACATTTAAACGAAATTCTGTATAAGCTTGATCTGACTTTTGCTGATATGACGTTAAATATGCTGGATAACAAGGAGGTAGCGTAATGAAAGCACTTAAATTTAATCGGGTGTGGGATGTTCAAATCCAGGATGTTGAACCGTTACGCTGTGTTGAGCCTGATGATGTTGTCGTTGATATTGCGGTGTGTGGCGTTTGTGGTACGGATGTTGGGATTATCACTGGTTCTTATCCTGTTGCTATTCCGGGAACTACTCTGGGCCATGAAACAACGGGTGTTGTTGCTCAAGTGGGAAAGAGTGTCACTCGCTTTAATGTAGGTGACCGTGTTGTCATCAACCCAACTTATTCTTGTGGGCATTGTCGGATGTGCCAGACAGGAAATCCAAATCATTGCGAGAAAAAATTGGGAACCGAAGCGGGAGTTTCCTATGACGGGGCATTTGCTGAGCAATATCTGGCTAAAGAGAGTTCACTGATAAAACTGGATGATCATGTCAGTATGGAAGAGGCATCACTGACTGAGCCACTCAGTTGCACGCTGACCGGGGTCGATAAACTGGGCATCACCCATACTAATATTCGTGCGGCGGTAGCTGGCGCGGGCCCAATGGGGATGCTCTATATTTGGGCTTTGCATGCCAGAGGCGTTAAGGCTTTCATGGTCGAGAAAAACGAAAGTCGTGTTCAATTTGCCAAAGAAAATCTGCCGCCAGAATGTGAGCTATATACTGATTTTGATGAGGCATTAACGCAACAATATGGCGATAAATCAGCGTCTATCGATCTCTGTGTGGATACGACCGGGCAATTAACCGAATACATTTTTGACCATTTGGCGCCTGGCGGAAAATTGTTGAATGTCGCGCTTAAAGATAAACATGCCAATCTTGATATCTTGAAAATTGCTGATAAGAGCCTTTCCGTGATTGGTTCCATCGATTCTCTGAATAACAGTTTTGAGCGTGCTTATACCATGATCCGTGATGGCGTTATTCCAGCCGATCGTCTGGTCAGCCAGGTTTTTGATTTTAATGATTACTTGCAGGCTTTTCTCACTGTTGGTTGCGACATTGCGGGCAAAACTCAAAAAGCACTGTTTACTCCGAACTGTAAAGTGCTTATCCGTATTTCCGATCTAAAATAATGGAATGTTTCACATGGATAGATTTAATGTGATTTTTGATATCGATGGAGTTGTTGTTGACAGTGAACAATTGCACTTTGATGTTCTTTGTGATTTGGCTCCTGACTACACACAGCATGTACAACCACAGCAACTTATTGGCCTGAGTTTGGAGGGAACATTAGATTACATCGGGGTTCCAGCTCTGCAACAGAAAGGGATCACTGCGCAAATCGTCTCGGTTTACAAAGATAAGCTATCTAAAAGTTACCTTCGTCCAGGGATTTCCCGGTTGATAGCGACCTTACAACAACACCGTATCCCTTTTGGCTTTGTTTCTACCGCGCCGCGGGAAGTGTGTTTGGCGAATATTGGATTGCTGGAGTTGAGTGAAAACCCTGCTTTAATCTCTGGTGACGATGTTGCGAGGACGAAACCTTATCCTGATCCCTATCTTGCTATGTTGAAGTTGAAGTCTATGGATGTTGATCAGACATTAGTGATTGAAGATACCGATTTGGGAATTACAGCAGCAACGCAGGCAGGTATTCCCTATGTGTATGCCTGGCCCCATGCTTTATCGATTGCGGAACAATATCAACAGGCAACTCGTATTATCGGGACGCTGACCGATATTCCGCAATTTTCTAAAATTAATTTTGTGTAACTTAATATACCCTATGGATTTCAAGATGCATCGCGACGGCAAGGGAGCGAATCCCCGGGAGCATAGGTAACTATGTGACCGGGGTGAGTGAGTGCAGCCAACAAAGAGGCAACTTGAAAGATAACGGGTATACCCTCCGTTAGTCATAGCGGAGGGCATTTTATATAGAAGGAACATGAGTTGTCTGATCAAAATATTATCTCTTTGGTAAAACAACCCATTATGGCGACGCGCGCCGCTTTTTTTATTGCTGGCTTTAGTCTTGCAAGTTGGGCTCCTCTCATTCCTTTAGCTAAAGAACGGCTACAACTTGATAATGGCGCTATGGGGCTTCTAATGTTGGCATTCGGCATTGGTTCTTTCATCATGATGCCAATAGCGGGCATGTTAGCCGCACGCTTCGGTTGCCGGAAAATTTTCACTTTATGTGCTTTGATCGTGTTAGTGATGTTGCCAGGGTTAAGTGTATTACCGACACCGTTGACATTAGCTTGCGTTTTATTTGTCTTTGGTGCAGGTATTGGGGCAATGGATGTTGTGGTCAATATCCACGCCGTCATGGTTGAGAAAATGGCTCAGCGGCCAATTATGTCTGGCTTTCACGCGTTATTTAGTTTGGGCGGGATCGCCGGTGCAGGATCGGTGAGTGCATTATTGTCTCTGGGAATATCACCTCTCCAGGTGATGGTAATGGCGGTATTACTGATTATTTTACTGCTATTGCCGGTATGGAGTGGGTTATTGAACGAAGCCGAAGCGGGTAATACGCCATTCTTTGCTGTGCCTCATGGGATCGTGATTTTATTGGGCTTTCTCTGTTTTGTTGCCTATATCATGGAAGGCGCAATGCTGGACTGGAGCGGTATATTATTAACCAGCGTACATAATATCAGTAGTCATCAGGCTGGTATCGGTTATACCCTGTTTGCTATTGCTATGACATCGGGCCGCTTTATGGGTGATAAAATCATTGCCTTTTATGGACACCGACGGGTTTTTATCAGCAGTGCTTTATTGGCTACTTCTGGATTTATCCTTATTTACTCAGCATCAACTGCAATGATGTTAGGGTTCTCTTTCCTGATGATAGGCGCAGGATTATCCAATATAGCACCAATGCTTTTTACTGCTTCTGGTCAACAGAAAATTATGCCTGATTCACTGGCTGTTGCTGCGGTTTCTACCATGGGATATTCAGGGATTTTGTTGGGACCTGCAATCATAGGTGGATTAGCGCATATTGTGACATTACACGGCGCTTTTGCTTGTATTGCTTTACTCTCTATTTCCTTATTTGCAGGATATAAATTGATTGATTCGAGCGGAAGATAATAGAGGGAGTTCCTATGGGTTTATCACAATATCATTGGCTTAATGAACCATCTGATTGGCAATGTGGAAGCGACTGGCTTAATGTCACTACAGATCATAAAACTGACTTTTGGCAACGAACATGGTATGGCTTTGAACGTCATAATGGTCATGTTTTTGGGCGTTATGTTGAGGATGATTTCACCTTTCAACTCTGTATTGAAGGCTGTTTTGAACATTTATACGATCAGGCAGGAGTCATGCTATTAGTCGATGAGAAACATTGGCTGAAAGGCGGAATTGAATATTCTGATGGTCATGCCTCGATTGGTAGTGTGCTAACACGTGATCATTCTGATTGGTCTATGGGCGTATTTCCTGGTGATTCTAGTAAATTCTGGTTACGTTTGACTCGTGAAGAGGGATATTTAAGACTGCAATATTCCACTGATGGTTTACGGTGGCCATTGTTGAGGTTGTCTCCTTTTTTTGAAGATAAACAACCTGTCTTTGTTGGTGCAATGTGTTGTTCTCCAGAACGGCACGGATTACAGGTGCGGTTTTCTGATTTCCAATTGACACCACCAATAAAAAAACCATTGCATGATTTAAGTTAGCCAGAATGGTTTTCGGAGAATTATCTCTATTTAAAACACCCGGAGCAATGTGCTTCGGGTGTTATACCCTATGGATTTAGATGCATCGCGACGGCAAGGGAGTGAATCCCCGGGAGCATAGGTAACGATGTGACCGGGGTGAGCGAGTGCAGCCAACAAAGAGGCAACTTGAAAGATGACGAGTATATGTATCAAGGCCCGATGTTTAAACCCTTTCTAGAATAAAACCCGTGAAGTCAGCAGTTGCCTCTTCTGGAAGTTCTACAAATTGGTCTTTCAGCATGTAAATACGTAAAAGCCCTTCTTCATCTGTGTTTAATTCAACTGAACCGGTCGTAAAGTTGAAGCTATTTACAGCAAAGGATTCAGGGCCAAATGTGCGATTTTGTAAACCAAAATAAGCGGGCAAGGCCCTTTGTGGTGTTAGTTGAGTCGATAAGCGTGCTGTACCTGTCAGTCTATATTTAACGTTAGGTTCCAACCCTGTTATAATTTGATCAATGACGCCAGAGCCGGAATAGGTTTGGATGCTAAGAAAATTAGTGCCATTCTCGGATAAGATTTCTACAGTTTCAGGGTGTGGGATTCTCCAGCCATGATATCCTTCATTAAATGAACCATTAACTAGTTCTTTATTAGCGTTTTTTGTATCAGAATAATCTGCGCTATTTAGCATTTTTTTCATATCCATATATGAGTCCTTTTAAATGAATGGCAATTAAATTTAATTTTGCTTAATGATTTTTTCCTGTAAACACTTTATCAATAATGAAAAAATATTCAATCATGTTTTTTGATTGAAGATTAGGCTTGTGATAATTAATGTGAAAATAAATGACAGGGCTAAATTATTTTGATGGTAATTTATCTTAAAATAATTGAACTACATTCCAATTAAAATATTAATTTATTATTTTATTTTCTCAACCAATATTTAAACACCCAGAGCCGTGAACTCTGGGTGTTTAAAATGTTAAAATATATCGAAGTTAAATGTTTAGACTTTCTCTAAAATAAAACCGGTAAAGTCAGCGGTTTCTCCGTCTGGTCGATGACCAACTTGATCTTTCAGTAAATAAACGCGTAAAAGTCCCTCTTGATCTGTACTTAATTCTACTGAACCCGTTGTAAAATCGGTGCTGTTTACAGCAAAAGATTCTGGGCCATCGGTGCGACTCTGTAAACCAAAATAAGCTGATGAGGCCCATTCTGCTGATACGCGAGCTGTACCTGTTAGTTTATATTTCGTGTTCGGTTCTAATCCTTCGATAATTTGATCAATGACGCCGGAACCGGTAACGCTTTGGATTCTGATAAAGTGAACGCCATTTTCAGATAAGATTTCTACTGATTCAGGGGCTGGGATTCTCCAGCCGTTATATCCTTCTTCGAATGAGCCGTTAATTAGTTCTTTATGAGAGTTTTTCTTGATATCAGAATAATCTTCATTATTTAGGATTTCTTGTACGTTCATATATTAGTCCTTTTTAAATAGATAGAAATGAATTTAATTTATTTCAGCGCTTTTTTTTTCGGGAGGGCACTTTATCAATAATAGGATAATACTCAATTGTATTTTTTGTTGGTGGTGAGTTGTAATTTGTATAAATTAATAAGGAATAAATAATGGGAAGTTAAAATATATACAGTAAATATAGTATTTTTTATTTATTCAATATAGGTATAAGCTGGATTTTCATACTCTTGTTTCTGTGAGAAATATACGTATAGGTCAGGAAAGGTATTTTGCATGGAAATTATTTTTGTAGGTGATAATGATGATAAGTAATATAATGTGATGAATTATTATGTTATGTTTTTATGATGTCCAATGTATATCGAAATAATAGAGTGAGAATTATATACCCGTCATCTTTCAAGTTGCTTCTTTGTTGGCTGCACTCACTCACCCCGGTCACATAGTTATCTATGCTCCCGGGGATTCGCTCCCTTGCCGTCGCGATGCATCTTGAAATCCATAGAGTATAGTTTCATTTTAATTACAATAAGGAAAGTTTGTTATAGATAATTATATATTATTTTATCTGCGATTGTTTTTTAATTGATTAAAGTGAGGGGGAATAAAATGATATTTTAATTAGTGAAGATTAGCTCTTTTTTATTGCTAAAATTGATGTGTTTTATAATCTGTAATTATTTTTTTATTCTCGTTTTAATCTTATTGAGATTGGTTTATTACTGTCTGGTATTGGCACCAGACAGTTTTTTATATTAATTCCTATTGCGTGGAGTTATTACCTGTTAAAGTCTTTTACCTAAACTCGAATTATTTGAAAAGAGAAAAAATTAAATTATCGACCTAAATAACTATCCCAATCTTTCCAGACAGGTTGTAACCCAGCTTTAATTAATACGTCTGCAACCTGATAAACAGAACGGTTATCATGCGGCATAAATTGCTCCAATTCTTCGTGGCTATTATCTGCGTAACCACCGGGTTGGGTTTTAGAACCGGCACTAACATTGTTGATTGCCAGTGGTATGACGTGATCGCGGAAGAATGGAGATTCACGAGTAGAAATAGAAAGCTCAACATCTGGCGCAAATAGACGAAAAGCACAAATCAGTTGTACCAGTTCTGCTTCACTCATCAGCGATGCGGGCTCAATGCCTCCAGCACAAGGTCGCAAACGTGGGAATGAAATAGAGTAACGGCTTTGCCAATATGTACGTTGCAGAAAGAATAAATGCTCCGCCACCATATAGCAGTCTGTTCGCCAATGACTAGAGAGGCCAATTAGCGCTCCTAAACCGATTTTATCGATTTTAGCATGACCAAGGCGATCGGGTGTTTCTAATCGCCAGTGAAAATCCCGTTTCTTACCCCGTAGATGATGTAGCAGGTAAGTTGGTTCATGATAGGTCTCCTGATAAACCATCACACCATCTAACCCCAGGGTTTTCAGTTCAGAATACTCTTCCTGTGTCATAGGCTGAACTTCCATCATTATTGAGCTGAAATATTCGCGGATAAGTGGCAGATAGCGGCGGAAATAATCCATACCGACCTTGCCCTGATGTTCTCCGGTGACTAATAACAGATTGTCGAAGCCCAGCGCTTTAATCGCCTGACATTCGGCAATAATTTCATCTTTATTGAGTGTCTTGCGTTTGATGCGGTTACTCATTGAGAACCCGCAATAGGTGCAATCATTGGCACACAAATTGGAGAGATAAAGCGGTACATAAAAACCAACGGTGTTACCGAAGCGTTGACGAGTCAGTTTTTGTGCCCGTTGTGCCAGTGGTTCGATATAGGATTTCGCTGCCGGAGAGAGCAAGGCCATGAAATCGTCCAGATTTAATTTGTTACTGCTTAATGCTCGCTCAACATCCTGCGCGGTTTTGCTATTAATGCGAAGGGTAATGTCATCCCAGTCCAACTGCTGCCAGCGGTAACTAAAACTATCGCTCATAAGATGATGAATCATCAAAATGCCCCTAGAAAATCGGTCAGTGGACTGGATGCAACAGCATGTTGTTTCGGACTTGCCAGGCCAGCTTGATAGGATAATTCACCCGCTTCAATCGCGATTTTGAAGGCTTGAGCCATTTTTACTGGATTACGTGCAACGGCAATTGCGGTGTTGACTAATACAGCATCCGCACCCAGTTCAATCGCTTCCAATGCATGGCTTGGTGCGCCGATGCCGGCATCAATGACCACCGGCACTTGTGCTTGTTCAATAATAATTTGCAGGAAATCTCGGGTTAGTAACCCTTGATTAGAGCCGATCGGTGCACCTAAAGGCATAATCGCCGCGCAACCCACTTCTTCCAGACGCTTACACAAAACGGGATCAGCACTGCAATATGGCAGAACGACAAACCCATCTTTGACCAACATTTCAGCGCCTTTGAGTGTTTCAATCGGGTCAGGTAACAAGTATTTCATATCAGGATGAATCTCTAGTTTGATCCAGTTCGTCGCCAGTGCTTCACGGGCTAAACGGGCGGCAAACAGGGCCTCTTCTGCGGTTTTGGCTCCAGAAGTATTTGGCAGCAATTTGACGCCAAGTTTTTGCAATGGTGCCAAAATAGCGTCATTACCGCTCTGCAAATCAATGCGTTTCATTGCCATCGTGACAAGCGGGCTGCCGGAAGCCGCTATAGCCTGAGTCATTAAATTGGCATTGGCGAATTTGCCTGTACCGGTAAATAGGCGGGAATTAAAAGTCGTATCAGCAATTTTTAGCATATCAACCTCCAGCAATAGCCTGAAACAGAAGGATATTGTCTCCATCATTAATTTGATGCGTATTCCACTCTGAACGCGGAATAATGATTTGATTAATAGCCAGTGCCATTCCCGGTTGTGTTCGGTCAAGTTGTTCTAGCAATTGCTGTATAGCCAGAGGGGCCATAAGCTTCATCGGCTGGTCGTTTACCGTAATTTTCATGCCATATCTCCGCAAATCGGGCATTGCTGCGACGGGTTAAGTTGTAGTGTGCTCCAGCTTTGCTGTTTACCATCAAACAGTCGGAGTTTGCCGCTTAACGGAGAGGGAAGCCCAGTTAACATTTTGATGGCTTCCAATGCTTGTAATGTGCCGATGATACCAACTACCGGACCTAATACACCCGCGGTCCGGCAATTTCGTAATGGCTCTTCCTGTTCAGGGTAAAGACAGCTATAGCAGCCATGAAGATAAGGGGGTTCAAATACCATAAGTTGGCCGCTAAAACCGACAGCACTGCCGCTGATCAATGGTTTTCGCGTTGCCACACAAGCGGCATTGATGGCGTGTCGAGTTGTCATGTTGTCACTGCAATCGAGAACCAGATTGACTTGCTTCACGATTGTTGTCAGAGATTCCTGGTTCTGACGTTGATTAAGGATGATTGTTTTTATCAGCGGATTCAATGCATTGAGTTGATTGGCTGCAAGTTCAGCTTTTGCGGCAGGGATCTCTTCGGTGCGGTAAAGTATTTGCCGTTGTAAATTGGAGATGTGCAATTGGTCATCATCAGCGAGATAAATTGTTCCCACACCTGCCCCGGCTAAATAGAGAGATGCAGGAGCGCCTAGTCCTCCCAGTCCGACAATCAATACGCGGCTGGATTTCAGTTTTTCCTGCCCTTCCGGGCCAATATCTTCGAGTAACAGTTGTCGGCTGTAACGCATAAATTCTTGATCATTCAGCATAAGAACCTCTCTATCCCTTTAACGCAACGCCTTCAATCAGATGAAGCAGTTTTGTGGTGGCCTGGCGCCAATCCTTTGCTTTGGTAATTGCACTAACCAGCGCCACACTGCCGACTTCCGTTGCAATGACATCAGGTACGCGTTCAAGAGAAATTCCGCCGATGGCGACAGTGGGATAGTCTGGTGTGTTTTCTACTTGCCGTTTTAGTGCTGCCAGTCCTTGTGGGGAAGATGGCATCGTTTTGGTCGTGGTTGGGAAAATATGGCCGAGAGCGATATAAGACGGACGCAGAGATTTAGCTCGTGCCAGCTCTTGTTCATCGTGGGTAGAGATTCCTAACCGTAATCCCGCTTTTTGGATGGCGTTCAGATCAGCGATAACTAAATCTTCCTGCCCCAGATGAACACCATAAGCGCCATGCTTTATTGCCAGTCGCCAGTAGTCGTTAATAAACAAACGAGCGTTATATTGGCGACCGAGCATAATGGCTTGCTGAATCTCTTCTTCCACCTGATCTTCTGGTCGATCTTTAATTCTCAACTGAATTGTGGTGACGCCTGCTTTTAACAAGCGGGAAATCCACTCTAGCGAATCCACGACGGGATACAGGCCCAATTTATATTCCGTTGGGGCAAATGGCGCGTTAGGCAGATTGTTCATGAGAGACATCCTCTACGCTGTGATACAACTCGCCACCGTGGGCGCGGAATGTTTCAGACATCTGTTCCATACCGGCGGCATAATCGCGTACTTCCTGAGAAATCTTCATAGAGCAGAATTTAGGCCCGCACATAGAACAGAAATGCGCAATTTTGCCGGAGGCTTGTGGCAGAGTTTCATCGTGATAGGCGCGAGCAGTATCGGGATCGAGCGCGAGATTAAATTGATCTTCCCAACGAAACTCAAAACGTGCTTTGGACATGGCATTATCGCGGATTTGTGCACCGGGATGGCCTTTGGCGAGATCGGCGGCATGAGCAGCAATTTTGTAGGTAATTAGCCCTTGCTTAACATCATCTTTGTTTGGCAAGCCGAGATGCTCTTTCGGCGTCACATAACAGAGCATGGCGCAGCCAAACCAGCCAATCATGGCCGCACCGATGCCGGAAGTGAAATGGTCATAACCGGGGGCAATATCTGTTGTCAATGGACCAAGGGTATAGAAAGGGGCTTCATGACAATGTTCCAACTCTTCCGTCATATTGCGGCGGATCATCTGCATAGGAATATGTCCAGGGCCTTCGATCATCACCTGAACATCATATTCCCAGGCAATTTTGGTCAGTTCGCCTAATGTGTGCAGTTCTGCAAACTGCGCTTTATCGTTAGCATCCTGAATAGAACCGGGGCGTAGACCGTCTCCCAATGATAGGGAAACATCATAAGCGGCGCAGATTTCACAAATTTCACGGAAATGTTGGTAAAGGAAGTTTTCTTGATGATGAGACAGACACCATTTCGCCATAATTGAACCACCGCGGGATACAATTCCGGTGAGGCGTTTGGCTGTCATCGGTACATAGCGCAGTAATACACCGGCATGAATGGTGAAGTAATCTACCCCTTGTTCCGCTTGTTCCAGCAAGGTATCACGGAATATTTCCCAAGTGAGATTTTCCGCTACGCCATTGACTTTCTCCAGCGCCTGATAAATAGGGACTGTACCGATAGGAACCGGGCTGTTACGTAAGATCCATTCGCGGGTTTCGTGGATATAACGGCCAGTGGAGAGATCCATTACCGTATCTGCGCCCCAACGAGTGGACCAGATTAACTTTTCTACTTCTTCCTCAATAGAAGAGGTGACTGAAGAGTTACCGATATTGGCATTAACCTTCACCAGAAAATTACGACCAATAATCATCGGTTCTGATTCAGGGTGATTAATATTGGCAGGAATAATTGCCCGACCAGCCGCGACTTCCTGGCGGACAAATTCTGGTGTGATATTTTCCGGCAACTGAGCGCCAAAACTTTGTCCAGCATGTTGTTGGCGTAATACATCACCGCGGATACGTTCACGTCCCATATTTTCCCGCAGTGCGATAAATTCCATTTCGGGCGTGATGATGCCTTGACGGGCATAGTGCAGTTGAGTAACGCGTTTGTCTTTACGAGCTTTTAATGGATAGGGGCGATTATTGAAACGTAAATGATCGAGACCAGCATCTGCCAGGCGTTGCTGAGTGAAATCGGAGCTGAGGGTGGCAACAGGTTCAGTATCTTGGCGTTCATCGATCCACGGTTGACGTAGTTGGGTTAACCCAACATGTACATCCAGTTTGGAATCAGGATCGCCATAAGCGCCGGAAGTATCATAAACCGGAATGGCTTCGTTTTCCTCATACTGAGGTTCTTCTTTAGTGCCGCCAATTAAAGTCGGCGATAGCTGGATTTCACGCATTGGAACTTGGATATCGTCACGGGAACCTTGAAGATAAATTCGTCGTGAATTTGGGAATGTCACGCCTTGAATAGAATTAATAAACTCTTGAGCGGCATCGCGTTGCGCTTTACGTGGGCGTACCGGATTGGGTTTTGGTGAGACATCGGTTGTAGGGATAACGGTATTATGAGACATAGCAAATTCCTAACTGTGTTATTGGGAAAGTTGCTTGTCTGGAGCTCGCAGGGAGTAATAATTGATGGCTGGACAGACCTGTAAAATTAGGTGGGCTGACAGCGGTTGATTACTCTTGTTCCCTTCGCAGGTATTAACCCGATCAGGTTCCGCGGATCCCGAATTAACGGTCTCAGCCTGTGTATGCTGCGATAAAACAGCTTACGCTAGGCACTCCGACAAGAAAGTAAGCAGTAGTATAGAAGGGATTATGAAAACTACAACCCTTACTGATTGAAAGTATTTACAGTGACCAGGTTAATTGTTGCCAGCCATGTTGGTGTGCTTCGGCTTTTAAATGGGCATCGGCATTGACCGTAATGACTTCGTCGGCAAATTGACACATTGGCAGATCATTAATTGAATCACTGTAAAAACGAATAATCTCAGGATAACTATTTTGCTGTTCCAGCCACTGTTTTATCCGTTTTACTTTACCTTCACGAAAAGTCGCAATACCGTCTATTTGGCCGGTATAACAGCCATTTTCCACCACCATATCAATGCCCAGCGCAGTGTGAATACCTAATTCGATAGCAATCTTTTTTACAATAAAAGAGACAGTAGCTGAGATAATAATGATTGGAATTTGTTGTTGTTGATACTCTGTAATTGAGGCTTTGGCTTGTGGATAAAATCGGGGTCTGATTTTTTCTTTAACGAACTCAGCTAACCAAATATCAACCTGTTCTTGCGGAATTTGGTGCAATGTTTGCAGGCTGAATACCAGGTAATCATGCATATCCAGTGAACCCGCGCTGTAATCAGCCATCATTTTTTTGTCTGCTTCGATAAAGCTGGGATCAGTAATTATGCCTTTTTCCCATAAGAATTCTGTCCATATAGCGCTGGAATCACCGGAAATTAAGGTGTCATCCAGATCAAACACTACAAGCAGTTGTGGCATGATGTTGTGTTCCTCAAGTCAAAGAACATTGATAACTGAGAATAATGCTTGTAATGCCGTGTAGTGACCAATAGCAATAAAAGCATGTTTTTCTGACTAGAAAGCGTATGATTTATACAGATATTAATCGTAATTATGATGTCATAATGATGCAACAACAAATTACAGGTACAGAACGTGGCTGGTGGATTATCAGCTATGAAAATCGTATTTGGCTCCCGGAAGGGGAATTACCTTTTGGAATTGCTGTCCAATGGTCATTGCAAGGAAAAATAGCCTTGCCTATTGGTGAGTGGCAGGGCGAAAAAGTTTGGCTTATCCGTCAGAAAATGGCTTCAAATATGGTTTCTTTACGGCAAATTGTTGCAAGTGATCGTGGCTTGTTTCAATTAGCTGGCCGGGGAGTGCAATTGGCAGAGTTTTATCGCTCTCATCAATATTGTGGTTATTGCGGTAGTGAAATGCACCATAGTGTCAGTGAATGGGCTTGCTTGTGTCATCACTGCTACGAACGTTATTATCCGCAGATTGCACCTTGTATTATCGTCGGTATTCGTCGGGATGATCATATTTTGCTGGCTCAACATCAGCGTCATCGTAGAGGCATATATACAGTCCTTGCGGGATTTGTTGAAGTCGGTGAAACACTTGAAGAAGCGGTAGCCCGCGAAGTGATGGAAGAGAGTAATATTAAAATTCGCAATTTACGTTATGTGGCTTCTCAACCGTGGCCTTTCCCTCATTCATTGATGATGGCATTTCTGGCTGATTATGACAGTGGTGAGATCCGCCATGATCCGCAAGAACTGATTAGTGCAGATTGGTATCACTATGAGCAACTACCATTGATTCCACCACATAATACTATTGCCCGTCGGTTGATTGAAGATACGATTGTTCTATGCCGAAATACGTGATGTACAGTTTGGCGCAATTCAACGGGAGAGATTTACCTATCATGTTACAATGAGGTTCAATCATTGTAGTCAGATTATGTTGCGGCCAATAAATATAGATGGAGCCTGTCATGAATGCGCTGAAAAATGATCGTTATTTGCGAGCTTTATTACGCCAATCCGTTGATGTTACCCCTGTTTGGATGATGCGCCAGGCTGGCCGCTATTTACCTGAGTATCAGGCTACTCGTGCTAAAGCCGGTGATTTTATTGCTTTGTGTAAAAACACTGAGCTCGCTTGTGAAGTCACTTTACAACCTTTGCAGCGTTATCCACTGGATGCGGCAATTCTCTTCTCTGATATTCTCACTATTCCTGATGCTATGGGACTGGGGCTCTATTTTGAAGCAGGTGAAGGTCCGCGTTTTAAATCTCCTGTTTTCAGCCGCGCTGATGTGGAAAAGCTGCCGGTGCCTGATCCGGAAATGGAGTTGGGCTATGTGACGGATGCCGTGCGTGCGATTCGTAAGGCACTCGCGGGCCAGGTTCCTTTGATAGGCTTTTCTGGTAGCCCGTGGACACTGGCAACTTACATGGTGGAAGGTGGTAGCAGCAAGGCATTCACTAAAATCAAAAAAATGATGTATGCCGAACCTACCGTAATGCATCTGTTGCTGGATAAGCTAGCAGACAGCGTTATTCTTTATCTCAATGCTCAGATTAAAGCAGGTGCTCAGTCTGTGATGGTTTTCGATACTTGGGGTGGAGTACTGACGGGGCGGGATTATCGGGAATTTTCCTTACATTATATGCACAAAATTGTTGATGGTCTGATCCGTGAAAATGAAGGTCGTCGTGTGCCAGTGACACTGTTTACTAAAGGTGGTGGACAATGGCTGGAAGCAATGGCTGAAACCGGTTGTGATGCGCTTGGTTTGGACTGGACGACAGATATTGCCGATGCGCGCCGTCGTGTGGGGAATAAAGTCGCTTTGCAGGGTAACATGGACCCATCCATGTTATACGCCTCTCCAGAGCGGATTGAGCAGGAAGTTTCGACAATTTTGCAAGGTTTTGGGACGGGTTCTGGTCATGTCTTTAACCTTGGTCATGGTATCCATCAGGATATACTGCCGGAACACGCGGGGGTATTTGTCGAAGCGGTACATAAACTTTCAGCTAAATATCATCAGTAAAAATATGATTAATACGAAAGCATTACGTCAGGAACAAATAGCAAAGGCTCAACAGGTTATCTGTTATGATGATTTTTCCCCACCTAAATTGATTGCGGGTGCTGATGTGGGCTTCGAACGGCAGGGAACAATTACCCGTGCCGCGATAGCGGTTCTTTCTTATCCTGCTCTTGAACTGGTGGAATATCAGATAGCTCGAATTGAAACTACGCTGCCTTATATTCCCGGTTTACTCTCTTTCCGTGAATATCCTGCATTAATGGCTGCTTGGCAGTTGTTGAAATACAAACCTGATCTAGTAATGGTGGATGGTCATGGCATTGCTCATCCACGTCGTTTAGGTGTTGCTAGCCATTTTGGTTTATTAGCTAATGTGCCTACAATTGGTGTGGCAAAACGTCGTTTATGTGGTGAAAGTGAACCATTGGGGGAACAGCCCGGCAGTTGCCAACCTTTGCTTGATAAAGAGGAGCAGATTGGTTGGGTATGGAGAAGTAAAAAACGTTGTAATCCGTTGTATATTTCTACCGGACACAGAATCAGCCTTGATAGCGCATTGCTATGGGTGGAATGTTGTATGAAAGGTTATCGCTTGCCTGAAACAACCCGTTGGGCAGATGGTATAGCCTCAAATAGGCTGTTTTTTGAACAAATGATACAGAAAAATCCTTAAATTCGGTGTAAGCGTGTGGATATTCTTGAATTTCAGGTAAACTGCGGAGCAAATTGTGCATAATGAGTAAAAACTAATGTTACGAAACCCGATACATTTACGGCTGGAAAAACTTGAAAGCTGGCAGCATCTGACCTTTATGGCAAGTCTATGCGAACGGATGTATCCAAATTACCAGATGTTCTGTTGCCAGACGGCGTTTGCAGAACCTGCTCTTTACCGCCGTATTCTGGATTTGGTGTGGGAAATATTAGTTGTAAAAGATGCCAAGGTGAATTTTGATAATCAGTTGGAAAAGTTGGAACAAGTTATTCCCTCAGCGGATGATTACGATATTTACGGTGTGTACCCGGCAATTGATGCATGTATTGCATTAGGGGAAATTATTCACTCCCGTCTGAGTGGTGAAACATTGGAGCATGCAATTGCAGTGAGTGAAATTTCAATCCGCACTGTTGCTATGCTTGAAATGACTCAGGCCGGAAAAGAAATGACCGATGAAGAACTAAAAATATTACCTGCTATTGCACAAGAGTGGGACATCCAATGGGAAATTTATCGCTTATTGGTTAGCTGCGAAGAGCGGGATATTGAGTTGATTAAAGGATTGAAAGCTGACCTCCGGGAGTCAGGAACGAGCAACATTGGTATAAATTTAACGCAGTAAAGTGAAAAAAAGTGATTTAATGCTTTAAATGCCATGTTCAAAGGCTTCACTTTTGCCCCCACTCTGTTCTACATTTGGGGGGTGAAAAGAAGTGGCTATCGGTGCGTGTATGCAGGGGTGCTGTCATTCGGCATATCCGTCGCACTCGATGCTTTGCAAACGATAAACACACTGTAAGGATAATCTATGAATAAGACTGAATTAGTTGATGCAATCGCAGAAAGCACAGACCTGACTAAAGCTCAGGCAAAAGCTGCTCTGGAATCAACTTTGAATGCAATCACCGAATCCCTGAAAGCGGGCGATTCAGTACAACTGGTAGGTTTTGGTACTTTCAAAGTTAACCACCGTGCAGAACGTACTGGTCGTAACCCACAAACCGGTAAAGAAATTACAATCGCGGCTGCAAACGTACCTGCTTTCTCTGCTGGTAAGGCTCTGAAAGACGCAGTTAAATAATTTCATTGCAAAAAAGAAAAAATAGAAGGGGTATTATTTATCCCCTTTTGTTGGTTCGTCAGGGGCTGATGACACTAGGATTCGTCTTCGCGCTCAGCGCCTGTACCAATCAACCTAAAGAACCTTCTTTCAGCGCAAGTGGATTCATTGCCGATGATGGTGTTGTCCGCTTGTGGCGTCTCAACGATCAGAACAGTAAACCTCAGGTACTGATGAGTGTTTACAGCCCCTACCGTAATGACAATACCGTCGTGACTTTTTATGAATATAAGCAGGGAGATTTGCGCCAAATTCGTCGTGAAGTTTTGAATGATAAAAATCCACTATCTGAACAACTTCGTTTGAATAAATCCGGTGATGTGATTTTTATGCAAAAGCAGTCGAAAACGCGACGAGAGCCACTTTCCAGCGATGATATTGTTCGTATGCAGTTTAATGCTAAACGGACGCTTGAATTAAGTGATGCGTTGAGAGTGGGAAATGTGCGTTTGGTGCAAGGGCACTGGAATAACGGTAAAGTCACTACCTGTGCAGGTGAAACGATTTCCCTTGAGTTTGAACCTTACGCGAGGTCATGGCTTGAACAGCGTGAAAAAAGTAGTTACGGCCAATTAACCATTGCTTGGTTGGAAGCGCCTGCTGGCCGCGAATTACTGTTGGTAGCCAATAATGACTTTTGTCGTTGGGAACCGACGAAGGACAGCCTCTGACCCTCGTCAGTTTTATGATTACTTCAATCGGTTAATTGCCCGATAGCCGATATCCTTGCGGTAAAAACAGCGATTCCATTCAATCTTTTCTGCTTGTTGGTAAGCATTTTTCTGTGCGTCTATAATGGTTTCTCCTAATGCTGTAACACACAGAACGCGTCCACCTGCGGTAATAACATCATTGCCTTTCATTGCTGTACCAGCATGGAAAACCTTGCTACTTTCATTTTCTTGTTGGGGCAAACCATGAATAATATCCCCTTTGTGATAATCAGCAGGATACCCTCCGGCAGCGAGTACCACACCCAGAGCAGGGCGTTCATCCCAATCAGACGTTTTACCCGCAAGCTCTCCTTTTGCACCAGCTAGACAGAGTTCAACAAGATCAGAACGCATACGCATCATGATGGGTTGCGTTTCTGGATCACCAAAGCGGCAGTTAAATTCAATCACTTTTGGTTCGCCATTTTGGTTTATCATCAAGCCGGCATAAAGAAAACCAGTATAGATATGACCCTCAGCAGCCATACCGTTAACAGTAGGATAAATAATCTCTTCCATAATACGCTGGTGGATTTCATCAGTGACGACAGGAGCGGGAGAATAGGCTCCCATTCCGCCAGTATTTGGACCCGTGTCACCATCACCTATGCGTTTATGATCCTGACTGGTTGCCATCGGAATAACATTCTTACCGTCGACCATAACGATAAAGCTAGCTTCTTCACCTGTTAGAAACTCTTCAATAACAATACGATGGCCTGCATCACCAAACGCATTTCCGGCTAGCATATCTTTTATGGCGGATTGGGCTTCTTCCAGTGTCATCGCAACAATCACACCTTTACCCGCAGCCAGTCCGTCAGCTTTTATAACAATAGGAACGCCGACTTTATCCAGGTAGACAAGAGCTGGTTCGATGGCTGTAAAATTCTGATAAGCCGCGGTTGGGATTTGATGACGTGCCAGAAAATCTTTGGTAAATGCTTTTGAGCCTTCTAATTGAGCGGCTGCCTGAGTTGGACCAAAAATAGTCAACCCGGCTTTTTGGAATGCATCGACAATACCTATCACCAATGGCGCTTCAGGTCCAACGATAGTCAGCCCAATATCATGGCTTTGTGCAAATACTAACAAGCCGTTGATATCTGTCGCTGGTATATCAATATTTTCGAGATTGCTTTCCAGAGCAGTTCCTGCGTTTCCTGGAGCGACATAGACTTTATCAGCTAAAGGAGATTGAGCTGCTTTCCATGCCAGCGCATGTTCGCGTCCACCGCTACCAACAATTAAAATATTCATCAGATTAACTCCTGCTATTGATTAGTGGCGAAAATGGCGCATGCCGGTGAAAATCATAGCAATACCGTGTTCATCAGCCGCGGCAATCACTTCGTCGTCACGGATTGAACCGCCGGGTTGGATAATGCAACTCACGCCGACAGCCGCAGCGGCATCAATGCCGTCACGAAATGGGAAAAAGGCGTCAGATGCCATTGCGCATCCTTGAACTTCCAAGCCTTCATCGGCTGCTTTAATCCCAGCAATTTTTGCGGAATAGACACGGCTCATTTGGCCTGCACCAATACCAATGGTCATATCATTTTTTGCATAAACAATGGCATTAGATTTGACAAATTTAGCGACCTTCCAGCAGAACAGAGCATCTTTCATTTCTTGTTCGGTGGGATGACGTTTGGAAACCACACGTAGGTTAGTTACTGCAACCATACCAAGATCGCGATCTTGTACCAGTAGGCCACCATTAACTCGTTTAAAATCAAGGCCAGCAGCCCGGTCTTCCCATTTACCACATGTCAGAACGCGGACATTTTGCTTGGTAGCTAGCACCGGTAGTACATCTTTATTTACTGAAGGGGCAATAATTACCTCGACGAATTGGCGGTCGATAATGGCTTGTGCAGTTTTAATATCAAGTTCGCGGTTGAAAGCAATAATACCGCCGAAAGCGGAGGTTGGATCTGTTTTGAATGCGCTATCATAAGCTTCGTGGATATCTTTACCAATTGCTACACCGCATGGGTTAGCGTGCTTAACAATAACACATGCAGGTTCCACGAATTCCTTAACACATTCCAGCGCTGCATCGGTATCAGCAATGTTGTTATAGGAAAGAGCCTTACCTTGTAACTGAGTTGCAGTTGCAATGGATGATTCAGAAAGATTCTCTTCTATATAGAATGCAGCGTCCTGATGGCTGTTCTCACCGTAACGCATATCCTGCTTTTTAATGAAATTCAAATTCAGAGTACGAGGGAAACGTCCTGATGGTTGAGTCGTATCGCCATAATGAGGAGGAACCAGCTTGCCAAAATAGTTAGCAATCATGCTGTCATAAGCAGCGGTGTGTTCAAAAGCCTTAATGGCTAAATCGAAGCGAGTTGATTGTGTTAATGACCCCTGATTGTTATCCATCTCTTCAATGATTTTTTCATAATCCTTACTATTTACCACAATCGCTACATCTTTATGGTTCTTAGCCGCGGAGCGAACCATAGTTGGACCACCAATATCAATGTTTTCAACGGCATCTGCCAAAGTACAATCTGATTTAGCTACGGTCTGAGCGAATGGATATAGATTCACAACCACCATATCGATCGGTGAGATTTGGTGTTGCGCCATGATTTCATCATCTTGTCCGCGGCGGCCAAGGATTCCACCATGTACTTTAGGATGCAGCGTCTTAACTCGGCCATCCATCATTTCAGGAAAACCGGTGTAGTCTGAAACTTCAGTAACCTTTAGATCTGACTCAGCGAGTAAACGAGCTGTGCCACCAGTAGAAAGCAATTCGACACCGCGTTGAGATAAGGCTTTTGCAAATTCAACAACCCCTGATTTATCGGAAACGCTAAGCAGGGCACGACGGATTGGACGAAGCTGTTGCATTGATTTGATCCCTTGGATTTTGTAAGGCAGTAACATGTTATTGGGAAGAACCCACTATATCAGGACATAAAAAATGGGCACTGCAATAACATTTCAGTGTAGTCAGATAAAATCGCTTGATGATTTTAACCACCGAATTGTAACGAAAACGTTTGCGTGATGCTCGATAAATTTTCATCCAACTAGCCATATGTGGATAAATCTGTTGGTAAGTAGGTATAAAGTAGAGATTTGCTGTGGAATTAATCAAACGATCAATTTTTTTCAAAATAATTATTGCCAACGCCAAAGAACGCCCTATAATGCGCCACCACTGACCGACACAACGCTGATAAACATTGTGAGGTCGGGCAGAGAGAAAGCTAACAAGTGCTTGACTTTGCGGGCGAAAAGCGTAGTATACGCAGCCCGGCTGAATGAGAATATCATTTTTTAATTCAGCCTGCTCTTTAACAATTAATCAGACAATCTGTGTGGGCACTCACAAGACCGTATCACAAAAAAATACGTTTTAAAGTCTTGAAGAGTGAACAACAGTTAATTCATTACGAATTAATTTAGTA
>NZ_NSCM01000051.1 GCF_003287735.1 Photorhabdus bodei | reverse complement strand
GGGAGTGTTAGAAATTCTGTGTCATTCCAGTAATATATCTCAAAAAGGAATGACAAATGACTCAATCTTTCGATTTCGACAAAGCCCTGAAAGCGCTTCAGGATGGTCAGGCACTGACCGGTAAGAATGGCATCCTAACCCCATTGATTAAGCAGCTTACTGAAGCCGCTCTGGCCGCTGAACTTGACGCCCATCTGGCTAATGACCTTGAGGCCAACCGGAGGAATGGCTCCACCAAAAAGACCCTCAAAGCCCCGACCGGCAGCTTTGAACTGGCTACACCACGGGATCGTAATGGGACTTTTGAGCCCCAACTAGTTAAGAAGCACCAGACCACGTTATCCGACGAGATAGAGCGGAAGATTATCCGCCTGTTTGCCCTCGGGATGAGCTACACCGATATCAGCCGGGAAATCGAAGACCTATACGCCTTTAGCGTTTCCAGCGCCACCATCAGCGCCGTCACGGACAAGGTGATCCCCGAGCTAAAACAGTGGCAGCAGCGCCCGCTGGAAGCCATTTATCCCTTTATCTGGTTGGACGCCATCCACTACAAAATCCGTGAGGATGGTCGTTACGTAAGCAAGGCTGTCTATACCGTATTGGCGCTCAATCTTGAGGGAAAAAAGGAAATCCTTGGGTTGTATCTGTCTGAAAACGAAGGCGCAAACTTCTGGCTATCCGTGCTGACAGACCTGCAAAGCCGTGGACTGAAAGATATCCTCATTGCCTGTGTTGATGGTCTGACGGGCTTCCCGGAAGCCATCAACAGCATATACCCGCAAACGGAGGTGCAGCTGTGCGTCATTCACCAGATCCGTAACTCCATCAAATACGTGGCTTCAAAGCACCACAAAGCCTTCATGGCTGATCTGAAACCCGTGTATCGTGCGGTCTCAAAAGACGCAGCAGAAAGCGCGCTGGACGAACTGGAGGCGAAATGGAGCCAGCAGTATCCGGTAGTCATCCAGAGCTGGCGTCGTAAGTGAGGTAACCTGTCGGGTTACTTCCGCTATCCGGCGGGGATCCGCAAGGTCATTTACACAACCAATGCCATCGAGTCAGTCCACCGTCAGTTCAGGAAACTGACAAAAACGAAAGGGGCGTTCCCGAATGAAAACAGTCTGATGAAACTGCTTTATCTGGGGCTTCTCAATGCACAGGAAAAATGGACAATGCCAATACAAAGCTGGAATCTAACGCTGTCGCAACTCTATATTTACTTTGAAGGACGTTTGGATAATGTGATAACGTTATAACCGCTCAATTAACGTGACACAGAATTCTGAACGCCCTCAAAAACCCCGTTATTTTCAACGAGGTTTGTCAGTGTTCTTAGTTAATAAAAATAATAGACTTCGATAGAATTTTATTTTGCTCTACCTTCATAGTAAGCAGCATAAGCGGTACGTCCGTTATAATTACAAGATTTAACAACCCCTTTTAAATACCATTTAATCGTTTTACCACTATATTTTTGTTCAAATGTATTAGAAAATTTTTTTTGAGTATTAACAACATGTCTAGTATACATCGAGCCCTTTTTGTTTATATTCTGATTCGGACACTTTTCAAGTGCCAATGCATTCCCAATTCCTCCAGTTAATGTAATACCCGCGGATAATGCCCCAACTGTTAATAATTTCTTGAACATAAAATTTCCTTAAATAGTTTCAGAATTTACATATTTAAACGTATTATTTATCAAAATCATATGTGATAATGCATGCAAAATCTAAATCATCACATCGATGATGTTACAATTTTAAAATTCAAAAACTGCTTGTATCTTTCATCCTAGGTTGGAAATATAATTTCCATTATCTTCTCAGTGTCTTAAAAAGCCTCTAATAAGAGGCTTTTCGGTATAATTTTATATATCTCTACCTTCATATAAAGCGACATATTTTCCATTACATTCAGGTCCTAATTTTTTAGAACCTTTAAAATACCATTTAATCCCACCATCTATATATTCATTAGCAAAATAGTTACTAGGCTGAACATTATACCTAGTATAGAAATTGCCATACCTATCACTGGACGTGTATGGCCCCGAACTCGTACAAGAATCATATTCAAATGGTACGCCTGCCGATGCAGTCCCAATGCCTCCGATTAATGCTGTTGCTAATGCCCCAACTGTTAATAATTTCTTGAACATAAAACTCTCCTTAAATAGTTTCAGAATTTACATATTCAAACATATTACTTATCAAAATCATATGTGACAATGCATGCAAAATCTAAGTCATCACATCGATGATGTTACAATTTTAAAATTCAAAAACTGCTTATATTTTTCATCTTAGATTAGAAACCTAACTGCCATTATATTGTCAGTGTTCTAAAAAGCCTCTAATAAGAGGCTTTTCGGTATAATTTTAAATTTCTCTACCTTCATAGTAAGCAGCGTGAACTTTCCTGTTACCCTCATAACACTCTCCATAATACCCTTTAAAATACCATTTAATCGTTTTATTAACATTAGACTCATACCGAGTAAATACATTAGCAAAATTGTTAGTGGGATTACGCAAAGTTATTTTATACTTCAAACCAGAACTATCTGCGCCTGCTATTTCTACGACTTGGGGCGGACAATCACCAATTGCCGATGCAGTCCCAATTCCTCCGATTAATGCTGTTGCTAATGCCCCAACTGTTAATAATTTCTTGAACATAAAACTCTCCTTAAATAGTTTCAGAATTTACATATTTAAACGTATTATTTACCAAAATCATATGTGATAATGCATGCAAAATCTAAATCACCACATCGATGATGTTACAATTTTAAAATTCAAAAACTGCTTGTATCTTTCATCCTAGGTGGAATTAGGCTGGAAACCCAAATTCCATTTACCATAATAGTAGCAGAAATCAAAAATGGCAAATCTAATATATAATGATAATTTATTTTCCTATAGTTTTTCATGAAACTATCTTTAATGCCAGTATATTTAACTTCTCTGGAATTTATGATTTATCTCACATGTTTAATCTGGAAAGGTAACAATCTGGTGGTGTTTTAAATAAGGGCAAGTCGGCGCTGACAATTGAGATCGTTTATATTTCACCCACTCACGCCGGATGGATTTTCTGGTAATAATGTCAACTACCCTGACTCTGGATGATATTAATGTGATTAACATCAAACATTTTCACTCATTATTTTTTGAGAATAATCATGGTAAAAAATTCTTTTTATAATTATTGCCTTCAAATGCTATATCTATTAATTATAATATTCCTGAATAAGTACTTTTATCGTAATTATATGACTACCAAATAAAAACATTAAGGTTAATCGTCAAACATAACCAAACATGAGCCTCAAAAAAATACCAGTGTGTTCATCCAGAAAAGTAGGAGAGGAGGGTAACAACATATTAGGTAGGAGGAAGGCTATCCACCGTAACACTGGAAAAGGGAGGGATGTCAAAAATCACCTAGTCTATGTGAAGTTGTTTATCATCTGAGGTTATTTAACATAATATACATTATGCGCACCATGATAGCCAAATAAGAAATAAGTGATGAAGGCGCTTAACAACTCTAGATAAGATGAAAACGCCTGCCGTCGCCGTAATGCAGCAAACTAATATTGAAGACTTTTAAATTAGAGTAACAATCACCATGGACTTATTCTGGAAAATCGAATATATCAACGTCCATCGACTGGTGAATGACGCGTGAAATGAAGATATCGTCATCCTGCAACATGTAATAGATGGAATGCTTCTTGAACTCAAAGCGGCGCATTCCTGCGCATATCCAATCACATTCCCTGCCAATCTAGGGAGATGTGGCTAGTAGCTCGAAAGTTCTTTTCAGTTCATCGTGATAACGCCTCGCCTGATTTTGACCAAACTGCTGTATCGTATAACGGGCAATATGAAATATGTCTTCATCAGCCAACTCGGAGAACTTATACATTTAAGTCCTTCGCTGCCATTACAAAAATATCATCCATGCTGTTTTTGCTGACAGAGGAATTCAGACCAGCCAGCACCATTTCACGAACATTCTGAATACGCTGCTCACGAGCCTCCATCAGGCGCAAAGCATCGCGGACAACTTCGGATGTGTTGCCATAACGACCAGATTGGATCATATCACCAACGAACCCGTTGAAGTGCTCACCAAGGGTAACACTAGTTACTCGTGCCATAAAATTCGTCTCTTCATGTATTACTGAGTAATACAATTATAGCAAGGCATAATAATGATCGCCAACGGACTATGTTTGTACACCGCCCGCTAGCTATGCGTGAATATATCGAAAAAAATGGAAAACCTACCTGAGTGATTTTTACTCAACAGGTTTAGAAAGAGGGATCCCTTTTTGTCCCGCGTAGAAGACCACGAGAGTAGCACCCTCTTTACCTGTGTAACCGCGATGAATGCTGTCAACCATCTCCGGTACCACCTCTCCCGCCTTTATAAGGCGTTTTTCGCCACTGGATTTTTTCTCTGCCGTTAACACCCCGTCCAACACGTAAGCTACATTAGGTATCGGGTGCTCATGCCAGGCAAGGCTGGTATTTGGAGCAATAGTAATTTTGAGAACTGAAAGCTGAGGAGTGCCTTTAGGGTATCCCTGATAAGGCACGCCATCCCAAGATTTTTCAGTCTCAAGCAATTTTTCAACTTTAATACCAGCAGTATTGCTGCTATGTGCTTGAGTGAAAAACGGAGCAATGAGGAAAGCAAAAGATGTAAAAGCTGATAAAGTTCGAATAGATAGCCGCATATGGGATCCTTGTGCATAGTGCATACAGACGATTTACTTGACCAGTACAAAGGATACGAGTATATATGCTTTCATAAATTTTTTTTATGTATTTGTGTTTTCAGCCTCATATTCATTTATCTAGATGGATACCCTAGCTTTATTAAGAAGTTGATTTTTCTATATATCTTTGTTTTATATCATAATTTATTAAATCAGAAAATATGAAGGGAGGAAGAATGAGCCGTGTTATCAAAGAAATAAGTGACGCTAATATTGCATATGCAGCAACTTTTGGTGATAAAAAAAACCTTGGTTTACCTGCTGTCAGACGATTTGCCATATTGACGTGTATGGATGCTAGGTTAGATCCAGCAAAATTTGCAGGTTTATCTGAAGGTGACGCTCATATTATTCGTAATGCAGGCGGAAGGGCCAGCGATGATGCTATTCGCTCACTTATCATTTCCTATAAACTTTTTGGAACAAAAGAGTGGTTTGTAATTCACCATACTAATTGTGGGATGGAACTTTTTACAGACAATATCATGGGCGATCTACTAGAAAGCAGCCTGGAAAGCGCGATAATGACGGAAGAGGGATTTAAAGATGTCGGCAACGGTACAGGATCATCTGAGGGAAAATATATCAAATGGCTTACCATTAACAATCAAGTTGATAGCGTAGTTGAAGATATTCATCGTATTCGTACCCACCCTCTTGTCCCCGCAAATATCTCTATATATGGGTACATATATGATGTGAGGTCAGGAAAATTAATTGAGGTCCCTGAAGCAACAAGCATTGCAGAAAGTGATTGATTTTTCAGAATATGAGGATGTTCTGGCTAGAATGAATCTATGCTCATCTCCGTTTTTGTAACTTAAATCTATCGGCATCAATGTGGACAAGGATGTCCATGCCTCAATGAGTTTCCATCAGCACTAATCCTCATCTTCCGTTGGTAAAATAGCATTGGGTAAAGCACTAAAAGTTCCCCAATAGAAGGCGATTAGAGAGATCACTGCTACCGCAACAATATCCCAAGGTGCGGGAATAATGCCTTTACCGCCAAACGTTCCTAAATAGGATAGAATGATCATGGCACTGTAAAAACTAATCAACCACAGGGCCGAGGTTATTTGTTGGCGCAAACTCACTTTGCCTATAGGAACTTTATTTTTGAATAACAAGTAGATAAAGAACAAGACAATTTGTAATCCGAGCAACCAGGAAACGGTTTTCCAACCAGACCAGTAAACAATGAAAGCGGAAATAATAAAAGAAAGCGGGCCAACGAGCGCAAACCATTTAACATAAAAAGGACGTTTTATCTCCCTGGCATTACGGCGTAAGGCAGAAGCGGTTACTGGCGCTAATGCGTAGCTCAAAATTAACGCCGCAGAAACAACACTGATGAGTTTTTCCCATGAAGGAAAAGGCAATGTCCAGAAAACAGAAAGAATAAACGTCAACCAAAGTGCAGGACGTGGTATCCCCGATTTTTCATCAACATGGGTAAACACATTAAATAACGTCCCACTTTTTGCCCAACCATAAACTACACGGGGAGTGGCATTCATATAAATATTCCCGGTACCGCTTGGAGAGATCACCGCATCACATACCACCAAAAAAGCGAGCCACCCCACACCGAGGATTAAGGCTATATCACGAAACGGCAATGAAAAATATCGCCCAATGTTATTCCAGCCACCGAAAAGTAAATCAGAGGGTATCCCGCCAAGGAAAGCTAACTGTAATAAAACATAAATAACCGTAGACAGTGAAATAGAGAGAATAAGAGCAATAGGAATTGTCTTTTGGGGTTTTTCCACTTCACCAGCGACAGAAATAATGGGCGTTAGACCAAGATAAGCAAAGATAATGCCCCCTGTTGAAACCGCGGCTTCAACACCCGATACCCCAAAAGGAGAAAATCCGTGAACTTGCAGATTACTCGGATTGAAATAATTAAACAGGACAATAATGACGAGCAGCGGAACGATAAACTTGAAAATACTAATAATATTGTTGGATTTCGCAAAGGTTTTCACGCTGTTGTAATTAAGATAAAAGAAAAATGCTAATAAAATAAATTGAACCAGCCAGCCTGTCAGTGTCGGATCACCAGAACCCGGTTGACTCAGAAATGGAAACCACGCCGCCGCATACTGTCGAGCGGCGACGACTTCGATGGCTATTAAGCTGGAAAACGCAATCAAGGTGATGGAACCCATTAAATACCCCATGAGTTCACCGTGAGAAAACACCGGATAACGGATAATGCCACCTGATTTAGGCAGTGCCGCCCCCAGTTCGCAATAAACAATACCAAGTAAGAGCACGGCGATACCGCCAATTACCCAAGAAAAAATCCCTGCAGGTCCCGCAATAACAGACACATGACTGGCCGCAAATAACCAGCCAGAGCCAAAAATAGCCCCTAATCCAATGAAGGTTAAATCCGTGAGTGTTAACTGTTTCTTAAATTTACCCTGCCCTGAACCGGATTTTGGCCGTGAAGAGGCTTCGTATAGCGCCATAATTATTCGCCCTTTTCTGTTTCTTATTTGATATACGTCAACGTGGAGTAACTGCGCGTTTTACAATACTTTCCTACTCATCACCCCATTGATTAATCGAGAAATATTTAACGGATTATGGTCTTGCAGTGCGGGTGGAAGTAAGGATTTGGGATAGTTTTGGAAACAGACCGGGCGCAGAAAACGCCAGATTGCCAGTGTGCCAACTGAAGTCCCTCTTGCATCTGAAGTCGCCGGGTAAGGCCCGCCATGAACCACGGCATCACAGACTTCAACGCCTGTTGGGTAACCATTGACAACCACCCTGCCCGCAATGTTTTGTAATCGTTGACTGAGCTCGTGTGCATTCGCTAATTCATCGTGCTCACCAATCAAGGTAGCGGTAAGCTGCCCCTGCAAACAGTCAATTGCGTGTAAAAGCTGATATTGGCTTTCGACTTCAACCACAATAGCAACAGGACCAAAAACCTCCTCTTGTAACAGGGCATTTTTATTCAACAACAAAGCAATATCTGCGTGATACAACATCGCACTTGCCTGATTTTCATGATGTTCGCCAATGGCTAACTGGGTCATTAAAGGTTCATCATCCAATTGATGAATACCTTTTTGGTAGTTGAGTAATGTGCCTTGGTTTAGCATGGACTGTGCCGGGCGAAACGTGATCTCCTGCGTCAAGTGAGTAATAAATTGATCAAATTCTGGTGAACGAATACCCAAGATTATTCCTGGCTTGGTACAAAACTGCCCGCTACCTAATGTGAATGAATTCGCCAATTCTTGGGCGATCTGTTTTCCTCGCTGTGCTAAGGCGCTTGGCAGCACAATGACCGGGTTGATACTCGACATTTCAGCAAAAACCGGAATAGGTTGTGGTCGCTGCATCGCCATATCGAACAGTGCACGCCCACCAGCGAGCGAGCCGGTAAAACCAACGGCTTGAATAATGGGGTGTTTGACGAGATCTGCCCCCACGCTATTGCCATAAATCATATTGAATACACCTGCGGGCATTTGTGTGGCGATAATAGCTCGTTCTATCGCTTCTGCTATGACTTCAGCGGTTGCCATATGGCCACTATGTGCTTTAAAAACAACGGTACAGCCCGCAGCTAATGCTGACGCCGTGTCACCACCAGCAGTTGAAAAAGCCAAAGGGAAATTACTGGCGCCAAAAACCGCAATAGGACCTAGAGGAATATGGCACTGGCGAATATCAACTCTGGGAAGCGGTTTTCTCTCAGGTTGCGCAGTATCAATACGGGCAGCATGAATATCACCACGGCGTAACAGCGTGGCAAACAGCCTCATTTGCCCGCTCGTTCTCGACCGTTCACCTTGCAGTCGAGCTGGGGGCAGAGCCGTTTCTTCTGATACAAGGGTAATGAAGTCATCACTGAGAGCATCAATTTCATCGGCAATTTTATCTAAAAAAACAGCACGTTCTTCTAACGATGTTTGGCTATAACGGGTAAATGCATTGGCGGCTGCTTGGGCGGCGAGATCGACCTCATGTCGTGTAGCCTGATAAAACGCATAACCTATTGGTGAGTTATCCACCGCTCGCCGGCTGTGCAAACAGCGTTCTCCCTCTGCTTGCCTGCGACCCCCAATAAACTGCATACCTGAATGTACCAACATAACGATTCCTCCCAGGGTATCAGAAACAAGTTACAGCCCAATTCAGAGACCTACATCAGGCAATGAAGGACGATTAGCGAGAGCTTTTTCTACAATGGCGCGTACTTCAACCAATGTTTCCCCTTCGAGTGGTAAACGCGGTGGGCGGGTAATGGCACTACCACGGCCAACCATTTCTTCACACAGTTTGATGCATTGCACCAAATCAGGGCGGAAATCCAAATGCAACAGAGGCATAAACCAGCGATATAATTCCCGAGCTTCTTCATAACGTTTCTGTTTAGCCAGACGGAATAAAGTCTCTCCTTCCCGTGGAAAGGCATTCGACATACCTGAAATCCAACCTTCCGCGCCCACTGCGACTGACTCTAAAACGACGTCATCCAAACCGGCAAAAAGAATAAAGCGATCGCCTGCTTCGTTGGGAATATCACTAAAAGGCCGGGTATTGCCTGATGAATCTTTAAATGCAACGATATTTTCGCAATCGGCCAGAGAGGTCAGAATTTTCGGCGTAATATCATTTTTATACAGCAGAGGGTTGTTATATAGCATGACGGGTAAATCGGTAGAGGCCGAAATTGTACGGAAATACTCCCTGTTTTCTTTCGGTGTTGGAGTATAAACCAGAGGTGGCATGATCATCACCCCATCAGCCCCTGCCTGTCGGCATTCAGAAACCATTTTGCACGCATTATCGGTTGTCAATTCTGCGATACCCGAAAGAACGGGAACTTGCCCACCAGCAACATCTACTGCGAGTTCAACGATAGCACGCTTCTCCTTCATAGACAGAGATGTGTTTTCCCCCACAGAGCCATTGACGACTAAACCGGAAACCCCATCTTTAATCAAGTTCGTCATTACCTTCTGTGTGGCGGCCAAATTAATGGAAAAATCGGGGTTAAATTGTGTCGTCACTGCCGGGAAAACCCCCTGCCAGCTAACCTTTCTCTTACTCATAGCCCTATCCTTTAATCGTCATTGATTTACTTGATATTTAAAATGCAAATTGTTTTTATTTTGTTAATAAAATGTGATTTGTTGGTTTTAGTGGAATGATGGCGATTTCACTACTGAGAAGCTTGTCACTTTTCACAGTAAACAATGACGAAATCAGCATAATAGGAATGGCAAACTTAAAGCTGAGAGGCTTTGATGGAGTCGATAGTTCCTAATGACAGGTAAAAAGACCAGCTTCTCAAATATATGATTAATTAACCCGATGTCGTACAAAAAATTGGATCACGAAAGAACGAAAGTATTAGTAAAACAGTAAATTACTCCAGCCCTATTGACTGACGAAAATCACTGGGAGTGAGTCCAGTTGACGCCTTAAATTGCCGAGTAAACGCACTGTGATCCGTATAACCACATTGCAAGGCAACATCTGTAATAGGTAATTTCGTAGCCAGCAATTCCGAAGCTTTTTCAATTCTGATTTTGTGGATCATCTGCCGAGGTGTCAGGTGAAAGATGCGTTTACAGTAACGTTCCAATTGAGCAACCGAGAGACGTGTTAAATGAGTTAGCTCTTCGAGGCGAATTGTTCGATCAAAATTTTCACGAATATAATCATCAACGATAGCCAACTTTTGGTACACAGGGTGATTTTCCTTAACTTCCATCAAATCATGAGAAATTCCTGCCATACCAATAACTTGATTATGTTGATTATACAATGGCAATTTATATGTCATGCACCAACCTGCCTTGCGTCCATGATAAAAATGGAGCTCCAGTTGGTTTTGGATAATTACCCCTTGATGCAACACACGTAAATCCTGTTCGGTGTAACAACTGCCCATCTGAGCAGGAAAGATTTCGGAAGAGGTTTTACCGAGTAGCGAAGAGATCGACTTAAATCCGCAGCGTGTGGCTAGCGTAAGGTTCGCAATTAGATAACGTGCTTTGATATCTTTGATAAAGAAAACCACGCTGGGAATCGCATTTAGCAATGGTGTAATTAAGGCAACCGCATTGAGAATATCTTGCAGGTTACTGGGTTTGTGATTAACTAATCCACTACAAAGCGCCGATAAAAACTCAACATTGCAAACATCATAACCATTTGTGCCAATGCCGTTTTTTTCATTGTTCTGGTATATATTCATCATCGATATCTCCAATCTATTACCATTAAAATGGGATTTTTGACTCGTGTTTGGCTATATTAAAAAGAGCTATTTTGTGTTCATGTGATAATTGTCACAGAAAGTTATTCCGCCTTCCTTTATTTACCTATTTGATTTTATAGATCAATTTACAAATTTTTCTGGTAAAAACAGAAATAATCCTTATCAGGTTTATTTATAATTTTTCATTTCATTATCTTATTGGAATGTCTCACTGATAATTCAGTGATTTTTTCATTGTGCTGATTTCAGCATATTGCAGTATGAAATTCATCAAGCGACAAACGAAATACTACGCCACCATTTATTAAAAATACGTTAATTGGGTGGCTTTATGGCAGATAAGCATGATTATCAGATGGTTCGCGTCATTGATTCACATACAGGTGGAGAACCCACCCGTACAGTAATCGAGGGATTTCCATCTCTTGGCAAAGGAACCGTTGCCAAACAGCGTCAACGCTTTGAAGCCGAATTTGATCACTGGCGTAAGGCTCTCATTCTTGAACCAAAAGGGAATGATATGTTGGTCGGTGCACTTTTATGTCCGTCTACTGTACCTGACGCCGATATGGGGGTGATCTTCTTTAATAACGCGGGATATTTAGGCATGTGCGGCCACGGCACTATGGGCCTTATTGCTTCGCTCTATCATCTGGGTTGGTTGAACCCTAGCAAGTATAAAATTGAGACCCCTGTTGGGATTGTAGAGGCAGTGCTCCATAAGGATGAAACAGTGTCTGTTTATAATGTTCCCTCTTATCGTTATCAGCAAAATGTCACCGTGAACGTGCCTGGTGTGGGTGATGTTAATGGAGATATTGCCTGGGGAGGAAATTGGTTTTTCCTGATCGGTCAACATAACCTGTGTCTAACCCCTAACCATATCGATGAACTTACGCAATACAGTTGGGCAGTTAGGCAGGCACTGGAACAAGCGGGGATAACCGGTGAAAACGGTGAGTGTATCGACCATATTGAATTGTTCGCTCCTGATAACGATACAGATAGTCGTAATTTTGTGTTATGTCCGGGGAAAGCCTATGACCGTTCACCGTGTGGCACTGGAACAAGTGCTAAATTAGCCTGCCTGGCGGCGGATGGAAAATTGCAGCCGGGTGAAATTTGGCGCCAATCCAGCATTATTGGAAGTGTTTTTGAAGCCCAATATCAGTGGGTTGGTCAAAAAATTGCCCCAGTGATCCGGGGAACAGCGCATGTTTACGGTGATAACAAGTTAATCATTGCCAAGAACGATCCTTTTGTCTGGGGAATCAATGTATGACCTCCTCCCAAATATCGGATGTCATTATCGTTGGTGCTGGCATCATTGGAGCAGCATGTGCTTATCAGTTGGTACAAGATGGTTTGAGAGTTGCTGTAATTGATGATGGTGGTAAAGGGGCAACACAGGCAGGGATGGGGCATCTCGTGTGTATGGACGATAATCCTGCGGAACTGGCACTGAGTAGTTACTCATTAGATATATGGCGAACATTCACCCCACATATGCCAAAAAATTGTGCATGGCGTAGATGCGGCACACTTTGGCTGGCGGATGCAGAGGACGAAATGGAACTGGCTGAGGAAAAAAGCGCACGTCTTACCTCCTATGAAATCGAAAATATTCCGATGACAGCGACACAAATTCATCAGATGGAACCGATGGTGAGGAGTGGGATTGCCGGTGGTTTGTCTGTTCCTGCGGATGGGATTGTCTATGCACCAAATGTCGTACACTGGTTTTTTGCTAGCTGTAATCAAAAGATTCAGTTTATTACAGGACAAGTGCACGCCTTAGAGCCTCAGACCGTTGTGCTGCGTGATGGAAAGAAATATTGCGCGCCGAGAATATTGCTAGCAAATGGGCTATGGAGCACACATCTGTTACCTGAATTACCGATTGTCCCTAAAAAAGGGCAACTGGCGATTACCGATCGTTATCCTACCTGTATCACACATCAACTGGTGGAATTAGGGTATAGCGCCAGTACACATACCTTGGATGGTACGTCAATCGCTTTCAATGTTCAGGCCCGCCCTACCGGTCAGCTTGTAATTGGCTCTTCACGCCAGTTCCATAACGAACAACACACTATTGATCTCTCCCTACTCCGCTCTATGCTCCAGCGCGCACTTTATTTTTTACCTCAACTTGATCAGATGAATATTTTACGTTGTTGGTCTGGCTTTCGTGCTGCGACTCCAGATGGCTTGCCGCTATTAGGGCAACATCCTGATTACGAATGGCTATGGCTGGCTGTGGGCCATGAAGGATTAGGTGTGACGACCGCACCGGGCAGTGCCAAAATCATCTCTGCATTGATGCTGAACAGAAAAACAGAGATTGATCCACTGCCTTACCAACCTGCACGTTTTACTGATATGGCCTGTCAGAGGTTGCTATGACACTCAACAAACCACCATTTATTGCTCTGTTTATTGATGGCGAACTGATCACCGTGCCTACGGGGATTACTGTAGCGGCGGCGCTAGCTTATACCGGTGATGAGCATTGCCGTATATCTGTATCACATCAACTGAGAGTACCTTTTTGTGGTATGGGGATCTGTCAGGAGTGCCGTTTGATGATCAATGGTCGCCGCTGTGTAGCGTGCCAGACAGTTTGTGAAATGGGTATGAAAGTCGAGAGGATCTGAACATGGCAACATCATCTTCTTCTACAGTATTACGCTGTAATGTGCTGGTTGTTGGCGCAGGACCGGCAGGATTGGCTACTGCGCAGGCTGCCATACAAGGGCAACAATCCGTTATCCTGATTGATGACAATCCCAAAGCAGGCGGACAAATTTGGCGTCAAGGGCCATTTCATACATTGCCACCGATGGCGAAACGTTATTTATCGGTAATATCAGAAGATGCCTTGATCTATTTACCCAGTTGTAAAGTAATTGCAGTAGACAGCCAATGTGTGATTGTTGAAACGGCAAGTCGGCACCGAATAGTTCACTACCAACGCATCATTCTTTGTACCGGAGCCAAAGAAAAATTACTTCCCTTTCCTGGATGGACATTACCGGGTGTCACGGGCGCAGGCGGATTACAGGCGTTGATAAAAAGTGGTCTCCCCATGATTGGTGAGCGTGTTGTTATTGCAGGTAGCGGTCCCCTTTTACTCGCGGTTGCCGAAACGGTAAAAAAAGCAGGAGGGAACGTGGTCGGTATCATTGAACAGGCGCCTTTACACCGCTTATTTTCATTTGGCTTGCGACTGCTCCGCTGGCCTAACAAGTTGCATCAAGCCATCATGCTCATGCCACTTAAAAATTATTACAAAAACAGTATGGTGTTAGGCGTGGAAACCTCGGTAGAAGGCAGGTTAACTGGAGTGTATATCAGTAATAAAGGGAAGAAGCAGAAATTATCCTGTACGCGTTTAGCTTGTGGTTTTGGTTTAAGACCCAATACGGAATTGGCACAATTGCTTGGTTGCTTGCTGGACGAACAAGGAAATATCCAAGTAGATGCGTGGCAACAGACTACTATACCTGGTGTATATGCAGCGGGAGAATGCACAGGTATTGGCGGCAGTGAGCTTGCACTTTGTGAAGGATTTATTGCCGGGTTTGCAGCGAGTGGTAAATACGCACTAGCTGAAAAATGGCAACAGAAACGAAGAAAATGGCGGTGTTTTGCCACAGCAATAGCACAAACGTTTAAATTAAATAGAGAGATCACACAGGCACTTCCCCCCGATACCTTGATCTGTCGTTGTGAAGACGTAAGTTTAAACGAACTTGAACCATTTCAAGATTGGAATAGCGCAAAAATGGCAACACGGTGTGGCATGGGAGCTTGTCAGGGAAAAATCTGTTCTGCCATTCTCCACGATATCAAACATTGGGCAATACCATCCCCTCGCATTCCACTATCACCTACCCGTCTTGAAACGCTGGCAGCAGGAGACACGGAAAAGTTTGTTTAGTCACCCTTTGCTATGATTCATCTCGATAAACATTAAAACTTGTAATGTATTACTTTAAAAATCAAGGTGTGGACATATTTATGTATAAGACAAATGGAACCATTTTGGATGTACCGGGTGTTAAGGTTGGGCATGCTGAAGATAAATTGGAGCAAACCGGTTGTAGCATCATTATCTTCGACGACGGAGCTGTTTGTGGCGTTGATGTCAGAGGTTCCGCACCGGGGACAAGGGAAACTGAGCTTTTAGATCCCATTAACACTGTTCAGAAAGTCAATGCAGTGGTGCTAAGTGGAGGGAGTGCTTTTGGATTAGATTCCGCCTCTGGCGTAATGCGCTATCTTGAAGAAAGAAAAAAAGGTTTTGATACCGGTGTCGCTATCGTCCCTATCGTTCCTGCCGCAATAATTTTTGATCTAAATTTTGGTGATCCTGCTGTTCGTCCTGACGCTGAAATGGGCTACCTTGCGGCACAAAATGCTTCTGTAAACCCTTTTCCATCGGGAAATATTGGTGCCGGCGCTGGGGCCACTATAGGTAAGATGGCCGGTTTTGGCAAAGCCATGAAAGGTGGTCTCGGGACCGCATCGGTTAAATTACCTGGCGGGCTGACAATTGGCGCAATGGTTGTTGTAAATGCTGTTGGTGAAATCAGAGACCCTAAAAATGGTAAAACCATTGTAGGTGCATGTGATAAAAATGGTCATCTTATCGATCTTATTCCCTACATTATAAAAAATAATAAAGATAATAATTTCATTCAAGGGGCAAATACGACTATTGGCATAATTTGTTGTAACGCCAATATGAATAAAAGCCAGATGAAAAAAGTTGCCCAGATGGCTCATGATGGTCTTGCGAGAACGATATACCCTGTTCATACCATGAGTGACGGGGATACTATTTTTGCGGCGGCAACAGGTGGTGTGGATTCATCGGTGAATACTGTTGGTATTCTTGCTGCCGAAGTCATGGCTGCTGCGGTTTTAGATGCGGTGAAATCAGCCAAATCAAAATTTGGTGTTAGAGGTTACGCCGATTTAGCGGATTAAAAAACACGGGGTTATGATTACATTGGAAGGCTCCAGTGACGCGCCAAATGCCCCGGTGCCAATGGAAGCGAGCTATACCTCAATCAGTAAATTGAAGTTATTATCGCCAAATTGGACTAATTCATAAACTACTGCTATAAAAATTAGGACTGTTTGATATAACTTTTTTATTATATACCCTATGGATTTCAAGATGCATCGCGATGGCAAGGGAGTGAATCCCCGGGAGCATAGCAAACTATGTGACCGGGGTGAGCGAGTGCAGCCAACAAAGAGGCAACTTGAAAGATGACGGGTATAAATGGTTGGGGTATAAGATATGACATATGCAATGTTGACATTAAGGCGAGATCTAGAGTCGCTAGATTACAAAAAAAAGGTCAATCCATTCTTATGGGAACAAGATGAGGATGTTGTTCATGAAAATCTTTCCTATCAGTTCCCTAACAACCGAAGACGCAAGAATTATCTTAACGATCTAACCGAGTATTGTTGGTTAGTCTATCGTAAAGCCCTTTCAGCAAATGGGCCGATGCTAATTGGTCGAGTTAGCGATGTTCAGCAGGAAAAATTGCTTAAGCCACTCGGACTTGGCCGAGAAAAAAGAGAGAATTCATGGAACCCAAACGCCCAGGGAAATATATTAATGGTGGATAAATGGACCGATGTGATAAATGATTGTTGGGTACTTGGTGGTATTCATAGACATGCAGATTTTCATTTAATGTCGGCCGAAGCACCGTCTAATTTATGGAATCACGAACAGGGCTACCATATCGTTACCGCAAGAGAGATATTAGGTCTTCTTAATTTTGGGTATGAACGTGAAAAACGTGGGAAGCAAGTGATTTACAAATGTAAAAATCCCTCTTCTGCCGATAGAGCAAGCCTTCTGCCCTATAGGATCTTAATGAAAAAAGCGATGGGACAAGGGCCTTCTTCAATTACAAAGCTTATTTCTGAACAAGTGACCGGCTTTAATGAGGAAATTAGAACATTCGATTATTCCAGCTTAAAGCCCCTTAGAAATAACATTGAAGCACGATGAAATTCATAATCTATAACGTCTTATCACCCTTTTCACGAATGAGTTAAAAGGGTGATTACGGTCTATGGATTATTCTGAATCACTTTTAATCTACATAATTCTAATCCCCCCAAAGATTATCCCCACAGACCTCCTCATACAGAACTTGATGTCGATAAAATCTGCTCAACGCAAAGAGTGACATATGCTAACATCCTCCACGATCCGGCCTTACCTACATGAATAATCCAATCAAAAGGTTAACATTATGTCAGACATTCGCCTGTATATGCTGCAAACCGGAACCATCAAATGTAAGGTTCACTACATCAAGATGAATCAAGGCAACGGTGCCGATTATGAAATTCCAATTCCATTTTTCTTACTCACTCATCCTAACGGTCATACGCTAATTGACGGCGGCAATGCAGCTGAAGCCGCAACTGACCCCAAAGGCTACTGGGGAACTATCACCAAAGCTTACTGGCCGGTGATGCGTGAAGATGAAGGTTGTGTCGCTCAAGTGAAAAAGTTGGGTATTGATCCCGCAGATATCCGCTATGTGGTGCAATCCCATCTTCATCTCGATCATACTGGCGCAATAGGACGTTTCCCTAACGCGACACATATCGTACAGCGACGTGAGTATGAATACGCCTACACACCGGATTGGTTTTCCACTGGCGGTTATATCCGCAAGGATTTTGATCGTCCTGGTTTGAAATGGGAGTTTCTCGATGGGGAACGCAATGACATGTTTGATGTTTACGGAGATGGCACATTAAAAACGGTATTTACTCCGGGACATTCACCAGGACATCAATCACTACTGGTGACCCTGCCGAACAGTGGTAACCTGCTGTTAACGATTGATGCCGCTTATACTCTCGATCACTGGGAAGAACGTGCATTGCCTGGGTTTCTCACCTCTACCACTGAAACCGTACGTTCGGTGCAAAAACTGCGACATCTAGCCAAACGTACGAATGCAATCGTGGTAACGGGGCACGATCCTGATGCCTGGCCAACATTCCGTAAGGCACCGGAATATTACGATTAACTCGAATTCATCAATGCAAAATATAGCCAGAAACTAGAAAGCTGGCGTTTCTGGCTTGGTACTCATTTTACGAAAGTTTAATCTACCGTCCGAGAATAACCGTTATTCCTCCCCTCCCCCTCTTAACCAATCATTGACAAAAGACTGGGCATTTTCAGATTTAAACCCAATTGAAGATATGCCGGTTGGCTTCCATAAGAGCTCGATAACACGCACTTTCTGGTTATAATCAAGGGCATCAAACAGTTGACTTAACTGTTCATCTAAAAGCAAATCTCGATATTGAAGAAAATATTCATCATCGAGCACATATTTTCCCGTTAAATAATCCGGCTTAAATATATACCCAATGGATTTCAAGATGCATCGCGACGGCAAGGGAACGAATCCCCGGGAGCATAGATAACTATGTGACCGGGGTGAGTGAGTGCAGCCAACAAAGAAGCAACTTGAAAGATGACGGGTATAAGCCCTATCACCGTGGCCATATCATAAATAAGATTGTCTCCAATGGCGGAACTAGGATATGGATATCGGTTATACATCGCTTTGACGTCCTGATTACTCATATTTATTTCTCCGAACAAAATGACAAATCAGTAGTAATAGCCCATGATCACGAATAATAGATTACAAATAATAGTATAGAAGTCACCCTCATAAAATTCATGACAACGAGTAATAAAATATTTCATAATTGGGAGAAAAACATATTAAATTCAATTAGAATGGAAATAATTTCATATTAATAAACATCTTAAATAGTTGAAGATCGAAACAAGATGAATATTAATTTATTCACACAAACATCATTTACTGTCATGTTATCTTGAATACGTAAAACAAACACGAAGTTAGGTTAACACATATCACTATAAAGTATTAATTTTATGAAAAAATATAAAATATAAAATATAAACATTAAAAATTCACTTTAACAATTTAAGCGATCAATTTTTAATTAAATATCATTTAATAAACAGACACATAACTTTTTTACCAAATATTTTTAGAAATAAAACCCCAAGCTTTCTTGCTCTATTTCTATGTACAGTATATTTTTATTTTAAATACTATAAAAAAGTCATGGCTGTGATTAGATATAATCACCACGATTTAGCCAGAATCGCTCATATCTATACCCTATGGATTTCAAAATGCATCGCGACGGCAAGGAAGCGAATCCCCGGGAGCATTGGTAACTATGTCACTGAGGTGAATGCAGCCAACAAAGAGGCAACTTGAAAGATAACGGGTATATAACAGGAGAAATATTATGCACGTCGGTATTATTGGGGCGGGGATTGGTGGTACATGTTTAGCACATGGATTACGTAAAAATGGAATCAAAGTGACGGTATATGAACGAAACTCTGCTGCATCATCCATACTTCCCGGTTATGGAATTCATATTAATACATTCGGTAAGCAGGCACTGCAAGAATGCCTCCCGGATGAAAACTGGCTAACCTTTGAGGAGGCATCAAGATATATTGGCGGACAATCACGGTTTTATAATGAACGTCTACGTCTTCTTGCTGTTCAAGGCGGTCTTATGAACGGGCAGATCATTTCCGAGCAGCGCCTGTCAATAAGTAGAACTGAACTTAGAGATATATTAAGCCAAGGGCTTTCAAATACAATTCAATGGAACAAAATATTCGTTCATTATGAACATATTGAAAACGGTGGTATTAAAATTTTCTTTGCCGATGGCAGTCACGAAAATGTTGATATCCTTGTCGGTGCAGACGGAAGCAATTCAAAAGTACGTAAGCAGTACCTTCCTTCTATCGAAAGATTCGATGTTGGTGTTAGTATAATCATTGGTCGTGCGCGTCTTACCCCGGCTCTCACAGCTTTGCTACCCCAAAATTTCCGGGATGGTACACCCAATAGTATCGTACCTAAAAGCCCCGACTGGTTGTTCATTTCCATGTGGCGCGCTCCAGTTAATATCCATGTAGAATCCGCCTTGGCAGAAATAGATAATTTTATAGTATGGGTTTACGTAGCAGCAACAGATAGTCTGCCTGATAACATCACCAATTTTTCCGCTGAAGCCCTCTGCGATCTAGTCCGAGCCCGTATGATTTCATGGGACCCAAACCTACATATTCTGATTAAACAAAGTGATATGGAAAACATATCTCCGCTACATTTACGCAGCATGCCCCATCTTCTACCCTGGAAATCCAGCACCGTCACATTACTTGGGGATGCTATTCACAACATGACGCCAATGACAGGCTCAGGAGCGAATACAGCGCTGCGAGACGCACTTTTGCTCACGCAAAAGCTTACTCATGTGGCGTCAGGTCAAGAAGAATTAATCAAGGCAATTTCAGATTATGAGCAACAAATGCGCGTATATGCTAATGAGATTGTTGGAATTTCATTGCGTAGCGCCCAGAATGCTGTAGAACATTTTTCAATACCACCATTAAAACAACGGCATTTGAGTATAAGAAAAAATACATCTCAAAGTTATCAATACCGACATTAATATTCCGAGTAAATTGTCATACCTGAGCTAATTCCATACCATTACTCTAGATATACTGGTTACAACGATAAGAATGAGATGAAGATAAAAAAGATCCGCCACCAGTATATATCATACTGGTGGCTTGGCTTAATTAATTATGCAATTTTTACCCAAGGATAAGCATCAGATGTTCCTGCACCGTCTGGCTCGGTGCCTCTATTCCACCATTTAGCTTCCCAATTTTGATTGTTCCAACTCACTCTATCGCCGGCCTTATATGCCCTATTCGCATCCCAGACAGGGTAATCACTCCCTGTATCTGGATTAACTGGATCAACCGGCTCAACATTAACACCCTTGAAGTAAAATGGTGTCATATCTATTCTTTCCGTGATTAACTCACAACCAAGCCCTTCCCTAGCCGCATTGACCAATAAACCACGATCTTGATCTGCGGTCCATGTAAATATTCCTCCCAGATTCTTTTCTAGTACATATTGTGCTTTAGATTTAACCGAACGAGGGGTATCAAGAGAAATAAACAACTGACTATCCTTATTATAGAGATAATCCGCGTCTGCTATTTCATCGGTATATAAGTCAAAATTATTTCTTCCCCTCTTTTCTTCCAAATCCAGATAATTATATATCGTGTCGTACCATTCCGTGGTTCCTGATTCAAACGAACCGGTTGTTGTAATCTTCGGTTCTTTTTTCGGGACATAACCAGGATCATAACTGCCAGATAATGGAGAATAACTATCAATAACCGTATTTCTGGCATTGCGTGAATAACCGGTGTAACCAATATTGATGGCAGATGCAGGTACACCAAGACTCAATAAATATTCAACCGCCTTTTCTACACTATTCTCACCACCAAGATAATTACGGAGATTCGTGTGATGTAACAACTTTTCAGCCCACGGAGTACCAAAGAAATCATAGGTCATAACGTTAATACCATATAGTCCAACTTGCAGTAATTCAGGTATTTTTGATTTTTCCATTTTCTCTGGTACCGCCGAACAAGCGATACTTATTTTTATATCTGAACGCCCTGCTTCTTTAAAAGCAGCAGTTAAATCTTTAATTAAACTAACATAATAATCGCCATCGTCTGGCGCATACATGTTACCTTCATTTCCAGCAACGCCCGGATACTCCCAATCAATATCAATTTCAGTAAACATAGGGAAACGTTGGAATATATCAACTAGACTCGAACAGAAATAGGATTTTAGTGTTTCGTCTCTGACCATATTATAAAAGCCATTACTCATGGTCCAACCACCAACACTAAATGACATAATAAGATCGTGGCCTTGAGCTTTTGCTGCTTGTTGAACTTTAGCCAACCCACCTAATACGCCCATACTTTTAGATTGATCAAAATCCCTTGGCATTTGGATATCTTGCCAACCAGAATAAGTACAATTCTGATAAGATTGGCAATCTCCCCAAGCATCTGTGAATGTCACTTCTCCATTATTGGAGCGGGCAAATAATGGCGCTTGCTCTTTAATTTGCTGCTTTTTTTCGCCCTCATCACCTAATATTCCACAGAAACCAATAACTAATTTATCATAAGCAAAAGGATTATCTAAAAGGTGCTGTAAATCTATTCCTCTACCTCGACGAATAGGATCTTGATTTCCTTGTAATCTACCGTCATATTGCGACCAATCTGTATAATAACCAAAAACTTTAGGTTTATTTCGTGTATCATATTTATTATAGACTGGTAATGCGGTTCTTCCCGATGTGTAACTAAAATTTATTGTTTCAGTTGATGGATTGAAATTATCTATCTGATAAGACTGTTCACTAAGCGAATCTGTCTGGATTATTTTTGACATAAATCACCTCGACTAGATATCAGTTTATTTTTCGATGAACACTCCAATTGCTTTACTTATGTGGTAACATAATTACATTCTAGTTTGTATTCTTAGGAAAACAAATAATTGTTATTTGTTTGATTGTTAATGGTAAACTAAAACTTATGTCAACGGAATTTATATTACCGACCATTTATTATCATATAACAAAAACAAATAATTGCAAATTGCAAATATATTAATTGTCATTGTTACAATTACCGCATCAATTAAACTTGTAAATTAATTTTTACGAACCATTTATTTTAATTTTATTTCAAATTGACTATTTTTTATATTTTATATCTATACTAATTTGTATCCTTAGGAGTGTTCGTTTCTTCAAAATATTATTACCATTCTTATATATGGAGATTAAAATGAAAGCTAAAGATGTTCAGCCAACCATTATTATTAATAAAAATGGCCTTATCTCTTTGGAAGATATCTATGACATTGCGATAAAACAAAAAAAAGTAGAAATATCAACGGAGATCACTGAGCTTTTGACGCATAGTCGTGAAAAATTAGAGGAAAAATTAAATTCAGGAGAGGTTATATATGGAATCAATACAGGATTTGGAGGGAATGCCAATTTAGTTGTGCCATTTGAGAAGATCTCAGAGCATCAGCAAAATCTGTTAACTTTTCTTTCTGCTGGCACTGGGGACTATATGTCCAAACCTTGTATTAAAGCGTCACAATTTACTATGTTACTTTCTGTTTGCAAAGGTTGGTCTGCAACCAGACCAATTGTCGCTCAAACAATTGTTGATCATATTAATCATGACATTGTTCCTCTGGTTCCTCGCTATGGCTCAGTGGGTGCAAGCGGTGATTTAATCCCTTTATCTTATATTGCACGCGCATTATGTGGTATCGGCAAAGTTTATTATATGGGCGCAGAAATTGACGCTGCTGAAGCAATTAAACGCGCAGGATTGACACCATTATCGTTAAAAGCAAAAGAAGGTCTTGCTCTGATTAACGGCACACGGGTAATGTCCGGTATCAGTGCAATTACCGTCATTAAACTGGAAAAACTATTTAAAGCCTCAATCTCTGCGATTGCCCTTGCTGTTGAAGCATTACTTGCATCTCATGAACATTATGATGCCCGAATTCAACAAGTAAAAAATCATCCTGGTCAAAAAGCGGTGGCAAGTGCATTGCGTGATTTATTGGCAGGTTCAACTCAAGTTAATTTATTATCCGGGGTTAAAGAACAAGCCAATAAAGCTTGTCGTCATCAAGAAGTTACCCAACTAAATGATACCTTACAGGAAGTTTATTCAATTCGTTGTGCACCACAAATATTAGGTATAGTGCCAGAATCTTTAGCTACCGCTCGGGAAATATTGGAACGGGAAGTTATCTCAGCTAATGATAATCCATTGATAGATCCAGAAAATGGCGATGTTCTACACGGTGGGAATTTTATGGGGCAATATGTCGCCCGAACAATGGATGCATTAAAACTGGATATTGCTTTAATTGCCAATCATCTTCACGCCATTGTGGCCCTTATGATGGATAACCGTTTCTCTCGTGGATTACCCAATTCACTTAGTCCGACACCCGGCATGTATCAAGGTTTTAAAGGCGTCCAACTTTCTCAAACCGCTTTAGTTGCTGCAATTCGCCATGATTGTTCTGCATCAGGTATTCATACCCTCGCCACAGAACAATACAATCAAGATATTGTCAGTTTAGGACTCCATGCTGCTCAAGATGTTTTAGAGATGGAGCAGAAATTACGTAATATTGTTTCAATGACAATTCTGGTAGTTTGTCAGGCCATTCATCTTCGCGGCAATATTAGTGAAATTGCGCCTGAAACCGCTAAATTTTACCATGCAGTACGCGAAATCAGTCCTCCTTTGATCACTGATCGTGCATTGGACGAAGATATAATCCGCATTGCGGATGCAATTATTAATGATCAACTTCCTCTGCCAGAAATCATTCTTGAAGAATAAAAAGAAAATCACTGAAAGTTTTTCAATCATCTCTTGACTAAAAATACAGAACCCCATTTACTGATGACAGAAACAGTACGAGTCAACAAGGGGTTTTGTATGATCGTTTTTGTGACAGGAGCAACTTCAGGTTTTGGTGAATCAATTGCCAGAAAATTCATCCAAAACGGTTCTAAAGTTATTGCGACTGGACGCCGTAAAGAACGGTTAGAAAAATTAAAAGCTGAACTGGGTGATAACTTTTACTTTGTTCAACTTGATGTCACTGATCGGGCCGCTATCAACCAGGTTGTAGAACAATTACCAGAATCACTCCGCCATATCGATATTTTAGTCAATAATGCCGGTTTAGCGCTTGGATTAGAACCCGCTCATCTGGCTAATCTGGATGATTGGGAAATAATGATTGATACCAATGTCAAAGGGCTCGTCAATATGACCCGTGCTCTACTGCCTGAAATGGTAGAAAGAAATCATGGGCATATTATTAATATCGGTTCTACCGCTGCAAGTTGGCCATATTCCGGTGGAAATGTTTATGGCGCAACTAAAGCCTTCGTCAAACAGTTTAGTTTGGGCTTACGAGCAGATTTGCAGGGAAAAAATATCCGAGTCACTGATATAGAACCCGGTTTAGTGAGTGGAACTGAGTTTTCTTTAGTACGTTTTAAAGGCGACAATGATAAAGTGAATAAAACCTACGATGGCACGCAGGCATTAACCGCCGAAGATGTCACTGAAGCTGTTTTTTGGGTCGCTAATTTACCTGCTCATGTCAACATTAATACATTAGAAATGATGCCAGTTTGCCAGTCATTTGCCGGGCTTAGTGTACACAGAAATGAATAATGACACTCTTCTTGATAATTTGTTGAACATCTTAATGCTATCTTATAATTTATCTATCTGATAGTTTCTTATTGTGCTATCTAAATTGGCCCCATTCACTCTACTCTCAAGAGGATTCAAGAGGATAAAAGATGAATATTTATAATTCTTTGATATTAAAAGCAATGCCAGCTATCGCTCTGGCAATACCATTGTTATGGCAAACGCCGGCATTGGCGGCAACTTGTACCGCCGGAAGTACCTGCGTCACAGTAAATGGCAGCGGAGATTCTGTGCTCGATAAAGAAGCCGCCCGCCAAAGTAAAGAACAATGGGATGAAACAAAGAATCTTCGCACTAAAGTTAATAAACGTGCTGAGAAAGAGTTCGACAAGTTCGATAAAGCCATTGATGCTCGTGATGCATGTATGAAAAGTACCAATATCAATGCTTATTGGGAACCCAATACCGAACGTTGTTTAGACAGCAATACAGGTATGCCCATCAGACCGTAATATAAGGTGATGACAATGAAGATGAAGAAAGCGCTTTTATTTAGCGCATTGATCTTTACCCTATCCCCATTTGCTCTTGCCGCACAAGCTTCATGCGAAAGCGTGAAAGAGCAAATTGCGCAGAAAATTATCAATAATGGTGTGCCGGAATCTGGCTTTACATTGGAAATTGTTGCTAATGACCACATTGAACAAGCCGGTGGTAAAATCGTTGGGCATTGTGAAAATAATGCCAAAAAGATTGTGTATACCCGGCAAGGAAGCCAATCTCAAGCTCATCTGACCTCCAAATAAACCCACATTATCTTTCTGAAGGAAGATACACAAAGTTCAGAGAAAATATTACGCCAATATTTTACCGTTGATGAATGATGAGATGAATAGAGGTCGAGGCTATACGCCTTCGGCCCCTTTTCACGTTATACCCGTTATCTTTCAAGTTACCTCTTTGTTGGCTGCGCTCGCTCACCCCGGTCACATCGTTACCTGTGTTCCCGGGGATTCGCTCCTTTGCCGTCGCGATGCATCTTGAAATCCATTGGGTATATCTTATGTGAACAACACACGAATAATGCCCCTTGACAAGCTGACCTGAATGATAGCCTTAATATAGTTTCCTATATAAACCATTAGCTTTTTTAAAACTGACAATTTAAATGATTAAATCTAACATTATAACGTTTTGGAATATAAATATTTTCTGAATATCATCATATTGAAAATTTAAAATAGGAAACGTTATGGGTGATCTTATCACTAAGAAAATTCGCTTTGTCGTGGTGTTTTTTATAGCATTAGCCATATCAGGATGTAGCGCTGTCCCAGGAAATCAAACAGAAGCCCAGAATTTTAATGGCAACAGCAATGCGCAATATGTAAAAATTTATTTGCATAATAATACATCACATTCATTAGTGGCTGAAAAAACAGACTTACTTTGGGGAAGTTGGATTGAAAGACCGTCGTCATCAATATCCGCATATAGTCACGATTCATTTGCCTCAAAAGGTAAGATTTTTAGTGGCACCGAGGGCGAAATTATTTATCGTTTACCCAATGGTGAAGATAAGCTAAATGTTCACTGGAACCTTTCATATTGGGGTGTTCAGAACCACAATATCCATCTCTCCGAGGCATCAACTAATTATAAACTTGAGAAAACAGTTAAAAGCTCATCTTCTTTAGGCATACAGATTGATATTTATCTCACTGAAAAAAACATAGACAGCAATTATAAAATTGCCGTGATGTCAGATCCTCAGCCGTGGCGTTTAGATCCTGAACAAGGCGATCCTAATGCCGACAAAAAACCGTGGGAAGAATTAAATAGAAAAGTAGCAAACAGTATCAATAATATTTATGAACGCAATCATCTTGCTTTTGGCATCGTTAATGGTGATCTTACTGAATTTGGACGCGCTAGCACCAGAAGAAGCCTTGAGGAGATATATACATCAAAAATCAAATTCCCGCTATTTATGGGATTAGGAAATCATGATTATGCAAATAATGTTAATGATTGTACTTACCCCGAAGGCTTTGATTTCAGTCGTAATGCCTGCGCCAGATCCGCTGTATTTGATATGGCAGAGAGAATAAGTGGTTATAGTAAAAAATTGAATAATTTCTCCTATGACTATGACAATAAAGCATGGAAAGGCAGTTTATCTTATTCATGGGATTTCGGTGATATTCATTATGTTCAATTGCAAAACTATCCTACCTATAGTGTCAATTTGGACCACTATATCAGCCCAACCGTTTATATTACAAAATCCCTTGATTGGTTGGAAAGCGATCTCAAATCTGCTCAAACAAGAGGAAAAGCAGTAGTTTTAAACTTTCACGATGGGTATGACCATTTTATTGATAATAGCAGTTATGCTGAAAAAGAGAGATTTAGATCATTGATTGAACAGTACAATGTTATGGCTGCTTTTGTTGGGCATTCACATTTTCTTGACGAATACACCTCCTATATCTTTGGAAACGCAAGAGTCTATGACAGTGGCGCACTATTTAAAGGTGATTTCTTTATCATTAATGTTAACAAAAAATGCATGGAAATATCTGCATATAATGGAATAGACGGTATTCCAAGGTTTGTTAAAAAAATGACGACTGTTTGTGGTAAATAGAGATCAAGCCTATTTATACCCTATGGATTTCAAGATGCATCGCGACGGCAAAGGAGCGAATCCCCGGGAGCATAGATAACTATGAGACCGGGGTGAGTGAGTGCAGCCAACAAAGAGGCAACTTGAAAGATGACGGGTATATATCGTACTAAGATTTTAGATTGATAATAAACCTCACTTGCGAAAAAGTGAGGTTTGCTTATTAATCGACTACAGATCGCAATCACGATATTTATTTATGTGTATTGGTTCTATATACCAAATCCACTCTCATTTCCCCCAACGTGTTTTAAGATAGTGGAAATCTCTAGGTAGCAGGATAGATCTTTTTCTTCTGGACGTAAAATATAAGGAATTTCACCTAACTGTGGCGCATTAATGTGACGGCGTAACCTATCCATCACTTTCGTATAGTGCGATAAACCAGGATTAATTCTGTTAGCTACCCATCCTACTAATTGCAATCCATCATTTATTATTGCCTGCGCGGTTAAAATTGAGTGATTTACACAACCAGGCTGAATACCAACAACTAAAATGACAGGGATTTTTTCCCGAATCACCCAATCAAAATAAAAAGTTTCATCATCCAGTAATACACGCCAGCCACCGTTACCTTCAATAATAACGCGATCTGCTTTATTACTAAGATTATTTAATCCTTTTTTCATCTGTTCGAAATCAACCTGATTACCTTCATAATACCTGTTTTTCCAGATAACTGGGTTAATTTCTTCATATTTAAGCGGAACAGGAGAAGATTTTTGTAGAATCACACCATCTCGATTACGCATACCTTCTTCTGTTTCATACCCTTCCGTGGCTATAGGTTTATACCCTACTGCCGTTGCTCCATCACGATTAAAAGCTTGTAATAATGCACGGGTAACAATTGTTTTACCTATGTTGGTATCTGTCCCCGTAACAAATAGGCGCGTTAACATAAATTCTGTTTTCCATAATGACAGATAGAACCCGGTTAATGAGCGCTTAAGTCTAGAGGATGCGACTATAAGGGAGATTGCGTTAGCTCAATGTTTTGTTTAATTGCTACGCCAATTTAGTGAAAAAATTTATATATACTCTATGGATTTCAAGATGGATCGCGACGGCAAGGGAGCGAATCCTCGGGAGCATAGATAACGATGTGACCGGGGTGAGTGAGTGCCGCCAACAAAGAGGCAACTTGAAAGATGACGGGTATAAAGTTAATATTACAACCAGAGAACTTCTATCAAGTATATTATCCTTTCATTAAACTGATCAATAATGAACCATCATATAAAGCTTTTTTAACTGATGCTACCGTGGATAATGTACCTGAATTATTGAATTTTGTTGCAACCAATTCAATCTGTTTACTATAGGCAGGCAAAGCGTGTTGTTGAATACATTCACTAATCACCGGATACAAAACTTGTTGTGAAGCATTAAGAGGAGAACCCATCAAAATTTTTTCTGGGTTAAATAAATTGACCATCATTGCGATAATATGCCCAATTTTTACTCCGATATCACGAATAATATCTACTGCCAGAGTATCACCGTTATTAACCGCCTGACAGAATGACTCAACGGTCAGTGGTTCACCATTTAGTAAAGAATCGGGTACCACTGCCAACTGCCGTTTTGCTCTGGATAAAATATGGCTGATACCTACAACCGTTTCCAGACACCCAACATTCCCACAATAACAGCGTTCACCATCAGGTTCAGCCTGAATATGCCCTACTTCCATGACACCACGGTTGCCAGCATGCAATGTTTGCCCCGCAATAATCACGCCAACACCAACATGTTCATCAATGACCATTTGGATAACATTCTGACAATTTTTTGCTGTGCCATATAGTGATTCAGCTATCGTCCAGGCAGTTATTTCATGTTGAAGAAATACCGGTAATCCGGTGCGACGATGCAGATATTCTCCTATTGGTAATTCCTGAACCTGGTAATAAGGGAAATTGTGGATTAAACCTTGGGTCGGATCAACAATCGCATTTACCGTCATGCTAATTGCCGTCAGACGCTCAAGACGAGATTGATAGCGACCAAAAAATGCATCAATCTCATCAATAATGCTATCTAAAAAAGATTTTTCCTTGTTGGCCGGTAATGGTAAAACATCTTCAACAATTAACTTGCTACTTAAATCACGCAGTCCCAATATTAAACTTCCCAAGTTAATACTGACACATAGGAAATGCCAACTTTCAGAATCAAGTTTCAGTCCAGTCGCCGGGCGCCCTCTAAATCCTAAATCCAAAAATTCCGTTTCCATGACTAAATGTGCATCGACCAATTCACGGACAATCTTAGTAATACTGGCTGGAGCAAGTTGAGCTTTTTTGGATAGCTCAATACGGGAAATTGGACCATATTGATCAATTAACCGATAAACAGTACCAATATTAATCTGTTTTATCTGATCAATATGCCCTGGTTGTCCATCCATTATTTACCCTTTTACGCTCTATACCCGTCATCTTTCAAGTTGCCTCTTTGTTGGCGGCACTCACTCACCCCGGTCACATCGTTATCTATGCTCCCGGGGATTCGCTCCCTTGCCGCCGCGATCCATCTTGAAATCCATAGGGTATAATTAATTCACGTTTCAAAATAATTGTTGGCTGATTATGTCGAGTTTTTAGGCAAAAAGTATGATTCTTTCAATAAATATGTGATATTCAGCACGAAATTTAGCTTATTTCTACTTATTTTTTCCATTCAAAATATTAGATATAAGTAGGTTTATCAGCCTGTCTGCGGCGGCCGATATTGGCCGGTTTTTGTGATTTACCAACCAGACCTCAGAATAAGAGTGGTTATCAGCTAATGGAATATACTGGACACCATCCACTTTCATTCGGGTAAAAGATTCAGTCACAACACTGACACCTAATCCAGCAGAAACCAGCCCAAGAATAGTCATCGCTTCGCCTGCTTCCTGTGAAATCATCGGCGTCACGCCTGCTTGAGCAAGTAATGTGATGATTTCATCATACAAAGCAGTCCCCACTTCGCGCTCAAAAAACACCATCGGATAGCCCGACAACATTTCGAGATTTATTCCCCGTGGAGCATATTCCAACAAAGGATGTCCATCATAAACAGCAAGCATAAAAGGTTCCCGAAATAATAGCCGATACTCAAGGTTATCGGGTAATTGGGTATTACGCATGATACCAACGTCGATCCGTCCCGTCAGTAATGGCGCAATCTGCTGTTTAGTATTCATCTGATGCATATGAATAGCGACTTCCGGGTAACGTTCCCGAAATTGCCGTAAACTCAGAGTGACCTTATTCATAAAAGGTATCGTAGAGGTGAAACCGATAGATATTTCGCCTAATTCCCCTTTTTGCATTCTTGCTGCTTTTGTTGCAGCAGCATCAACCTGAGCCAGGATCAGATAAGCTTCTTTCAGAAACATGTTACCTGCCGGCGTCAAGCTCACATTCCGATTATTACGTTCTAACAACCGCGCATTTATACTATTTTCAAGTGATTGAATCTGTTGGCTTAATGGCGGCTGTGAAATATTAAGCCGTTCTGCCGCACGACCAAAATGTAATTCCTCTGCCACTGCAATAAAGTAGCGTAAATGCCGTAACTCGATAGCCATAATTACCTTTGAGATCTAATACATATTATTATTAATGATTAATATATTAGACAAAATATTTCCTGATTATCACTTAAATTCAGCTCCCATAGGCGTATACTTAAAATAAGTCTGTGTGGAGGTAAATGAAAATGGCTAAAAATCAGATTCAATTCCAAAAAGGCATTTCTATTCATGAGTTTATTTCA
>NZ_NSCM01000050.1 GCF_003287735.1 Photorhabdus bodei | reverse complement strand
TTCCATACTTCATCTGTTAACATAGTTCTTGGCATGATGGTGAGGTAGAGTCGTTTTTTGGCGAAAGCAATTATACCCCATCATCATGCTGTTCAGTAATTCCTCTCAAAACGTCAACAGCCCCTAGCAATAGCTGATTGTTAATTTATTCCATTGTTTCTTTATATCGTATAGTGCGGCGGAAGTTTTTTGTATAGAAAAGAAACGTGATATATTTTGGATAAATTAATAACCAATTAGCCTTGAATATTATGAATACAAAATTAAACATTTAACTAGCCGCACTGAAAATACTAATTTGATCGACAATTTGTTTTATTTACTGGAAAATATTTATATATTGTAGATAACGATATGTTGTAAATTAATGATAACTGTTTCCGTGTGTGGCCTTTTGCCAGCAACCTTGCTGCTTGTTGTTGTTCAACGAATGAAAGTGATACTGGTCTACCACCAATTCTCCCTTGGGCACGAGCTGCTATTAATCCTGCATTCGTTCTTTCAACGATTAATTCCCGTTCCATTTCAGCCAGTGCACTCATAACGTGAAAGAAAAATCGCCCCATAGAAGTGCTGGTATCAATGCTATCAGTCAAGCTTTGAAAATGAATACCGCGTTCACTTAAATCAGAAATTAAAGTTACCATATTTTTTACGCTACGCCCCAATCGATCCAGTTTCCAAACAACTAGAGTGTCACCTTTTTTAAGTTGTTTTAAAGCTCGTTTTAAACCTGGTCTGTTGGATGTTTTTCCGCTAATTTTATCCTCAAAAATTTGTTCACAATTTATACTTATCAATGCGTTTCGCTGTAAATCACTGTTTTGGTCATTTGTTGACACCCGAACATAGCCAATCTTTGCCATATGTAACCCTGCCTAATACCAATATGAGACTATTATTATCGAAATTATCACGTATTGGCGAGTTTTTAAAAACCTTGGTTTGGTGGAAACGGTGAATTTGGCGAAAAATGCTCTTCCTAAAGACTCAACTGAATCACTCATATCAGGCAATCACAATATTAAAACAGGTGGAAATTATTCCAGTTTGTCACTAACAAAGAGCGATGGTCGATATGTCTTCATAGAAACCACTTCTCATGAAGCAGATTCTTTTTGTGCAATAGGATATCGTGAGTCTGACTCCTCAAATATAAATGTTGTTCAACTCCCTCGAAAGAACGGCTATGTTGCAATAGCTAATGAGCATTATTCTAAATCAGAATCTGACAGTCGATTTATTCAATTGAATACGGATACAAAAACATCAGGTTATATATTAGCTAAAACTGCAAACTATTATGATGATCCTAATTCACGTCATTTGGGCCGTTCGGGATTTTTGAGACCTAATGGAATTGATAATCTGGGGTCATTAGCAATTCATATAGCTCATCCTGGCGTTGATAGCTCTCAGCACGCTCGCGGGCTTTCTTTCGGGTATGGGGGTTATTCAGAAGCATTCAGCATTTCTACTTACGCTTTCGATGAGAGTGGTAACTTCAGGGGGAAACGTAAAATATTAACAGAGGATGATATTCTTGTTGGTATTCCGCTACCGTGGTCTAAGTCAACTGCACCAGCAGGTTATCTTATTTGTAGTGGTCAGCAGTTTGACAAATCTATATACCCTAAATTAGGGGAAGCATATCCCTCTGGTACACTCCCTGATTTACGTGGTGAATTTATTCGAGGTTGGGATAATGGGAGAAGTATTGATTCTGGGCGGGAAATATTATCTCATCAGAATTCAACAAAGTTACCTAATCTTTACACTCATGCTGAATCTGCAAATATGGGATTATTAGTATCTCCTCCTATTAATCGTTTTTCAAATAGTTATCCATCAGAAATTATGGCTAGTGATTTTGAGGAAGCAGAATTTGGGAGCGGCCAATATTTTTCGACCCTATTAAATCCTACTGGTGTAGTTTCATTATCTACATTTAGAGTACGTCCCCGTAATATCGCATTTAACTACATAGTGAGAGCAGCATAATGACAACACAGAAACAAAAATATTTCCTAGAACCAGAAACCGCAATATTGGGAAATAACGGATTAGCAACCAAGGCTGGTTGGTTGATAATCTACCATGCAGAGCCTTATTCCAGAGAATTTATTGGAGCCAGACCAGAATATCTAATGGAAGGAGTGGGACTTCCTGCCAATTCCTATCCAGATGCACCAGAACTTCCAGATTCTGATGATATGGCTATTTGCCGCAGTGAAGATAAAAGTTGTTGGCAAATAGTACCTGATCACCGAGGAAAAATAGTTTATAACACGCAAACCCTAGAACAATATGAAATTACTTCGTTAGGTGAACTACCAGAATCTCTGACATTCAAACAACCTGTCACTGATTTTGATAAATGGGATGGTAAACAGTGGGTAACTGACAAATATATTATAAAGGATAGCCAGATTAAATATGCAGAAAAGCAGCAGGTAGCACTATTACGACAAGCGAATGAAACAGTTACATTGCTACAACATGGCGTAGATACTGAGCTAGCTTCAGAAAAAGAAAAGCTATTGTTGATAGATTGGAAAAAGTATTTAGTATTACTGAGCCGGGTTGACATTTCATCAGCGCCAGATATTAGCTGGCCTGAACAACCAGAATAAAATAGTAACGGCCTGTTTTTCAGGCCGTAGATTTAAGACTTACAAACTGACTTGTAGGTATTTATCGTTTCTGAAACCATTTTTTCTACATCAAACTCATTAACAGCTTTTTCTCTGGCTTTTTTAGAAAACTCTTTTAACTCTTGAAATGACAAATTAGCAATTAATTTCAAAGTATTATGTATTGATGCTTCATTTCCTGCTCTTGTGATCCAACCATTAACACCATGATCAATGTTTTCTGGTAGTCCACCAAAATCACTGACGATAACAGGAAGACCACAAGCCATCATTTCTCTGCAGGAAAAACTAATAGTTTCACAATCAGTAGATAATACAAAACCAATAGAGGCATTTTTCATATAACTGATGATTGTTTCATCATCAGTTATATAACCAGTAAATTCAACATTAACATGCGAAAAAGTAATCCCGATTAATTTTTCCATATCCTTCTTATGAGGAATACGGCCTATAATTTTTACACTGAACTTATCAGACAGCTCTTTATCTTTTGCCAGACATCTTATTAAGAAATGCCAGCCTTTATGTTCTGCAGTTCCAGCAGAGGAAATAATTATTATTTTCCCTCTCTCTGTAATTGGGTGCTCAACTCTCCATTTATCAATATTAATGCCATTTTTAATAGTAACTGAGTGCTCATCAGAGATAAAATATGAGCATTGGTTACGTGTAGAGTCACTCACAAAAATAACTTTTTCATTAAACTTTCTAAGTCTGATTCTTGACAACAAAGATACTGAATAATGATTATGCTTAGTATAAATTAATTTACTTTTCATTCCGAAAAATAATTTTGCTATAATAGCTATTTTATTATCAGAAGTTCCATTAGTGTGAATAATGTCTATTTTATGTTCTTTTGATATTCTAGATAACGTCTTACTGGTTTTTATAATTTTTTTTAATTTTTTGATTTTAAAGGAAAAATATAATGAAAATATGTTGTCAAATTCTAAATTAGATAATTCTTTATATAGTCTACTTTCTGGCGGGCAAGCAATGAATAAATTTCCTTCGTTATAGTTAAAATATTTAACTATATTCATTATGTATGTTGTATGACCACCACCATTTCCAGTATGAAAATTTGTAATCAAAATATTCATTATGCTTACCTGTCCTCATCCTAATTTTTTTATTTATTTTACCTGAAAAAACAGGGCCAATATAGGCTCTGTTTTCTATTTTTTAGGTTTTTCAGGCCACTGGATTCTATCAGGTTGAGAAGTATCTACTCTACTTAATAAAACTCTGTATTTTCTCCATGCTATCAATTGCTCAATTTCTTTATCTGTTGCTATATCTAAATCAATGGCATCTTGTAGAGGTTGGATAGTCATGTTGATTACAGCCATTTTTTCTATTTTATGATTTTCAGTTATCCGTATTTTTTCTTCTAACGTATATATACGAGGAATTACTTTCTTACCATTAAAAAACCATCTACCAGAAATATCAAGACCTTCTGGTATATTCTTTGGCTCTAATTCCGCTACAGATAAATATATTGGAAAAAGACTAGATATGTCTTTTGATAATGAAGTAATTATTCCTGCTTTATTAAACGTAAATTTAATCGTTTCTTCTGTAAATTTTTTTTGAATTTTATACCAGTCGTTGCCCTTATCATCTTTTAAATATTGAACATATGGGATACCATCTTTTGGGGTATAAGGGGTAAAAATCTCAGTTATCATAACATTCACCTAAATAGTTGATATTGTTACCCATGCATTATTGATATATGCCTGCACTGGGCGATAGTGCACTCCTGCAAGGTGTTGCCTTCCGGAGCTCCACATTGTTGTATTTATACCAACAAGAACATTACCAGCAGGCGCAGTCCAGCTCTTTGTTTCGTTTGTCCAGCCACCTTCGGTAGTTACACTACCAAGACGCAGGTTTGCTACCCCTATATTAGTTTTGTCTGCATACCGACTATCAGATTCCGCTTTGGTATATACTCCCACATCAGTTGCAGATGGTTTGTTTTTTGTACTATATTGAATAGTCCAGGATAAGTATTTTGCTGGCCCATCCCATGTCTGTCGTGTCGCAATATCGCCATGGTGGGAATAATATGTTTGATGAATTTGTTGATCATTATTTCTAAATACAACAAGAAATCCATATGAGTAAATTTTATAACCGTTATAGACAGGTAAGTCAGTTACAGAATTAGGATCAGCTATATATACAATATAGATACCAGTTTCACGCATATCCGAGAATTTGCCATTATCGGTTATACCGTTGCGTACACCTGGAAATGCCCCCAATTCCTCCAGTGACGGCTTATTTATCGAACTATATACTCGAATACCAGGTGCTTCATACACTCCTTTGCCGGAAATATATCCTGTTGCATCCACATTCCCATTGACGAGACCACCTGATTTTGGGTAAGCCCCTTTTGCCAAATTTACGGTTTCCGCAATATCGCTCGTATAAACACATTCACCTCCCGGTTTTGCACCATTATTATTGGAAAATTGTGCAAATAACCGTCCGGATGAATTAACCCAGATCTGACCATAGTCGCTATCACCAATGCTAACCCCCTTTGCATAATTAGTAGATTCCCCTCCACGGAACGGGCCGTTATATCCCAGTGTTGGTATTTCATCAATGGATCTCAGTATGGGGAAAGCCCCCACATCCCCCGCATTCAAATTGATATCCCCAGCCAGTGTTTTCCCGTTCACTTTCCGGCTATTCGGTACTGCTCCCTGAGCCAAATTCACCGTTTCCACCAAACCAAGATTTTTCAAAACTCACTAATCCGTGAAATTTCCAACAGAATAGTCTCGTATTAGTACTAAGCAGGGGGTATATATGGCAAAGATTGGCTATATTCAGGTGCCAATAAATGACCAGAACTGTGGTTTATGAAAAAATATGTTTATAAGAGTAAATTATGAACTATTTTGGAGGATAAATTTGTAGTAAAAACAACCAATTGAAGATTTAATTTTATACTATACAACAAGTATTTATGAGATTTCATTTTGCATAAAATATAAATTTTATTTATATTAAATTCAACTATGCTAACTCTATTCCCAAACAAAGTTTAGGTCAGTTATTTTCAAGATAATCAAAAGTAAAATTAAATATGGACAGTAAACCCGAAGTTATAAGCTGCGAGTTCTATCAATAAAACGCCCGAATTTTTTCTGGAATCACGCAGCCAATTGCAAAGTAGGTATTAAAATACAACTCCCCAATAGCTTGGATGGATATCTGGTTTCATAACTTCACCAAAAATGTAATAATATAACATTACAGTATCGCAATTTATTTTTATCATCAAGAAAATAATGAGAAATTTTCTCAATTAAACACAAAAAGCCCCTGTATTTTTAATGTACAGGGGCTTATTTTAATTTCTTATTATAAAGCGATTATTCTACAGTCACTGACTTAGCCAGGTTACGAGGCTGATCAACATCGGTTCCTTTAATCAGCGCAACATGATAAGAGAGCAGTTGCAACGGCACGGTATAAAATATTGGAGCAATCAGTTCTTCAACATGTGGTAATGGAATGATCTTCATTCCTTCGCTGTCTGTAAAACCCGCATCCTGATCAGCAAATACATATAGCAATCCGCCACGAGCACGTACTTCCTCAATATTGGATTTCAATTTTTCCAGCAGTTCATTGTTTGGAGCTACAATGATGACTGGCATATCTGCATCAATCAGTGCCAATGGGCCATGTTTTAATTCGCCTGCGGCATAAGCCTCTGCATGGATGTAAGAAATTTCTTTTAATTTCAGCGCCCCTTCAACCGCAATCGGATACTGATCACCACGGCCAAGGAATAGAGCGTGGTGCTTATCAGAAAAATCTTCCGCCAGCGCCTCGATAATTTTATCTTTCGACAGCATGCTTTCGATGCGGCTTGGCAGTGCATGTAATGCATGAACAATTTCTTGCTCCTGTTCAGCATTAACACCTTTTAAACGTCCAAGATAAGCCACCAGCATTAGCAATACTGTTAGCTGGGTTGTGAACGCTTTAGTTGAAGCAACGCCAATTTCTGCGCCGGCTTTGGTCATCAGAGCAAAATCAGATTCACGTACTAAAGAAGAACCCGCTACGTTACAGACAGTCAACGATGTGAGATAGCCAAGTTCTTTAGATAAACGCAAGGCTGCCAATGTATCTGCGGTTTCGCCCGATTGAGACAAGGTGATAAGTAAGCTTCCTGAACGGCGCGCTGATTTGCGGTAACGGAATTCAGAAGCAATTTCCACATCACAAGGAATACCAGCCAATGCTTCAAACCAATAACGGGAAACCATACCTGCGTTATAGGATGTACCACAAGCAACTATCTGAATATGCTCTACTTTAGATAATAATTTAGCTGCGTTAGGACCAAGCTCAGACAGATCTACCTGCCCATGACTCAAGCGTCTTTCCAGAGTGCTTTTAATTGCCATTGGTTGTTCATAGATCTCTTTTTGCATGTAATGACGGTAGACACCTTTATCACCAGCATCATACTGAATATTGGATTCAATCTGTTCCCGTTCAACCGGTTTGCTCTGAGCATTAAAAATACGTACAGTACGGCGAGTTACTTCAGCAATATCCCCTTCCTCAAGGAAGATAAAACGACGAGTAACAGGCAATAGCGCCAACTGATCAGACGCCAGAAAGTTTTCTCCAACGCCTAGGCCTATAACCAAAGGACTACCCGATCTTGCAGCAATTATTGTTCCAGGATCACGGCTATCCATGATGACTGCACCATAAGCACCACGCAACCGAGGAATAACTCGTTGAATAGCTTCCAACAAAGTACCACCTTGTTTTTGTTCCCAATGAACAAGGTGGGCAATAACTTCTGTATCAGTATCCGAGATAAACTGATAACCGAGTGCAATTAATTGAACGCGTAATTCTTCATAGTTTTCAATAATACCGTTGTGAACAACAGCAATATAATCAGATACATGCGGGTGAGCATTTTTCTCGTTTGGTTCGCCGTGTGTAGCCCAACGGGTATGAGCAATACCTGTCCCACCAAGGACTGGCTGCTTACCAACCTCATCAGCAAGTACTTGTACCTTACCGACTTCACGCAGGCGAAACATATTTTTTTCGTTATCAACAACCGCCAAGCCAGCGGAGTCGTAACCTCGGTATTCCAAACGACGAAGTCCTTCAATCAGGATTTCTGCAATATCTCGCTGTGCTACTGCACCAACAATTCCACACATCAGTTTTATTCCTAAAAATAGGGCTGATGAAAGCCCTTTATATGTCAAGAGCCTGATTGTTTTCCGGTTTTTCCGGTCCCCGAGCCTGTAGAGTGGGGATTATTATTTTATTTTTTTTCTTTCACCGGGCGTTTCCACCCTTGAATATGTGTTTGTTTAGTTCTGCTTACAACCAGCTCATTTTCAGCGATGTTTTTTGTCACTGTTGTCCCCGCTCCGATTGTAGCGCCTTTAGCAACAATCACCGGAGCAACAAACTGAGTATCAGAACCAACAAAAACATTGTCACCAATAATGGTCTTAAATTTATTAGCACCGTCATAATTACAGGTAATAGTACCTGCACCAATATTTACATCACGACCAATGTCTGCGTCGCCAAGATAAGTCAAATGTCCAGCTTTAGAACCTTTACCCAGATAAGATTTTTTCATCTCAACGAAATTCCCTACATGGGCTTTTTCAGCGAGTTTAGAACCGGGACGCAAACGTGCAAAAGGCCCAACAGTACAACCAGTTTCCATTTCAGAATCTTCAACTATTGTATAGGGGCTAATAATAGAATCATCACCAATGATGCAATTCTTCAATACACAACCGGTACCAATCTGTACGTTATTACCAAGGACTACATTACCCTCAATAATGACATTAGTATCAATAACCACATCACGGCCGTGAATTAGTGTGCCACGTAAATCAAAACGAGCAGGATCCAACAACATAACACCCGCTAGTAATAATTGTTCCGCTTGTTCAGATTGATAAATACGCTCAAGAGCGGAAAGTTGAAGGCGGTTATTTACACCTTCCATTTCACTCAAGCGAGTTGGGTGCACCGCTTCAATTTTTCGACCTTCTTTATAAGCTAACGCAATCACATCAGTCAGGTAATATTCACCCTGAACATTGTTGTTATCCAATTGGGACAACCAACGTTTTAAATCACCACCATTAGCAACCAGAATACCTGTATTTATTTCATTGATTTTACGTTGTTCTCCAGTCGCGTCTTTTTGCTCAATGATGCCCGTTACTTCTCCGTTTTCACGAACAATACGACCATAACCTGTTGGATTATCCAAAATTGCCGTTAATAAACCGATACCACCGTCAGGTTTAACCGCTAGCAGGCGTTCAAGGGTATCTGTACCAATAAGAGGCACGTCACCATACAGTATCAAAATATCTTCATCATCAGCGAAATGTGGTGCTGCCTGCTGCATTGCATGACCAGTCCCTAACTGCTCTGCTTGTAATACCCAATTTAGTGTTTGATCAGAAAGGGTTTGCTTCGTCAGGTTTCCTCCATGTCCATAAACTAGATGAACATTTTTAGCCCCTAATGCCATTGCAGTATCAATCACATGCTGAACCATAGGTTTACCGGCCAGCAAGTGCAGCACTTTAGGGAGATCAGAGTACATGCGGGTTCCTTTACCCGCGGCAAGGATCACAACACTTTTTGCACTGTTAGACATAAGAAACCCGATAACTCCAATTTAAGAGAGAAAAGTAAACCTGTTTATAAGATAAATTACTACATATTTCGCAATACAAAAAAGCCAGTTAGCTCGCACCAACTGGCTTTTTTATTTAACTGCCTGTATTACATCGCTTTTTTTGTTAACTCGATTACACGAAGTTTCGCAATCGCTTTAGACAATTCAGCTGATGCCTGAGCATAGTCAACATCACCGTGAGAATTACGGATGTGTTCTTCAGCTTTACGTTTAGATTCCAACGCTTTAGCTTCATCCAAATCTTTACCACGGATCGCAGTGTCAGCCAGTACGATAACGCCGCTCGGTTGTACCTCAAGGATACCCCCAGAAAGGTAAATGACCTCTTCTTCACCGAACTGCTTAACAATACGTATCATGCCAGGTTTTATGGCAGTCAGTAGCGGAGCATGTCCTGGGTAAATGCCCAGTTCACCTTCACTACCTGTCACCTGAATTTTCTGTACCAAACCTTCAAACATCCGGCTTTCAGCACTGACAACATTCAGATGGTAAGTCATTGCAGCCATGTCAACCTCCGGTCAGCCGTATTAAAGTTTCTTCGCTTTTTCCACAGCTTCTTCGATGGTGCCAACCATGTAGAACGCCTGTTCTGGTAAGTGGTCATAATCGCCGTCTAAGATACCTTTAAAGCCACGGATAGTGTCTTTCAGGGAAACGAACTTACCTGGTGAACCAGTAAAGACTTCTGCAACGAAGAACGGCTGAGACAGGAAGCGCTGGATCTTACGAGCACGCGCAACTACCAGCTTATCGTCTTCGGACAGTTCATCCATACCCAAGATGGCGATAATATCTTTCAGCTCCTGATAACGTTGCAGGATAGACTGAACGCCACGAGCAACATTATAGTGCTCTTGACCAACAACCAATGGATCGAGCTGACGACTGGTAGAATCTAACGGATCAACCGCAGGGTAAATACCCAAAGAAGCGATCTGACGACTCAAAACTACGGTTGCGTCTAAGTGCGCGAAAGTCGTTGCCGGAGATGGGTCAGTTAAGTCATCCGCCGGTACATAAACAGCCTGTACGGAGGTAATAGAACCGGTTTTGGTAGAAGTAATACGTTCTTGCAGAACACCCATTTCTTCCGCCAGAGTTGGCTGATAACCTACCGCAGATGGCATACGACCAAGCAGCGCAGATACTTCAGTACCCGCCAAAGTATAACGATAGATGTTATCAACAAATAACAGAACATCGCGGCCTTCATCACGGAACTTTTCAGCCATTGTCAGACCAGTCAGCGCAACACGTAGACGGTTTCCTGGTGGCTCGTTCATCTGACCATATACCAGAGATACTTTATCCAGTACGTTAGAGTCTGTCATTTCGTGGTAGAAGTCGTTACCTTCACGAGTACGTTCACCTACACCGGCAAATACAGAGTAACCCGAATGCTCAATCGCAATGTTACGGATCAACTCCATCATGTTTACGGTTTTACCTACACCCGCACCACCAAACAGACCAACTTTACCACCCTTAGCGAATGGGCAAATTAGGTCCATTACCTTAATACCGGTTTCCAGTAGTTCTTGAGAGTTAGATAACTCTTCATAGCTTGGAGCCGGGCGATGAATAGCCCAACGCTCTTCTTCACCGATATCGCCTTTCATGTCGATTGGTTCACCCAATACGTTCATGATACGGCCCAATGTCGCTTTACCAACCGGAACTTCAATTGGGTGGCCTAAATCAGTGACACTTAAACCACGGCTTAAGCCATCAGAAGTACCCATTGCAATACAACGAACAACGCCGCCGCCCAACTGCTGCTGAACTTCCAGCACCAGCTTAGCTTCGCCGTTTTGAACCTCAAGAGCATCGTATACTTTTGGTACGGTATCTTGAGGGAATTCGACGTCCACCACGGCGCCGATTACCTGGATAATCTTTCCAGTAGCCATCTTGAATCCTCTACGTAATTCATAAACCTAGCTGTTAAACCGCGGAAGCACCCGATACAATCTCGGTCAGCTCCTGAGTTATGCTGGCCTGACGAGCTTTGTTATAAACCAACTGCAACTCTTTGATCAGGCTACCACCATTATCAGTTGCGGCTTTCATCGCCACCATTCGTGCGGCCTGTTCACTAGCCAGGTTTTCAACGACGCCCTGATAAACCTGCGATTCTACATAACGACGCAGCAGTATATCTAGCAACGCCTTAGGATCAGGTTCGTATAAATAATCCCAGGATTTCTTCTTCAGTGTTTCATCATCTCCGGCAGGCAGAGGTAATAACTGAGTAATAGTCGGTTCCTGGGACATTGTATTGATGAACTTGTTTGTCACCACATACAGTTTATCCAGACGTCCCTCATCGTATGCCCGCAGCATGATATTCACTGGCCCGATCAATTCAGACAGTGAAGGGTTATCTCCCATGCCTGTTACCTGAGCAACAACGTTGCCCCCAACAGAAGCAAAGAAAGAGGTAGCCTTAGAGCCGATAAGCGCCAGATCACACTGGACACCTTTATCAGACCAGTCTTTCATTTCTGAAAGCAGTTTTTTGAACAGATTAGTATTCAAACCACCGCACAAGCCACGATCGGTAGAAACAACCAGATACCCAACACGTTTGGTTTCACGCTCTTCAAGGTATGGATGTTTATATTCCAGATTACCTAACGCAAGGTGACCAATCACGCTGCGTATGGTTTCTGCATAAGGACGACTGGCCGCCATGCGATCCTGCGTTTTACGCATTTTGGACGCAGCAACCATCTCCATCGCTTTAGTGATTTTTTGCGTGTTTTGCACGCTGGCGATCTTGGTACGTATCTCTTTTGCGCCGGCCATTCCTGATCCTCCTCATTAACCAGACGGCCCATGTTTAATTAAACCGGGCCGAATAGTGTTACCAGGACTGAGTTGCCTTGAAGGAATCCAGCAGAGCTTTCAGCTTTGCTTCGATCTCTTCGTTGTAACCACCAGACTGGTCAATCTCTTTTAGAAGATCAGCATGTTCACGGTTGGCATATGCAAGCAACGCAGATTCGAAATCAATAACCTTAGCAATTTCGATATCTTCCAGATAACCACGTTCCGCAGAAAACAGAGACAACGACTGTTGTGCAACAGACATTGGCGCATACTGTTTCTGTTTCAGCAATTCAGTTACTTTTTGACCATGATCCAACTGCTTACGGGTTGCATCATCAAGGTCAGAAGCAAACTGAGAAAACGCTGCCAGTTCGCGATATTGAGCCAGAGCAGTACGAATGCCCCCAGACAATTTCTTAACGATTTTAGTCTGAGCAGCGCCACCTACACGGGATACGGAAATCCCTGGGTTAACTGCTGGACGAATCCCCGCATTGAACAAACTAGATTCCAAGAAAATCTGACCATCAGTAATTGAAATAACGTTTGTTGGTACGAATGCTGATACGTCACCTGCCTGAGTTTCAATGATAGGCAGGGCCGTCAGAGAACCGGTTTTACCTTTCACTTCACCATTGGTGAATTTTTCCACATATTCAGCATTAACACGTGCAGCACGTTCCAGCAAACGAGAGTGCAGATAGAAAACGTCACCTGGGAATGCTTCACGTCCTGGCGGACGACGGAGCAACAGAGAAATTTGACGATAAGCTACAGCCTGCTTAGACAAATCATCGTAAACAATCAGCGCATCTTCACCGCGGTCACGGAAGTATTCGCCCATTGCACAACCCGAATATGGTGCCAGGTATTGTAATGCCGCAGATTCTGAAGCAGTTGCAACAACCACAATAGTATTGGCAAGAGCACCATGCTCCTCTAATTTACGAACAACGTTCGCAATAGTAGAAGCTTTCTGACCAACTGCGACATAGACACATTTTATGCCTGAGTCACGTTGGTTAATGATTGCGTCAATAGCCAGTGCTGTTTTACCCGTCTGACGGTCACCGATAATCAGTTCACGTTGACCACGACCGATAGGGATCATAGCGTCAACGGATTTATAACCAGTTTGTACCGGCTGATCAACAGATTGACGGTCGATAACACCTGGAGCGATCATTTCAACAGCAGAGAAACCATCATGCTCAACAGGACCTTTACCATCAATTGGCTCACCCAGCGTGTTTACTACACGACCAAGCAGACCACGACCAACAGGTACTTCAAGAATACGGCCAGTACATTTGACCTTCATACCTTCTGCTAAGTCAGCATACGGACCCATTACAACCGCACCTACGGAGTCACGCTCCAAGTTCAATGCGATTGCATAACGATTGCCAGGCAGTGCGATCATCTCACCCTGCATAACTTCGGCTAAACCGTGAATACGAATGATACCGTCGTTAACGGATACAATCGTACCTTCATTGTGAGCTTCACTCACTACATTGAACTGAGCAATGCGCTGCTTGATCAGTTCGCTGATTTCGGTGGAATTCAGTTGCATATGCTCCAGTCCCCTTAAGACTGCAAGACGTCTGTTAAGCGATCTAAACGGCCACGAATACTGCCATCGATCACCAAATCACCTGCGCGGACAACCACACCAGCAATAACAGACTTATCAATTTTGCAATTCAGCTTAACTTTGCGTAACAGACGTTTTTCCATCGCTACAGAAATTTTAGCCAGCTGTTGTTCTCTCAATTCGGTGGCAGAAATCACTTCAACATCAACGGTTGATTCAAGTGATGCACGCAATTGAATAAATTGCTGCAAAACTTCCGGCAACGCCAGTAAGCGACCATTTTCTGCCATAACACGAATAAAGTTCTGAGCATGTTCATCGACCTGTTCACCGCAAATTGCGATAAAGGTATTAGCTAATGTTTCCGATGCCAATGAACCGGAAAGCAGCTCACCAACTTGCTCATTACGAGTCACCTCAGCTGTGAACGCTAGCATATTCTGCCATTGTTCAAGCGATTGTTTTTCCACAGCAAAGTCAAAAGCTGCTTTGGCGTAGGGGCGAGCTACAGTAGCGAATTCAGACATGCCCCTCCCTCCTTACAGTTCAGCGACCAGTTTATCAACGATGTCGCTATTAGCAGCTTCATCCACGGAACGTTCGATGATTTTCTCGGCACCTGCGATAGCCAACATAGCGACCTGCTTACGCAACTCTTCCCGAGCACGCTTACGTTCGGCATCAATTTCTGCCTGAGCTTGCGTTACGATTCTGTTACGTTCCTGCTCAGCTTCCGCTTTTGCATCATCAAGGATCTGGGCTTTTTGTTTATTAGCCTGTTCAATGATGACCTGAGCTTCCACTTTCGCTTTCTTCATTTGGTCGGTCGCATTGGCTTGCGCTAAGTCCAGGTCCTTTTTGGCACGTTCCGCAGAAGATAAACCGTCAGCAATTTCTTTTTGACGTTTTTCTATGGCCGCCATGATCGGTGGCCATACGAACTTCATACAGAACATAACAAACAAGACAAACGCAATGGCCTGGCCGAGGATTGTTGCATTAATATTCACAGCACAATACCTCTTTTAAAATTAATGAGTTGACGTAGTTTCAGATTATTTCTACAAACTACGCGACAGCAAACATTACGTACAAGCCAAGGCCCACAGCAATCATTGGGATGGCGTCAACCAGACCCATAACGATAAAGAACTGTGTACGCAGAAGAGGGATTAAATCTGGCTGACGAGCAGCGCCTTCCAAAAATTTACCTCCGAGGATGCCGATACCGATCGCAGCACCGATTGCCGCTAGGCCCATCATTACAGCGGCAGCCATGTACAGCAGATCCATATTCAGGTTTTCCATGACAGTCTCCAGTTTGTTTCAGTTAAAACACAGTTAGTTATTGTGGTAAAAAATTAATGTTCTTCAGATGCCATCGACAGATAAACAATCGTCAGAACCATGAAAATAAAGGCTTGTAACGTAATAATCAGTATGTGGAAAATAGCCCAAGGCAGGCTCAGTAACCACTGCGACCACCACGGTAACAGACCAGCTATAAGAATAAAGATCAATTCACCCGCATACATGTTACCAAACAGTCGCAGACCGAGTGATACCGGTTTTGAAAGCAGGCTAACGCCTTCCAGAATTAAGTTAATTGGAATAAACAGTGGATGATTAAAAGGCTGTAAAGTCAGCTCTTTTGTAAAACCACGAATCCCTTTCATCTTAATGCTGTAGTAGAGGATGAGGACAAAGACACCAATAGCCATCGACAAGGTAATACTGACATCTGCTGTTGGCACGACACGCAGAGCAGGTAAACCAAAGAAATGTTCACCGATATAAGGGAGAAAATCGATTGGCAATAAGTCCATCACGTTCATTAATAACACCCAAACGAACACTGTCAGTGCCAAGGGGGCAATAACCTTGCTCTTGCCGTGATACATATCACGAACGCTGTTATCAACAAAACCCATGATCAATTCTATAGCAGTCTGAAGTTTGCCAGGTACGCCACTGGTGGCATTAACCGCAACCTTTCTGAATACATACAGAAATAAAATCCCTAATACGACTGAGAAAAAAAGCGAGTCAATGTTCAACGTCCAAAACGTTGCAGAACCACCAGAGTTGGGATCGACCAACTCAAAGGTACGTAGGTCCAACTGAAGGTTATTCAGGTGGTGGCCTATGTAGTCCCTTGCAGTTGAAACTTCTCCTGATGCAGACATGATGCCTCTTACCCTTTTATTGTTGAAAACCTAACCGTTTATCACAGCAGGTGCGATGATTTGCACAATCAGCACCGCTAAATAAGTTAAACCTAGTGGTGCAAACGCCGCTTTAAACACGCCTAAAGCAACAACCAGCACAGCTATTGTAATAATAACTTTCAACCCTTCGCCAACAGCGAAAGACCATGCAATACGTACAGAAACCTCTTCTTCTTTTGCTTTTTGAAAACTGGCAAACAGCATGAATATGGCATTAGGTAACCAACATGCTAACCCACCAGCAAAAGCAGAAGCGCCCCATTCTATACTTTTGGTACAAAAAGCCACACTGAGAACAACAAAAGTCATTAACTGCAAAAAAAGCAGCTTCAGTGCAATTTTACCGCTGTAAAGGGATACAGACATGACTTTTGTTTTCTCCCCTTGTACGCCTTGCATATCAGGTTTTGCTAAATGTTGTATAAAACTGCCTTTGCTTAAGAGTGTCAAGTGACAAAAACGTGCAAATTATACGGGCCACCAAAATGAATTCAATCCATAAGTAGCGAAAAGGTGAACAATTATTTAAATTTTTTATTTTAGTGCCAGATTGCAAGCTAATGATTGTCCTGATTTCTTGTTTTTAATAATTTCATACATTTCAGACTTAAATGTGATTTAAATCACATAAATTTTTCATTTGTTAATTATATTTAACATTCACAATAAATAAAAATAAAATATATTAATAATAAAATCAATTGGTTAATTTAATTCTATACAAAAGAGTGATTATATTATGACTTAAATCACCAAGCTAATTTTTAGCTAGTTTAAAAAAGTGAATCTGATGAAAAAACGCTTTATCTGATTTTTAAAGGTTCAACTATCTTAATATCAAGATAACGTTATTTTTATGTAATAACTCGGTAAATTAAAGCTGAAACGAGGCAAACCATAATTAACGATGCTGACTACCGTATAATTGTGCTCAACATCACTAATTATTTATAACTTTATTGACAAATAACAAAATCAGTTTGATTTAAGGATAACCAAATGACGTTGCCCTTCCAGTTCAGGAACATCTAATTTAATAACCGAATCGATAGAAATTCCCAAAGGCAACATAGTCAGCTCCTCTTCTGGAAGCACACCTTTAAGTGCATAGAAACGTCCATGAATAGGCTCAGGCAAATGACTGCACCAAGAGACCATATCTTGTAACGAAGCAAAAGCACGGCTTATTACGCCATCAAAAGGTGGTTCAGAAGAATACGCTTCAACCCTGCTTTGCACTGGTTCAATATTTACCAAATCAAGTTCATGCTGAACCTGACGCAAAAATCTCGCCCTTTTACCTAAACTATCCAGCAATGTGAAATGAGAATCTGGACGAACAATAGCTAACGGAATACCTGGCAACCCTGGACCTGTGCCCACATCGATAAAACGATGACCTTGCAAATAAGGGCTGACAACAATACTGTCCATGATATGACGCACCAGCATTTGCTCTGGCTCACGTACCGACGTGAGATTGTAAGCTTTATTCCACTTATTGAGCATATCAACATAGGCTATAAGCTGCTGTTTTTGCTGTAGTGACAATTCTATTCCTGCTTTGGTCAGCAACAATTCTAGTTTGTTAAGCATAATCAAGATCCTCTCAAGCACTGCGGCGCAATAATCCTTGTTTTTTCAACCACACAAGTAAAATTGAAATGGCCGCAGGTGTTACTCCTGAAATACGTGAAGCCTGACCAATTGAACTCGGTTTATGATCATTGAGTTTAGCGATAACTTCATTGGAAAGACCACTAATTTGGCGGTAATCGAGATCAACCGGTAATGATGTGTTTTCATTACGTAGCTGTTTTTCGATTTCTTCCTGCTGGCGGGCAATATATCCCTCATATTTGACCTGAATTTCAACTTGATCAGCGGCTTGTGGTTCTTCAAGACCTGGAGAAAACAGAGGCAATGAAGTCAAAAGTTCATAGTTCATTTCAGGACGACGCAGTAGATCTTCACCATTAGCCTCTTTCGACAATGGCATTTTCAATATATTGTTTATGTCATCAAGATTATTTGAATTAGGGTGAATCCAAATATTACGTAAACGTTGGCGTTCTTGTTCAACCATTTCCACTTTACGGCAATAATGTTCCCAACGTGAATCATCTACCAACCCTAACTCATGGCCTTTTTCTGTTAAACGCAGGTCTGCATTATCTTCACGTAGCATCAAGCGATACTCGGCTCTAGAAGTAAACATACGGTATGGTTCTTTAGTCCCTAAAGTACATAAATCGTCAACTAAAACGCCAATATAAGCTTGATCACGGCGAGGGAACCAACTTTCTTCTTCTGAAGCGTAACGAGCTGCATTAAGGCCTGCCAAGAGTCCTTGAGCAGCAGCTTCTTCATAACCCGTCGTGCCGTTGATTTGTCCAGCAAAAAATAGACCGTGGATAAATTTACTTTCTAATGTTTGTTTTAGATCTCTTGGATCGAAGAAATCGTATTCTATTGCATAACCAGGACGAATAATGCGAGCATTTTCCATTCCTTTCATGGAGTGAACAATTTGCATCTGTACGTCAAATGGTAAGCTAGTAGAAATACCATTTGGATAGATTTCATTGCTAGTCAATCCTTCAGGTTCAAGGAAAATCTGGTGAGCATCACGATCCGCAAAACGCATGACTTTATCTTCGATTGAAGGACAATAGCGAGGACCGATCCCTTCAATGATCCCCGTATACATTGGGCTACGATCCAGATTATTGCGGATTACATCGTGGGTTTTTTCATTCGTATGGGTGATGTAACACGGTATTTGTTGTGGATGTTGTTTCACATTTCCAAGGAAAGAGAATACTGGCGTTGGATAATCACCTAGTTGTTGTGTTAACTGACTAAAATCAATAGTTCTAGCATCAATACGTGGTGGTGTTCCTGTTTTCAATCTGTTTACACGTAAAGGCAACTCACGTAAGCGCTGTGCCAACGAAATAGCAGGGGGATCACCAGCCCTTCCACCACTATAGTTTTCCAAACCAATGTGGATTTTACCGTCAAGAAATGTTCCTACAGTTAAAACAACAGCTTTAGCTCTGAACTTAAGGCCCATGCGTGTCACTGCGCCAGTAACTGTGTCATTTTCAACAATGAGATCTTCTACAGGTTGTTGGAAGATCATTAGATTAGGTTGGTTTTCCAATGCCATGCGTATAGCTTGACGATAGAGAACCCTATCCGCTTGGGCACGTGTTGCACGAACTGCGGGCCCTTTACTGGCATTTAAAGTTCTGAATTGGATACCAGCTTGGTCAGTTGCTTTAGCCATTAAGCCACCAAGCGCATCAATTTCTTTAACCAGATGCCCTTTACCGATCCCACCAATGGCTGGGTTACATGACATTTGGCCCAAAGTGTCAATATTGTGGGTCAGCAATAAGGTTTGACGGCCCATACGAGCGGCTGCCATAGCCGCTTCGGTACCGGCATGACCACCACCGATAATGATGACGTCAAATTGTTCTGGATAAAACATGGTGATGAACCTTTAGTTATAAAAATGCTCAGTGTTGCATTAAGGGAGGAGAATTCTACTCAAGTTTCGGTGATAGACCAAGTGGGTGAGATCACCGGTAATTAAAAGAAGATCTTTTTTATTTAAAGATCTGTTTATTAGATCTTTTATTAGGATCATGATCTTTTGTGGATAAGTTGTTTTTCCTTAGAAAGATCATAAAGCTGTAAAGGATCATTTGTTGTGAATGATCCGTGATCCCACAAGGTATAAGCTGGGATCTAAATCGGTAGTTATTCACAGGGTGATCATTGTCATATAGTTATACTATGGATAACTACGGGTTAACCCCGGCTTTTTAGATAAGTTATCCACAATCGTTTGCTGTTTTTTTGTTCTTATTAGAGTGAGTTTGCCCAATTTTTAACCCATTCTTCTGCTGGATCTTCGGGGATCTCATGTTGTTGAATGTCAATTTCCAGACGATCACCGAGACGTTTAGCACCATTTTCTATCAATAGTTGGTCAAATGATCTTATTGCACCGCAAAAAGTATCGTATTCGGAACTACCAAGGCCAACAGCACCAAACGTGACCTTGCTGAGATCAGGTTTTTGGTCAGAAATTTCTGCGGCCAATGGTTGTATATTTTCTGGCAATTCTCCTGCTCCATGTGTAGATGTGACGACTAGCCAGATTCCTTCTTGGGGAAGTTCATCTAAAGAGGGGCCATGTAGCATTTTAGTGGAAAAACCAGCATCTTCCAGAATTTCAGCCATATGTTCAGCTACGTATTCAGCACTGCCCATCGTGCTGCCGCTGATTAAGGTAATAGTGGCCATAGTGATCCCAACAGATTTCAAGAGCCGCTATTGTACGCTGTGAATCTATTGGGATCTACCTGTGGATAATATGGTTATAACAAATTTTATTTTATGGCTTGATTGTTCGCATGATCGGGTTTTGTAAGGAGATCAGGGTTTCTGTTGATTGAATTTCATCGATAGTTTGTATTTTGTTGATAAGTACATCTTGAAGGGATTCAATTGAACGGCACATAACTTTAATAAAGATACTGTAGTGGCCTGTTGTGTAATAAACCTCAACTACTTCATCCAGGTTGTCTAGTTTTTTCAGAGCTGATGGGTAATCTTTAGCACTCTTAAGAATAATGCCAATAAAGCAACACACATCATAACCAAGTTGTTTTGTGCTGATATCGACTCTGGTACCGGTAATGATTCCTGCTTGCTTCATTTTTTCCACGCGAACGTGAATTGTTCCCGGACTGACAGCAAATTTCTTTGCTAGTTCGGCATAAGGTGTACGTGCGTTGTCCATTAAAGCGTGAAGTATGTCACGGTCTAGATTGTCGATCTGATAAATTTCTGCCATTTCCAGCCCCTTTTTTTAAGGAATTTTCATTTTTTTAATCTTAAAAATGAATTTTATGAATCATAAAGTCTATTTTTATTAAAGTATATTGAATTTATCCCTCATTTTATTGCTTAATGTTTCCAACAGGACATCAGGGCCACCTAAAAAATTAGAGAATAACATTATGAAAAAGTCGTTTATTGAAAAGCAGCAACAAATCAGTTTTGTGAAATCCTTCTTTTCCCGTTTGCTGGAAAGCAAACTGGGTCTGATTGAAGTACAGGGGCCAATCCTAAGTTGTTTGGGAGATGGTATTCAGGACAACTTGTCCGGCCATGAAAAAGCTGTTCAGGTAAAAGTAAAAACTTTACCGGATTCAACTTTCGAAGTAGTACATTCGTTGGCTAAATGGAAACGTAAGACACTGGGTCGTTTTGGCTTTCAGCCTGAACAAGGGCTTTACACTCACATGAAAGCATTGCGTCCAGATGAGGATCGCTTAACACCAATTCACTCTGTTTATGTTGATCAATGGGATTGGGAAAAAGTGATGGGAGATGGGCAACGCTCACTTGCTTATCTTAAACAGACAGTAGGTAAAATTTACGAAGCAATAAAAGAAACAGAAAAAGCTGTCAGCAAAGAGTTTGGTCTGGCACCGTTCCTGCCAGATCAAATTCACTTTGTTCATAGCGAAACGCTTCTAAGCCGTTATCCGGATCTGGATGCAAAAGGCCGTGAACGTGCTATTGCTAAAGAATTAGGTGCTGTTTTCCTCATTGGTATTGGTGCGAAATTATCTGATGGTCAATCTCATGATGTGCGTGCGCCTGATTATGATGACTGGACGACACCAAACAGCGATGGTTTTGTTGGTCTAAACGGCGACATCATTGTCTGGAACCCTGTTTTGGAGGATGCGTTTGAGATCTCTTCTATGGGTATCCGTGTTGATGCAGAAGCATTGGAGCGTCAGTTAGCACTGACTAGTGATGAAGAGCGTTTACAATATGATTGGCATCAAGCGTTACTCAAAGGCGACATGCCGCAGTCTATTGGTGGCGGTATTGGTCAATCCCGTTTAGTGATGTTACTGCTGCAAATGAAACACATTGGTCAAGTTCAGTGCAGTATCTGGTCACCTGAAGTACGCGAAACTGTAGAAGATATGCTTTGATTCAAGTTAGTGACGCCATTTTCGCAGTAAACGGCTTTTAAGTCCGGTATCAAAGTGCCAGATATGATCGAATATCCGCATAATATCGGGCTTACCATATTGGGACATGGAGACCGCATGGAAGCGGTGTTGCTGATGCAGTTGCAGATTTTTTATCTGATGGATTAGTGAGTTCGGCAGACGCTGAGCAATGAAATCTGAGATAACAACAGCATCAGCATTTTTCCAACATTTTTCTTTCATTTTTTCTATTGTGCTTGTCAGACAAAAAGCGAGATCTGTCCCTCCTTTGAAAGTTTGGCTGAGAAAACGAATAGCTTGTTCCAGACCATCTGGTGAAGATAATTCATAGTGCACAATTCCTGTCGTAAATAGCATGATATGACAGTTGCGATTATCAGCTAGAGCAATGCGTAACAGTGCTAGACAAAAGGCTTTGGCGCATTTTTCATTGAATTTCCCCATAGAACCGGAAGTATCTACACAAATAATAAATGGTCCTTGCGGTTTTTCTTCCTGGCTATAATGAGTGACTGGCCGTAATGTTGTTTTTTCTCGCCAGTTATCACCTTGTAAGCGATAGGTCAGGAGTTTTTTTTCCACTAATTTGCGATAAAACTCATATTCCAGATCTTCAATTCCTAATATCGTTAATTCTATTGGCAACAGACGCAGAATATCATTACTTTGTCCGATACCATTTATCTGTTCAGGAACGGTATCGGGTGTTCGTTCGATTGTAGTAACGGGTTCGAAAGAATGGTTTTCTTGTGGTTTTGATTTTGCAGATTGGCTACGTCCAAGTAATTGAGCTAATTTTTTCAGTTCCGGCTGTTGGTGAAGAAATTCACTATAGCGGATCAATAACTGCTTATCATTTTGGGAATGATTTAACTGACTTTTGCTCATATCCCATAATCGTCCTGTTGCCCTATCATTTTCACTAAAAACAGGATCAAGATTACCGCTTAGTGTCAGCCTTTGTTGCAGTTCTGCCAGTAATTGCTCTTTTTCTTGCTCCAATAATTGCTTCTGGAAGGTTGTAGTTTGCAGGATCAAACTGATCCTCCATCGTTGAATAAATAGGGTTTGTAGTGTATTTGAATCAGCAATGGTGTTGGTTGCGAGTTTCTGTGCTTCTTCACTAAAAGGGGATTCAATTTGGTTCAGAGTTTCTAAAATATCGGGAAGTTTAGGGTAAAAATGATTTGTATTGGCAGACAGTACTTGTTGATATAACTGAAATTCTTCTGCTAGAGTTGCAGGAATGAGCGCTTCTTTAATCCTTTGCTGTAAATCGTGTTTCCAGCCAGGGATATCTTTTAATAGTGCACGTTTCAAGCGAGGATGTTTTTCAAAAAAGATAGCTAACTGAGGTGAAGCTAAAAGTGTTAATATGATCTCTTCTATCATCTCTCCTTCGTTTATTGACAGTAAAAGATCAAGGGTTGTCAGACTAATCATTTAATTAGCTGCCTATTTTTATTTTCAACTGCTTAATTTTATCTGATAACTGGATAAAGCTTTGCTCTATCGTAGCAAGCCAATGATTTTCAATAAATAGACATGGCTGATGCTGATTAAACAGTTGGTGTTGGTGATGAATTTCTTGATTAACTTTTTCCAATCTTTCCAGCCACTCGTTGTTTTCTTCATTTTGCTGATGCTGATGATCTGGTAAATATAGCGTGGATGAACGGCGGCTGATATCAAAAATTTCTGGCTGATGTGCTGAATTAACTTCGGCTGCTATGTTTTGTGGAAAACCAATGCCGTTCAGACGGGCTGATAATTCTCTGCCTTTGTTTATCCAGATAATCAACGCTTTTTTTTCCAATTCAATGAAATTGACTTTAATATCATGGAGATGAAGAGGTGTATGTAGGAATAGAATCAATTTTTCTTCATTGATATGATCGGGTAGCGAATATTGTATTTTACGTCCAAACAGACTGGTTTGTTTTTCCAGCTTTAACGCCTGCTGATCATTTTTATCCTGACGGGCTTGAGTCCATTGGTGATAAAGCGAATCAATTTGTTGAGATAATATTCTTTGCCGATATGCCTGTTCGGTCATGAGAGTATTCAAGTATTGGGGTAATAATTTAAAAGAGTGAAGATCATGCCACAGGCAATCTTTCAGTAATATTAAATCAAGAGGTGATATCTCTTTTCTGCCATTGAAGAAAGCACTGGCTTGTAATAAATGAATGGCTTTCTTCCAGCGCCTGTCTGAAACGTAAGGTGAATGTTCTGTTGCATCAAGTTGCTGACGTAGATGATAAATAATATCAAAACAACTATCTGGTAGAACTATTTTATCAACCTCTTTTTGCCATTGATGGAATTCTTCACTTGTTATTTGAATGTCTGCCGGAACAGGGTTATCATTTTCATTTTTGTGGCTAGTGAGTAACGCTCGGAAATTCTTTTTTTCTTGAATTTTATCCAGCCAGATACGAATTAGCATTCTGTCATAAAGTGCCTCCAGACTGTTATCTGCTTCAGGTAGCTCATTGGATGCTGTTATAAGTAATCGCATTGGAATTTTCTCTTCTGTATCCCCATTTCTGAATTTTCTTTCATTAATTGCAGTCAGTAGGGTATTAAGAATTGCCGGACCGGCTTTCCATATTTCGTCAAGGAAGACAATTTCAGTTTCAGGTAAATATCCGTTGGTTAGACGTTGATAACGTCCTTCTTCTTTCAGTGCCTGAATAGAAAGAGGGCCGAAAATTTCTTCAGGGGTTGAAAAGCGAGTCATCAGATATTCAAATGCTCTGGCATCACGAAACGCAAATTTCAATCGTCGGGCTATCAAACTTTTTGCGATACCTGGAGGGCCGAGTAGAAAAACACTTTCTCCACACAATGCAGCTAGCAAACATAAACGAATAGTCTGTTGTCTTTCATACAGACCACTTTCCAGATAGTGACTTAAGCAAACTATTTTTTCTGTTAATAATAGCATAATTCATACCAATATTATCTGTTGGATTAGATAAAACCTAATTAGCCTTCTCCATAGATTTTAATCATTATTTGTTGATGTAGACAATATTTACCTTAAAAATCGATTCAGCGTCAAATATTCAATAAGTTAACGTTTTTTTTCGTTTCTTTTATTATCGAAACGTTTCGATAGTGATCACATTTTTGTATCACTAATGTTGCATTTTAAATATTACTTTCTATATTACTAAATAGCGAAACGTTTCGCTAATGGAATAAAAAAATGAAAAAAGGTGTATTACTTAATTCTGAAATTTCAGCCGTAATTTCTCAGCTAGGGCATACTGACCAGATTACAATTGGTGATGCTGGATTACCAATTCCTTCTTTAGCCCAGCGGATTGATTTAGCGCTAACCCAGGGAATTCCTAGTTTTATATCCGTTCTTAATGTCGTTACACAAGAAATGCAGATTGAAGCTGCATTCTTAGCTGAGGAGATCATTGACCATAATCCTTTGATACATCAATTAATATTAACTCAAATTAAAGAGCTTGAGAAACAGCAAGGGAATTCAATTACTGTAGATTATATTAGTCACAATATGTTGAAAGAAAAAACAAAACATAGCCGAGCGGTGATTCGCACAGGAGAGCATTCTCCTTATGCTAATATTATCTTTTGTGCTGGTGTGACTTTCTGAGGTGATTATGCTGCCTGTACTGGAACTAAAAGGAATTAGTAAATCTTTTCCTGGTGTCAAAGCATTATCTGGAGCGGCACTACGTGTTTACCCGGGTAAAGTGATGGCTCTGGTAGGGGAAAATGGTGCCGGTAAATCCACGATGATGAAAGTGTTGACTGGAATATATACCAGAGATACAGGCACGGTTCATTACCTAGGAAAAGAAGTGATTTTTTCTGGTCCTAGATCCTCTCAGGAAGCGGGGATCGGGATTATCCATCAGGAATTAAATCTTATTCCCCAACTGACCATTGCTGAAAATATTTTCCTGGGACGCGAATTTGTTAATAAATTCGGTGCGATTGACTGGGGAAAAATGTATCAGGAAGCCGATCGTCTTTTAAAAAAATTGAATCTGAGTTACAGCAGTCACCGTTTAGTCGCTGAACTTTCTATCGGTAATCAGCAACTGGTTGAAATTGCTAAGGTACTGAGTTTTAAATCCAAAGTTATCATTATGGATGAGCCAACTGATGCGCTGACCGATACAGAAACTGAATCATTATTTCTCGTAATACATGAACTAAAATCTCAGGGGTGCGGTATTGTTTATATTTCCCATCGTTTGAGAGAAATTTTTGAAATTTGCGATGATGTGACGGTATTCCGTGATGGACAATTTATTGGTGAAAAGTCGGTAAAAGAGCTAAAAGAAGAGACTCTGATTGAAATGATGGTTGGGCGAAAACTGGAAGATCAGTATCCTCGCCTGAATTTACCTCGGGGCAAAAAACGACTTGAGGTTAAGCAGATTTCTGGTTCCGGTGTGACAAACGCCAGTTTTTCTCTTTATAGCGGGGAAATTTTGGGTATATCAGGGCTAATGGGGGCTGGCCGCACTGAATTGATGAAAATTATTTATGGTGCGTTGCCAAAAACTCAGGGACGAATCACACTGGATGGAACCCCCATTGTAATTCGTAACCCTCAGGATGGGTTAGCTTGTGGGATTGTTTATATTTCAGAAGATCGTAAACGTGATGGCTTAGTTTTGGGAATGTCAATCAAAGATAATATGTCTCTTACTGCCTTACGTTATTTCAGTAACTGGTTAGGTGGTCTTAATCATAAAGAAGAACAGAATGCAGTTAGTGACTTTATTAAATTGTTTAGTATCAAGACACCTTCAATGGGACAAGCTATAGGTTTACTTTCTGGTGGTAATCAGCAAAAAGTAGCTATTGCCCGTGGATTAATGACTAGACCAAAAGTTCTTATTCTGGATGAACCTACGCGTGGTGTAGATGTTGGTGCAAAAAAAGAAATTTATCAGTTAATTAATCAATTCAAGAAAGAGGGGCTAAGTATTATTCTCGTTTCTTCTGAAATGCTAGAAGTGATAGGAATGAGTGATCGTATTTTGGTTATGTGTGAAGGCCAGATCAGTGGCGAATTTTTTGCTGAACAGGCAACTCAAGAAGTTTTGATGGCAGCGGCTGTAGGCAAACAATATGGAGCGATTCAGGAGTAATTCAGTATGAATTCTAATATATCACCGACATTTAAACGTTGGTTTACTAAAGAGTGGTTACTGAAACAAAAGTCACTGATTGCGTTGCTAGTGCTGATAGCTGTAGTTTCTTCTCTTAGCCAAAATTTTTTCACTTTAAATAACTTGTTTAATATTCTGCAACAAACATCAGTCAATGCCATTATGGCCGTTGGGATGACATTGGTTATCCTGACATCGGGTATTGACCTGTCTGTTGGTTCATTGCTTGCGTTAACAGGTGTAGTAGCAGCTTCATTGGTTGGTACGGAAGTTAATGCTCTGGTGGCTATCGTGAGTGCTTTGGCTTTAGGTGCTGCAATTGGTGCTTGTACAGGAATAATAATTGCTAAAGGTAAAGTACAGGCCTTTATTGCCACTCTAGTCATGATGTTGTTACTTCGTGGAATAACCCGTGTTTATACTGATGGTAGCCCAATAAATACAGGATTCAGTGATAATGCGGATCTGTTTGGCTGGTTTGGTATTGGCCGTCTACTGGGAATTCCTACTCCAGTATGGCTGATGTTGATAGTTTTTGTTATCGCATGGTATATCCTGCATCACACCCGTTTAGGTCGTTATATTTATGCCTTGGGGGGGAATGAATCGGCTACCCGTTTATCTGGTATCAATATCGATAAAATTAAAATTATCGTTTACTCCTTATGCGGTTTACTGACGGCATTGGCAAGTATTATTGAAGTCGCTCGTCTTTCTTCTGCTCAACCTATGGCGGGAGGAGGTTATGAATTAGATGCTATTGCTGCCGTAGTACTGGGAGGAACTCGCCTAGCTGGTGGTAAGGGGTTAATTATTGGTACTCTGATTGGTGCACTAATCCTCGGTTTTTTAAATAATGGCTTAAACTTATTAGGTATTTCTTCTAACTATCAGATGATTGTTAAAGCAATTGTAATATTGTTGGCAGTTCTGGTTGATAACAAAAGTGGTAAATAACCTCACCCTACAGGAAATAACATGATGAAAGTGAAGAAATTAGTAACAATTTTATCTGCTGTTGCGCTAAGTATGACTGTAAGTATAAATGCATTAGCGAAAGACACTATCGCGTTAGTCATTTCTACACTGAATAATCCATTCTTTGTCACAATGAAAGATAGCGCTCAAAAAGAGGCGGATAAGTTGGGCTATAACCTAATTGTGTTGGATTCTCAGGATAATCCAGCAAAAGAATTAGCTAATGTTCAGGATTTGACGGTACGTGGTACTAAACTCATGCTAATTAACCCGACTGACTCCGATGCTGTTGGTAATGCCATTATTATGGCTAACAATGCCAAAATTCCGGTCATTACTCTAGATCGGATAGCGAATAAAGGTACTGTTGTCAGTCATATTGCTTCTGATAATCGCTTGGGGGGTAAAATAGCGGGTGATTTTATCGCCGAAAAATTAGGGGATGAAGCCAAAATTATTCAGCTAGAAGGTATTGCCGGCACTTCTGCTGCCCGTGAACGTGGTGAAGGATTTAATAAGGTAGCACAGGAACATAAATTCAATATGTTAGCTAGTCAGCCTGCTGATTTCGATCGTACCAAGGGACTGAACGTTATGCAGAACTTACTGACGGCTCATCCGGCTGTACAAGCTGTATTTGCTCAGAATGATGAGATGGCGTTAGGTGCTTTGCGCGCTTTACAAACAGCAGGTAAAAGCGATGTATTAGTTGTTGGTTTTGATGGTACTGGAGATGGTATCAAAGCTGTTCAACGTGGAAAACTAGGAGCGACAATCGCTCAGCGTCCTGATCAAATTGGTATCGTTGGTGTTCAGACTGCAAATAAAGTGCTGAGAGGCGAAAAAGTTGAAGCCGTCATCCCTGTGGAGTTGGAGTTAGTTATTAAAAAATAAATCGGTATTTGTGCCGTTACTCATTGATGGTGGTGACGGCATAATTGAAAAGGAATAAATGTAATGAGTACAGCAAAACTTGCGGTGCTTGGCAGCATTAATGCTGACCATATTTTGAATCTTAAGTCATTCCCTCGTTCGGGGGAAACGGTGATCGGGGAACAATATCAAGTTGCTTTTGGTGGTAAAGGTGCTAATCAGGCGGTAGCAGCAGGCCGCAGCGGTGCTGACATTACATTTATTGCTTGTGTTGGTGAAGACGATATTGGTTTTCGTATCTATCAGCAGTTAGCAAAGGATAATATTAAAACTTCTGGCATTGAAGTGATTAAAGGAGAAACAACGGGTGTAGCGTTGATTTTCGTTAATCAGCAAGGTGAAAACGTTATTGGTATCAATGCAGGCGCTAATGCGGCGTTGACACCGGAATATTTCTATCGCTACCAAAATATTATTGAGGAAGCAGATGCATTATTGATGCAACTTGAGTCTCCATTGGAAACAGTGCAACTTGCTGCAACAATAGCTAAGCAAAATAATACAAAAGTGATACTCAATCCGGCGCCTGCCAGAAAATTATCTGATCAATTGCTCTCGCTGGTGGATATCATTACACCGAATGAAACAGAAGCTGAATATCTCACTGGAATTAAAGTAGAAAATGATTCAGATGCGGAAAAAGCGTCTCAAGTGTTGCATGATAAAGGTATTGATACGGTAATTATCACATTGGGTAGCCGTGGGGTATGGTTGAGTGAAAGCGGTCAGAAAGGAAAGATTGTTCCGGGATTTAAAGTTAACGTTGTAGATACTGTTGCGGCAGGAGATACTTTCAACGGTGCGCTGGTGACAGCATTATTGGAAAGAAAATCCATGTCATCTGCCATACGATTTGCTCACTCTGCTGCTGCGATAGCGGTAACCCGTCAGGGAGCTCAGCCTTCCGTCCCGTGGCGAAATGAAATTGATGCATTTTTAACTGAACAGGATTAACAGTGGCTACAATGAAAGATGTTGCTCGTTTTGCAGGCGTTTCTACATCAACTGTATCTCATGTTATTAATAATAACCGTTATGTCAGTGAAGGTGTGAAAAAGAAAGTTAACGATGCGATTGAGCAATTGAATTATGCGCCATCAGCGCTTGCAAGAAGTCTTAAAATCAAGCAAACCAAAACCATTGGTATGCTGGTCACGACCAGTAATAATCCCTTTTACGCTGAAATTGTAAGAGGGGTTGAACGAAGCTGTTATGAGCGTGGTTACAGCCTTATCTTGTGTAATACAGAGGGTGATGCCAAGCGGATGGATTACAGCATGGAAACTTTGCTGCAAAAGCGAGTAGATGGAGTATTGATTATGTGTACTGAAAATCAACACAGCTCCTGTGATGTTTTGCGTCGTTATCCTCCTTTACCCATGGTTATGATGGATTGGTCTCCATTTGATATTGTCAGCGATGTTATTCAGGACAACTCTTTATTGGGGGGGGAGATAGCCACTAATTACCTTATTAGCTGTGGTTTTAAAAAAATAGCCTGTATTGCAGGTCCACAAGATAAAACACCCGCTAATCATCGATTGCAAGGATATAGAAAGGCAATGGCAAATGCTGGTCTTGTTATTCCTGAAGGCTATGAAATTTACAGTGATTTTGAATTTGCTGGTGGTTTTGAATCAATGCAAAAATTGCTGCAACATCCTGAACCGCCAGAAGCTGTTTTTGCCAGCAATGATGCAATGGCCGTTGGCGCTTATCAGGCTCTGTACCAAGCGGGGCTTTCTGTACCGGATGATATTTCCATCATAGGTTATGATGATATCGACCTTGCCCCTTATATGATCCCACCATTGACAACCATTCATCAGCCAAAAGATGAGTTAGGAAAGCTGGCTGTTGATACTTTGCTTTATCGGATGGATAACCCAGAAAGCAATCCTAAATTGTTAGTATTAACTCCGACATTGATTGAGCGTAGCTCAGTTTCTCGTTCTTAGGTGCTCTTTCTCTTGATCATGTTATCTCCATCTTCCTTATGTAATAACAGGAAGGTGGACGAAGAAAGTAAAGTGATTATTCCTACGGTAATAAAAGTACTATGGAAGTTATCAACCATTGTTCCATAAGGCATAGATTCATAGAAACGAAGAATAGCTGCACTTACTGCAACACCGAAGCTAATAGATAACTGCTGAGTTACAGCTAATAAGCTATTTCCTGAACTGGCATTATTATCGGTCAGATCAGCGAGAGTAATGGTATTCATCGAAGTAAATTGAATGGATACAGCCATACCCAGTAAAAATAGTGGAATAGACAGAAGGACAGCGGGCATTTCTGGTGATTGCAGTGAAAATTGAGAAATCATTAATCCAATAATAATGGTTATGCTAACCAGTATCTTACGATATCCAAAGCGAGTTAATACATTAGTAACGAAAGATTTGGCTATAACGGAACCAATAGCTGTTGGTGCCATCATCATTCCAGCAATGACCGCTGAATAACCAAATCCAACTTGTAGCATCAAAGGCATCAGGAAGGGAATGCAACCAGTTCCCAAGCGTGTAACAATATTACCTATAATACCGATAGAGAATGTGCGAATACGGAATAATTCCAGACTGATAAGGGGTTGGGGTTGTTTTCTAGCATGCATCAGATAACCAAATAATATCATAAAACCACCAACCATAATTGTCAGAGGTATATAGCCGGGTAACGAACTCTCTCCTAGTAAATCCAAACTGACAGAAACCATTATTAAACTCAGCCCAAAAAGTATGAAACCGAAAAAGTCGAATGAACGTTTTGGCATGGTAAAATTAGGCATATGCTTTTTAGCGTAAATAATCCCCAATAAACCGATTGGAATATTGATAATAAATATCCAGTGCCAGGTAGCATAAGTGACTAATAGCCCACCGAGCATGGGACCAAGAATTGGTCCTACTAACCCTGGCATGGTGACAAAATTCATAACAGGTAGAAGTTCGCTGCGTGGGTACGCACGTAATAAAGCAAGACGGGCAACTGGCATCATCATTGCGCCACCAATTCCTTGAATTACACGTGAAACAACTAGAAAAGCTAAATTACCTGACAAAGCACAGGCAAGGGAGCCTAAAGAAAACAAGGATACAGCAAAAATAAATATTCGGCGGGTGCCAAAACGATCTGCTAACCAGCCGCTGACTGGAATTAGCAAAGCAACAGTCAGAGTATAGCTGACAACAGCAGATTGCATCGCTAAAGGTGAATGTTCGAGGCTTTCAGCAATAGCGGGCAATGCTGTGTTGAGAATTGTTGCATCTAAGGCTTGCATAAAGAAAGCTATTGCAGCAATCCAGGGTAGCCCCGCCATATTACGAGCGGTTTTTACCATTAATAATCCTGCTTACTTTTATCCAGCCAATGTTTGGTTGGATATTAATCTAATACATTACTATATAAGATCATTAGCGCTCTGTTAATAACTTTTGGCAAGCGAGAAGTGCGCTATGATTGTCACCTTTAACAATTGTTTCATGAGCTTCCAGTTGTACAATTTTATCGGAAATAATAGCTTCAAAGTGATTCTGGTAAAACAGATGAAATAGTTTGCCTACTTATATTACTTTAGTTTTGGAGTAATTATTGTCGATATCATCAGTTTTTGTATGAAAAAAATACATAAATACAAGTTTTGTTGAAAAAAACTGCTAACGGCAATTTTTTTTCAATAAATGCTTGCCAGCGCCAAAGAACGCCCTATAATGCGCCACCACTGACCGACACAACGCTGATAAACATTGTGAGGTCGGGCAGAGAGAAAGCCAATAAGCGCTTGACTCTGCGGGCGAAAAGCGTAGTATACGCAGCCCGGCTGAACGAGAATATCACGTTTTATTTCAGCCTGCTCTTTAACAATTAATCAGACAATCTGTGTGGGCACTCACGAGACCGTATCACAAAAAAATACGTTTTAAAGTCTTGAAGAGTGAACAACAGTTAATTCATTACGAATTAA
>NZ_NSCM01000049.1 GCF_003287735.1 Photorhabdus bodei | reverse complement strand
TTCCATACTTCATCTGTTAACATAGTTCTTGGCATGATGGTGAGGTAGAGTCGTTTTTTGGCGAAAGCAATTATACCCCATCATCATGCTGTTCAGTAATTCCTCTCAAAACGTCAACAGCCCCTAGCGCAGCTCAGTTTCATTGCGAATATACCCGTTATCTTTCAAGTTGCCTCTTTGTTGGCTGCACTCACCCCGGTCACATCATTATCTATGCTCCCGGGGATTCGCTCCCTTGCCGTCGCGATGCATCTTGAAATCCATAAGTATATTATTATCTGCTTTATATTAGTTGATGTGAAATATAGTGAGTAATTGTTTAACTACGGTTGAACTATTATTGGTTTTAACAGTAATATTGGTGAAAATGTCGGCTATTGATAAATGTGAACGGTAAAAGTTATTAATGGCGATGTTTATATAATAATTAATTGGCAATAGATGTGGCATTAAAAGATAAATTATCTGGATGTGTTTGATTATATAGTGTATATCAATGATAATGATTTAAAATAAAAATCACTATAAATCATTATTATTTTATTTTTAGTTGTAATATAAAGGTAATAAATATTTATTAGATTTATCTTTATCTATGGAAATTATTTTTATAATAAATATCTAGCTGATGTCAATATAAAAAACAACACTTTTGTACTAAAGGAATATATTGATTTTATGTCTATATCACTAAAACTCAGCATTGTCGTATCTATTTATAATGGAAAGCGGTTTTTACCGCAGTTTTTTGTCAATTTATCTCGGCAAAAGCTAACTGATTTTGAATTAATTTTGGTTGATGATGGTTCAACGGATAATAGTCGCCAGATTATTGAGCAATATGCCGAAAAATTCCCAAAGACAGAAATTATCATGCAGAAGAATCAAGGAGTTTCTGTTGCCCGTAACACGGGGTTAGCGAAAGCCAGAGGTGATTATGTGGCTTTCCCTGATATTGATGATGTCATTTATCCGGGTATGTATAACCGGCTGTTAGAGATTGCTCAGAATAATGATTTGGATATTGCTACTTGCAACGGTCATTATGTTTATGATGATGGTCGGCCTGCTCGAAAGATTTTTCCTTCCGAGCGCCTCTCTTCTACCGCGGTTTTGAGCGGGCCAGAATGGTTGCAACAAGCACTGAGTTCACGCAAATTCCTGCATGTAACTTGGCTGAATATCTACAAACGGGCTTTTCTGACAAAACATCATTATCAGTTTGAACCGGGGTTGCATCATCAGGATATTCCGTGGACAACAGAACTCTTGTTGACGGCAAATCGGGTGCAATATATTGATGAATCTTTTTATGATTATCTGATTCACGCCGCTTCGGTGTCCCATGTTCCTGCGGATGATCGTATTAAGGTAAGAACAGCACATCACTATATGAAAATCTTGGAGATGCTGAATAAGATTAATCAGCGTTATCCACAGCAAGTCAAGCAGGTGCCGGCGTGTCATTGGCAGATCGCGAAAGAGGGGCTAGGGATTTTGCATACGATTAATGAGATAGAATCCTCTACGATAAAACAACAAATCGTTCATGAATTGTTTGAGCGCGGTATTTGGTCAATGATCTGGAAAAATGCCCGTGGATTTAGATTGCGTTGGCGTTTGGCTCGTCGATATCCGCGACTTAGGGCGGTGTTAAAAGCCGTTTAATAGTGAAAATAACGGCTTTATTATCGTTCCCTACCTGTGGTTATTTTCCATCTTAATCGCAGGTATCGCCGATGTTTTTCAACGCATCAATAATCAATTGCCAGAATCGCTGTTGATCGAGTTTGACTGCAACTTGGGTATGGCAATCTTCTGATGGTGGATAACGGAAATCCGCTACGGTCATTCCCACAGTTAAGGTACCATTCAGTTCAATATTGACGGGGACTTTTTGCGTTGTCATCACTGTAGGATCAATAATATAGGCGACGGCGCAAGGATCATGTATTGGAGGGCAGTTGAAACCATGTCTCTTCTGATAACTTTCACCATAGTACTCCAGTAGCTCTACGACAAATTGAGACGCTTTGGTATTAATACGTGAAATTGCTTTGGTGATTTCTGGCGTGGCCCGTGCTTGGTGCGTTAGATCCAGGCCGACCATCGTCAATGGCCATTTTTCATTGAAAACAATATGTGCCGCTTCCGGATCGGTTTTGATGTTGAATTCTGCCACTGCGCTTCTGTTAGCCGTGTGATATCCACCGCCCATTAATACCACTTCTTTTACCCGTTCAACGATCTTCGGTGCTTTACGGACGGCGAGAGCAATATTGGTTAAGCTGCCAACGGGAACCAAAGTCACCGTTTTGGGCGGATGAGACATAATAGTATCAATGATCAGATCAGTGGCGTGGCGAGGATCCAGAGTTCGAGAGTGTTTAGGCAACTTCACGCCACCCAGACCAGATTCGCCGTGAATATCCGATGCCGTTTCGAGCTCGCGAACTAATGGCCGATGACAGCCTGCGGCAAAGGGCACACCGGTAATACCGGCAATATGCGCTATCGCCAGCGCATTGTGAGTGACTTTATCCAGTGTCTGATTCCCGACAACTGTCGTGACGGCTAATAGCTCAATATTAGGGTTGCCATGCGCCAATAACATCGCAATAGCGTCATCATGTCCCGGATCGCAATCAAGAATAATTTTTTTGGTGGTCATTTTTACTCCTTGCCAGAGAAAGTGATATAAAAAATGAGCATAATCCAGTTAAAACGTCTATTCCGTGACAAAATCTTAGATCTGGGTGGGTGCTCTCATAAATAATTAGTAAAATGTTTCATAATTGTGATTTGATTAACACATAAACGATAATTGAGTTGTGGAGCCAGTTTAAGTGTGATTTTTATATAGTTTCGCTATGGAATTGGCGAGCAATATCTGCTTCGGATTTATTATTAATTTATGAATAATTGCGAGGGCTTGAATGGATATTCATGTAGATAGATTATCAACAGTGATTGAATCGGTGGCAACCAGTGAATTTTATCCTAATTTACTGACTTGGCTGGAACAATTTATTACTTTTGATAACGCCATTGTTTATGCCTTTGAACAAGGTTCTTCTCCGCGTTGTTTGAGTAAAACCGAGAAGAAAAACAGTGATGCAATAAATCAGATTTATCAACAGGGCGCTTATCTGCAAGATCCGTTCTATCAAGCCTTGATGGATGGGGCTGACACTGATCTATTTACCTTACGGGAACTAGTCCCTTCAGGGTTTTATCATACTGATTATTATCTGAATTTTTATCGTAAAACTGGTTGGCGGGATGAAACGGGGGTTTTACTGAAGCTCTCTCCCCAAAGGCAACTTGGCCTGTTTTTTGGTAAGGAAAATCAGCCATTTTTCATCCAGAAACAGCATCGGAAAAACTTGAAAACTACACTGGAAATTATCCGCAGTGTAGCGCGATTACATGATGATATGACGCAGCAAGCCCCTTCTGCTGAAATGGTTTATCTGGATACTCAGACTCGTTATGCCTTGACTCCGAGAGAATGTGAGATTGTGGAGTTGATATTGCAAGGTAAAGGCTCACCACAGATTGCAGAGAAACTTTTTATCAGTACGGGGACGGTGAAAAACCATCGGAAAAATATTTATCAAAAATTACAAATCAGATCACAAGCAGAGCTTTTTAGCCTGTTTATGGTGCCACCTACCCGTTATTTTGCCTGAGTCACAAATGTTAAAACTGTGTTGCAAATATCCCTAAAGGGACATGGTGATGTGACTCTGCGCTACAGATAATCCGGTGATTATGTTGGATGCTAATCGGGCTATCACATGAACAATCATCTTGATTCATTAACTTATTACGCTGCGACCAAGAAATATGATCTTCGTTTTCCGGCATTACAAGAAGATCTGGATGTAGACGTCGTGATTATCGGCGGTGGATTTTCCGGTATCAATACTGCGCTTGAACTGGCGGAAAAAGGTATCACTAATATTGCGATCTTGGAAAGCCGTCATCTTGGCTATGGCAGTACAGGTCGTAATGGTGGTCAGGTTATGGCGGGTATCGGTCATGATCTGGAGGTGATCAAACGCCATATTGGTGAGCGAGGGTTGGAAACGATCTTTCAGATCAGTAACCTGGGTGCCGGCATCATTCGTGATCGTATCGCTAAATATAATATTGATGCTGATCTCTGCCGTGGTTATGGCTATCTTGGCATGAATAAGAGGCAGGAAAAGACGTTACGTAGCTGGTTGCAAGATTTTAAGGCGGTTTCTCCTGATGAAGAGATTGAGCTTTACACCGGCTCTGATGTGAAAAAGGTGATTGGTTCTGATGTTTATACTTGCGCGTTGAAGCATATGGGGGGTGGGCATGTCCATTCCCTAAACCTGTTGCTAGGTGAGGCAAAAGCGGCGACAGACCTTGGCGTAAAACTCTTTGAGGACAGCCAGGTACTGAATATTGAATATGGTCCCAGAGTAACGGTTCGTACCGCGATGGGATCGGTTCGTGCTAATAAAATGTTGTGGGCCTGTAACGCCTTTCTTAATAGTGGTCTTGAGCCATATATTTATAAAAAGGTGGTCAACACTTATGCCTTCCAATTAATGACGGAAGTGTTGCCGGATGATTTGATTGAGAAAATCAGCCCGATTCGCGGTGCATACAGTGATATTCGTCCGGTTATTGATTACTTCCGTGTGACGAAAGAAAACCGTCTCTTGTTCGGTAGCGCAACCCCCTTCATTGAGCATATCCCATCTGATTTGAAAGCCTGGAACCGCCACTTGATGCTGAAAGTTTTCCCCTATCTGAAAGATGTGAAAGTCGAACTGGCATGGGGAGGGCCGTTGTGTTGCAGTGCGAACTTGTTCCCACAGATTGGCTCTTTGCCGCAGCATAATAATGTGTTCTATGTGCAGGGGTATTCCGGTTTTGGGGTCACGCCAAGCCATATCGTTTGTAAAGTATTGGCTGAAGGGATGAGTGAAGGATCTGAACGTTATGACCTGATGAGTTCAATTCCTCATGTGAATATTATTGGCAAAGATAAGTTGCGACATCTGATGGTATCAGCGGGCAAAATTTGGCATCAAACGTCAGGGTATTGGAAAGGTCGCCGTTAATTTATTGATATCAATAGTATTCATTGGACAATTCATAAATTATTTTATTTGGAACGAGAACATTATGATTAAATCATTTTTACTGAACAAATCCCTGCCTGAATTATTGGACATTGGTAGCGTAAGCAATCTGGGAGCGACTGTGTTGGAAGGCGATCCGCAGGCCAGTATGGCAATGATATTTGGTGAACCAACGGATAGCCTAACATGTGGTATTTTCGCTTGTACTCATGGCAAGTTTAGTATGGTGTATCCGTTTGATGAGCACGCAACCGTGACAGAAGGTTCGGTAAAATTGACCGATGTGAAGAGCGGTGAAACCGTTGAATATCATCCGGGGGATTCCTGGTTTGCGCCGAAAGGAACGGAAGTACTGTGGGAAATCACCGCTGACCGTTTTGTGAAGCATTATCTGGCTTGTATTAGAGGTTAAAAAACACTTATTTGATAGAGGTAAATAATGAGTGATATTAACTTATTACAGTCAGTTACGGCCTTTTTGCAGCATAATCATGGACATTATATTAATGGTCAGCCGGTCATTGGTCAGGGGAGTGAAACGCTTTCTGTGGTAAATCCCGCGACTGATGAAGTTATTGCAACGGTTAATCAAGGCGGTGAAGCGGAAGTAAATGCCGCTATGCAAGCGGCACGTGCGGCATTTCATGGGGTATGGGCCCAAACTTCACCGATGGAGCGCGGTCATTGCCTGAATCGTCTGGCAGATCTATTGCTGGCACATCGGGAAGAGTTGGCGCAGTTAGAAACCCTCTGCTCCGGTAAAACTATCCAGTTGTCCCGCATGCTGGAAATTGATTCCTCCGCTCAGTTCCTGCGTTATTTTGCCGGATGGTCAAGTAAGATCAGCGGAGAAACCCTGAATGTCTCTTTGCCCTCTTTTAAGGGTGAACAATACACGGCGTTTACCCGTCGCGAGCCGATAGGTGTTGTGGTGGGGATAATTCCGTGGAATTTCTCCATCATGGTTGCTATCTGGAAAATAGCGGCTGCACTGGCTTGCGGCTGTACCATTGTATTGAAACCCAGTGAATACACCCCGTTGACCATGCTCAGAGTGGCTGAATTAGCCAAGGAAGCGGGTATTCCTGATGGTGTCATTAATGTGATTAATGGTTCAGGTTCGGTGCTTGGTCCTGCGCTGATAGGTCATCCATTGTGTGCCAAGGTGACTTTCACCGGTTCAGTGCCAACGGGTATTGCTGTTGGTAAATCAGCAATGGAACAGGGATTGACTCGTGCCACGCTGGAATTGGGCGGCAAGAACGGCGCGGCGTTTTTAGCGGATATGCCTGTTGAAAAAATTGTCGATGGTGTTTTAGAGGCTGGTTATCTCAATCAAGGGCAGATTTGTGCGGCGGCGGAACGTTTCTATATTCCTGCAAGCCATATGGATGACGTGTTGAAATTATTGTCTGAAAGACTCGCGGCAATGAAAATTGGCTCTCCTTTGGATGAATCAACAGAAATGGGGCCGTTGGCAAACAAAGCACACTATAACAAGATCCTGTCCCTGTTTGAGCAAGCTCGTCAAGAAGGCAGTGAGATTGTTTACGGTGGTCATGCTCTGGCCGGGCCGGGTTTCTTTGTGGCACCAACAGTGATTCGTACTAACAGCCCTGAAGATTCATTGATGAAGGAAGAGACATTTGGCCCTGTTGGGACTTTCCTCAGTTATAACGATGAAGAAGAACTTATTGGCTTGATGAACAGCACTCCATTTGGTTTAGCGGCGAGTTTGTGGACCAATGATCTCAGCAAAGCCATGCGCATGATCCCGCGTATCGAAGCGGGGACCGTTTGGGTCAATATGCATACATTCCTTGATCCGGCATTACCATTTGGTGGCACTAAATCCTCAGGTATTGGTCGTGAATTCGGTAGCGCCTTTATTGAGCACTATACTGAATTGAAATCCGTGATGGTTCGCTATTGATTTGATATTCGGATCAAAATAAGCAAGGCCCCTTGATTGAAGGGGCCATTGTCAAACCTAAGGTCATCACTGGCATTGATTCAATCTTTGTGATTAATAACGTAACGAGTGCTACGACCACCGGCCCCGGTGCTTTCTAAACAATTTAGTTCAACCAAATGTGCCAAGTGTCTGGTTGCAGTGGCACGACTTACCTTCGCCACCTTTTGATATTGGCTGCTGCTAATGCCTTGCTCAAAATGGCCGTCCAGCATACGGTTTAGCACCTTAGTTTGCTCTGCGGTAAGTTGAGTCTGGTCTATTCGCTGCCAAAACTTAGCTTTTTGCACAACCTGATTAATTTCTTGCAGTTTGTTTATTAAGGTCTCATTCAATATTTTCAGAAACCAAACCAACCAATCAGTAATATCCAAGCCGCCACGTTGAGTATTTTCAAGGAGTTCGTAATACGCCTTATGATGATGACAAATACTTACCGACATTGCATAGAAACGGATTGAGCGGTTTTCGGCTTGAGCAAGTGCAAGGTCTGTTAGAAATCGAGTAATGCGCCCGTTTCCGTCTTCTAAAGGGTGAATTGTTACAAACCATAAATGAACAATTGCTGCTCTGATGATGGGATCGAGACTGGCATCTGTTCGGGATTGGTTGAACCACTCTATAAATTGGGGCATTTCGTCGACCATTCTTTCTGGCGGTGGCGCTTCAAGGTGAACGGTTGGCTTATCTAAACGACCGGATATCACTTCTATCATCCCTTTGCGTAATTTACCTCTTTGTATCGGATTGAACATGGTATAACCTTCAGGGAATATCAACTGATGCCATCTGAGGATACGCTCAAGGGTTAAATCGGAGTGGCTATTTTCTATCACATCAAGGGCAACCTCTGTAATGCCGTCACTCTTCTCTATGATTGGATAAGGTTTTTCTTCCGTAATGCCTAGTCTGTTTGCCAATGATGAACGTATCGAAGCCGCATTCAATCTTTCGCCTTCAATTTCACTTGAATAGAGTATGCTAGATAGAAGGCTATCAAGCGTTGCCTGCTTGGTGTCTTCATAATCAGATTTGCCTAATAACAATCCTTGGTTGAAGTGCACATCTCGCAGTAATGGTGCAATAGTATCGGCATTCCAATGGAATTTCGGCCAGTTCGGTTGTTCCCATATCCACATTGGCTTTGCTTCACCTGTGAGTCAAATAAGGCTTTTATTCTACTCATCAAATGAGGCAAATATCAATGTCATTTGACTCATTCTGAGCTTTTCGCCTGGTATTTTGTCAACATGAGGTGAAATCACCAATATCGGGAAATAATTAAGTCTCTTGCCTGTCAAAATATTGCCGAAATGATGCCTCTAAATTATACTAATAGTTATTAATAGATATTAAAAACAGTGGAGGCATGACTATGCCGACAAGTGTAGCACTAAGCCCTTATTTTGAAGCATTTATCCGCAATCAGATTGATAGCGGCCGTTATAACAATACAAGCGAAGTCATTCGCGCCGGTCTTCGTGCGTTAGAAGAGCGAGAGCAGCAAGTAAAAGTTGAATCACTCAAAAGCGCTATAATGGCTGGCATCCAAAGCGGTGAAAGTAGAGATGCGGGAGATGTTTTTGACCGCCTTACGCAAAAATACAAGAACATGGCCGAAGGTAGTCAGGGTAAATGAAACTGAGTATTTCGCCTCTGGCAGAACACGACCTTGAAGAAATCGGCGATTGGATTGCACAAGATAATCCTGTAAGAGCGCTCAGCTTTACCAAAGAGTTATACCAGCAATGCTTGTTATTAGCGGAAGCACCCGCAATTTATAGGGAAAGACCTGAGCTCGGGAAAGGGGTCAGAAGCAGCGCTTATGGTCGCTATGTCGTTTTCTTTCAGATTATTGATGATACAGAAGTCCGTATAGAACGGATACTGCATGGCTCTCGGGATATAGTCAGTATTTTTAATCAGCCAGATGACTTGTAGATCGACAACGTATATACCCTATTGATTTCAAGATGCCTCTTGAAATCAATAGGGTATAATTTGTTTTATAGTTATTGATATGTTAAAAAGATTGATAGATTTTTATTCGTAAATTAGCTTGTTGATTAATAGGAATTAACAACTCTGGTGCTTCCAATAAGGATATTTCATTTATACGAGAATACTTAATCATGGTGGTTTTAACTAATAATACTATGGTGATGACGGAGGTAAAAATAGATGGATAATCATCTCCGTTGTCGGTTTAGTGAAGGCAGCATTACCCTACCAGAAGGTTATCAAGAGCAAACCGTCAACATCATTACAGCCCCTAATGCCCCTGCATTGAACATTTCCCGTGATAGTTTGGATGAAGGTGAAAGCCTGACCGACTACTTGGTTCGTCAAAAAGAGTTACTAAAAAAAGGATTGCGAGATTGGCAATTACTTGACGAACAGCCTGCGGTTCTTGGTGACAGCCTGTTATCCGGCACCGCGCTGTTTTCCCGTTATCGTCCCAAAAAAGAGCAACAAGTTTATCAATATCAGGCGGTGTTTCTATTAGATGACCGTAAGGCGCTGATTTTCACTCTGTCGGCACATCAGGCCCTATCTGAGTCAGAGCGCCAATGGCTGGATGGTTGTCTGAAGAGTTTTCAATTACCACACTGATTTTTTTGATAAGGGGATATCGCCATGCCAGAAGCGGCACGGTTGGGTGATACAATAGGCCATTCTGGCGCTTTAGCTGGATTGATTGGTGGGACGATTTTAGGAGCAGCTATCTCTGCAATTGGCGGTATTGTAGGTGGAGCGCTGTTTGCTGCGGGTATTGCGTCCTCCTGCTTGGGGGTAGGTATTCTACTTATTGGCCTGTCTGTTGCGGTTGGGATGTTGGCAAGCCATCTGGGGGAAATGGCCCGAGATAACTGTACCAAATCGGGGGCAGCGTCGCGAAGTCCCTGTGGAACAATTACCCGTGGTTCCTCTAATGTATTTATCAATGGCAAACCGGCGGCTATCGCAACCTATAGTCAGGTTGGGTGTGACAAGGATGGCACGCGCCAGATGGCTGAAGGCTCCAGTTCTGTTTTTGTTAATGGTTACCCATTAGCACGGGTCGGGGATAAGACTACGTGTGATGCGGTAGTCATGACCGGTTCTCCGAATGTTTTTATCGGCGGCGGCACGAAGCCTACCGAAGCGGTGACGCCAGAAGTGCCGCATTGGGCGTATCAGGTGTCTGACCTCACGATATTGGCGGCTGGGCTTATTAGTTTTCTGTGGGCAGTATGAGGATGAGGAAAGCGGTTTATTTTACAACCGGCACCGTTATTACGAGAGTGATACAGGCCAGTACTTATCGCCAGACCCCCTAGGGCTAAAAGGCGGACTGAACTTATATCAGTATGCGCCGAATCCGGTGACTTGGATTGATCCTTTAGGTTGGGCGGGCAATCCTAAAACGGCAACGCATATCACTTATCAGGGTATTGATGCTGAAACTGGCAAACCGTATGTGGGCTATGCCAGTAAGCAGGGGCGACAGGCAGCCCAAGAGATATTGAAATATCGATATGGTAACGGTTTTGGTCGCTTTGGTGGTAAACCACCTGAAGTTATCTATGAAGGTTATTCTCAAGCAGGTAAAGATACTGCTCGTGGATTAGAACAACGGCGATTTGAAAATCTGGGTGGTCTTGAGGGTACAGCTAATAAACAAAATCCAGTGGGACCAAACAATACCCGCCGGACTGATTATCTGGCTGCGGCGGACGAACATCTAGGGCAAACAGCTAAACGCAACGGCAAAGGAGGCAGCCGTTGCTGACGGCTGTTTTGATCAATGGTGAAACGAATTGTCTGGAAGCATAACCATCTGGTTAATATTAAACTGAGGGATAATCTGTATACCATTGGACAGATGCTTAATAGTGTAGAAATGCAGTTTTATGATATCTGTAATACAGATGGAGTCTGGAAAAATATTGATTTAAATCAAGTGCCTACTTTATTTCGGATTTTAGTTGTCAATGCTGCTTATAAATTGATGCCAGATAAAATTAAGGATAAATCAGTTATTCCTAATACTCAATCCTATAATAATTACTGGATAAAGCCTTATTCTTCATTCGATGGTGATCATTATCCTGGAGGTAAAAACTCTTTTTTATTTATGGGCGGTAAACTGATTGATATCGGTCCTGAGGGTAATATCGGAACCACACTGGCACCCGTATTAAAAGAAGACTTAACCTTACCAAACGATCGGGAACTCATTGAAAAATATGAACTAACCAATATGTGGTCACATGAAGAGTTAGCAGAACGTCTGTGTCGTTATTTTGATACCGGTATTAACCGTGATGACCTGAAATTCGAGGTGTTTCCGGGACTGTGGGATGATAGAGAGCAATTAAGGCCCTTGACCAGTCGTTTACCGGTACCGCTACGATAATATAGATAATATATAAAAGCCGGAAGATCTCTGTGATTTTCCGGTTTGATCAAATAACACTGAGCGCATCTCTCTTCCCCCGCCTGACCGCCGTCTGGCAGGTATTGTATAACGGCAACCGTGTACTGCTCTGTCGCTATCACTACAATGAACATGCTCAACTGGTGGGTGTCAGCCATCGGGATACCTCCATATAATAAATCTAAAGATGAAATAATTAATATGTTCACTATCGAAGAATAAAGTTAAGAGCCGGAATATCCTCACGATCTTCCGGCTTGATTATGATCTACCGTAACTTAATCTCATTGAACTGGCTCTGTTGCCGGAGTAGTCTTGTTTACCCAGTTGCCGCTCAGTGCATAGCAGATGGTGTAATAACATTCTTTGGAAAGCCATTTAACTGGGTTATTGTTGCAGATAATTTATCAAATCCTACCAATCACAAATACCGAGTAATAAACCCACTGGAAACGAGTTCAGTACGGTTAGTCACTTTTGTTTTGGCAAAAATATTGCGCAGGTGGGTTTTGACGGTAGATAGGGAAATATTAAGTATCTGTGCAATACGTTTGTTACTTGATCCTTCTCTTATTAAATTAATAATTTCTTGCTCTTTAGCTGTCAGAATAGTTGGTGTTTCAGGAAGCAAATCTCTGACAGCTAATTCAATTAATGGCAGAATAGCACTGAGGCGGTTAAAGTCTTTTGGTGTAAATAGGGTATCTCGTAATAAAGAGACGCCGGCAATAATTCGGTTGTGTTGACGGATAAATATTTCGGCGATGTCCTGTATATTATTTGGCTGCATAAATTCATGGTAATATTTATTATGTTTCGTCAGTGTTTTCTGATCCATGCCAACCATATTAATATCACCTTGTTGATAATTAGCTGGTTTTAATGGATCTAAATGCTGAAAATGAGCCAGATAATTCTGGTGGGTTTCGTCTGAGATGCCGTACAGAATGTAATTTTCAGGGAGTAATTCATTATTCACCAGATAGAATGCTGCGGCTGAGATAGGAACCAGATGTGCAATAGTATTTAAGCAACTGTAGATTAAAGCATTTTCACGGCTATTCGGTAGTACAGTAGACAAGGAAGTTCTCCCTTTATACCTGTTATCTTTCAAGTTGCCTCTTTGTTGGCTGCACTCACTCACCCCGGTCACATAGTTACCTATGCTCCCGGGGATTCGCTCCCTTGCCGTCGCGATGCATCTTGAAATCTATTGGGTATAGAATAATATCTAACTGGATAAATCAATAATGAAGATTAATCGAATGCTAGTTAAAATGCAAAATCAACACAAAATAAACATATTAATAACGTGATATAGATTGCAATAAATGAAATTTCTCATTGTGATGATCACCTGTTAAGAATAGAGGTTTTGGTATATATCTGAAATAATTTCTTAATGTATTAACTAAGCGATTTTATTTTTATTGATTGATATTTAAGTGATTATTTTTGATTTTTGTTTTTTTCTGGTATTTTTCGTCACAGCTTTTCGGCTATAAATCCCCCTTTAGGTATCGTTCTTTAGGACGATAGTCGGTATTCCGTTTCACTTTCTATAGTGTATTTATCCTCAATAAATTGTACAAAAAATTCACAGATAAATCGTTGTGATCGTTATTTCTACGACTGGAAGTAAGAGGGAAGATAAATGAATATGTCAACACGACTGACTTCGCATATTGAAAAGGGAGTAGTGGGGTTTCCTACCGCACTGGCAAGTTCCATCGGGGTGATCATGGCGAGCCCGGTTATTTTGACCGTGACCAGTGGCTTTGGGATTGGCGGTGACACTTTCGTACTGGCAATGTTGATCAGTTTTATCATGATGCAGGCCCAAGTGACGACGTTTGCGGAGGCAGCCGCTATTTTGCCTACTTCCGGCTCTGTTTATGACTATATTTCTTGTGGCATGGGGCGGTTCTGGGCAATTACTGGCGCACTTTCGGCGTATTTGATTGTTCATATTTTTGCGGGTACGGCAGAAACGATCCTCTCCGGTATTATGGCATTAGTGAATTTTGACAGCCTTAATACGATGGTGGAAAGTCATAACGCTTCATGGATGGTCGGTGTTGGGCTAGTTATTACGTTCGGATTACTGAATGCGTTGGGTATTGAAGCGTTCGGTAAAGTCGAAATTGTGCTGACATTCTGCATGTGGAGTACTTTGGTTATTTTCAGTATTTGCGGATTATTAATGCCATTTGCTGTGCCGCTGGAGAGTTGGTTTGGTGAGGGGCTTAATGTAAGCGATCCCTTAGCAGTGCTGAGTCTGGTAGGTATGGCGATGTTTATGTTTGTCGGTTGTGAACTAGTGACGCCAATGGCACCGGAAATTAAAAATTCTGCCAAAGTTTTGCCGCGAGCAATGATGACGGGCCTGTGTGGGGTGGCTTTCTGTATGGGTCTATATGGGGCGTCAATCAGTCATCAGGTAGAAAATGTGCTGGTGGATGTAGAAAATAATGTTCGCTTGCTGGAAACGCCAATGGCCATTCCTGCTTTTGCTGGCCAGGTGATGGGGGATTTTGGTAAATATTGGATTGGTATCGGGTTATTATTGGCGGGAGCGGCAACGATTAATACCCTGATGGCGGCGGTCCCACGTATTCTCTATGGTATGGCATTGGATGGTGCGTTACCGCGTATTTTTGCTTATCTACATCCACGTTTTAAAACGCCAATATTTGGGATTTTGGTTGCGGTAATGATCCCCTGTTTACATGCCTTTATTATTCAAGGTGATTTGGGTCGGATTATGCCTTTGGTGCTGGCAGCGGTATGTGCCTGGTGTGTCGCTTATTTGCTGGTGACATGTTCCGTGATATTACTGCGTATTCGCAGACCTGATTTACATCGTGCTTATAAATCCCCTTTTTTCCCATTACCTCAAATTGTCTCTAGTGTAGGAATTATTTTGGCGATCATTCACATTACACCTCCGGGAATGAATCCCGGTGATGTGTATATTCCATTCGCCATCATGTTGGGCTTGACCGCCAGCTATGCCCTGTTTTGGACGCTCTGTGTGCAACGGGTGAATCCGTTTAAACCCGTACCCGTTGAACAGGTACTTTCACATACTTTCACTAAGGGTGAATTGCCGGAGGTACAACTTGAGCCACTTCGTTCCCTTAATTGATGGTATTTGGCGGCGGTTAAATAAACCCCGCTATCCTACTGGCTATCAGGCAGGTATAACGCTAAGCCGGTTGAAACAGAATTTATCGCCTTATCGTTGTGAGCGTTTATCAGCAGAAAGTTTGCAAGTGACATTACCTGATGGATTGCAGATTGAAGTTTGTGAAAAGCCGAAGACGCTGTTTCTGGCCTATATTGTCAGTTGTTGTTTTCGTTTGCGGGGAATCACGTTACTTAAGGAAAAAATCGTTATTAAAGCCAAGGTAAAGGGGATATTTCGGCGAAAAACCGTGACTTATTACTGTTGTCATGGTGCAGAGTTTGGGCAACAGATTATTGATTTACTCAATCAGTATCCATTAATCGGTGAAACATTGGCAGAATTGGATTTCCGGCATCTCACATTAAATATTCATCAGGGACGATGGCAATTTGAGGTGGAACATTTTGCCGCTTCTGAGGTTGTCAGCCGATTGCCGGCCAGTCGTCGTTATTTACGTTTGACTTCTGAACAGCGCCATTTGTTGCTCAGTACGTTGTTGATGTTTAGTCAACTCATGAGGAAGGTAGATGAAAAAACAATAAGATACGGATAACTTTTGTTTATTTTTAAATAAAAACCACCGCTCTTTATTCAAGAGCCGGTGATGATGTGAGCGCAATAGATATTTACATTGGCACAGAATTTCTCGCCATATTTAAAGTATCGACAAGCTGATCAATATCTGATTTGCTGGATCTAAAACTGGATATACAAAGGCGCAGGGCTTTTGTATTGGCAAAGGTGGTTATTGAGATCCAGCATTGATTAATCTCTAATACTTTCTCTAAAATTTTATTAACATCAAAATCCCCATTATCACGGATACAAATAACAGGCAAAGCAGAGGGATTCAATATCTGCCAATCATTTTTCGCCAGTTGTGATCTTAAATAATCAGCAAGATTGATCTGATAATCAATCATATTGCTAAATCCCGTTCGGCCAAGAATAGCCAGAGGCATAAATAGTTTTAATCCGTTAAAACGTCGGGACCACTGAATGGAGTGAATGTAGGGATCGGAATTAATATCATCACTAACCGGCATATAATTGGTGGAAACAGCAAAAGGTGTTGTCAGAATATGTTTATCTGCACATATAAACATGCCAGTACCCATTGGGGCAGAAAGCCATTTATGGGCGTCAATGGTAATGGAATCAGCCTGTTCAATACCCTTGAGATGATGAGAATATTGATCACTTAACAGGATTGCGCCTGCCCATGCTGCATCAATATGGAAGAACAGTTGATATTTATTTGCCACAGCGGCAAGTTCTGGTAGCGGATCGATAATACCTGCATTTGTCGTTCCAGCGGTTCCAACAATCATGAAAGGTTTATTGCCGTTCGCTATATCATTATCAATAGCTCGGGTTAAACCTGAAATATCCATTATTCCTGTATGATCAACCGCTATTAATCTGACAGCACTGTGTCCCAAGCCAGATTGTAATGCTATTTTTAACCAGGCAAGATGGCTATCTGAAGAGATATAAAAAATAGGTTGCCCATTTATTGACTGTAAACCCTGTTGGGCATAATCGGGAAAATGTTTTGTCAGGGCACAAATAAGCGCAGTACAATTTGCTTCTGCACCACCGGTAGTAAATGTGCCTCCGCTATTATCAGCATTAAATCCTGCCAGGCTACCAAAATATTTAATTAATTTTTCCTCTATTTCAACGCAGGCCGGGGCGTGACTCCAGACCGCTAATTGTGGATTATATAGCGCAGTAATAAAGTCAGAAATAATACCCCAGAAAGTTGATGATGGATTAAATAGCCCAAAATAATGCGGGCTGGTGACATGAACAATTCCTTTTTCCATAAGGTGTAATACATCATTTAAAACCTCTGTTGGCGAAAAATTGCCATCAAAGGTGTATTTTGATAAAGCGTGGGAAATATCAGTTTTGGAAAGTGAAGGATTAACTCCCATTGTCGGCAACTCAGCAATGTGATTGTTAACTGAATTCTTTATGAATTCAATAATATCATTACGTTGATGTATCTCAGGAAATAGTGAAGAGATGATTTCCTTGTTGATATCCCATCTGTCATTTGTGTCTATCATTTGATTGATCTCCTCCTGTAAAAATTAAATAGCGTAATCATCAGTCGTTCCGGTATTCGCTTTAATAGACTCATATATTCTTTCTGCTCTTATCGCGACCGCGGAAAAAGATTGAGCATCGCTAATACCATGAGTTCGTTCTGAAAGGCCATTGACATAAAGATGAGCAGTACCACAATTTTTTAATTTCACTTTATAGTCACTGTCGATGGTAAGCCCACCTTCAAAATCTTTTACCAAAAATTGATCGAATTTTGCCAGTAGATCAGGTAGCGGGTTTTGATAATATCCCGTGCCTAACACGATAGCGTCACAAATATGGTGAGTCTCTTCACCAGTAAATGTATTTTTAATAACAATTTGGTATTCTTCGTGAGAGTGGTCAATCGTAATTATTTCTGAATTGACCATCATGTGAAGACGTTCTTTGCCAATGACTTCATCTTCATACATCGTTGAAAATAGCGATTGGCTCTCATCAATATCAATGCCTGAATAGTTTGTACTTTTAACGTGTTCGAAAAATACTTTTTTGTTCTCCGGGCTTAAAGATTTAAAGTATTCGATATTTTCTGGTAAGAATACCAGATTGGGGAATTGGCCTAGTTGCGCGATCTTAAAGCCGATTGAACGATGAAGTGAAAGAATGTCAATATCATCTTTTTTATTGATTAAATCAGCAATCACTTCGCCGGCACTTTGACCAGAACCAATAACCATCCATCTTCGGGGTATGTTATTTTGGAAATTATTTATTTTTTCTAAATATGCAGAGGTATGAAAAACATGATCACCCAACAAGTTATCAAACATTTTTGGCGTAAATGGCGTTGATCCGCTGGATAATATCAGCGTATTGGTAACATACTCAAAATCTTCCCCAGAGACACTAAAGCCATCCAGTAATCCACGGTTGATAACCGGATATATATGAGCCACATTTTTTTTGTATTGCACATAATTTTCCAGTTTTTGTCCAACCCAGATCATGTAATCTGACCATTCAAAGCGACTTGCTGGACGACCTAATAAGCCAAATTTAAACAGGCGATTTTTTTCTTTCAAATACATGGCAAAACTATAAGGACTTTGTGGGTTTCTGGGGGTCACTAAATCCCGATAAACATGATGATTAATATCGGTGCTTGGCAATAATAAATTAGGATGCCAGGCACAAGAATCTGCTTTTTCAAGTGCTAAGAAATTATTTTGCAATTGATACTGGTGTTCGATTTTTTTCTCATCAAATATACAAGCTAATGCGAGACCTGCGGGTCCAAAGCCAATGCTGAGTACATCTATAAATTTTTTATTATTTGTATTCATTGTTAAGCTCTCGAATTAATGGGTAAAATATAGCGTGGCTTCATAATGGAGTTCTCATTCATCCATAAACATAATTTAGCGGCTGAGCATTCCCCTTTAATGAACTTAATATGGCCGAGGATTGTCTGGAATGTCTCTCTATTCAAACGATGTAATAATTTATCGGGAATCGCTAATTGATGGGCAATCTCCAATGCTGCAAAGGTTTCAAGAAAGAAGATGTTAGGGAATTGGTGGTATTGTTGGATATAGTGTTGGATACAGGATTCCAGTGGGTTAATGAATTCGACTGGAGCAAATCCGATACTGGTAATTTGTCCATTTTCCACATTTTCTGGCAAATTAAGTTGCTTGCATGCAGCATCATCAGTAAGGATAATTTTTCCATTTTTCTTTTCAGAGAAATAATGATGAAGAAATTTTTCACTTTTACCGATAGTACCAATAAAAATAATTTGATCGGTATTGTCATTGGGTTTTACCGCAGCATCGTCTCTGCTCAACATTCTGCGAATATCTTCTGCCAGATTATCACTATATTTTGAGCCATCGGTTTTTATTTCATAATAGTGATCTCCATCTTCTTTTGTTAATACAGTAAGTGCATGGGCAATATTTTTATTATTGAAGCAAATTCTGAATATATTGCTATTTCTTATGGTCAAGGTAGTTTCAGTTGCAGTAGGTAACAGAACAGGAATGTTATGATGTGAGTAGACTTCCGCCGCACCTATTGCCGCGTTACTTGAAAAATGACCTATGACCATATCGACATTGTTCTCAATATTATAGTGTGCTGCTTTAGCACCTCCTTCAATTGAGCCATAATCTTCACTGAAGATAAATTCCAGTGTGCTATTGTTATGTAGATCTTTAAATATCTCAATAGCACGCATGACAGTTAATGCATGTACCGATCTCTCAGGATCTAAAATGGCGGAAATGCCGCAAATAAGCTTGCTATTCATTTTATTTATCTTAATAAGTAAATCGTGAATAGGAGAAAATCTGATTTTTCTGTTTGAGAAAATCAGTCGAAAGTTCAGTTGGCAATAGGTTTAATGTAATAATCTCAGACACCGCTAAAGCGATTTTATAGCCTATACCACAGAATCCAGCCGCAACAAAACATCTCTTTTCTTCATCGATAAAGTCAAGAATAGGGCGTTCATCTGGTGTATATGAATCATATCCTTTAATGATAGAGAGAATATTGCTTGGCTCATGTTTAAATTTTGATTTTAGGAGCCTTTCGCTGATATCGTTTTCAATAATATTATCATTATATTCTATATCTTCTGGTGTCTCGGCAGCATTTCTAATCTTAGATCCGGCTTGATAGAAATATTCAGCAAGTGGCACGATATGCGTGCCGGTTTCGGTATCTATAATTGGCATATTTGTACTGTAGGAGGTACGGATATTTGCCAGAGGGATACTTTTAGCATTAACGGGCAGTTTATATGCCAGTGTTTTTGTCCATGCACCGATGGCTAAAATAATATAGTCCGCTTCAATGGTTGAGTGAGCAAGTTGAACGATGGCTTTACCATTTTCGGTTGTTATTGCATGTACTTTGGTATTCTCTAATACTAGATTCCCCGTATCTCTAACAACTTGTGCTAAGTTTGAGGCTGTATGTCTAATATAGCCAAATCCGCCATTGGGCTCAAAAAGGATAATTCGGTTGTTATGCTTGGAATAACATCCATTGGTTAATTCGAAAGCTTTTTCGGCGGATATGAGCTCTAAAGGATAGAGACTGTCGCTATAATCCCTGATACTTGTTTTGACTAATTCAATATTTTTCTGATTGAGTTCGGCGGCATAAATAATACCTGTCTGTTTGAGCGTTTTTTTAAATATTTTTCCTACCTGACTCTCTTGCATTAGCTCGACACTTCTTCGTGTGAGCCTGGCAATTTCCGGATCAGGATCATGTACGCGGAATAATGCACCGGAGAATTTAGTCGCGCCATTACCGCCAATAGTCTCTTGCTCAATGAGGGAGACATTGAGTCCTTTCAATGCCAAGTTTGCAGCAACTGTTGCGCCAACTATTCCCCCTCCTATAATGGTAATTCGTATGGTTTTATCTGTTTGCATAATTAAACACCTGGCCTTGATAAATTTAACAATGAACAGAAAGCCTCTATATCATGGTGAGTAATATATTCTTTTAATTTTTGGGACGTTTTGGGTATTATCGGCTCAGATAAAATTGCAAATAAAATAGCAAGATTCTTGTCTAAAATATTGTAATTTAATTTTGCGTTTAATAAATCTAACATCTCCATTAATTCAGCCGAAATTTCCTTAATCGAGAAATTATCGTATCTGGAATAGGTTTGCCATCTTTTGATAATTTTTGTTTCTGATTCTGATAATACGATAGGGCTGGTGGTATTATCAGAATTCATTTTTTCCAAATTATCAGATATTTTGGGCAGCAGATAATTAAAGATATGATTCCGCCATGTCCAGAACTCTTCTACGACAAAGTTTTCAGAAGAGTGTTCTGGCGATATTAGAGAGACATAGAACCTGACACTATCAGAACAGGCATTTTTGACGATATCTTTCACCCAAATCGCATGATTGCGGCTGGTTGAAAAATCTTTTCCATCCAATTTTAAGAAAAAGTTAGTATAGAAAGCATGTTTAAAATGTAATTCGTCGTTCAATAATATTTGAGCCGGGTACGCAAGAATATGGCTGTAAGAACAATCCATACCTAAAAAATTAACTATGCAAGTATTATCATCATAAATAAGGTCATAAGGACTATCTGCATTGGCATTTTTTTCAGAAAGTTCTTTCAGTGTTGCTAAATATCCGGCTAGCCCCATAAACCAGGTATGAATACGATGATTTTCATCAGAATAGAGTTTCAGCCCTGATTCATTGGGGCGAGTCACGCCCCACTCTTTTATACCATGCGCAAAAGCTTCCTCGACCCATTCTGTTAATTGTGGCCTCATGGGAGAACTAAGAATTTTCTCTTTTAATTTATCGGCAATCACCGGCAGTAATAGAAAGTTGCGCTCAATATGTTTATAAACAACGTTTTCATTGCACAAAATACAACGCAAATTTTTCATTTCAAATGCGTCCGGTGCCATTGCGCAGGATTCACATTGGCTTGGATCTGAACTTTCACCACAATGATTACATTCACCTCTGGCAAAGGCTTCATAGCCCCATTTTTCACATTTTTCACAATAAGGTTCTAAACTCACCTTTGGTGCAATAATGCCTTGGTCTAAACAAGAGTGATAGAGCATCTTGACGGCATCTTCAAAATAGCGGTTATCGTATGACTCTAGCCAATGATCCAGTTTTATATCAATTAAGCTCAATGATTCCTGTATTTTTTTCGAATTCTCTTTTGCCAGTACTGGCGCACTTATGCCTGTTTCTTCTGCTTTGCGTTGTAAATAAGATTGATAATCATCTGAATAGGATATCAGATAACACTTTTCACCCTTTAAACGCTGAGTGCGAGTAAATATATCTGCACTTAAAAATGGTCCTGCTATATGACCAACGTGCAGATCGCCATTTGGTGTTGGTGGTGTGATGGTGACAATGTATTTATTCATTATTAATCCTGCTCTAACCTGGTAAGAAAGTTCAATGTACTTTCCTTGTCCCACCATATTGTATAAAAGTGGAAATCTTCCTGATTGTTATTTATTACATGATGCTCAGAGTCTAATGGAATAAGAATTAAATCCCCTTTGGTGACAGGAAAATCTTCGTCATTTATTCTTATAATGGCATTACCTTGGATAACAATAAATAATTCATATTCATTGTGGGAATGGCGGAAACTTTTAGTTTCTGGTCGTACAATACACCATGCACCCCCAAATGGCGCATTTAGCCCCTCCCACGGTAAAAGCCTTGAACCGTCCAGATCATATTCATGAACCATTGAATCCCAATCCATTTTACGAATAATATTCATCATACACCTTCCTCTAAGAGTTGAAATTCATTCATATAGGCTAAAAATGTATTTCGAAGAATCTCTATGGCTTCTTCAATGGTATCACTACTCACATTGAGTGGTGGAAGAATGCGTAATACCGTATCGTTTCTTCCACCTAATTCTGTTATTAACCCTTTATTTAATGCTATTTTTTGAATATGTTTTGCCGTTATTTCACACGCTTTACCTGTTCTGGTGTTAAGAATTTCAACACCTATCATCAAGCCTTTACCACGAATTTCACCAATGATGTTAAAATTATTTTTCAATGCGGCGAGATGGTTTTTAATTTGTATTGATCTCTGTTTGACATTCTCTAATAAATTATCACGATTTATTATTTCGATGGCTTTTGTACCTGAGGCGAATGCCAACTGATTTCCTCTAAATGTGCCAATATGAATACCTGGCGTCCAATTATTGAAATCTCTCTTATAGAACATAAGGGAAGAGGGTAATCCTATTCCACTGGTGCCTTTTGAGGTAACAAATATATCAGGCTCAATACCGTATTGTTCAAAAGCATACCAGGTTCCGGTCCTGCCGCAACCGGTTTGGATTTCGTCAATAATAACCGGAATGGAATAGGTCTTTGAAACTCGGATAATACTATCTACGAATGATTTTTGTGCGGGATAAATTCCACCTTCACCTTGAACAAGTTCCAGAATGATTGCAGCAATATTTCCTAGCCCAGAGTTTGCATCATTTAAGGCGGATTCAAGATATAATCCGGCATCAATATGATCTGAATTGAGTACCCAACTTTCCGAGGATTGAGATTCTGAGCCATAGGGGAAGAAATGGACGCCCGGCATTTTTCCCGGAATATTTTTCTTCATACTTCTATTGCCAGTAACGGCAATAGCGCCATGGGTACATCCATGATAGCCACCCCTGAAACTAATAATTTCTTCAGCCCCGGTAGCTATTTTTGCCAGCTTAATGGCTGCTTCAATGGCATCCGCACCTGTTGGCCCACAAAAATGTATTTTGTATTTGTTGCGCAGGCTTTCAGGTAGCATACTTAAATGTGCCTCGGTAAAAAGTTCTTTGGCAGGCGTGGGAAAATCCAAGCCTAAACAGAGTTTTGATACTTGTGCATTTACTTCGGCAATTAATTCAGGATGAGAGTGTCCTAAAGGTAAAGAGCCGGCACCGGATAAAAAATCAATAAATATATTACCGTCGATATCCTGAACATAACAGCCATTGCCTTTTTCTAGAGAAACCTGAATTCTTTTAGGGTATGACACGGCACTTGATTCTTGCTCTAGCTGTTTTGCTAATGCGATTTTTGAAAAGGGACCTGGTATTGTGGTGTGAATATTAACCTTATTCATTTTAAGCCTCGATTTTATTTTTATTATGAATAGATTTTTTAATTTTTATATTTTTTTCGATAGAGTCAATAATTTGTTTGGATCTAATAGAAACTAAACTCAATGAGCCGGCATCACCTAAGCCGTGTGAAGATTCACATAATCCGTTTAGATAAATGCCTATATCGGTAGAATTAATCAGATCTATCTTGTAATCCCTGCTTATTATGATTCTGTTATGACTATTTTTACTTATTAATGGATAGAGTTCTGCCAGAAGAGGTGGACAGATTTCCTGATATTCTTCCATACCTATATCTTTAAAACCTGTGGCGGAGACAACCATATCGACATCTATTTGATATGTTTCTTCTAGCCCATGGTTTTTTACTATTTGTAATGAAACAACAGAATCCTTCACGCTAGATTCAACAATATCCGCAGAGTTATGAATTTTGATTTTATGCTGACCAAAATATTTATCTCTATATATAGTCCGATAAAGTTCATTGAGAACATCACCATCGGAGGCAGAGTAGTTTGTCAGATTTAAATCTCTTTTTAATCTTGCTTTATGCTCCTCTTTACTGTTGAAAAATGTGTCTACAAATTCAGGAAAATAAACTTCGCCTGTAAATGGCGAGGTATCTTTCAGTCGGTAGCCAAATTTCCTTGATACACCGTGAATTTCAAGGTGAGGAAATTTGTCTGCTAAAAATATCATTATTTCGATGGCAGATTGACTGCCACCGACTACAGCGATACTTTTTATTTTCCCACTGGAAATATGACTAATGGTTTTGTTAAATTCTGCACCGTGAATTAAATGATTATGGTCAAGTTGTCGCAGAGATAAAGGAATATAGGGTGTTCTTCCTGTTCCGACTATCAGGTTTTTACATTGATAGGTTTCTCCTCCGTTTGTTTTGACTTCAATGATTTTATTTTCCCCATGATAATTATCAATAATTTTCACGGATGTTATCGATGTTGAATAGCGAACGACTTTATCGAAATGTTTGGCCGCCCATTTGATATAGTCACGGTATTCATAGCGATATGGAAAATATAATCCCAAGTTTAAATGTTCAAATAGCCTGTCATTTTCAAACAGATAATTGATGAATGAGTAGTGGCTTTTGGGGTTTCTTGGGGTCGCAAGATCCCGTAAAGGGTGGTTTTGGATATCAGAGTTTGTTAATAATAGCCCGGCTTGCCATTCGCATGATGGTTCTTTTTCAAAGAAAAGCACTTTTTTATGGGGTAATTCTTCCTCCAGTGTTATGGCTAATGAAATATTGGATGGCCCAAATCCTACGCCTATGATATCGTATTCCACCTGGTTCATGTAAAATTCCTTAAATATTTAAATTTTTATTAGTAATAATTTTTTTATTTTTTTAGATAAAAGCAGGTAATACTTCTTCGCCGATTTCTTGAATAACCTCTTTAGAGGGCCTTTTGCCATACTGAATACCAAGAGCCGCGTGATTAACTCCGACTTCTTGCCACTCTTCCAACAATTCAATCAGTCCCAGGCGACCAGTTTTCAGGATAAACCCGCCATTTGTGGGTGTTCTGGGATAATATTTGTCCTCAACTAAATCAATCCATTCATTAGTTAAGTGCGGTTTGAACATATTTCCCGGGATATGTTGTCTAAATTCGCTAATATTTTTACCGAGTCTGGCGACGCCCTCTTTATTATGAGTTTGAATAGGATAGGTAAACCATCCATCTGAATTTTCTGCAATCCATTTGATATCTTGCTGCCCACGCCCAGTGACTATTAGGGGGATAAAATCATTGACCGCCTTGGGGATTAGGCGTAAATTCCCATCAATATAACCTAATGGGCTGTTAATGGTGCGATTGTTGTTATCCAACAGCGCTCTGAACATATTGATTGATTCGACAAACCGCATCCCTTTTTCATTATAAGGTATGTTATAGGCAGGGAATTCTGACATTCTGTCTCCTGCGGCGACACCCAGTATTAACCGGCCATTTGATAATTGATCAATAGACGTTGCTTTCTTGGCTAAATCGATTGGGTGCCGCAGTGTAAATATGGCACTGCCGAAACCGATGGCGATTTTGCTGGTTAATGCGGCTAGCCAGGCGGCATAGACAAATGGATCGAAGCCCTGACCTATATCGCCAAAATTGGGATCGAACAACGGGATATCTCTCAACCAAATGGCGGAAAAGTTTTGTTGTTCGATTTCACGAATGAGATCGATTTCAGGTTTAATATCAGCTTCTTGATTTAACGCTCTGAGAGGTAAAAACATGCCGATGCTGATTTTGTTCTCCTTGAATAAGTTGGTATACGTCTTATGCTTTGAATAATTGAACATAATAAATCCTCAATACTATTTTAACTTTTAGCTGACTTGAATAATTATTTCAGTTATTAATAATTATCGAAAAACTAGCATTAAAAGTAAGTAAATTAAAGCTATATTATTTAAACGCCAACTGTAGTTTTTCTAAATTTGCATGTCTTATTCTGTTTACATTTACTGTTTTTCCGTATGGGTGTTGAAGTTCAGTTTTATATATACCCTATGGATTTCAAGATGCATCGCGGCGGCAAGGGAGCGAATCCCCGGGAGCATAGATAACTATGTGACCGGGGTGAGTGCAGCCAACAAAGAGGCAACTTGAAGGATGACAGGTATATTGATATCTGTAATTGGCATGGTAGTATCTTTGTCATATAGAGGACATACAGTGCACACTGGAGAATAAAATATGAGTTCTATTTTGCCTCTGTTAGCTCTCAGAGCTTTTACTGAAGTTGGTCGACGGGGCAGTGTTAAAGCTGCGGCTGCTGCAATGGGCGTATCTCCTGGGGCGGTCAGTCAACAGATTCGTATTTTGGAGGATAGAATTGGTTTTGCGTTGTTTTTAAGAACGTCTAAAGGTATAAAGCTTACTGCTAAAGCAGGTCGGGTTTATGAGACGTTATTACTTTCGTTTGATAATATTGATAAATCTATTAAGTCTCTTAAAGCAATGCAGTTCGAACATAAAGTCTCTATAAATACCACTTCGTCATTCGCCGCATCGTGGCTGATTCCCAGACTAAAAAATTTTAATGAGAAATATCCTAATATTGAAGTTAATATAGAAGCTTCCAATGAATTGGTAGACCTCAAAAGAAGTTCTACAGACATTGCTGTGCGACATGGGCTTGGTAATTATCCAGGTTTAATATCTACCAGGTTAATTGCACCGGTATTAATTCCCGTGGGTACGCCGGAACTTTTAGGATCAGGACCTCCGATAAAACATGTTGAAGATTGTCTGAATTATCCTTTGTTACAGGATTCAGATAGATCTGATTGGCATTTGTGGTTAAAAGCACACGGAATTAATGAAGAGACGAAAGCAAGACAGGGCTCCAGTTTCGAAGATGATTTTTTACTGGCTTGCGCCGCTTTAACCGGCCAGGGTTTAGCATTGGTGCCCGAATTTTGTGTTGAAGAGGAATTGCTTTCTGGCCGGCTTAAAGTTGCGCTAGAAAAAAAATGGCCTTCCCGATTTGCTTATTATGCGGTGACATTGCCAGAAACTCTATTTCGACCTGAAATTGTTAATATTATTGATTGGCTTGTTGAGCAGTCTAATTTGTCTGACGATTGCGTGGAAGAATGTTCATTAGCTTGGAACCAATCTGAATCATTGTGATATGTCATTACGGTTTTTCACGATTAATTGATCCACAAGAAGATAAATAGCTTTCTTGTGTACTTTGATGTTCTCATTCTTTACTGACAACACAATAAATCAATAAATGTAATTTATGTGTGTAGAAAGGAACACCGTGATATTCATTTTCAATTTATGATAATTAATGGTATTTTCATTTATTTAGCGGTATAGAGAGAAATTGAATGCTGGCTCTCTATCAATAATATTTTAAATGCGAGTGATATTTTAACAGTTAAATTATTAAGCGTTTGTCTTGAGGGGAGATATATACCCTATGGATTTCAAGATGCATCGCGACGTATTGAGACAACGGGTTCATTTTGGATTATTTGTAACTGAAAAAAATCATATGGTCATACAACGATATCGTTGCTTAACGGAAGAGGCTTTCTCTACGCTGAATAAACGGCTTAGTGATCGCCCCTTTTTCGCCGGAGATGAGTACTCCATTGCTGATATTGCTAATTTTGGCTGGACCCATATCGCCAGAATTATTGACTTTGATTTTAGGATAGAGATCACAGATACTCAGGTAAATTTACTGAAATCTTTTATCGAATCATTGTTATTCAATCTATACCCTATGGATTTCAAGATGCATCGCGACGGCAAGGGAGTGAATCCCCGGGAGCATAGATAACTATGTGACCGGGGTGAGCGAGTGCAGCCAACAAAGAGGCAACTTGAAAGATGACGGGTATATACTGAATATGTAAAATAATAGATAGGAAAATTTAAATGGCAATGCTTGACAATAGGGCAAGGAATTATCAAGCTTTTGGAGATCGATTTACCTAAAATCAATTCTATATCCTATGGATTTCAAGATGCTTCGCGACGGCAAGGGAGCGAATCCCCGGGAGCATGGCGAACTATGTGATTGGAGTGAGCGAGTGCAGCTAACAAAGGGCAACTTGAAAGATAGCGGATATATTTCGGAGGAAATTGTTAATGTCTAGGACTGGTGAGGAATATATTGAAAGCCTGCGTGATGGAAGAACTATTTTTCTGAATGGAGAAAAGATCACTAATCACGTGGATCACCCTGCTTTTCGGAATGCAATTAGAACCGTAGCTTCACTTTACGATTACCAGGCAGCACATGCTGATCAGATGACGTTCGAAACGCCTGACGGTAAGCGCGTTGGTTTATATTGGGAGCTTCCTACTACTCGAGAGAAATTAATTGCCAGAGGTGAGGCTGCGTATGCCTGGGCAATGCAGAGTTGTGGTTGGTTAGGTAGAAGCCCGGATCATGTTTCCGCTGCGCTTACCGGAATGATGACTCACTTGGAAATATTCGAGGAATATTCTAAGGATAGAGCTGAAGCGTTAAAAAATTACTATTCCTATGCCCGCGATAAAGATATTTATTTGTCTTTCACCTTAGTCAATCCACAAGGTGATCGTTCCAAAACGCCCAGTGAGCATATAAAAAATGAATTTCATACTCTTGGTGTATTGGAGGAAAAACCGCAAGGGATAATTGTTCGCGGGGCAAAGATGTTAGGGACAGCCGCCATCCTTGCAGAAGAAGTTGTGGTTGGCGTGTTTAATCCACTCAAAGAAGGGGTTGATGATAAATATGCTGTGTCTTTTGCCTTACCATTGAATACAAAAGGAATAAAAATTCTTTCCAGAAAGTCCTATGAAATAGGCAGCAATAAATTTGATTCCCCTTTATCGCATCAATTTGACGAAAATGATGCTGTCGTTTATTTCGACGATGTTTTCGTTCCGTGGGAAAGAGTGTTTATTTATAAAAATACAGAGATGTGTCGCCAGCAATTTCTGGCAACTGGCGCTGACGTTTTAATGGATGTTCAAGGTATGGCTCGGTATGCCGTTAAGCTACATTTCTTAACGGGTTTGGCCCATCAACTTACCGAAGCCACTGGTGTCAATGAGATTCCTGCTGTTCGTGAATCATTAGCTGAGCTTGCTTGCTGTGCCACTAATATTGAAGGGCTTTTTCGTGGTTTGATTAATAATCCTGATCGACATAATGAGTATTATATTCCTAATCGCTCACAACTGTATGCTTGCCAGGTCTTATTACAATCAACTTATCCAAAGGTGATAGAAAACATCAGAAAACTCTCAGGGGGTGGTGTGATTATGTTACCGTCAAACTATATTGACTTAGCAAATCCAGAAATTCGTGACTTAATAGAAAAAACGCAATATTCAACTTTGTTGGCACCCATTGAACGAGTAAAATTACTGAAATTAGTGTGGGATGCTATTGGTTCTGAGTTTGCATCACGTCATACTCAATATGAAATGTTCTATTCAGGCGCGCCTTTTATTGCTCTGTCTCGTGTTTATGAAAAATATGATTGGGATTTTGCTAAAAGTATGAGCAGAGGGATTTTAGACTCTATTGATGTGAGTTGAATTCTGTATTTAATTCGAATGCAGTTAATCAGTTTTATTTTTATCGAATGTGAAGAAGCGGGATAGATTATATCCCGTTTTTTGTTATTTAATCGTTTAAAAGATGAGGTGACTTGATTGATAGCATATTGAAATGTTAAATTTTTTATGTGTCCATCTATAAATTATTTCATCTTGTTAGAGAGTTATTTTGCTGAAATATTTTGACATATTTATATCTTGTTTTTGAAAGTTAATACACAAATTATTCTATTAATAATAGTAATTGTTCTTATGCTTAAATAAAAATTTAGTGCATGATTTGCCGCGTCAAAAAATCGAATACCAACAATCAACAGTCAAAAAAGAGAATAAAATGAAAGTAAACATAATGATATGTGCTCTTATGGCTTCCTTTAATGTCTTTGCCTCTCAGTGCCACAAAATAAACTTTCAGGAAGATCAGCAAATAATAACCGGGAATTTTAATTCTCAAGGGGGAGCGTGTATTGAGTTTAATATTCAGCCTGAACATTATGTACGTGGATCGGCATTGGGTATGCGGAAGTTAGTCGCGCAGAAGGGTAATCAACAACATATTCGTACGCTTTTCACTGATAACCCGGTGGATGCTCGTCAGTCAATTGGCTTTACTGTTCCTCTGGCGGGAAAATACCGGTTGGCAGCCAGGGGCAACGCAGGAGAACCGTGGCAGCTTACATTGTCATTTCCATCTTATATTCCCAAGGATAATGATTATAGGCAGCAGCCAGAAAGCCTGCGTCTGAAACAACTTCAAACTGAAATTGCACAAGGAAAAGGCCCCCATGCCTTCTGGCGGGAAATAACCCGCAAGGGTGCGCCGTTGATTGAAGATTATGATGATAAAAATAAGCGCGTCACTTTCCTGTGGCGCGGCGCGAAAGCGAATGTCTTTATTCTGGGTGCACCGAGTGGTGATCATGATCCGATGTCACATTTAGCAGGTACTGATGTTTGGTTTCGTAGCTATATCGTTCCGTCAGACACCTTGATGCAATATAAATTGGCCCCGGATTTGCCGCGGATTGAAGGCTCGGCTGACGAACAGCGTAGGTCGATTTTGATTACTGCACAGGCCGATCCATTGAATAAAAAGGTCGTGCCGGCTGTATCAGAGGATGTGTTTAACCATGATTCATTGTTGGCACTAAGGCCAACTCTATGTGATATCGCACAATTTAAGCAATTGCCTTTTCAGGGAGCGACTAAACTTCATCAGTTTGAAAGTAAGATTTTGGGTAACAGTCGAGAAATTGCGATTTATCAACCGGTTACTCCGATGAAACAGCCTGCTATGTTGGTGCTATTTGATGGGCGGATTTACCGCAAACAGTATTATATTGATAGATTCTTTGATTCCCTGATCGAACAGGGCAAGATCCCGCCTATGTATGTGGTGTTTATTGATAGCTTGGATAGTGTACGTCGAGGTCAGGAATTACCACCTAATCCTAATTTTGCTGAATTCATGGCGAGTGAGTTGATGCCGTGGCTGGCGGCTCAGGGTATTAAAGCGCCGGCAGAACGCACCATTATTTCAGGTTCCAGTTATGGTGGATTGGCATCTGCATGGGTGGCATTTAATCATCCTAAATTATTTGGCAATGTCCTTAGTATGTCTGGTTCGTATTGGTGGGCTCCTCAGGGAGAAAAGCCTGAATGGTTAATCCGTGAATTTGCCAAAGCAGAGAAAAAACCTTTGCGTTTCTACTTACAGGCGGGATTATTTGAAACCAATCGCGGGGAATTGGAAGGTATTTTATATAATAATCGCCGCATGAAACAGACGTTATTACAGAAAGGTTATCTGGTTGAATCCAGTGAAGTTTCTAGTGGTCACAATTACATTTCGTGGTGTGAAACTTTGTACTATGGAACACGGTCGTTAGTAACGAAATGGTAAGTTAATTCTATTTTCTTCACATAATTGTCACATAGTTTCTTTAGTATCCCTTTATCAGATAAAGATAATTTTTACTCCGATTACGTTTTAATAAGGAAACCTTAATGTCAAACAAGTATAAGAAAAGTTTGGTTGCAGTCATGGTCTCAACCTTAATTTCAAGTGTCAGCTTACCGGTATCGGCGGCTGATGATCAAAATGCAAATCAAATTATGGCGGAAGGTCGGGCAGTAAAAGGTAATATTACGGAATTTGGTGGTGCTCGCCGTATGACTCAAAATCAGACTGAGGCATTAAAAGCGGCGATAAATAATCATAGAGCTAAAAATGTTATTTTGTTTATTGGTGATGGTATGGGAGATTCTGAGATTACTATTGCCCGTAACTATGCGGAAGGTGCGGGTGGATTTTTCAAAGGAATTGATGCCTTGCCATTTACGGGTCAATACACTCACTATTCTCTGGATAAAAAGAGCCGTAAACCCAACTATGCGACGGATTCAGCCGCTTCTGCCACCGCTTGGGCTTCTGGTGTAAAAACCTATAATGGCGCATTGGGTGTTGATGTATTTGGTAAAGATCATCAAACTCTGCTTGAGCTGGCAAAAGCGAATGGTAAAGCAACGGGCAACGTAACGACGGCCAGGGTGCAGGATGCCACGCCAGCAGCACTGTATGCGCATGTCACTGACCGTGGCTGTTATGGTCCGCAAGAGACGATAAAAAAATGTCCAACGAATGCGCTAGAAAATGGCGGGCGTGGTTCGATCACCGAGCAATTATTAGTGGCTCGTGCTGATATCACATTAGGTGGAGGTGCCAAGATTTTCGCCCAGAAATCGGTTGTTGGTACTGGCAAGGATAAAACGTTGGAACAGCAGGCACAGGAACAGGGTTATCAGTTGGTCAGGGATGCTAAGTCACTGGCATCCGTGACTAGAGCGGATCAGAAAAAACCGTTGTTGGGCTTGTTCCATGAAGACAATATGGACATTGCTTGGGAAGGACCTAAAGCCGTTTATCACGGTAATATTGATAATCCCCCAGTGACTTGTAAAGTCAACTCGAAACGGAATCCTGATGCGCCGACGTTGGCACAGATGACGGAGAAAGCCATTGATCTGTTAAAAGAGAATAAGAATGGTTTCTTCCTGCAAGTGGAGAGTGCTTCTATTGATAAGCAGGATCACAAAGCTAATCCTTGTGGACAGATTGGTGAAACTGTTGCATTGGATGAGGCGGTACAAGTTGGTTTGAAATATGCGCGTAAACACGGTGATACATTAGTTATTGTCACAGCTGATCATGCTCACGCCAGCCAGATTATTGAAGCTGATATAAAATCTCCGGGGCTGACTCAGGCATTAATCACGAAAGATGGTTCGGTGATGGCAGTTAGCTACGGTACTTCTGAGGGTAAGGAACAGGAACATACGGGTACTCAGCTACGAGTGGCTGCTTATGGCCCTCAGGCAGCCAATGTTGTAGGTCTGACTGACCAGACAGATCTATTCTTCACGATACGTGATGCGATGAAGTTAAAGTAATTTTTGGGTGGTTGGGGAATAAGTGGTTGAGGAATAAAGAGTTAAGGCCGGATATTCTCTGGCCTTAATTTTTTTGTTTTTTTAGTGTATATTTTTCTCTAATTACATTGGTAGGACAAATACAGCTGTGAACTAAATAAAATTATTGAGAGAAATACTCTAGATTTGAGGAATAAATTAGTGATATGGAAAAAGCCATTAAAGTTAGTGATGCAATTTTAAAGAAATAATTAGGCTGTATATAGCTACTTTGCATATGCAGAAAATGTAAAGTCTTGCCTAATAATGCCCATAAGCAGGAAGCTGGATATAGAGTTAAAAGTAAAATTACCATTGAGGATAAGTATATATACCGAATGAACTTCAAGATGCTTGAGTCGTCAGACATAAAAACATTTAAATTCAACAACATAATCGTTTTTCAAACATGCACTTTGAAGTATCTTGAGTATATACCCTATTGATTTCAAGATGCATCGCGGCGGCAAGGGAGTGAATCCCCGGGAGCATAGCAAACTATGTGACCGGGGTGAGTGAGCGCAGCCAACAAAGAGGCAACTTGAAAGATGACGGGTATATACCCGTTTAACTTGAAGATGCAGGATTCAGAACCTGGAAGTTGTCATTAATACGGCACGACAGATTCCCGGCAAGTTCCGGTAATATTTCCGTAAAAAAGCGATGTATCGCCTGCCTGAACAAGGTCGTCGAGGCGAAATAATGGTTATTTCTGACCTGTTCATTCATCACCTTCCACAGCCTTTCTATCGGGTTGTATGGCGGTAAGTAATGAAGGTCGATATTCATCACATAAGCCCAGTCTTTCACCAGCTTACTCCGGTGGTAACCGGCTCCGTCAAGGATAATATGAACCTTCTGACTGACCGGATAGGTTTCACGCAGGGCAATGAAGAACTCGGCGATATGATAACTGTCGATACGGTCATATTCGCGTACCACTGTTTTACTGATATCGGCCAGATTCAGGGCACCCATCAGGTTCAGACGGGTGCGGCTGCCCGTGGTTTTCACCGCGGTTTTCTGGCCTTTGCGCATCCAGCCATAAGCGAGTTTCGTCCCCTGCGTGGGATGGACGCCATCAATGAACAGGATGGGCTCTTGGTCTCCGGCTTCCTGCTTCAGTT
>NZ_NSCM01000048.1 GCF_003287735.1 Photorhabdus bodei | reverse complement strand
GCTACCGTCCACAGTTCTACTTCCGTACAACTGACGTGACCGGTACCATTGAACTGCCAGAAGGCGTGGAAATGGTGATGCCAGGTGATAACATTCAGATGAAAGTTACCCTGATTGCCCCAATCGCAATGGACCAGGGTCTGCGCTTCGCTATCCGTGAAGGTGGCCGTACAGTAGGCGCTGGTGTTGTTGCTAAAGTTATCGCATAATTTTTTGATGTGATTACACTAAAAGGGCATCAACCGATGCCCTTTTTGTACGTTGTCTTAATAAGAACCTATCTCATCAATAGTTGTTTTTAATTATTGGTGAGATAGGCTCTGATGCAACGAATTGGCTATATCGCTCTCAGATATACAATGTCATACTGAATTATGGCGCCAAGTCAGATACAATCACTCAAATTTTTTGGTTCGGTCTGATTTGTTTTGCTCTTGCGAGGCAAGCTGGCTATCTATTTAAATCATAGTTACAGGTTGGTTTATGAGTACGAATAGCGATGCTCAAGAAAGCAGGCGTAGTCTTGAAGTAATGAAATGGCTATTAGTGGCAGCCTTATTAACGGTTGCTATCGTTGGAAACTACCTTTATCGGGAGTATAGCCTTCCTCTACGCGCGATGGCGGTTGTTGTTATTGTTGCTCTTGCGGGAGCGGCTGCGCTCTGGACTGCAAAGGGTAAAACCACACTGGCTTTCGCTCGTGAAGCCCGCATTGAAATGCGCAAAGTCATTTGGCCAACTCGCCAGGAAGCGCTGCACACGACTTTGATTGTTGCGGCGGTGACTGCATTGATGTCTTTGATCCTCTGGGGTCTTGACGGTATCCTGGTGCGTTTAGTTTCACTTATTACAGGCCTGAGGTTCTAAGATGTCAGATTCCCCAAAAAAACGTTGGTATGTTATACAGGCATTTTCCGGGTTTGAAGGTCGTGTTGCACAATCTTTACGTGAACATATCAAACTACATGATATGGAAGATTCTTTTGGCGAAGTGATGGTGCCAACAGAGGAAGTTGTTGAGATTCGTAGCGGCCAGCGTCGCAAAAGTGAACGCAAATTCTTCCCTGGGTATGTGCTGGTACAAATGATTATGAACGATGCAACATGGCATCTCGTTCGCAGCGTACCACGCGTCATGGGTTTTATCGGTGGTACATCTGACCGTCCGGCACCAATCAGTGATAAAGAAGTTGATGCGATTATGAATCGCCTTCAGCAGGTTGGTGATAAACCACGGCCAAAAACATTGTTCGAACCAGGCGAAATGGTTCGTGTCAGCGATGGTCCATTCGCAGACTTCAATGGTGTTGTGGAAGAAGTCGATTACGAGAAGAGCCGCCTGAAAGTTTCAGTTTCTATCTTTGGTCGTGCGACACCGGTTGAGCTGGATTTCAGCCAGGTAGAGAAGGCGTAATTTTCGAGCGTATCTTTTGCTGGCTTGCAATAGGTGAGAAATTAACATACAATTCCGCGCCTTTTGTTTTTTAGTAGTCTGGCCTGGATAAGGCGGGACTGAAATGACAGGGGAGCCTTTTAAATCAAAGGCGATACCACCCACATAGAGGAAAATTATCAATGGCTAAGAAAGTACAGGCCTATGTCAAGTTGCAGGTTGCAGCTGGTATGGCTAACCCAAGCCCTCCAGTAGGTCCTGCTCTGGGTCAGCAGGGTGTTAACATCATGGAATTCTGTAAGGCGTTCAATGCTAAAACTGATAGCATTGAAAAAGGTCTGCCAATTCCTGTTGTGATCACTGTTTATTCTGATCGTTCCTTCACTTTCGTTACTAAAACCCCACCAGCGGCTGTTCTGCTGAAGAAAGCTGCGGGCATTAAATCGGGTTCTGGCAAACCGAACAAAGACAAAGTTGGTAAAGTGACCAGTGCGCAGATTCGTGAAATTGCTGAAACTAAAGCTGCGGATATGACCGGTGCTAGTGTTGACGCAATGATGCGTTCAATTGAAGGTACTGCTCGTTCCATGGGCCTGGTAGTGGAGGATTAATCGATGGCTAAACTGACCAAGCGCATGCGCACAATCCGTGAAAAAGTGGATTCAACTAAGCAGTATGACATTAACGAAGCTGTTGTTCTGCTGAAAGAGCTGGCTACCGCTAAATTCGTAGAAAGCGTTGACGTTGCTGTTAATCTCGGCATCGACGCTCGTAAATCTGACCAGAACGTGCGTGGTGCAACGGTACTGCCTCATGGTACTGGCCGTTCCGTTCGCGTAGCTGTATTTACCCAAGGCGCAAATGCAGAAGCTGCTAAAGCAGCGGGCGCTGAACTGGTAGGTATGGAAGATCTGGCTGAACTGGTTAAAAAAGGCGAAATGGACTTTGACGTTGTTATCGCTTCTCCAGATGCAATGCGCGTTGTTGGCCAATTAGGTCAAATCCTGGGTCCTCGTGGTTTGATGCCAAACCCTAAAGTGGGTACTGTAACTCCTAACGTTGCTGAAGCTGTTCAGAATGCTAAAGCGGGTCAGGTTCGTTACCGTAACGATAAAAACGGCATTATCCACACCACCATTGGTAAAGTTGACTTCGACACTGACAAATTGAAAGAAAACCTGGAAGCTCTGCTGGTTGCGCTGAAAAAAGCCAAACCATCTTCTGCTAAGGGTATTTATATTAAGAAAGTTAGCCTGTCCACTACCATGGGCGCAGGTGTTGCGATTGACCAGTCTGGTCTGAATGCTTCAGCTTAATTTTAGCTGAATGTGATTGTGATTATCGCTTTACCTTGGCGTCAGATTTGTCTAAAATTTGGCGCCTTATGTTTGGCTAGTAAGTTTTTTATTAGCTAAATAAAAAATTTTCGGTTGGAGCTTGGCCTAATCCAAGCCCCGTCCAAGACCGCAGGTGTAAGTAATTACTTAATATTCCTGCGTAGACGGTGACAGAGCCAAATGAAATTCATTTCTGGATTCTGCTCACCGTGTTTTAGAGCTCAGGCCCCTTTATGGTGTTATGAGCGATGTGAGTTCCGGGTTCTTCCCGGTTAATCCAGGAGCAAGAAGCTAATGGCACTAAATCTTCAAGACAAACAAGCGATTGTTGCTGAAGTCAGCGAAGTTGCCAAAGGTGCGCTGTCTGCGGTTGTTGCGGATTCCCGTGGCGTTACTGTAGATAAAATGACTGAACTGCGTAAAGCAGGTCGCGAAGCTGGCGTTTACATTCGTGTTGTTCGTAACACGTTGATCTGCCGTGCTGTTGAAGGTACTGCCTATGAGTGCCTGAAAGAAGCGTTTGTTGGTCCAACCTTGATTGCTTTCTCTAACGAACACCCGGGCGCAGCTGCTCGTCTGTTCAAAGAGTTCGCGAAAGCGAATCCAGCATTCGAGATTAAAGCAGCAGCCTTTGAAGGTGAGTTTATTCCTGCGGCCAATATTGACCGTTTGGCAACACTCCCGACTTACGAAGAAGCAATCGCACGCCTGATGTCAACCATGAAAGAAGCCGTTGCAGGCAAACTGGTTCGTACTCTGGCTGCGTTACGCGAGTCACGCGAGCAGAAAGAAGTAGCTTAATTGCCGATTTCCTTCGTTGCTTTTTAACGTATAAATTATTTCTGAATTTTAGGAACACTTGTTATGTCTATCAATAAAGAACAAATTCTGGACGCAGTTGCAACAATGTCCGTCATGGATGTTGTTGAACTGATCACTGCAATGGAAGACAAATTCGGCGTTTCTGCGGCGGCGGCGGTAGCTGTTGCTGCTAGCGGTGCTGCTGAAGCTGTTGAAGAACAAACTGAGTTTGACGTTGTTCTGTCTGCTATTGGCGGTAACAAAGTTGCTGTTATCAAAGCAGTACGTGGCGCAACTGGCCTGGGTCTGAAAGAAGCTAAAGATCTGGTTGAAAGCGCTCCAAACGCTACATTGAAAGAAGGCATCAGCAAAGATGATGCTGAAGCGCTGAAAAAATCTCTGGAAGAAGCTGGTGCTTCTGTTGAGATCAAGTAAGTTTAGTTTTGAGTTAGCAGCCTGACTTTAAAGGCTGATGGCTGGTGATTAAAAAATCACCAGCCTTTTTGCGCTGTAGGGCATTAGCAGCATTTCCACTGTTTGGCTGTTAATTAACCCCCAAATACTTTTTCCTATTGACGACTTAATATACTGCGTTCTCAGCTACGATCCACTCGGGTAGCTCGGTAGTAATGTAACGCAATGAAATGATTTAAGAGTAATAGTAATGAGTATTACGGAAAATAATTCAATTTTCTGTTCGAAAAAACAGTGTTGTAAAGAGCTGTCCTTTAGGGCGGGCAGAGTGGGTCACTGATCAGCGAGCTGAGGAACCCTATGGTTTACTCCTATACCGAGAAAAAACGTATTCGTAAGGATTTTGGTAAGCGTCCGCAAGTGTTGGACGTACCTTATCTCCTTTCTATCCAACTTGACTCGTTCCAGAAGTTTATCGAGCAAGATCCAGAAGGCCAGAATGGTTTAGAAGCGGCATTCCGTTCTGTATTCCCAATTCAGAGCTACAGCGGCAGTTCGGAGCTGCAATACGTTAGCTACCGTCTTGGTGAGCCAGTGTTTGATGTTAAAGAGTGCCAGATTCGAGGTGTAACTTATTCTGCACCTCTGCGCGTTAAGTTGCGTCTGGTTATCTATGAACGTGAAGCACCGGAAGGCACGGTCAAAGATATCAAAGAGCAAGAAGTCTACATGGGTGAAATTCCGCTCATGACTGACAACGGTACTTTTGTTATCAATGGTACTGAGCGAGTTATTGTCTCCCAGTTGCATCGTAGTCCTGGTGTATTCTTTGACAGCGATAAGGGTAAAACTCACTCATCCGGTAAAGTACTGTATAACGCACGTATTATTCCTTACCGTGGTTCTTGGTTAGATTTCGAATTCGATCCAAAAGATAATCTGTTTGTGCGCATTGACCGCCGTCGTAAATTGCCGGCAACGATTATTATGCGTGCAATGAATTACAGCACTGAAGAGATTTTGAACCTGTTCTTCAGTAAAACGATTTTCGAAATTCGTGACAACAGACTGCAAATGACTCTGGTACCAGAACGTTTGCGTGGTGAAACTGCTTCTTTTGATATTGAAGCAAACGGCAAGGTTTATGTTGAAAAAGGCCGTCGTATTACCGCACGTCATATCCGCCAGTTAGAAAAAGACGAAGTGAACCGTATTGAGGTTCCTGTTGAATACATTGCGGGTAAAGTTGTTGCAAGAGACTACATTGATGTCAATACAGGTGAAATTATCTGTGCTGCTAACATGGAGCTCTCTTTAGATCTATTGGCACGTTTGAGCCAGTCTGGTCACAAATCTATCGAAACATTGTTCACCAACGATTTAGATCACGGCGCATATATTTCCGAGACACTTCGTGTTGATCCAACCAATGACCGTTTGAGTGCTTTGGTTGAGATTTATCGCATGATGCGTCCTGGTGAACCACCAACCCGTGAAGCGGCGGAAAATCTGTTTGAAAATCTGTTCTTCTCAGAAGATCGTTATGATCTTTCTGCGGTTGGTCGTATGAAATTCAACCGCTCATTGAGCCGGGAAGAAGTTGAAGGTTCCGGTATTCTGAGTAAAGATGACATCATCGATGTCATGAAGAAACTGATTGATATCCGCAATGGTAAAGGTGAAGTCGACGATATCGACCACTTAGGCAACCGTCGTATCCGTTCTGTTGGCGAGATGGCAGAAAACCAGTTCCGTGTTGGTCTGGTACGTGTTGAGCGTGCGGTTAAAGAGCGTCTGTCCTTGGGTGATCTGGATACACTGATGCCTCAGGACATGATCAACGCTAAGCCGATTTCAGCCGCAGTGAAAGAATTCTTTGGTTCCAGCCAACTGTCTCAGTTTATGGACCAAAACAACCCACTTTCTGAAATCACTCACAAACGCCGTATCTCTGCGTTGGGTCCAGGTGGTTTGACCCGTGAGCGTGCTGGCTTCGAAGTGCGTGACGTACACCCAACCCACTATGGCCGTGTATGTCCAATCGAAACCCCGGAAGGTCCGAACATCGGTCTGATTAACTCATTGTCTGTTTATGCGCAGACTAACGAGTATGGTTTCCTTGAAACCCCGTATCGTCTGGTTCGTGATGGTGTTGTTACTGATGAAATTCACTATCTGTCTGCGATTGAAGAAGGTAACTTCGTTATCGCACAGGCGAACACCGTATTAGATGATGAAGGTCACTTCGTTGAAGATCTGATAACTTGCCGTAATTATGGTGAATCCAGCTTATTTAACCGTGAGCAGGTTGAATATATGGACGTTTCCACTCAGCAGGTGGTTTCCGTTGGTGCTTCCTTGATCCCATTCTTGGAACACGATGACGCAAACCGTGCATTGATGGGTGCGAACATGCAACGTCAGGCTGTACCTACTCTGCGTGCTGATAAGCCGTTGGTTGGTACGGGTATGGAACGTGCAGTAGCGGTTGACTCAGGTGTAACTTCTGTTGCTAAGCGCGGTGGTGTGGTTCAGTACGTCGATGCATCTCGTATCGTTATCAAAGTAAACGAAGATGAAATGTATCCGGGTGAAGCAGGTATTGATATTTATAACCTGACGAAATATACCCGTTCTAACCAGAACACCTGTATTAACCAAATGCCATGTGTCTCTCTGGGCGAACCCGTGGAACGCGGCGATGTACTGGCTGATGGGCCATCTACTGACTTGGGTGAACTCGCGCTCGGTCAGAACATGCGCGTAGCGTTCATGCCGTGGAATGGTTATAACTTCGAGGACTCCATCTTAGTTTCTGAGCGTGTCGTCCAGGAAGATCGCTTTACAACCATTCATATCCAGGAACTGGCTTGCGTATCTCGTGATACCAAATTAGGGCCTGAAGAGATCACGGCTGACATCCCTAACGTGGGTGAGGCCGCGCTCTCCAAACTGGATGAGTCCGGTATTGTTTATATTGGCGCAGAAGTGACCGGCGGTGACATTCTGGTTGGTAAAGTGACACCTAAAGGTGAAACTCAGCTAACGCCAGAAGAAAAATTGCTGCGTGCTATTTTCGGTGAGAAAGCGTCTGATGTTAAAGACTCTTCTCTGCGCGTACCAAATGGCGTATCCGGTACGGTTATCGACGTACAGGTATTTACCCGTGATGGCGTAGAAAAAGATAAGCGTGCTTTGGAAATCGAAGAGATGCAACTGCGTCAGGCGAAGAAAGACCTGACAGAAGAGTTGCAAATCTTTGAAGCTGGCCTGTTTGCACGTATCCGTTCTGTTTTGATTTCTGGCGGTATAGAAGCTGAGAAACTGGATAAACTGCCTCGTGCGCGTTGGTTAGAGCTGGGTCTGGCTGATGAAGAGAAACAGAATCAGTTGGAGCAGTTGGCTGAACAGTATGACGAACTCAAAGCTGAGTTCGAGAAAAAACTGGATGCTAAACGCCGTAAGATCACTCAAGGTGATGATTTGGCACCGGGTGTGCTGAAAATCGTCAAAGTTTATCTGGCGGTTAAACGTCAGATTCAGCCTGGTGATAAGATGGCAGGTCGCCACGGTAACAAGGGTGTTATCTCCAAGATCAACCCAATCGAAGATATGCCTTACGATGAAAACGGCACTCCGGTAGATATCGTACTGAACCCATTGGGCGTACCATCACGTATGAACATTGGTCAGATCTTGGAAACGCATCTGGGTATGGCGGCGAAAGGTATTGGCGACAAGATCAATGCGATGCTGAAACAGCAGCAGGAAGTTGCCAAACTGCGTGAATTTATCCAGAAAGCTTATGACCTGGGTGATGAAACCCGCCAGAAAGTTGATCTGAGCACTTTCTCTGATGAAGAAGTTATGCGTTTGGCAGAAAACCTGAAAAAAGGTATGCCAATTGCGACACCTGTGTTTGATGGTGCGAAAGAGAAAGAAATTAAAGAGCTGCTGAAACTGGGTGACTTGCCAACTTCTGGTCAAATTACCCTGTTTGATGGCCGTACCGGTGAGCAATTTGAGCGTCAGGTTACTGTTGGCTACATGTATATGCTGAAGCTGAACCACTTGGTGGATGACAAAATGCATGCTCGTTCAACCGGTTCGTACAGCCTGGTTACTCAGCAACCGCTGGGTGGTAAGGCACAGTTCGGTGGTCAACGTTTCGGTGAGATGGAAGTGTGGGCATTGGAAGCATATGGTGCCGCGTACACCTTGCAGGAAATGCTCACCGTCAAGTCCGACGATGTTAACGGCCGTACCAAGATGTATAAAAACATCGTGGATGGCAACCACCAGATGGAGCCAGGTATGCCGGAATCCTTCAACGTATTGTTAAAAGAGATCCGCTCTCTGGGTATCAACATCGAGCTGGAAGACGAATAAATCGTATTCCCGCTGGTACTGTCCTGAATGGATATGACGGGCAGTTTACCAGCCAGTGGTTGCACTGGTCATAGGGGGGAGCGGCATGGGCTGCTCTCCTGACAGGTCTAACTCCGACAGGAGCCATTTCGTGAAAGACTTATTGAAGTTTCTGAAAGCGCAAACTAAGACCGAAGAGTTTGATGCGATCAAAATTGCTCTGGCCTCGCCAGATATGATCCGTTCGTGGTCATTTGGTGAAGTGAAAAAGCCGGAAACAATTAACTACCGTACGTTCAAACCAGAGCGTGACGGCCTTTTCTGTGCCCGTATTTTCGGACCGGTAAAAGACTATGAGTGCTTGTGTGGTAAATACAAGCGCCTGAAACACCGTGGTGTAATTTGTGAGAAGTGTGGTGTGGAAGTTACCCAAACTAAAGTTCGTCGTGAACGTATGGGTCACATTGAACTGGCTTCTCCAACGGCACACATTTGGTTCCTGAAATCATTGCCATCTCGCATCGGTTTGTTGCTGGATATGCCACTGCGTGATATTGAGCGTGTACTGTACTTCGAATCCTATGTGGTTGTAGAAGGCGGTATGACCAGCTTGGAACGCAGTCAGATCCTGACAGAAGAGCAATACTTGGATGCACTGGAAGAGTTTGGTGATGAATTCGATGCGAAGATGGGAGCGGAAGCTATCCAGTCTTTGCTGAAAAATCTCGATCTGGAAAATGAGTGTGAAACGTTGCGTGAAGAGTTAAACGAAACTAACTCTGAAACTAAACGTAAAAAGCTGACCAAACGTATTAAACTGTTGGAAGCCTTTATTCAGTCTGGTAACAAACCAGAATGGATGGTTCTGACGGTTCTGCCAGTTCTGCCACCGGATTTACGTCCATTGGTTCCATTGGATGGCGGCCGTTTTGCCACTTCGGATCTGAACGATCTCTATCGTCGTGTTATTAACCGTAACAACCGTTTGAAGCGCCTGTTGGATCTGGCTGCGCCAGATATCATTGTTCGCAACGAAAAACGTATGTTGCAGGAAGCGGTCGATGCTTTGCTGGATAACGGTCGTCGTGGTCGTGCCATTACTGGTTCTAACAAGCGTCCGCTGAAATCCTTGGCTGATATGATCAAGGGTAAACAAGGTCGTTTCCGTCAGAACCTGTTGGGTAAACGAGTTGACTATTCCGGTCGTTCCGTAATTACTGTAGGTCCTTACCTGCGTCTGCATCAGTGTGGTCTGCCTAAGAAGATGGCCCTGGAGCTGTTTAAGCCATTCATCTATGGCAAGCTGGAACTGCGTGGTTTGGCGACCACGATTAAAGCAGCCAAAAAGATGGTTGAGCGTGAAGAGGCGGTGGTATGGGATATCTTGGATGAAGTCATTCGTGAACACCCGGTTCTGCTGAACCGTGCACCGACACTTCACCGTTTGGGTATTCAGGCATTCGAACCGGTTCTGATCGAAGGTAAAGCGATTCAGTTGCACCCACTGGTGTGTGCGGCATATAACGCTGACTTCGACGGTGACCAGATGGCTGTTCACGTACCGCTGACACTGGAAGCCCAGCTGGAAGCGCGTGCGCTGATGATGTCTACTAACAACATCTTGTCTCCAGCGAGTGGTGAGCCAATCATCGTTCCATCTCAGGACGTTGTTCTGGGTCTGTACTACATGACCCGTGACTGTGTTAACGCTAAAGGCGAAGGCATGGTATTGACCGGGCCTAAAGAAGCAGAACGCGTATATCGCGCAGGTCTGGCTTCTCTGCATGCCCGCGTTAAAGTCCGTATCACTGAAGAAGTGAAAGACGGTGAAGGCAATATCACGACCAACACAGGTCTGGTTGATACGACTATTGGTCGTGCAATTCTGTGGATGATCGTACCAAGAGGTCTGCCTTACTCCCTGGTTAACCAACCACTGGGTAAGAAAGCTATCTCCAAAATGCTGAACACTTGTTACCGTGTGATGGGCTTGAAGCCAACGGTTATTTTTGCTGACCAGATCATGTATACCGGCTTTGCCTACGCTGCACGTTCAGGTGCATCTGTTGGGATCGATGACATGGTCATCCCAGAGAAAAAAGCAGGGATCATTGCAGAAGCAGAAGCGGAAGTTGCTGAAATTCAGGAACAGTTCCAGTCTGGTTTGGTAACAGCCGGTGAACGGTATAACAAAGTTATCGATATCTGGGCTGCGGCAAACGAGCGTGTTGCTAAGGCAATGATGGAAAACTTGTCTACCGAAACAGTCATTAACCGTGATGGTGAGGAAGAACAACAAGTTTCCTTCAACAGCATCTTTATGATGGCTGACTCTGGTGCGCGTGGTTCTGCCGCTCAGATCCGTCAGTTGGCGGGTATGCGTGGCTTGATGGCTAAGCCAGACGGTTCCATCATCGAAACCCCAATTACAGCGAACTTCCGTGAAGGTTTGAACGTACTCCAGTACTTCATTTCAACCCACGGTGCTCGTAAAGGTTTGGCGGATACCGCACTGAAAACGGCGAACTCTGGTTACCTGACTCGTCGTCTGGTTGACGTGGCGCAAGACTTGGTTGTTACAGAAGATGACTGTGGTACGCACGACGGTATTCTGATGACGCCGGTTATTGAAGGTGGTGATGTTAAAGAACCACTGCGCGAGCGTGTATTGGGTCGTGTGACGGCGGAAGATGTTCTAAAACCGGGTACGGCTGACATTCTGGTTCCACGTAACACCTTGCTGAATGAAAAATGGTGTGATCTGTTAGAAGAGAGCTCCGTTGACAGCATTAAAGTACGTTCTGTTGTAAGTTGTGAAACTGACTTCGGTGTTTGTGCTAACTGCTATGGTCGTGACCTTGCTCGCGGACACATCATCAATAAAGGTGAGGCGGTTGGTGTTATTGCGGCTCAGTCCATCGGTGAGCCGGGTACACAGTTGACGATGCGTACGTTCCACATCGGTGGCGCGGCGTCTCGTGCGGCAGCCGAATCCAGCATTCAGGTACGTAATAAAGGTAGCCTGAAACTGTTTAACGCTAAATCCGTGACGAACTCCGCAGGTAAACTGGTGATTACTTCCCGTAACACTGAACTGTGTTTGATCGACGAATTTGGTCGTACTAAAGAAAGCTATAAAGTGCCTTACGGTGCGGTACTGGGTAAAGGTGATGGCGAAACCGTTAATGGCGGTGAAACCGTTGCTAACTGGGACCCGCACACCATGCCAGTTGTCAGTGAAGTATCAGGTATCATCCGTTTCGCTGACATGGTAGATGGCCAGACCATTACCCGTCAGACTGACGAATTAACAGGTCTATCTTCACTGGTTGTTCTGGATAGTGCAGAGCGTACTGGTAGTGGTAAAGATCTGCGTCCGGCGCTGAAAATTGTTGACGCCAAGGGTAACGATGTATTGATCCCAGGTACTGATATGCCTGCTCAATATTTCCTGCCAGGCAAAGCAATTGTTCAGTTAGACGATGGCGTCAGCATCTCTGCGGGTGACACCTTGGCGCGTATTCCTCAGGAATCCGGCGGTACGAAAGATATTACCGGTGGTCTGCCGCGTGTTGCTGACTTGTTCGAAGCACGTCGTCCGAAAGAGCCAGCTATCCTGGCTGAAGTCAGCGGTATTGTCTCCTTTGGTAAAGAAACCAAGGGCAAACGCCGTCTGGTTATCTCCCCATTAGATGGTGGTGATGCTTACGAAGAGATGATCCCTAAATGGCGTCAGCTCAACGTGTTCGAAGGTGAAGTGGTTGAACGTGGTGACGTGATCTCTGATGGTCCAGAGTCTCCACACGACATCTTGCGCCTGCGTGGTGTTCATGCGGTTACCCGTTACATCACCAACGAAGTTCAGGAAGTTTACCGCCTGCAAGGGGTTAAGATTAACGATAAACACATTGAGGTTATCGTTCGTCAGATGCTGCGTAAAGCAACCATTGAAAGTACAGGTAGTTCCGAGTTCTTGGAAGGCGAACAGGTTGAATATGCCCGCGTTAAAGTGGCGAACCGTAAGCTGGAGCAAGAAGGTAAAGTGCCTGCAACTTATGGCCGTGACCTGTTGGGTATCACCAAAGCGTCTCTGGCGACTGAATCCTTCATCTCCGCGGCATCGTTCCAGGAAACGACCCGCGTGCTGACCGAGGCCGCGGTTGCGGGTAAACGTGATGAACTGCGTGGCTTGAAAGAAAACGTCATCGTCGGTCGTCTGATCCCTGCCGGTACCGGTTATGCTTACCATCAGGAGCGCATACGTCGTCGCCAATTGAATGAGCCTGCCGAGGCACCACAAGTGAGTGTCGATGAGGCTACCGCGAACTTGGCAGAACTGTTGAATGCCGGTTTTGGTGGCGATAAGAAGTAATTCTTAGAACACGCTAGCTAATTAAATGCCCTCCTTTTTGGAGGGCATTTCAACTTTTTGATAACGTGCCAATTTTTTACTTGGCGCTCTGTTTTAATCGAGTTTCGTTCACAAAATGGAACTTGTCGCCACGTTAAAAATCCTCTCCTCAAATTTTTCTTTCCGAAAAGAGTTCACTTGAAGACTTTGTTCCTCACAATCATCTGGTGTGTACAGTCAATGTTGGCACCCAGCTATACAATGTAGGAACAGATCCGCTGAGATTTCTTACTATATCCTTCCTATATTGCACTGTTAATTAAGTGTTTTTTAAATGAAATCGTACTTGTTCTACAGAGACTAGTGATAAGTTAAATTTAGGGTGAGGGATTGCAATTATAGCTAGTAGGCTATATGTTGGTTTTGTAGTTTACAAACTATGAGAAATGAACATGTGGAAAGTTATCACAACAGGAGTGTTTGATGCTTGGTATAACGAACAGAGTGAAGAGTTACAGGATGATATTCTGGCTATGCTGAAAATTTTGAGAGAGTACGGCCCGCAATTAGGCAGACCTTACGTTGATACGCTGCATGACTCTAAATTTCCCAATATGAAAGAGTTATGTATTCAGCATGCCGGAAATCCTGTACGGGCATTCTTCGCTTTTGATCCATGTCGGAATGCCATCGTCCTTTGCGCTGGCAATAAAACCGGACTGAATGAAAAACGGTTCTATAAGGACATGATCAAACTTGCTGATGCTGAGTTTAAGAAGCATCTTAAGAACTAACTAAACTAGAGAACTGAAATATGGCTACACTTGATGAATTGCTTGAAAAACGCAGCCCTGAAAGCCGCCGTAGGATTGCTAAAAAAGTTGATGAAATGAAACGGGAGATAGGGCTTTATCAGATCCGCGAGGCTCTCGATGTTTCACAAACTGAGCTGGCAACTGCACTTGGAGTCAAGCAACCGACTATTGCTAAAATAGAACAGCCTGGTAATAACCCTAAACTTTCAACATTGAAACGCTACGTTGCAGCGTTAGGTGGAGAGTTGAGCCTTGATGTTCAACTTCCTGATGGTAAACGTATCGTAGTCCATATTTGATATGGCGTTGCCTCAGTAAAAGCGGCAGAACTCGTGGTTTCTGCCCGCTAAGGTTCGTGTCAGACTTGTTAAGTATGAGCGCGACAGCCAATGAAGTGGGAATCTTCGTGTACAGTCGGGTGGGGAATAGTCACAGGATAGTTGATCGTACAGTGATTCAAGCAGCGTTCATGCTCATCGAAATATACACTGATGATTAAGTATTCCATGAATTTGGTACCGGCAAAATCACCTTAGCTATGTAAGGGATATTATTCGATATGCAGAAATAGCTCATCGTATTTAATTCAAGGGTCTGGTCAATATAATTATTTCATTTAAAGTCCCATCACATAGAATTTATGAAAGATTATTCTCTTTAAAGTACCTCTTTTTATCCGTATTCTTACATGATTGATGAAGACTTCAATTTAATTTTTCAGGATAAATAATCGCAGTTTTTTCTCCTGTTGGATCTTTAAATTATGATACAGGTCATAAAATACAATATTTCATGATTCATATACTTGGAAATGAATATAAACTAAAAATGAGAAGCCATTGTCGCCAATATAAAATAACGGGGCAAAATAATGGAGAATGGAGTAAACCTGAACTATGAAGATATAACGGAAGATAATTATATCCTAATAAATAATTTTTATAAGCGTGATATAGGGAGCTTAGGTTATTTTATTTGGAAAAATATGAAAGAAATGGAATATAATCTTTCTAGTGAGATAAAAGCATTTTTTTATAAAATAAACGATATATGCTTGTCAATTCTTATAACAAGAAAATGTGAATTCACTCTTAAACACAGACGCGTATCCATTAATATGCTTAGCGATTTTGGAATAGATGAAAGTGTAAAATCACCAACTTTGATAATAGAAAATGCCAAACAAACATATAGTAATGATGTAGATGCGACGGTTTGTTACTCAGATGAAAGAAAAATCAAATGTTATTCAAAGATTTTCGAAAAATACATCTGTAGCAGAGTGAACGTTTTTGATTTTACAGAAATAGTAGTAGAAGGATGTACTAAAATCGATGTAGACCTGAGAGATTTTAATGAAATAGATAATATTAATAAAATCAATTTTTTCGGCAGGGAAGTAAATAACAATTGGATTGCTTATGCAAAGCAGTGTCCTCGCTACAGCGATATTAAGTTGTTAACTGTTGGGAAAGAATTAGCGGTATTAGGTTTTGATGATACTACGGTGGAAATAATAGGTTTATCAAACACAGCTCCCGGTACAATTATATCTGTGATTGATTCTTGTCTTGCTATTAGGAAAAAATGCAGAATCATCTTATCAAATCCTATTTATTCTGAGCTACAAAGCGGACTGAATAAACATAGTATTATATACCCTATGGATTTCAAGATGCATCGCGACGGCAAGGGAGCGAATCCCCGGGAGCATAGATAACTATGTGACCGGGGTGAGTGAGTGCAGCCAACAAAGAGGCAACTTGAAAGATGACGGGTATAAATAAATTTAGCATGATGATTGCCTGGCATACCGAAGAAGATTTCAATTTGTGTCATGAAGATATATTTATCAGTAGAATCGACAAACGATAAGAGGAGTTTAAAATGGGATGTATTTTTTGCCACCCCGAATCTTCCTTTGAAAAAGATAAAATACTTTTACAAGGAGAATATTTCTATGCGTTCGTACCTAAAGGCCAGATAATTGAGGGCTATATAATAATTGCTACCAATAAATGTGAGACTGATTTAGGGGGATACCGGTGCTTTGCAGAAATATATGATGACGAAGCAATAAAAGAACTGAAACAGTTTAAAAATATAATAAATGATTTTTATCGTGAATATTACAATATAAGCAATCCTCTTTGCTATGAAAATGGACGAGCCGGTGGTTGTATCGTCATGGACCCAAATCAAAAGTACTGTTATCATGCACATTTATGTTGTTTCCCTACCGAGATTGATCTTCATAATAAGTTAAGAAATCAATTTAAAATACATACAATAGACTCATTGGATGAACTTAAGATGTTCGGTGAGGCTGGTCCCTATATCTATGTTGAAGATAGTGGTAATAAGTATATTTTTACGATAGGTGAATCAGATTTCATTGAGAGAGGAATGATAAGAACAGTATTGGCAAATAGTTTAAATGTACCTGAAAGATCTGAGTGGAGAGATAATGAAGGAATAAAGGAGATGGATGCGACTGCTAAAAAATTCAAATTATATCTTAGTAACCATATGGAGATTGGATAATGTTATATGCAGATGCAGCTTCTACCTCATGGCCAAAATCACAAGAAGTGAAGGACATGATAAATATGTATTTGGACACTCTTGGGGTAACTCCAGGTCGCTCTTTATCGCAACAATCTAAAAAGATTACGGAACTCGTTGAAGAGTGCCGACACGAATTCATCGAACAAACAAAATTAAATGGTCATGGGACAGTAATTTTTAACTCAGGAGCCACATATTCACTCAACGAATGTATAAAAGGTACGCTTAAACCGGGTGATAATGTCATTACTACCCATTTAGAACATAACTCAGTACTTAGACCGATAAACCATTTAAAAGATATTGGGGTAAGTAGTCAATTTATCGATGTGACAGATGGTGAAATTGATATATCGCATTTGGAATTTTTATTAAAGAATAAGAAAACTAAGTTATTAGTGGTTCATAGTTGCTCTAATACTATTGGTACATTTTGTAATATAGATGAGATAGGAAAATTGGCACATTTATACGGTGCGATGGTTTTAGTTGATGGTTCTCAATCTTTTGGTTCACAAACAATTGATTTATCGAAAGGTAATATTGATTACCTTGTTTTTAGCGGACACAAAAGTTTAGGCGGAGTATCAGGTATTGGCGGGTACTTTATTCTTGATAATGGATTTTCTCATAATGAATTAATCCAGGGAGGGACAGGTGTATTATCAAGATTAACTACACAACCAACTGGAATACCATACAAATATGAATCAGGAACACAAAACACTATTGGCATACTTTCATTGCTAGCGTCTATAAGGCGTTTAAAAAAAATTGGAATAGAGAATATTCAAAATCAATTACAAACTTTGCGTACAACTCTTATTGATGAGTTATCACAATTAAAAAAGGTTAAATTAATTTGTAAACATAAAGTCGGGTTACCAACAATTCTTTTTACAGTAGAAGGTTATCATCCCGGAGAAGTCTCTTATATACTAGAAAACAAATACAATATTATTACTCGTCCCGGGTTACAATGCGCGCCGTTAGCTCATAAAAAATTTGGAACTTATCCTGATGGCGCTGTTCGAGTTAGCCTTGATACGTCGCATACAAAGGAAGATATTTTGAGAATAAAATCTGCTTTAGTTAAAATCACTGAGGAAAATTATAAAGAAGATACTGATAATTAATGAGAATAGTTCAGGCAATTTGGGTGATTTAGCAATAAGCTGAGCTGCGAGTAAAATAGTTGTACCTTATTTTTTAATGTTAAAAAAAACAGGTTGCTGCTAAAAAGGTCTGGAGATTACTAGGAAAATTAATTTGATATTTATTTCAAAAGAATGAAAATATGTCATTAATCACTATTGGTAAATAATACAATAATAGGACTTAAGAAATATATGGGTTTATAAGGAAGTGATATAAATTTAATTAATAACAATAGCATATGAGAATATAGACGAATATACCTAACAAGAATGAGCGTTATCTAATCGATTTAATGAGTGGTAAATTGAATTATATACATATTGATAGAAACGGAGATTTTAACAATACAAACATAGACTGGAAAGATACTTTAATTTTATCTGGTTCTTTTAATCCACTTCATAAAGGCCATGAAGAATTAAAAGAAATCGCTACAGCGATGACTAAAAGAAAACCCTATTATGAACTGTCAATCAAGAATGCGGTAAAACTTACCATTTCAACCGATGAAATTTTCGAGAGGATAAGACAATTTAAGGGGAAAGGTGATATAGTTTTAAGTGACGCTAAAATTTTTACTGAAAAATCGCATATTTACCAGGGGGCAATTTTTGTCATTGGCGCTGATTTATGTCAAGAAATTAATAATCCTATTTATTATGGAGGTGAGGAAGGATTAAAAAAATCTCTTATGACAATTAAGAATAATGATTGTAGATTTCTGGTGGCTGGACGTTTTTTTAATAATAAATATCATACAATTGATGATTTGATGAATATTAGAAAGGAACATCAATTTCTATTTGAATCTATTCCAGAAAAGCTATTTCGCTTAGATATATCATCAACAGAAATAAGGTTAATGAACAAGGAATAGGAGATGGGACATGAGTAAAGAAAATAATAAAAAACTGCTGGATAGCAAAATCAATTTAAATTCAATATACTTAACCAAAGAAATTCAGAGAAGATTAAAGCAAGCTTCATTTATATTTAATCCTAGCCATAGAACTTTACATTGCCAGTTAAATAGCTCACAAATTAAATTATTTTCTGAAATATGTATGTTCTTGGAACAGGATGATAACTTAGATATTCTTTCCTCTTGCATACACGATTTATGGTGTGCAAAATATTTAGTCGATAATAAAACTGCTATGCAAGATTCAATAACAAAACTTGAAATTGAGTACAACTTACAAGTTAATTTTTTAAAACCTTATCAAGCATTCACTGAAAAAGAAAAGAAGTTTGAGAAAAGGTTAATAAAGAGTGATCTGAGTATTATATCGGAAGTAATAAAAGATACTTATTTATATGATGATAATATTGTGTCTGACAATTTTAATTATGAGAGCTTACTTTCTACGAATGATGCTATTTTTTCTGATTTAATGACAATATTAGGCCACAGTGACAGCGTAATAGAAGTTGCAGCAAAGAGAATCCATGCTAGCTGGTTTGATATAATGAAAGAATTTTATGCCCATGATGAAAGAGTTCAATTCCAAGAAAAGCCAAATATTGACAACTCAGATTTTATAAAAAACAGGGGTGGGATACGCATTGATTTAGCCGCTATTTATATAGTACTTATGGAAATAAAATATAATAACTTTTGCATGGGGATTTAAAATGATACATCTATTTCTATCACCTCATTTAGATGATGTGGCTTTAAGCGCAGGCGGTTTAATACATAAATTAGTTTCAGAAAATCAAAAGGTGGTTGTTTTAACATTTTTTACTGAATATGACGAAAATATTACATCTCATTATTCACACTCTGCACATAATGATAATATGTATACCCTATGGATTTCAAGATGCATCGCGGCGGCAAGGGAGCGAATCCCCGGGAGCATAGATAACTATGTGACCGGGGTGAGTGAGTGCAGCCAACAAAGAGGCAACTTGAAAGATGACGGGTATATTCATTTATAAAACTTTATTCAAAGCGAGTTAATGAGGATATTGCTTTTTGCAATAAATTATCAGCGATTCCAATACATGGTAAAATTTTAGATTGCATTTACAGAACCGATCAATACGGTGAACCTATGTATAAAAATTCCGCCATGATTTATAGTGGCCAGATACATAAATCAGATGATGCATCCGATATGGCTCAAGATCTCATCGACAAAACATTATTAAATTATCAACCTGATTATATTTATACCTTATGGATTTCAAGATGCATCGCGGCGGCAAGGGAGCGAATCCCCGGGAGCATAGATAACTATGTGACCGGGGTGAGTGAGTGCAGCCAACAAAGAGGCAACTTGAAAGATGACGGGTATATGCCCCTTTGGGAATAGGTCGACATGTAGATCACATCATAATAAATAATCTTGTAAATAATATAAAAGGCTCACATAAGTTAAAAATATTACTTTATGAAGATTTTCCTTATGTTTTAGGTGAATACCCTGTTATTAACCCCGATAGTTTGGAAAATGCTTTATTAAGAAATAATAAATTTGATAAACATGCTATATTGGTGGATATTGATTTGAAAGAAAAATTGCAAAACATCTTATTTTATGAATCTCAATTAGAACCTCTGTTTGATAATAAATCAAATATTTTAATTTCATTGGAGAAATATCATCTAACTATTAATGAAATAAAGGTGCAAGAGCGTTTTTGGTTAATTCAATAAAGGATTTGTAATGAAAAAAATATTCATAATATACCATGATCTTTTCTTGAATGGATATGGTGGAGTAGAAACGGTATGTTCAAATTTAATAGATTTGATTGGCCGTTCCAACATTGAAATTGATTTCATTTTCATATCTCTAAATAAGACAAATAGAATTGAAAATCGTGATTGGTTATCTAATGCTCAATGTATCTCCTTAGCGTCAAGCAATGACGAATCTCGCCAGGATATAGCATGTGAACTGTCCTTGATATTAGAAACATTTCACCCCGAGATTCTAATAAGTTTAGACACAACATCTTGTAATATTGCTCGACTTTCTTGTGAAAAGATTAATTTCCCGGTAAAAACTTATTCTTGGCTGCAGACTTCCATTAGAAATCCTACCCCACAGAAAATTAAAGATTTATGCTGTGCCGACGAGCACCTTGTTATCAGTTCTGGTTTAAGAGATCAAATGTTATCCTTTGGAATAAAAACAGAGAAGCTTCATCTTATTTTCAATCCTATCAAGAGGAATCCCTTTATAATTCCTCAACCAAAACACATAGTCAGATTCTTATATGTTGGAAGAATTCTTGCCTATAAGTCAAAAAATTTAACTGAACTACTTTTAGCTCTTTCACAATTGCATGGTCATTGGGAGTTACATATAGTAGGTTCTGGTGAAGATGAGGGTTATTTGAAAGAATTATCTTCACAACTCAATATAAATAACAATATTATTTGGCACGGTTGGCAAGATCAGCCTTGGGAATTTGTGATGGATAATATAAAAGAAATATCGGCTTTTATTTTAACATCAAAATATGAAGGGTTTGGTATGGTATTAGCGGAAGCAATATCTTATGGTATCTATTGTATAAGTTCAGATTGTCAATGTGGCCCGAGTGATATTATCAATGATTTTAATGGTGAACTTTATAAATCAGGTAGTATTCTTGAATTATCTAAAAAATTACAACTCATTATTGATGAATGTAAAATAAGGGATCATCAAGCAATAAAAAATTCTATTGCCTTTCTTTACGAAGATAATTTCCTGTTAAGAATCACTAAAGCTTTACCTGTATTAGCTCAGATCTAATGTACGACAGTTATTAGTTCAAAAACGCATTGCTATCTATCTCTAGTCAAATCGGAGGATTGGCAGCAGAATATGGCATCGTTTTTCCGCAACGCTCCGCTGCCTGAAGCACTTGAGGATGTAAATAATGGATTAACTGCCATTGCACGTAGGGTTTTGAAACAACTCTATGAAGACTGGCTGATACTGATTCAACAAACAGAGGAAATAGAAGAAACCCTTAAGTCGCATTCATCGCAAACGGCTCAGTGGCAGCAATGCGGTATTTTAATCTAGGGTGCCAGAGCCGCCATAAAATACATGTAATCGTTATAACTTGAATGGAACGGTGTTGTCTCCTGAAGAATACAGGCTCTTCTTCACAGTGGTTAACAACGCTTTTAGGCTCGTCGTCAAATAGGTGGAAAATGCCTCTTGTCCTACACTTCTGTCGTATATAGGTGCGGGTATAAATCGTCTCATCTCGTTGTGAAAGTGACCAGAAGCAACAATAATTTCAATCGAGTCGATTCTGGCTTGAAGCAATTCTTCAAAGTTATCAAGCTGATAATCTGATACTTTTCTTTTAATGAGTTCTATGTCTGGTGTTGTATTTTGCTGGCTTAACCATAATAAATCCCACATATCGCGGTATCGAATGTGAGATGTAGCAGCAGGGAATGCTATCAGCTTATCGGCCATGATTTCAGGCAGGGTTTCGACAGACACAAGGACATCAGCATATCCGTCGGGTAACACCGAATAATTTCTCGTCAATGAACGGGGGGTGTTTGTATACGCAGGAATATTGGCGATTTCTATTTTTATGCGCTGTTTTGGCAGGTCTTTACGTTCAGGCGCAGTAGTGACGGATATTTGCCATTTATCCACTTTTACTTCTGCATACTCCGGTTTGTTTCGTAGTTCATTTGGTTCCTTTACCGTGACCTCAAGCCCATATCGTACACCCAGGTATTTCTCGATACACTCTTTGATTCTACTCAAATCAGCCGAACAGAAACCACGGCCACCAGCAAAATCCAGATCTTCGCTAAATCGGTTAGAGCCGTAGCAGAGCCTTAGCGATGTACCACCCTGAAAGGTAATCTCCTTGAGTAAACCGTCCTTAGAAAGACAAAACAGGATGTCATAATGCAACAGTTCTTTTTCTACAACTGGCCTTAAGTTTGCCAGTCTGTCCTGTTCAATGACTTCATCGACAATGGCGTTAAAGTTAACTTGGTTAGACATAGTTGAGCTCCTCCAGTTGAACTAAATGCATATTCCTCCCCACTCTTTTTTGGTCACGCAGAGCAGTCTCTTTTTTTGCGATACGCAGGGGGCCACGGCTTTCTAACGTTGCCTTCAGAATTTCGCTAGGCTCTCTGCTGGTGTGGGTGACTTCAATGACTCCCCACGGTGTTTTAAACTCTCCAGCTCTGCCAGTAGACATGATTGTCAGGCGGTCGATTGGGATTTGTGAGATGAACCCATATTGAGATAAAGCTGACTCTAGGCTGATGTAATTATATTCGCCTCGTCGGATATTTTTGGCGATAGTCTCCAGGGGATAGCTTCCCATGCTGGCTCGCGTATAGACATAAACCCCTTTGGTAATGCGAAGTAACAGTCCGGCTTTGATGAGGCGATCAATAGATTTTTGCAATGTCCGAGAAGTCTCGTCAGCAAAGATGACTTCCAAATCCTGTAAAAGGAAAATGGCTCTTCCCATTTTGCTGAACTCATCTAATTTGTTAATTGCTGTGAGTCTATCCATTTTATTTTCTCTACTGTAAAACCCCTTTAAAGGGTGTTTTGTGTATAGATATTTATCATAACAATTATTTGTATACATAAAAACCCCATTTCCGGGGATGTGTGTAAAAAGGAGTTAAACCTGATGCCCTCCTCTTTGGAGAGCATTTGTTTTGCATTGAATAAATTAATGTCACTGACTATATGGTTTACCCCTTGTTTTTGACACTATTGATAAACGTTTCTCGTGCAGTTGCAGATCCAAGGCGTTCCGCTTCATCCAGCAATTTAAGTGCCTTATCGATATTGCCATTATTAATTTCTTTTTTAATGGCATCACTGAAATAACGCTCTGTATCATTCAGGACCGGTTTGACTTTTTGCGGAATAGGTGGTGTTACGGTGGTTTGTGTTGGCCCGACAATGATCGGTTCTTGTGCCGGACTTGAAAAAACTTGACCAATCGTGATGTTGCCGGCGTTTTGTTCTGATTTTACTTTTAACTTCAACGTGCCGGTTTGCGTATGGCGGGCAACGGGATCGGGAATCTCGGGAACGGCATTACCGACGCCTTGAGCGTAAGCTTTGGCGGGATCAATCATTTGTGTGGATTTCTGCAAATCGGTACGGGTGGTGTAGACCAGTATATAAATTTGTTGTTGCCCTAGTGCTGGTGTCAGTTTTAGCTTGCCTTCCAGCCGATCGGTGGACATGACACCCGGACGTTCATAGGGAAAATAACTGCTCGGGTAAAATGCTGCGGGGCGTAACCCTTGATCCAGTACTAAAACATTTGGTACGTAAACTTGTTTATCTTGTACTAAGCTACTCAGGGTAATATCCAGAGAGCCTTGGTTTGCCGGCAGCGCGAATGCCGCTATCGGCCCCTGAATATCTCCCTCATTAAGATGCTGTGACGTGGCATTGAGGATAATGGTCTGAGTATCACTGGTATTAATCGGTTGCCAGCTCAGTTTTTGCAATGCTGTTATCGAGAGGGAAGGGGCAACAATATCCTGTGTCGTGGTTGTTTGAGTTGTTGTAGTGATAGGTGTTGCATAGCTTATCAGAGGAGCTGCGCTACAGAGTAAAGCACTAAGACAAAATGAGAGCAGTTTGGTTTTCATCTCTTACCCTTGTTCGGTTGAAAAAAAAGAGACTGATACCCACGGTCAAGAGGCATATCAGTCCAAAAGGCGTTAACCATTACAAATAATCTGATTGATCTGAGGTCAAATCGTTATGGGTATATACCCGTCATCTTTCAAGTTGCCTCTTTGTTGGCTGCACTCACTCACCCCGGTCACATCGTTATCTATGCTCCCGGGGATTCGCTCCCTTGCCGTCGCGATGCATCTTGAAATCCATAGAGTATAACTGTATTACCACCAAGCTTCGAATTGGGCACCAAAGGTAAATTCATCATCGTCACCACGGCTGAATTTATGCGTTGCGGTATCACGGTAGGCCATTCCATCGATGTAACCGTCTTTTTTGTTCGCATTACCCCATTTTTCATCCCATTTTGCATAAGTGACGAACAGGCGAATGGCCGGACGCGACCAAATGCTGTCACCTGCCTGCCATTGTTGGGCTAGAGTGATTTTGTACTGATCATTGGTGTCATGAGTACGTTGGGATTTGACGTTATCATAGCCAATGTCCAGCAGAGTGCTCATCGTCGGTGTCCATTTGTACATTGGACGTACACCAACCGTATACCATGTGTTGCCATTGTTGTTGTCACGGTCAGTATCCTGATACATCGCTACGTACATGAGATCCCATTTTTCTGCGAGATTAATCGCGCCATGATTCAGAATACGTAGCATATAACCGTCATTGTTTACGCTGGCACCTTCAGAATGACCGCTATTGTGGGAGGTCATGGAATCTATAGCATATTGCACGACGAATTTATTGAAGCCTCCTAACATGCTCTGTGTATGCTCGGCGGTAAACATGAAACCATCTTTGGAAGCATGACGGTCAAGCTGGTAGTGGTCTCGTGCATTGGCACGCCCATAGTCAAAACCAAGTTCCAGATTACCGCCTGGGTTAACCTCCAAGCCGGATAGACGTATATCGTAGACATCATTGGAGGTGGGAATTTCTTTGCGCTGACCAGCAATCCAGCCATAAGAGCCACCAGATTCAGTGTTACGGGTGACGGCCAGAGAGAGCTTACTAAAGCCGAGATCAATATCTTGCAAGCCCGCCCCCGGACCAGAGATATCCCAGTAGTAGAAGTCAATCATATGCACGTCATGGCGCTGGTAGAAGCGTTTACCTGCCCACAATGTTGAACCGGGTAACCAGTCGATGACGTTCTTCGCTTGAACATTCACCTCACGGAACGCAGGGTCGGTGGATTCCCAATCATTTTTTTGCGCCACGGAATAAGCCACATTGGTATCGAAGTAGAAACTCTTATTGCCATCCTTCCATAGCTCTTGGCCTAGCTTAAGCTCAGCATAGGTTTCACATTCATTACCTAAACGGTATTTGCTTTGTGCGCCGGTGCTTTGGAAACACTGTTGCTCACCGCCGCTACCGGTCCAACCAATACCAGAACGGGCGTAGCCGTGGAATTCTACGGCTGACGCTTGAATAGACAGTAATCCGGCCATAATGGTTAGTGAGATAGGTAATATACGCATTGATTTCATCAATTATTCTCCTGTCGTTTTTTGATTAGCTCAGGCTTAAACACCGGGTTCTTCATGCAGACGTTGGCATGCCGTTCCGTCTTCCCGGAATAAATGGCAGCGGTGAGGGGGTAGCCCGATGGTGAAGGTGGACCCTTCTTCCACCAGCACAACATCAGGTTGGCGGTAAACCAGATTTTGATGAATGGCCGGGATTTCAATGTGAACCTGGGTTTCATTGCCTAACTGCTCGACAACCTGCACTATGCCTTCCAACGTGACATCAGCGATATCACTTGGCAGGAGGTGTTCAGGACGTATCCCTAGAGAGACATTACTGCCTACTTTTACCCCCTTGCTTTCTACGGGCAGCCAGATTTGCTGTTGGTTGGGCAGAGTAATCTGTACCTGATCAATAGCGGTAGCCGTGACTTTAACTGGCAGGAAATTCATTTTGGGTGAACCAATAAAGCTGGCAACAAAGCGATTAACTGGGTAATGGTAAAGTTCAAGAGGTTTGCCAATCTGGGCAACATCTCCACCATCCAGCACCACGATTCTGTCGGCCAGCGTCATCGCTTCAACCTGATCGTGGGTGACATAAATCATCGTACGTTGCAATCGTTTGTGCAGGCGTGAGATTTCAATGCGCATTTGGACCCGCAGCGCGGCATCCAGGTTGGAAAGAGGTTCGTCTAACAGAAAAACACTGGGTTCAGCGACCAGAGTACGGCCAATAGCAACGCGTTGACGTTGCCCACCGGATAGGGCTTTAGGGCGGCGATCAAGCAGGTGAGCGAGTTGGAGCATCTCGGCAATTTGCTTTACCCGTTGCTGAATATCACTTTTTTTGGCACCAGCCAGCTTCATGCCGAATGACATATTGTCTGCAACAGACAGGTGGGGATACAGGGCATAAGACTGAAAAACCATCCCAACGCCGCGTTTGGCGGGAGGCACATCGTTCATTCGAATGTTATTGATCAGCAAATCACCGGAAGTCACATCTTCCAGACCCGCAATCATCCTTAATATTGTCGATTTTCCACATCCCGATGGACCGACAAAAACGATGAATTCGCCTTCTTGTATCTCAAGGTTGATGTTCTTGGAAATAATAGTTTCACCATAAGCCTTCGATACATTATGTAATGTGACGCTCGACATGTGTTCCCCCGGACTTATCACCGCAATTCGCGGTGAAAAATGATAAACCAGAGTGTGTTTAAGATGGCGGGTGAGTAAATCCTCCATACCCAAGTTTTTTATGGGGGAGGAGCTAGGAGGATGAAATAAGCGTTGTTGAGCTGGTTAGGTATGAGCTACTGGATAAATTGTGATATTTATCGCAAAAAAAGATGCCCCTTTTTGTGGTCAACGGCACGCTTCTTCTGTTTTTGTAATAGAGATCACACCCATTCCGGGCAGGGAGTAGAGTAGGGGAGGATGAGTCTTTCCATTGTTAATTGCACACTAGATCAGCACTCTCCGCCAATGTAACAAAACAGTTCACTCTGAACCTACTTAAACTATAAGGACGGAATGATGATAAAAACAACCTTAAAAGTAGGCGCCCGTACCTTAGCGCTTTCTGCTTTAGCCTCACTGGTACTTTCTGCCTCTGCTTTTGCAAAAATTGAGGAAGGTAAGCTAGTTATCTGGATCAACGGTGATAAAGGCTACAATGGCCTGGCACAAGTTGGTGAGAAGTTTGAGAAAGACACGGGTGTCAATGTTACGGTTGAGCATCCAGACAAGCTTGCAGAGAAGTATTCACAGGTTGCGGCAACCGGCGATGGGCCGGATATTATTTTCTGGGCTCATGATCGCTTTGGCGGTTACGCACAGTCTGGTCTGGTGACAGAAATCACGCCGGATCAGAGCTTCAAAGATAAGCTATTCCCGTTTACCTGGGATGCCGTGCGCTACGACGGTAAACTGGTTGGTTATCCTATCGCGGTTGAAGCCCTCTCTCTTATCTACAATAAAGATTTGGTGAAGACACCACCAAAAACCTGGGAAGAGATCCCGGCTCTGGATAAGGAACTGAAGAGCAAAGGCAAAAGTGCCATTATGTTTAATCTGCAAGAGCCATATTTCTCTTGGCCGTTGATTGCTGCGGACGGAGGATATGCTTTCAAGATGGAAAACGGCGCATATGATGTGAAGAACGTCGGAGTGAATAATGCGGGTTCCAAAGCAGGGCTGCGTTTCATTATAGATTTGGTGAGAAATAAGCATCTAAATGTAGATACTGACTATTCCATTGCTGAGGCGGCGTTCAACAAAGGTGAAACGGCGATGACCATCAACGGTCCGTGGGCGTGGGCCAATATCGACAAGAGCAAGGTAAATTACGGTGTGGCGTTGTTGCCGACTTTTAAAGGTCATCCGTCCAAGCCGTTTGTCGGTGTATTGACGGCAGGTATCAATACTGCCAGCCCGAATAAAGAGCTAGCGAAGGAGTTCTTGGAAAACTACTTGCTGACTAACGAAGGTCTGGAGATGGTGAATCGGGATAAGCCGTTGGGGGCAGTGTCATTGAAATCCTATCACGATATTCTGGCTAAGGACCCACGTATTGCTGCTACGATGGAAAATGCTAAAAACGGCGAAATCATGCCAAACGTCTCACAAATGAGTGGTTTTTGGTATGCCATGCGCAACGCTGTGGTTAATGCGTTGGCTGGCCGTCAGACCGTTGATGCCGCACTAAGTGATGCGGAAACCCGTATAACTAAGTAACCTGTGAGAACTCTTTTTTGAAGGAGTTCTCTTTCCTGCAACCAGTAAGGATGCCTGTTTGCAGGAAGATTGATTAAGCTATCCGCAAAGCTGTTATGTCGTAGTAAAAAGGAAGAGCATTATGTCAGCGACGCTCGAAAAAACATCATGGTGGCAGCATTCTGCTCTGAAATGGTTTGCAGTGAGCTTGTGTGTACTCTTTACCGGTTATCTGGTGGTATTGATGTACTCACAGGGAGAGTATCTATTCGCAATGCTGACGTTGGTATTGTTAAGTACAGGGATTTATGTTTTTTCCAACCGCAATACTTATGCCTGGCGCTATACCTATCCGGGTGTAGCAGGAATGGGATTGTTTGTACTGTTTCCGCTCATTTGCACCATTGCTATCGCCTTCACCAACTATAGTAGTATTAATCAACTGACTTTTGAACGCGCACAATCTGTCCTGATGAGTCGTCAGTATCAGTCAGGGCAAGCATTGACTTTTAAGCTCTATCCAAAATCGGAGCTGTGGGTTTTGGCGCTGAGCGTACCGGACCAGACTAAACAACTGGTATCAGAGCCATTTTCTTTGTCAGCGACGAAAGAGACGATTCTGCATTTATATGAACAGGATAATATTCAGCACGGTGAAGCGGCGACATTGCGCACTATCACCCAAAATCGACAGGCACTGAACCGGTTGGTTGCTGTTTTACCGGATGGTAGCCAACTGAAAATGAGTTCGCTACGTCAATTCTCTGGTGTACATCCTAAATACTCTCTTGGGGAAGATGGTAAAGCCCTCACCGATAATCAAACTGGCACGCTATATCGCCCCAATACCGATACCGGTTTCTATCAGTCTGTCAATGCTGAGGGAAAATGGGGAAATGAGACTTTGACGCCAGGATTTACTGTTGCCATCGGCTGGAAAAATTTCCTGCGGGTGATACAGGATGAAGGTATTCAGAAACCATTCCTCGCTATTTTCGTTTGGACGGTTGTGTTTTCCCTGCTCACCGTGGTGCTGACAGTTGCTGTTGGCATGGTTTTGGCTTGTATCGTACAGTGGGAGGCGTTGAAAGGTCGTGCTATTTATCGCGTGTTGTTGGTCTTACCCTATGCAGTACCATCGTTTATTTCTATTTTGATTTTCAAGGGGTTATTTAACCAAAGTTTTGGTGAGATCAATCTGTTGCTTAACGGTCTATTCGGTCTTAAACCTGCTTGGTTTACCGATCCGACGATGGCGCGAACCATGTTGATTGTGGTGAATACCTGGCTTGGGTATCCCTACATGATGATCCTCTGCATGGGGTTATTGAAGGCAATACCCGATGATCTGTATGAAGCATCGGCAATGGATGGCGCAGGACCGTTTCAGAACTTTTTTAAGATTACCTTCCCCTTGCTGATTAAGCCATTAACGCCGCTGATGATTGCCAGTTTTGCCTTTAACTTTAACAACTTTGTGCTGATTCAGTTGTTAACCCTTGGTGGGCCAGATCGCATTGGCACCACGACGCCGGCAGGCTATACCGATTTACTGGTAAGTTACACCTACCGTATTGCTTTCGACGGCAGTAGTGGCCAGGACTTTGGCTTGGCAGCGGCAATTGCTACAGTGATCTTTTTGTTGGTTGGTGCACTGGCGGTTATTAACCTGAAAGCCACCCGTATTAAATTTGACTAAGGGGAATGCAATGGCGATGGTTCAACCCAAATCACAGAAATGGCGTTTGTTGGCGACACATTTATTGATGTTAACCTTTATTGCCATGATCTTATTCCCACTGTTGATGGTTATTACTATCTCCTTGCGGCCGGGGAACTTTGCCACGGGGAGTTTGATCCCGGAAAGCATCTCTTGGGAGCATTGGAAATTGGCACTTGGTTACAGTGTGGTGTCACCGGATGGTCGTGTTACACCGCCACCTTTCCCGGTTATGCTATGGCTCTGGAACTCTGTTAAGGTTGCCTTTATTACCGCTGTAGGTATCGTGACATTATCAACGACCTGTGCTTATGCTTTTGCCCGTATGCGTTTTCGCGGTAAAAGTACCTTACTGAAAGGCATGCTCATTTTTCAGATGTTCCCGGCGGTACTTTCCTTGGTGGCGCTATATGCCTTGTTTGATCGACTGGGGGAGTATATACCGTTTATCGGCCTTAATACCCACGGTGGTGTGATTTTTGCCTACCTGGGGGGCATTGCGTTGCATGTCTGGACGATTAAAGGTTATTTCGAAACCATTGATGGTTCCTTGGAAGAGGCGGCCGCGCTTGATGGCGCGACACCGTGGCAAGCTTTCCGTATGGTGCTGCTACCGCTTTCCGTGCCGATTCTGGCGGTAGTGTTCATTCTTTCCTTCATCGGTGTGATTACGGAAGTGCCTGTTGCCTCACTGCTTCTGAGAGATGTGAACAATTACACTTTGGCGGTGGGCATGCAGCAGTACCTTAACCCACAGAACTATCTTTGGGGAGATTTTGCCGCCGCCGCTGTGCTCTCAGCACTCCCTATTACCATCGTATTCCTGGTTGCTCAGCGCTGGTTGGTCAGTGGTTTGACCGCCGGGGGAGTAAAAGGCTAATCGCAATATTCATTGGTGTGAATCCCTTTAATAGATTGAAATTAAAGGGATTCACGGAAGTATCAATTATTGCTGGTGGTGAACTTGACGATTTAATTGCCATGACAGGAGATCGGTAAATACCTGCCAACGTTGGAACTGTTTGGTTTGGTCTGCTGTCATTGGCTGGGGTTCACCGAGTAATAATCCTGTTTGATTTGCCCACGGTCGAAATTCACCTTTGCCTATCATGATATAAGCTCCTTGCGGTGTAATAGTGACTTCCGGGTTATATCCTTGACACCAGATAGGGTCCAGATGTTCAGCCAATAAATTACAGCCGGTACGGTAGTAAGCTGTATGTGACAAGCTCAAATGGTAGAGCGTTGGCCAAATGTCTTTATGACTGCCGACTCTGGTAGCATCAAAGATTGCGTTTTGGCGATAAGCGGGCGGCACGTAGAGATAAAACGGTACACCGTGGCCGATTGCCAATTCATGAGCATCTGGATAACTGATGCCTCGAATATTATGGTCACCGGTTGCCGCAATAATGGTATGGGAAGCCAATGACTGAGATTTTACCCAACTAATAAATTGTCCTAATTGATCGTTGGCGTAACGCAGGGTATGAAAAACCTCTTGTAACTCATTACCACTAGCCAAATGACTTAAACGTTGTTTCTCGATATCACTCAGCTTGATGTCGGTTTTCTGATAACCTGCCGGCGATTTATACGGTGGGTGATGGGTAGTGGACAATGACATAATCAGAACATGTTCCCCGTTCTTTTCTGCCTGAATCAGGCGATCTTTAATATAACGGAACATGAACTCATCAGGCACACCCCAAGTACCAAATTGGGCTTCTGGATAGCGTTTTTTCAGCCCATTCTGATCGATAAATTCACTAACGCCCAAGTTTGGCAAGAACTGATTCAAATTACGCCATGCTCCGTTACCGGATGTGACGAAGATGATTTTGTAACCATTCGCCAGATAGGGTTTGAACATATTGCTGGTGAAATCGAGATCCTGCGCTGTGGATTGACTGACTGCGCTGTTTGGGCTGCGGATCAAGAAACGGCTTAAACTGTCAATAGTGCCATCTCCTTCGGAAACGAAACGTTCAAAACGCCAGTCGTTTTGCCAGTGCTGGCGTAGAGCGCCAAAAACATCAAGGTCTGGGCGATCCAAGCTTTGTAGGTGATAACCCATACTCTCCATGACGTTAAATATTACGTGAGGCGGATTTTTTTGAGCAGTGGGATTATCGGCGGTTTTAGCCATAAACGGTGACAGATTGGCAGGGGTTGGCTTCTCCAGAAAATGGTTTAATAACCAGCTACCTTGTGCATCTGTTGCTTCTGGGAAGTAGCTGTTTTTGTAATGATCATTAAACGCCCAATTCAGTGCCATTGGACCATTAGGTGTCAGCATATTAAGCATTTTGACTTCTGAAACTTGTGTATTGGACTGACGTAGTGGAAAGGTACCTATGGAGCCACGCATGCCAACGAAACAGACAGTTAAAATAACCAGCGTCGCGATAGCAGAAACCGGCAGACTGGTTTTGCGCTCTGTGCGTGAGATAAGGTAGCGTTGCCAGAGTAGACAGAGCCAGAAAACAGTCACTGCATACAGAGCTAAACAGAGCAAACTTTCGATAACAGGATAGTCGTTCCATAGGGTGTACAGTACGGCTTGCGTATCATCTTCCACTAAGCCGAAGATGAAAATATCGAACGACCGTTCATAAGTGGCATAGTAGTAAACATTACTTACCGTCAAAGCCCCGACTACGGTATTGAGTGTTGTTGCCAACCATGGATAGGCATGTTGCCATATGTTGAAGCTGTTTTTATTAATGGCAAATAAGCTAGCAATCAGCAGACAAGGCACAAACAGCAAACTGGCAATACGAATATCAAACAATCCACCGATCCAGAACATTCGTTCCACGTCTTGAGTAGAGTCAATGAAGAGCTGATAACTGCCATAAGTTAAGAGAAGATAGATTCTTCCCGCCGTTTGTGTTGCTACCGTTAGCAACCAGGGAAGTAAAAGTGCGATAAAAGCCAGTTTAAATCTGGAAAACCACATAATGCCTTCTTATTGGTAATAGATTGATAAGGTTAATTTAGTATTTATCAGGTCAAGATCCTATCTCATTCAGCAATTTACTGCCTATCCCATTAGGTTATTTTATTTGCTATTTTTTGCAGTAGAGTAGTTATTGGTCAGATAGAGGTTGAAAGATGGTTCAGACTACAAACCATCTTTACCTCTAAAAGGCACTCCAACCGACATAAGGCGGGAAAGGAGTGTCGATGAGGCGTCAGCTTAGCTGATTTTGAATACACTTTACATATATGCAAAGGAGTATCGTAATGAGTGACTGTTCAAATACTATCAGGCTGGTTATGCCACAGTGGCAGGGGGGAAATAACCCGGCATACAAATTTGGTGCGGAAATGCTGAACTGGCTTGCACCGGAAACGGATGCACCTGTTATTCATGTACCCATTCAGGAACCAGCCGCTCCCCTCTCTGTGGAAAATGGCATCATCGGCAGGGAAGCACTTAAAGTTCAGCTTAACAGCGTCTGGGAAATTATTCATGAATATAAGCCAGATAATATCGTCACGTTTGGTGGTGACTGTCTTGTCGATCTCGCCCCTTTTGCCTGGCTGAGTGAGCGCTGGGGGGAGAAGCTAGGGATACTGTGGATTGATTCGCATCCTGATGTTATGACTCCTGCTCAATTTCAGAATGCTCACGCTCATGTTCTTGGCGCACTGATGGGCAATGGCGATCCCGATCTGACAACCACCGTGGCTTGCCCAGTATCTTCCCGAAGAGTCATGATCGCAGGAATACACAGCCCGCTGGAATATGAGAAAAAGTTCATTGCTGATAACGCAATCAGAACCTGTTCTCCGGATGATGTCAGAGCGGGAGGCGAGTCGGTGATGAAATGGATTGAAGAAGAAAAAATCGAATGTCTGGCAATTCACATTGATTTGGATGTACTGGATGAACATAACTTCCGTTCCATATTGTTTGCTCGTCCGGGTGCCGGTGAGCATGATTTTGGTGGTATCGCTAAAGGTAAACTTAACATTCCCGATGTGCTGGCTCTTATCCAAAAGGCAGCCTCTCGGGCTAAAGTTGTTGGGCTTGGGATTGCAGAACACCTTCCTTGGGATGCTATGAATCTTAAAGATATGCTTGAACAGCTTCCTTTAATAGGGCGTTCAGATTAGTTGAAATATCGAGTTGTTTTGTGATGACGCAGGGAAGGATTCTCACGTCCGGTTGCAAATAAAGGTAAAAACCCCAGCTTAATCTGGGGTCAATATTGGCGGTCTTATACGAAAGGTCATCGAAGTGAATATTGACCTTAACCCCAAAATCGGCGCGGACTGGTGCTTTAAAGGGGCAGCAAAATGTGGCAGTGACTTAAATATGTGAAAGAGTTCATGAAGGCGTTTTCGTTATAACAACGGCCTGGAATGAAAAAATGCGTGTACTGCCATTGATGAAAGCTTATTTATCACCAGCTCCAATATACCGGATTAATATCTCGATGCTTTTGGGGTTTTATATTTCCTCCGTATCAGGTGAAAATTCACAGTGATTTTTATTCACTCCATACATGGATGGCGATTAATTAGCTATTTTATGTGATATTTATCACATTTTTTTATGTTCATATGATAAATATCGTGATCTTATGGTCATAAAATTTAGAGAGCGAAATTCTCTGTTATTTGTCTCCACTCCATCCTACTCAGCTGGAAGCGGTCTGTTGTTCTCTCTAACGCCACGTATTAAATGATGG
>NZ_NSCM01000047.1 GCF_003287735.1 Photorhabdus bodei | reverse complement strand
TCTGTTTCAGGTTCAATTGGCGCTTTAACCTTAAAAAAACATTCGAACAGCTTATTTATTCATGTATCCGGGCAGCACCTATACCTGAGTATTTACTCAAGCTAGCTGAGATTCGATGGTAATCAGGAAAATTAAAGTGTGAGACATTTTGAGCTTTTTATTTGGTAGTTATTTTTCATGTGTTGGGGATGTTGCTAGACAGGGGAGCTTTGGCTACATACAATCAGACAATTGCTTATAAGGGGGAACCGAGAATGTCATTTGAAGTGTTTGAAAAGCTGGAAGCCAAGGTTCAGCAGGCGATTGATACTATTACCCTGCTACAAATGGAAATTGAAGAATTAAAAGAAAAAAATCGATCTTTGTCTCAGGAGATCCAGAATGCAACCAGCGGCCGTGAGTCTCTGGCTCATGAAAATGAGCAATTAAAACAAGAGCAACAAGTATGGCAAGAACGTTTGCGTGCCTTGTTAGGCAAAATGGAAGATGTTCAGTAATTAAAATTTCCAACAGACAAAAGAAGGGCGATCTGAAAAATCGCCCTTAGTTTCATCATACGTTATCATCAGATGATCTCATCTTCTTCGTTATCATCAAGTCCCAGTGGTTCTTCAGACAAAATGATACCGGTGTTATCGGCATACAAATAATCGCCAGAGAAGAAGGTGACACCACCAAAATTCACCCGGATATCGCTTGCGCCGGTCCCTTCATCACGACAGCCAGCAGGAATAGCGGCTATAGCTTGAATGCCGAGGTCGAACTCTGCTAACTGGTCAACCTGACGTACAGCACCGTAAACAACAATGCCCTCCCATCCATTTTGCATAGCGAGTTGTGCCAACTCAGCGTTAATTAATGCTTGGCGTACAGAACCACCACCATCTACCAGTAAAATGCGTCCATGACCGTTGTCTTCAAGCAGGTCGTACAGTAACCCGTTGTCTTCAAAGCATTTAACCGTGATGATTTGACCACCAAATGAAGTACGCCCGCCAAAATTGGAGAACATAGGCTCTACCACATTTACTTCTTCTTGATAGATGTCACAAAGCTCGGAAGTATCATATTTCATAGGATTTACGTCTGGTTAAGGTATGGAACAGTAAGTATATCCCTTTCAGGCCGATGTTAGCAAAATCATCAATTATTAAATTGATATTGTTAACAGGTATCCAGAATGATTAAGTTACAACACCTTCGGAAAAACAGCACAAATACTGTCTAATTAAAAATAAGACCAACTGAAAATAGAATATTAGTCAATAATGCCGCCTTAACCATCTGTCCCAACATTGGTCGCATTCCCTCCGGTGTGGGTTCATTAAGTACATACCACATATGTTTGAACAACCAAGGCAGAGCGAGCAAGAACAACCAGCTTGACCAGCCAGCCGGGTTTTGTATGGTGAATAATACCAAGCAGAGTATTGCTGTGATTATTAAACATCCATGATAATGACGGGCTTTTTTAGGGCCCAGACGGACGGCCAGGGTGTTTTTGCCATGCCGTTTGTCATCTTCAATATCACGCAAGTTATTGATATTTAAAACAGCAGCAGAGAGAAGACCACAGGCTGTCGCCGGGAGTATGACAACCGAGTCAAAAAAACCTGCTTGAAGATAATAAGTACCGGCAACACTTAACCAGCCAAAGAAAATCAGTACTGAAATATCGCCAAGTCCCATATAGCCATAAGGCTTTGTACCGACTGTATAGGTAATTGCGGCAATAATTGCTAGCAGGCCAAGTGCCAAAAAACCGAATATATCGCTAGGTTCTTCACAGGCAACGGCAATCAAGGCGCTACCAGACAGACAAGTTAGCAGGACAATAATCTTCAGCGCTTTTTTCATCTGTGAGATGGTAATAATGCCTTTTTGCATACCCCGTAGTGGCCCGATACGCTTTTCAGTGTCACTACCTTTGATAACATCACCGTAATCATTGGCGAGATTGGACAGAATTTGCAGTATGGCAGCTGTTAATAGCGCTAGTAAGGCGACCGGTAGCTTGAAATGCCCTGTCCAGGCAGCAAGGGCTGAGCCAGTAATAATGGCGGCAAGGGCGAGTGGTAGCGTTTTAGGGCGCAAACTTTCCAGCCATGCTTGAGTTTGACTGATGGAAGTTGATGAGTTCATTTCTGAGTTCACTTACTCCTGTAAATTTATAATGAATCATGGGAGGCAAGCCTCCCATGATTCATTATAGCGGATCAGAAATCGTATATACCGATTATAGGATAAAGCGGCTCAGATCTTCATCTGCAACCAATTCATCTAGATGCTTTTTAACATAGTCGGCATCAATATCAACTGACTGGCCACGACGTTCACTGGCTTCGAAGGAGATATCTTCTATCAGCCGCTCAAGCACAGTATGTAGGCGACGGGCCCCGATATTTTCGGTCGATTCATTTACCTGCCATGCGGATTCTGCAATTTTGCTAATGCCATCATCCGTGAAACTGATGATCATACCTTCCGTTTCCATCAGTGCTTTGTACTGCTCCGTCAAGGATGCACTCGGTTCAGTCAGAATACGCTCAAAATCTTTTGTAGTTAGTGCCTGTAACTCCACTCGGATCGGCAGACGCCCTTGTAATTCAGGGATCAGATCGGAAGGACTGGCAACCTGGAATGCACCTGAGGCGATAAACAGAATGTGGTCTGTTTTTACCATGCCGTGTTTAGTGGATACTGTACAACCTTCCACCAATGGTAACAGGTCACGCTGAACACCTTCACGGGAAACATCAGGGCCTGAGGTCTGACCTCGTTTGCAGATTTTGTCGATTTCATCAATGAAGACAATACCGTGTTGTTCAACGGAATCAATAGCTTGTTGTTTCAATTCTTCCGGGTTAACCAGTTTAGAGGCTTCTTCTTCAATCAGTAGCTTGAAAGCATCTTTGATTTTTAGCTTACGAGATTTGTGTTTCTGACCGGCAAGGTTCTGGAACATAGATTGCAACTGATTTGTCATCTCTTCCATACCCGGAGGCGCCATGATCTCGACGCCCACAGGTGTGGTAGCAACATCAATCTCGATTTCTTTATCATCAAGTTGACCTTCACGTAGTTTCTTACGGAATGCCTGGCGTGCGGCTGATGGCTCGACTTGCGTCTCCGTTTGTCCCCAGTTATTTTTGGCTGGTGGGATCAGGGCATCCAGAATACGCTCTTCTGCCAATTCTTCTGCCCGATAACGGTTTTTTTCGATGGATTGCAGGCGGACCATTTTAACCGCGGCATCGGTCAGATCACGGATGATAGAGTCGACTTCTTTACCAACATAGCCAACTTCGGTGAATTTTGTCGCTTCGACTTTGATAAACGGCGCATTTGCCAGTTTTGCCAGGCGACGGGCGATTTCGGTTTTACCTACCCCAGTCGGACCAATCATCAGGATATTTTTAGGTGTTACTTCGTAGCGCAGCGTTTCATCTAGCTGCATACGACGCCAGCGGTTACGGAGTGCGATAGCTACAGCGCGTTTCGCTTTGTCCTGACCAATAATGTGTTTGTCAAGTTCGCTGACAATTTCGCGTGGAGTCATTTCAGACATACTATCTACCCTTACGCTTTTGAAGGAAGTTCTTCGAAGTTGTGATTATGGTTGGTATAAATGCAGATATCACCAGCAATGGTTAACGCTTTCTCTGCAATTTGTCTGGCGCTGAGATCGGTATTCTCCAGCATTGCTCGTGCAGCAGATTGGGCGTATGGGCCACCGGAACCAATGGCAATTAGGTCATTTTCTGGCTGAATGACATCGCCGTTACCTGTAATGATCAGGGAGGTATTTTCATCTGCGACTGCCAGCAGAGCTTCCAGTTTGCGTAGCATGCGATCAGTGCGCCAGTCCTTAGCAAGCTCAACCGCTGCTTTGGTCAGATGCCCTTGGTGCATTTCAAGTTTACGTTCAAACAGTTCAAACAGAGTAAAAGCGTCTGCTGTACCGCCGGCAAAACCCGCGATTACTTTGTCATTATAGAGGCGGCGAACTTTACGGACATTGCCTTTCATGACGGTATTACCCATCGTTGCCTGTCCATCACCACCGATTACGACTTGGCCATTACGGCGAACACTTACGATTGTAGTCACGAGTAAGCCCTTGGTTACAAAAATAGATAAATGTATAGATGGGGGAGAATTATCATTTTTCAACCCCTAGTAACACGGAGAATGCAACCTGATACGCCAGCGCCTTTCAGACGTTCCCGCATTTTTTCTGCGGTGTTTTTACTGTAGGGACCAAGAACAACACGATGCCAGCCGTCTCCCGTTGTGATCTGGCTTTCAATACCCGCAAATGCCAGATTGGCACGTACTGATTCAGCTTGGTCCATATTGCGGAATGAACCACATTGTAAAATCATACGCTGTGCCTTTTCTACGGCCTTAGGTTTACTGGTTTCAGCCGGTGGTAGAGTTTGTGGCTGAACTGGCTGAGTCTGCATTGGTTGTTGTGGTAACGTTTGTTGAGGCTGTGGTTGTGGTCTTGTTTCCAGCGGTTGTTGTGTTTCCGCTGATGGCTTGATGATCACTTGTGAACGCGGCACTTGAACGCCATTGTATGGCACTTCTGGCAGCGAAGTCGCCGGTTGGCGCATATCCGCCTGCATTTGTTCAAGTAACTGCCGTTGCTCCGCGGTCAGCTGAGTTTGTGAATTGATTTGCCCCCCGGATGAGGGATCACGTGGTGTCTCAATGCCAACGGGGCGATTTTCCAATTCTTTGATATAGCGCCAACGTTCTTCTGGTTTTGGTGGTAATCCATTGTTTTGCTGAGAATGTTTTGGCAGTATTTCTGGTTCGCTTTTCTGTTTATTGTGGGTAATAAAGTAAAGGCCGCCAATAAAGATAACGACTAAGGCTACCGCGATGACCAGCGTTGCTTTTGGCAGCCCCTGGGCTTGGTGTTTTTTCTTATCGGTATTTTTACGGCGGGTGTTTGAACGCCCGCGACTCACATAATCTCGTTGTGCCACTGTCTAATTCGCTGAGTAATTTAAGTAAAAGAAAATAAATGATATGTTACTTAACCTGCGGTTATTTGCCTAGCTTTTAGGCGAACAGGTGCTCTGCCGAATAATTAATTCCGATTCCAGTAACTGAGAACCGCCTGAAGTTGTGTGACCCTGGATTTGATCTAGCAACAGTAACATTGCCTTGTGACCAATTTGATAACTGGGCTGTCCAACGGTTGTCAACGGCGGATCGCTGTACATGGCGAGACTTAAGTTATCAAACCCAATGATTGATAAATCTTCCGGTATTTTTAAGCCCATTCTTTTAGCCTGCCACATCACGCCAATCGCCATAACATCACTGTGGCAGAAGATGGCTGTAGGGGGATCCAGCAGAGAGAGCAACTGTTCAGTCAGCTTTGCGCCGCTTTCATGGGTAAAGTGACCTTGGACAATATAATCTTCACGAATTGTCCCACCAGAGCGACGCAATGCTTGGATATATCCCTGACGGCGATAGCGGCAAATCGGTATATTTTCCGGACCGGAGAGGCAGGCAATGCGTTTATGTCCCAATGTTTGCAGATAATGAGTTGCATTGAATGCGGCGGTCAGGTTATCAATATGAATAGTCGGCAGTTCTAGCTCTGGTGCAAATTCGTTTGCCATTACCATTGGTGGTAGGTTTTTTTGTTCTTCTTTGCTGGCATCAAACGGGATATTCGAACCCAGTAGCAACAGACCATCAATTTGTTTGGTGACAATCAGGTTGAGAAACGCGTGTTCCTGTTTTTGCTGATGTTGGCAATCACCGATTAAAACCAGATAGCCATGTTGTTCCGCTGTCTCTTCAATGCCGCAAATCACGTCAGTGAAAAAGGGATCGCTGATATTTGGCACTATCACTAAAATAGTTTTTGACTCACCGCGTTTAAGATTACGGGATAAATTATTTGGGTAATAGCCCACAGCCAGTACAGCTTGTTCCACTTTTTGTCGGGTCTGGGAAGAAACCTTTTCTGGATTCATGAGTGTTCTCGATACTGTTGCGGTAGAAACGCCAGCCACTTCAGCGACATCTTTCATTGTTGCGGAGGTGCCATTCTTTTTCTGCTCCAAAACTCACTCCTCATTTCCTGACTGATTAGTTAAATGATTGTCATTTTCTGGTTGCCGGGAAACCGTCAGTGACTTTAAGGAAAGTAACGACATGCGGTTTAAGGTTATGACAATGTTATTAAGGGATCATTCTAAACAGTTTGGCAAATTCATTTATTCCTTAGTTTGTAAAAAAGTGTGATATAAATCATTTATTCGATATGGCTCGCAAATTAGTGAGTAATTTTTCATTGGTTACGGATTGTTGGGTGTGATTTTTTAAATAGTAAATAAGAGTATGTTTAATCTGCTCAGGTTATGTGTTTTAAAATAGAGGCGATTAATTACTAACTGTCAGTTGGATCAACATCGATATTCCATTTCACTTTTCGGGTTTGCGGTAAAGCTGTTATCTGTGGATAAACCAGTGCCATGATTTTTTGTAAAACAGTTCTGGATGGATGTTGAATTAATAGTTGCCAACGATAACGACCACTTCTTTTTGACTGTAATGCAGGAACCGGGCCCATGATCCATAAGTTATCATCCCGCAAAGGGTGGTGTTCAAAAAGCAGGCGCAGTTGTTGTAAAAAAGCAGGTGCTTGCTGATTATCGTGATCTTCTGACCGTAAGATAATATGGCTGGTAAATGGTGGTAAAAACACACTTTTGCGTTCATCCATAGTTTGAATAGAGAAAGCATCGTAGCCTTTATTGAGCAAAATTTGCAGTAATGGATGGTCAGGATGATGAGTCTGAAGAACCACTTCTCCTCGTTTACCAGCCCGACCCGCCCGACCAGAAACCTGTGTATAAAGTTGTGCGAAACGTTCTGCTGCCCGAAAATCTGCTGAAAATAAGGCACCATCAACATCGAGTAACGCGACCAGTGTGACATCAGGAAAATGGTGACCTTTTGCCAGCATTTGGGTGCCAATCAGTATACGGGCATTTCCGGCGTGAATGTCAGCCAGTTGTTGTTCCAGTGTTCCTTTGCGGCTAGTGGTATCCCTGTCAATGCGGGTAACGGGTACATTAGGGAATAGGGCTGAAATACCGTCTTCAAGCTGTTCTGTGCCAAGGCCAACAGGTTGAAGATGAGTAGAACCGCATTGCGGGCACTGACGGGGAACGGGGCGCTGGCTGTCACAATGATGGCAACGTAACTGACGATGGTATTGATGCAGCGTGTAATAATGGTCACAGCGTTGGCATTCTGCAATCCAGCCACATTCATGGCAGAGTAGGGCAGGTGAGTAACCGCGGCGGTTAAGGAAAAGTATGACCTGATTATTGGCTTGTAGATGTTCTTCAATACGCTTTATTAGTGGTTGAGATAACCCGATTTTGAGTGGTAAGCCTTTTAAGTCCAACAGATGCTGAGTCGCTGGCTGAGCATAACCTGCCCGTTTGGACAATGTTAGCGGGCGGTATTTGCCTTGTTGCACATTGTAAAGTGTTTCCAGTGCTGGGGTCGCAGAGCCCATGATTACCGGGATATTCTCTTTTTTTGCTCTGAATACCGCTAAATCACGGGCATGGTAACGCCAGCCCTCCTGTTGCTTATAAGAGCTGTCATGTTCTTCATCAATAATGATGATGCCAAGGCAGGCGAAAGGGGTAAATAGGGCTGAGCGTGTACCGATGACAATGGCGTTCTCACCTTGTCGCGCTCGTAGCCATACAGCAAGACGTTCACTGTCATTCAGGGCTGAATGAAGAACATCAACCGGTGCGTTGAAACGTTCACGGAAGCGACGGATGGTCTGTGGTGTCAGGCCAATTTCCGGTACAAGTATCAGCGCTTGTTTACCTTGCTCCAGAATATTTTCCAACACACTGAGATAAACTTCTGTTTTACCTGATCCGGTGATGCCCGCCAGTAACCAGGGAGAGAATTGCTGGTCTTCTGCACGGATAGCACCAACTGCTGTGGCTTGTTCGGTATTCAATTTCAGGCGTTCGCCGGTGATTTGGAAGTGATTTCGCCAGTTCTCAGATTCAGGTTGCACAGGGTATAAATCGATAAGTGACTTCTTTTTGAGCGATTGGAAAGCGCTTTCGCTCAGTTCCAGTTCTGTAATCTGATGGCGATATATTGCTTTACGGCGTAGGGTTGCCAGTACTTGCTGCTGTTTTGGCGAGCGTTTCAGTTGTGCTAGCGGTAATTCAGCGCCTGTTGGCGTGACTTGCCATTGCCATAGTGGAGTTGATTCCGCGGGTTTTCCCTGACGAAGCAGCACCGGCAATGCATGGAACAGGACTTCACCGATGGGGTAATGGTAATAACTGGATGCCCAGAGCAATAATTGCCAAAGGTTTTCTGGAAATAAGGAGTGAGTATCGAGAATAGATTCTATGGTTTTCAGTTGTTCTGCTGGAATATCACTGTTGTCAACTATCCTGGTAACGATACCAATCGCTTTACGTTTGCCAAAAGGGACTGTTACCCGCATTCCTGCAACGGGTAATTGACTCTCTGCGGGTAGCAGATAGTCAAAAGAGCGGGTAAGAGGGACAGGCAGGGCAACCTGAACAACAACCATAAAATTATTCCGTAAAATCAATAGGTAAGTTAAAATGTAATCAAAAATTGATTATAGAGTACCATAGGTGTTGAGTGGATTTCATTGCGAGATAGGCAGATATTCTGTATGATCCGCCGCCTTTGGTACGGAAGATACCAAACTCATTTTATCAACACGACGTGTGGTGTCTGGCGGCAACAGGGCTGGATAGCGACACGGCCTTAACAGAGGTTATCCCATGAAAAAAGGTATTCATCCTAAATATGAAGAAATTACTGCAACCTGCTCTTGCGGTAATGTAATACAAGTTAGATCTACCGCTGGTCACGCTCTGAACCTGGACGTATGCGGCCAATGCCACCCATTCTATACGGGTAAACAACGTGATGTTGCTACTGGTGGTCGTGTTGATCGCTTTAAGAAACGTTTCAATGTTCCAGGTGTCAGCAAATAATTGCAGAATTGAGCCTGTCCATGATGACAGGCCGACTGGTACTAACGCCCGGTGTTTTGCATCGGGCGTTTTGCATTTTAGCCAAAATAAAAAATCCCTGAATTTTTACAGGAGTTTTTTTCGCTACTATCAATATTCCCAGGTATCAGGATCAATACCTAATTCCCGCATGATTTTTTTGGCTGCCTCTGGGATTTCATCATTACGCTCTTTACGTAAATCAGCATCATCGGGTAGCGGCTGTCCAGTAAATGCATGCAGGAATGCTTCACACAGCAATTCACTATTAGTTGCATGACGCAGGTTATTGACCTGGCGACGAGTGCGTTCATCAGTGAGGATTCTCAACACTTTCAAAGGAATCGAGACTGTGATTTTCTTCACTTGTTCGCTTTTTTTGCCATGTTCAGCATAAGGGCTGACATATTCACCGTTCCACTCAGCCATGGGGTACCTTAAATAGTCGTAAAATCATAAAATTAAGCCAGATAACAGCACCAGCTTTCGTTGTGACATATTGCCATTTTATCGTGATTTCCTTATCAATTATACAGTTATAGTATATGCGATAAACTAATGGCTACTAATAAATAAAGCAGCATTAGTTATGATGAATAATTATCCCATTGTCTAATCTAACCGTAAAGAGGTTTAGATGTCTAGATGTGTTGACGTCTACTGTGGTAGCGGATATTCTTCCCTGACTTAATTTATGACAGATAGTGGTAGCTGATATGACACGCAAGCCGGCAACAATAGCAGTTCGCAATGGGCTGAATAATGATGAACAGTATGGTTGTGTTGTTCCGCCTATATATCTTTCCAGCACATATAACTTTACTGATTTTAATCAGCCAAGGACACATGATTATTCCCGCAGGAGTAATCCGGGCCGCGATATGGTGCAACAGGCATTAGCTGAGCTGGAAGGGGGAGCGGGTGCTATCATGACCAGTAGTGGAATGTCAGCCATTCACCTGTTATGCACGGTTTTCCTTCAACCTGGCGATCTGTTGGTTGCGCCTCATGACTGTTATGGTGGCAGTTACCGTTTATTTGACAGCCAGACTAAACGCGGTGCTTATGAAGTGGCTTTTGTCGATCAGAGTGATGAACAGGCATTAAAGCAAGTCTTGTCCAAAAAACCAAAGTTGGTATTGATTGAAACGCCCAGTAATCCTTTATTGCGTATTGTCGATATTGCTCATATATGCCAGCTTTCCCATGAGGTAGGTGCGACAGTCATTGTTGATAACACTTTCCTGAGCCCTGTACTACAGAAGCCTTTGGAGTTGGGGGCAGATCTGGTTGTGCATTCCTGTACTAAATATCTTAATGGACATTCTGATGTGATTGCCGGAGCTATTATTGCAAAGGATGAAGAGGTTACAACGGAGCTCGCTTGGTGGGCGAATAATATTGGTGTGACCGGTGCGGCGTTTGATAGCTACCTGCTGTTGCGCGGCATGCGCACTTTATCGCCACGGGTCCTGTTACAGCAAAAGAATGCATTGGAGATAGTCAATTATCTTCAACAGCAACCGTTAGTGAAAAAACTTTTTTATCCTGCTTTGAAAGATCATCCTGGGCATGAAATTGCTTGTAAGCAACAATTTGGTTTTGGCGCAATGATAAGCTTTGAGTTCGATGGTAGTGAACAGGCGATACGCCGTTTTCTGTCTGAGTTAAAGTTATTTACTTTGGCGGAATCACTGGGCGGTGTGGAAACCTTAATTTCTCATACGGCTACCATGACTCACGCTGGCATGTCAGCACAGGCAAGGGCGGAAGCGGGGATTACGGATTCACTATTGCGTGTTTCTGTGGGTATTGAAGATAGTCAGGATTTAATCGCTGATTTGGAAAATGCATTTCAGGCAGTAGTAAAGGAGTGACCATGAGTGCACTGGTAGTTGCAACGGCGGAAAATGACCGCCAATTACATAAGTTTGGTGGAAGTAGTCTCGCGGATGTGAAATGTTATCAACGGGTAGCCAAGATTATGGCTAATTACAGCCAACCCGGTGATTTAATGGTGGTATCCGCGGCAGGCAGCACGACTAACCAGTTAATTAATTGGCTTAAACTTAGCCAGAGCGACCGTATTTCTGCCCATCAGGTACAGCAGGTTCTGCGCCGTTATCAGCAGGATCTGATTAGAGGTTTGCTACCTGAAACTGTTGCTGAAGAGTTGGTGAAGCGTTTTATTGCCGATCTTGAAAAGCTAAGTGCATTACTGGATAAACCCGTTAGTGATGTGACTTATGCAGAAGTGGTGGGCCACGGAGAGATCTGGTCCGCGCGTTTGATGTCGGCTGTGCTTGAAGTTCAGGGTATTCCTAGCGCTTGGGTGGATGCTCGCCAGTTTTTACGCGCGGAACGGGCGGCTCAGCCGCAAATTGATGTTACCCTTTCCCAACCATTGCTAAATCAGTTGCTAACACAAAACCTAAATAAACGACTGGTGGTGACCGGTTTTATCTCCAGTAATCATGATGGAGAAACGGTGTTATTGGGGCGAAATGGCAGTGACTACTCCGCAACTCAGGTTGGGGCTTTGGCAGGGGCGAGGCGGGTAACCATCTGGAGTGATGTTGCTGGTGTCTACAGTGCTGATCCGAGAAAAGTCAAAGATGCCTGTTTGTTACCACTATTACGCTTGGATGAAGCCAGCGAACTTGCTCGTCTTGCCGCACCCGTGTTGCATGCTCGTACCTTACAGCCTGTTTCCTTCAGTGATATTGATTTGCTATTACGTTGCAGCTACCAGCCGGAGCAAGGATCAACGCGTATTGAAAGGGTTTTGGCTTCTGGGACTGGCGCAAAAATTGTTACTAGTCATGATGATGTTTGCCTAATTGAGTTGCATGTGGCCGCTCATCATGATTTTAAACAGATATACAAAGATATTGATCTGTTGTTAAAGCGAGAACAAATTCGCCCATTGGCGACAGGTATCCATCTAGACTGTAATTTGATTCAGCTCTGTTACACTTCCGAAGTGGTGAATAGTGCATTGTGTGTGCTGGAAGATGCTACGCTTCCGGGGAAACTTTCCCTTAGAGAAGGTTTGGCGCTGGTGGCACTGGTTGGAGCTGGTGTATGTAAGAACCCATTACATTGTCACCGTTTTTATCAGCAACTTAAAGATCAGCCGGTAGAATTTATCTGGCATGCGGAGGATGGCATCAGCCTTGTCGCTGTGTTGCGGACTAATCAGACTGAACATGTGATCCAGGGGTTGCATCAGAGTTTGTTCCGGGCTGAAAAGCGGATTGGTCTGATTTTGTTTGGTAAAGGAAATATTGGCTCTCGTTGGTTGGAGTTATTCGCTCGTGAGCAGAAAAACATTTCGGCTCGCAGTGATTTTGAATTTGTTCTGGCCGGTGTGGCGGATAGTCGCCGGAGTTTACTCGACTATCAAGGGATTGATGCTAGTCGAGCATTAGCTTTTTTTGATGACGAAGCGACAGAATATGATGTTGATGAATTATTTCTGTGGATGCGAGCGCATCCTTATGACGATTTGGTGATCCTAGATGTGACGGCGAGTGAAGAACTAGCTCGATGTTACAGTGATTTTGCCAGTTATGGTTTCCATGTTATCAGTGCCAATAAAATTGCCGGTGCTTCCAGTAGCAGTGATTATCGTTTCATTCGTGATGCATTTACTAAAACAGGTCGCCATTGGTTTTACAATGCAACAGTTGGCGCTGGCTTACCTATCAATCATACCGTGAGGGACTTACGGGAGAGTGGTGATACCATTTTGTCCATTAGTGGCATTTTCTCCGGCACATTATCTTGGCTGTTTCTGCAATTTGATGGTTCAGTACCGTTTAGTGATTTAGTTGAACAGGCGTGGCAACAGGGATTGACAGAACCTGATCCGCGTATTGATTTGTCTGGTCAGGATGTGATGCGTAAATTGATTATCCTTGCCCGTGAAGCAGGGTATGAGATTGAGCCAGAGCAAGTGCGTGTTGAGTCACTGGTGCCGAAAGAAGCAGAATCAGGCTCTATTGAACAATTCTTTGATAATAGCGGTGCTATCAATGCGCAGATGGTGCAGCGATTAGCCGCGGCGCAGGAAATGGGCATGGTGCTGCGTTATGTTGCCCGTTTTAATGCGAATGGTAAGGCAAAGGTGGGTGTTGAGGCGGTACGTCCTGATCACCCATTGGCGTCTTTGCTACCGTGCGACAACGTGTTTGCGATTGAGAGCCGTTGGTATCGTGATAATCCGTTAGTGATCCGTGGGCCGGGGGCAGGTCGGGACGTGACCGCCGGAGCGATTCAGTCTGATCTTAACCGTTTGTCACAACTGCTTTAAGCTTTCTAGCCTCCACTGATTGATCAAATGTGATTTCCTTCGCTTGATATTTGAGGTAACGAGAGGGTGGATGTTCTGAACAGGGCATCTTTCCTCATTGCTGTTTTAGGCATCGATCTACTAAAGATTCCTCAATGAATTTTTTTCCGATTCAGGGTGAATATTCCTCACCGATTTAACTCAACTTTGTTGTTGACTAAAAAATGCCGATCCCTCATCTTATTTGGACGTCTAAACGTATAGGTGTTTAGATGTTCAAATAAAAGTAACTGGCAAATTATTAAGATGGGAAATTATTCCGCTTGTTAACGAGGTGCAGGATATGAGTTTTTTTCACGCAAATCAGCGCGAGGCGCTGAATCAGAATCTGGCTGAACTGGAAGGACAGATCCGTGTTTCATTTGAATTCTTTCCACCGCGTACAGCCGAGATGGAAAAAACCCTGTGGAAATCCATTAATCGCCTGAGCACCCTCAAGCCTAAATTTGTTTCTGTTACTTATGGTGCTAACTCTGGCGAGCGTGATCGTACCCATAGCATAATCAAGGGAATAAAAGAAAAAACCGGCCTTGAAGCGGCTCCGCACCTTACTTGTATTGATGCCAGCCGCGATGAATTGTGCGAAATTGCCCGTGATTATTGGAAAAATGGTATTCGCCATATTGTGGCTTTGCGGGGTGATTTACCGGATAACAGTGAAAAACCCAAAATGTATGGTGCTGATCTGGTTGAATTACTTAAGAAAGAAGCTGATTTTGATATTTCAGTAGCTGCCTACCCTGAAGTTCATCCTGAGGCAAAAAATTCTCAGGCTGACCTGATTAGCCTAAAACGAAAAATTGATGCGGGGGCGAACCGGGCTATTACCCAATTTTTCTTTGATGTGGAAAGCTATCTGCGTTTTCGTGACCGCTGTGTTGCCGCCGGAATTGATGTGGAAATCGTACCGGGAATTCTGCCGGTATCCAACTTCCGTCAGCTTCGACGTTTTGCGACAATGACCAATGTTCGTATTCCAAGCTGGATGACCAGAATGTTTGAGGGGCTGGATGATGACCCTGAAAGCTCTAATCTGGTTGGTGCTTCTATCGCAATGGATATGGTGAAGATTTTAAGCCGCGAAGGTGTGAAGGATTTTCATTTTTATACCTTAAACCGCGCAGAACTGAGTTATGCAATTTGTCATACTTTGGGTGTTCGTCCTTAATCATTGGCTCTTATTAAGAAATGTTGCTTAGTAAGAGCATATTTTTTTCGCAGTATTGTTATAAAGAGTGAATTCTTATTATCGGCGGATTCGACTAATATACCTTATGGATTTCAAGATGCATTGCGGCGGCAAGGGAGCGAATCCCCGGGAGCATAGATAACTATGTGACCGGGGTGAGTGAGTGCAGCCAACAAAGAGGCAACTTGAAGGATGACAGGTATATTTACCTATTTACCTATTTACTTATTTACTTATTTACTTATTTACTTATTTACTTATTTACTTATTTACTTATTTACTTATTTACTTATTTACTTATTTACTTATATTGCGTTTTGTAAAGCAGCATTGGGAGTGAAAGCGTCATTCAAAGCAGTTGTGAATGCCTGAAAATCTTGGACACCTATCCCCGGAGAATCCTTTTCTCTGACACCTGAAACAGATAAAAATCAGGTCACTTTTTTACATAAACAGGGCAGGAGAAATACTAAGATACTCTTAATCAACTCAACTTAATTTTGGAAAGAATAATGCATATTCAGCATATTGGCGGCCATACACCGCTTAGCCAAACGCAAGCTCCTCAGTACACTGCATCTTCTCCCCTACTTGAACAGGGTAACCGCTTGTTCGAACAGTCTGTTCGGCGAGGTCCTTTGCATTTCCAGAGTTCGGATCTCAAGCATTTGATCACCGAACTGCGCCAATTGCAGAGTGCTCCCAACAGTGCGCAAGCTCAACGGGTGCAGGATGCTATCCAACACTGGGAGAACCACCACCCTAAAGAGGTGGCGGCCCGTAGCTCCCGCCTTGCCGAGCTTAAACAGGTTCTGGCGGAACAAGGCGCTGTGGTGCGCACACTCCAGCCAAAGGTGATGACGGCCGGTCCCCAAGCGATGTTGCAGCAGGCTATGCCAGCTTTACAGAAGATGGGTACTTACGCATGCACTGATGCCGGCACTTTCGTTAGCAAGCAGAATTCTCATTATCAGCAAATCATGGAGAGATTGAGGTTATTCAATGACAGCCCGGACCGCCTGAGGGGTAACAGCCAGGCCAATATGATGTCCAACATGGCGGCTATCGCCGCTAGACAAGGCAACGTCAGTTTCAACCAACTGCAATCTATCGCCGTCCGGGTCGCTCAAGCTCAGGCTGGTTGCTGCACCACTTTGGCCTACTCTGCGGCAGCCGAACTGATGAAGCACAATCAAAATGACCAGCAGCGCATTGAGGTAGTCGCTCATCGTGGCGCCAAGGGGCATAGCCAGACCCACTGCTTCGTGGTGGTCGGTCGTGATCCCAATAGTGAGCTCAGCAAACCCGAAACTTGGGGCTCCCAGGCATATGTCATCGATCCTTGGGCTGCGACCATAGGTGGTAAACTGCAAGGCACGTCGAGTAATCCTCCGATCGCTAACCTGTGGCCGCCGACTGAATCTGTGTTTGACAACCATAAAAGGTAACAAGGGTAACCATGTTCAATGCCTTATTATCGGAACTGTGCCGACGCCTTGGGCAGACCGAAGAATCTCTGCATTCGGAGGGGCTCGATCTGCCTCTCGGCCCTTTTAGTTTGCATATCCGCCAACGCGATGAGTTGGTAACTTTGTTTATTCCACTAGGTGATGTCGAACCTTGTTCGTTGGCTACACTGGCCGATTGGCCAACATTGCAACTGAGCCGTAGTGGTGAGGGAGAGACTCTGCTTTGGAGCCGTGAATGGTTGGAGAGGCTGGATGCTGAGCTGTTGACCAACTTGGTCGAGCGGATGTTACAGCAAGCCAGGGACCTTACGGCTACGGCACCTATTACTGAAAGCCAAGAATGGCCGCCGTTAAGTATTCAAGGGAGTTCGTGGCACAAAGTTTAGGTGAAAAACCTTAAGAAGCTTTAAGAGATTAATCCGGTGTATTATTGCAAGCCACGAGCGATATTATTTTGTGCATTCGTTATGCCATTCGTTGATTAATGACTTTATTACTGGGTACAGGCACTCCTACAGAGGGAGCCTAACGGAAATAATTTGTGAGAAATTCACCTAGGTAAACTTTTAAATTAATTTTATATATTTGCCTAATTACGAGGCTAAACCATCGGCGTCGATACCTGTGCGTAAAAATGAACAAGGGCGGTTTCCCGCCCCTCTTAATAGACGCCTAAATGGGTTTTAGCAGGTCAAAGAATGCTGATCTGCGTTGACATGGTATTTCGAGGCCAATTAGCAGAAGTGTTCTGGTAACTGAAGATACCATTCTGGTAGCCATCGAGGCTGTATTCTTTCAGGAAGCCAACCACAATTTGGCCCGCAGCACATGGCCAATTGTAGTGCCCGTTTGTAATGCAAACTGGTGTAGAAGAGTACAGTGAGTATGGCAGTGTAGCGCCGTTCATCCAAGCAAAGGAGTTGTAGCCGTAGCCAATTTCCAGAACGGCGGCGCGGAGCTGTTGTCCTCCGTGATTGCAGTTTGTCACCGGCAAGTTGGAAGTGTATTCCCATCCGCAATTCGTCGAGCCAACGGCATAGACCCACATATTGGTTAGCGGAGGTGCGGCGACGTAAGCTACCTCAGACTTAGTGTTGAGCTCCTTCTCTTCAGCTCGGATGGGGCTTTCAGGGTTAGGCAGTAGCTGGGATTGCGCTGCCAGGGCATTTTGAGCAGTAGAGACCTCCTTCGGTTGCTCTGTTTGGGCATAGGCATTAACGCCAAATAAGGAAGCAAGAGATAGCAGCATAGCAAGTTTATTTTTCTTCATGATTAAATCCTCTTAGAAATCGAAAAATCCAATTCTAGGGAAGTGAGCGAAAATCACATTATTAAATTTTATTTATGTAATGATCGAAATTTTTGCGGGGGTGATTGTTTGCTTGCTTATTTCACTGCGGAACAAAGGTGGATAAATTATAAGGAATTTTTCTTTAATTACGCTTCACTTGGTGGAGAATAACCTCTTTTTCGTTGTCTATTGAGCACATTTTGTGCTGGGTTGTCTGGAGACAAAAGATGCCAGTACTGTGCTCAATATTGTCACTACCGTCGCGAGGAGATTGTCGCCTATCTGACAGCAACTAACCTGTATTTCGCATTCCTGCTGCGATACCGGCGATGGTTACCATCAACGCTTGTTCAACCTGAGGATCGGGATGTTGCTGCTGACGGGAACGCAGTAATAGTTCTGCCTGTAAGACGTTTAGTGGATCAGTGTAAACATTACGTAGGGCGATTGATTCTGCAATCCATGGTAAATCTGCCATTAGGTGTTCATCTTTAGAAATGGCTAATACCGTCTTAATATCCGCGGAGAGTTGCTTGCGCAGTTTCTGACCTAACGGCCATAAGTTCTTATCAACCAGACGATGATCATAATATTCTGCCAACCATAAATCAGCTTTGGCGAAGACCATTTCCAGCATACCAATCCGAGTGGTAAAAAAAGGCCAATCACGGCACATTTCTGCTAATACATCCTGTTTTCCATCATTGATAACTTGTTGTAGCGCGGCACCTGCACCTAACCAGGCTGGCAACATTAGGCGATTCTGTGTCCAGGCGAAAATCCACGGGATAGCGCGTAAACTTTCCACACCACCCGCCGGATGACGTTTGGCTGGACGAGAACCTAAAGGCAGTTTAGCTAATTCCTGTTCTGGTGTTGCCGCGCGGAAATAAGGCACAAAATCGGGCTGTTCACGTACATAATCGCGATACATCTTGCAGGAAACATCAGACAGGGTATCCATCACCTGATGCCATTCCAGTTTAGGCTCCGGCGGTGGTAGGAGGTTTGCTTCCAGAATCGCACTGGCATATAAGGCTAAGCTACTGATAGTGACCTGTGGCAGACCGAATTTAAAGCGGATCATTTCGCCTTGTTCGGTCACACGTAGGCCACCTTTCAGGCTTCCCGGTGGTTGGGAAAGCAGAGCAGCATGTGCTGGCGCACCGCCACGGCCGATAGTACCGCCACGACCGTGGAATAAGGTCAGCGTAATGCCCTCTTTTTCACAAACATTGATCAAGGCATCCTGTGCTCGGTATTGCGCCCATGCCGCAGCCATCACTCCGGCATCTTTTGCTGAGTCAGAATAACCAATCATCACCATCTGTTTGTCATGAATCAGTTCGCGATACCATTGAATATTCATTAATTGCTGAATGACATTTTCGGCATTATTCAGGTCATCAAGGGTTTCGAACAATGGGGCAACGGGTAAAGTGAACGGACAACCGGCTTCTTTCAGTAGCAAGTGAACCGCTAATACATCAGAAGGTACTTTAGCCATTGAGATAACGTAAGCGGCGATAGCGTCTTGAGGTGACTCGGCAATGACTTTACAGGTTGCGAAAACCTCTTGCGTTTCAGCGCTTGGTTGCCAGTTATGTGGGATCAATGGACGTTTGGAGTGCAGTTCATACAGTAGGAAAGCCTGTTTTTCTTCTTCTGACCAACTGGCGTAGTCACCTAATTCCAGGTATTGCGTCAGTTCAGAAACGGCGGTTGTATGGCGAGTGCTTTCTTGGCGTACATCAATACGTACCAGCGATAAGCCGAAGCAACGGATACGGCGTAAGATATCTAATAATTGACCGTTGGCAATGATTTCCATCCCACAGGTTTTTAGTGACTGATAACAGGCGTAAAGTGGTTGCCAAAGCTGTTCGTTATCCACCAGCAAATCAGTTGGTGGCAGAACTTGTTCTCCTTTCAGTTGTTTCTCCAAATAGGTCAATGTATTGCTGAGTTGTGTCCGCAATTTTTTAGCAATTTCTCGGTAAGGTTCTAGAATTTCATCACCACCTGCTAGTTTACGAACTTCTGGTGTACATTCAGACATGGATAGCTCAGAAACCAGAACCTGAATATCTTTTAGGAATAGATCGGCTGCTTTCCAGCGGCTAAGCAGTAATACATGACGAGTGACTTCAGAGGTGACATTTGGGTTGCCGTCTCGGTCGCCGCCCATCCAGGAAGTAAAGCGGACAGGTACCGCTTCAACTGGCAGGCTGTAATCAATTGACTCTTCCAGTTGTTCATTAAATTCACGCAGGAATGCTGGTACAGCCTCCCACAAGCTGTTTTCCACCATAGCAAACCCCCACTTCGCTTCATCAATTGGGGTAGGACGGATTTTGCGAATTTCATCGGTATGCCATGATTGGGCAATTAACTGGCGCAGGCGGCGCATAATGTTATTACGCTCATAATCCGCCAGATCATCGTGATCGAGTTGCGATAGACAGGTGTTAACGGCTACCAGTTTATGGATCAATGTACGACGAGCGATTTCAGTTGGGTGAGCGGTGAGAACCAGTTCAATAGACAGTTCATTTACCGCTTTTTTCAGATCGTCATTATTGAAATTTTTTTCTTTTAAGCGGGTGAATAATTTCGCTAACGCAACGGGGTTGCTGGCAGCTTCACCATGCGGGGAGATACTGTGATATTGTTCTGCGACGTTTGTCAGGTTGAGAAATTGATTGAAAGCACGGGCAACTGGTAGCAGTTCATTATTAGATAGGTTTTGCAATGTAGATAATAGCTGCTGGCGGTGTGCTTCATTACCTGCGCGGGACGATTTGGATAATTTGCGGATTGTCTCAACTTTATCGAGAATATCTTCCCCTAAAGCTTCTTTGATCGTGTCTCCGAGCAGCTTACCTAGCATGCTGACATTACTACGCATTGCAGAATATTGTTGGTTCATGTGACTCTTAGCCTTTATTGCTGGCAGGATGTTGATTCTGTTCCTGTAGAAAAATTTCATTTAAGTGGCGGGAAGTTATTTTTTGTGGCGCCACAGTGTTGCATTGACCCTAAGCCCTCATATTCATATCAGAAAATAATCAGTTTGGGCGAAATTTCTAAAATTTAATGGTAGGTCATGGTCTATAAGTATTACTTATGTATCAGAAAGCTTGGGAAGAGTACTTTTGTTAATTGTTATGATGTTTGAGTCCCCCTGACTTTTGGGGGACGAGTAAAACAATTAATTATTGCTTAGACAAAAATGATCTATTAACTGAGAAATTATCTTTCTGGTGGGTTTAATAAATGACATATCAATGAACTCATCCGGTTGATGTGCTTGTTCAATAGAACCAGGGCCAAGGACTAAAGTTGGGCATACTTTCTGAATGAATGGTGCTTCGGTACAGTAGTTGACCGTTTCAGCTTTGCGGCCTAGCAGTTTCTCTATCACGTCAACCATCTTGTGATCGGTTGGGCATTCATAACCGGGAATAGGGGAATGTAATTCATCGATAGTTAAGCGGCCAGGCCAGCGTTGCTTCACTGGTTCCAGCGCTTCATTTAACAGTCCGTTCAGATCCTGTAACGTTAGTCCCGGTAACGGGCGAATATCCATATGCAATTCACAATGGGTACAAATACGGTTTACTGCGTCACCTCCATGAATATAGCCGAAGTTCATGGTTGGGTGTGGAATGGTAAATGCCGGGTTGTTGTAACGCTCTTTTAGCGTATTGCGTAGTTCAATTAGGTGACCAATAGATTCGTGCATCAAGTCAATGGCGTTTATACCACGGTCTGGATCACTGGAGTGCCCGGATTGGCCAACAATGCGGATAGCGTTCGATAAATGTCCTTTGTGTGCACAGATAGGATGCAATAAAGTGGGTTCACCAATAATAGCGAAATCTGGGCGGATAGTGGTACTTGCAGCAAAATAGCGGGCTCCCGCCATTGTCGTCTCTTCATCTGCGGTTGCCAGAATGTACAGCGGACGGGTTATTTTACTGATATCAATGTCCCGCAACGCATCAATAATAAAGGCGAAAAAGCCTTTCATGTCTGCTGTACCTAAACCGTACAGTTTGTTATCGCGCTCTGTCAGGGTGAACGGATCTTTCGTCCAGAGACCTTCGTCAAAGGGTACGGTGTCAGTGTGTCCACACAATAGTAATCCACCTAGGCCACGCCCCAATGTTGCTAGTAGATTGTATTTTCCGAGGGCTTCGGGGACGGGCTGTATCTCAATCTCGAAACCAATTTCTTTCAACCAACTTGCCAGTAGGTTGATGAGAGACTCGTTACTTTGGTCAATACTGACATCGGTGGCGCTGATAGATGGAGTCGCGATTAATTGCCGAAATAGCTCAATAAATGGAGGTAATTTAATATTCACTGTTGACAGCCTTTATTCATGATAGTATCAATATTCATGCATTTTTTTTGAATAAAAATACATTATCCCGTTTGAATACTGAGCATAAGGTAAAGATATCCTATGTTGAATACGCTGGTTGTTGGTGCAAGTGGTTACACCGGAGCAGAACTGGCAGCATATCTGCATCGTCATCCGCATACGAATCTGATTAGACTCATGGTTTCTGCTCAGAGCGTTGATGCAGATAAATGCTTCTCAGATTTACATCCACAGTATAAAGGCATTGTTGATCTACCGCTGCAACCGCTGACTGATATTATTAATGCTGCTAAAGGGATTGATGTGGTTTTCCTTGCCACCGCCCATGAAGTTAGTCATGACATTGCGCCGTTATTTCTGGCAGCAGGTTGCACTGTATTCGATCTCTCCGGTGCCTACCGCGTACAAAATGCTCAGATTTATCAACAATACTACGGATTCAAACATAAGCATACTGAATGGTTGGCACAAGCAGTATATGGACTTGCCGAATGGCAGGCTGAAAAAATCAAACAGGCCCAATTAGTTGCTGTACCGGGATGTTACCCAACAGTTTCTCAACTCTCCCTGAAACCGTTGTTGGAAAATGGTTTGCTGGATACCAGCCATTGGCCGGTGATTAATGCTACTAGTGGTGTAAGTGGAGCAGGCCGGAAAGCCAGCATGACCAACAGTTTCTGCGAAATCAGTTTGCAACCTTATGGAATATTTACCCATCGTCATCAACCGGAGATTGAGGAACATCTGGGAACCAGAGTGGTTTTTACTCCACATCTTGGCAATTTCGCTCGGGGTATTCTTGCCACAATTACCTGTAAGTTGAAGCCGGGTGTTACCGTAGAACAGATAGATGAGGTGTATCGTCAAGCATACAAAGATAAGCCATTGGTAAGGCTTTACAGCAAAGGAGTGCCAGCATTGAAATCCGTTGTTGGGTTACCGTTCTGTGATATCGGTTTTGCTGTACAGGGTGACCATCTGATTGTTGTGGGTACTGAGGATAATCTTTTGAAGGGCGCGGCAGCTCAGGCAGTTCAGTGTATGAATATACGTTTTGGGTTTGAAGAAACTCAGGCATTATTTTAATGATTGACGTGAAGGAGTAGAGCAGATGGAACCTTTAGTCATAAAGTTAGGTGGCGTGTTACTGGACAATGAAGAAGCATTGGAACGTGTGTTTACTGCATTACAGGAATATCGGCAAACACACGAACGCCAGTTGGTTGTTGTTCATGGGGGGGGGTATCTGGTGGATGAGCTGATGGAGAAGTTGCAGCTACCGATAGTGAAGGAACAAGGATTACGAGTAACACCTGCTGATCAGATTGGGATTATCACTGGCGCATTGGCTGGTATCGCCAATAAGACCTTGTTGTCGTGGGCGACGAAATATCAACTTGCATCAGTTGGATTATATTTAGGAGATGGTAATGTGGTCATGGTTTCCCAACTGAGTGAAGAGTTGGGGCATGTGGGGAAAGCGATGCCGGGCGATGCTAAGTTGCTGAAAATGTTATTGGATGCGGGTTATATGCCCATTATCAGCTCAATTGGTGTAACGGATAAAGGGGAGCTGATGAATGTGAATGCCGATCAGGCAGCAACGGCGATAGCTCAGACGCTAGGTGCTGATTTGGTATTGCTCTCTGATGTTAGTGGTATTTTGGATGGTAAAGGGCAGAGAATCCCTGACATAAATGTTGAGAAAGCAGAACAACTTATTGCTCACGGCATCATTACTGACGGCATGATTGTGAAGGTGAATGCCGCTTTAGATGCAGCTAGGACATTAGATCGTCCGGTAGATATCGCCAGTTGGCGTCATGCAGATCAACTGACCGATCTATTTAACGGTGTTCCCGTCGGTACTCGTATTCTGGCTTAAATTAAGTTTGATTAATTTTCGGCAAATCTTTGCTGATAAATAACAACGGAATTTCAAAGGGTAACTTCATGCATACTAAAGATATTAAAAAAATCGTTCTTGCCTATTCTGGTGGTCTGGATACTTCTGCCATTATTCCTTGGCTGAAGGAACATTATGGCAACTGTGAAGTTGTTGCGTTTGTTGCCGATGTGGGGCAAAGCCGTGAAGATTTGGAAGGCGTGGAGCAGAAAGCTTTGCGTTCTGGCGCATCAGAATGTCACGTTGTGGATCTGCGTGAGGAATTCATTAAAGATTATGTTTATCCGGTACTGAAAACCGGTGCTCTATATGAAGGTAGCTATTTGTTGGGCACTTCAATGGCACGCCCCATTATTGCTAAAGCACAGGTTGAATTGGCACTGAAAGTGGGAGCAGATGCACTTGCTCATGGTGCAACAGGTAAGGGTAACGATCAGGTTCGGTTTGAAAGCACTTATACGGCATTGGCCCCTCAGCTAAAAGTAGTTGCGCCGTGGAGAGAGTGGGATTTGCGTTCCCGTGAAGCGTTGCTGGATTATCTGAAAGCGCGAGATATTCCAACCACCGCAACATTGGAGAAAATTTACAGCCGTGATGAGAATGCGTGGCATATCTCTACCGAAGGTGGCGTACTGGAAAGTACTTGGAATGCATCCAATAAAGATTGTTGGGTGTGGACAGTCGATCCAGAAGAGGCACCAGATGAAGCTGAATTGGTCAGTGTCACTATTGAGAAAGGCGAGGTTGTTGGGGTTAGCGGCAAGGTGATGTCTCCATATCAATGCCTTGAAGCGCTGAACATTCTGGGAGTAAAACATGGTATCGGCCGTATCGATATCGTGGAAAACCGGCTGGTGGGAATGAAATCTCGTGGTTGTTATGAGACGCCGGGAGGAACCATCATGATGGCTGCGTTGCGTGGTGTTGAACAACTGGTTCTGGACCGTGATAGCTTTAAATGGCGTCAGCAGCTTGGGCTAGAAATGTCTTATGTCGTTTATGACGGACGTTGGTTTGCCCCGCTACGTCAATCTATTCAGGCCGCGGCTGAGGCGTTGGCTGCGGATGTCAGCGGTGAAGTAGTACTGAAACTCTATAAAGGTCAGGTAACAGCGATCCAGAAAAGATCAACAAATAGCCTTTATTCTGAAGCGTTTGCAACGTTTGGTGAAGATGAGGTTTACGATCACAGCCATGCAGCAGGATTTATCCGTCTGTATTCTCTCCCTTCGCGCATTCGGGCATTAAATAGTAAAGAGTAATTTCATCGTTCGTAGTTATGGAGGTAATGACCAGATCGTGAATTCATCCTTGTATTTGATTTATCGAGTCTATTATCTCCATGTTGCGAATGAAATTGCTGTTTATGAAAGGTAATCAATCACTCAGACATCAGATAATCAGGAACGAAAATATGGCACTTTGGGGCGGGCGTTTCAGTCAGAAAGCAGATCGACGGTTCAAACAATTTAACGATTCACTTCGCTTTGATTACCGGTTGGCGGAACAGGACATTACCGGTTCAGTTGCATGGTCGAAAGCGTTGATAACGGTTGGTGTGCTGACCGTTGAAGAACAACAAAGACTGGAGCTGGCATTAAATGAATTGTTGAATGAGGTTCAGGCTAACCCACAAGCCATCTTGCAAAGTGGTGCAGAAGATATCCATAGTTGGGTAGAAGGGCAGTTGATCAGTAAAGTTGGCGATCTGGGTAAGAAGCTCCACACTGGTCGTAGCCGTAATGATCAGGTGGCAACAGATCTCAAACTTTGGTGTAAAGAATACATTTCACATCTCCATCAGGCAATTGTGGAGTTACAGCAGGTATTGGTGATTACTGCGGAGAATAATCAGGATGCAGTGATGCCGGGCTATACCCATCTGCAAAGAGCACAGCCTATCACATTTGCTCACTGGTGCTTGGCATATGTAGAAATGTTGGTCCGTGATGAAAGTCGGTTACAGGATACTTTGAAACGGCTGGATACCAGCCCGCTTGGGTGTGGTGCATTGGCTGGAACCGCTTATGATATTGACCGCGAACAACTAGCATCATGGCTAGGTTTTGTTTCAGCGACGCGTAACAGCTTGGATAGCGTTTCAGATCGTGACCATGTATTGGAACTGCTATCTAATGCCAGTATCAGTATGATCCATCTTTCCCGCTTTGCGGAAGACCTAATTTTCTTTAATAGCGGTGAAGCCGGGTTTATTGAACTGTCAGATCGAGTCACTTCCGGTTCTTCTCTGATGCCACAGAAGAAAAACCCGGATACACTGGAGTTAATTCGTGGGAAATGTGGCCGGGTGCAGGGGGCATTGACCGGTATGATGATGACCTTGAAAGGTTTGCCGCTAGCCTACAATAAAGATATGCAGGAGGATAAAGAAGGGTTATTCGATGCGCTGGATACTTGGCTGGATTGTTTACATATGTCCGCGTTGGTGTTAGATGGTATTCAGGTCAGGCGTTCACGTTGTGCGGAAGCCGCTAAACAGGGTTATGCTAACGCGACTGAATTAGCTGATTATTTGGTTGCAAAAGGTGTTCCATTCCGAGAAGCTCACCATATTGTTGGGGAAATTGTGATTATGGCGCTTGCCCAGGGGCAGGCATTGGAAGCGTTGTCATTGGCAGAGTTGCAGAAGTTCAGTAGTGCAATTACTGAAGATGTATATGATATTTTGTCTTTGCAATCTTGTCTGGACAAACGCCTTGCAAAGGGGGGAGTGTCGCAAAAACAGGTTATGAAAGCGATTGCAGAGGCTAAGCAGAGGCTAAAATTAAGTTAGTCATCATAATAGTAGGGGGGATTAATTTATCCCCTGTAAAATAAATGAGAGCTTTATATATAAGTTCTTAAGGATTATCTGATAGTCTTTTCCTCACATTGATATAATTATCTATTGGTAGTTTCTATCATTTATATTAAATATGTTGAGGTGGGAATGAATATCCGCGATCTGGAATATCTTGTGGCGCTTGCGGAGCATCGGCACTTTCGCCATGCTGCTGATTCTTGCCACGTTAGCCAGCCTACGTTGAGCGGGCAAATTCGTAAGCTTGAGGATGATCTGGGTGTCATGTTATTGGAGCGCACCAGCCGTAAAGTTTTGTTCACGCAACAAGGGATGTTATTAGTAGAACAAGCCAGAACAGTTCTCCGCGAGGTGAGGATTTTGCAGGAAATGGCGTCACTTCAAGGGGAAAACATGTCTGGTCCTCTGCATATTGGTTTGATCCCGACAATTGGTCCATATCTGTTGCCTCATATTATCCCTGGGCTTCATAGTTTGTTTCCTAAGTTGGAAATGTATCTATATGAAGCCCAGACTCAAAGTCTGTTAGCCCAGTTGGATAGTGGCAAATTGGACTGTGCGATTCTGGCAATGGTTAAGGAGACAAGAGCTTTCATTGAAGTGCCATTGTTTGAAGAACCCATGAAACTAGCTATCTATGATGGCCATTCTTGGGCAGAGCGTAAAAAAATCGCTATGGATGAATTGGCAGGTGAAAAATTGTTGATGTTAGAAGATGGTCATTGCTTGCGTGATCAGGCAATGGGGTTCTGTTTTCAGGCGGGCGCGAAGGAAGATACCCATTTTCGTGCAACCAGTTTGGAAACCCTGCGTAATATGGTTGCTGCTGGTAGTGGAATAACCTTATTGCCTGATCTGGCAGTGCCACAAGAGAAAAAACGTGATGGCGTCTGTTATCTGGAGTGTGGTAGCCCTGAACCTAAGCGGCCTGTTGTTTTGATTTATCGTCCTGGTTCACCTCTGCGTGGTCGCTATGAGCAACTAGCAGAGGCTATTAGAGCTAAAATGGGCACTTATTACGGGCAATCAAAATAGCCGGTTAAGCCCGTTTAAAGCTGCGACACGATAGGCTTCAGCCATAGTTGGATAGTTGAAAGTAGTATTGACGAAATATTCGATAGTATTACTTTCACCTTTTTGTTCCATAATCGCTTGGCCGATATGAATAATTTCAGCCGCACGTTCCCCGAAACAATGAATGCCAAGAATCTCTTTTGTTTCTCTGTGGAACAGTATTTTCAGGCTTCCTACGTTCATCCCCGCAATTTGTGCGCGTGCAAGATGTTTAAATTGTGCGCGTCCAACTTCATAAGGCACTTTCATTGCTGTTAATTGTTGTTCGGTTTTACCTACAGAGCTAATTTCAGGAATGGTATAGATACCCGTTGGAATATCTTCAATCAGATGAACTTCGGCGTTTCCTTTCGTCATCGCTTGGGCGGCAATTCGGCCTTGATCATAAGCAGCTGAGGCTAGGCTTGGATAGCCGATAACATCTCCTACAGCGTAGATATTTTCGTTGCTGGTTTGATAGATCTTATTAACTTTCAGTAAACCGCGGCTATCTGCTTCCAGACCAACGTTTTTTAGCCCTAAAGTATCCGTATTACCTGTTCGACCATTAGCATAAAGCAGACAGTCAGCTTTGACTTTTTTACCGGATTTAAGGTGAACGATAACACCATCATCAACACCTTCAATTTTAGAATATTCTTCATTGTGGCGGATCACTATACCGCTATTCCAGAAATGGTAAGAAAGTGCATCTGACATCTCTTGATCAAGGAAAGCGAGTAAGTGATTACGAGTGTTAATCAAATCAACTTTTACGCCTAATCCACGGAAGATTGAAGCATATTCGCAACCAATCACTCCGGCACCGTAAATAATGACATGCCGTGGTTCATGATCCAGTTTCAGAATGGAATCGCTGTTATAAATACGGGAGTGAGTGAAATCGACATCTGGCGGACAATATGGGCGAGAACCAGTTGCGATAATAATCTTATCTGCGTTTAAAATATCGTGGCTATCGTCAGCATAGCGCACACTCACCCGGTGGTCATCAATGAATGTTGCTTCTCCGGAAAACATACGACACCCATTACGTTCGTAAAATCCTTGACGCATTCTAGTTTGCTGATTAATTACCATTTCAGCACGGCGTAAGATTTCAGCAAATGAAGAGCGAAGAACGCGGGAATTATCACTGTACAGAGGGTTTTGGTTAAATTCAATAATACGACTGACGGCGTGGCGGAGGGCTTTCGACGGGATGGTACCCCAATGAGTACAACCACCGCCGACATTATTATAGCGTTCAATAACAGCAACGCTTTTACCCTGTTTCACCAATCCCATTGCTGCTCCTTCTCCACCGGGACCAGAACCAATGACAATGGCGTCAAAATGAATATGTTGCATAGAGGAGAGACCTGTTTTTACACAAAATTACAACGCTATATTAACATCGGTTGACTTAATAACCCAATCCTCATAAGGAGTTTATGTCATCGTTTAGGGTGAATTGAACATAGTTTTACCCGCTATGCTGATACCATGAAGTTTTTGGAAAATAAATAATTATCTAACGATCGAATTAACAAAGGGGGAATGCTCCCTTAATGATTTTCTGACTACGCGTAGTCACTTTTATCATCTTAATATCTAATAAGAAAATGCGCTGAGAAAATGACATGGATCATTATAAATGACATGACAAGCATATCATTACGGCAAACGCGTTAAAATTTGGTATATTTCCTAACATGTAGTTCAGATAAAGAGTCAGGATTCGTGTGAGTAACATTATCGGCATCAGAGCGAAACAGAAAGAAAAAACTCGTCGTTCACTGATTGAAGCTGCTTTCAGCCAGTTGAGTGCTGAAAGGAGTTTTACCAGCCTTAGCTTGCGTGAAGTCGCCCGTGAAGCAGGTATTGCACCTACTTCATTTTATCGTCATTTCCGCGATGTTGATGAGCTTGGGCTGACTATGGTGGATGAAAGTGGTTTGATGCTACGTCAGTTAATGAGGCAAGCTCGACAACGTATTGCTAAAGGTGGCAGTGTCATCCGCACATCTGTTTCAACTTTTATGGAATTTATCGGTAATAATCCAAATGCATTCCGATTATTATTACGTGAACGTTCGGGGACTTCTGCTGAATTTCGTGCCGCTGTCGCACGGGAAATCCAACATTTTATTGCTGAACTGGCAGACTATTTAGAACAGGAAAGCTGTATGCCGAGGCATTTTACTGAGGTGCAGGCAGAGGCAATGGTAACAATAGTATTCAGTGCCGGTGCAGAAGCATTGGATATTGATTTGGAGAAAAGACAGCGTTTAGAAGAACGTTTAGTCTTGCAGCTACGGATGATTGCTAAAGGTGCATATTATTGGTATCGCAAAGAAATGAACCCACCGAACCCTAAACTTAAATAACTATGAAGGAGGAGAACGCAATGATGGAACAATATCGCCAGGACAAAAGTACATTGTTACTCGCTTTTATTGTCGGATTAGCAACGAATGGAACGTTTTCAGCAGTTTTTAGCTCAGTTGTTTCTTTTTCAGTTTTCCCATTGATAACACTGATTTTATCAATTTATTGTATCCATCAGCGCTATTTAAATTATTCAATGCCAGATGGGATGCCTAAGTTAGTTGTTGCTTGTTTCCTCTTAGGATTATTTAGTTATAGTGCGATTATCAGGGTTGAATACCCTGAAATTGGCTCTAATTTTCTGCCCGCAGTAATGGGTACCGTATTGGTATTTTGGATTTACAGAAAGGTAAAAATTCGTAAAAACCAGGCAATTACAGAAAATTGTCATTAATTGATGAAAAACGCCGGAGAAATCTATCTGCCGGCGTTTTTGTTTTATATGTTCGTCAAGTATCAGTTTAATTTTTCCAGAAGCACGCCGCATTCCATATGATGAGTATAAGGAAACTGATCAAACAGGGCCAGATGGCTAATTTTATGCGTTTGGGTTAATGTTTCCAGATTATGGCAAAGGGTTTCCGGGTTACAGGAAATATAAAGAATCCGTGGATATGTTTGGACCATCTCAAGCGTTTTTTCATCAAGGCCGCTACGTGGCGGATCGACAAAGATAGTTTCACATTGATAGCTTTTTAAATTGATTCCCTGAAGGCGATTAAATTCGCGTTCACCATTCATTGCTTGGGTGAACTCCTCTGCTGACATTCGGATAATTTGTACATTATCAATACCGTTGGCTGCAATGTTGTATTGAGCGGCAGCAACGGATGGCTTGGCAATTTCTGTTGCCAATACTCGTTCAAAATTTTGAGCTAATGCCAGAGAGAAATTGCCATTACCACAATAGAGCTCAAGTAAATCACCTTTTGAATCTTTGGTAATATTAATTGCCCATTCAAGCATATGAATATTGACGCTAGCATTTGGTTGGGTGAAGCTATTTTCCACCTGGCGATAAATCATTTTTCGGCCTGCAACAGGTAAAACCTCATCAATATAATCATGATCCAATGTGATTTTGGTTTTAGCGGCTCTGCCAATTAACTCAACGTCAAATCCTTTATTTCTTAACGCTTCACGCAGTCTTAATGCCTGTTGTGTCCATTCATCACCCAATTTTTTGTGATAAAGCAGAGAAACAAGGATTTTATTACTGCAAGTAGACAGATAATCAATTTGAAATAGCTTATGACGTAAGATCTGTTCAGATCTAATGGAGTCAATTAATACTACCATCATTTTGTTGATTAACTTACTGGCGACAGGGAATTGAACAAGGCGAATACGCTGTTTCGTCTGTTGATCGAACATAATATGGTACAAATCATCCTGCTCATGCCAGATTCGAAATTCTGCTCGCATTCTGTAATGAGATAGCGGTGAGCGGAAAACCTCTGGCCCCGGGGGTTGGAAAGGCACCATCATGTTTTTTAAACGGCTGACTTTCTCCGTCAGTTGCTGTTCATAGCTTTCCGTTGGCAGGAGATTTTGCATTATGTTTGTTCTCTTATATCTGTAGTAAGAAAAATTTTCGTGCAAAATTGTAGGGGAAGAGCAAAGAATGTCCAGTTTTCTTATTACTCATACACGATCCTGTCTATGCTTACTATTATGAATAGGTTCAACTATGAATAGGTTCAACGCTTCATCGTAGCGTGTCCTTCTAACAATAAATTGTGGGATGTTTTCTCTCATGATAAATAAAAAGCGGTTATTATTATCCACTGTTTCAATCATGGTAATTTCTGGTTGGAATCAAGCCTCTGTTGCGGTGGAGTCGCAGGATTCATTGGTTGTGACGGCGAGTCGTTTTAAACAGCCGGTATCAAGCATACTGGCTCCTTATACTGTTGTAACACGGGATGAAATTGATCGTTGGCAGCCAAATAGTGTAGCCGATATTTTGCGTCGTCTACCCGGTGTTGATATTGCGCGGCATGGAGGTATTGGACAGTTAAGCTCTTTGTTTATACGTGGTACTCATGCTAGTCATGTATTGGTATTGATGGATGGAATACGTTTGAATCAAGCGGGCATCAGTGGCTCCTCTGATTTAAGCCAAATACCTGTATCATTGGTTCAGAAAATTGAATATATCCGTGGACCACGTTCTGCTGTTTATGGTTCTGATGCTATTGGTGGTGTTATTAATATCATCACTACCAGAGAGAAACTAGGAACCAGCTTTAATGTAGGTATCGGCTCACATGGTTATCAAACTTATGATGGCGCAACTCAACAAACGATAGCTGAAAATACAGTTCTGACAGCAGCAGCTAACTATACTTATACCAAAGGATACGATGTTGTTGCTGATGGTAATACCGGTGGTTTTAGACAACCTGATCGTGATGGCTTCATGAGCAAAATGCTTTGGTTGGGAGTCGATCAAAAATTTAATGAGCAAGTCAGTGGATTTGTTCGAGCTTATGGCTATAACAATAGAACATCTTATGATGCGGATATTAATTGGAGCTATCCATATGCCAGACCGGATACTCGTGAACTTTATAGCCGCCACTATGACATGGGAGTCAGATTTAACCAAGGGATCTACTCATCCCAGTTAATTACCAGTTATAGTCATACAAAAGACTATAACTTTGATCCTCAATATGGACGCTATGATAAGTCTGCTAGCCTTAATGATTCTGAACAATATAACTTGCAATGGGGGAATACTTTTCAGCTATATCATGGCATGGTCAGTACCGGTGTGGATTTCCAAGAACAATCGATAGAAGCTGGAACCAATTATATTCCGAAGAGTAAAACGGTACGTAATACAGGAATGTATCTGACAGCACAGCAACAGCTGAAAGATTTTATTTTAGAAGGTGCAATTCGTTCAGATAAACATTCAGAAGCTGGCTGGAATACTACATGGCAAGCCAGTTTAGGTTGGGAGTTTATTAAAGATTATCGCTTGATCGCTTCTTATGGTACGGCATTTAAGGCTCCAACGCTTAGCCAGATGTATGGTTTTGGTGGTAATCATGATTTGAAGCCGGAAGAAAGTAAACAATGGGAAGGCGGTATTGAAGGCATCACAGGCCAGCTAAATTGGCGTCTGACTGTATATCGCAATGAGATTGAGCAATTGATCGATTATGCAAATAGTCGCTACTACAATATTGGTAAAGCAAAAATTAAAGGTGTTGAGTGGACTAGCTTAATAGACACTGGCATATTTCAGCATCAATTGACAATACAGTATATTGACCCCCGTAATAGTGAAACTAATGAAATTTTAGTTCGTCGTGCGAAGCAGCAAGTGAAATATCAACTTGACTGGCAGTTATATGATTTTGATTGGGGGTTAACTTATCAATATCTAGGGCGGCGTTATGACAAGGATTTCAGTACATTCCCGGCTAAGAGTGTGAAATTAGGTGGCGTCAGCTTTTGGGATTTAACAGTTTCATATCCAGTCACTTCTTATCTGACAATTCGTGCTAGAATAGCCAACCTGCTTGATAAAGATTACGAGACAGTTTATGGCTATCGCATTCCAGGACGTGAATACTACCTCACTGGGAGCTATAACTTCTGATTTAAATAAAGCCGCACGCCCAACAGTTTTAGTGTTTGATTCTGGGGTAGGTGGCTTATCTATTTACCAAGAGATCCGACAATTATTACCAGATCTCCATTATATATATGTTTTTGATAACGAAGCATTCCCTTATGGTGAAAAATCGGAAGAGTTTATTGTTGAACGAGTCGTTCAAATTGTTGGTGCTGTTCAGCAAAAACACCTTCTGACAATAGTGGTTATTGCATGTAACACTGCCAGTACAGTCAGCTTGCCAGCTCTACGTGAGCGGTTCAGCTTTCCGGTTGTTGGTGTGGTTCCAGCGATAAAACCTGCTGCAAAGTTAACTCGTAATGGTATCGTTGGATTATTGGCGACTAGAGCAACAGTTAATCGTTCCTATACAAAAGAACTTATCGAAAAGTTTGCGACAGGTTGCAGGGTTGAATCTATAGGTTCTTCTGAATTAGTAGAATTAGCTGAAATTAAACTGCATGGTGGTAAGGTTTCTTCCGATATTTTAAAAAAGATACTGAAACCGTGGCTTAGAATGAAAAAACCACCTGATACAGTGGTATTGGGTTGTACCCATTTTCCACTATTAGCAGAAGAATTAGTTCAGATATTACCTGATGGCACGCGTTTAATTGATTCTGGTGTTGCTATTGCTCGAAGAACGGCTTGGTTGGTTAAACATCAGAATAATCTTGTTTGCACTTCAGCAGATAGTCTTGCTTATTGTATGAAAGTGAATGCTGATACTGATGCATTAATCCCCGTTTTGCAGGAATATGGATTTTCAAAACTAGAAAAATTGATAACTTAAGTTAAATTTGATGAAATAATCATCGATCGTTAACTTTTTTCAAAATAATTATTGCCAACGCCAAAGAACGCCCTATAATGCGCCACCACTGACCGACACAACGCTGATAAACATTGTGAGGTCGGGCAGAGAGAAAGCTAACAAGTGCTTGACTCTGCGGGCGAAAAGCGTAGTATACGCAGCCCGGCTGAACGAGAATATCATGTTTTATTTCAGCCTGCTCTTTAACAATTAATCAGACAATCTGTGTGGGCACTCACAAGACCGTATCACAAAAAAATACGTTTTAAAGTCTTGAAGAGTGAACAACAGTTAATTCATTACGAATTAATTTAGTAACGTTATTTTGGCGGGATAACGCGAAGGCAAGCGAGCAGCACCGAGGCAGTACATTAGTACGGCGAGGTGTAGCGCAGTGAAGCCGACAAAGTTAGCCAAACAAAAGAGCGTTAATCAGTGAGATTCTTTGAGCATCAAGCTTTGAATTGAAGAGTTTGATCATGGCTCAGATTGAACGCTGGCGGCAGGCCTAACACATGCAAGTCGAGCGGTAACAGGAAAGTGCTTGCGCTTTTGCTGACGAGCGGCGGACGGGTGAGTAATGTCTGGGGATCTGCCCGAGGGCGGGGGATAACCACTGGAAACGGTGGCTAATACCGCATAATGTCGCGAGA
>NZ_NSCM01000046.1 GCF_003287735.1 Photorhabdus bodei | reverse complement strand
TCCAGCCCTCAGAGGCCAGCAGAACCGCTTTTATGCGATCACACTCCCTCTTATCACGACAGGTGTGATGGAGGTGTTCGAGTTCGGCTTTTTGTTCATCGGTAATGAATATTTTCATGACTGGTACAATGATCCTTATTTTGGGAAAAATCAAGCACCTTCAATGATTACTGGTATATCCGCACTCGTATTTTCAAATGATTATGGCCGTAAATAGGCCGTTTTTAGTCCTCTGTACCTTTTAAAAATCTGGCATTAATGGAATACCTGTTTTTACCCCTTAGCTGATTGATCACCGATAAAAAGGATTTTACAATCGCTAGAAAAGATTTAATAAATGGTATTTACGTTTTATAACCCCTATTTATCCTCCCCATTTTCATTAAATTGGCATTCATTTTGCTCGTTTTTCCTTTTCATGCATTTGATTTTTCAGGTTTAAAACCAAAGAAGGTAATAGATCAAATAATGGTATTAAGATCAAAGCACATTTTTTAAATCATTTTTAAAATCCGGTTAATCCTATTAAATGTTTTGAATCAGTTCACGGATGTACAAACACTAATATTTTCAGTACGTTATCTGATAATGGTAAAAATTCTTTTGAAAAGAACTCATTATATTTTTTCCTTAATTAAATGAAGATCACAGAAAACAGAAAAACCATATAAACTATGTGAATAACTGTCATTTTTAAATCTCTCCCCGTTAAATACATACTCACACATTAACTATTATGAAATCAAGATATAATATTTAAATATTCAACCAAGTGTGTTTTAATGGAAAAACAAAATGTAGTAGAAAAAAGTTAAACCTACGTATAAGTTCATAAATTAAAAATGTGGTAAAAACCACAGCATCTGTTTTTAATACCAAACATGACCAGTTTTATTAATACAAATAGTAAGTAAAAAGGCTCAGAAAGTAATTGAAGAAAACTCTAAAATCATCTTATCGCTAGAAGATAATAATCTAATCCTCGATCTATTGAATAATCCTCCACACAAGGTGCCGCCGATGTAATCCTTCCAATTTTTCGGAGAAAATATTTTAATTTACACCTAGTTTTCAATATATATCTTAGCTATTTTCTCAAATAAAGAGCTTTTACTGACTTCCATTAACATTAATATATCATTGGTAAAAGAACGTAGGAAAATAGATGTAATATTTTGTTCCATAGCATTTATCTGTTTACCCTCTTTATCCATCGTCAGAATATTGTAAATTAAGTTCTCTTTTGCAATAGTTTGATTAGGTGAATTGCATGGTGATACAAAATACAATAAGTCATCTCCCCTCGTTTGAAAATAAATATGCTCATACTGGCTATTCTGTTTAGGTGCCAAGTAATAGGGCAAAACTGTTTCAATCAGGTTACATACTCTATTCACTAAATTTTCATCTTCCAAAGCATACTCAATATTATCTATTTTCTGATTACCGATGATCCTGGAAATTCTATCTGAGTGATATCGACTCAGAATAACTTCTTCAACATTATCAAACAAATAAAAAAAATCATTATAAAGTTTTGATATTTTTTTCATAAATTTGCATTTTTCCTCAAGGGCTGCCTGACTCTTTACAAGTGAATGTCCATTGATGAAAATCGTTTTGTTATGAATATTAACATCAACTATTGAAGCCAGTATTTCCTTATTTTTCTTATTTCCCTCTGGAATCCTAATATACACAAGAGTTATCTTTAAATCTGGAAGATCAATATCTTCCATTGCTCTTACTATCAGTATCTCAAGGGTATATATGGCCATCTCATCTTCAATCCCATTAATAAAATTTATAAAATGGAAAAAAGTTGACTTACCTTACATTAAGGATATTGTGAATATAGGAATAAATGAGGCTTTAACATCTACATCATTAGTGATATTGATGTCTATTTTAATAAGGTTTGTATCGACATTAATTTCAAACATAGAATTATCAAAATTATTTGTTTACATGGGGGTTATGAATTACCTATTTGTTACGGGCTTTTCTGCTGTTATTTCATTGGCTTCAAATTACAGAAGTGATGAAAACAATTTTTTAAATATAGCAATAGGTACCAACTTATTTTACCTTATTATCTTTTCAACCTTCTCACCATTAATCAGTTTGATGGTATTCAATACGTTAACAGAAACAATAGATACAATAACTTGTGCATTAGTCATATTCTTTGACTTGATTGCCGTATCTATTATTAACAGAATAAGGAGCAAATCACCAAATTCAAAATCTGTATATCTTAAGGTGATTCCCATTATCACCGTACTTGTGGTCACCTCTACATTGATTAGCCCGACATCATTCGAAATATTATTGACTTTTGTATGCAGTAATATAAATAACGTTTCATAATTCTGCTACACATAGCCTTATTCAACCCATTGTTATACATAGAATTATGGGTGGCATAAGATGTAGCACTATTTTGGAATCTTATTTATTGTATACGCTAATCTCATTAATATGGTACTCGCTATGGAAAAAGAAATCTTTATTTTTAGAGAAGTTAACGTAGAAGACGCAAACAATCTCATTGTTTTTTTTAATGATTTGGATAACACATCGGAATTTATGTTGCTTGAGCCTGAAGAAAGAAAAACAAGTGTTGAAGAACAGACGGATATAATAAAAGGATTCGGAAAAGACAGGCAAATGTTAATATGCGAAGATAGCAAAAACATTGTTGGATTTATTGTTATATCTAGAGGGATGTTTAATAGGAACAGGCATCTGGGTTCTATTGTTATTGGAGTAAAAAAAGAATATAGAAATAAAGGCATAGCAAGAACCCTACTCAACAAAGCGCAAGATTGGTCACGAAAAAATGGAATTAGTAGACTTGAATTAACCGTTGCAATAAAAAACACATTGGCAATAAAGCTGTATTTGTCATCAGGTTTTATTTTTTCTGGCATCAGAACTAGCTCACTATTTATAAATGGTGAACTGACAGATGAATACTATATGACTAAAGGAATATCTGAAACAATAATAGACAGTGTGGCAAACAACCGGTGATTAAGCTAAGATTTTTTGTGGAAGGAACAATATATGGAGAGTATGTGATGATTACGCTATTAAGCATAAAGAAGAAATTAGTCAGAATACGCGTCTTGCCGTGTTATCAATAAGGGCTTTAGGTGAAGAATTCCCGTGTAAATAACATTTTTCAGATCGTCGAGGTACTCCTACATTAGATGAGAGTTAACAGAGTTTTGAAGCAACTCAGACCGTTAACAAACCTCATTGAAAATAGCGGGATTTGTCAACGGTCTGAAAAGTGAACCACTTTATTATTCCAAAAATCATCGTTTTTATTCCGATTAGCTCCTGACAGTAAATTAAATGATTTTATTTACCTCACACTTTAATAAATCAGGAAATCTAAACGTCTATACTTCTTCACATCTAAAATAAAACTAATATATTCCTTTTGGCTATATATGGTTGCTATTCATTCTTTCAAACAAATACATATACAGCGTTATCCTCCATAACTATCTGAATACAACGGATTATCTGGATATGATATGACCACATCACGCTCTGTTCTCGATATGATTGGCAATACCCCGTTGCTGGAGTTAACGCATCTGAATACCGGTCAATGTCAATTATTTATTAAGCTGGAGAATCAAAATCCCGGTGGCTCTATTAAAGATCGCGTTGCTCTTTCCATGATCGAGCAGGCGGAAGAACAGGGGCTACTTCAATCTGGTGGGACGATTATCGAAGCCACTGCCGGTAATACCGGCATCGGATTGGCGCTAGTCGCCGCTTTGAAAGGCTATAAATTGATTCTGGTTGTTCCAGATAAGATGAGCCGAGAGAAGGTGTTTCATCTGCGTGCACTAGGTACCGATGTACGTCTTACTCGTTCTGATGTCAGCAAAGGTCATCCAGAGTACTATCAAGATTATGCCCTACGTCTGGCGCAAGAGATCCCCGGCGCTTATTACATCGATCAGTTCAATAATCCGGCTAACTCGGCAGCACACACTACCACTACCGGACCGGAAATCTGGCAGCAAATGGACCACAATGTCGATGCAGTGGTGATTGGCGTCGGGTCCGGTGGCACGCTTGGCGGCTTGAGCCACTATTTCGCTCAAGTTTCGCCGGAAACTGAGTTTGTTCTGGCAGATCCAAATGGTTCTATCTTGGTGGACTATATCGAACACGGCAAATATGGTGAGGCCGGGAGTTGGCAAGTGGAAGGTATTGGCGAAGATTTTGTCCCTCCTCTGGGCAATTTTAGTCGAGTGCACCACGCATATCGTGTCAGTGATGCAGAAGCTTTCTCCAGTGCCCGTGATCTGTTGCTAAAGGAAGGTGTGCTGGCGGGTTCTTCCAGCGGAACCTTACTCGCCGCCGCACTGCGCTATTGCCGAGCGCAAACCACTCCAAAACGTGTGGTTACGTTAGCGTGTGACAGCGGAAACAAGTATCTGTCAAAAATGTTTAACGATTATTGGATGCTAGAACAGGGGTTCCAATCGCGTGTGCTACAGCATGATCTCAGCGATTATATTACTTACCGCTATCAGGATGGCGCTACGGTTTTTATATCGCCAGAAGATACGTTGAAAACCGCGCATACCCGCATGCGATTATATGAAATTTCGCAATTACCGGTGCTGAAAGGAGAACAAGTCGTTGGCATTATCGATGAGTGGGATTTGATGCACACCGTGCAGGCTGATCCACGCAATTTTAGCCTGCCCGTTAGCCACGCCATGACTCATCAGGTGATAACGCTGGATAAAAACGCTTCTTTGCAACAATTGATGGCAACTTTCGACGCCGGACATGTGGCGTTGATTGTCGATAATGACCATTTTCTTGGGCTGGTAACTCGCACAGATGTGCTGAACGCATGGCGTCAGCAACTTAATTGATTTTTAGGAATGACTTTATGACCAAGTTCGATACTAAAACTGTTCACGCCGGCTATACACCGGATCACACTGGCGCGGTAATGCCGGCAATTTATGCCACTTCGACTTACGCCCAATCCGCCCCCGGCCAACACTCGGGTTATGAATATTCCCGCAGTGGCAATCCGACACGTGATGCTCTGGAAAGCGCGATAGCCGAACTGGAAAACGGTAGCCGAGGCTACGCTTTTAGTTCAGGGCTGGCTGCCAGTTCCACGGTGCTAGAACTCTTGGATAAGGATAGCCATTTGGTGGCAGTCGATGATCTGTACGGCGGCACCTATCGGCTACTCGAAAAAGTGCGTAGCCGCACCGCCGGTTTGCGTGTCACTTACGTGGAAGCCAATGACATTACCGGCCTTGAAGCAGCTATTCGTCCCGACACAAAAATGATTTGGGTGGAGACACCCACCAATCCGTTACTGAAATTGGCTGATCTGGCGGCTATCGCACAAATAGCGCAACGGCACGGTATTATTAGTGTGGCAGATAACACTTTCGCCTCACCATATCTCCAGCGCCCACTTGATTTGGGATTTGATATCGTCGTGCACTCCGCTACTAAATATTTAAACGGCCACTCTGATGTGATCGCCGGGCTGGCAGTTGTCGGAAAAAATGCAGAACTAGCAGAAAAACTTGGTTTTCTGCAAAACTCTATAGGTGGTGTACTCGATCCATTTAGTAGTTTCCTGGTGCTGCGCGGAATGCGGACACTTGCCCTGCGTATGCAACGCCACATTGACAGTGCATCAAAGATCGCACATTGGCTGGAGCAACAGCCTCAGATCGAAACCGTCTTCTATCCCGGCCTCGCCTCCCACCCACAGCATGAATTGGCGAAACGTCAAATGAATGGTTTTGGCGGTATGATTTCTGTTCACTTAAAAGGTGATGATGATTATGCCCGCCGGTTAATTCAAGAGCTAAAACTATTTACATTGGCAGAAAGTCTGGGCGGGGTGGAGAGTCTGATCAGCCAACCATTTAGTATGACTCACGCGTCCATTCCATTAGAAAAACGCCTTGCTTCTGGGATCACACCACAGTTGGTACGTATTTCTGTGGGTATAGAGGATGCAGAGGATCTCATCGCTGATTTAGCTCAGGCGTTGGAAAAATCAGCTCAATAAAAGAGCAATGCCAGCCAATTTTTTTAACTGGCTGGCATTTAAATAAAAAGCGGCTCTTTTTATGCAATCAACAGCAAATGTAGAACCAGAATTATTTATCACCCAACAGAACGGATTCCAGGGCGATTTCAATCATTTCATTAAAAGTCGTCTGGCGTTCTTCGGCGGTCAGTTTTTCATGAGTACGGATGTGGTCAGAAACGGTACAGATAGTCAGTGCTTTTGCGCCATATTCAGCCGCGACACCGTAAAAACCCGCAGCTTCCATTTCTACGCCCAGAATGCCATATTGTTCCATTACATCGAACAGTTGTGGATCAGGGGTATAGAACAGCTCCACCGAGAAGATGTTACCTACACGCACATTGATGTTTTTTGCTTTAGCCGCATCAACAGCGTTACGGACCAGATCGAAATCAGCAATTGCCGCAAAATCGTGATCTTTAAAACGTATACGGTTAACTTTGGAATCAGTACATGCCCCCATGCCAATAATTACGTCACGCAATTGAACATCTTGACGTACTGAACCACAGGAACCGACACGGATAAGGACTTTAGCACCAAAATCAGTGATCAGCTCTTTCGCATAGATAGAGCAGGATGGGATACCCATACCATGGCCCATCACAGAAATCGGGCGGCCTTTATAAGTACCGGTAAACCCCAACATACCGCGTACATCGTTTACCTGCCGCGCATTTTCCAGAAAAGTTTCAGCAATATATTTCGCACGTAATGGATCGCCAGGCATCAGAACAACGTCTGCAAAATCACCCATCTCAGCATTAATATGAGGCGTGGCCATAATTAAATTCCTTATTTTTTTATTTAATGGTTATTTTAGTCATACATGGCTGCCCAAAAGCAGCCAGTAAGTAGGTTCAGAGCATTGATTTGCCATATTCCATTGGCGACAGTTCAAAATATTCAGCGACTGTCTGTCCAATATCAGCAAAAGTTTCACGATGCCCCAATGAACCAGGTTGTACTTTTGGTCCATAAATCAGCACCGGAATGTGCTCACGAGTGTGGTCAGTACCAGACCACGTTGGGTCACAACCGTGGTCGGCGGTCAGGATTAAAATGTCATCATCTTTCACCCGTTTCAGCATTTCAGGCAGACGACGGTCAAACAGTTCCAATGCCGCCGCATAACCCGGAACATCACGACGATGACCATAAGAAGAGTCGAAATCGACAAAGTTAGTGAATACGATGGTGTTGTCACCCGCTTTTTCCATTTCCACCAGCGTTGCATCAAACAGTGCATCAATGCCGGTCGCTTTTACTTTTTGCGTAATGCCGACATTCGCATAGATGTCGGCAATTTTACCGATAGAAACAACTTCGCCATTTTTCTCATCGACTAATTTTTTCAGCATGGTAGGAGCAGGCGGCTCTACAGCTAAGTCATGACGATTACCGGTACGCTGGAAATTACCCGCCTTGTCTCCAACAAATGGGCGCGCAATAACCCGGCCAATGTTGTAACCGCCATCAGTCAACTCTTCACGGGCGATTTCACACAGTTCATACAGGCGATCTAAACCGAAAGTCTCTTCATGGCAAGCAATCTGGAATACCGAGTCAGCAGAGGTATAGAAAATCGGTTTACCCGTTTTCATATGTTCTTCACCCAACTTATCCAGAATAACCGTACCAGAAGAGTGGCAGTTACCGAGATAACCTGGCAGATTTGCGCGTTCTACCAGTTTATCCAACAATGCCTGCGGAAAGCTGTTCTCTTCATCTTTGAAGTAACCCCAGTCAAACAGCACCGGGACACCGGCAATTTCCCAGTGACCTGACGGTGTATCTTTACCGGAAGAGAGTTCACTGGCGTAAGCGTAAGCACCCATAATGTCCGCGTCTTTATCCAAACCGACAGGGAAAGTTCCACAGGACTCCTCAGTCGCTTTCCCCAAGCCTAAACGGCTTAAGTTCGGCAAATACAGAGGCCCTTTGCGACCGACATCAGCATCACCACGGGCACACGCTTCGGCAATGTGCCCCAAGGTGTTAGATCCTTTATCACCAAATTTTTCGGCATCTTCACTGGCACCAATGCCAAAAGAATCCAATACCATGATGAATGTTCGTTTCATAATTTTCTCCTGCGTCAAATCACGCTATATCCGTTATCTTTCAAGTTGCCTCTTTGTTGGCTGCACTCGCTCACCCCGGTCACATAGTTACCTATGCTCCCGGGGATTCGCTCCCTTGCCGTCGCGATGCATCTTGAAATCCATAGGGTATAACAATGCGAAAATGCCACCATTATCTAATAATAAGTATGGTTATTATTCGCCAATTTGGCGATAAACCATCGGTGAGGCTGGTTTGGCTTCTGTACCCAGAACGATAGCTTTACGTACTGCCTCTGCCGCTTCCTGCCATTCATTCTCATTGTTGGCATGAATAATAGCTAAGGGTGTACCTACATTAACTTCTGAGCCCAGAGCAACGATATTGCTCAGCCCCACACTATAATCAATGCGATCTATTGCCTTACGGCGCCCTCCCCCAAGGGAAACTACAGACATCCCTATAGCACGGGTATCCATATGCGTAATAAATCCATGCTGTTCAGCCAATATGGGTTTGCTGAAAGCAGCAGTTGGCAAGTAACTGTCATAACGCTCAACAAAATCCGTCGGACCTTGTTGTGCAGCGACCATGCGACCAAAAATTTCGGCTGCTTTACCGTTATCTAAGACAGACTGGAGTCTATTGCGTGCATCTTCACGGTCTGTTGCCAAATGGCCGGATACCAGCATTTCAACACACAGTGCCATTGTAACTTCGAGTAAACGTGGATTGCGCTTTTCCCCCGTCAGAAAGCGAACAGCTTCACGAACTTCAAGCGCATTACCCGCACTGGATGCCAGAACCTGATTCATATCCGTCAACAACGCGGTAGTTTTACAACCCACGCCATTAGCCACGCTAACAATCGATTCCGCCAGTTGCTGCGACGCTTCATACGTTGACATAAACGCACCAGAACCCACTTTGACATCCATTACCAGTGCGTCCAAACCCTCAGCCAGTTTTTTGCCAAGGATAGAGGCGGTAATCAAGGGAATAGAATCCACCGTCGCGGTAATATCACGAGTTGCATAGAAGCGTTTGTCTGCCGGTGCCAGCGAATGGGTCTGACCGATAATCGCCACACCAACATCCTGAATAATGTCACGAAAACGCCGCTCATCAGGAAAAATATCTAACCCCGGAATCGCTTCCAGCTTGTCCAGCGTCCCGCCGGCATGACCTAAACCACGGCCGGAAATCATCGGCACATAACCACCACAGGCCGCCACCATCGGACCAAGCATTAGCGAAGTCACATCACCAACCCCACCGGTTGAATGCTTATCCACAATCGGGCCGTTCAAATTCAGGCTTTGCCAATTCAACACTGTCCCGGAGTCACGCATAGCCAACGTCAGGGCGACACGTTCTTCCATCACCATGTCCTGGAAGTGGATAGCCATCGCCAGCGCAGCAATTTGTCCCTCGGAAACGGTATTGTCACGCACGCCATTAACGAAGAAGCGGATCTCTTCTTCATTCAGTGGATGCCCATCACGCTTTTTACGGATAATTTCCTGTGTCAGAAACAAAGCATTCTCCTAATCATGATTAAAATCGGCAAAGATTCAGTGGCTACCGTACTGATTGATGCGGTACTCGATTATCAATAATTGCTGCTTTGCTCTTGATTCTGATGCCCCAGAGTGCTTAGCAAACTGCCCAACAAGCTGGAAGCTCCAAAACGAAAATGACGGGCATCAGCCCATTTGTCACCCATGATATGATCAGCTAATGCCAGATATTGCTCAGCCTCTTCAGCGGTACGCACGCCACCAGCCGGTTTGAAACCAACCGTTTCACCCACGCCCATCTCATGAATCACCTTCATCATGATTTCAGCACTTGCCAGTGTGGCATTAACCGGCACTTTACCCGTAGACGTTTTGATAAAATCAGCACCGGCGTTGATTGAAATTTCAGATGCCTTACGAATCAGAGATGCCTCTTTCAGTTCACCGGTTTCAATAATAACTTTTAGCAGCACATCCACTTCTGCACAGGCGGCTTTACACGCTTTTACCATATCAAAACCGACTTGTTCATTACCGGCCATCAATGCCCGATACGGAAAAACCACGTCAACCTCATCAGCGCCATAAGCAATGGCTGCACGGGTTTCAGCTAAAGCGATGTCAATATCATCATTACCGTGTGGGAAGTTTGTCACTGTTGCAATACGGATTTCAGGCGTGCCCTGTTCACGTAACACTTTACGCGCCAGAGGAATAAAACGAGGGTAGATACAGATAGCCGCGGTATTACCTGCCGAGCTTTTCGCCAGATGACAAAGTGCCGTCACTTTTTCATCTGTATCATTATCATTGAGTGTCGTTAAATCCATCAAACTCAGCGCACGTTGCGCTGCTGCGGTTAAATCGGTCATAAAACTCTCCAACGTTATTATCGCGGCTAGCTTCTGCTAGAGCCACACATGCTGTTAAACGATTGTTTGTTGGCGAGCGGGCTTGATCCTTAAAGATGCCGCGATGATATGCCTACAGCGACAATTGAATTCCTTTTCACCGCACTATGCTCTCTTCGGCTTATGGTCCTTAATGCGAGCCACGCCTTGATCCTTGAAATTTGGCATATCTTATATTTGAACATTTCAACGTTCAAAAAATTGTGCCAAAAATCACACTAATTACATGTAATTTGCAAGACAATAATTTCAAACGTGATTTTTATCACATAAAACTATATTTATCATAGGATTTACCAGTAAATCCAACTTGCTTATCACCAAATAATACACGACAAAAAATATAACTCACGTCTAGTAAACAAGAAGTATGGAAGACGCTGCTTTTTCACCACGAATTAAAGATAAACCGGTAGGAAAATAGATTGCAGGCGGGATTATCCCACCTGCCTAATTTCAACAACGTTACAGAGCCAGGAAGAAGCCTGCGATAGTTGCACTCATTAAGTTGGATAGTGTGCCCGCGATAATGGCTTTCATCCCCAAACGAGCAACATCTCCGCGGCGGTTCGGTGCCATACCGCCCAGACCACCTAGCAGGATAGCAACGGAAGAAAGGTTAGCGAAACCACACAATGCGAAGGAGATAATTGCTTTAGTATGATCTGACAGAACCTGCAAGCCAGCAGCCGCAACCACATCATCTGGTTTCAAATAGGCACCGAAGTTCATAAAGGCAACAAATTCGTTCACAACTATTTTTTGACCGATGAAAGAACCTGCTACCGTTGCTTCATTCCACGGAATACCAATCAGGTAAGCAATTGGCGCGAAGACCCAACCCAACACCAGTTCAAGAGAAAGTTGTGGATAATTAAACCAACCACCGATTCCACCGAGAATACCGTTTAACAATGCAATAAGGGCAACAAACGCCAATAACATCGCACCGACGTTCAACGCTAATTGCATACCAGAAGCAGCACCAGAGGCGGCTGCATCAATAATGTTAGCAGGACGTTCCTCTTCAGCGACCAGTGACATCGCATCAACAGTATCGCGTGGCTTTTCAGTTTCAGGCACCATCAATTTCGCGAATAAAAGGCCACCTGGTGCCGCCATAAAGGAAGCCGCAATCAGATATTCCAAAGGTACGCCCATTGATGCATAACCGGCCAGTACCGAACCTGCAACGGATGCCAGACCACCGCACATAACCGCAAACAGTTCAGATTGGGTCATAGTCGCAATATAAGGGCGAACAACCAGTGGTGCCTCAGTTTGACCCACGAAAATATTCGCTGTCGCAGACAAAGATTCCGTACGTGAAGTTCCGAGAATCTTTTGCAGACCACCACCCAATACTTTGATAACTAGCTGCATAACACCAATGTAGTACAACACAGCAATCAATGAAGAGAAGAAAACAATAATAGGCAGTACACGCAGGGCGAAAACAAATCCCCCGCCCCCAAACAGTTCAAACATTTTGGGGGAAACTAATCCACCAAAAATAAAATCCATTCCTTGTTGACCAAACTGGATAACACTAGAAACTCCCTCAGACATACCCATTAATATTTTCTTACCTGCGGGAACATAAAGTACAAAAGCACCGATAACGATCTGAATCAAAAAGGCACCAAGGACAGTACGAAGTTTAATAGCGCGATAATTACTGGAAAAGAGTACTGCGATCAAGATCAGCACTACCATCCCGACCAGGCTCATAAAGAGTTGCATTGGAAGAATCCCTGTTCACTTAATAATAAATTAAATATGTCAGTTGAACGTAAATCGTTCACTGACGCTGAGTCGGCGCTGATTATACTCAGTCATCGGAATGAACAAGCTATTGACATCACAAATATCTACTGAAAAAAGCAATAAAAAAATGATAAATGTGATGTAAATCACACAAATTTGCAGAAATAATCTTCAATAGATCATCTAATCTCGGAATGGCAAAATAATCAACAATTAAGAAATAATTATCAGGTAAGCGTAATTAAACTCACTCCGGTCACATCGTTATCTGTGCTCCCGGGGATTCGCTCCATTGTGTCGCGATCCATCTTGAAATCCATAAGGTATAACAGTTTATTTTCGAATAATAATTAAACAATCGGATAAGAATAATTAACTCTATAATATCCGGCCTACAACGGTTAATAAACTTCCATTAACACCTTAAATACTAATATTTAGTTATTTTTCTTCTATATAAAATGGACAAGCATTATTATGCTCAGAGTCAAGACAGAAGACCTATTATACCCTTAAGTAAGTGAAAATAATGAAAGCCAATATTCTAGAAGAGTGCTTGAGAGCGTTTTTAAAACATCGACTCGCAAACTCTAATGATAATGCTCATGATATTGGGCATCTGATCCGTGTTGCAAATAATGCGAAAAGAATCATGGAGAAAGAAGGAGGTGAGCCTTTAGTTATCATTGCCTCAAGTTACTTACATGACATCGTGTCATTACCAAAGAATCATCCAGAAAAAAAACAGTCCTCAAAACTTGCAGCACAGGAAGCTGTAAAAATTCTATCTATTGAATTTCCAGAGTTCCCAAAAGAACTTTATGATGCGGTAAAACACGCAATTATAACCCACAGCTATAGCGCAGCCTTACCCCCAGAAACAATAGAAGCTAAAATACTCCAAGACGCAGACCGATTGGATGCATTAGGAGCCATTGGACTCGCCAGAGTATTTTATATAGCAGGTATGCTCGGTCAGGGACTTTTTCACCATGATGATCCCTTTGCACTTAATCGCCCCTTGGATGACAAATCCTATGCAATCGATCACTTTCAGACAAAGTTATTTAAACTGCCCGAAAAAATGAATACCACAGAGGGTAAGAAGATCGCACAATTGAATGCCCAATATTTGGTGGACTTTTTGAGCAAACTATCGAGCGAAATTAAAGGTGATTTAATTGACACGGATGAATTTATAAAGGATTTTTCAACGAAAATTAATTGCAAATATTATACCCTTAGAGCTTTGCATCTTAATCCATCATCGATTTATCCAGTTTCAGTTAACTGCATCTTTGCCAATAGTAGTTAAAATCACTCTGTAAATCATATAGCTAATCCAAATAACTCAATACTGTTATGATAAAGTTGGTTAGCAATCTCATCTGGAGCTTCGCGACGAAGCTCACATAACGAAGCAAACACTCCGGCAATTTTTTCCGGCCGGTTAGGTTCTCCCTGAAAACCGAAAAGTGGCATATCCGGAGCATCGGTTTCCAGCACCAGAGACGTTAACGGGAGTTCAGCCATTACGCGACGTGTTTTCTGCGCTCTTTCATAAGTAATGGTTCCCCCTACCCCAAGGTAATATCCCAAACCGATAAAAGCCTCCGCCTGCGATAAGCTACCCGCAAATCCGTGTACTACACCGGTACGGGGAAGGTTGATTCTTCTTAGGATCGCTGCCAGTTGATCATGGCTTTTTCGGGAATGAAGGATAACCGGTAATTCATACTGTTTTGCTAACCGTAATTGAGTGCCCAATAACACTTTCTGTTTTTCAAATTGGGGTTCAGTCATATAGAGATCGAGCCCAATCTCCCCAACCGCCACCAACTTTTCGTGTTTCTGTTTTAGAAATTGTTCCAGATCCGCAAGATGCGCTTCCTGATGTTGATCGATATAAAGAGGATGCAAACCCAATGCAGCATAAATCTCAGGATAAGAACAAGCCAATTCAGATACCTGTTGCAAATTTGCGCTACTAATAGCGGGGACAATAATTCTACCCACGCCAACCTGTGCCGCCCGTTGCAAGCTCTGCTGTTCATCATCACGAAACGGAGGGAAATCAAAATGGCAGTGGGTATCAATGAACATGAAGCTATCCGTTATTTATCTGTTCTGACGATAGAAAAATTGAAAGCATACTGAATATCAATACCATTTTTGACGAAAGTTGTGTAGATACCTATGCCGATAGGACGAGGAGCCGTCACCCGGCAAAAGACCAGAAATGCCCCGATCAATTCAAGTCTGATTATTTTCAGGCTGAAACTGTTACGGGGTTTCTTTACCACTATGATTAAATTAATTTTTTATTCCTACATTAATAAAAATTAAGCTTAACATAATAAGCTTTCACGCTATAAAGTCATGCCTCCATCAGTTAACAACTCTTACCAAATAGTGAAAATGATTCTAAATACCTAAGATAGATGATGAACTAACCCATCATCATAAATTATTTTTCATTTTTATAACACTTTTGCTATCAGCACCTTGGATGAAATTTCTCATACTGGTCGTTTTGTTTATCTTTGTATTACCTGAATTGAACCAGCAATAAACAAACAGAAACAAAAGGAATATTTATGAATTGTTACACCAAGAAAGCTAGCTCGATTTTCGAAACTAACCTTCCAAGATGTTCTAATTCTAAGCCATGTAATGGTGACTGTTATGCAAAGTAAAATATCATTTTTATCAGGTATATCTGAACAGCCCCTGCTTGACGCTGGTTATCAAAACGCGCTAGTTGCCAATCTGAGTGACATCATTGTGCATCTGAATTACATCATTCGAGACGCATAAATTTTTTTTCTTTGTCGATCACAGGTCCCTCCCTATTAGGGGCCTGTTGTAAGGAGTACTTTATGCAGGATTCACCAGAAGTATCGATTACAACGCTATCACTTCCCAAAGGTGGCGGTGCTATCAATGGCATGGGAGAAGCGCTAAGTGCTGCCGGCCCTGATGGAATGGCCACTCTATCTCTGCCGTTGCCCCTTTCGACCGGCAGAGGAACTGCGCCTGGATTATCGCTGATTTACAGCAGCAGTGCAGGTAACGGGCCTTTCGGTATCGGCTGGCAATGTGGCGTCATGACTATTAGCCGACGCACCCAACATGGCATTCCACAATACGGTAATGACGACACGTTCTTATCCTCACAAGGCGAAGTCATGAATATTGCCATGAATGACCAAGGGCAGCCAGATATCCGTCAAGACGTTAAGACGCTGCAAGGCGTGACCTTGCCAATCTCCTATACCGTGACCCGCTATCAAGCCCGCCAGATCGTGGATTTCAGTAAAATCGAATACTGGCAACCTGCCTCCGGTCAAGAAGGACGCGCTTTTTGGTTGATATCGTCATCGGACGGCCAACTGCACATCTTAGGGAAAACCGCACAGGCTTGTCTGGCAAATCCGCAAAATGATCAACAAATCGCCCAGTGGTTGCTGGAAGAAACCGTGACACCAACCGGTGAACATGTCAGCTATCAATACCGGGCCGAAGATGAAGCCCATTGTGACGACAATGAAAAAACCGCTCATCCCAATGCAACCGCACAGCGCTATCTGGTACAGGTGAACTACGGTAACATCAAACCACAAGCCAGCCTGTTCGTACTGGATAACACACTTCCGACACCGGAAAAGTGGCTGTTTCATCTGGTCTTTGACCACGGTGAACGCGATACTTCACTTCATGCCGTGCCGAAATGGGATGCAGGTACAGCACAATGGCCTGTACGCCGGGATATCTTCTCTCGCTATGAATACGGTTTTGAAGTGCGTACTCGCCGCTTATGTCAACAAGTACTGATGTTTCACCGTACCGCGCTAATGGCCGGAGAAGCCGGTACCAATGACGCCCCGGAACTGGTTGGACGCCTAATACTGGATTACGATAGAGATGCCAGCGTCACTACATTGATTGCCGCCCGCCAATTGAGTCACGAACCGGACGGCAGCCCAATCACTCTGCCACCATTAGAGTTGGCCTGGCAGCGGTTCGACCTAGAGAAGATGCCAACATGGCAACGCTTTGATGCATTAGATAATTTTAACTCGCAGCAACGTTATCAATTGGTTGATCTGCGGGGAGAAGGGTTGCCGGGTATGCTGTACCAAGAGCGCGGCGCTTGGTGGTATAAAGCGCCGCAACGTCAGGAAGACGGAGACAGTAATGCCATCACTTACGGCAAAATCGCCCCACTGCCTACCCTACCCAGTTTGCAGGATAATGCCTCATTGATGGATATCAACGGAGACGGCCAACTGGATTGGGTAGTCACCGCCTCCGGTATTCGCGGATACCATAGCCAGCAACCCGATGGAAAATGGACGCACTTTACGCCAATCAACGCCTTGCCAGTGGAATATTTTCATCCAAGCGTCCAATTCGCTGACCTTACCGGGGCAGGCTTATCCGATTTAGTGTTAATCGGGCCGAAAAGCGTGCGTCTGTACGCCAACCAGCGAAACGGCTGGCGTAAAGGACAAGATGTCCCCCAATCCACAGGTATCACTCTGCCCGTTACTGGAACCGACGCCCGCAAACTGGTGGCTTTCAGCGATATGCTCGGTTCCGGTCAACAACATCTGGTGGAAATTAGAGCTAATCGTGTTACCTGTTGGCCGAATCTGGGACATGGCCGTTTCGGTCAACCACTGACCCTGCCAGGATTTAGCCAGCCCGAAACTAGCTTCAATCCCGAACGGCTGTTTTTGGCGGATATCGACGGCTCCGGCACCACTGACATTATCTATGCGCAATCCGGCTCTTTGCTCATTTATCTCAACCAAAGTGGTAATCAATTTGATGCCCCGCTGACGTTAGCTTTGCCAGAAGGCGTACAATTCGACAACACTTGCCAACTCCAAGTCGCCGATATTCAAGGGCTGGGGATAGCCAGTCTGATCCTGACAGTGCCACATATGGCGCCACATCACTGGCGTTGTGATTTGTCGCTAACCAAACCTTGGTTGCTAAATGTGATGAACAATAACCGGGGTGCACATCATACTCTACATTATCGTAGCTCCGCGCAATTCTGGTTGGATGAGAAATTACAACTCACCAAAGCAGGCAAATCCCCGGCTTGTTACCTGCCGTTTCCAATGCATCTGCTGTGGCATACCGAAATTCAGGACGAAATCAGCGGTAACCGGCTTACGAGTGAAGTCAGCTACAGCCACGGTGTCTGGGATGGTAAAGAGCGAGAATTCAGAGGATTTGGTTGTATCAAACAGACAGATACCACAACATTTTCTCACGGCACCGCCCCCGAACAAGCCGCACCGTCATTGAGCATTAGCTGGTTTGCCACCGGGATAGATAAAGTAGACAGCCAATTAGCCACGGAATATTGGCAGGCAGATACTCAGGCTTATAGCGGATTTGAAACCCGTTATACCATCTGGGACAACACTAACCAGACAGATCAAGCATTCACCCCCAATGAGACACAACGTAACTGGCTAACGCGGGCACTTAAAGGCCAACTGCTACGCACCGAGCTCTACGGTCTGGACGGAACGGACAGTCAAACGGTGCCTTATACCGTCAGTGAATCACGCTATCAGGTACGCTCTATTCCCGTAGAGAAAGAAACCGAATTATCTGCCTGGGTGACTGCCATTGAAAATCGCAGCTACCACTATGAACGTATCATCAGTGATCCACAGCTCAGCCAGAGTATCCGACTGCAACACGATATCTTTGGTCAATCACTGCAAAGTGTCGATATTGCCTGGCCACGCCGCGAAAAACCGGCAGAAAACCCCTACCCGCCAACCCTGCCGGAAACACTATTCGACAGTAGCTATGATGATCAGCAACAACAATTACGTCTGGTGAGGCAAAAAAATAGCTGGCATCACCTGACTGACGGAGAAAACTGGCGATTAGGTTTACCAAATGCACAACGCCGTGATGTTTATACTTATGACCGGACCAAAATTCCGGCCGAAGGGATCTCTCTTGAAGTCTTGCTGAAAGCCGATGGCCTGCTAGCAGATGAAAAAGCGGCCGTTTATCTGGGGCAACAACAGACGTTTTACACCGCCGGTCAAGCGGAAGTCACTCTAGAAAAGCCCACGTTACAAGCACTGGTCGCGTTCCAAGAAACCGCCATGATGGACGATGCCTCATTACAGGCGTATGAGGGCGTGATTGAAGAACAGGCGTTGCATACCACACTGATACAAGCCGGTTATCAGCAAGTCGCGCGGTTATTTAATACTGGATCAGAAAGCCCGGTATGGGTGGCACGGCAAGGCTATACCGATTACGGTGATGCCACACAGTTCTGGCGGCCTCAAACTCAGCGTAACTCGTTGCTGACAGGGAAAACCACACTGACCTGGGATACCCATCGTTGTGTAATAATTCAGACTCAGGATGCCGCTGGATTAACGACGCAAGCCCATTACGATTATCGTTTTCTTACGCCAGTACAACTGACAGATATTAATGATAATCAACATATTGTGACATTAGATGCACTAGGTCGCGTGACCACCAGCCGGTTCTGGGGTACAGAGGCCGGGCAGGCCACAGGCTACTCCAAACAGCCCTTTACACCACCGGACTCCGTAGATAAAGCGCTAGCGTTAACAGGAGTACTCCCCGTTGCCCAATGTTTAGTCTATGCCGTTGATAGCTGGATGCCGCTGTTATCTTTGTCTCAGCTTTCTCAGTCACCAGAAGAAGCAGAAGCGCTATGGGCGCAACTGCGTGCCGCTCATATGGTTACCGAAGATGGGAAAGTGTGTGCGCTAGGCGGGAAACGGGGAATAGTCCATCAGAACCTAACGATTCAACTCATCTCGCTATTGGCAAGTATTCCCCGTTTACCTCCACATGTACTGGGGATCACCACTGACCGCTACGATAACGATCCGCAACAGCAGCACCAACAGATGGTGAGTTTTAGTGACGGTTTTGGCCGGTTACTCCAGAGTTCAGCCCGTCATGAGCCCGGTGATGCCTGGCAACGTAAAGAGGACGGTGGGCTGGTTGTGGATGCAAATGGCGTTCTGGTCAGTGCCACTACAGACACCCGATGGGCTGTTTCTGGCCGCACAGAATACGACGACAAAGGCCAACCTGTGCGTACCTATCAACCCTATTTTCTGAATGACTGGCGCTATGTTAGTGATGACAGCGCACGAGATGATCTGTTTGCCGATACCCATCTTTATGATCCATTGGGACGGGAATACAAGGTCATCACCGCTAAGAAATATTTGCGAGAGAAACTGTACACCCCATGGTTTATCGTCAGTGAGGATGAAAACGATACAGCATCAAGAAACCCATAATTTTACCCGTTGCCCCGCGGTACATTGCGGGGCAGTATCTATCAACTTTGAAAATTTAGCATTTCCGATAAGTTCCACCATTTTAATAATGCGGGTCGCCTTTAAAGGAAATCCACATACTCGCAGAATTAAATATGAAATATATCCGTTATCTTTCAAGTTGCCTCTTTATTGGCTGCACTTGCTCACCCCGGTCACATCGTTATCTATGCTCCCGGGGATTCTCTCCCTTGCCGTCGCGATGCATCTTGAAATCCATAGGGTATATCAACGTCAATGATTTTTGTTGGTAAAAGCCGGAACAGAATCAGGTGTCGGGACAGAACTATCACAATTATAATGCTCTCCTGTCAGCCCTATTTTTTTGCAAGCCGTAGACAAAACATCATTAGGTGTTGCCCACTCATCTTTCCAGTTACTACCGTCATAACGTTCATTCTTAAATAGATCCCACATAATGAGGCCCGTTTTACCATATTTGATCGTACCATCTAATATGCTGTTGAGAGCGCTCTTCGTCAGCGGTAAATTCCCGGTTGCAGGTCTACCAACTTCAAATCCAACCGTAATCGGCGGCAAAACCAATAATTTTTGAGGTTGAACCGATGCCTGGGCGTAATTACGCGCGCCTTTCAGTTTGACATGGAAAGTAACAACTTCATTGCCCGATTTAAGCCAATTAATATATTGACCATAATAATACTTAACCTGTCCAGGAAGGTCACAAGGAATATATGTTTCACCTCCGCCGATAACTCCACAATCTGTTTCACTTAAATCATAGGTCATTACACCAATATAGCTGAGTCGGTTGATCAGATTGGGATAACTCAGAGCGGTATTATAAATCAAACCATAGAGATTTCCTCCCCACCAGGCACCACCATAAATATCACTATTCCTCGCATTGGTTCCCCAGTTAGCGGACATATTCGGGATACCTCCCGTTGCAGGACCTGCGGTACTTAGCTTAAGTGATGGTTTAACCGCATTAATCGAAGTGTAAAAAGACTTTAAAATAGCGGCGAATTTATCCACGGTTGCAGGCATCGCGCGGGGAATTTTTTCTGCACCAGGAACAATATTCATTGATGAATCATAAACATAACCGCCTAATCCCTTTGCTATTAAAGTTGATGTAATAAGATTTTCACTGTTATTAGAGGGAACCTTGATTGAGTCTGGTGTTAATTTCCAGCTTTTTGCATTAATATCAGCGTGCCAAAACTCTTCATAATCCACATCAATCCCGGCCACACCTAAATCGGCCGCCAAATTAACAATATTTCTATATGCCTTATCTGCGGCTTTACCCGTAATAGTACTGTCAAATCGAGGAATTTTAGTCAGTGGATTGGGGAAAATATCATAAACTGCACCGGGTTCATTACCACAAGCATCTTTTTTGCCGGCAGTTATATCATAAATTTTCGGATAACAACTAAAATTCCATCCACCTATAGCAATATAAGTACTCACTCCATGAGATTTTAAATCAGCAATAGCTCTTTTTAATGCCACAAAATCAGCCCTGGCATTTTCAGCTTCCGTGGTGCTAATGATTTGACCAGAAGTACAGGTATAACCAAACAATCCTGAACATTTCAGACTGTTTTTCTCATAGTTAACAAAACTAGGCTGGACAAAAGACAATACCAGCATATTAAAGTTACTCTTGTTCTTAGAGATATCTCTACTCAATTTTTTAAAGTTATCAAGACTGGCATAATATTCTTGAGTATCAACCGACGCAACAGGCCCACTCAGATAATATGCAGATATTTTAGGATTGGCGGCGATAATATTTCCTGATGTGAAAAAATATAATATAGAGCTCGCTAATAAATACCGGTTTAATTTATATTTAGACATACATATATCTCCACTTGGTTAACATTATTTTTATGACTATAGCCAATGAGTTATCATGACACCTCATTACCTTTTCATCATGAACGGTATAAGTTTTTCCCTAATAGAGCATTAATATGTTCAATCTGTTATTATAGACTGTGATGTATACCCTTTATCTTTCAAGTTGCCTCTTTGTTGGCTGCACTCACCCCCGGTCACATAGTTTGTCGCTCCCTTGCCGTCGCGATGCATCTTGAAATCCATAGGGTATATATCGGCATTAATTATTTCAATGCACCAATTTCATAATAGTGTAGTTTTCACCATTGTCCACAAAAGACATAGAAATTAGTTGTAATAATATTTCTCTCTAATCTATCTAAATAAAAAACAATATTATCATATGATAATTCCACTAGATTATACTTATATTAATTAATTACTACAGGTGTAACGCTTTAGAGATAACTATTTCCTTCTGCAATTGAATTACGATTATTATTATTATATAGTCTACAACCCAATCCAATATATACCCAAAGTCTTATAAAATATTATTATCTCTTATAGGATAGGACCTATAAGCTATAATATAAACAGTGTGAACAATAATAATTAATTACAGCTTGTGCAAACCTGCTTATGAATGAACAGTGAATACGAACAACACATAAAACCCGGAGTATACATGTCAATAGAAAACCCACCGCTTTAAATAAATGCTCTCTGTTATCTGGCAAATTATGCCCAAAACTTCAACGATTCTTCAACGAATTATAAAAACCTATAAAAATGCATTATCTTAAATTGCTGAATTAATGATCAAGCCCGTATACTCACTATGCACTAAAGGCAAATCTGGATGCACTAAAGGCAAATCTGGGCGTTAAGACAGATCTGGAATAGCAAGTAGCTTACTTAGTCGCTCAAAATGTATTCCAGCAAGTGAAACAAAGTTAAAACACAGGAAAATTATCATGACACGTTTAGGCTTATCTATAACTGTATTATCACTGTTATTCTCTGGCGCGGTCTTAGCTGCACCTAGCACATCCGTACCCCAATCTTCGAATACCAAGGCGACTTCTTCTCATATGAAAAATACCAAAGCAGAGAAGAAATCTGGTAAAACCGCACCTAAACAACACTCACACCAGAAGGCAGCAAGCAAAGAAGCCAAGAAGACTCACTGAGTTTTCCGGCCCAAAACTACTATTATGTTCGCAATTATGTCCGCAATCGTTATGACACAAGTTTGGTAACATCATAACTGTAAATTCAGGGGGGAAATCCCCCCCTCCATAGGCTATCGAGAAAAGCTTAACAAACCCCCTCGGTATCTTCATCACCATAATATTTAACACCAATCCTGATGATATCCCGTCCCTGAGATTTACGGTGTTTATTCGTGTCACGCAATGAATAGATACAACCACAATATTCCTGCTGATAAAATCTTTCCTGTTTACTAATTTCAATCATCCGAGCTGAACCACCTTGCTTACGCCAGTTGTAATCCCAGTATTGAATCCCCGGATACTGACTTGCCGCTCGTTTTCCACAATCATTTATCTGCTGCATGTTTTTCCAGCGGGAAATGCCCAACGAGCTTGAAATAACGCTGAAATTATTTTCATAAGCATACAAAGCCGTACGCTCAAAACGCATATCAAAGCACATGGTGCAGCGAACACCTCTTTCTGGCTCCAATTCCATGCCTTTAGCACGTTCAAACCAGTTATCACTGTCATAATCCGCATCCACAAATGGCACATTGTGTTGCTCCGCAAAACGAATGTTCTCTTCTTTGCGAATTAAATATTCCCGTTTGGGATGAATATTCGGATTATAGAAAAAGACGGTGTAATCAATTCCAGAGGCACGTAGCGCTTCCATCACTTCACCAGAACAAGGAGCACAACAAGAGTGCAATAATAATCGTTCCGCATTATCCGGTAACGTTAAAACAGGGCGAACATAGTTTTCCATTTAGCAGGCTCCATATAATTATAAGAATTAATTATAGAATATAGTTATTTTTAGCTTCAAATTTTTCGAATGAAATTCATCATGACTTACTTATCGTTATGATCTTTGCCTTTGTGATCCTTACCTTTATGATCATAGTAAATTACTTGAAACTCTGACAGGTTCTACCGTTATATTGTCGTCATCAAAGTTTGTACGATACCGATAAATCCGTTTTACGCTGATAGTTAACTAAATTATAGCCAAATTCAGATGCTTTTAACCAAAATAATTTAAATGGAGACCACGATGCGCCATACAATTTCTCTGCGTGACCTCTCTTTTCCGGCAATCACCGCCGGATTTGTCGCTGTTTTAGTTGGATATACCAGTTCAGCGGCAATTATCTTTCAGGCTGCGGAAGCTGCGGGCGCCACCCCCACGCAGATCGGTGGTTGGCTAAGTATGCTAGGACTTGGAATGGGCATCAGCTCCCTGGGGCTATCGCTTTATTACCGCACCCCCGTCCTTACCGCATGGTCAACACCGGGCGCCGCGCTACTGGTGACAACGCTACCAGGAACATCAATCAACGAAGCCATTGGTATCTTTATTTTTGCTTCAGCGCTGATCTTGCTGTGCGGTATTACTGGCCTGTTTGCCCGGTTGATGAACTATATTCCACAGGCACTTTCCGCAGCCATGCTGGCCGGTATTCTGTTACGCTTTGGTTTGGATGCCTTTTCCTCATTTTCAGTCAACTTCGTACTAACTGCCGGAATGTGTTTGACTTATCTTCTGGCACGCAGATATTTATCCCGCTATGCCATCATCTTAACACTATTATCAGGGCTGATTATCGCCGCTTTACAGGGAGATATTCACTTTGAACAACAATCCACAGTCGCGTTTGTTGCCCCTGAATTTATTGCACCCAGTTTCACACTCTCTTCGTTATTGAGTGTCGGTATCCCATTTTTTATCGTTACAATGGCATCTCAAAATGCACCCGGCATTGCCACACTAAAAGCCGCAGGGTATCCAGTTTCTGTTTCATCACTGATAAGCTGGACTGCGCTCATCTCACTGATCTTATCACCTTTTGGTGGTTTTTCCGTCTGTATTGCCGCCATTACTGCCGCAATTTGTATGAGCCCGGAAATCCACGCTGACCCACATCGCCGTTATATGGCCGCTGCCGTAGCGGGTGTGTTTTACCTGATAGCGGGCCTGTTCGGTGGTTCAATCAGTATGTTATTCAGTGCGCTACCGGCGGCGCTTATTCATATTATTGCCGGATTAGCATTGCTTGGAACAATTTCTGGCAGCCTGCTACAAGCGCTACAGAATGAAAAGCAACGAGACGCAGCAATAATCACATTTTTGATCACCGCTTCCGGTGTGACGTTACTTGGCGTAGGTGCTGCATTCTGGGGGTTAATAGGTGGAGTAATAGCCATGATCCTTTTATCTTTGCCTGAGAAAAACAAAATAGCTCATTAGATGAACAGTAAAATTATACTTTTCAGCACTTTATGATACTTATTATCAACAAAACTTATGATAGTTTGCCGAGTCTGTTGCGCTTTGAATATTACGATAGGACATATCTAACAACCTTAAATCTTCTTACCCGCAAAACTGAGCTTTCTATTATGAAATTTTTTGATATGGAATTTTCTGATATTAGCAAGTTAGTTGTTATTTCATCATGCATGGCAATCCCTTATAGCTATGCTGATGAGCGCCCAATTCTTTCTCTCTCGGTTAGCCAGTCCGGTGGAAGCCAAACGACTGCTGATGGTAGTTTATCCAGAAAGCCAAATAAGCAAGAATCACGGATACTCCCGATTTGGGGTAATGAGGCCAAAGCTAAAGGTTATGACCTACCGGAGCCTTTTGGCGCCAGTTACGGTTATATGAATATGCGACAGAATGTCATTGTAGATGATATTAAAATCATTATACCGGACACCCCAGGCTTTGAAGACGTACTGGATATAAACACAGGAAAAACCAGAGGAAAGAGTGAATCACATATGCTCAAGCTGGATACTTGGGTTCTGCCTTTTCTGAATGTTTATGGCGTTTATGGCTGGACAAAAGGCTCATCGAAAACCAACATTGAGGGAATCAGTTTTTTTGGTCAGACTATTAAGGAAATGAAAGATATTCCCTTCGCACTAGATTTTAAAGGTAAAACCTATGGTGGCGGTTTTACTCTGGCAGGGGGTTACGATCAATTTTTCGGTACGCTTGATACCAACTATACCTACACCAGTCTGGATATTCTGGATGGTAAAATTAGCGCTCTGGTCGTCACTCCACGAATTGGTTATGAATTTGTATTCCAGCCAATCATTCCAGGGCAGGGAAATACCAAATTGCAAGTATGGACCGGTGGTATGTACCAGAAAATTACTCAGGAATTTGAAGGCAATATTAGTAATCTGGATTTACCCCCCATGTTTGACAAATTGGTAAGTGCATTCGACGATTATGAAAATATGAAATTCAAAGTAAAACAGCATGTTGCATCTCGCTGGAATAATACCGTCGGCGCAAGGCTGGAAGTCACACGCAATTTCAATATGCTGACTGAAGTCGGCTTTAACAAACGTAACAGCTTCTATATCTCAGGTGAGTTCCGTTTTTAATGAATATCCGCTGTACTTTACATGGGCTGGCTCTAATCAGCCTCTTTATTTCTGATTTCTCATATGGCGAAGCACTACTTAGCAGGGAAAAAATCGATGGCTGGCTGGAAAAATTAGGTGGCAGTAATACCTATGACAGCAGTAAAGCGATTGACTGGGGCATTTTACCCGGCCCTTTCTATACTCCAGAGTTAGGTGCTGGTCTCGGTGTTGCTGTCATTGGTCTCTATCGGCCAGATGATAATGATCATACCAGCCAAATCTCTTCTCTTTCCCTGAATGGATTTGCCTCTTCAACAGGTGCCTTTGGCTTCACATTTGATAACTACAATTTCTTTGCTGATGATCAATGGCGTTTTTTTCTTTCCGGTACATTGAACAACGTTCCCACCTATTATTGGGGAACAGGATATCAAGCAGGCAAGGTAGATGATCACAAAGAAAAATATCACTCACAGGAACTGCACCTGCAACCCAGAGTGCTCTATCGAGTTGCTGATTCTACCTATTTAGGCGCTGGCTGGAATTTTTCATCATTACACGCCAAAGACCCTGATAGCGGCGCTAAAAAACTTTTTGCAGCAGAAAACGATGGCCGGTCCATATTGAGTTCGGGCGTCAGTGCCTATTTCAGCTACGACACACGGGATTTTCTGCCTAACGCTCATCAAGGGCACGTTCTTGATATTACCTACACCCATTTTTCCCCGGCATTAGGCAGTGACCGCCGGTTTAATACCGTTGATATGCAATACAGCACCTATTATCAATTAGATGAAAAATCTGTACTGGCATTCGATAGTTATGGTCGTTTCACTGACGGCCAAGTGCCCTGGAATATGCTGTCAATGCTAGGTAATAGTAATCGGATGCGTGGATATTATGAAGGTAGATACCGGGACAAAAATGTTATCAGCACCCAATTGGAATATCGGCGCAAATTGGACTGGCGACACGGATTTGTCTTGTGGGCAGGGGCGGGCACCCTAAGCCATTATGCAAAAGATATTGGCTCAGAAAACTGGTTACCCACAGTTGGCGCTGGCTATCGTTTTGAATTCAAACCTAAAATGAATGTCAGACTGGACTTTGGTATCGGTAAAAAAAGCAATGGATTTTATTTTCAGGCAGGAGAGGCGTTTTGAAATTGCGTTTATGGATTACTGCTTTAACGTTAGTTGCAGGATGCCAGGGAACTTTTTCTTCAATCGCACCAGTACAACCTGACTTAAATAGTGAAACAACCGCCGAAGCCACTCGTGCATGGCCGGTTCTTGCTCCGATTCCCTCTCCCGAAGGATTAAGAGCTTGCTGTGCTTTTGGCTACAATTTAAAAACTGAATTACTGACCATTCCAGTACCTTTTTACCACATAAGTAATGTGCTGGATGCCGATAATCTTGGGGCACATAATTATAACAACAGTTTTTTTGGTACCGTTGCTTCATTAACAGGGCTCAGTAATGAAAAAGTGGGGATGATATATACCCGCCGGGGCGGATTCATTGATATTTCCCATGTACGGGATACCGCTGATAATGCGGTTTTTCTGTTCAGTCAAATCTGGCCTCGTCTTGGAGAAGAGTGGCAAATAGAACTCAGCAGCGAATTAGCATTACGCCGCATCCACTTCTATCAATTCACACCACCAGCAGCGATAGAACAACGTTATACCCTAACTGCTTATCTAGCCGCAAAATTGGCTTTTGAACTTGCTGCATGGCATGAAATCGCCCAATGGTACGGTTATCAGTCTGTACCGGGATTTTCTGAAAAAGTATCTGCGTTCTCTCCTGAAGATCTCTACTCTAATCTATTAGGCGCTCGTCTTTCCCTCTCTTTGATACTGGCAGGGCAAATACCGTCAATGAAACAATACCGCCTATCAATGCAAGCCATTCTGCCATCTGCGCTACGTGAACTGGAAGCCTTATCCCCTGATGAAACGCGGAAAATGTTTGAACAGGTTGATGGTATCTGGTGGGACAGCACACGCCGTATACCTGATAAGCGCTTAATCCTTCAACGTGATTTCCATACTCACAGCGATCGTACCCCTAATATGGTGCCTACAGAACAGCAAGTTCCGCTTAGGCTTACCCTACCACAACAATATACTGGCTACAGATTATCTGAATTGGCCGAATTACAATTGTGGCCTAGCCGCCAGATGAAAGATCTTCCTGTACCAGAAAGCTACTGGATTGCACTTGATTTTCCACAATTGGCAGAAAAAGCAAAAGAACAACAAGAGAATCATTGATTCATATATTTTCCATGAAAAAATAAATATAACATTATGAGTTAAAATATATGAGAAACTTTAGATTACTATTTCTCAAACAATAATCCCATTGTAATATCATCAATTATAATTCACTATTCCCATAATGTTACATCATAATATAAACTCAACATCATTCATAATAAAACCAAACTATGCCGACCATACTTAAATTAAGCCATAAAGAGAAACCCTACATCAATAAGGCATTATTTCACAGGATAAAAAAACCGTATTGAAATATTTACAAAGATAAAAAACCAATAAACAACTGATATAAAATAATTAATATTACATAACATCTAAAAAACAAATCAAAAAATCATAAAAATATTAACTAGCTCAACAACCAAAAAAGAAATAAAATCTCAAAAAGATCACAAAAACAAGAACATAATTCTTAATTATACTCTTAACCTGTGTATTGCACTTATTTTTATCGAAAAATTAGACTTTCACTCTTAATTTAACTCAAATAACAAAAATCCCTTCTTAAATAGGTTTAATCGTCTATAATATACATTTCCAAGTTATAAATATGTATAAACAATATCAGCTTTATCTAAGTAGATAAAATAAGAACTTACATTATCAACAATTAGATTTATTCAACCAAAACTCAAGTTACTAAACTATTTTCAACTATATGATATATTGATTTTTATTTTAAATTTACAACATTAAATAAATTTAATAGATAAACACTCATATTGTTTTTTAATTTTTCTGATGTATTTGGGGATTCAGGGCCCCTATCTTCACCCCTGATAAAGTCAATTAAGATGTCCCTACTCCTGGAGAGGAAAAATGAATAAACTAGTGTTATCAACCACCGCCGCGCTTATTTTTGCTACAGGTTCTGCTGTTGCAGCCAATGATGCCGCTGGCGGTATATTACATTTCTCTGGTGCAGTCACTGATGCCACTTGTACTATTAACGGTGGTGCTTCAGCTAATCTATCGATTATATTGGAACCTATCTCAGTCACTCAAGCCGGACAAAAAGAAGGCTTAATTGATTATGGTAAGAAAGCATTTTCACTAGAATTTTCTAACTGCCAGTCCAAAGCCGTTGGTTTTGATCCAGCAACCTCTATGTTGAAAATCCAGTTCTCATCATCACATACTATTTCTAACGATGCTAAGTACCTGGTTAACCAAGAACTCAATGCAAATGGTAAGCCGAAAAACGTAGGTATCGCTATTGTTAAACACACCGAAGAAAATAACCCTATTATGCTGAATAAAGCGTTTGATACAGGAATCAAAGGCTCAGAGGCAACACCTGAAATTGTCGATTTCTATGCGAAATACTACAAAGTAGGCACTGATGCTGCTGATCCAGGTAAAGTAGTAACGATGGTTACTTATCACGTTACTTATTTATAATGATTTATACCCTATGGATTTCAAGATGCATCGCGGCGGCAAGGGAGCGAATCCCCGGGAGCATAGATAACTATGTGACCGGGGTGAGTGAGTGCAGCCAACAAAGAGGTAACTTGAAAGATGACGGGTATACTACAATAAATAAAGCCTATTTAGATAAATAGGCTTATTTAATTTGGCAAAAATAACGTTATGAAGAAATTATTTTTAACTATATTATTAGGGATAACAACTCTATCTGCTCATGCCAACATCGTTATTAACACAACACGTGTTATTTATCCAGCCAGTAATAAAGAGGTATCAGTTCAATTATTAAATGCAGGGGATCAACCCTCCCTGGTACAATCCTGGATAGATGATGGCGATCCTAATTCAACACCTGAAACAGCTAAAGTCCCCTTTTTGCTCACTCCCCCAGTCGTCAAAATTGATGGTAATAACGGGCAACAATTAAGAATTAAATACATCAGCAGTAATCTACCCACGGATCGTGAATCGCTGTTCTATTTAAATGTTCTGGATATTCCACCCATAGCAGAAAACATTGGCGATAAAAACGTTATGCAGATTGCTATTCGTACCCGGATCAAATTTTTCTATCGGCCAGACAAGCTTTCTATCTTACCGAAACAGATCCAACAACATATTGGATTAAAACGTGAGGGTAGCCAACTAAAATTGGAGAATTCATCACCCTATTTCATGAATATCATCGGCCTTAAATCTTCTGACACTCAACCTAACTTACTAAATGAAGGAACAATTATAAAACCGTTCTCTTCTCATTCATTCAGTACCAATGAAAAAGTAAAAGTTGGAGACAAATTAACTCTGGCTATTGTTGATGATTTTGGTGCTATAAATAAATTAACTTTACCACTTCAATAGTGATATTACTGGCATAGCATAGAACATGATAAGACAAAAAATTAGTCCGTTAGCTCTGATAATAGGTACCCTTCTGTATACAGATTGTTTATGCTATGCCAAAACATTTAATACTGATTTTCTGGTTGGTGAATCTGCAAAAGCGGATTTATCCCGATTTTATACCACTTCAGAGCTACCCGCTGGCCGTTACGGTATTGACATATATCTGAATAATGACTGGAAAGGAAGATTTGATATTAATATCCAGAACGATGGCAAAGATATTTACTTACTCAATGAAGATCTTCCTAGGTTAGGTATAAAAATTGATAAAAACCAATTACCAGAATCAAATTTATCCAAAGATGAAATTCTTCTTACTAAAATAATACATGAAGGAACCGCTAATCTCGATGTTCCTAAACTCAGCCTGCATCTGGTCGTCCCGCAGGCATATATCAAAAACGAGCTAAAAGGCTATATCGATCCTGCGTTCTGGGACAGAGGTATCCCCGGAGCTATGCTGTCCTACAATGCCAACTATTACCATACTCAAAATAGGAATAAACAAAACCGCGACCGTGAAAATGAAGATAATGCTTACGTGTCACTTAATAGCGGTTTGAATCTATTTGGCTGGCAATTACGTGATCAATCCTCTTATCACTATACACGTTCAAATGGTGATAAATGGAGTAACAATACCCGTTATCTGCAACGAGGAATTTCATCAATTAATTCAGAATTTCGCATTGGTGATAGCTATACATCAAGCGATTTATTCGACTCTTTCCGCTTCCGAGGTATCAATTTGAAAACAGATATGCGCATGTACCCCGATGCCTGGCAAGGGTTTTCCCCTATCGTCCGGGGAGTTGCGCGGACTAACGCTCTGGTAAAAATCATCCAAAATAATATTGTTATTTATCAAGGTAATGTACCACCCGGGCCGTTTGCTATTGATGCTATTTTACCAACAGGTTCAGGTGGTGATTTGCTAGTTGAAGTGACGGAAGCAGACGGACGTACTAACAGTTTTACCGTCCCCTTTTCATCCGTTCCTAATATGATGAAAGAAGGTCTCGGCAAATATGATATCAGTGCAGGTAAAACACATATTGCCAACAGTCGTTATAAACCAAACTTTTTTCAAGCCAGCTACCAATATGGTTTTAATAATGTCCTGACCGGTTATACAGGCACCATTATCAGTAAAGATTATTACTCACTACTGTTAGGTAGTGGTTTTAATCTACCCATTGGCGCTGTATCAATTGACGTTTCGCAGTCCAGCGCCAAATTTAATAGCCCAACCATGAAAGGCCAAAGCTACAAATTAGCTTATAGCCGCTATATCCCACAAACAAAAACAAATTTTTCGCTGGCGGCTTATCGTTATTCAACTAAAAATTATCTCACCCTAATCGATGCGATTGATCTGCATGACTGGATAAGCAACGGATATAACCAACAATACTATTCTCATCAAAAAAATACCTTTAATATCAATTTGAACCAGAATCTTGGTAGTCGTGCAGGTTCACTTTTTCTTTCGGGAACATTCCGTGATTACTGGGGAACCCAGAATAAAAGTAGAGAATATCAAATGGGGTATTCCAACAGTCTGGGGAAAATCAATTATTCCCTGACAGCAAGCCGTGTCCGATACAATATCAATGAAACAGAAAGTAAAGAGGAACAGCGCTACTATCTGATGCTGTCTGTTCCTTTTGAGTTGTTTGGTTACCCTGCCTATTTGACCAATAATGTCTCAATCAATGAAAGTCACTATGACAACAGTAACTTAGGATTAAGCGGCAGCGCAGGCCCAAACAACCGTTTAAATTACCACTTCAACATTTCAGATCAGAAAAATGGTTCGACAACAACCAGTGCAAATTTGACCTACAAAACATCCGTTTCCACATTGAGTAGTTCTTATAGCCAGTCCAAGGAGTACCGCCAAATGGGGCTTGGCGCAACCGGCAGTTTAGTTGCTTATCGAAGCGGAATTCTGGCTGCTAATCAAGTTGGGGAAACTTTCGCCATCATTGACGCACCGGGCACAGCAAACGCTTCTGTGAATGGTGATAAAAGCATGGTGACAAACAACAGCGGTAAGTTGCTGATACCTTATCTTTCTCCTTATCGTAAAAATGCCATCATGCTAGATACCAGTGAAGTGCCAGAAGATGCGGCTGAACTTATCGGTAACATCAGAGATGTTGCGCCATATTCCGGTGCGATTACCCATATCGGATTTAAAACAGACCAGCGGAAGACTTTTATCTTCTACGCCGCTCAGGCTGATGGTAAACCTTTACCTTTCGGTACTGAAATTGTCGATTCAGAAGGTAACAGCTTAGGATACGTTGGTCAGGGTAGTATGGTTTTCCTACGTGTAGAAAAATTACCACAGCAAATTTATGTCCACATCGGTCAACTAGGCGAAAAGAGCTGCATAATAAATAATCCACAGCCTGAAATGGGCTCAACCGCCAATATTTGCCGTTAAGGGAGAAGATAATGAAACTTAAGCCATTGTATCTTAAACCATTGTATCTTAAACCATTGTACCTGGCGGCCATAATCAGTCTGAGCAGTAGCATAGCCTATGCAGATTGCCAACCCAAATATGCAATACCGGCACCGGCAATCCTGGTTGATATGACAGATCATCTCACTCTGAACAGTAATGCAACCTGGATACTCAACACCCAATATTCTGGCTATTTTACATGCACAAGAAATTCACTATGGAAACAAAACTCTGTCGCTAACGGTTCGCCTTTTACTAAAAACAAAGTTGTTTTAGGATTCAATGGTGGCAAAGATTATGCCGAAGTGACTATCACGAATCTTTCTCCTGGCAACAGTATTAATCTGGGAAACAGTAACGACACATACCCTGCCAGCAAATTGCAAGCCCAATTTACACTTAATGTAAAGCTACTGAGTGGCAGACCCGGTGGTAGTAATATTCACGTCTTTTCCGGCAATTCCGCAACATTAAAAACTGCTGTAATTGCGATGGATACCACCAACTTAGGACTCCTTGATGCCATTCTCCGTTTCGCTACCGATTTCCTGACCTTTATTCTTACCTGGGAGTGGCCGACACATTCTGAAGATATCTATTATCAACCCATCACAATGATTTTTAATCACAGAGATACAACTTGTCACTTCTTAAATGCGGGATTGACAGTGAATCTACCAAAAGTCAACCGCATTAGATTGCTTAACGGAACAGATAAAGGAGAAACACCTTTTACCCTTAACTTTGAATGCAAATATCTCCAAAACGGTAAAACTTCACGCTCAGTTAAAGCTTACCTGAGCAGTAATCATCTGCTACCAAATGACAATCGAACTTTAATTGACAGCAAAGCAGGTGCCGCTAAAGGTGTTGGTATCCGTGTTTCTCAGACAAGTGATTCAACGCCGATAACTTTCAGTGCTTCGCAATCCTCATCCCACGGTGCAACACTGCTATTCAGCAAAAACTCCGGTAATGTCATCGATAAACACTTTACCATCGACCTTAATGCTTACTACCACGTTTATGATCCCCAAAACATCATAGCAGGGGAACTGAAAGCAACTTCTGTACTGAACTTTGAATACAATTAATCAAGAGGCAAAGGAGATGTCTCTTATTTCCCTCATTCGAATTAAAATTTTATGTTTCAATAAGTAATAATTTGTAATAAAGTGTTTCTATCGAAAAATTCATTTACATTTATAACCTACCCTGAATTGATGTAACACAATGATAATCCTAACATTAAGTAATCATTCAAACTCGCTTAATTTATCAATAAAATAGTGTAATTCTATGAAAAATAGAAAAAACATACTTGCACTTATCAATGAAATTAAAAAAAACAATATCAAGATAATATTTCCAAATCTTATTAAACAATAAATAAAAATAACAACCAATCAGCAACAAAAATATATCTTAAGGATAAAAAAATACAAAAAAAACACATAAACAGAAAAACAAAACATATAAAAACATTCAACTTATATTGATTAGAAATCAAAAAAACAATTAAAATCAATGACATATAAATTGATCGGAAATAAAAACCTTAGGAGTAAATATAATTACACGTAATATAAAAATGTGATAAATAATTTAACCGAGCACAAGAACAATATAACTTTAATTCTCCAAAAACACTTTTAATATAAAAATAGAAAGATAAATATTTATATTATCAACAAATAAATTATTAAATTTTTTTTATTCTTATATACACCTCCATTATTATATTATTACAATATCACTCGGAATAAATATTTGTAACACATTGTTACTTATTTTAACTTAACATTTAGAACCATATCGAATATCCTGCACCGTACCAATAACAATGACTCTATTATGAAATTAGCTCAAGCCTGACAGATACGACTTAGTTTTAACTCATAGAGGAAAGAGACCATATCGGTAACGGGTTACCTTTTTATGAAAATGATACTTATTCTTATAACGGCAATATTAATATCAATTAGTTTATTACTCGCTGCGGTGTTCTTACGATTGGCAGTACTATAATTAACAGTACTATATAAAACTAAGTTCAATCACTTCCGATATTATACTAGCTGGTTTACAAATCACTTTTCTTTTGATATAGCGACTTACAGGCACAAAATTAACTCAAAAATCATGATCATATCTGATGAATAATTCAACCTAGACAGGCAATATTTTGTACACAAACAGCACATAACCATATATAAATTAATAAAAAACCACAAAACAAATTAGCAAAATAATAATTTTCATTACAGAAAATATATTTATGAATCACTAATAACTCTGGCTATGCTGGATTTATTTTGCTAACATCAGCCTGTTTTTTATTCAGAGCAAACGAGGAAAAGCAATGCCCTCTCAAACGACGAGGACAACTGCCATCTTCGCTTTCTTTATCTCACTATTGTTTTCCGCTTTTAGTCATGCTTCAACTAGCACAGCTAAAAGCATAGAGTATTCTCACAATGGCATGCAAAGCAATTTGCCAGATTTGCGAAAATACCCTTCGGGCACCCTACGTAAGAAAGCGTTTTTAAATGTTGTTGTCCCTGTGATTGATCAACACAATCAACGAATTATGCAGGAACGGAAATGGCTACTGGAACACCAAAATGCCAAGCATTGGTCTATACAGGACATCAAGCGCCTGCAACAAATTTGTAAAAACTACAACGTGAGCTGTAGCAGCTCGCCTAAAAAAGTTAACTGGAACAAGCTACTAAGTCGTGTTGACATCATCCCAACCCATTTTGTTGCCACTCAGGCCGCAACAGAATCTGGTTGGGGAACATCTAAGCTTGCACAACAGAATAACAACTTATTTGGTATGCGTTGCGGTAATAACTGTAAGAAAACCCAAGGTAAGATAAAAGGTTATTCCGCCTATCCGACTATCAATGATTCGGTCAAAGCCTATATGAGAAATATGAACACCCATAACGCTTATGAATCATTACGTGCTTCACGCGCCAAGCAGAGAAGCCTTCAGAAATCACTAAATACCAGCAAATTGATTGATAATCTTGAAGGATATTCACAATTGGGTTCGACTTACAACAACTACCTACACAAAGTATTTAACAGCAATAAAGGGCTTATTACTCAGGCGCAGAAGTTAGCTAAAAACGATTACGACTAAGTGCCAATCTCAATAGGCGTAATTGTTGCTCGTTGCAAACTATTCTTATCAATGAACCGTGAACACGGACAGCGCGGAAAAACCGGAACGTACACGTAGTACGTGAGGATGACTCGCTTCGCTCGCCCTACGGGCCGCACTAAAGTGCGTTCAAAAGCTCGTGCTTTTGTCTGAGCACTGTCCGGGTTCGCTCTTTATGGCAAAGAAGGGCAAATAATAGCCCTATTGGAACAGGCAGTCACTATGGAATGAGGGCGTTCAGAATTCTGTGTCACGTTAATTGAGCGGTTATAACGTTATCACATTATCCAAACGTCCTTCAAAGTAAATATAGAGTTGCGACAGCGTTAGATTCCAGCTTTGTATTGGCATTGTC
>NZ_NSCM01000045.1 GCF_003287735.1 Photorhabdus bodei | reverse complement strand
ACTCAAAGAGCATCGTCGCATCGCCACCCGTTATGAAAAGACAGCAAGAAATTATATCGCTATGGTGAAATTAGGTTGTATCCGCTTATTTCTTAAGGCCATAATTTAATTGAGGGACATAACCTAGTACAACTCAGGTGACTGCTTCCCGCCGTAAAGAGGGTTTACGGCGGTTTTTGCTAACAACTCTGCATACTCAGATTCACTTGCGCCCGAATTTTGATGATTTTTGTTCTATCTGACTATGGTTTGTTTAGTCTCACAATTATGGCGTCATTTTGGCACACATGTTGAATTTTGTTAAAAAAAATCTTAAACTAGTCAATGAAGCAAACTTAGCATTTCACTAAACCAATATGTTCCGCTAGCTCCAAATAAATAATGCAAACGAGTAGTGGATATCTATAGTGAACTAAAGAACTAATAACCGCAATGCGGTAGGAGTAAGGCTTATGACCACATTAGCAAATGAAAGAATCACCACAAGGGTGAGTTCAGAGACCAAAGAGCTACTTGAAAGGGCGTTATCACTATCAGGGTATGCAAGTTTGAATAGCTTTATTGCCAATGCTGCTGTAGCAGAGGCAAAAAGACTCATTGAACAAAATATGCGTATTCAATTGTGTCAAGAAGATGCATTGGCATTTGTTCATGCATTGGAAAAACCAATCAAAGTAAACAAACGTTTCCTTCGTGCTGCTCGTAGACATAAAGAAACAATAAAAAATGAAGATAGAACGTCTAGATAAAAACAAACACGATAGAAATAATTTTAACTGTGGTGAACCCGCACTAAACAACTACTTGAAGGCAGTATCGGGACAACATGATAAAAAGGACTTATCAAGAACATTCGTCCTTACAAGTAGTCAAAATGGATCTCAAATAAAGGGATACTATTCCCTAGCACTATGCACGGTAGAGCTAGACGAACTACCAGAGCAAATATCGAAAAAGTACCCTTCTACACTACATTGCGCACTTATTGGTCGCCTAGCTATAAGTAAGTCATTTCAACGCCAAGGGTTTGGTGAAATATTGCTTATAGATGCAATTCGAAAAGCTATAGAGTCGTCAAAATCTATTCCTACCCCGATGATTATCGTCGATGCGAAGAACGACATAGCCAAAAAACTGTATATGAACGTAGGGTTTGAGGAGTTTCCTCAGACAAAGAGCAAACTGTTCATGTCTATGGCTGTTGCAATGGAAATGATAAAAAGAGTAGATGCGATGTAACATCTCATTTACTGAATGCGGCTAACGTTCCCTCTGAATGAAAATTCAGAGGGAACGCTTTCACTAATTACAATACATCAATCGCGTTCAATTCTTTGAATGCCTGTTCCAGACGGGCAGCCATAGAAACCTGACCGGCACGCAGCCATACCCGTGGATCGTAGAATTTCTTATTAGGTTTATCTGCGCCTTCTGGATTACCTAGTTGACCTTGCAGATAGCCTTCGTTCTTTTGGTAGTAGTTGAGAATACCTTCCCAAGTCGCCCATTGGGTGTCAGTGTCGATATTCATTTTAACGACGCCGTAGCTGACCGCTTCTTTGATTTCTTCCGCAGTAGAACCAGAACCGCCGTGGAAAACAAAATCCAGGCTGTTATGTGGCAGATTGAATTTCTCAGAAACATAGTCTTGAGAGTTACGCAAAATTTTTGGCGTCAGTTTAACGTTACCCGGCTTATAAACACCGTGAACGTTACCGAAAGAAGCCGCAATAGTGAAACGTGGGCTGATAGCGTTCAGTTTCTCATAAGCATAAGCAACATCTTCCGGTTGAGTGTACAGAGCAGAGCTATCCATATGGCTGTTATCAACCCCATCTTCTTCCCCACCAGTACAACCCAACTCGATTTCCAGCGTCATATCGATTTTTGCCATACGAGCCAGATATTGGCTGCAAATCTCAATATTCTCTTCCAGAGATTCTTCTGACAGATCAATCATGTGAGAAGAGAATAGGGGTTTACCCATCGCTGCGTAATGCTTTTCACCTGCATCTAACAGGCCATCAATCCACGGCAACAATTTACGTGCGCAGTGGTCAGTATGCAGGATCACAGGAACACCATAATGTTCAGCCATCTGATGAACATGGTGAGCACCAGAAATTGAACCCAAAATAGCCGTTTGTTGACCTTCAGCTTTCAAACCTTTACCGGCAATAAAAGCAGCACCGCCGTTAGAGAACTGAATGATAACGGGAGAACGAACTTTGGCAGCGGCTTCCAACACGGCATTGATTGAATCAGTACCTACACAGTTGACCGCCGGTAAAGCAAAGCTGTTTTCTTTGGCTATAGCGAACACTTTTTGAACATCATCACCAGTGATGACACCCGGTTTTACGAAATCAAAAATTTTAGACATGTTACGTGGGTCCTGTTTAGAGCGGGCAGGCAGCCAATCAGCCGCTACCCGTCATGACTTAATTACTGTTTTGCACGTTCTTCCAACATCACAACCGCAGGCAGTTTTTTCCCTTCCACGAACTCAAGGAAAGCACCACCACCCGTAGAGATATAAGAAATTTTGTCAGCAATACCGAACAAGTCGATCGCTGCCAGCGTATCGCCGCCACCGGCGATAGAGAAGGCATCACTATCAGCAATGGCGCGCGCGACAATTTCAGTTCCTTGACGGAAATTAGGGAATTCAAATACACCAACCGGGCCATTCCATAGAATCGTTTTGGCGTTTTTCAGAATATCCGCCAGCCGTTGAGCAGATTCATCTCCCAGATCGAGGATCTGCTCATCATCTTTAATATCGTGGGTAGATTTCAAGATTGCTTCGGCTGTTTCAGAGAATTCTGTTGCCACACGAACATCGGTTGGCACCGGAATATCACAGCTTATCAGCAATTTCTTCGCTTCCGGGAGCAAGTCGTCTTCATAGAGAGAACGACCGACATTGTGGCCTTCCGCGGCAACAAAGGTATTCGCGATACCACCACCGACAATCAGTTGGTCAGCAATTTTAGACAGCGTATCCAGAACGGTCAGCTTGGTTGAAACTTTAGAACCCCCAACGATAGCCACCATTGGACGAGCTGGATTATCTAACGCTTTACCTAATGCCTCTAACTCTGCGGACAACAAAGGACCGGCACAGGCCACAGGAGCAAACTTAGCCACTCCGTGAGTAGAAGCCTGTGCACGATGAGCAGTACCAAATGCATCCATGACATAAATATCACACAGGGAAGCATATTTTTTAGCCAAGGTTTCGTCGTCTTTCTTCTCACCTTTATTAAAGCGAACGTTCTCCAGCACAACCAGTTCACCTTCCGCAACATCCACGCCTTCCAGATACTCTTTTTCCAGTCGAACGGGGAAAGATAATTTCTCTTCTAGATAGTCTACTACTGGTTTCAGCGAGAATTCTTCATTGCATTCGCCTTCAGTAGGGCGGCCAAGGTGAGAAGTGATCATGACTTTGGCACCCTGTTTTAATGCTGCCTCAATGGTCGGTAAGGAAGCACGGATACGCGCATCAGAGGTGACTTTGCCATCTTTTACCGGAACGTTCAGGTCAGCGCGGATCAAAACACGCTTACCCGCCAGATCTAAATCGGTCATCTTAATTACAGACATGGTGAATCCTCTCATTGATTCTCTAAATTATTTAATCTTGCGCCGTGTGCGGATCTATTATGGACCGTCGATCAACAACAGATCATTTGAAACCCATAGCAGCCATTGCTAACGTTGTATCCAACATTCGGTTAGCAAATCCCCACTCATTATCACACCAGACTAATGTCTTAATCAGATGTTGCCCACTGACTCGCGTTTGTGTGCCATCAACAATCGCGCTGTGGGGATCGTGGTTAAAATCCGTTGAGACTAACGGCAATTCGGTATAGTCAACTATACCACGAAATGAAGTAGCTGCTGATTTTTGCATTAATTCGTTGATTTTCTTAACAGTTACTGAAGATTTTACCGTAACACTCAAATCGATAGCTGTAACGTTAATCGTTGGTACACGCACGGAGATAGCTTCAAAACGGTCACAGAACTTTGGAAAAATCCGGGTTATCCCTGCGGCCAGCTTAGTATCCACCGGAATGATAGACTGACTAGCAGCCCGAGTACGCCGTAAATCTTTGTGATAAGCATCAATCACCGGTTGGTCATTCATTGAGGCATGAATGGTTGTCACTGTACCCGATTCAATCTCAAATACATCATCCAATAATTTAATGATGGGAATAATGCAATTAGTGGTACAGGAAGCATTGGACACAATGCAATCCTCTGCTGTCAGTAAGTGCTGATTCACACCATAAACCACAGTCGCATCTAAATCATTACCCCCCGGATGAGCAAACAGCACTTTTTTGGCGCCACTGGCAAGATGTGCCTCGCCATCAGCTCTGCTGCCATAAATCCCACTGCAATCAAGAACAATATCAATCCCCAGTTCTTGCCAAGGCAACATCGATATATCAGGTTGATGAAACAAGCGAATATTATCATCACCAACCTGCAACACATCATTATTCAGACGCACATCCCAAGCAAAACGGCCGTGACTAGAGTCATATTTCAGCAAGTGAGCAATTCCTTCAGCATCTGCCAGCTCATTAACAGCAATAACCGCAATTTCAGCTCGACGTCCAGACTCATAAAGAGCACGTAAAATACTACGCCCTATTCTGCCGAAACCGTTTATTGCTACCTTAATTGTCATGTTACTCCCTGAATATAGTTATTACCACGCAACCGCTTAGAATAACCGACTCAATCACTCATGTACTGATTGTTTATCACAAAATTATTAAAACCAAGCACAAAAAACCGCTTCAAATAACAAAATGAAACGATTCAGCTATAAATAATGAGGTTACGGGAAAAGGAAATTGATAGCAATAATAATCGAATAGTAATAGTAAAAAGTGATCAACCTACGAAGTGAAAATATCGAACTTTAAGCAAGCAGAAAGAAACAATCCCACAGTTATTTACTCACAACTGCGACATTGATCATCAATATCACTTGTTGAAATATTGACATCTAATCTCAATAAGTGGAAACTGGTTGTCGTTTTTTGATGTATTTAAGGAAAAGGAAGTAAATCGTGTCAACCGAGAAAACTTCAGCGTTTGAGGTATTCACTGAGATCACATTGGCGGTATTTCGGCTCAACGCCTTACTGCTCTCTAAAGGGGATCAGCTCGTTGCCCCGTTAGGAATCACGAGTGCAAGATGGCAAGTACTTGGTGCGATTGCGCACGCACCACATCCACTTACCGCGCCTCAGATTGCCGCCGCAATGGGTATCACACGCCAAGGAGTGCAAAAGCAATTGAATCTCGGGCTGAGTTCAGGAATGGTGAAAACCATCACTAACCCTCGGCATGAACGCTCACCACTCTATCAACTGACCGAGCTTGGTTGGCGTACTTTTGATGCGGCGATATCGCTGGAAGCTGAATGGGTCGGATCACTGGTGCAATCCTCTGATCCTAACGAGCTAAAAGTGACATTAAACACATTGATAAGCCTAGAGACGAAGCTGGAAGAGTCACCAGTGCCAAATACACGACATAGCGCTACGGATTCGTTTGTTAATAACGACAAAGAGTTACCAAACAGTTAAACAAAATACAACGTGGAAACAGCATGTAATTGGTGGAACGCGTTTGTCTCTACGTTGACATATTGTTGCCATCAAAAGCCGCGTAAATCACGCGACTCGCCTCGGCAGGATAGCAATACAAACATAAATATAAACACATAATTTTCAGGAGATAGAAATGGTCAAGCTAGAAGAAATGGACACCCACGTAACCCTGCGGGAACAGTTATTTTCGAACACCGATGGCTCCATCGTGCTGGTGAACATATTTCATGTTGATCCCTCAATGGCTGACACCCTAATAGAAACCTGGAAGGAAGATGCAGAATATTTCCGGTCTAAGGTAGGACTGATTTCCGCACAATTACATCGCGGAATCGCTGGCAGTGGCACATTCATGAACTACGCCATTTGGGAGAGTCTGGAGCGTTTCCGCGCCGCGTTCACGGACCCTGAATTCAAGGAGAAACTCGCCAAGTATCCTGATGGGATTGTCGGTTCGCCTCACGTATTCCAAAAAGTAGCCGTCCCTGGAATTTGCGTGGCATAAGCCGAGGAAAACCGTCACAAATCCATCTTCAATAACGGCATCGTACAGAAAAAGAGCGCACCCGCTCAACATTTACCTCAGGTGCGCTCATTCATGAATTTACTCATTATTTCAGCAGAGCTTTAGCCTTAGCGACTACATTCTCTACAGTGAAACCAAACGTTTTAAACAGTTGATCAGCAGGTGCTGATTCACCAAATGTATTCATACCAACGATAGCGCCATTCATACCGACATATTTAAACCAGTAATCGGCGATACCCGCTTCGATTGCAACACGTGCAGAAACCGCAGCAGGCAGAACCGCTTCTCGGTATGCAGCATCTTGCTTATCAAAAGCGTCAGTAGACGGCATGGAGACTATGCGCACCTGACGACCTTCCTCAATCAATTGATTGTAAGCCTCCACCGCCAATTCAATTTCTGAACCCGTTGCGATCAAAATCAGTTCTGGCTGGCCCTGACAATCTTTCAGGATGTAAGCCCCTTTCTCGATATTAGCCAACTGCTCAGCAGTACGTTCTTGCTGTGCCAGATTCTGACGAGAGAAAATAAGTGCTGATGGGCCTGCTTTACGATCGATAGCATATTTCCACGCCACCGCAGATTCAACCTGGTCACATGGGCGCCATGTGCTCAAATTTGGTGTCACACGCAAACTGGCAAGCTGTTCTACTGGCTGGTGAGTCGGACCATCTTCACCCAAACCAATTGAGTCATGGGTATAAACAAAAATGCTGCGAATTTTCATCAATGCCGCCATACGCACCGCGTTACGGGCATATTCAACGAACATCAAGAAGGTTGCACCATAAGGCACAAAACCACCATGCAGAGCGATACCGTTCATAATGGCTGACATGCCAAATTCACGAACGCCATAATGGATGTAGTTACCTGCCTGATCTTCGTTCAACGGCTTAGAACCTGACCACATCGTGAGGTTACTTGGTGCCAAATCAGCAGATCCCCCCATAAATTCAGGCAACACCTTACCAAAAGCTTCCAAGGCATTCTGAGATGCTTTACGGCTGGCAATATTGGCCGGATTTTCTTGCAACTGCTCGATAAATGCTTTTGATTCAGCTTCCCAGTTTGCCGGTAATTCGCCACCGGTACGACGTTTGAATTCAGCGGCTAATTCAGGATACGCTTTTTCATAGGCAGAGAATTTTTCATTCCAAGCGGCTTGTTTCGCATTGCCAGCTTCTTTTGCATCCCACTCAGAATAGATTTCCGCTGGAACTTCAAATGCCGGATAATTCCAACCTAGTGCTTCACGAGTCGCGGCAATTTCCGCATCACCCAATGGCGCGCCATGAGAATCATGGGTCCCCGCTTTGGTTGGCGCACCAAAACCGATAATCGTTTTGCACATTAGCAGAGAAGGTTTATCAGCAACTTTACGTGCTTCTTCGATAGCCGCTTTAACTGAATCTGCATTATGACCATCAACACCGCGAATCACATGCCAACCATAAGCCTCAAAACGGCTTGCCGTATCATCCGTAAACCAGCCTTCAACATGACCATCAATGGAAATACCATTGTCATCATAGAAAGCAACCAACTTGCCTAGCTTTAATGTTCCTGCCAGAGAACAAACTTCATGAGAAATGCCCTCCATCATGCAGCCATCACCCATAAAGACATAAGTATTATGGTCAACGATCTCATGACCAGGACGGTTAAATTGCGCGGCCAGAGTGCGTTCAGCAATCGCAAAACCTACTGCGTTGGCAATCCCCTGCCCTAAAGGACCTGTCGTAGTTTCTACGCCTGGAGTATAGCCATACTCAGGATGGCCTGGGGTTTTAGAGTGTAACTGACGGAAATTTTTCAGATCATCAACTGAAACACCATAACCGGTGAGATGCAACAGGCTATAAATCAGCATAGAACCATGACCGTTAGACAATACAAAACGATCACGATCGACCCAATGTGGATCAGTTGGGTTATGATTCAAATAATCACGCCATAAAACTTCAGCGATATCAGCCATTCCCATAGGCGCACCAGGGTGCCCTGATTTTGCTTTCTGCACAGCATCCATGCTCAGGAAGCGAATAGCATTAGCAAGGGTTTTACGAGTGGTCATTTTCTACTCCAAGTGGGATAAAAACGTTTAGGGGAATAATTTTCTCAGCACAGCACACAAACCGCAATCTTTAAAGCCAAATATCAGGAAACTATCTTAATTTCATCTGAACGACAATTCTTTGATTTACCTTACTGTTCTACAATGAATTTCAGCATCATCAAAGTAATAAACAAACTCACTGTTCATATAAAGGGGTAAATTAATTAAACACCGCTATACCCGTTATCTTCCAAGCTGCCTCTTTGTTGGCTGCACTCGCTCACCCCGGTCACATAGTTCGCTATGCTCCCGGGGATTCGTTCCCTTGCCGTCGCGATGCATCTTGAAATTCATAGGGTATATTAGTTGCAAATCAAGAGATAAAATAACCAATTAAGAGGCGACACATTCTTGATTTATGGTAATTTTCAGCAACTAAATTGATTTTTTATATTGTTCCGAATTATAGGGCAATGTTCTCTTAATAATTTAATTTATCAATAGTGAATACGTAAAAAAACACCAATCAAAAATCAATATTATTTTAATATCAATAAACAAATAAACAAATAAACAATTTAAAATAAAATAATACTTATGGTTATATTTTCTTATATGATAACATTTTTACCTAAAATAATAAGTAATTTAATTAACAGATATGGATAAAATAAAAAAAATATTATTTTTTTTGCGAATTAATTATTGCAATCCATTATACAATCAGGTTATTTTAAATAGAACACATAAAATAGACATACAGATGATTACTTAATTAACAGCTAGGGCACTTCCATGTCAAATATCAAAAACAGACCAAATAATATCACTCCGCAATTAATTTACATGTGGGAAAAAAGTAATGAGCCGTGGGGCGCTAAAGATCGCCAATCAAAATTTATATACGCAAATCCTGCTTTTTACCAACTGCTCAATTTGCCTGAAGATTTCGATATTGCAGGGCTTGCAACGGACGAATTACCTTCACCTATTGCAGAATATACAGAAGAATATTGTCGTCAGGATCAAAAAGTGATGCAAACCATGAAAACAGTCACTTCACTTGAGACTCACCTTTTTGGGGGAAATAAAGTCAAACAAACCTATCTCTGTAATAAATACCCACTTTGTGATGAAAATGGGAACTGCATCGGCATCACGTTTCACATGTCCAAAGTCCAAAACTTTTCTACTGCTTACTATCATGAAAAATCATCTCCAGCGGCTTTGGAATTTACACCGCCTAACGACATACTAACCCAAACTGAATGGGAAGTTCTTTTTCTGGCCCTTCGCACACCGGATGAAGAGAGTATCAGCGAAGAATTAATGATAAGCACAGAAGATACCATTCATCATATTCAGTCAATTTATCAAAAATTTAATCTACCGCTGCATATAAAATTAGAAGATTTCTGCAAAGCAAATAAGTTTGACCTATATATTCCAGAAAGATTCGTCACTATTGGCAGCCAAGAGTTGTAAGTTTCTATTAATTCAAATCTAAAACCCAGATATTTTTCTAATAATGATAGGAATTATGTTGTGAGCTATAAAAAATTAACCGTATCGCCTCAAATTATTAATCTAATGGAAACCAGTCATGAACCCTGGGGCATAAAAGATCAAAACTCCCGTTTTGTTTATGAAAACAAGGCAATGGCTATGTTGCGCGATCTTCCCCGCGGTTTTAATGTAGAAGGACGTCTAGACAATGATCTACCTTGGGAAGGAGCCGCTTTTGCAGAACAATTTCAGATCCATGACAGAGCAGTAATGCAAGCAGAAAAAAGAATCTGTTCATTAGAAACCCATTTATATGGTAAAGAAAAACTACTTTCCTCCTATTTCTTTGAAAAATTTCCCTTTTATAATGGGGATAATCAATGTGTCGGCGTTATTTTTCATGCCTGGAAAGCCGAAGCCTTTTCTCTGACACGCTTTTTTCATGGTAAACTTCCCGCTTCTATCATGTTCCAGCCACCTTCTGAGCTATTTACTCAACGGGAATGGGATGTCATTTTTCTATTTCTACAGAGATATACCAGTAAACAAATCGGGCGAATACTGAATATCTCTTATCGCACGGTAGAAACGCATATGTTACGGATATACAAGAAAATTGGTATTAACTCTGGTCAACAGTTGGATGAATACTGCCGCCTTAATGATTTTGATCTCTATGTTCCTGAGAGATTTTTAAAACCGGGAAGTAAAATGTTTATATAATGTGGTAAATAAAACAGATGAAAACAGCAAATAACATATCAGCACAAATAATAAACACCATAAAAAATAGCCATGATCCTTGGGGAATTAAAGATAAAAGCACTTGCTTTATTTATGAAAATAAAGCAATGGCTATGCTACAAGATATCCCACTTAATTTAAACGTCGAAGGGCGTTTTGATTGTGAATTACCTTGGGCAGGAGCAATCTTTGAAGAGCAATTTCAACGACATGACAGAACTGTCATGCGTTTGGAAAAAAGTATATCCTCATTAGAGACACATAGGTTTGGCAAGGAAAAACATCTTTCTTCCTATTTTTTCGAGAAATTCCCATTTTATAATGAAGATAATGAATGTATTGGCATTATTTTTCATGGACGGAAAGCAAAAGCGCTTGCTTTAAAAGAATTTTTCAATGGGAAACTACCGCCTTCCATTATGTTTTGTTCTCCCTCAGAACAATTTTCCCAACAAGAATGGGAAATTATTTTTCTATTTCTGGCAAAACACAGCAAAAGGGAAATCAGTGAGAGACTCAATATTCCTTATCAATCAGTAAAAGACCAGATAGAAAAAACATATCAAAAACTAAAAATTAACTCTGATTCTCAATTTGAGGAGTACTGCCGTATGAATAATTTTAACCTTTATATACCAGAGAGATTTTTATTCCCTTACTCATAAACATCATCTTTATATTAAAGTTATTATAAGGCGACAATATTATATACCCGTCATCTTTCAGGCTGCCTCTTTGTTGGCTGCACTCACTCACCCCGGTCACATAGTTATCTATGCTCCCGGGGATTCGTTCCCTTGCCGTCGCGATGCAACTTGAAATCCATAGGGTATAAAAGCCAACTATGAATATATAAGAAATTTGATTATTACCACGACTCAACCAGATGATATACCGAATGAACTTCAAGATGCTTGAGTCGTCAGACATAAAAACATTTAAATTCAACAACATAATCGTTTTTCAAACATGCACTTTGAAGTATCTTGAGTATATATGGAATAGAATTTCGGGTCGTGGCTTACAAAAAACAAGCAATTTCACTGCATTTATTATGTGAATACAAAATCATTAATAAATTGTATGAAAAACAGAGTGAAAATATTCGTCAGAAATTATTAGCTATTTAAGTTATTAAACCAATAATATTTTTCAAAGAAAATAATAATACTCTTTACATCCAGAAAAAACACCTTCAATATATAGGTCATATTTTGCTATAAAACAATCGATACCATTATTCAGTATTATCTCCGATAGCCAATTCAATTAATCTTCATTGATAATCTGCACCTAATTACTACCAAACAGCAAGACATTGATAATTTATCTATTATCAATGTTTTTCTCACAATTAAAATTTGGAGATTATTCATGGATATTCAAGACTGGCATCCGGCAGATATTATTGCAGCACTGAGAAAACAAGGAACAAATCTTTCAGCCGTTTCCCGAAAAGCCGGATTAGCATCATCGACATTGAGTAATGCATTACATCGCCCGTGGCCAAAGGGAGAAGCATTAATTGCCACTGAATTGGGTTTACATCCATCGGATATTTGGCCATCACGCTATAAACCTGGTAAAGAAAATAAATTCCTAATAAGAATTGCAGAAACAAGCACTATAGAAAGCTGGTAGCGTCTCTATGTCTTATTTCAATGCAATTTCATCATTGTCTATTATCGAGAGATTACTGAATGATATAAGTACGAATGAAAAAGCCCCGGGCAACTACCCAGGGCTTCGGAATCTTTGGCGGTGCGGACGGGACTCGAACCCGCGACCCCCGGCGTGACAGGCCGGTATTCTAACCGACTGAACTACCGCACCGCGCAGTGTTCTGGTTGAGAACAAGGTGAATATTACGAATCCAAGATCATTCCGTCAATATTTTTTATAACAAAGCGGCGCGCCTGATCAACTTTTCACCCAAAAAGGTAATTTATCTGCAATTTTATATTAGCTTTGTCCAGAATTCATACGCCATAAACAGCTCCCGCCTTTCTTCTCCACTAAATCCAACCTGGATTCATGTGCCGCGAGCTCTTCATCCGTTGCATAAATAACTTTTAATGCCGTTTGAGACCGGGTAATACGCTGTATTTCAGAAACATTCGCACCGCCAGCAACCTCCCCTTCCATTGAAAAGGCAAGAGAAGTCTGCCCGCCTGTCATTATCAAATAGACATCAGACAATATCTCAGCATCGAGTAACGCCCCATGTAAGGTTCGTTTAGAATTGTCTATATCATAACGATCACATAACGCATTAAGGTTATTTCTTTTCCCCGGAAATAACCCTCTTGCAAGTTGTAAGCTATCAGTAATCTTGCAGAAATCCGCAGTTGGCGGAATATCACGATTCAGCTTGCCAAACTCATAATCGATAAAGCCGATATCGAAGGGAGCATTATGGATAATCAATTCAGCCCCGCGAATAAATTCAATAAACTCATCTACAATGTCAACAAACAGCGGCTTATCCTGCAAAAATTCATCACTGATCCCATGCACTTCAAATGCTTCAGGATCGACCAATCTATCCGGTCGAATGTAGACATGAAAATGGCGACCCGTTAAACGACGGTTAACAAGCTCCACGGCCCCAATTTCAATAATTTTGTGTCCTTCATAGTGAACACCTAATTTATTCATACCAGTCGTTTCGGTATCAAGGACAACTTGTCGTGTAATTACAGTGCTCATAATGCCTTTTTGTGTCAGACTTAGGGTTTTGAATTGAATAAGAAGAGTCTACCAGATATGAGCAAACAGGTAGAAATTTTCACCGATGGATCTTGTCTCGGCAATCCGGGGCCTGGAGGCTACGGTGTGTTATTACGTTATCAACAACACGAAAAAAACCTTAGCGGAGGTTTTTATCGTACAACAAACAACAGAATGGAGCTCATGGCGGCAATTATTGGCCTGGAAACGCTGACTCGCCCTTGCAAAATTGTCTTAACCACCGACAGCCAATATGTGCGTCAAGGCATTACACAATGGATCCATAACTGGAAAAAACGCGGCTGGCGTAAAGCAGATAAATCTCCTGTCAGCAATGTCGATTTATGGCAGCGTCTCGATCAAGCCATTAGCCGCCATGACATTGATTGGCAATGGGTCAAAGGCCACGCCGGACATGATGAAAATGAGCGTTGTGATGAACTGGCCCGTGCCGCAGCAAACTCACCAACAGAAACCGACGCGGGATATCTCGAAAATAGAGATTAATTACGCTTTCGGTAACATTTTGTTACGCCAACGGCATTGCCCAATTTAGGTTTTAATCGCGTCACTTTTCTCTGACTTAGTGTTAATGGCAGTGTGCGCTTGCGGGCAATAATCAGACTGACACAGCCTAATACAGACAAGTGCCGATTAGAAAAACCTGTTTCATTTCGCCAGGGCAATACTTGAAAGCTGTCACGATACACCACTTCATAATTAAGCAAGCTCAACCAATCAAGTTGGCGCATCATGGAAAACATCCGGCTGCAATAGGGTTGATGACGCCATAATCCCGGTACTAATTTCCCCAAACCAAGCAGACTCAATGAATTAAAACCACTGATAATGAGCCAGCCATCATCAATCATCACCCGGTCAACTTCCCGTAAAAGACGATGGGGATCAGCGCTGTAAGCCAACATATGACTCAGTAAGCAAGCATCAACGGACTTTTCTTCAAACGGCAGATGGTAAGGATCGCTAATCACCTGCATATTCTTGCCTTCCCTACCGACATTAATCTGATTAAAAATCGGACAGCCATTACTGTCAATTTCAGCACTCAAATTACCGACTTTCAGCAGATGGAAACCAAATATTTTCGGCCACCAGGGTTGTAATTGGTGCTCCAAAGCGGCACGGTAATACTCCCCCCAAGGTAAATCAGCCCAAGAAGCCGGGGGATTTATATTCTGTATTGTATGTGCAGATTTCATGGCTTCTTTTCCTTATAACCCGCTGTTAATAAGAGGTATACAATGGAGCTTATCAGCATTCCGGCCCTTTCAGATAATTACATTTGGTTACTTTGTGATGAGAATAGACATGTTGTCATCGTTGATCCGGCAGAATCACAACCTGTTCTTGATACCTTGGAATCTCGCGGCTGGATACCCGATGCAATTTTACTTACCCATCATCATCACGATCATGTTGGTGGCGTCCCTGGAATTATTGATCAATTCCCTGAGCTACTAGTATACGGCCCAGCAGAAACCCAGAACAAAGGTGCCACCATGATAGTATGTGGCGGTGATAGCATCAATTTCGGTCACTTTTCTTTCCAGATCATCGATGTTCCAGGCCATACTCTGGGGCACATTGCTTTTTATCAAGCGCCTTATCTCTTTTGTGGGGATACCTTGTTCTCTGGTGGCTGTGGACGTCTCTTTGAAGGCACCGCTGAGCAGATGTATACATCTATCGGAAAAATCGCTGAGCTGCCCGATGATACACTGATCTGTTGCGCCCATGAATATACCGTTTCTAATATGAAATTTGCTTATACTGTTTTACCCAATCAGATTATTAGCGAATACCAGCAAAAAGTAATCAGAATGAGGGAAAATAATCAACCAACAACACCAACCACATTACAAACTGAGAAAAAAATCAATATTTTCTTAAAATGTGATGATATTGATTTACAAAGAAATATTGGAATTACACCCAACTCTCAACCGCTTTCCGCCGTTTTCCGTCAACTAAGAAGACAAAAAGATCAATTTTGATTTAGAGAGTTGCTATATCAAACCAAGATAAGTATTATTGGTCGTCTTTTAAGCGACCATAAAAATTAATTATGAAGACAAAAGCGATTCTGTTCGCATCTGTCTTGCTGGTTGGCTGTCAATCAGGGCCTGATTGGTCGACGACAGCCGGACAACGGGCACAGAATTCGTCTTCAACGAGTCTAAAGACAGGCAAGATAGCAACTGATGATACCAATCAGCGTACTGCCTACTGGGGAGAGGATGATTCTGGCGCTCAGCGTGAGCTGTGGGGATACATCCGTGATGAGTTGAAGATGAAGATCCCTGATAACTACAGGGTACGTGAACAACGAAATTATTACCTGAAAAACAAGAGCTATCTCCACGATGTAACTTTACGGGCTGAACCGTATATGTACTGGATAGTCAGGCAGATCAAGCAACGCGATATGCCGATGGAACTGGTATTGGTACCCATAGTGGAGAGTGCTTTTAACCCGCATGCTACCTCACGCGCTAAGGCCGCTGGTCTGTGGCAAATTATCCCGGATACGGGTCGCAATTACGGTCTTACTCAGGATAAATGGTACGACGCACGTCGGGATGTTGCCGCATCAACAACTGCCGCCCTGAATCTGTTACAACGCCTGAATAAAATGTTCAATGGTGACTGGTTATTGACTATTGCTGCATATAACAGCGGCGAAGGCCGTGTTATGCGTGCAATAAAAGAAAACCAAGTAAAAGGCAAGCCAACGGATTTCTGGTCATTATCACTACCACGGGAGACCTCGCTCTATGTACCTAAAGTTCTGGCACTCAGTGATGTCATCCGTAACAGTGATAAATATGGCATTACGCTGCCAAAATCCAATAATCAGCGGGCGCTTGATCAGGTTGATGTCGGTCAACAAATCACGCTGTCTCAAGCCGCAGAACTGGCGGGCATGTCCCTGACATCAATTAAAGCCTACAACCCTGGGTATAAGCGAGGAGTGACATCGCCGAACGGTCCACATTACATCATGCTGCCAAAGGCAAAAGTTGATCAGTTTAAAAACTCGCTGGCCAATAAAACAGTTTTGAGCAATATTCGTCAAGAAGTTGCTAAAAACAACCGCCGACTGAGTAAACAAAACCAATATAAAGTTCGTTCAGGTGATACATTATCCGCTATTGCAAAGCGATTTAATGTTTCCATCCGTGAATTACAGCGCCTGAATAATCTGAAAACCGCCAGATTGTTAAAAATTGGACAATTATTAAGAGTAAATAATGACAATGCTATTATTTACCGTGTACGCCAAGGCGACTCAATTGCCAGTATTGCTAAACGTCATGGCATCAATATTAAGGATTTAATGAACTGGAACGATGGTATAAAAACAACAGATATCAAGCCAGGAATTGAACTAACGCTTTATATCAATGAATATTATGATGAAGTTTAAAACTTTTCCTGCAACTATTTGTTGTTAAAGAAATATAATAGACGGCCCTCTCTTAGGGCCATTTTTCATATTTAGTGGAATAAACCCTAGCTTACTCTTTCCGAAATCAAACAAATTGATAAACAGTGCAAGGAAATCATATAATCAATTGATAAATATAACACTCAATCATTAAAATCGACTTAATTATCAATATTGCAAGATGTTAAACATACTATTTAAGAAATCGCATTTAAATAATATAACAATATAATCACGATAAAATATTAATTAATAGAATTAATGGAAATTATAAAAATATCATTGATAAACTATCACATTTAACAATAAAACATAACCAAGTCATTTATAAAACTTTCATATTAACAACCGATTAAAAAACATGACCCTATTATCGCCATTTATATTTTTATTATTTTTCATATATAAATCATCAAATTCTTGTAATATTCAAAAAATCAGCTAGGATAGTTAATAATCAATATCAATTACTTTGCCAAATAGTTACTTAATGTTTTAACAAATGGCGTTTTAACAAATAAACTTATTAATATAATTATCCAGACGTTAATATAACGAAAAAACAGATTAATACACTATACCCTATGGATTTCAAGATGCATCGCGACGGCAAGGGAGTGAATCCCCGGGAGCATAGGTAACTATGTGACCGGGGTGAGCGAGTGCAGCCAACAAAGAGGCAACTTGAAGGATAACGGGTATAGGTAGATTCACATAATAAGCACTACATGTAATATCGGCAACATACATTGCCGAGATACAAAAGAATAAACAAAAGTTCTTTTACCACATCTAAGGACTATCACTATGACAACATCATCAACAATGTGAACACCAATCAAACTACCACCAATGCCATCGGAAAGCGAAGCCTCAAAAACATATAAATCAGCAGATATGGCGCGCTCCTATCTAGAGGGAGATGATCTCATTTTTACTGACAACGACGGCTTTAATCGAGCCCTCCGGGATGGTTTTTTCCTCCTTAAGATCAACTGAACGTGGCCTACTGGCTTACATAAATGATGAGCTTTTGGCTATTGATCCTGTTCCAGGATACCTAATAATTAACTTTGGTAGTTCGATCGAAGTGCTGACAGAAAATTTAATGCCGAATGTTCGGGCCAATGTGCATGGCGTTGTTCGTACAGAACGCAATGGACAACCCAATAGAATGTCGTATGTCATGTATTTAGTCAGCAATCTGGCTGGCAATATCTACAAATATGGTCCCAACGGCCCAATCAAAGTTCAATCCGTCGAAGAGTTTGTTACCCAAAAAGTGAATCGGACATACGATGATGATAACGCTTTGTAGGTATTTTCTGCACAATAAAGCAGATTTGAGCTGACAGATACCTTGTCAGCTTGGTTTCTTGTTGGAAGTGGTATCAGGATTAATTTCCTATACGTTCCAACTAAAAAGCGAGTGATAATATACGTATTATGTAAGCAGAGGTAATGTTAATTATGTGCTTTCATTCCTATTCTTATACCATGAAATAAAAAGATTCAGCGTTCCCCCCCAGAAAACACCGTCAAGAACGCCACTTAATAGGCCGAACAGCAGATTATAATATAATGAATGCAGCAACACTGGATGAATACTTAACATAGCTGTCATAATAAATTTGCTCACAAAAGTAGTCACAATCAGCACCAGCGTCAGCGAAGTACCTGGACGGATAATTAAAGTGCTATCAGGTTTTTCTCTTAATCGTGGTAGGGATTTCCACAATATCCAACCAATAGCAATGCCGACAACTAGGCCTACTCCCATCGTCATTAATGATAAATCTGAGAAGTAGGTTTTGCAGAGGACGCTATGCACTCCCCAGACTAAAAACACGATAGGCAATAAGAAAATGCGTTCTACGCGCATTTCACGATCGGACAGAGCACTAATTCCTCTCATAACAAGCAATACAAGAAGGATCCACACCCAAATAGGTGTGTCTTCTATAATGACGGTGAGTGACATGTTATTCTCCATTAATCTTCTTCGTATGAGAAACTTCTAACTTAGGTGATTTATATTTTTTTCTGTAATACTCTCTCATCATTGTTGGTAAATACTTAGAGGAGAGCATGGCTAAAATAACAAAACTTAAAGAGTATAAGCGAGAATTTACCCTTGATACAAGAAAATAGCTTATTATTCCATTTATTAAAAAAATCCAAAATAGCGTAACGGAAACTTGCGGGATAGTGAGAAATTAATGGCAGCCACCAGATGGAAAATGTTGTTTCTAAGGTTAATGAAGTAGACATCACATAAGAATAGAAATCCCAAGGAATCAGAGAAATAACAAATTTAAACAAACCATTCATGACAATACCTGGATAAGGAGAAGTTACCATTAACACGGCGTTCACCATTTTCAGCATAGATAAAAAAGTCACCTGACATTTCGCCTCTATCAACCCTGAATGATACCGTATAGTTGTGATTAGGTATTACAGCCTTTAAGAATTTGACTTTATGCAGTTCAATGATATCAGTATTTCTTTCATTACCTTTACACAGAGAAAAAACAAAGTCGATAAGTAATGAGCCAGGGAGAAATTGACTGTCTGGGAAAATACTCCCGAAACAAATAATGGTCTAAATTCAAGCGGAAACCATAAACCTGCTTACTAATAGGCCTGATTTCTCACGCCTTGGGCCAACCGCTAATATTACCGTACGCTGCTAGCAGCCCGTCGCTCCATTTACCACTCCTCCTTGGTAAATGGGGTCCGCTTGGAAAAGGGCCCTCATTTAGGCCAGCATACTAAAACATATGCTTTGATATATGCCTGCTTGTGGCCTATGCTTTAGCATATGATTAGAGAAGGAGATTACAATGGAAAGAATCGCAAAACTATTTAAAAATGGCCGGAATCAAGCGGTAAGATTACCCGTCGAATTTGAGTTTGACACAGACCGTGTATACCCTATGGATTTCAAGATGCATCGCGGCGGCAAGGGAGCGAATCCCCGGGAGCATAGATAACTATGTGACCGGGGTGAGTGAGTGCAGCCAACAAAGAGGCAACTTGAAAGATGACGGGTATATATATCCGTCGAGACGATAACGGTAATATTATCCTGTCAAAACAACCAGCCAAACCAGATAATTTAGAGCATTTTTTCAATTTACTTGATAAAGACAACTGTACCTTCAACATTTCTAGATGCTGATGAACGACAGCAAGGAATAGCAAATCGTGATCCGTTTGCTGGAGTGAAGTAATCACGGTACACGCCTTTTTAGATTCCATTAAAGTTTATAAGCTGCGGCACTCTAGAGAGCGACTATGGAAAAGAAAGGGAAAGTTATGGGAGCACTCGATCAACTTATCGCCGCTCTCGCACTCAGCCGAAGGATCACTATGGTAACGAACGATAAAGCGTTCTCAATGATACCGGATTTGCCCCTTGAAGATTGGACATTATAAAAATAAAACCAGGAAATATCCAAATCATAGAAATAATTTCATTACTCAGCTTTTGCATCAACTTTATAATAAAACTCTTTTAAATTAAATATACCTGAGGACTTCCACAAACTAAATACTTGCAAAAAAGCTGATTGTGTCTCAGGTATCTTAATTTTAAACAAATCTCAAATCACAGTACAGTATCTTTTACACATTGAATAAAAGGTTTTACCTCTTCACTTCTTTTCTTATCTAAAGGCTTTTTTGTTTCATCGGAAACATCAAACCTTCCTTTAAATTTTCCATCTACATTCGCCGTTTTCTTATCTGACTTTCCAACAACACTAATTGTATATAAATTCCCTTTGGGAAGTAAATCTGTACATTTACTCAAGGCACCTTTTTCATTGGCATGAATTTCATTATTAACATCATTTACTGATGTTTCTGCAAAAGAAAACGGAATATAAGCCAGACCAAGCAATAAAGCATATGATAGAAATTTCATCTCTTTTCCTTATTTACTAAATTGATATACCTTATGGATTTCAAGATGCATCGCGGCGGCAAGGGAGCGAATCCCCGGGAGCATAGATAACGATGTGACCGGGGTGAGTGAGTGCAGCCAACAAAGAGGCAACTTGAAGGATGACAGGTATATAACAATTAACAATACTAACTAACACTAACCAACTAATCTTTTTTAAACTCCAGTATATCTCCAGGTTGACACTCCAAATATTGACATATAGCATTTAAAGTAGAAAATCTAATTCCCTTAATCTTTCCTTTCTTTAATAAAGACAGATTCTGTTCGGTAATTCCTATTAATAACGCGAGATCTTTAGATTTAACCTTCCTCTTTGCCATCATTACATCTAGAGTCATATGAATTGACACAGTGTACCCCTATATAATACTCTGATTTTCAGCGTATATATCACAGGCTTGATAAAGAATACGAGAAATTATGGCCAAGCAAGCCGACATAAAAAAAGCGACAAAATGGCCGGTAGTCAAACTTATTGATATAAAATGACTCCCCGGTGACTCATTCATCGTTAACCATAAAGTTAGCAAAGGCTCACATAGAATATCTAACATACTCCAACCAATCACTCCCCAACCAGAAAATCCTAAATACCTTGCTGTTTTCTTTGAAAAGTAATCCCTTTGGCTATAACTTCTAAACAGTTGATGTAAAGCCCACAAGCTAAATATTAATGATGACAACGGGATACTTGTTATGAGAATTCCACCGGTAAGCTGCCACCAACTGAAAGAATATATATCAAAATTAGGTAATATTCTCTCCGTGAGAGAAAACCCAAGTCCGTATTTCTCCAGGATCAATTCTGGCTTCAACCAACTAAAAATGTTAATTATAATAGCCACCGTGATGACTAACAGAGAAAATTTAGACATGACTAAGCTAAGATTAGTCATTCGATCCAATTTTGAAGAGTCTGTCATACTTACCCCTATCATCAAGCATGATCACACTATAGCCAAAAATTACCACAAAACAATATTTTCTTATCGTAAAACGATAATAATTTTATACCTTGGATTATAATAATTAAGTAACAAATTGTTTTTTAAGCATCTTTTTAAAAAGAAAAATGAACAGATAAGGTAGATGAACAGTTTTTCCCTATAAGCAAAGATACTTTTTACATTTAAAAACCTATCTTAATAGGATTATTCCATGATATAAAAATAAAAATATATATTTCACCCGGCATATAGATTCATTGTCTGGAATAAATTCCCATAAGGATAAACTCTAAAATAACAAATATATCTGTCATCAAGAAAAAGATGATTTTAATACTTAGTTATGCTAAAAAAACATAAATTCAGATACAAATAGCAGTTAGATAAGCTCTTTATTATAAATTACCATTAAATTAATTTCATATGCTTTCTCCAATGTAGATAATTACAATAAAATTAATAACAATTGTAAAAATACAAATAATTATATTTACCAATTAATAAAAATCGACAAAATACAATTATTTAGACATAAGTATAACGAAAAAACGAATTAATACACTATAATAATAAACTAGGTGAAGATACATTATATTGAATACAACTTATCGGGTTCAATTTCCAGACTTCTTTTATTTCGAACTAATAAGAATAGAAAATTGTATACCATTATGAATGGCTAGCAAATTTCATCAAAAAATCAAAGATATTCACGAATAAAATAAAAATTCTATCACTATACCTAAGGACTACGACTATGAAAACCTCATCAACAACGCGAGCGCCAGTGAAATTACCACCAATGCCATCGGAAAGCGAAGCCTCAAAAACATATAAATCAGCAGACATGGCGCGCTCCTATCTAGAGGGAGATAATCTCATTTTTACTGACAACGACGGCTTTAATCGAGCCCTCCGGGATGGTTTTTTCCTTCTGAAAGCACCACCATATATGGATTTTAAATATGGTGATCGATTTGCATACCACTTCTTTGAACCCGCCACAGAAGGTGACCTTCGACCCTATACGGGATTCAAATCATATACTTTTTCCAACGAATACGAAGGTTATTTCAACAGAGAACATGATCAATGGGAACAGTTCCGCCTCGAACGGGAACACTGGAACCTCATGCCATCAGAGGTCGCCACACTGGGTCACCATATGGCACACGTCGGTATATGTGTACTACGCTCTGTATTAACTTATGTTGGTATTCCTCGCCATGACTGGGAACTTGTCACCAATGGTATTTCAGAAGGGCTAGGAAACCAGATGTTATCGTTTAACCACTTCCGATCAGAGAAAGCCACCCGAGGCTCTAAATTTCATCGGGATTCAGGATGGGTGACAGTTCTAAGATCAACTGAACGTGGCCTTCTTGCCTATATAAATGATGAGCTTTTAGCTATTGATCCTGTTCCAGGATACCTAATAATTAACTTTGGTAGTTCGATCGAAGTGCTGACAGAAAATTTAATCCCGAATGTTCGAGCCAATATACATGGCGTTGCTCGCACAGAAAGAAATAGGCAGTGCGATAGAATGTCATATGTCATGTTTTTAGTTAGCGATCTGGCTGGTAATGTCTACAAATATGGTCCCAACGGCCCCATCAAAGTTCAATCCGTTAAAGAGTTTGTTATCCAGGAAGCGAGTCGAACATACGATGATGATAATGACACTTTGTAGATATTCTTAGCACAATAAATCAAGGTCATAACGCAGATTTGAGCTGACAGATACCTTTATATCGGTGTCTGTCATATCGATTCAAAGCTAATCTTTCCTGTAGCTAAAAGAATGTACACAAAGGATAAACTCCGTTCTTATATCCGGTATCCGACATATCTAATCCGATAAATTAATTCCTTGCTCGCTTTCTTTATTGGGTATATTACTAATGCGCTTCCCTTTTCTCCTTTGTAATATTTAATATTTTCACATCTGCTTAATCTGGTCTGGTACCGCCTCCCTTAATATGTATTTCACAACAGCTTTCCTACGTCACTGGTTCATCACGCTTTATCGCAAAAAATATACGAATATCTATCTATACCCGTCATCTTTCAAGTTGCCTCTTTGTTGGCTGCACTCGCGCACCCCGGTCACATAGTTATCTATGCTCCCGGGGATTCGCTCCCTTGCCGTCGCGATCCATCTTGAAATCCATAAGGCATACATATGGAGTTAAATCGATCTTATGAACAAAAAAACGCAATATTCATCCACTTTAGAACAAAGTACAAAATACACGTTTTTATTTATCCTTTCAGTCACCGTATTCTTCGTCGGCGCGACCGAATTCATGTTATCGTCTATGCTTACCCCTTTAGCAGTAGCCTTCGGGACGACCACCGTCGGAGCATCCTGGTTAGTGTCTGGTTATGCATTTTCCTATGCTCTGGCAGCCCCGGTACTCGGATATTTTTCAGATCGTGTTAATCGGAGCAGATTGCTTCTGGGTTCCTTATTGTTTTTCGCCGTAGATGGTCTCGCTATCATTCTTGCACCCACTCTTGAAATCGCAATCATACTGCGAATTTTTGGCGGTATAGCATCAGCGGTAATCATACCCACCGTATTTGCCTTGATCGCCGATATCGTTCCTTATAACCACCAGGCGGGAGCAATGGGAGTCGTTATGCTTGGCATGACTTTCGGTATTGCATTTGGCCCAGCCTTAGCGGGAATACTTACTGACCTCATTAGTTGGCAAGCACCATTTTTATTTAGCTCGCTTGGCTGCACCGTCACATTTATCGCAGGGTTTTACTGTCTTCCGACGCAAATGGCATCAAAAGAGCTTATAAGCCAGCAATTAGTCTGGTTTCGGCAATGGTCAATTGTCAGGCCACTCATTGCAAAAGGGGCCTGGAATGGTGCCGGTGTCTCTGCTTTTCTTCTGTCGGGAGAAGTTTTACGTCAACAGTACGGATTTGGTCCAACCGAAATCGGCTAGACCGTTATAGCCTTTGGTGTCGGTCTGGGTATAGGAAATATCTCAACAGGTTGGCTTCGCAAGCTTTGCGGTCGAGAAGAAGCGACTTTAGTCGTTGTCAGTCTGCTACTAACTGGTGTGATCTCAGTTTTCATGCTCGTTCCAATTACACTCTTCGGCTCATTGGGGTGTTTGATATTTTGGGGAATCGCGCTTGGTGCTGGAGCACCTTCAAGTACAGTGGTTTTGGTGACAAGAGCAAGTGCTAATAAAGGTATGGTTCTAGCCTTTGCAGAAACGTTCAATAATCTGGGCATTTTGAGCTTGGTACCGTTAGCAATGATAGGACTGGCAAAGGGAGGTCCCCCCGTAGCCATGATTGTGTTATCGGTAGGATTGGTTATCGGTCTTACATTGACAATATTAGATTTCTGGCTAACGCGTTCGACAAATCTTTCTCTATGAATCTTCGCCCTCTGGCTTTATTTCCCCACCATATATTTGATGGGGATATTGAATAATTATTGTATCCAGAGGGACATAAGTAAATTTTCAGTTACAACCAGAATAACCAGGCAAACAGAGAGATGATAGCAATACAGGCAATATTCAGCACCATACCCACTCTGACCATTTCAGTCTGTTTAATATGACCGGAGCTGAAAACAATCGCATTAGGTGGCGTGGCAACCGGCAACATAAAGGCACAGGATGCCCCAAATCCGATAATAAGCGTCAGCGTCATTACCGGCATCCCCAACGCTTCCGCAACGGTTGCGAATATCGGTACTAGCAAAGCTGCGCTGGCTGTATTACTGGTAAATTCAGTCAGGAAGATAATAAACGCAGCTACCGCAACAATAATCACAAACCAGTGGCTTGCGCCAAAAGTAGCCGCCATACCATTCGCCATGATTTCACTAGCACCTGAGTTTTTCAAAATAGCGCTTAAAGTCAGACCACCGCCAAACAGTATCAACACACCCCACTCGGTATTATTCTGAATCTGCGACCAACTCGCCACCCCCGTGATACCAATCAGAACAGCAGCACTGACAGCAATAATGGTATCCAGATCTTTCACGCCCCCTAAGGCAGAACTGATAACCGTGCTAAAGATCCAGCAAAATACGGTTAATAGGAAGATCAGCATGGTCATCAGACGCTTGCCAGTCCAATCCAGTTTTTCCAGTTTCATGTCGAATTTATGATTCAAATTCGGGCGCAGCATCAGATACATAACACCCACCATCATTGGCAGCAGAATAACCACCAACGGAACCCCAAACTTCATCCAATTGAAGAAATCGATACCCAGTTGCGCCGCTGCAATCGCGTTTGGCGGGCTTCCCACCAAAGTACCTAAGCCACCGATACTTGCACTATAAGCTACACCCAACAGCACAAATACAAATGTATGGCGCTCAGAACGCGCATCCAGATTAGACAAAATACCCAAGACTAATGGCAGCATCATCGCGGCAGTCGCTGTGTTACTGATCCACATGGAAAGACCCGCCGTCACACCAAACAACAACATCACCGCTACAGACAAACGTCCACGGGCAATCATCAGCAGACGGTTAGCAATCAGTCTGTCCAATCCTTGGATGTGGAGTGCGGTTGCCAGAGCAAAGCCACCAAAAAACAGGAAGATGATGGGATTAGCAAAAGATTTCAGCGCATCTCCCGTATTCATCAATCCCATACCAACTGCCAGAATTGGAATACATAATGCTGTAATAGTGACGTGAATAGCTTCGGTAAGCCACAGCACGCCAACAAATACCATTAGTGCTAAACCTGCATTAGCTTTTTCACCAAACGGTAACGTATTAAGTAGAATAAATAGTAATGCAATATCAGCAGCCAGAATAATTAAGCCTTTTTTATTCGAAAAATTTGGCCTTATAGCTGTGGTTAAAGATTCAGAAACATCCATGGTGACTCCATTAGCGCCGGTGATATCTGATCCACCATTGCTACAATTGTTAAAAAAATACAAGGCGTGTGAATATAAGGAGTCTTCTCCAGGAAGCAAATGCAGTTCTTTAAATTTTGGGATCTAAAGCGCGATAACTAGCCGATTAAATCGTAATAGATGGTATTTTATACAAATTTTTGTTGTTACATCACATTATTACATCTTTATAGGTATAGGAAATCGTTACGTTTTATGAAAGTTTTCGGGCATAAAAAACAGGAGAACTCTCCCTCTCTCAAGCTATTGACAAACCCATTTAAAAAACTAGGGGATGTTTTCGTATCAACTATGATTAAAAATCTGGTGAATTAACTTACCAAGTGGTTTAACGGGTTAAAGTAATATAAAGTAAGTTTAAACTGGCATATTTAAGGTATGGTGTTTTTTATATGAGCACGAACAAAACCAATTTTTTCTTATTTTTCACTGATAGCTTTATGAGGGGAAAGTTTTACTACTTGAATAAATGAAAGTTTCTATAATCCTTTACTTTCAAATGGCACGAAAAGCGATAATCCACATGATTTAACCTGAGTGAATAGGACCACGAGCTACAAAATTATTTTACTATCCAGTTATAAGCAAGATCGAAAATCAATGCAAAATTATCATTTTCACGCTTCATAAAACCGATTACATGAACAGCTAACTTTTTTCACATTTCATCCAAAGTATTTCACATTGTAATTCTTCATTAAAAACATAATTAGCACCAAAGAGGTGCTCCTTTTAAATCCCCTAAACATAATTACTCATTGCGTCGTAAAAGTGATAACCTTACATGGAGCTTTTTACAGTTTTACAGTTTTACAGTTTTACAGTTTTACAGTTTTACAGTTTTACAGTTTTACAGTTTTACAGTTTTACAGTTTTACAGTTTTACAGTTTTACAGTTTTACAGTTTTACAGTTTTACAGTTTAATCATGATAGGTGAAATTATGAAAGATAAAACGATGAGTTTCTCTGTAAATAAAGATCTTAATGTTCATTCAAAAAGCTTTGACGCTTTCATATCGTACATGGAGAACTGTAATGAGTTCTGGTATATAAAAGATAATGAGTCGAGATTTATCTATATGAATGACTATGGACTTCATCATAGCGGGCTACCCAAAGAGTTTAATGTTGAAGGTAAACTGGATAGTGAATGTCCGGTTTATTGGTCCGAGGTTGCTGATATTATTCAATCTAATGATCGTAGAGTGATGGAGGAAAAAAAAGTCATTCCTACTTTGATTACATTTATGTATGGCGGTAGGGATAAAATTATTCAACCATTTATGGCGGACGTCACGCCTTTGATAAAAGATGGAGAGTCGATTGGCGTAGTAGGCAGAGCTAAAAAGCTAGAAATTTTTTCAATGTATCATATGGAAATTAATAAACCTCCTGAATCATTATCATTTGGCAATCCAACTGAGATTTTTACAGATAGAGAGTTCGATATAGTATTTTTTGCGTTGCAATCGCTAAGCGCTAAAGATATTGCCAGAAAATTAAGTATTACCTATAGAACGGTACAAAGCAGGCTACATATCATTTATCAGAAAATAGGGATAAATTCATTAAGCCAGTTAAAAGAATATTGCAGGGGTAAGGGGTACGATAATTATGCTCCTACCCGATTTATTAACACGAATCCCTATATACCTCTGGCATAACAATGAACCACATCGTTATCGTCACTATTAGGGTTCTGCCTGGCAGAACCTTACACCTTGTTTCTCTCACACTCCACCCAGCATATTTAATATTGCAATTATTCATTAAAAACATAATTACTAATAAAAATTTCACACAATATAGAATATTAGCATATTGAAAATGATTACAGGAAATTGCTCCTCTGTAAAATCATCCGCATAAAAGATAAACTCCTTTTAAAACTGATAAACATAATTACTCATTGTGTCGTAAAAATGATAATCTTATATTGAAGTTATTCCAGTTTTACCGTTTAATCATATAGGTGAAATTATGAAAGATAACACGATGAGTTTCTCTGTAAACAAAGACTTGGATGTTCATTCAAAAAGCTTTGACGCCTTCATTTCGTATATGGAAAACAGCAACGATTTTTGGGCTATAAAAGACAAGGAACATCGATTCATCTATGCCAATGATACAATGATTTATTACAGCGGCCTCCCTAAGGGTTTTAATATAGAAGGGAGGCTTGATGGTGAGTGTCCAGCACCGTGGTCTGAGTTTGAAAATATTATACAAGCTAGTTGTGATGTTGTAATGACGAGTCAAAAAACCATTCCAGTATTAAACACCTTGACTTATGGTGGGAAACAAAAAATGATCCAACCATTTCTGACCAATGTTACACCGCTAATGAAGGATGGAGAATGCATTGGCATTGTTGGACACGGCAAAAAACTTGAAATTTACTCCATGTATCATTTTGAAAATAACATTCATCCAGAGTCATTAACTTTTGGCAAACCAACTGATTTATTTACCGACAGAGAGTTCGATATAGTATTTTTTGCGTTGCAATCGCTAAGCGCTAAAGATATAGCTAGAAAATTAGGCATCACATATAGAACAGTACAAAGCAGGTTACAATTTATTTATCAAAAAATAGGAATAAACTCATTAAATCAGCTAAAAGAATATTGCAGGGATAAGGGATATGATAATTATGCTCCTACCCGATTTATTAACCCGAATCCCTATATACCTCTAGTATAACAATGAACCACACCGTTATCGTCATTATGCTATTAGGGTTCTGCTTGGCAGAACCTTAAGCCTTGTTTCTCTCACATTCCATCCAGCATATTTCATATTGCAATTACTCATTAAAAACATAATTACTAATAAAAATTTTACACAATATAGAATATTAGCATATGGAAGGTGATTACAGGAAACTGCTCCTTTGTAAAATCGTCCGCACCAAATAGGTGCCCAAAAACTCATAAATATAATTATCCATTGTGTCGCAAAAGTGATAACCTTACATGGAAGTTATTCCAGTTTTACCGTTTAATCATATAGGTGAAATTATGAAAGATAACACGATGAGTTTCTCTGTAAACAAGGATCTGGATGTTCATTCAAAAAGCTTTGACGCCTTTATATCATATATGGAAAACAGCAATGATATTTGGGCTATAAAAGACAACGAACATCGATTCATCTATGCCAACGATGCAATGATTTATTACAGCGGTCTTCCTAAAGGTTTTAATATAGAAGGGAGGCTTGATGGTGAGTGTCCAGCACCGTGGTCTGAGTTTGAAAATATTATACAAGCTAGTTGTGATGTTGTAATGACGAGTCAAAAAAACATTCCAGTATTAAACACCTTGACTTATGGTGGGAAACAAAAAATGATCCAACCATTTATGCTCAATGTTACCCCCCTAATGAAGGATGGGAAATGCATTGGGGTTGTTGGTCACGGTACAAAACTTGAAATTTATTCCATGTATCATTTTGAAAACAACATTCAGCCTGACTCATTAACTTTTGGCAAACCAACTGATTTATTTACTGATAGAGAGTTCGATATAGTATTTTTTGCATTACAATCGCTAAGCGCTAAAGACATAGCGAGAAAATTAGATATTACCTATAGAACGGTACAAAGCAGGCTACATATCATTTATCAGAAAATAGGAATAAATTCATTAAGCCAGTTAAAAGAATATTGCAGGGGTAAGGGGTATGATAACTATGCTCCTACTCGATTTATTAACACGAATCCCTATATACCTTTAGCATAACAATTACAGCATCGCTGTCGTTACTATGTCATTAGGGTTCTGCCAAGCAGAATCCTACTCCCCTCCCAAAAAGTTTTGTTTCATCCGCTTATGTAATACTACGCCTATCTGGTAATCTGTGAAATCAACAGAGATATAAAGAGGAATTCCCACATAATAAAATATTAAATAATTGATGCCGAAAAAAATTAATTATGACAAGCATCAAAACGCGACGTTAATAACTCTATTCTAATCCTATGAACATACCTAAAACTTTCCACAATATATCAGAAAAGTTTCAGGCATTTAATCTCTTCTCATTAACTTTTTTTCGAGAAGTTTATTTTAATTCATTTAGAATATCTGCTTGGCCATATTTCGAAAGGTTCACAATTTAAAGCAGTAGCAATGAGCTGTTCACCTTTAGGCCACGGACGGTGCAAAGCATTTGATAAAGTGGATGATGCAAGCCCCGCTTCTCTTGAAATAGCAGATAACGACGTTCCCCGCTTTTTAAGCCCTGCAATAATATCAGCCGGGTGCCAGTCGTTTTTTACAATCATTACTGATTCTCCTCTCAGTTTGGTTATTCAAGGTGCTATATTCATACTCTCTTCAAATTAATGTTTTTATATTGTTACAGCTTTTTCCCTGAGTCCGTACTGGTGCGGAATATTAAAAAATAACTGAACTAAAACGTTAAACCCCGCTAAGTACAGCCAAATATTCTCCGAATAGGAAAATGTTATATCTAACGTTCAAAAGTCATAAATGAACTTTAATTGTTAATAAATTCTCTTTTATAGATACTAGAATGTTTAAAAAGTTTAGTTATTTTGGGAAATGTTGGAAGAGCATTAAATACATTAATGAATGTCCTAAAAAACTCTTCAATTACGAGGAATAACGCTAAGTGACTGTCCCAGCTCAATCGATAATGTCGAAGCACGGGACTACAGAGATTCTGAATTTAACTACTTCATGGCCATCGAAAAATTGCTTGTGCAACAACAAATCAGCCAGCCGATAATTATCGACTGGCTGAATGACGTTAACATGCTTAATTCTGTGCCATCAGCCTGCCTTTAATGCGACAAAACCACCGTCCTCCCAATATTGCCACCATAAGTTCAAGAGAAGCTATTGCAGCTAGAGTTAGGATAAATAAGGTTTTGCCCGCGCCAACTAATATCCATCCACCGATTGCCGGAAATCCAAATATCCCCACAAAGTAGGCGACAACGAACCAAGTGAGAGCAGCATGACGATTCTCAAGCGCAGAGTCGTTTACTGCCCATGTTTGAATAACGGGATACACCAATCCATAGCCTATCCCCGTTAACATGGCCGCCACAACCTGGAACATAGGGTGAACCGGTACGCCTAGCAGGGCTAGAATGCCCATAATCAAGAATAACATCAGCGCGATGACTAATGGGGTACGGGGCATCGTCGATAAACGTCGGGCCAACAAAAGCCGCGACACAACCACAGTCGCTGCATGTACAGCAAAGAATGTACTTGCATTTGCTTGAGTCCCTTCAACCAGCGAACTCTGGAACGACATCATTCCGGAGAATACGCCGCCTCCCAGACCCACCATCACAATGGGACGGATCGCACTACTTGCAGCAATCTTGGTTATTTTTCTCACCCAAGGTCTCAGTGATAACTCCCGTTGACCATGCGGTTCCCTGACCCCAAAGGTCGCCAGAAGTAGTGAGGCGAGGATGCCAATGACGCCAACAAAGAGAAATGTTACTCGGATGGGCACTCCTGCCTGTTCAACCGCCGCGGCAAGGAGGATGGGACTGCCGCAAATCCCAGCCATTTGAAACGCGCTGAAGCGAGTAAACCAGTGCCCCCTGTCAACGTCAGTGACACGCTCCGACAATGCCATAGGCCCACTGATATAGAACATTCCCCAACCGAGTCCAATCAAGAACGCTGCGATACGCGGAATGTAACCCAATTCACCGCTGAAACCGCCTAAAAGAAAATAACCACAAGACATCGCCAGCGCCGCTAGGGCTGCAAGGCGCGATGCTTCCAGTTGCCCAGCAAACCATCCAACCAAAGGAACGCCAATCAAGGTGCCGATCAAGGCCACGCTAAGGGTCGTCCCAGTGTCAATGTCACTCCCCCCTTGTGACCGAAAATACGCGGAAATAAGAAAGGTGGCACCATATCCCCCCGCAGTGAACAGGGTTCCGAACAGGAGAAAAAATGCCGACATTGTTCGCATGAGTCAAACTCCATCTTAATTATTACAGGACGCCAAATGGCTTTGGCGCCATTGACCTCAGTTTATTCACCGCTTTTTCCAGACGGAGACAAACATACCGTATCTCGTCTTCATTATTAAATCTTCCTAGTCCGAAACGCACACTGGCTTGAGCCTGTGCATCACTGACTCCTATTGCTTTCAGTACATGTGACGGCGCCCTGTTAGCGGATGTGCATGCAGACCCAGAGGACAACGCAACCTCGGAAAGCTCCAGCAAAAGCGAGTCAGCATCCAAGCCGTTGAAAGAGACATTTAACAGACCGGGAAGGCATTCGGTAAGATGACCATTTATCCGAACGTCAGCCACATTCTCGATAATATACGACCGAAGTAAATCCCTTAAATAACGTAACCTCATCGACTCATCAGGCAAGTTTTTAACAGACAGTTCAACGGCACGCCCAAATCCTACTATCCCCGGAACGTTGAGGGTTCCAGAGCGTAAGCCTCGCTCATGTCCCCCTCCAACAATGAGAGGAGCGAGTGTTATATTCTTATTGCGTGAATCGATATAAAGTGCACCAACCCCCTTTGGTCCATATATTTTGTGCGCGGAAAATGAGGCAAGACTTATATTCATGCGCTGTACATCAAATTTTATTTTGCCGAGCGCTTGCGTGGCGTCAGTATGAAGAGGAATGTCATGTTCCTTACAGATCGCGCCTATCTCTTCAATTTTTTGTATTGAACCAATCTCGTTGTTAGCGGCCATAATCGAAACGAGATAGGTATCATCTCTTATTGCACGAGATATTGAATCTGGGGATACGACGCCGTCGCTTTGCGGCGGTAAATAGGTCACCTCCGTTCCCATTGCTTCGAGCCTACCGCAACAATCAAGAACAGCTTTATGCTCAATTGTCGATGTGATGACATGCCCCCTTTTGCCCCGATGTTGAAGGCCCGCGATTGCAAGATTGTTCGACTCGGTGGAACCCGACGTGAATATAATATCGGAATGACTCGCCGCATTTATCGATGTTGATATCACTTTTCTTGCATTCTCAACCGCTTCCATAGCTTTCCACCCAAATGCATGGTGATTACTGGCAGCATTTCCATAAGCGCAGGTAAAATAGGGCATCATAGTTTGAAGCACGTCGGGATCTAATGGCGTTGTAGCATTGTTATCCAAATATATCGGCCGAGTTAAGTTGTACATAAATTTTTCCCCCTTAACAAACAAAGATGAAATTATTTTTTTATTATCTTGACTATATCTGCTAGGCAGTAACTACATCGCCTTTACTCACCTCCCCCTCTTCATTAACAAGATTAAGACGAATGGCAGTTGAAACTCCGAGCATGTGGCTGAGTTGCAGCCCACGCACATATGCCAAAGCTCTCGACCAAGCGCAGTCCTCAAAGAATACCTCCAGAATAGCGTCTGAACCTTTGTGATCACCTGCGGCTTTCTCAAAATATTCCTTCGTAATTGCCGCACAGGTGAGTTTCTGAGTTGGCTCTTCGTAAGAAGTATCTGATGTCGACGGTTTGCCGTCAGCAAGGTTTTTGGACACCATCCGTCGAGTGATAATTTCGGGTATTTCCCCAGAGGCTAGGATGTGGACAAGGTGTTGCCTGGCTGAATCTTCGTGAATAACACGTATTTCACTGAGCGGAATCTGATATTTTTCTGCTACGGGCAAAAAGATATTCCTGATCGAGGCGTGGAGATGACTCAGACGGGGGTTCCGTTTTTGAGAATTAGTGAGGTTATTTATCAGGAACTGGAGGCGGAATATCCCATGATGATCGAATGCCACAGATATCCTCGGTAATTGACCACATTCATCTTGGCTTCGTTTGGCGAACATCAGAGCAGCCTCAAAGGCTTTCAACTGAGCCTCGATAACTATCTCGCTATCCTTATTGAGATAAACTCGTGAATTCCCTGCCAGTATGCTTACGTTAGTTTCTCGCTGATTCATTTTTATCAATATCCTTTCCCAAGATGGATCGTACGTATAAGGATGACCGCAAGAATCCATTAATTTTTGGATCGGGGCGTTCTTAAAGAGTGGTTGATATAACGAATGGAAAATAAGACGATCTTTTATAATTTCACGTACGTTAAATATCTTTTTCTCTTGCAACCCCGGTTATGAAATAAATATGTCTGATATCAAGCAAAAGTATAATTGCCATAAAAAAGCTGAGTTCTGACTAAAGGTTAGCGTGTCTTTTCTATTAAAAAATAGATCTTCGTCTTGTTTAAATGTTTTTTTCTTTTTAACCTTGCAGTCGAAGCTCTGAGCCCGACCATCGGACATCATTTAGCTCTCAGCTGACCGGGTAATTCTGTCACACCAATACAAGGCTCTAGTTGCCAAGTATGGATATGTCCGAACTGTTGTTGAGACAGCTAACTAAAATCCGTTATATCAAGGTAAATCTTCTCAGCAACATTAAAGGGGGGATTCTCGCTATTAAGCCATCGGCGAAAAGTTTCATATGTGAAAACATGGCTGCACCGACCGACTGCCTCAGGAAAACTCAAAAATTGACGTTGTAGAAGTTATCAGGCTATTACCCTTGTGAAGGAGGGTTTTAGCCTTTCATTTGGAAGAATAAAATTATTTCAGGTTTGTCATGCTCAAACATCAACCTATTACACACAGCTCAACTTAATTCTTTCTCTTCGAATCACAGCTAGCTCTCCGCTCAACAAACATATTTAAAAATCCATCAGTTATCCTCTTACTATCCGAATAAATCAGCATGGCTACCAACTCGATACAAGATCAATTCAGTGTCCGTACGTCGATAAATCAGAAGTAAATCCGGTGCTCCATGACATTCCAAATAACCAATATATACCCGTCATCTTTCAAGTTGCCTCTTTGTTGGCTGCACTCACTCACCCCGGTCACATAGTTATCTATGCTCCCGGGGATTCGCTCCCTTGCCGTCGCGATGCATCTTGAAATCCATAGGGTATAGTTACCGCTCAGACGGTGTTCTTTGTACTTCGGTGGTAATGGCTGGCCGGTTTGCAAAAGCGCAAGAGTTTTCATAATGATTTCTTGCGCTTTTTTATTGTTAACGTACTTTTTGGCATCCCTTTTAAATCGGCTCTGATAAACGAAAATCAGCACTGTTACCAACCTAAATCACTTTTTAATTCATCAAGCGTGTTGGCACGGTGAACACCTATCCCGTTCTCTAGATCATGAATTGCCTGTAACGTCTCGCTATTCGGTTGCAGCAACCCATCCGGCAGCCGACCTTCTGCGGCTAATCGATTAATAACCATACGTATAACGGTAGACAAATCGAGCCCAAGTGCTTTGGCATTTGCCATTGCCGCCGCTTTGCAGGCTGGTGACACCCTGGCTCTGACAACAGTATTAGTCATAGTAAATGCTCCCCTGTGTGTTTGATTAGAACACCGTAGCCTTTTTGTAGCCACACGTCAAAAGATTATAAATATGACTTGGTAGCCAATTATCTGAGGAGGGTTTTACCCCTCCTGCTTAATTCTAATACTTAATTAATTACCTATTAAGCCTGACCTTTTACTTCTTTCAGTCCATAGAAAGGAGCGCGGTTACCCAAAGCTTCTTCAATACGGATCAACTGATTGTATTTAGCAACGCGATCAGAGCGACTCATAGAACCGGTTTTGATTTGGCCTGCTGCGGTACCTACTGCCAGGTCAGCAATAGTCGCATCTTCAGTTTCACCAGAACGATGAGAAATGACCGCAGTGTAACCTGCGTCTTTTGCCATTTTAATCGCCGCCAGCGTTTCAGTTAGAGAACCAATCTGGTTGAATTTAATCAGAATAGAGTTAGCAACGCCTTTCTCAATACCTTCTTTCAGGATCTTAGTATTGGTAACAAACAGGTCATCACCAACCAACTGGATTTTCTCGCCCAATACCTTTGTCTGGTAAGCGAAACCTTCCCAGTCAGATTCATTCAACCCATCTTCGATAGAAACAATCGGGTACTTTCTGGTCAAATCTTCTAAGTAATGAGTGAACTCTTGAGAAGTGAAAGTCTTACCTTCACCTTTCAGTTCGTAGTTACCCGTTTCTGGGTTGTAGAATTCAGAAGCGGCACAATCCATAGCCAAAGTGACATCTTTGCCCAGAACATAACCCGCTTGTTCTACCGCTTCTTTAATAGCAGCCAGTGCAGCCGCGTTAGATTCCAGGTTAGGCGCATAGCCCCCTTCGTCACCAACCGCAGTACTCATGCCTTTTGCTTTCAGAACCTTAGCCAAGTTATGGAAAACTTCAGAACCGATACGAACCGCCTCTTTCAGCGTTTTTGCTCCAATCGGTTGAATCATAAACTCCTGGATATCAACGTTGTTATCCGCGTGCTCACCACCATTGATGATGTTCATCATCGGCAACGGCATAGAGAATTTACCCGGAGTACCATTCAATTCAGCAATGTGCTCGTACAACGGCATGCCTTTCGCTGCTGCTGCGGCTTTAGCGTTAGCCAGAGAAACCGCCAGAATCGCATTAGCACCGAATTGAGATTTATTTTCAGTACCATCCAGGTCGATCATGATCCTGTCGATGTTAGCCTGATCTTTAGCATCCTGACCGATAACTGCCTGTGCAATCGAGCCATTTACTGCATCAACAGCTTTCAGTACACCTTTACCCATAAAACGGGATTTGTCACCGTCACGCAGTTCCAACGCTTCACGGGAACCGGTAGATGCACCAGAGGGTGCAGCCGCTAAACCCACAAACCCCCCTTCCAGATGCACTTCTGCTTCTACGGTTGGGTTACCACGGGAGTCAATGATTTCACGACCGATCACTTTAACGATTTTGGACATTAGGTTTTCCTCAGTACAAGTTACATTTCAGGTAAGTGACGGAAACACTTCACACCGTCACTCACTGCACATCTTATTTGAGCTGGCCTTTCTGATATTTACCGGCTGCTTTAATAAAACCAGTAAATAATGGATGACCATCACGAGGAGTGGAAGTAAATTCTGGGTGGAACTGACAAGCCACGAACCAAGGATGCTCTGGAATCTCAATAATTTCTACGAGCTTATTGTCCATTGAACGACCCGCTACCCGCAGACCCGCATCTTCAATACGTTTCAACAGTAAGTTATTCACTTCATAACGATGCCGATGACGTTCAACAATCGTATCTGCCCCATACAAGATGCGCACTAAACTCTCTTTTGTCAGGTGGCATGGCTGACCCCCCACACGCATCGTTCCACCAAGATCACTCTCTTCGCTACGCACTTCTAAATTACCATCTTCATCACGCCATTCCGTGATCAGACCAACAACCGGAAACCGGCAATCAGGTTCAAATTCTGTTGAGCTGGCTTTTTCCAAACCCGCAACATGACGAGAAAACTCAATCAACGCTACCTGCATGCCGAGACAGATCCCCAGATAAGGGATTTTGTTCTCACGCGCATAACGGGCTGTCATGATTTTGCCTTCCACACCACGACCACCAAAACCGCCAGGAACCAGAATCGCATCCAGTCCCTTCAATAATTCAACACCACGAGTTTCAACATCTTGGGAATCAATTAGCTTGATATTCACCGTTAGACGATTTTTCAATCCACCGTGCTTCAATGCCTCAATCACGGATTTGTACGCATCGGGCAGTTCAACGTATTTACCCACCATCCCAATAGTGACTTCACCGGAAGGGTTAGCTTCTTCGTAAATGACTTGTTCCCATTCTGACAAATTTGCTTCCGGGCAATCGAGGCTGAATCGTTTACAAATATAATCATCCAAGCCTTGAGATTTCAATAGCCCTGGGATTTTATAAATGGAATCAACGTCTTTTAGGGAGATAACCGCTTTCTCCGGCACATTACAGAAAAGAGCAATTTTTGCCCGTTCGTTAGCAGGGATAACGCGATCTGAACGACAAATCAGAATATCCGGTTGAATACCGATAGAAAGCAGCTCTTTTACCGAGTGCTGAGTCGGTTTAGTTTTGACTTCTCCAGCCGCCGCCAAATAAGGCACCAGTGTCAGATGCAGATATAAAGTGTGTTCACGGCCAACTTCGACCGCCATTTGGCGAATAGCTTCGAGGAATGGCAACGATTCGATATCACCGACCGTACCGCCAACTTCCACCAGCACCACATCATGACCTTCACCACCACTGATGATGCGATCTTTGATTTCATTGGTGATGTGAGGAATAACTTGAACGGTCGCCCCCAAATAGTCGCCACGGCGCTCTTTGCGCAAAACTTCGGAATAAACCCGACCCGTGGTGAAGTTATTGCGACGAGTCATTTTAGTGCGGATGAAACGCTCATAGTGACCTAAATCGAGATCAGTTTCAGCACCATCTTCGGTAACGAAAACCTCCCCATGTTGAATTGGACTCATCGTACCTGGATCGACATTGATGTACGGGTCCAGTTTCATAATAGTCACATTGAGTCCACGGGCTTCGAGTATAGCCGCCAGAGAGGCTGCGGCAATGCCTTTACCCAGAGAGGATACGACCCCGCCGGTCACAAAAATATAATTAGTTTTCATGCTGAACCTGAAAGTTTAGGTTTAAAAGATGATGGATATAACCAGGACGGGAAAGCAGTATACCCGAACCTTAAATTCGCCACAAATAATCTGAACGCAAATAAGGTATTTTTCCCACATTTTGTTGTCCCACATTAACCCCATCTCTGCTTAAACATAGCCGATTCATTCGTTGTACATGGATAACAGCCCCTTTCATAGCATTGTCAATGTCAACATGAGCACAGACACAAACTTTATTTTCCATGAAGTCAATCGTGTCTGTTTATTCTCAATGTCGGATGATTTTATTGCTTTAATTGATTAAAAAACAGTATTATTGCTTCTATGGTGATCATTTCATCTAAATCACACTCAACCCAAAGGCCCCATTATAGGTAACAGTCACTTATGATTTAAGGAGCGGGGCCATGATTACACTGACTCAGGAACAATTCGATAAAATTATTGATGCAGAGGACAATACTTATATTGAAAAAATCAGGCAATGCATTTTGTCAGAACATGCCGACTTGGTTGTGCATGAGGATGAGAAAAATTTGCATAAGCGGCTTAAAGAAGCCTATCGGTATTTAATCGAAGACCTGGGCTTTAAAGATAAAAAGCTGATTAAATCATACCTTTATTTAACTGCCTTCAATCTTAATTTCCACGGTGTACCAGAAATCAAAAATGCCCTTGAAGCAGGAGAAAACCCGGAACAACAATACAAAGATATCTTGAGAATAATAGATAAATTGTTGAAAAGGAGCAATTAACATGCCTTTACCTCTGTTAGTTCCGGTAGCCCTGACTGCTGCCGAATATGCAGCATCAGCCCTTACGGGCATATTGGTTGGCGTTGGTGTGGGCCTCGGCGTTACGGAAATGACAAAAGACAAGGATGATGAAAAAGAGCAAGCGGAAGCCCGAACGGATGTGATCAGTACAACAAGGGAAGAATGCAAGGCTTGCCCCGCCATTGAGAAAGTGAGTCCCAGTTGGGAAAGCACCAGTTCATATTCGCAGATTACCCTTGATTATCAACTCCAGATAGCCAAAACCGTTTACAAACCGGACGCAAAACTCATACAAGTATGGGAATGTCTGGGGGTCAGTTTTGATGGCTGGCGACCAAAAGCATGCCTGTTTCTGGAATCTAAAGCTAAATATGATCAGTTTTTTAGGAAGGGAAAGCCAATGGGGTGGTGGACGGGAAAAGATTCAATGAGGAACCAAGGAGGACGGCAGCAAGAAGTATGCACTTCATTGAATGGCATTCCACGTTCCCACTGGCATTTTATGGAACCTATGAGCGCGGCTTACTATTCAAAAGAGTTTTCTAAATATCCCAATATTAAAGTATTTCATACCCCCTTATTCAGATAATGCGAGATAACAAATGATCATTTTATCACCGGAAATAAAGCTGTATTTTGACCGGCAAGAACCGTTGAGTCCCCAAATAGTATTAACTGATTTATATAGAATTACTCAGCAAATCGATCACTTTTTTGGCCGTCATAAGGCTTGGTATTTGACAGGCCATACTCGTAAAGAAGCATTAGAACACCTTGTTTTTGAAGAGAACCACCCGACGGAAAAAGCGTTTCAAATGTTTGAAAAAAATTACAAAGAAAATTTTCCTTTTATAGGAAAAAGTATTTGGGATGGTGAAGATGATGATCTTGCCTGTTCCCTATTTTATGAGAACTATCGTAGTGACAGGTTAGGACAAACTGAGATAACAATAGATCTTAATATTGACGAAAAAGAGTTTCAGTTTTCACGGTTGATTGATTTTATTACTTTTTTAGTTCTCAGTCGTAATGCTCCCTACATTATGGTAGAAACTAACGGTTATACCTTGAAGAAAAATCAGGTATTCCCCGACAGGTTAAGTGCTGGGTGGATGATTTATTTACCCTTTGTTATAGATCCCGCATTATTACCAATGGCAGATGAAATCTTGCCTATTGCCAATGATAAAGAACAATTGGGGACATTAATTATCACCAAACAAGGCATTTTTGACGGCGAAAATCAGGATGATATTGATAAAGCCAATGATATTGAAATTCAGTTGTTAAATCTGGGATTACTGCCATTAATTACTGAGGTTTAACGGCAATTGCGTTGTTTTATGTTTTTACATTCAGGCAACGCTACATTACTACTAATCAGGATATTTTATTCCCTATGATGCATTATTTTATTACCATTTATTTCATAGGTAGTGAAATTTAATCCCTGCAAAAAGCTATCATCATGTGAGCTAAAAATAACAATTTTCTCTTCTGCAATAGAAATCATCAATTCTATTAAAAATGTTATTGAATTGGAGTCAAGGCCATTTGTTGGCTCATCAAAAATATAAACATCTGCATCCGTAATAAAAGCTGAGGTCAATAAGAATTTCTTTTTTGTGCCAAGTGACATTTGCCCATATTCAATACCAGAATATTTAGATATGCCAAAACCATTTAAATAGTAATCTAATTGATGTCTTAGATTATTTTTCCTATAACGTTTGCATAGCTTTATCACATCCATCCCAGTAATAAAGTTATAAAAATCAACATTATCTGATACATAAAAACCATATTTCTGTAAATTACATCGATATTTTTTCTCCTTTTTTATAAAGTTAACCATTCCTTTTTTAACCTTATTCATACCCGCAATACTTGAAAGAAAAGTCGTTTTACCCGACCCATTCATTCCCGCAATACGGTTCAATCCAACATAAAAATTACAATTGCTTTCTGAAAAAATAATCTTATCATTAATAATAACTTCCAGTCCAATAACTTCAAGCATAAATAACCCCAAAAAAGCATGTAAAAGAGACAATAACACAGAGAATAATAAGTTTCACATACTGATTTCTCAATAAAGAAATAAATGAGAGAATAACTGAAAGAAAAATATAGGATATAAACATAATAACTGAAAATGATTTAACCACAAAAAAACAAAAAGCAGAAATTAAAATAGAAAATAAAAACAAAGAAACCAAATAATTATAAAATAAAAATTTTTGCATAGACAAAAAATTAAATAAATATGAAAATCGATTCATTTCAATATACCCGTTTAACTTGAAGATGCAGGATTCAGAACCTGGAAGTTGTCATTAATACGGCACGACAGGTTCCCGGCAAGTTCCGGTAATATTTCCGTAAAAAAGCGATGTATTGCCTGCCTG
>NZ_NSCM01000044.1 GCF_003287735.1 Photorhabdus bodei | reverse complement strand
ATCTGGTATCTTTCTGTTTCGGTCAGTTGTGTATAGGCCATAGTGCATTCTCCTGTGGCGGGAAAGATGCCTACTATAGCAACTGACCGCCCTTCTGAAAAATTGCACTTATTAGTCGAATCCGCCAATGATTAAGAATTAAGGTAAGTTTCAATCACAATACTGAATAACAATTTTGTGATTCTGATTACATCCTCACCAAATGGTAATACTTACAATTTAATATCAAATAAACTAGCCAGGAAAAGAAACATGTCCACTATAGAACACGGTTTAAGCTTGGTAGATATATTGGTATTCATGTTCTATGTTGCTATTATCATCAGCGTGGGGCTCTGGGTATCTAGAAATAAAAAAGATCAGACAAAAGCACTGAAGATTACTTCCTGGCAAGTAAATCTTTACCTTGGTGGACAATAGGCACCTCATTGATCGCGGCAAATATTTCTGCCGAGCAATTTATCGGTATGTCCGGTTCCGGTTATTCCATTGACTTAGCAATAGCGTCTTATGAATGGATGGCGGCAATGACATTAATTATCGTAGGTAAATATTTCTTACCCATTTTCATTGAGAAAGGCATTTATACTATCCCAGAATTTGCGGAACAACGGTTTAACAAAAACTTAAAAGCCATTCTGGCGGTATTCTGGATTTCACTCTATATTTTCGTCAATCTGACCTCTGTACTTTATTTAGGTGGCTTAGCACTTGAAACCATTCTGAATATTCCATTGATCTATTCCATTATTTGGCTTGCAATTTTTGCCTTGGTTTATTCTATTTACGGCGGACTCTCGGCTATATTCAACGTACCTTTGCTGCGAAATCAGTGCAGCAAGCGCAGAAAGGAATTTTTTTCGCCGCTTTTCTGAAACTTAATTCTGCCTAATGTCGATTTTGTCAACCTAAAAAACAAATTATCACCACAATTACAGGCAGGAGTTAAGGAAAAAGCTTAGTCTTTGGGTTCGGTTTTATCAGCACACTGTCTTTGACGCTGTATACGTCAAATTTAACTTCCGAGGAGTTACCATCAATAAGATATAAGTCGCAAGTTCGCCCGTAGGGGATTACTTTTAACATATTTCAATTTCACCTTCTCAAGCACCACAAAAATTTGCTGTTTATCCGAATCCTTTAAATTGTGTTGTTGAATATTCCTCATAAACATTTCTTTGTCAGAAGCGCCTATTTTCTCTCCGGCTTTGAGCAAGATCGCAATTTGTTGGAGGATTTCCGTACTTAACCCGCTAATTTTAATCCGAACATCATCTAGCGGCTTCGGTTGCCAACCATTTTCAGGGAGTGACAACCAATCAGCTCGATAGCGATATTGAATCGCCTTTGCCGCATTCATCTGGATTATAATGAACGGTGTGACTGATTCTCCATTTAACCCGAAAGATTCAGCCTCACTTATTGATTTAGCAAGAACCTTCTCTTCTTGAGCCAAAACCTCAACAGGTAAATGGTTTTCAGCCTTGTATCCTGCCACATCTTTCATGTAAGAGAGGCGCTGATTAATCAACTGAGCTACCGTCGTCTTTGCCTCCATGGCTAACGTCACCGTTGGTGCCATTGTGCTCATAACCAATGCCAAGCCAACAATAAAGCCAGCCCTTACTTTTTTCAGCCGTTGCATCTTTTCACCCCGAAATTTATTCCAAACAAACTAATCAACATACCAAACTAATTATAAGCTTAAAATGTTGAAATTACCTTTCGATAGGTGGCGGATAAAAGTTCGATTTTTTGATTCTTTCTACAATAAACTCATTGTTCAACGACAAGCACTTTTTGGTCTAAAAGCTGTGACTACCTTATCATCGGTTTCCACATATGGGCCATCTAGCAATTGGATACAATACGGCACACTGGCAAAAATGCCGGATACCAGAACTTTGCCATTTTCGTCTTTCAAACCTTCCAACGTTTCTGCGATTGCTTTTGGTTGCCCCGGCAAATTCAAAATCAGCGCCTGCTTGCGGATAACACCAACCTGACGGGATAAAATTGCCGTTGGAACAAATTGCAAACTAATCTGACGCATCTGTTCGCCATAACCCGGCATTTCACGGTCTGCAACCGCTAATGTAGCATCAGGCGTCACATCTCGGTGTGCGGGGCCAGTTCCACCAGTGGTCAAAACCAGATGACAACCGATTTCATCCACTAGCTCACACAAGGTTTGTTCAATGATGATCTGCTCATCCGGGATCAGACGAGCCTCTATCTGAAAAGGGGTGGTAATCGCACTTTTCAGCCACTCTTCTAATGCCGGAATCCCTTTGTCCTGATAAACACCGCTTGATGCACGATCAGAGACGGATACCAGGCCAATGCGCAATTCATTCATATAAACCTCAATCAACACAATTAAATAGCAAAAAGGCGGCCAATTATGCCGCCTTTAACACTATACCTGTCATCCTTCAAGTTGCCTCTTTGTTGGCTGCACTCACTCACCCCGGTCACATAGTTATCTATGCTCCCGGGGATTTGCTCCCTTGCCGCCGCGATGCATCTTGAAATCCATAAGGTATAAAAGAATAGTTTATCGCCTATCATTACAGCAGATCAGCGATCATCTTCTCAAGTTTGCCCTGATCAATAGCAAATTTACGGATACCATCCGCCAGTTTTTCTGTTGCCATTGCATCCTGATGATGTTCCCAGTAGAACTGAGCTTCACTCAATGGCTCTGGACGCGCTTTAATTTCACCGGTATAACCCAGTTTACGTTCAACTTCACCCTGAGCTTCAGACAGCTCTTTCAACAGCGCAGGCGCAATAGTCAAACGGTCGCAACCCGCCAATTCCAAGATCTCACCGGAATTACGGAAACTTGCCCCCATAACAACGGTGTCATAGCCATGTTGTTTATAATATTGGTAAATTTCAGTCACAGAAATGACGCCAGGATCTTCGTGTGGAGCGAACTCTTTCTGATCGCTGTTCGCTTTATACCAGTCAAGAATACGGCCAACGAACGGCGAAATCAGATAAACCCCGGCTTCCGCACAAGCACGCGCCTGAGCAAAAGAGAATAGTAGTGTCAGGTTACAGTTAATCCCTTCTTTTTCTAGCTGTTCAGCCGCGCGGATACCCTGCCAGGTTGAAGCCAATTTGATCAAAATCCGATCATTGCTGATACCCGCCTCGTTATACAACTTAATCAGGCGTTTAGCTTTAGCAACACTGCGTTCAGTGTCATAAGACAAACGAGCATCAACTTCTGTCGAAATACGGCCAGGGATCAGTTTGAGAATTTCCAAGCCAATATTTACCGCCAGTTTATCACTGGCATCCACAATCTGCTGCTCGCGGGAATCGCTCTGTTCACGCGCCCATGCAATTGCTTCATCAATTAATTTACGGTATTCAGGAATTTGTGCAGCGTTAAGGATCAGAGATGGGTTAGTTGTCGCATCTTGTGGCTGATAAAGCTTCATCGCCGCAATATCCCCGGTATCTGCCACTACTGTTGTCAGTTTACGCAGGGAGGTTAGTTTATCGGTCATTTTGTCATATCTCATCGTTATGCGTGAAATTGTGGCATTGTCATTGAGCCATCCACTGATAATAACACGGTAAGACCTTGCTGCAAGGCGGTAAAACGATCACTCGCAGTCACTCACTCTGTAGCCAATCTTTTCATACCACTTCGCTAATGTTCAATATTGAACCAATAGTTTCCATGTGTGAGACAACGATTATTTTCTTATTTTTATCAATTCTATTTATTAATTTCCTGCAATCAAACTCATCAAATATAATCACATCTGAATCCGAGTTGTTAAGATAATCTAAAAATCTATCGTTTGCTAAATAGGGATCAAAATTATGATCTATATATATTATTGATAGAACATAAGCCTGATTTTTAGTCATAAAAAACAGACTTAGATTATTAATCACATTCAAGATAGGTTTCAACATTACAATAAGGAATTGTTATTATAAAAATAAAAAAAAGAAGATAATAAATTATTATCCCAATAGGATAACAGAATTAAGGTACTATATTGCTTCATTAAATCATTCTTAATTGCAGAAATGTTCATTTGCCACCTTATTTTTTAATAGCTAAATTAGGTCTTCTTTACTCCCTACATAAATTACTTCAATGTGAGTTTATTCTCAACATCAGCGCTTATTTTCTTTGCAACAAAAACTGAGCTCAAAGAACACATTGCAAAAAAGACAAACAACACACTACTTCCTAGCAAAGGGATTAACCATATTATTATAATACCAAAGGCTGATTGATAACTTCTTGAAATTGCATCCGAAGACGATATTATTCTCGCAAAGTATTTTTCTGGTGTCAGCTCTTGCCCTGATGTATAGAGAGATATCCTTAAAAAAGAAAGTCCGATAAAAATAAGCATAGTTCCCAAAGTATAAAATAACAGGACAATTCTTGACAAAGGCATAGCCCAAAAAATAGATCCAACAGCAATCAAAAGAGAGCCAAGAAAGAAAGATTTTTTTAATTTACTTATATTAAAATAACAACCAGATAAATAAGATCCAAATAACATTGAAATAGAAGCTAAAAAGGAAAAATAAGCAACCAAATCAGAAAAAGAAAACGAATATAATCCACTAAATAAAGAGACAATCGTTGTATAGTTAGAAGTCATTATATAGGTTGAAATCACTTGGTATGACACCATTGCAGTTAAAATACTTATCCTGAACAATAATATATTTCTCTGGGTATTATTCTTGATAATATATTCCAACCCACCATATTTCATAGAAATATCTTTTTCCTTTATTTTAGTTCCCCAATCGCTGATAAAGAAGAGAAATATAATTGATAAAATAAAACACATTGATTCAATAAGAAACAAGGATCGTATTGACATCATATTTATCAAAAAACCGGCTATCAATGGAGAAGATATAGAGAGTAACCCATAATAGAATTGTTGCTTTGATATAAAAGCAACTCTTTCTTCTGAGCTGAAAAATACCTGGTATGCCGCTGACCTTATCGATATATTTAAACCTGAAAAAAATGACAGCAGGAAAGATATGAAAAATAATAAATATATATTATTCACAAATACAGCAAGGAATATTGTTACTGCCCGAAATAAATCCGAAGAAATACAAATAGCCCGCATATTAAACCGAGCCGTTAACCCGCCAATAACCACAAAAACTAATATACTCGCCATTAGCCTCACAGATACCATTAAAGACGTATCTATCTCCGACTTGGTAATTGAATATACAAGTGAAAGAAGCGCTATTTCACTTATTCCTGTACCAAAGATAGATATTATATCAGAGGATAATAACCTGTTTTTATTCTCCATATCTTATCCCATTTATATTTTATTTATCCAATCGATTTCATTAATGGTATTTCCCCGACTTCAATTAAATAAGAACAATGATTACAAACGTGCCTAAATTTCCTATTATCAAAATCATCACCGTAAGCATGTGTATATGTAATTCCACAATTATCACATACATCATATTTAGGATTTTCTATATACCCTATGGATTTCAAGATGGATCGCGACGGCAAGGGAGCGAATCCCCGGGAGCATAGGCAACTATGTGACCGGGGTGAGCGAGTGCAGCCAACAAAGAGGCAACTTGAAAGATAACGGGTATATTATAATTTTTATATAATCGCTCAAGTGACTCAAAAAAATTGAATCCCAACCCTGGCCAAACACCCGATAATAAATCAGCTATAAAGTAATTTATATCCCTATTATGATCTCCTCTATCATAGTCTGTAGGCGATCCCTGTTTCGAATGATGTTCAGGAGCCACAATTTTAAGATATAATGTCAATTCTTTTTTAGTTATTGTCCATAATGGTGATACATGCGTAAACTCCCCCCATGTTTTCAATGGAGCCGACTCACCTAACAAGATTCCCAAAGTATATGTTCTAAATATACTGGTAAATAAATCTTCAAAATGGTAACCAAACGATAAATTAAAAACTCCCTTCTCTCTTGCAAATCTTTCAACACAAGCTCTCATAATGGTATGCCACAAAGTAATTGAACGTCCACGTCCACTTGTTACAAGCACTTTTTCAATAACGTTTTCAAAACCATTTGTAAAATGCATCGTTTCATTAACATAAGAAAGCGGTAATATCGTATATACCCGTCATCTTTCAAGTTGCCTCTTTGTTGGCTGCACTCGCTCACCCAGGTCACATAGTTATCTATGCTCCCAAGGATTCACTCCCTTGCCGTCGCGATGCATCTTGAAATCCATAGGGTATATAGTCTCTTACACCCAAATTTGCGATAGCCTCAGCAGCCACTTTAACATCTGCGCCTGATGCTGCCGTATCAGCAACAGTAACTCCAATTAACTCATGCTTTGGCAATTTATCCACATTTCTTCTCAAAAGATATAATAATGCCAGACTATCTCTACCTCCAGATAAGGCAAGTATAATTTTATCGTTTTCCTTAATCAAAGACTTAGTAAGAATCCCTTGAACAAACATGTCATCAATATATTTTACGAAACTATCCTCATTAAATTGTGTTTGTTTTAGATCGCAAATACCATTCTCTTTAAACCAGAGTATTCTCTTAGTATAAATTGAATCTGTATTTTCCTGTGTTACCTCAACGCCATCATCTTCCCATAAACGTAAAGTTCTGCAATATTCTGGGAGTTGATATGCCCTTACCATCTCCAAAACTATTTTATCGCTTTCTTTTACTACATAGCTTTGATCATCTGTTATTTTATCATTCACATAGCAAAGTACAGAATCTTGGGGTATGTAATTCTCCTTCAGGAATCTTCTCAACGGGATCCCAGACTTTGTAGAAAGCACATGAATTTTATCTAACCTATCTTTAAGCAACACGGTGTGTTTTTTCATAATAATCTCTTACAAGAAAGAGCCTGTTGTTAGATACAACAGGCTTCTATTTTAAATATGGGCGATACTCTCACCGACACTCATGAGCAAGTCAGCATCACGTTTAATACGTCCAATAATCATTTGATTGATTTCTTCGAAACCAATTTCATCCTGCGAAACACTAAATAACCTTATAGGTTCAGCTTTACGAGTAAATATAGGCTGAAATAGCTTTTGAGCTGTTGATTGCATCTCTATTCCTCCAATTTTATAAAAAACAAATTTGCAAGAAGTGCTCTCACCTTTAGAATAATTACACTATTACAATCCAAGAAAAATAGATCAAATTCACAAAAATTAATATTTAAAAAATCAATAAAACTTTATTTATATTTATATATAAAGTTAAATTAAAATATACCATGATAAATTATTTAAATATTATTCTCATTAAAGGTAATATCGGTCAATAAAATGGAGTGTAAAATTATCAGTTTGTTACCCCATAGATATTAAATACACAGTTTCCGCTATCATTGTTACTCATTCTTTATTATCCTATCTTTTGTTAAATTAACTTAATCTGAACAATCTGGACAATATTATGCTTATTACTATTTCACCTGCAAAAACCCTTGATTATGAAAGCCCGCTTACCACGGAAAAATATAGTCAGCCAGCATTACTCGACCAGTCAGAACAGCTAATTAGCATTTGCCGTAAACTAACGCCTGCCCAAATTGCGAGTTTGATGGGTATCAGTGATAAACTTGCCGGCCTGAATGCCGCTCGTTTTGGCGAATGGCATGCTGATTTCACGCCAGAAAATGCCCGTCAGGCTATCCTGGCATTTAAAGGTGATGTTTATACCGGTATGCAGGCTGAATCTTTCTCCGATAAGGATTTTGATTTTGCTCAGAATCATCTGCGTATCCTGTCTGGCCTTTACGGTGTACTTCGTCCGTTAGATCTGATGCAACCTTACCGGCTGGAAATGGGGATCAAACTGGAAAATAAACGCGGTAGAGATCTCTACGCTTTCTGGGGAGATCTAATCACAGAAAAACTCAATGAGGCGTTGGAACAACAAGGTGATAATGTGTTGGTTAATCTGGCTTCTGATGAATATTTCAAATCTGTAAATACGAAAAAGTTAGCCGGTAAAATTATTAAACCGGTATTTCTCGATGAGAAAAACGGTAAGTATAAAATCATCAGTTTTTATGCGAAAAAAGCCCGTGGGCTAATGAGCCGGTTTATTATTCAAAACCAATTAACGCAAACTGACCGTCTGGTGGAGTTTAATCTGGATGGCTATGCCTTTGATGAATCGTTATCCAAAGGGAATGAGCTGGTATTTAAGCGCCCAGAACAATATTAAGACCTTATTATCAATAATAAACGCCGCATGATCTGTGCGGCGCCCACTTTCATCATGACTTGGGTGCTCTTTCCATCAAGAAATATCGCAACCTAGCAAAATCTGCCGGCAAGTAATGGGACTGCAACTCCAGATCAGCCCGTTCAGCCAAAGCTTTGGGTAAGGGTAATTCCTCACCCAGAATCTGCTCCACGCTCTCTTTAAATTTCGCTGGATGCGCCGTACCGAGAAATACCCCGTATTCACCGTCTTGTAATTGATCACGCAGAACACGATAAGCAACCGCGGCATGAGGTTCAGAGATATAACCCAGTTTAGCCAATTCCTTAATCGTCTCTTTAGTCACGTCATCACTGACTACACCATATCCCAATTCACTCAACGGCCAGGATTTACGGTGGAACAGTTCTTCAATACGTGGCCAGTTGTTTGGCTGACTCACATCCATTGCGTTGGAAAGCGTAGCAACCGTCTGATGAGGCAACCATTTTCCATCCTCTAGATAACGTGGAACCGTATCGTTAACATTAGTGGCTGCGATAAAGCGTTTTACCGGTAATCCCATCGATTTTGCCAATAAACCCGCGGTCAAATCACCAAAATTCCCACTCGGTACAGAGATAACCAGTTGTTCACGTTTATCTTCTGGTAGCTGAGCAACCGCTTCAAAATAGTAGCAAATTTGTGCCAACAAGCGGCTGATGTTAATTGAGTTAGCGGAATTGAGATACAGAGCCTGTTTCAACTCTTGATCATCAAACGCTTGTTTAACCAACGCTTGGCAATCATCGAAATCGCCGTCAATCGCCACCGTGTGAATATTACCGCCCAAGGTACAGAACAGTTTTTCCTGTAACGGGCTGATTTTGCCCTGTGGATAGAGGATCACCACTTGTACGTTATTTAGCCCATAAAAGGCGTGCGCTACTGCTGCCCCTGTATCGCCGGAAGTCGCCGTCAGGATAGTGACTGGCTGTTCACCGGCAACTTGTGCCAACATTTGCGCCATAAAACGGCCGCCAAAATCCTTAAATGCCAGCGTCGGGCCGTGAAATAATTCCAGCGTTGCAACATCATTTTCCACGTCGGTCACAGGCACCGGAAAAGTAAAAGCATGCTTAACTCGTGTCGCCAGTTGTTCTGGCGGAATTTCCTCGCCAATAAACGCGGAGAGAATGCGACCGCTGCGGGTGACAAAATCCAGTTTCAACAGTTGATCAATTTCTTCACGACTAAATTCGGGTAAATCTTGCGGGAAGAAAAGCCCTTGCTGTTTGCCTAACCCCTGTTTGACTGCTTGTGCAAAACTCACCTGCTCGCGGTTGTCTTTCAAGTTATACAGTTTCATTAGTTACCCTATTTGTCGTGCGCCTGCGAGATCCAGACGGCAAATGTGTACAAAACCTTCATCATTCTGAACATAATGCTGTTGCAGCCACTCAGCTATTTCCTCTGCGGTCGCCATATCATTACAAATGGAGAACAATGTCGGGCCAGAACCAGAAATACCACACGCCAATGCCCCTACCCGTTTTGCTGTTTCACGCGCATTGGCAAAACCCGGTAACAGTTGAGTACGATACGGTTCAGCAACCACATCTTTCATCAATCTGGCTGCCAGCGCTGGTTGCCGTGTATGACAAGCATGAATAAACCCGGCAAGGAAACGTCCATGATCGATAACATCCTGCTTCGAATAGTTCACAGGTAAAATTGCTCTGGCTTCTGCGGTAGAAACTTTGATGCCCGGATAGGCCATCACCCATAACCACTCATCAAACGTAGGTACTGGCTGACAGATAATATCTCCTTGTTCCATAATCAGTTGCAAACCGCCGAGATAACATGGAGCGACATTATCATAGTGAATACTGCCGGAAATACGTCCTTCCAGTTGCCCCATCATTGCCAGTAATTGGCTTTCATTAAATGGGAGACCTGCAAACTCGTTCAGTGCCATCAAACCTGCAACAACAGAACAAGCACTGGAGCCAAGGCCAGAACCAATTGGCATATTTTTTTCCAGCGTCATTTCCACTGGTAATTGTTTGCCCAAACGCTGGCAGAATAATTGCCAGCATTGATAAACGATGTTGTGCTCCAGTTTCTCAGGTAACTTCCCTACAAACTGCCCTTCATTACGCAAACTGAAACTCTTCGCTGCCCGGACAGTAACGCAGTCACCTAATAAAGCACCATTAACTGGAGAGACCGCCGCTCCCAGTACATCAAACCCAACACTAACATTGCCAATAGATGCAGGCGCATAGACTTTAATCACAATTAAACTCCCTGTTTCCAGGACAAGGTACGCAGCATATCTGCGAAAACACCTGCGGCAGTAACATCATTACCCGCCCCGTATCCCCGCAGTACCAGCGGTATTGGCTGATAGTAACGCGTGTAGAATGCCAACGCATTTTCGCCATTTTTGACTTTATAAAGCGGATCATTACCATCCACTGCGGCGATTTTCACCTTACAACGGCCCTCTTCAATTATGCCAACATAGCGCAATACTTTTCCCTGCCCTTTGGCTTCTGCCACCCGCTGGTTGAAAACCTGATCAAGAGAAGGTAAACGTTCAAGGAAAGCATCCACGTCCCCTCGGTTATCAAAGGAGGCTGGCAGTACAGGCTCCACATCAATACCATCCAATTCAAGTTCATAACCTGATTCACGAGCGAGGATCAACAGTTTACGGGCAACATCCATACCGGACAGATCATCACGCGGATCGGGTTCGGTATAGCCTTTCTCTTTTGCCAGTAACGTTGCCTGAGATAGTGACATTCCTTCATCCAGCATACCGAAAATAAAAGAGAGAGAACCAGAAAGAATGCCATTGAACTGAATGAGTTCATCACCCGCATTAAGCAGGTTTTGTAAGTTTTCAATAACAGGCAGGCCAGCCCCTACGTTAGTGTCATACAGAAATTTGCGTTTAGATTTCTCTGCCGCCTTACGAATCTGATGATAATAAGCCATTGACGAAGTATTGGCTTTTTTATTCGGCGTGACCACATTGAAGCCATCACTCAGGAAACTGACGTATTGATCAGCAATTTGCTGATTAGAGGTACAATCCACTATCACCGGGTTCAGTAAATGGTACTCTTTCTCTAAACGGATCAGGCGGCTCAAACTAAAAGGTTCTTTGGCCTCTGATAAACATTGCTGCCAATTATCAAGGCAAATACCTCTCATGTCCGTCAACATGGCCCGTGAATTAGCAATACCACATACCCGCAAATCAATGTGCTTTTGCTTCAACCATGTTTGTTGACGACGGATCTGTTCAATCAAAACACTGCCTACACCACCAACACCGACAACAAAAACTTCGATCACCTGATCGGTATTAAATAACATCTGATGGCACAAACGAACAGCTGTCGTTGCCACTTCATTATCGATAACCGCAGAGATGGAACGTTCAGAAGATCCCTGTGCGATTGCAACAATATTGATATTACCGCGCGCCAATGCCGAGAAGAAACGGGCAGAGATGCCGCGCAGGGTACGCATACCATCGCCAACAACGGAGATAATGGAAAGATTTTCCATCACATCCAAAGGATCAAAAACCCCCTCTTTCAGCTCAAGATAGAATTCTTCACTCAGTGCCTGACGTGCGCGTTCCAATTCACGTTGAGGGACACAGAAGCTGATACTGTATTCTGAAGATGACTGAGTAATCAGCACAACAGAGATCCCTTTGCGGGACATGACAGCAAATACCCTTGCCGCCATACCCACCATCCCCTTCATACCAGGGCCTGATACGTTAATCATTGCCATATTGCTCAGGTTGGTAATCCCTTTTACCGGCGTACTTTCATCTTTCTGCCCGTCACCGATCAGTGTTCCAGGCGCATCTGGATTGGCGGTATTTTTAATCAAACAAGGGATCTGAAATTGAGCAATTGGAGCAATGGTCCGTGGATGCAATACCTTGGCACCGAAATAAGAGAGCTCCATCGCTTCCTGATAGGACATGCCTTTTAATAACCGTGCATCCGGCACAACTCTGGGATCACAGGTATAAACACCATCCACATCAGTCCAGATTTCACAACATGTCGCCCGCAAGCAAGCCGCCAAAACTGCAGCAGAATAGTCAGAACCATTACGCCCCAGAACAACTAGCTCCCCTTTATCATTTCCAGCCGTAAATCCAGCCATCAGAACAATATGGTCATCAGGAATATTCAGAGAAGCAATGCGCTTCGTAGACTCGTTGATATCTACCGTAGATTCAAGGTAATGACCTTGTGCCAACAAATTTTCTACCGGATCAATCACCGTGACCTTGTGACCACGTGCCTGCAATACAGACTCCATGATGGCGATAGAGAGTTTTTCCCCACGACAAATCAGGGAAGCGTTAATGCTGTCCGGGCATTGGCCCAGTAACGAAATACCATGCAGAACCTGTTTCAATTGAGCAAATTCTTGCTCAACCATCATTTTTAACCGTTCATAAGCAAAACCGGGTTGCGCCTGTGCCACCCCCTGTAATAAATCAACAAAGATCTGCTCAGCATCGTGCATATGGGTAATGATCTCTTGCCCAGCTACCGTTTTTTCAATCATAGCCACTAAATGATTGGTAATTTTTGCCGGAGCAGAAAGCACCAACGCAACCCCTCCTTGAGAAAGTTTTTTCTCTGCAATATCGGCAACGCTCAACACTCGCTGGTAATTAGCGATCGAAGTTCCTCCAAATTTAAGCACTCGCATTAACATTTTTCTCCTGATTCCGCGCCAAAAAAAAGCCCGCATCTGATTTGGATGCGGGCTTTTTTCTCTGTTTTATATATGCGTCAGCCCGCTCCGCAACCTGTGGTTCCGGTGGTGGTAATAATTGTGGTTTTCAGGCTGATAGTTCGCATAGGTTCCTGTCTGTCATTTAATGGGTTCGACCCTATATTGGTTAAATGAATTTGTGCGCAAAGTCAAACATTTTATCTAAATAACCTTACGCTTTTGATATTTTTAATATTGGAATAATTCATTTCATGGTCATCAAGACAAACAAATATTTCTTACTGAACCCAATCTTTTAGTTGTTAAATCCATTTTTAACAAAATTAACAATATATTTTATCTTTTCGTAAAAATCAGTTATTTTTGTTCACCGCCAAGCTCATGGGGAATTATTTTTCGAACAAAACCACTCTGTGTGTTAACAAGAATTTGTCATTTGCATGACAGAATACAAGGTATAAAATAACCAATATAAATAATATTAACGTGCTACAATCAATTTTGATGTACGTCAATAAAAGGTAGTTTTTTTAGATGGTAAATGCATTGCAAGCTGTTATATTGCTGTTAATGGACTAACATAACACTGTTTAACCAGTTTTTTTGGGTATATACCCACCAAAGGAAAAGCAACTTTTACTTTCAGTGTAAAACATATCAATAAAATGTTATTACTGATTTGGGCTATAATTTCAGTGATGACAAATAATAACCAGTAAATATCCTGAGATAAGAGTAGTTTGAATCATTCTGATTTATTTTTAAGCGATTCTAGGTAGCAACCATGCAAACCCCGCACATTTTGATTGTTGAAGACGAAATTGTCACTCGCAATACCCTAAAAAGCATTTTCGAAGCTGAAGGGTACATAGTTTATGAAGCCACCGATGGTTCAGAAATGCACCATATTCTGTCAAACAACGACATTAACCTGGTGATTATGGATATTAATCTTCCAGGCAAAAATGGCTTGTTACTTGCCCGCGAACTGCGTGAGCAAGCAAATGTTGCCTTGATGTTCCTGACCGGCCGTGATAACGAAGTAGACAAAATCCTTGGCTTGGAAATTGGCGCGGATGATTACATCACCAAACCATTTAATCCGCGTGAATTGACTATTCGCGCCCGCAACCTGCTTTCTCGTACCATGAATCTGAGTAATGTCAGCGAGGAACGCCGCCAAGTTGAGAGTTATAAATTCAACGGTTGGGAATTAGATATCAATAGCCGTTCTCTGATAAGCCCAGCTGGTGAGCCGTATAAATTGCCACGCAGCGAGTTCCGCGCCATGCTTCATTTCTGTGAAAATCCAGGCAAAATCCAAACACGCGCAGATTTACTGAAAAAAATGACAGGTCGTGAATTGAAACCTCACGACCGTACTGTTGATGTAACGATTCGTCGTATCCGTAAACATTTTGAATCGACGCCAGATACGATGGAAATTATCGCCACCATTCATGGTGAAGGCTATCGTTTCTGTGGTGATTTGGAAGCATAACTTGAACCTATACCCTATGGATTTCAAGATGCATCGCGACGGCAAAGGAGCGAATCCCCGGGAGCATAGCGAACGATGTGACCGGGGTGAGTGAGTGCAGCCAACAAAGAGGCAACTTGAAAGATAACGGGTATATCAGTAAGTCTCTAACAATGACAGGATGGGATATCCCTGTAAGAACCCATCCTGCCCCTCAATTTTCCACCGTCTTCCACGGCATAATGGGTACAGCACTGAGCGCATTCTTCGGTGAACCATCGATCATCTTATCGGAATATGTCAAATAGACTAATGCATTACGGTTTGCATCATAGAAGCGAACGACTTGAAGTTTTTTAAACACCAGTGAGGTTCGTTTCTGGAAAACCACCTGACCTTTTTTGCTGCTCTTTTTAATCTTGTCTGTGAGTTCAATCTCTCCAACCTGCTGACAAGAAATAGCCGCATCAGAAGTATCTTCCGCAAGTCCTAAACCCCCTTTTATTCCGCCTGTTTTTGCCCTGCTCAGGTAGCAAGTCACATTTTTAACATCAGGATCATCAAACGCTTCCACGACAATTTTGTGATCAGGCCCGATAAATTTAAAAACAGTGTCTACCGAGCCAATCTCTTCAGACAGAGCCACCACAGGTATGCACAACAATGTCGTTGTTACGAGTATCTTTATGATTTTTAACATATATAGTCTCATTCCTTAATTAATTCAGCGTAAAATTTCACCGCTGAGATACCAAATAGGATGGTAATACCATCAATAGAAATAATTAATCATTAATATAATTTCATAAAGTAATGAGTGAAATAATAATACGAATAAGTATCCTATTGTAAATATAAGACTTGTTTTACACTTAGTGCTCATATCCAGTAGAGTTATTGTTGAATGCCACGCTTGTCAATTAATTATGAACACGAACAGCACGCAGAAATCAGAACAGACATACGATGTACAAGGAATGATTCGTTTTACCACTCTGTGGGACTGTTCAAGTGGCAAACAAAATAGCCTAGTAGTATAGGTTCTTATATACCCTATGGATTTCAAGATGCATCGCGACGGCAAGGGAGCGAATCCCCGGGAGCATAGCGAACTATGTGACTGGGGTGAGTGAGTGCAGCCAACAAAGGGCAACTTGAAAGATAACGGGTATATTGTTCTTTTGGTCTTAATGACTAAGGAGATGTATGGATCAAACCGGCATCATTCGTGATTTATTACGTTGGCTAGATAACCATTTAGATCAACCATTATCACTCAATAATGTTGCAGCTAAAGCAGGTTATTCTAAATGGCACCTGCAACGTATGTTTAAAGACATTACCGGCCAGGCTATTGGCTCCTATATCCGTGCCAGAAGGTTATCACGGGCAGCCGTTGCTTTACGTTTAACCAGCCGCCCTATTCTGGACATTGCTTTACAGTACCAGTTTGACTCCCAACAAACTTTCACTCGCGCATTTAAAAAACAATTCAATAAAACACCAGCACTTTATCGACTCAGTGAGGAGTGGTGCGCCACGGGTATTTGCCCTCCCATATTGCTGGATAACAGGTATATTCCCGAAGCAACCTATCTCACACTAGAGGAACAACCACTGGTGGGTATAGAACAGACCTGTTCCTATACGCTGGAACAATGGTCCAGTTTTTGTACTGAAATGCGCCACAATTTCTGGACATATTATCTGCAAAATGCAGAGGTGTTACCTCCTGTACTTTATGGCCTTCACCATGCAACTCCCAATCCAGAAAAAGAAGATGAACAAACCGTATTGTACACAACAGCGGTAGAACCCCAATATGCCCAGTTTGATGTGGCAGGCAGCCAGCCTGTTACATTACCGGCTGGAGAATACGTCTCATTTAGTTACTACGGTACCAAAGATGGCTTACAGGATTTCCTGTTTACCGTCTATGGTATTTGCCTGCCAATGCTAAACCTGACACGTAGGAAAGGATACGACATCGAGCGATATTATCTTACCAATACCAATGATAGAGACAAGGAAGCGGCGAATCATATCATCGAATTTCAGTATCTCATTCCTATCCAGCATTAGCGTTGTAATTCATCCAGTGCGGGCGTATCCAGATGTGTGATATCGCCTGCCGTTTCTACAATCCAGCCCGACGCTAGCCACGGACTGTGCTGATAATCCACTCTGGACAGAGAGCAATTTCGCAAGCGAAGACGACGTTCAGCATGTGCGGGCAATCCCAGTATTGTGCCAACCAAACATCCCAAAGCGATGCCATGACTGACTAACAACGGTCGGCTACCAACAGGCAGATTACGACAGCCCTCCAGCGCAGCCCTCATACGCACAGCCAATTCATCCATAGATTCGCCTTTGGGGATACGTCCACCAGGTGTGCCATCAAGGACTTTCTTACGCCAGTTCTCTTCTTCCGATGTTAATGAATCAATATTTCTGCGTTCAAGAACCCCCATGTGCAATTCACGCAAACGTGGCTCCAGAATAATTTCACAACCACAAACCTCAGCAATGATTTCCGCCGTTCGACGTGTACGTCCAAGGTCACTGGTAATAATATGGGTAATACTTTCAGATTTTACTCTTTGCGCCACTAATCTGGCTTGATGTTCGCCTGTTTCAGTCAAAGGGCTGTCAGATTGTCCCTGAATACGACGTGCTGCGTTCCATTCAGACTCCCCATGCCGAACAAGATATACCTGTAACATTTTCATTTTCCGTTATACTGCGTAAATACTCGTTCAAAGGATAACTCATCTATTATGTATCACGTTATTGCCGCAACCACCAACCCTGCAAAAATTAAAGCCATTAGTCTCGCCTTTGATGATGTTTTTGGGCCAGGTACTTATCGGATCGAAGATATCAATGTAGACAGTAGCGTCCCACAACAACCTATTGGTAACACAGAAACCCGTACTGGCGCCCGTCAGCGTGTCATGGCGGCCAGACAAGTTCGCCCTGAAGCAGACTTTTGGGTAGGTGTGGAAGCGGGTATTGAAGACGATATGACATTTGCCTGGATGGTTGTGGAATATCAGCAAATTCGCGGAGAATCTCGTTCAGCCAGTCTGATGCTACCAGAGAAAATTCTTGATGGTATCCGCGAAGGTCGGGAATTAGGCCATGAAATGGCTTACCTTACAGGTATTGATAACATCAAGCAGAAAGATGGTGCAATTGGCTTTTTCACTGATGGCATCCTGACTCGTACCAGCGTGTACCACCAAGCTCTGATATTGGCTTTAGTGCCCGTACATCATGAAATGTATAAAGAGCTGAACGCCCGTTAAACAAACATTCCGCCTAGGCCGCAATTGGCGGCCTGCTATTTCAGTAATTGCTGTTCCAACCAAGCCTTAACATCGTTTGAGGCAAATTTCAGGCTATTAGAGCCGCGCGTAATCGTCGCAATACCCACTCCAAGTTCATTTTTCAGCTCACGCTGGCTCATTTTTCCACTCATCAACTCCTTGATAATGCGTACCCTGGTAGCCAGTGCTGTCCGTTCATCTGGTGTCAATAATAACTGCAAAATCGGATGCTGTAGATTTTCAGCAAAAGCCTGTTGGAGTAATGTCACGAAACATTGCCAATCTTCATGATCTTGCGGCGAAAGTGCTGGATCTGTCAGATGATTTGTCGTCATAATTAATCAGTCATCATACTATTTAACTAGTACAGCAGCATAACATAGTTTGCCATAAATCAATAACGCCTTTGCCATTCCGCGTTAGTCAGCACATTTGATGCTTTGCCCATGAAATGACTATAGAAAACATCATAAACCAAAACATTTTTGACATAATTGCGGGTCTCAGAAAATGGAATGCTTTCAATAAAGGCTATCGCATCGAGTCGCCCACCACTGTCAGATAACCAGCGATCTACCCGAGTTGGTCCGGCATTATAGCCAGCGCTGGCAAGTATCCGATTATTTCCAAAACGCTGATAAACCGATTCGAGATAAGCAGTACCGATTTCGATATTCGTCAGCGGGTTTATAAGTTGGCTACTGTTCATATATCCTTGGATTCCATTTTTCTTAACCGTATCCTCTGCCGTTTCTGGCATTACCTGCATCAACCCAATTGCCCCAACTGGCGAATTAGCTTGCGGATTCCAGGCACTTTCCTGGCGGGCTATCGCCATTGCATAACTTTGAGAAATTCCTTTATTTGCAGTGAAGTGACTAAATTCCCGCCGCCATGCCAATGGAAAACGCTCTTCAAGGTAGTCCCACATTTTTCCGGTTATTGTCGCCTGTACACTAAGCGCTGCCCATTTTTGATTGAAAGCATAACGCGCCAGTTGCTGTTGTTTTAATTTAGCCTGGCTGGCGACCAGATAGCTCCACTCTATGCGAGCAAGATTATCCATTTGCCAATATATCAATTCTCTGACTCTCTGCACTTCAGGTATTGAAGCAATGGCAGCATCTGGCTTTTTTGCGATACTTATCGTCAGCGGATAGTTGACATTCAGTTTTTGCGCAGCAGCCATTGGATAAAAACCACGGCCTTCTGTCAGCTTACGTAGTATCGCTTCACCTTCACTTTTATTACCCTGTGCCAATAGAATGTTGGCTCGCCAATAACGCCATTCCTCTTTGCCTTGGTCCTCTAACGGCAGCAATTTTATCCATTGAGCCAAACCACGCTTATCTGCATGACCCAATGCCAACCGAACACGACGCTCAAGCAATGCAACAGATTGACTACTGCGGATCGCATCATCACGCCACTTTTCCTGTTCATCGCTCACATCCCCCATTAACTGCCAGGCAACAATATCTTTCAACCGCTGACGTTCACTTACATTCATCTTTTGCACTCTGACAATTGATGGGATGATCGCTCTTGCCTGCTCCGGATCTTGGCGAGCGAAACGCGAGAAAGCCGCTAAAGTAGCTACACGGGTAAAATCAGTCGGCCCGGTATGATTAGCAAAATCCGCCACGGTAGCCGGATCATTCTGCAACTTAATCAGGTCTTCACTGATACTTTTGTATCCCAGTGGCAATTGTTTAGCGAGGTAACTGACCAGTGACGTATTCCCCGCTTTTAACGCGAGACTAATACGCTGTAATATCAGTTTCACTGATAAATGACCAGTTTGCTGCCAAACATCAAATAATTTATCGCAACTGGCTGGTAAAGAACGCCCATTCAACCAAATTTCTTTTGCTCCCTGCCAGGCAACCTGTTCCTCACCTGTAGACCATTTAGCAAAATAGTAATGACAGCGAGCTGTAATAGATTTCGGTGCTGTAGGAGTGAACGCCAGTATCCCACGCCACTCTTCGCGGCGTGCAAGCTCATTGATAAAACGGGATGGTAAAGAACGTGCAGGGGGCAGATTAGGGTAACGATCAATAAAATCACGGATCTGCGTTGGTGTGACAAGTGCCAAATCCTGAGTCAGCTCCCGGTATTCTAGATAAGGATAAAGAGGATAGTCTTTCAATGTCGGCATCAGCCTCGCGATTTCATCCCTATCACTGACATTCCACGCTTGCTTAATCTGCTGATATCTCTGCCGCTGATTTTCCAGAGAATCAGCATTTGCTGCTACAGAGATAAAAATCAACCCTATAGCCATCGCAAGGTATTGCCACTTAGCCATTATCACGTTCCTCTGGGAGATAAAATCAAACAGGTTAATATTACGAATGCATAAACACCATAATAATATAATTACCACCACTTACCACATTAATTTTCCCTATGATGAGATATATAACCATATATTTATAATAGATTAGTTTTTTATATAATAAATTGATTAGCTTTAACAAACTCAACCTAGGATCATTTTATTCGAGCAATTGGGTTATAGAGTTTATTGACTTAAATCGGGTAAACTGTGATAAATCGTGCTCAGACGAGCATAAATAACCTAACTTGATATAATCAAATACCAACACGCCCTGTTCATGCGACTTGCTTCGCAAAACAGGCACTATAACAATCAGAGATAGCGAGGCTTATAGCAACGTGGCTCAATATGTCTACACCATGCATCGGGTCGGTAAAATTGTTCCCCCGAAACGTCATATCCTGAAAAATATCTCCTTAAGTTTCTTTCCGGGAGCAAAAATTGGTGTTCTTGGCCTTAATGGTGCCGGTAAATCGACCTTACTGCGTATTATGGCTGGCATCGATAAAGACATCGAAGGAGAAGCTCGCCCACAATCAGGAATTAAAATTGGCTATCTACCGCAGGAACCTAAATTAAACCTTGAGTACACTGTCCGCGAAGCAGTGGAAGAAGCGGTTAGCGAGGTAAAACATGCGCTGACCCGTTTGGATGAAGTCTATGCAGCCTATGCTGATCCTGACGCCGATTTTGACAAACTGGCTAAAGAACAAGGTGAGCTGGAAGCGATTATTCAGTCCCACGATGGCCATAACCTTGATAACCAGCTTGAACGCGCCGCTGATGCCCTGCGTCTGCCGCCGTGGGAGGCAAAAATCGAGCATCTATCTGGAGGGGAACGCCGCCGTGTGGCAATTTGCCGCTTACTGCTGGAAAAACCCGACATGCTGCTACTGGACGAACCCACTAACCACCTTGACGCCGAATCTGTCGCATGGCTGGAACGCTTCCTGCACGATTACGAAGGTACCGTTGTTGCAATTACCCACGACCGTTACTTCCTTGATAACGTTGCCGGCTGGATTCTGGAACTTGATCGTGGTGAAGGCATTCCGTGGGAAGGTAACTACTCTTCATGGCTGGAACAGAAAGATGCTCGTCTGGCTCAAGAAGCCGCAACAGAAGCCGCACGCCGTAAATCCATTGAGAAAGAGCTGGAATGGGTTCGCCAAAATCCGAAAGGCCGTCAGGCAAAAGGTAAAGCACGTCTGGCCCGTTTTGAAGAATTAAATAGCGTTGAATACCAGAAACGTAACGAAACCAGCGAACTGTTCATTCCACCTGGACCACGCCTGGGTGACAAAGTTCTGGAAGTGGAAAATCTAACCAAATCCTATGGCGACCGGGTTCTGATTGATAATCTGAACTTCTCTCTGCCCAAAGGGGCGATTGTTGGGATTATCGGGCCTAATGGTGCAGGTAAATCCACCCTGTTCCGTATGATCTCCAACCAGGAACAACCCGATTCCGGCACCATCACGTTAGGTGAAACCGTCAAACTCGCTTCTGTCGATCAGTTCCGTGACAACATGGATGATAAGAAAACCGTTTGGGAAGAGATCTCCGGCGGCCAGGATATCATGCGTATCGGTAACTTTGAGCTACCAAGTCGCGCCTATGTTGGCCGTTTTAACTTCAAAGGTGTTGATCAAGGCAAACGTGTCGGTGAATTGTCTGGTGGTGAGAGAGGACGGCTACATTTGGCTAAACTGCTGCAAGTCGGCGGTAACATGCTGTTGCTTGATGAACCAACCAACGATCTGGACATTGAAACTTTGCGCGCACTGGAAAACGCCTTGCTGGAGTTCCCAGGTTGTGCAATGGTTATTTCCCATGATCGTTGGTTCCTTGATCGTATCGCAACCCACATCATTGATTATCAAGATGAAGGTAAAGTCACTTTCTTTGAAGGTAACTTTAGTGAATACGAAGACTATAAGAAGCGGACTCTCGGAGCAGAAGCACTGGAACCGCATCGCATTAAATATAAGAGAATCAGCAAATAATCATATTGAAAATGGCCTGGTAACCGGCCATTTTCCACTCAATTATTTAGATATAAACTCATAGTCTTATTCATCATGCTATGTGTAAGATAAGTATCATGGATAATCTTTCCTTCTTTCAAAGTAATAATACGATCCGCATGTTTAATAAGCCTATTATCCTGTGAAGCCACAACAACTGTACCTCTTTGGTTATAAGCAATAAAACTTAAGATATCAATAGCTGTTTGGCAGTCATAATTATTAAGATGACGGGTTGGCTCGTCAGCAAACAAATACCGAGGGCTTTTCACAATGGCACCAGCTATTGCCACCCGTTGTTTTTCATTATCACGTAATTCCTTGGGATATATATCTTTCTTGTGTTTCAGGCCAACAATATTGAGTGCCTTAGTTGCCCTGACTATTGCTTCCTGATGAGAGGTCGTGATTCCACAAGAGAGAGATAATAGCAAATTATCCAAGACCGTAAGTTCATTAGATAAATTAATTCTTTGAAAGATAAAACCACAATTTATCAAATGGAATCTATCTAACTCGAAGTTATTCATCCTCCCCAATTCATTATCAGAAATTAATATTTTTCCTCCGTCGAGAGGCAATAACCCAGAAATCATTGCCAGCAAAGTACTTTTCCCTGAACAAAGATCCCCATTAATCAAAGTAAATTCACCTGGAAAAATAGAAAGAGTGATGTCTGAAATCATTTTCTGGTTAGCTTTACTTTTCGAAAAACCATATGAAATATCAATGGCTTCAATCGTAGCGATTTGATTCAAATTCATTATCTCAGCATAATTAATAGTGTAAGAAATCTGGCATTATCAATAACTCTTACAGCCAGAGCAATCCGTAAAAATACAGATATTCATCATTATAAGATTACACAAACGAGGGAAAATCATATAAGAAATATCTCAATTGAAAGTATATCAATATTTCTATCAGTGACTATTTCAAATGACTATCTGTATGCTAAAATCAAAATTTCACTAAACAAGATCAATCCATTCCTATCAACCATTCATTAGCAACAGGCCATTATCTTGTTTGTACAAATAAAAAAATAACATCAGACAAATAATTTTTTATAGATAAAAACACCTTAATATCATAACAACATGTTAAAATTAATATTTAATTACCATAATAACAACGATACTTCTAACATTAAATTATTAATAGAAAAATCAACCTTATCCTTATTCTCCAACCAATCAAAAACAAAAAAATTTTATTTAAAAATCAACTGGGAAGTATTTAATTATTAATCTTGTTTTTATTCAAGAAATAAATAATCAATAGAAGTATCAAAAATATTAATAGCTGTTATATATTTTATTACTTACAGGAGATAAAAATATCCAGCCACAATGCATATTGTGATTAGATATATATTTACTAATTTATCATATAAAATATTATATATAGATCTAATTATAAACGATTCAACTAACGTATCATTTAGGATTAGCCGCTAAAAATTGCTGAATGAGTTCAATACAACGCAGGAAACGCTGATCATAATCGGGTGAATCCACATTGACATATTCAATATTATTACTTTTCAGCATATCCTCCAGCAGTTGCTGGAACTCTTTACGATCCTGCTCGCTGCCAAGGCTACGCAAACCGTCAGCAACCCAAGGGGTGTTGTTTTCCAGTAGAATGACCAAATCAAATCGATATTCATCAATTAATGCCTGAACAAACGGGTGTTCACGTCCTTCATATCGCTTACAAAATGCTTGGGTAGTGACAAAATCGGTATCTATAAATGTAACCTTATTCGCATATTTTACAGCAAAATCAATATATTGGGCTTGTCCCAATGCAATCTTGTCATAGTCCGAATATTGTAGCGCCATCTCATCTCCCCCCAGATGAGAAAAAACATAATCACGACCATATTCCCAAGCACTTGTCGTATTAAAAATATTTGCCAATTTGTTAACTAACGTAGATTTACCACTGGACTCTCCACCAAGAATCGCTACGGTACGAACAAAGAAAGGTTTCACTTCCGTAGGAATATATTCCCAATGACGGAATGGGTCTTGGCGAATATGCCGACCACTGATTTTCATAAATGAACGTTGTGGATCGATAAGAATTGTCTCAATTCCTAAATGTTCTTTATATCGGGGAGAATCCTGAGTTTCGCTGGAATATATATAAGTTGGATTAATGCCTTTTTTTGACATAAAGGCTTTCATGCCGTCACTCCACACATCCCAACCATGTGGATAGGGCTCAATTCCCTGTTCATCAAAAGAGTGAATATGAATATTTTTCTGATACTTAAACGTTTGGAGCAACCAGCGCAGACGATCACTCACCGTAGGTTGCTGAGACATGGAACTGCTCATAAACAGCTCCCGATCTCTCAGCTCATCATGGCAAAGGATAATATGCAACTCATCCACCTGACTACAGGCCCGTTGAATCAGATAGATATGCCCAGTATGCAATGGATAGAATTTGCCAAATACCACTCCAACAGTTTTATTTTGCACAGGATATTGCAACCTCAGATAGTGATGGAGAGCAGCCAGTTTTTGGGCACTGGGACTTTTAATTTTGTCATTAATTAATTGGCTGAGATAACCTTTGGTCATACCACTTGCATCAGCAACCTGCTGCAACGTATAACCTGTCTGTTTAATCGCTTCTTTAAGGTAGTCAAATTGCCCCATATCTCCTCCCTGTTTAACCAAAATCTTCCATAACAGATAACGCATCCGCCAACTTTTTCACACCAAAAACTTCCATCCCTGGCAGCGCTTTTTTCGGCATATTGGCATAAGGCACTATTGCCCGTTTAAAACCATGTTTAGCGGCTTCGGATATGCGCTCCTGTCCACTGGGCACAGGACGGATTTCCCCTGCTAGCCCCACCTCTCCAAATACAACCAAATCACGGGGTAACGGCCGATCCCGAAAACTGGAGACTAAAGAGAGCAGTAAAGCGAGATCCGCGCTGGTTTCCGCAACTTTAACGCCACCCACAACATTCACAAACACATCCTGATCGGACATTTGCAAACCACCATGGCGATGAAGGACAGCCAACAGAATAGCCAACCGGTTTTGCTCCAACCCCACAGCCACCCGCCGTGGATTGGTCATCATAGAATGATCCACCAGCGCTTGAATCTCTACCAACAGAGGACGAGTCCCTTCCCACACCACCATGACAGAACTGCCAGCGGTAACTTCATCACCACGGCTCAGGAAAATCGCTGATGGGTTACTAACCTCACGCAATCCTTGTTCTGTCATGGCGAATACGCCAAGCTCATTAACGGCCCCAAACCGATTTTTATGACTGCGTAAAGTGCGAAAGCGGGAATCTGCTTCACCATCAAGCATCACTGAACAGTCAATACAGTGTTCCAACACCTTCGGACCCGCCAACGAGCCATCTTTGGTCACATGACCAACCATAACAATGGCAACACCACGAGTCTTAGCAAACCGAGTAAGATAAGCGGCAGTCTCTCTGACCTGAGCGACACTCCCCGGCGAAGATTGAATATCCGCCATATGCATCACTTGAATGGAGTCAATCACCATCAACTTTGGCTGCTCCTGCTCCGCAATCAGACAAATTTGTTCAATACTGGTTTCTGACAACATATTCAGATTATCAGCCGGCAATCCCAACCGGTGCGCACGCATTGCCACCTGTTGTAACGACTCTTCCCCAGTGACATATAAAGTTTTCATCCGTGCAGACAACTGACACATCGTCTGCAACAATAAGGTACTTTTCCCTGCTCCCGGATTACCGCCAATCAGAATCGCGCTACCGGGAACAACACCACCGCCAAGCACCCGATCGAACTCTTTAAATCCCGTAGAAAAACGAGGAAGTTCTTCCAGACTGATCTCTGATAATTTCTGAACCCTGCTGACACCAGCATCTCCCGCATAACCACTGAACCGCTCATTACGGGAGGAAGGTGCTGCGGCTAAGCGCACCTCCGTAATGGTATTCCAAGCATGACACGCACTACATTGCCCCTGCCAGCGCGGATAATCCGCCCCACACTCATTACAGACAAATGCCCGCTTTGCTGCTTTCGCCACTCTGTACTCCTAAAGATTCTATACCCGTCATCTTTCAAGTTGCCTCTTTGTTGGCTGCACTCACTCACCCCGGTCACATCGTTAGCTATGCTCCCGGGGATTCGCTCCCTTGCCGTCGCGATGCATCTTGAAATCCATAGGGTATATTAACGCTCTTCGTGTTTAAGACCGCCACTTAACACACACAATACTCCCATGAGATCAGCATGACGGATGGTCACTTTCGACTGTGCATAAACTTTCGGCTTAGCATGGTAAGCAATACCTAACCCTGCTTTGCGGATCATCTTCAAGTCATTAGCGCCGTCACCAATCGCGACAGTTTGCTCCAATGAGATATCCAGTTTTTTTGCCAGTTTCACCAATGTGGCAGCTTTATATTTAGCATCAACAACTGGTCCTATAACCTTACCTGTCAACTTACTATTTTTTACTTCTAACTGATTGGCTACCGCAGCCACCAAACGTAAATTCTGGCGCAAATGGTCAGCAAAATAGGTAAAACCACCCGATGCGATTGCCACATGCCAATCAAAGGATTGTAACTTACGCACCAGACTGGTCAGCCCCGGCATAAGTGGTAAATTTTCTACAACCTGTCGCAGAATATCAGCATCAGCCCCTGCCAACTGGGCAACTCGCTCCCGCAGACTATCAGAAAAATCCAGCTCTCCTTGCATTGCCCGCTCGGTAATCTCGGCTACTTTGTCACCTACGCCAGCCAAACGAGCAATTTCATCAATACATTCAATTTGAATTGCTGTTGAATCCATATCCATCACCAGCAAACCTGGTGACCGCAACCGTGGGATCTGCCCCAAAGGAACCACATCTAACCGACACTCATCAGCTAGCCGTTTAATACGAGCCGTCAAATTTCCGGCAATACGTACTACCTGATAATCATCAATACGCCATGAAGAAACGATGACAATAGCAGCACCAAGCCGATGTTGAAAATTACTAATACGTTGTTTATCCAGGCCACGGCCATATATCAACCAACCACTGTCACCCGCTCGGTAATCCAACGGCATAACTTCTTCACCACTTAACGAAAGTGGTAATCCCGGCCACTTATGGACCTCTTCCGGCAAATAGTGATAAGCCAGGTTATTAGACATTAATCCCTACTCCTGTAATCCCACATGATTTGACAGCAAAAAATTGTGCTTCAAACTATCCTCTCTGTACTGCATCTGGCAACATTGCGTTGACCAAAGCTTGGAAGAGATAACTATGATCAAAGCTAAATTAAAATTCCGACTGCATAAAACAGCTATCATCTTGATTTGCATTGCTTTATTAGTATTTCTAATGCAGGGTGTTTCTTATTTTAGCCGTTCTCACCAACAAGCCCAGATGGATCAATTTGAGGAATTGGCAAAAACCTTGGCAAAACAAGTCGCATTCAGCTTATCTGATTATATGGAGAGTGGCAGCAAAGATCTTAATAATGAGCGGATACTGGCTAATTTGCATCATCTAACGACAAACAGCCGCATACTTGATGCCAGTGTTTATCTTAACAATGGAACACAGGTTGCCCATAGTGGAGAGAACGTCTCGGTGCGGGATCGTCTATCTTTGGATGGTAAAAAAGCGGGCAGCTACTTTAACTACCAGATAGTCGTCCCCATCCCAGGAAAAGATGAGCCCAAAGGTTTTCTGCGCCTGACATTAGATACCCACAAATTGGCAACCGAGTCCAAGCAGGTGGATAACACGACTAACTTACTCCGGATCATGATTTTACTCGCTTTAGCAATTGGTTTTATTCTGGCACATAACCTATTGCAATTAACGCCAAGTCGATGGCAACAATCGCCTTATTTACTGACAGCCAACAGTAAATCAAGCGCAAATGAAGAAGAAGAGAAATAAGATGAAAATTTCTTACTAAATCATTTTGATATTTAAACTAATAGAGGCGGTTATTTCTACCATCCCATTATCTCAGTCACTTCGTAGATAGAATTAGGGCATGGCTCGGAACATTTAATTGTTGCTAGAGCCTCCTTTGCCAAGAAATTTCATAGCCGAATAAACACGCTGTAACTAATAAAAAATCATCAATCTTAACTGAAAGAAACAAGCTCTCCCATTATTTAATAACCAAAGTAATAGTTTATTTTGTTACTTTAACTTCAATTACACAATAATATTCTTAGTGACATATATCACATATTTACCAATATTTAGAATTAAATTAGAGCATCTGGCAACGCCCACATAACCAATTAATTAATAAAGTATTTTTTATTATCGCTCATTTTATAAAAAATCATATCCAATTGTTTTTATTGATAATTTATAACAATCCATATTTCTCAATTATAGCATTAAGTAATATCTACATATTGATTATTAAGTCAAATTCATGACTAATAGCGCCCCAAAAATTATATGAAGCGCGCGGGATGCCAAAGAATAATGAAAAAAAAGATTATTATTTTTACTAGTTTTCTTATTGTTACTACCGATGTTAAAGCCGCCGAAATTTCAGATCAGCAACTCATTCATCAACAAGAACGACAGAAAGCACTGGAAGCTCAATTAACACCACCACCGGCGGATATTCGTCTGTCTGTTCCTGAAACAGCAGTACCTTCTAAATTTCCTGACGATACGCCCTGCTTTCCTATTACGCATGTTGTTCTTGAAGGCACGGAACATTTTCCTCACTGGTTACCTTTAAAACGTTTAGCCCAACAGGGAGAAAACCAATGTCTGGGCACCCAGGGGATTAATATATTAATGACTCGGATACAAAACCGGTTAATTAATCATGGCTATGTCACTAGCAGAGTATTAGCTCCCAGTCAGGATCTTAATTCCAAGACATTAAAACTCATGATCATACCGGGCAAAATTGGGCATATTCGCTATACCGCTGAAAGTGGCAATTATATTCAACGGATAACCACATTTCCTCCCCGCGAAGGAGAGCTGCTTGACTTACGGGATATTGAGCAGGGATTAGAAAATTTACAACGTTTTCCTACCGTTCAAGCTGACATGGAAATTGTACCAAATGAACAGTTAGGAGAAAGCGATATCGTGCTGAACTGGCGTCAGTCAAGACATTGGCGACTAGCTAGCTATCTGGACGATTCGGGTTCTAAAACTACCGGGCGTTACCAAGGCGGATTAACTTTATATCTGGATAATCCTCTTGCGTTGAGTGATCTATTTTATATCTCCGGTGGACGCGATATTCACTCTCCTTCTGGTCGCAGCAGCAAAAACTACACCATCCACTACTCCCTACCAGTGGGATACTGGATGGCAGGCATCACTGCCAGTAATTACGATTACAACCAAACAGTAGCCAGGCCAAATAAAGACGACAAATACAGTGGCGAAAGCAAAAACCTGAATGTCCAACTCAGCCGGATCTTGCATCGTAACGCCAGTCAAAAAACCTCAGTTAACGGCGAAATTTATCGTCGCACATCCAAAAGTTTCATTAATGACCTGGCAATCGGCGTACAGCACCGGGAAACGGCTGGCTGGAAATTGGGATTATCTCATCGTCACTATATCGGTAGTGCGACCTTGGATACCGGAGTGACCTACCAACAGGGAACACGCTGGTTTGGAGCTCAGCCCGCACCAGAAGAGGTCCGTGGTGAAGCCACTGCCTTACTTAAAACAACCCAGTTTTCCGCGGCACTTTCGGCACCATTTACCCTATTTTCTCAGCCATTCATCTACAAAACCCAGTACCTGCGCCAAATAAGCGCCAGAACGTTGACGCCACAGGATCAATTTTCAATTGGCAACCGCTGGACCGTACGCGGATTTGACGGCGAACGCACGCTAAATGGAGATCATGGTTGGTACAGCCGTAACGAACTGGAATGGCAAACGCCACTGAATGGTCAATCCCTATATATGGGCGTGGATTATGGCGAAATCGGTGGGCCGGGAAATGAGCAACGCCTGGGAAAACACCTAGCGGGCGGCGTTCTAGGCTATCGCGGCACTCTTAAAGGCGTGAGCTATGACCTGTTTGCCGGTATCCCGCTATCCAAACCGGATGGCTTTCAAACCTCATCAGTCACAACTGGATTCAGTTTGTACTGGCAGTACTAACTCAAAATAACAACGCAGCCAAAATTATCGCAGATAAAAAGTGTTAGTGGAGAAAAACAATGAACAAGCATCTGTATCGTATTATCTTTAACAAAGCCCGGAACATGTTGATGGTCGTGGCCGATATTGCAACTTCCGGGCAAGGTAGTACGGTACGCCGCCGCAGTCGTCGGCAATTACCACAATGCCTTTGCCGGTTAACAGCGTTACGACTGAGTTTGTTATTGGCAACCGGCTGCATCTCCCTAACAGCGCAGGCCAATATTGTGGCCGACGGACAAGCACCGGGTAATCAGCAACCGACTATCCTGAACAGTGCAAACGGTACGCCACAAATCGATATTCAGACCCCTAACGCCGCGGGTATCTCGCGTAATACCTACAGCCAATTTGATATCGATAAACGAGGCGTCATCCTTAACAACAGTCACAATGCTGTCCAAACTCAACTAGGCGGTATGGTGGCAGGAAATCCGTGGCTTGCCAAAGCGGAAGCCAAAATCATTCTCAATGAAGTGAACAGCATTAACGCCAGTAAACTTAATGGCTGGATAGAAGTCGCCGGACAAAAAGCCGACGTTATTATTGCCAACCCGGCGGGCATCACCTGCAACGGTTGTGGATTCATTAACGCCCATCGCGCAACACTCACCACAGGACAGGCCATGATGGAAAAAGGCCGACTGAAAGGCTTTGATATTGAGCGGGGAGAAGTGCGCATTGAAGAGCTGGGAATAGACAGTTCACAACAAAATTATACCGAAATTATTGCCCGCTCGGTGGTAATCAACGGCAAACTGCACGCGAAAGACCTAAAAATCACAACCGGACGTAATATCGTTGATGCTGCTCACCAGAACATTAAGAAAAAATCTACTGACGGCAGCAAGAATCCATCATTTACGCTGGACGTAGCCGCACTCGGTGGCATGTACGCCAATAAAATCGTGCTGGTGGGTACCGAATTTGGTGTAGGGGTACGTAACGTCGGCCACATCGGAGCAATCGCCGGTGAAGTCCGCCTCACGGTTGATGGACGGATTGAGAATAGTGGCACAATTGCCGCGCGAAGTCATACCACAATCAAAGCGGAGTCGATACAGAGTGCCAAAGGCAGTATTCTGGCCGCCGGAATTGATGATAAAGGGAAAGCCACGCTGCCCGGATCGCTGACATTGACCGCCAAACAGCAAATTCAGGCCAATGGACAAAACCTGGCGACCAATACTCTGGAAGCACAGAGTAAAAAGATTGATCTCAGCGGCAGCCAAACTTCTGCCAACAACATTCAACTCACTGCCAGTCAGCAAGAGATTAGCACCGCCAACGCTACAGTCACCGCGGACCGCTTTACAGCTAAAGCACCAGGCCAATTTAACAATGACGGCGGCACACTGGTAGCACGAAAAATCAACTTAACGACTCCAGACTTATCCAACAAGCAGGGGAAAATTAATCAAACCGGCAACGAAGAGCTGGTATTGAATACACAAACAGTGAATAACCACAGCGGGACCATTCTCAATGAGGGGAAACGACTGACTCTCACCACAAGAAATCTGGACAACAGTCATGGAAAAATCGCCAATAACGGGAATGATCTGAACCTAATCGTCCACGAGAAAGCGGACAACACGGAAGGAGGGACAATTCAACTCGCCGGCAAAGGTAAACTGTCACTCAACACCCATCAGTGGATAGGTGACGGAGGCAAACTGCTCTCCAATGGTGAACTGGAGATACAAGCCCACAACCTGCAACTGAACAAAAAAGCAGTCACTACCGCCGACAAAATTACAATAAAAGCAGATATATTAAGCCATCAAAGTGGAGTAATGCAGCAACAGAGTAAGGACAAAATGTCCCTTACTGCCAAGACGCTGAATAACCAAAATGGCGAGATTCAAAGTAATGGCAACCTGAAAATCGATGCCACTACCTTAGATAACAGCAAAGGCAAAATCGCTGCAACCGGTGGCAGCACAGAACTGATCATTGGGAAAAACATTGAAAACGTTGACGGACGAATCGAAGCCAAAACGACGCTCACCACAAAAAGTCAGGCGTTGAATAACCATCAAGGATCATTACTGGCTCAACAGATAGACAGCCAAACCAAAGGGCATAAATTCACCAACACCGCGGGACAAGTTATTGCCCAAGAAAAACTCACCCTAAACAGCGGTGAACTGGATAACACGTCTGGTTTGTTACAATCTGGCAATGACATGATAGTCAATACTCATGGACAGAAACTGACTAACACTAAAGACACTAAAAATGGTGACGAAAAAGAGATCAAAAAAGGCACCATATTAAGCACTGGCAATCTGGAACTCCGTACAGGGGATATCAACAACACCGCCGGCATCATCTCTGCTAAAGGAAAAACCACCCTTAACGCCGGTCACGTTGACAATACCGACGGCCAACTCTTATCACAACAGATGGCGGAACTGACCACACAGGCATTAAATAACACTCGTGGACAGATCCAATCAGAGTCAAGCCTGTTGCTGGATACCCAAAACCAAGCCCTGACCAATACCGACAGTGGCAAAACTGGCGGTATTATTGCCAAAGACTCATTACGTATTTCCAGCGGTAAACTGACTAATGACTCGGGCGTTATCCTTGGTCATGGCATTCACATCAACACCCATGAACAACGGCTAAGCAACCAAAAAGGCACCATAGAGAGCAAGAAAAATCTGCAACTTGACAGTGGAGAACTCGACAGTACCAGTGGACAAATAAAATCTGATGGCAACATGACATTAGACACCCACGGGAAAAAGCTCACCACCGCAAAAAGCAGCGACACTAGTGGCGTGACCAGTAAGGGAACACTCACCTTAAAGACAGGCGAGATAGACAACCACGATGGCACCATCACTGGAACAGGGACGACAACGATAACGGGTGGAGAACTCCACAACCAACGAGGAAAACTTGTCAGCCAAACCAGCTCCCTGACATTAACGGTAAACAACACTGACAACAGCGGTGGACTACTGCAATCTGCGGGTGATCTGACACTGGATACGCAAGGTGGGCTGCTAACCAGCACCAACAGCGGCAAAGACCGGGGCATAATCAGCATAGGCAACATGAAGCTGACGACCCAAGGCGTTAACAATGATGCGGGCCTAATCCATGCGGGTAAGAACCTGACCCTTGACGGGCAGAAGGGAACCATAACCAACCGCAACAGCCAGCCTCATCAGGGTATCCGTAGCTCAGGAGACTTGACGCTGACTGCAAGTGCTATTGATAACCATCAAGGATCTGTAGAAGCTGATAAACAACTCACCGTGACATCCGGGACCGTTGACAATACCGGTGGCCTGTTGAAATCCAGCACAACCCTGTCGCTCAACACCCAAGGCCAGAAACTGATTAACACACAGAGCGGAGAAAAACGCGGTATCCGCAGCGGCAGTGATCTGATACTGGACGCCGGTGAAATTGATAACACCGCTGGCGTGATAGATTCACAAGGTGAAACCACGCTAACCAGCCAAAACCTCAACAATACCAGCGGTAAAATCCTCTCACGGAAAAAAGCCGATCTGACAACACAAACGGTCAACAACCAAAGTGGACAGATACAATCCGCAACCCGTTTGAAATTAGATACACAACAGCATGAACTCACTAACACCGATAGCGGTAAAAATGGCGGAATCATCGCGGAAGAGGCCTTGGAACTGACTACCGGTAAACTGATCAATGACCGCGGATCTATCCGTGGCGGTGAAACCCACATTAACACCCATCAGCAAGCGCTAAACAATGTGGCTGGCACCATAACCAGTAAGAAAAATCTAAAACTCGATAGCGGAGAACTCAACAGTACTGGCGGAAGAATAGAGTCTACCGGTGATATGACGCTGGACACGCACGGAGAAAAACTGACCACTGCCAAAAGTGGTGATACCGGTGGCGTTATCAGTACAGGAACATTGATGCTGACTACTGGCGAGATCGACAACCAAGATGGTTTTATCAAAGGTAGAGGAACAACCACCGTTACTGGCGGTGAGCTGAAAAACCAAGGCGGGACCCTCGCCAGTGAAACCAGCACACTCACATTGACCGTGAAAAAAACCGACAACAGCGGCGGCCTGTTGAAATCCGCGGGTGATCTGACACTCGATACACAAGGTGAGCTACTGACTAACCTCAACAGTGGCAAAACCGGGGGCATAATCGGTGCAGGCAATGTCAAGCTGACGGCTCAAGGCATCAATAATGAAGCTGGCTGGATCCATGCGGATAAAAACCTGACTCTAGATGGGCAACAAGGCAAAATAACCAACCGCAACAGCCAACCTATACAGGGGATCTCAAGCCTGGGAGAGTTGACAATAACCGCGGGCACCATTGATAACCAACAGGGAAGAGTTATCGCCGATAAGCAGCTCAACGTGACATCAACAGGCACCGTTGATAATACAAACGGTAAAATGCTCAGCCAGAATCAACAACTGGAACTGAATACCGGCGAACTGAATAACGCCGGTGGTCTGTTGCAATCCAACACCACCCTTTCTCTTAACACCCACGGCCAGAAGCTGATTAACACTCAAAGCGGGGATGACCTCGGCATACTCAGCGGCAGTGACCTGACTCTGGAAGCCGGTGAAATTGATAACACCGCTGGCAAGATAGATTCACAAGGCAAAACCACGCTGACTAGCCAAAACCTCAACAATACCGACGGTAAAATCCTCTCGAAAGGAAAAGCCGATCTGACAACACAAGCATTCAACAACCAACGTGGGCTGATACAATCCGCAACCCGTCTGAGATTAGATACACAACAGCATGAACTGACCAGCACTGGCGGCAATATCGTTGCGGAAGACGCTTTGGAACTGACTACCGGTAAACTGATCAATGACCACGGCGATATTCGTGGTAACGAAACCCGCATTAACACTCACCAGCAAGCACTAAACAACGTGGCTGGCACCATATTCAGTAAGAAAAACCTACAGCTCGACAGTGGAGAACTTAACAGTACTGGCGGGAGAATAGAGTCTACCGGCGATATAACGCTGGACACGCACGGAAAAAAACTAACCACCGCCAAAAGCGGCAAAACCGGTGGCGTTATCAGTAAAGGAACATTAACACTAACCACTGGCGAGATCGACAACCAAGACGGTGTGATTATCGGTAGAGGAACAACAACCGTTACCGGTGGTGAACTGAAAAACCAAGGCGGAACTCTCGCCAGTGAAACCAGCACACTCACATTGACCGTGAAAAAAACCGATAACAGCAACGGCCTGTTACAATCCGAGGGTGATCTGACACTCGATACACAAGGTGAGCTACTGACTAACCTCAACAGTGGTAAGACCGGGGGCATAATCGGTACAGGCAATGTCAAGCTGACCGCTCAAGGCATCAATAATGAAGCGGGTCTGATTCGTGCGGATAAAAACCTGACTCTAGATGGGCAACAAGGCAAAATCACCAACCGCAACAGCCAACCTGAACAGGGGCTCTCAAGCAAGGGAGAGTTGACAATAACCGCGGACACCATCGATAACCAACAGGGAAGAATTATCTCTGATAAGCGACTCAACGTGACATCAACAGGCACCGTTGATAATACAAGCGGTAAAATGGTCAGTCAGCATCAACAACTGGAACTCAATACCGGCGAACTGAATAACGCCGGTGGTCTGTTGCAATCCCACACAACTCTTTCACTCAACACTCACGGCCAGAAGCTGATTAACACTCAAAGCGGAGATAAACACGGCATACTCAGCGGCAGTGACCTGACACTGGAAGCCGGTGAAATTGATAACACCGCCGGCAAGATAGATTCACAAGGCGAAACCACGCTAACCAGCCAAAACCTCAACAACACCGACGGTAAAATCATCTCGCGGAAAAAAGCCGAGCTGACAACACAAGCGGTTAACAACCAACATGGGCTGATACAATCCTCAGCCAGTCTGAAACTAGATACCCAACAGCAGAAACTGACGAATACCGATAGCGGAGAGCTGAACGGAATCCTCGCACTGGATGGCTTAAAACTGATTACAGGTGAACTCATCAATGATCTCGGATATATCCGTAGCGATGAAACACATATTGATACGCATAAACAGACATTAAGCAATCTGGCTGGCACCATATTTAGCAATAAAAATCTGCGGCTCAACAGCGGGAAGCTCGACAGCACCAGCGGGCTGATAAAGTCTGATGGCAACATGACGCTAGATACTCACGGAGAGAAACTGACCAACGCCAAAAGCGGTAAGACCAAAGGCGTTATCAGTAAAGGAACGATGACACTGACCACCGGTGAAATCGACAATCAGGATGGTGCAATCATCGGTACAGGAGCCACAACAGTTACCGGCGGTGAACTGAAAAACCAAGGCGGAACACTCATCAGCGAAAAAGATGCGCTGACATTATCGGTGAACCAAACTGACAATAGCGGTGGCTTGTTGCAATCCGCAGGTAAGCTGACTCTCAATACACACGGCCATTCCCTGACTAATAAAAACAGTGGTGATCGGGGCGGTATCCTCAGCCAGGACGACATGTTAATTACCAGCGGTGATTTACATAATCAGGCCGGCATGATTACTAGTCGTAAAATCACAACCCTGAACACTGCCGCCATGAATAATACTCAGGGCACTATTGCTGGTACTCAACAGATAAAACTCACTACCCAAGCATTCAATAACCAACAAGGCAATGTCCATTCTGATGGCAACCTGAACCTCAACACTCAAGGCCAACGCCTGGATAACACCGGCGACAAAGATAAATCAGGCGAATTCTCTGCTCGGGGCGATTTAACACTGGATATCGGAGAATTAAACAACGACTCTAGCTTTATCGCCGCGGATGGCAAAACTAAGATTACCAGTACAACCCTCACCAATAAAAAAGGACTGATTGCTGGTAACAGTGGACTGGACATTCATAGCCAGACGCTTACCAACAGCAATGGCTCATTGAAGTCAGCAAAAACCGTCAATATTGACACAAACGGGCAGCGACTGGACAACCAGCATGGCCGTATTATTGGCGATGACAACACTACCGTGACCAGTGGCAAACTGAATAACCAACACGGACACATTCAGGGCAAAAAACTCACCATCAACACCGGACAAGCCGATACGGATAACCAAGACGGTAAGCTGTTGTCAACAGACACCATGAGCCTGAATACCCTACAGCTCGACAACCGCCGCGGGCAGGTCAACGCCGTAGGTGACACGACGATTGACGCGCAAAAACAAACGAACAACACTGGCGGTTTGATCCACAGTAACCAACAACTGACACTCAAAACAGCAGAATTCATTAACCGGGAGACTAATCACCCTGACCAGGGTACCGAAGCCCAAGACCTGATAATTGAAGCTCAACAGGTGGATAACACCCAAGGAGCATTACGGGGAGTCAACCGCCTGCAAGCCATCATTAACCAGTCGCTGAAAAACGAACAAGGACTAGTATCCAGTGGAAAACAACTCACCATCGAAGATAAAGCCCAGAAACTGACGGTGAATAACCAGCAGGGCACACTGATCGGAAGTGAAAAGGTCAATATTAAAGCCAATGCCTTGAGCGGTGATGGTCAGACCTTATCGCAGGGCGATATGGAAGTGAAATTAAAACAGGACTTCCACAACACTGGTAACATCGCCGCCGACGGTAAGCTGTCTCTGGAAACCGACGGCAACATTATCAATGACAGCACAATTAAAGCCGGGCAAACATTGCATCTGGGAGCCCAAAACCTCACCAATACCCAGACTGCGGAAATCAGTGCCAAGCAAACCGAAGTCAACGTTCGCAACACACTGACCAACACCGGGCTCATTGACGGCGAACTGACCCATCTCACCACCAAAGTACTGGACAACACCGGAACCGGACGTATTTACGGTGACCAAATAGCCCTCAAGACTGGCACTCTCAATAACACAGCGAAAGATGGCAAAGCCGCTGTCATTGCCGCCCGAGACCAATTAGATATCGGTACCGGAACCCTCAACAACAGTGACCATGCCCTGATTTACAGCGTGGGTGACATGCGCATTGGTGGACAACTGGATGAGAACCTGACTGCTACCAGTCTGGCCGGGATGCTCGACAACGACGCGGCAACCATTGAGGCCGGAGGTAACCTAAGGATTGATGCCGCTATTATCAAAAATACCAACAAAGGTCTGGTCACCCAGATCGTTGAAACAGAAAAATCTCAACATCATGAAGCGGTACTCAGTGGTCACACTACCCGCTATGACTGGTCACAGGTGGACACCTCCTATCGAAACAGATATGGCATACGCGATGCCATTATGCCGGACGGTAGCAGAGATAATGAATTTTACGAGTATCAGTATACCCGTACCGTTACAGAGACCCAGATAAAAGAGAATAACCCAGGTAAAATTCTGGCCGGCGGTAATATGACCATCAATAGCACGATGCTGACCAATAACGACAGTCAGATCATAGCGGGTGGAATACTAGGGGGTGATATTGACGAATTGCACAATAACGCCACTAAAGGCGAACGTATCACCGCAGATGAAGGCAGTGAAATCCGCTGGTACCCTAAAAAGAAAAAACGTCGACTGAGAAAGAGTAAAAGATCCCAAGGAAAAGACTGGAGTGATTATCGCCCGGCACCGATAATCGAAACCATTGACCTGAAAGCCCTAGCCTGGCAGGGCAACACTCGTCCAAATTCTACCGACATAACAATAGGTGACAGGCAGACAAGCCGTGTTCAAAGTGCGCCAACCGGGATTAATCTGACCCCAAGAATGGCGGAAGCCGGTGAAGTTACGTTTACAAATGCCACTATCAACGCCATCACACTACCGAACAGGGACATACCGACTGATCGCCCATTACTTTCACCTACAGGCCAACAGACTGAGCAGATATTATCGTCCGGTACAGTGGCGCTACCAAACAGAGACGCACTGACTGAACACCCAATACTTTCTCCTACGGGCCAACAGACTGAGCAGGTATTATCGTCCGGTGCAGTGGCACTACCAAACAGAGATGCACTCACTGAACACCCAGTACTTCCACCCGCTCAACAAACTGAACGGGTACTCCCCCCTGTGACGGTCACTCTACCCAATAGTGGTACATTAGATGATCGCCCGCTGGTGTTACCAACAGGCCAACAATTTGAACTAACGCTACCGTCTGATAACGTTAAAGGCCAAAGCGTCGACCCCCTTATCCGTATCGTTGCTCCAGATACCCGCCTGCCGAACAACAGCCTGTTTGTCGTACAACCGGGCAGTGACAGCCATTATTTGGTAGAGACCGACCCTAAATTCACCCAATACAAAAAGTGGCTAGGCACGGATTACATGCAACAACAGTTAACCCACGACCCGGTACTGGCACACAAACGCCTGGGCGATGGGTTCTACGAACAGCGCTTGGTGCGTGATCAAATCACCCAACTGACCGGGCAGCGTTATCTGGCGGGCCACAACAACGATGAAACTCAGTTCAAAGCGCTCATGGAAGCCGGCGTTGCCTTTAGCAAGCGGCAACAACTTACCCCCGGCATCGCCCTGAGCCCATCGCAGATGGCACTGCTCACTTCAGACATTATCTGGCTAACCAACCGGACTGTGACCCTGCCAAACGGCACAACACAGGTGGTCACCGTGCCACAGGTCTACGCTCGCGTGAATAAAGGCGACTTGACCGGTGACGGCGCCCTGCTCTCCGGTAAAAACGTGACAATCAATAGCCGAGGAGATATCACCAACAGTGGTGCCATCAGCGGACGTGAAATCACCAAACTGACAGCCAGCAATCTGACCAACAGCGGCTTTATCCAAAGCGGTAAAGTGGATTTAACCGCCCGGCAGGACATCACCAACCTCGGCGGACAAATTCGGGGCCGCGACCACGTTTCTGCACTGGCAAACCGGGATATCACCAGTGCCTCTACCCTGCGCGGAGAAGGTGCTGACCGCTGGCTGGATCGACCTGCGGGCATTTATGTCCAAAATGACAACGGCACCTTATCGCTGAAAGCCCTCAACAACATCCGTCTCACGGCCAGTGAAGTAAATAACGCGGGCAAAGACGGCCAGACAGAGATAACGGCAGGCCTCGACCTGACTCTGGACACCCTGCGCACTCATCGCACAGAAAACAGTGACTGGGGAAGCGACAACTATCGCCATCTGACACAGGAGCGCGACACGGGCAGCCAGATAACCACCGCTGGTAACCTAGCCCTGCGAGCGGGCAATAACCTCAATGCTACTGCGGCTAACGTGAGCGCCGGTCAACAACTTACCGCTCAGGCCGGAAACAACATCACCCTGGATGCCGGTACCGCTTCATCAGACCTGGTAGAACACAGCAAACAGACCAGTAAAGGCTTACTCTCCAAATCCTCCGTCGAAACCCACGATGAGGTGCACGAACGCCGGGCACAGAGCACTACGCTCAGCGGCGACAGCGTAACTGTACAGGCCGGGAATGACCTCAACATCATCGGCAGCAACGTAGCCGGCACTCAGGATGTTAATCTGGCCGCAGGCAATCAGCTCACCATCACCACCGCTGATGAAGCCCGTCATGAAACGCACTTCAAACAAGAGAAAAAATCCGGTCTGATGGGGACCGGCGGTATCGGCTTCTCCGTCGGCAAAGCCAGCCAAAAATCCACTACCGATATCGACAGTAACCTCAACAAAGGCAGCACGGTAGGCAGCAGCCAGGGCAGTGTAACATTCAGCGCCGGAAAACAGCTCAACATTCACGGCAGTGATGTAGTAGCGGGCCGCGATACGCAACTTTCCGGCCAAAACATTAACATCACCAGTGCGGAAAACAGTCATACCGCTGTCACCAAAACCGAACAGAAACAAAGCGGCCTGACCGTGGCGCTGTCCGGCACCGCGGGCGGGGCCCTGAATTCCGCTGTTCAAACGGTTCAAGCCGCCAACAATGAAAGTGACAGCCGAATCAAAGCTTTACAAGGCACCAAAGCCGCTCTTAGCGGAGTACAGGCAGTCCAGGCAGCCCGACTGGCCGACGCTAAAGGCGGTGACGACAAAGCCAATAACAATCTGGTTGGCGTCAACCTCTCCTACGGCAGCCAGTCCTCCCGGTCAGAGCAGAAACAGCACCAGACCACTCAACAGGGCAGCAGCCTGATGACCGGGGATAATCTCACCCTCACCGCTTCCGGTACTCCAGACCAGAACGGCGATATCCGTATTCAGGGCGGCCAGTTGCAGGCGGGCAAAGACCTGCAACTCAATGCCAGCCGGGATATCCAGCTCTCATCCAGCCAGAACACCGAACAGACCACCGGCAAAAACAGCAGTCGCGGCAGCTCACTGGGCGTCGGTTTCACTGCCGGACCGGGAGGCACGGGTATCAATCTCTCCGCCAGTGTTAACCACGGCAAAGGCCGTGAAAGCGGTAACGGCGTCAGCCATAATGAAACTACACTGGATGCGGGGCAAACCGTCACCCTCAACGCCGGCCGGGATGCGACGCTCAAAGGCGCTCAGGTCAGTGGCGAACAAATTACCGCCGACGTCAAACGCCACCTGACACTCAGTAGCGAGCAGGACAGCAACCGCTACGATATGAAGCAGCAGAATGTCAGTGCCGGCATCAGTGCCACTGTCGGTCCACAACCGAGCGGTTCATTGAACCTCAGCGCCAGCCGCGACAAAATCCACAGCAACTTTGACTCCGTACAGGAACAAACCGGACTGTTTGCCGGTAAAGGCGGCTATCAAGTAAAAGTGGGGGAACATACTCAGCTTGACGGCGCAGTCATTGCCAGTACCGCAGACAAAGACAAAAACACCCTCGATACCGGCACTCTGGGCTTTGGCGATATCAAAAACAAAGCGGATTTTAAAACCGAACACCATAGCGTGAGTATCAGCACGGGCGGTTCAGCCGGCGGCATGTTCCTCAGTAATTTGGCAGCCAATACCCTGGGCGGCGCTAACCGGGAAGGCCACGCTCAAAGCACCACTCACGCCGCGGTCAGTGACGGTACCCTGATTATCCGGGATAAAGACAACCAGCAACAGGATATCACCACCCTGAGCCGGGATACCGACCATGCCAACAATGCTCTCAGCCCTATCTTTGACAAAGAGAAAGANAGCACCACTCACGCCGCGGTCAGTGACGGTACCCTGATTATCCGGGATAAAGACAACCAGCAACAGGATATCACCACCCTGAGCCGGGATACCGACCATGCCAACAATGCCCTCAGCCCTATCTTTGACAAAGAGAAAGAACAGCAACGGCTGAAACAGGCTCAACTGATTGGCGAAATCAGTGCGCAGGTGATTGATATCGCCAGTACCGAAGGGGCAATTATCGCCACCAAAGCAGCCCACGCCAAACTGGAGAACATCAGTGACCCGGATAGAGAAGCGGCCATAAAAGTACTGAAGGATAAAGGTAAAACTGACATCACCCCGGAACAAATTAAAGACCAGATTTACAAGACCGCCTATAACCAGGCATTGAATGAATCTGGCCTGGGCACCGGTGGGAAATACCACACTGCTTTACAGGCGGCTACCGCGGCCATTCAGGGACTCGCGGGCGGAAATATGGGTCAGGCACTGGCGGGCGGCGCTTCCCCTTACCTGGCCGGGGTGATTAAAGACCTGACTACCGACCCGAAAAC
>NZ_NSCM01000043.1 GCF_003287735.1 Photorhabdus bodei | reverse complement strand
CCGGCAAATAACGGGCTAAATCTCCGGTGCGGTACATACGGGCATCCGGCTTATCACTAAACGGATCGATAAGGAAACGTTCCGCCGTCAAGTCAGGGCGATTGAGGTAGCCACGCGCCACGCCCGCCCCCCCGATATACATTTCCCCCACCACGCCCAACGGCACCGGTTGACCATACGCGTCCAGTAAGTAAAGGCCGGTGTTGGCTATCGGACGCCCGATACTTTCAATAATCCGGTCACCCCGCTGTATCGGTAACCAGGCAGAATAGGTTGTCGTTTCAGAGGGTCCATAGAGATTGCATAACCGCTCTATTTGTGTTTCCTGGAAGATCTGTTTAATTAAAGCGCCTTTAAGCGGCTCTCCCGCCAGATTGACAGTATGAACCGACGCCATCAGCGCCTGAGCCTGCAATAACGGTTTCATCGCAGACGGGACTGAGTTGATCAAGGTCACCGGCAGGGCATGCTGCATCAATGACAGCGCATCTTCCACCAGATAAATCGCCGCGCCACGGGACAACGGCATAAAACATTCAAAAATGGACAGGTCGAAATTCATCGACGTTGAGAAAAGCACCTCGCGGATCGCTTCCGTTTCAAAAGCCTGCTGCGCCCAGTGCAAGAAGTTAACCGTATTGCGGTGCTCAATCATCACCCCTTTGGGCACCCCCGTGGAGCCGGAGGTATAAATCACATAGGCCAGATGCCGGGAAGTCAGCGCAGGTACCTGTGAGTTACTGTCCGGCTGTTCAGGCAAGGTATTCGGGTCCAGCACCACGAGTCCGGTCAGCGCTTCCTCACCCAGTGCAACCCAGCCAGCTTCATCTGCCAGCACCACGGCCGGAGCAGCATCGGTCAGAATATGAGCCAAACGTGCGCCAGGATAAGCCGGGTCTAGCGGCACATAAGCTCCGCCCGCTTTCATCACCGCCAACAATCCCACCACCATTGCCGGTGAACGCGTCACACAAATCGCTACCCGTTGGTCAGGTACGACGCCCAGTGCGATAAGTTGATGGGCCAGGCGGTTGGCACGGGCATTTAATTCAGCATAACTGAGCGTTTGCTCTTGATACACTAACGCTGTCGCGTCAGGGGTTTGCTCCACCTGTTGTTCAAATAATTGATGAATGCACAACTGGTCAGGATAAGCGGCTTCCGTGGCATTCCAAGTTGTTAACAACAAGGTCCGCTCCGCTTCCGGCAGAATTTCCAACTGTCGTACCGGCATTTGCGGGGCCTGTTCCAGCGCTGTCACCAAACTCTCCAGCGCTTGCTGCATATAACCGCACAAGCTTTCCGGCTCAAACGGCCGCACTACTTGAGCCGTCAGCCCCAGAGCATCACCAAAATCTTCTACCGATAGCATTAACGGATAGTTGGTCCGCTCCTGTGCGCCAAGAAACTCAATACCGTTCATCAAATCATCTGACGTTACCGGCAAAGTATTGTGCCGATAGTTCAGCAAGCTGTTAAAGAGGGGGATCTCACCCTGCACGCCGCTGCAACGCTGGGCCAGCGCCAGTGATGCGTGTTCATGCGCCAATAATCCGGCCAATCGGGTATGGGCAACCCGCACACTCTCCCGTACCGGGGTCTCATCCATATCCAACCGTAACGGCAAAGTATTAATAAACAGCCCCATGCCATTGTCAGCCCCGTCTCCCGCCGCCATACGCCCAAACAGCACCGTGCCGAACACCACTTGATCTTGCCCGCTGGTACGCGACAACACCTGTGCCCAAGCCAGATGACACAAGGTCGCCAGACTCACACTCAAACGTCGGGCCTGACTGCGCAAACGGTTATTTAGCTCAGGCGCCAGCATCCGGTGAGATTCAGCCACCTGCGAGCCATCACGATGCACTTCCGTCAACCCGAACGGTAACGTGGGTTCATCCACCCCGGCTAACATGCCAGTAAAGAAACGGGTATGTTCCTCCTGACTCATCCCCAATCGGGCCTGCGCTACCAGATTACGGAAAGGTGCCGGTGTAGGCAGGCTCTCCTCCTGACTTGCCAGATACGCCTGCACTTCACGGTGCATCACTTCCATCGTTTCATGGTCGCCAATCAGGTGATGCAGCAGTTGCAACAGAACCCAACGGCCATCGGTTTCCTGCGCCACCACAAAACGTAATAACGGTGCTTCCCTCAAATCAATACGATGCTGACGCGGATCAAAACGCTGGGTTAACTGCTCACTGACCGGACCATCAATCGGGTTTAGTGTCAATTCCGTCACCGATAAGGTGGCCTGACGCCAGACTACCTGCGCCGGAACTGACAATCCTTGCCAGATAAAAGCGGTACGCAGAATATCGTGGCGATCAACCACCCTCTGAACCGCTGCCAGATAATGATCCAACAGCGCCCGGTCAGCAAAGGCCATCTGACTGATTAACAGATAGGGATCACCTTCATTCTCCAGCAAATGGTGGAACAAAATGCCATCCTGCAACGGCGACAGCGCATAGATATCCTGAATATTGGCTACTCCGCCCGGCACTTGTCCGACGATGCGGTCAATATCAGCCTGAGCCAAATCAATCAGCGGCAACATTGCCGGCGTCAACTCTGTGGTTGCTGGCACAATGACGTTAGGTGGCACTTTCACAGCCTGATGCTGTCCTAATGTTTGCGCCAGATCTGATAGCACTGGCGACTGGAACAGATCACGCGCCGTCAGTGTCAATCCCAAGTGACGCAAGCGTCCAATCATGCGTACAGCGAGCAACGAATGACCACCCAAGGCAAAAAAGCTGTCATACCGACTTATTTGCTCAATGCCCAATAATTCACGCCAAATCGCCGCCAGCGCTATTTCTGTTTCTCCCTGGGGCTCAGCGTAAACCTGACGGGCAACAATTTCATTGTCCGGTGCCGGTAACGCCCGATGATCCAACTTACCGTTTGGCGTCAACGGAAAAGCATCCAGCCGCACAAAGGCCGTTGGCACCATATAGTCAGGTAAAATAGTGCTCAGGTGAGTATGCAGGCTGTCCACCAGCCCGTCATCCTCTGATTCCACCACATAGGCCACCAGCCGTTTATTCTGACCTTCCCCCTGTACCAACACCGCCACTTCACGCACCGTTGGGTGATCGGCTAACCGGGCCTCAATTTCCTTTGGTTCAATGCGGAAACCGCGGATTTTAACCTGCTGATCATTACGGCCCAAGAACTCCAGATTGCCGTCCGGCAGATAACGCGCCAAATCTCCGGTGCGGTACATACGGGCGTCCGGGTTATCACTGAACGGATCGACAAGGAAACACTCGGAGGTCAATTCAGGCCGATTAAGATAACCACAAGCCACCCCATCTCCACCTACATAAATCTCCCCGACCACCCCCAGCGGCACCGGCTGACCATAAGTATCCAATAGATAAACCCGCGTGTTGGCTACCGGTCGGCCAATCGGGATGTTGGTCGCTCCCGGTGCTACTGCATTGATACGGTATGTGGTCGTAAAGGTGGTGCCTTCACTCGGCCCATAACCATTTAATAGCTGCCGTGGCGGACTCGTGCGCAGTACCTGACCGATGACATGCGGATCAAGGGCATCTCCGCCGACAATCAGGAGCCTTATCTGCGGCAAAACAGGAGACAATTCCTCTGCTAGCTGGTTAAACAATCCGACGCTCAACCACAGAACAGTAATTCGCTGAACTTGTAAAACCTGTACAAACTCTAGCGGCGTCAGCAAAGTGGCGTGATCAACGACCACTAACGCGCCACCATTAAGCAACGGCGCCCAGACTTCAAACGTGCTGGCATCGAAAGCAGGGTTAGCGGCAAAGGCCACTCGGTCATCTGGTTCGATTTCAGCATAGCCATTGTTGATCACCAGCCGGACCACCGCACGATGCGGCACCAATACGCCTTTAGGTATCCCGGTAGAGCCAGAGGTGTACATGATATACGCTAACTCAGTGCTAGAACGCGGTAAGTCAAGGTTAAGGCGATCTTCCTCGTTGTCTGTATCTGTCTTATCCGAGAGACGAAACAGCGGCACAGCCAGATCCGCCGGAATATCCACCCGCGTATCGGTGAGCAGTAACTTGGCTGCACAATCACTTATTAGCCAGTTTTTCCGCTCATCCGGCACATTGGGATCTATCGGCACGTAAACAGCGCCAGCTTTGAGAATTGCCAATTGGGCTATCACCAGTTCCACCGATCGAGCGAGCAAAAGCGCAACATGCTCACCGGGACACACCCCTTGTTCGATGAGCTGACGAGCCAACCGGTTAGCGCGGGCGTTTAATTCGGCATAACCAAGGGTCTGATCTTCATACACTAATGCTATCGCGTCAGGCGTTTTTTCCACCTGTTGTTCAAACAACTGATGGATACATAACTGATCAGGATAGGCGGTTTCCGTGGCGTTCCAGCTTTTTAACAGCAACGTCTGTTCCGCTTCTGGCAGAATTTCCAATGCCCGAACAGCCATATCCGGGGCTTGCTCAAGAGCCTCCACCAGACTTTCTAGCGTCCGTTGCATATAGCCGCATATCCGTTCTGACTCAAACGGTTGCACTACCTGAGCGGTCAGTCCCAGAGCATCGCCAAAATCCTCCACTGACAGCACTAACGGGTAGTTAGTTCGCTCCTGTATGCCAAGGAATTCAATACCGCCAATCAGTTCATCTGATGCTGCCGATAAGGCATTATGCCGATAGTTCAGCAAGGCACTAAAGAGCGGCGTACCGCTGGCAACCCCACTGCACCGCTGAGCCAGCGCCAGTGACGCATGCTCATGCGCTAATAATCCAGCCAATCGGGCATGGGCAGCCTGTACACTTTCCCGTACCGGGGTTTCATCGATATCCAACCGCAATGGCAAGGTATTAATAAACAACCCCATGCCGTTGTCGGCGCCATCCGCTGCCTGCATACGCCCAAACAGCACGGTGCCGAACACCACTTGTTCCTGACCACTGGTACGCGACAACACCTGTGCCCAAGCCAAATGACACAATGCCGCCAGACTGACCCCTAAACGCCGAGCCTGACCGCGCAGACGATCATTCAACTCAGGGGCCAACATCCGGTGGGATTCCGTCACCTGTGAGCCGTCGCGGTGCACCTCTGTCAACCCGAATGGCAGCGTCGGTTCATCCACCTCCGCCAGCATTTCGGTAAAGAAACGGGTATGTTCTTCCTGACTTACCCCCAGTCGGGCCTGAGCCACCAGATTGCGGAAAGGTACCGGAACAGGCAGGCTCTCCTCCTGACCCATTAGATACGTCTGGACTTCGCGGTGCATCACTTCCATCGTTTCATGGTCGCCAATCAGGTGATGCAATAATTGCAGCAGTATCCAACGGCCATCGGTTTCCTGCGCCACCACAAAACGCAATAACGGCGCTTCGTTCAGGTCGAGACGATGATGACGCGGATCAAACTGCCGGATTAACTGCTCACTGACCGGACCATCAACCAGGTTTAATGTCAGTTCAGTCACCGATAAAGTGGCCTGACGCCAGACCACCTGTGCCGGGACTGACAATCCTTGCCAGATAAAAGCAGTACGCAGGATATCGTGGCGATCAACCACCCGTTGCACCACCGCCAGATAACGATCCAACAGAGCCCGATCAGCAAAAGCCATTTGCCCCGTCAACAGATACGGATCACCTTCGTTTGCCAGTAAGTGGTGGAACAAAATACCGTCCTGCAACGGCGACAGAGCATAGATATCCTGAATATTAGCGATCCCGCCCGGCACCTGCCCGACGATGCGGTCAATGTCAGCCTGAGTCAAATCAATCAGCGGCAACATCGCCGGCGTCAGCGCCGTAGTTGCTGGCGTAATAACGTTAGGCGGTACGATCACAGCCTGATGCTGTCCCAACGTTTGAGCCAGATCTGACAGCACCGGCGATTGGAACAGATCACGCGCCGTCAGTGTCAGTCCCAAGTGACGCAAGCGTTCAACCACCCGTATCGCGAGTAGCGAATGACCACCCAGAGCAAAAAAGCTGTCATACCGGCTTATCTGCTCAATTCCCAGTAATTCACGCCAAATCGCCGCCAGCGCAATTTCTGTTTCTCCCTGAGGCGCTTCGTAAGTCTGACGGGCAAAGGCTTCACTGTCAGGCGCCGGTAGTGCACGACGATCCAATTTACCGTTCGGCGTTAGCGGAAACGCATCCAGCCGCACAAAGGCTGACGGCACCATATAGTCAGGCAAAATAGCTTGCAGATGAGCACGCAGACTGTTCGTCAACCCGTCATGGGCTTCCGCCGCCACATAGGCCACCAGCCGTTTATCCTGCCCTTCCCCTCGTACCAACACCGCCGCTTCACGCACCGCTGGGTGCTCTGCTAACCGGGCTTCAATTTCCCCCAGTTCAACGCGGAAGCCGCGGATTTTAACCTGCTGATCGTTTCGGCCCAAGAATTCCAGATTGCCGTCCGGCAGATAACGCGCCAAATCCCCAGTGCGGTACAGGCGAGCATTCGGGTTATCACTGAACGGATCGGTAAGGAAACGCTCGGCGGTCAATTCAGGCCGATTAAGATAACCACAGGCCACCCCATCTCCACCCACATAAATCTCTCCGACCACCCCTAACGGCACCGGCTGACCATAAGCATCCAACAGATAAACCCGCGTGTTGGCTACCGGTCGACCGATCGGGATATTGGTCGCTCCCGGTGCGACCGCATTGATTCGGTATGTTGCCGTAAAGGTGGTGCCTTCACTTGGCCCATAGCCATTTAATAGCTGTTGCGGCGGACTGGTGTTCAGTACCTGGCCGATAACATGGGGATCAAGCGCATCTCCGCCGACAATCAGAAGCTTTATCTGCGGCAAAACCGGTGACAGTTCCGCTGCCAGACGGTTAAACAACCCGACACTCAACCACAAAATCGTTATTTGCTGAATTTGTAAAGCTTGTACAAACGCCTGCGGCGTCAGCAAAGTGGCGTGATCAACCACCACTAATGCGCCACCATTCAGCAACGGTGCCCAGACTTCAAACGTGCTGGCATCAAACGCCGGATTAGCGGCAAAAGCCACCCGATCATCCGGTCCAATTTCTGCATAGCCATTATTGATAACCAGCCGGACTACCGCACGATGCGGCACCAAAACTCCTTTGGGTGTCCCGGTAGAACCGGAGGTGTACATGATATACGCTAACTCGGCGCTGGAACGCGGTAAGTCAGGATTGATGCGATCTTCTTCGCCGCCCGAGTCTGTCTCATCCGAGAGACGAAGCAGCGGCACAGCCAGGTTAGTCGGAATATCCGCCTGTGTGTCGGCGAGCAGCAATTTGGCGGAACAATCACTTATCAACCAATTTTTCCGTTCATCCGGCACACTGGGATCTATCGGCACGTAAACAGCACCGGCTTTGAGAATCGCCAATTGTGCCACTACCAGTTCCATCGAGCGCGCTAGCAGAAACGCAACATGATCACCGGGACACACCCCCAGTTCAATGAGCTGACAAGCTAACCGATTGGCGCGGGTATTCAGTTCCATATAACTGAAAGTTTTATCTCCCGCTATCAGTGCCATTGCCTCTGGGGTTTTCTCCACCTGTTGTTCAAACAACTGATGAATGCATAACGCCTCAGGATACGTGGTTTTAGTAGCGTTCCAGGTTTCCAGTAACAACCTACGTTCAGCCTCAGGCAACAAATTAAGCTGCCCCACGGGGGTTTCATCACTCATCCTTTTTGATGACGCCAGCACCTGCAAATGTTCACTCATCCGCCGAATAACTTCTGGGCTCAGACGATTTTCATCATAGATCCAGCGAAAACCGCCTTGCGCATTCATCTGGAACGTCAATAATTCGCCGGCTACCGTCTGATGACACGATTTGTCATCCTGTATTACAGAAACGGCGATCTGCCATGGTCGGCTTGTTCTTAATTCCGGGATAGACCGCAGTGAAGGAGAACGGGAAAGAAGATCACGACTAAATGTGCGGTGCCGCGCCAATCGGACAAGCTCGTTATCCATCCAGTCAGCTACCACAGGCCACGGCTTATCAAACGCCACCTCAACAACCATCGGCACCACCGATGACAACCCGGTCAATATATTTGGTTTATCTTCTGCCCCATCCACACACCAGCCGATTTGGAGTTCAGTTTGCTGAGTCAAGCGCGCAAGATAGATAACGAATACCTGCAACAGTACCTGTAATGGATCTTCTCCAGCGTTTTTTAGCAATGGAGGCTGCCAGGAGCTCATTCCCCATCGTGGTTCTGCTTGTTTCCCAATCATTTCAAAAGGCAACTGGAGTGGTTGCAACGAGGCAAGACGCTCATACCAAAATGGTTCACTGGATGCGAGTGTTTGAAGGGTATTTTTTACATTCTGCGCTTGTTGTGAGGAGAGCAAAGGAAGCTGTTTGCCTGGCCTAAGTTCCGACATATCGGCAAGTTCCCTGGCAGACAGCAAATGACCTTCAAGGGTGGCGAATCCCCCAATCCGCACATCCTCACTACCGGTCGTCACCTGCCAGGCATCCTCCTCCACACTAATCAACGTACCGGGTCCCCCCTCAGAGCACGTGTTCAACCGCTGAAGCCAGGAAATTTGTACCGGGCCCTGCCTCAGTAACAGTTTCGGGCAACCCAATGGATTTAAATAATTCTCCCCAAAATCTAATGCCCGCACTAAAGCTGACAGGGCTTCTCCCGACTGCTCCCAACATAAATATCCCCCCCGGTCGGGGCGACGTGACTGAGCATAAAAACTCCGTTGCGAAAGATCCTGAGGGTGAGTCACCAGTACGTCGCACCCCAGATTCTTCAGTAGTTCAACAAATCCTTTCTGAGCAGCTTGGTAACATTTCAGATTCAACGAGAAAGCATTATCCTGTTCTTCAATCGATACCGGCCATTGCACGGCAATATCGCCGACATCCACACCGCCTTCAATACAGTGCCAGGAAATAGCGTAATGTGTTTCCCTCGCTAACAACGCCCAAGAGGTTGCATGACTGCCCGCATAGCGTGGCAGGGGACTATTATGATAATTAAAAGCCCCACCACGAATTTGTTCAATGAGCGACACCGGCAGGATGATTGGGTTGACGATTGAGAAAAGCCAATCGACAGGCTGTAATGTGATTTGTTCCTGTAATGCATCAACCGAGTTCACACAAGCAATCCCTTGCTGGGCAGCCCACGTTTGTAGAACAGTATCAGTAGGTAGCACTGCTTGTATGGTATGTCCAGCCGCCAAAATTTGCTCGGCGCAAAACACCGCCAGGGTTGTTCCTCCCACCACAACACATTCTCGTGATGGAATCGATGTATCATACGTATTATGAGTTATATTTTCACATGACATCTGAGAGAGAGTTTCGTCTTTAAGAACATTTCCAGCTGTAGCAATGTTACCTTTCATTTATTACCTCAAAGAGTTTGTTAGAAATTTGAAAACTGTCATATCCGACAGCCATCACCAATATTTCTTTCTTACTTCTTACCCCCCAAAAATAAACACGGACGTATCCGACATCAATTCAAGATATTAAAAAACCGTGCCATCGCTCGATTAATAACAACCAATTAGTCATTTTTTACGCTAATTTCCCTAATAACCGAACAAATAATCAACCTTAATTGAAAAAATAAAACACCCTATCCTTGTTCCTATAAGGACATCATTATATTCAATACCGTAAAGAAACATTACAACGTACAATTAATATCACCACATATTATTTCACAATAATAAAATAATGTGACATATATAATAATTAACCCAATAAGATATTGATTGTAACGAGATGTATGCAAATTAGATCGTTTTGTGATGTTATTTTTCTGACGCCAAGCGATATTTACCAACACCTGGTGCAAACTGGGATAAAGCTTAATATTGTTCAATTACATACTCCTCCCAACATATACCCGTCATCTTTCAAGTTGCCTCTTTGTTGGCTGCACTCACTCACCCCGGTCACATCGTTATCTATGCTCCCGGGGATTCGCTCCCTTGCCGTCGCGATGTATCTTGAAATCCATTGGGTATATACACTTATTGCCTATCCAAGAGGGCTATTTTATTTGCTATTCTTTGCCATAAATAACGAGGCGAATCACCCTTCATATATTGCGTGTATACGCCGGGTTTTCCGCACTGTCCGTATCTGCCATTCATTTATACCCGTCATCTTTCAAGTTGCCTCTTTGTTGGCTGCATTCGCTCACCCCGGTCACATAGTTATCTATGCTCCCGGGGATTCACTCCCTTGCCGTCGCGATGCATCTTGAAATCCATAGGGTATATAAGAATGACCAGCAACAATTACCTCTAACAAGTAAGGCTTTTAATTATCACGAGCCTTTAAAACAAACTCAATATATTCTAAAGCGAGTTCATGAAATTAAGGCTGATTAAATTAGCCTATATCACCACTAAAAAACACATTACCATGATCACACCTTCAATTATCTTCTCATAATTATCTATTACAATAAATATTCCCAACAATAATGACAAAATTAAAAATATAATTTTGATACCAAGGCAATCAACAAAACAAAATAAAATCAACAATAAAATCCGTTTGAGATCACAAAATATAAAATAGCAACAATAATAACAAAGAAACCTAAAAAATAACTCATATAGGAATGATAACTTCCCTTATTCTATTTTAATGCATAAAAAATCCGGTATAATAAATACATACCGGATTATCACACTAGAACTAAATAATTGAGTACTTCCTTAATATATCAGTATTACGAAGCCTTCTCATCATAGTTGATTGCTAACGCCCTATTCAAAATCTGAGCTAAAGCGATTTTATTCTCATTATCCTCCAATAAACTAAAATGGTTACCCGGAGTAGCAATCAACCTAAGTGAAGTATCAGGCATGACCCGTTCCCAACCTAACGACGGCTCTATATTCACGGACTCCGACTTTTCATCCGTCACAAAAGAAACCGCAGGAGAAGGTTCTACCGCATAGAACTGATGCAACGTTATTGCTAATGCTGGCGGCTCATAATCGGCAACGATTTGCGTGTAACGTTCGATCCGCTCCCAACGTTTTGCGATCACATCAGCACGCAGATTTACGGGATATAACGCCAATTCTTGTGCTGCTTCAATAAACCGCACCAAATTCAACTCATCAATTCGCCGGTACAATGCTGCAATCTCTTCTTTGCATTCCTCCCCTGATTGCCGGGCCAGCTCAGTAAAGCAATGGTATTTGGGCTGCATAGCCTCCTTCCCAAAATAATGCGGCGCAGGCGTATCAATTAACCCCAAGAAATTGACCATTTCACCGGCACTCAAAAGCCGCTGGACAACGGCATAAGCCAATATCCCGCCGGAAGAGTAGCCACTTATCCGATACGGGCCTACCGCTTGTACCGCTTTCATCAAGGTGATCATTCTGGCTGCCTGCTCTTCCATCGTTAACATCGGTTCTTCATTGATGGATGGCCAAGGCAGCGCATAAATCGGATAGCCCGATGGGATATGTTGAGCCAGCCCGAAGACATAAGAATAATCACCCATGCCACTGGGAACAAAGAACAATGGCAGCCCAGTTCCGTCAGGTCGCACCGATATAGCGCTGTTTTGCGGCTGAGATAGCAAATCTGAGGTGATTTTCGATGCCAATTCGGACAACACCGGGAATTGGAACAAGGCATTCAATGTAAAACTCAAACCCCGACCAGCGGCAAGATTCATCATTCGCATGGCAAGCAGTGAGTGGCCGCCCAACGCGAAGAAATTGTCATACCGGCTAACCTGCTCAATCCCTAGCAATTCACACCAAATCGCGGCTAATACGGTCTCCGTTTCGCCTTGTGGCGCTTCATAAGCCTGACGAGCAAACGCTTCATTGTCCGGCTCCGGTAGCGCACGACGATCTAATTTACCGTTCGGTGTCAATGGAAAAGCGTCCAGACGCACAAAGGCTGACGGCACCATATAGTCAGGCAAAATGGCGCTCAGGTGGGCACGCAAACTATTCGCCAACCGCTCATCCGCTTGCGCCACCACATAAGCAACCAGTCGTTTATCCTGCCCTTCACCCAACGCCAGCACCACAGATTGACTTACCGTAGGATGTTCCACCAACCGGGCCTCAATTTCACCCGGTTCAATGCGGAAGCCACGAATTTTCACCTGCTGGTCATTGCGCCCCAAGAATTCCAGATTGCCATCCGGCAAGTAGCGAACCAAATCCCCGGTTCGATACATCCGTGCATTTGGATTATCACTAAACGGATCAGTCAGGAAGTATTCCGCGGTCAGTTCAGCCCGGTTGAAATAACCCCGTGCGACACCCGCGCCCCCAATATACAATTCCCCCACAACGCCTAACGGTACTGGCTGCCCCTGAACGTCGAGCAGGTAGACACGTGTATTCGGTAGCGGACGGCCTATGATATTGGCCTGCCCCATCCCCTCGTTTAGGCAGGATGTCGTCGTGGTAATCGTGGCTTCTGTAGGGCCGTAGCAATTCGCCAGAACAGGGGATTCACCGTGAGTCGATAACCAACGCTGTAACTCATGATCAGGTATTGCTTCTCCACCAATGCAAATAATCCTTAGGCCCTGATAGATATCACCTTTATTAACATTTGATATTATCCGCCAGAATTGGGCCGGTATCGCCATGTAGGTAATTTTATAAGACTCGCACAGACGCCAGAACTCCTGCGCACTCAGGAGCCACTGATTTGTCCTTAAGACTAATTGTGCCCCCTGTGTTATTGCGCAAAATATTTCTGATGCGCAAACGTCAAAAGAAGGGTTGCAAAATTGCAATAGACGGTCAGATGCGTTAAGCGACCACTTCATGTTCAGCGAAGTAATTTGGCTGACCAGTTGCCTATGTTCAACCATCACGCCCTTTGGTGTGCCAGTCGAGCCGGAGGTGTAAATCACATATGCCAGATGCCACGAGGTCAATTCAGGTATCTGTGGATTGCTGTCTGGCTGGTCAAGCAATGTATTCGGATCAAACACTGTCAGCCCGGTAAGTACATTCTCGCCCAACACTGTACGCCCGACAGCATCAGCCAATAAAATAACCGGTGAAACATCAGCCAAAATATGTGATAGACGTTCACCTGGATAATCCGGATCCAGCGGCACATAAGCCGCGCCAGCTTTCAGCACCGCCAATAATCCCACCACCATCGCCGGTGAACGTGCCACGCAAATCGCCACCCGCTGGTCCGGTTCTACACCTAGCGCAATGAGCTGATGGGCCAGCCGGTTAGCGCGGGCATTTAATTCGGCATAGCTGAAAGTTTGCTCCTCATACACTAACGCTGTTGCGTCTGGGGTTTGCTCCACCTGTTGTTCAAACAATTGATGAATACATAACAGTTCAAGATACGAGATTTCCGTCGCATTCCAAGTTTTCAGCATCAACGTACTTTCAATTTCAGGTAGGATGTTCAATGTCCGTACCGGCGTTTCCGGGGTCTGCTCCAATGCCTCCACCAAGCTCTCCAATGCCTGTTGCATATAGCCGCATACCCGTTCCGGCTCAAACGGTTGGATAACTTGAGCAGTCAGCCCCAGTGCGTCACTAAAATCCTCCACCGACAAGGCAAACGGATAGTTGGTAAACTCCTGCGCACCAAGGAATTCAATACCGTCCACCGTTTCATTCAAAGGATCTAGCTGATCATTATGTCGGTAGTTCAACAGGGCGCTAAACAGTGGAATGCCATCCTGCACACCACTACAACGTTGAGCCAACGCCAGTGAGGCATGCTCATGTTCCAACAATCCCGCTAACTGGCTATGTACTGCCTGTACACTATCTCGCACTGGCGTATCATTTATATCCAGCCGCAACGGCAAGGTATTGATAAACAGCCCCATGCCGCTGTCAACCCCTTTCCCAACCGCCATGCGCCCAAATATTACGGTACCGAACACCACCTGTTCCTGTCCGCTGGTACGCGACAACACCTGCGCCCAAGCCAGATGACATAAAGCCGCCAGACTGACCCCCAAACGCCGGGCTTGACTGCGTAAACGGTCATTCAGCTCAGGTGCCAACATCCGCTGCGATTCCGTCACTTGGGAGCCATCACGATGCACCCCCGTCAATCCGAACGGCAATGTAGGTTCATCCACCTCCGCCAGCATTTCGGTAAAGAAGCGGATATGCGCTTCCTGACTCACCCCCAGCCGGGCCTGCGCTACCAAATTGCGGAAAGGTGTCGGTGTTGGCAGGCTCTCCTCCTGTCCGTCCAGATAAGCTTGTACTTCACGGTTCATCACGTCCAGCGTGGTATGGTCGCCAATCAGATGATGCAGCAATTGCAGTACAATCCAACGGCCATCAGTCTCCTGTGCTACCACAAAGCGCAATAACGGTGCTTCGCTCAGGTCTAGACGATGGTGTCGGGGATCAAAACGCTCAGCCAGTTGTCCGCTAACCGATCCATCGGCTGGGTTCAGTGTCAATTCAGTCACCGACAAGGATGCCTGACGCCAAACCACTTGGGCAGGCACTGAAAGCCCTTGCCAGATAAAGGCGGTACGCAGGATATCGTGTCTATTTACCACCTGTTGCACCGCCGCCAGATAACGGTCCAGCAAAGTCCGCTCAGTAAAGACCATCTGACCGGTTAATAAATAGGGGTCCCCTTTGTTTGCCAATAAGTGATGGAACAAAATACCGTCCTGCAACGGCGATAAGGCATAGATATCCTGAATATTGGCAACTCCGCCCGGCATTTGCCCGACGATACGGTCAATCTCTGACTGAGTTAGATCAATCAGTGGCAACATTTCCGGTGTCAACGCCGCGGTTGCCGGAGTGATGACGTTAGCCGGCACGATTATGGCCTGATGCTGTCCCAACGTTTGGGCCAAATCTGACAACACTGGCGACTGGAACAGATCACGCGCCGCCAATGTCAACCCCAAATGACGCAAGCGTTCAATCATGCGTACAGCGAGCAGTGAATGGCCGCCCAACGCAAAGAAACTGTCATATCGACTAACCTGTTCAATCCCCAGTAATTCACGCCAAATCGCCGCTAGCGTCATTTCCGTTTCGCCTTGTGGCGCGACGTAAACCTGACGGGCAACGGCTTTACTGTCCGGTACCGGTAACGCCCGACGATCCAGCTTACCGTTCGGCGTCAACGGAAACGCATCCAGACGCACAAAGGCTGACGGCACCATATAATCAGGCAGAATTTTACTCAGGTGAGTACGCAAGCTATTCACCAGCCCGTCATCCGCGAGTACCACCACATAAGCCACCAGCCGTTTGTCGGGTCCATCACCTAACGCCAACACAGCCGCTTCACGCACCGCCGGGTGCTCTACTAAACGCGCCTCAATTTCCCCCGGTTCAATTCGGAAGCCCCGGATTTTAACCTGCTGGTCATTACGGCCCATGAACTCCAGATTACCGTCCGGCAAATAGCGAGCCAAATCCCCGGTGCGGTACATGCGGGCATCCGGGTTATCACTGAACGGATCGACAAGAAAACGTTCGGCGGTTAACTCAGGACGATTGAGATAACCTTGGGCGACCCCATCACCACCGACATAAATCTCACCGATCACACCTGGCGGTACCGGCTGACCGTAAGCATCCAGCAGATAAACACGCGTATTCGCTATTGGCCGACCTATAGGTATCCGGCTCGCTCCTTGCGGTAACACCTCGATAGGATACATGGTGGTAAAGGTGGTGCCTTCACTCGGACCATAGGCTTGCAAGAGTTGTTGTGGTGGACGATTATCCAGAACCTGAGCAATCACCTGTAAATCGGGTATATCTCCCCCGAAAATCAGAATTTTAATTTGCGGAAGAATGGGAGATAACTCTGCCGCCAGCCGGTTAAACAACCCGATAGTCAGCCACAGAACTGTGATGCGGTGCTCCTGTAAAGTCAGCACTAACTCCTGCGGTGTCAATAAGGTGGCGCGGTCGATAACCACTAAAGCACCACCATTAAGCAACGGTGCCCAAACTTCAAACGTGCTGGCATCGAAAGCTGGATTAGCTGTAAAGGCAACCCGATCCTCCGGTCCGATGTTGGCATAGCCATTATTGATGACCAGCCGGACCATAGCACGATGCTGTACCAAAACCCCTTTTGGGGTGCCGGTAGAGCCGGAGGTGTACATAATATACGCTAATTCGGCGCTGGAACGCGGCAAATCAGGGTTGACATGATCTTGCTCTCTGTTCGCACTTTTCTTATCCGAGAGACGCAACAGCGGAATAGTCAAGTTAGCCGGAATATCAGCCCGTGTATCAGTGAGCAGCAACCGGGCGGAACAATCACTTATCAGCCAATGTTTCCGCTCATCCGGCATACTGGGATCAACCGGCACGTAAACAGCGCCGGCTTTGAGAATAGCCAATTGGGCCACCACCAGTTCTATCGAACGTTCTAACAGGAGCGCAATATGGTCATCCGGACGAATCCCCTGTTCGATTAGCTGATAAACCAATCGGTTAGCACAGGTATTCAGTTCCGTATAGCTTAGGGTTTTATCGCCCGCTATCAGCGCCGTCGCCTCTGGGGTTTTCTCCACTTGCTGCTCAAACAATTGATGAATACATAACGCATCAGGATAGACGGTTTCCGTGGCGTTCCAAGTTTCCAGCAACAACCTGCGTTCCGTTTCAGGCAGGATGTTCAACCCCCGTATCGGTGTCTCCGGCGCTTGCTCCAAAGCTTCTACCAGACTCTCCAGCGCCTGTTGCATATAACCGCATAGGCTTTCCGGATCAAACGGTTGTACTACCTGAGCCGTCAGCCCCAGAGATTCACCAAAATCCTCCACCGACAGCACAAATGGGTAGTTGGTTCGCTCCTGTCCACCAAGAAATTCAATACCACTGATCAGTTCATCCGACGTTGCCGGCAAAGCATTATGCCGATAATTCAACAGCGCACTAAAGAGTGGCGTACCGCTGGCAACCCTACTGCAACGCTGAGCCAGTGCCAATGAAGCATGCTCATGCGCCAATAATCCGGCGAGTCGGGTATGGGCGGCCTGCACGCTGTCCCGTACCGGAGTCTCATCGATATCCAGCCGCAACGGCAAAGTATTGATAAACAATCCCATGCCATTGTCAGCACCGTCCCCCGCCTGCATACGCCCAAACAGTACCGTACCAAACACGACACTCTGCTGACCGCTGGTACAAGACAACACCTGTGCCCAAGCCAGATGACACAGCGCCGCCAGACTGACACCCAAACGTCGGGCTTGACTGCGCAGACGGTCATTTAGCTCAGGAACCAACATTCGGTGGAATTCCGTCACCTGCGAACCGTCACGATGTACCTCCGTCAATCCAAACGGCAACGTAGGTTCATCCACCTCCGCCAGCATCTCGGTAAAGAAGCGGGTATGCTCTTCCTGACTGACACCCAACCGGGCCTGAGCCACCAAATTGCGGAAAGGAACCGGCACCGGTAAACTCTCCTCCTCACCCGTCAGATACGCCTGAACTTCGCGGTGCATCACTTCCATCGTTTCATGGTCACCGATCAAGTGATGATGTAATTCCAGTAACAACCAACGACCATCCGTTTCCTGCGCGATAACAAAACGCAATAATGGGGCTTGACTCAGGTCAAGACGATAGTGAGCGGGATCAAAACGCCGGGTTAACTGGTCACTGACTGAGCCGTCAGCCGGGTTCAGTGTCAGTTCCGTCACTGATAATGGGGCCTGACGCCAGACCACCTGCGTCGGCACTGACAATCCTTGCCAAATAAAAGCGGTACGCAGGATATCGTGCCGATCAATTATCCGTTGAATCGCCATCAAATAACGATCCAACAGCGCCCGGTCAGCAAAAACCATCTGGCTGACTAACAGATAGGTATCACCTTCATTTTCCAGCAGATGGTGGAACAAAATGCCATCCTGCAACGGCGACAGCGCATAGATATCCTGAATATTCGCCATCCCGCCCGGTATCTGTCCGACAATGCGGTCAATGTCAGCCTGAGTTAAATCGATCAGCGGCAACATCGCCGGTGTCAGTACCGTCGTATCCGGTGTAATACCGTTGTCAGGCACCTGGATTTCATCATGCTGAACCAGAGACTGCGCCAGAACACAGAGTGTTGGATGTTGAAATAGCGTTTGTACCGATATCCCCAGACCGATACGCCGCAATCGTTCAATCATGCGCACGGCGAGCAGTGAATGGCCGCCCAACGCAAAGAAGCTGTCATATCGACTAATCTGCTCAACGCCCAATAATTCACACCAGACAGCCGCTAGCATCGTTTCTATCTTCCCTTGCGGGGCTTCATAAACCTGACGGGCAAACGCCGCTTCCCCCGGTGCCGGCAATGCTCGGCGATCCAGCTTGCCATTCGGCGTCTGCGGGAAGCTATCCAGACGTACAAAGGCCGCCGGTATCATATAGTCAGGTAAAACCGCACTCAGGTGTTCACGCAAACGGGCAGCCAAACCCTCATTCGCTTCCGCCGCCACATAGGCGACCAGCCGTTTGTTTTGCCCGTCATCCAGCACCAGCACCGCCGCCTCTTGCACCGCCGGGTGTTCCACCAGCCGGGCTTCAATTTCCCCTAGCTCAACCCGGAAGCCGCGAATTTTAACCTGTTGGTCGTTACGCCCCAGGAATTCCAATTCACCGTCCGGCAGGTAGCGGGCCAAATCTCCGGTACGATACATCCGCGCATCGGACATCGGATTAAAGGGGTCCGATATAAAACGTTCCTCGCTCAATGCCAGCCGGTTCAGATAACCCCGTGCCACCCCCACGCCACCAATATATATTTCTCCAACGCAGCCCAATGGCACAGGTTGCCTGTTTCTATCCAGTAAATAGACACGAGTATTCCTAATCGGCCGACCGATAGAACGATCGTCTACCGGGGATAATATTTCTTTACAGGTCGCCGTCACGGTATTTTCCGTCGGGCCATAAGCGTTCAATAGCCGGAGTTGGTAGGTTTCCTGTTTAAACCAATCCTGAATGGCGCTCTTTTTGACCGCCTCACTGCCAATGATGATCAGCCTGAGACCATCCGGCAACGGCAACCCGTTATCTCTGGCCGCCAGTTCAGACCAGAACAAAGTCGGCAGAAACATCACCGTGATACGGTTTTGCCGGGCTAAGGCAATAAATTCCGCCATTGAAGCCAGCCAGCTATCATCACGAATTACCAGCGTGGCTCCGTTGCATAATGACGAGAAGCACTCTTCCACTGAAACATCAAACGCAAAAGCGGCAAATTGCAACACCCGGTCTTGCTCGGTGACGGCATAGAGTTCATTAACACCCAGATAACGTTGATACACCGCCTGATGTTCTACCATCACTCCTTTCGGCTGCCCGGTGGAACCGGAGGTGTAAATCACATAGGCCAGATGCTGTGGCGTTAATGCCGTCACTAATGGATTGCTGTCCGGTTGGTCAGGCTGGATATTCGGGTCAATTACCGTCAGCCCAGCCAGCGCTTCGTCACCCAGCGTGGCCTGTCCGGTCGCATCCGCTAATACCACTGATGGGGCCGTGTCATTCAAGATATACGTCAGACGCTCCGCCGGGTAAGTTGGATCCAGCGGCACATAGGCCCCACCCGCTTTCAGTACCGCCAACAATGCCACCACCATAGTCGGGGAGCGAGCCACGCAAATTGCTACCGGCTGATCCGGTGTTACGCCAAACGCAATCAGTTGATGGGCAAGGCGATTGGCGCAGGCATTTAATTCGGCATAACTCAGCGTCTGCTCTTGATACACCAGCGCCGTCGCATCAGGGGTTTTCTCCACCTGTTGTTCAAACAACTGATGAATACATAACGCGTCAGGATACGGATTCTCCGTGGCGTTCCAGGTTTCCAGTAACAACGTGAGTTCCGTTTCAGGCAGGATGTTCAGTGTTCGTACCGGTACCTCTGGAGCCTGCTCAAGAGCCTCTACCAAACTCTCCAGCGCCTGCTGCATATAACTGCACAAACTTTCCGGATCAAACGGTTGCACCACATGAGCGATCAGCCCCAACGTGGCGCCATCGTCCTCCACCGACATGCCAAAGGGATAGTTAGTGCTCTCCTGTTCGCCCAGGAATTCAATCCCCTCTATCGTTTCATCCAAAGGATCAAGCTGATCATTATGTCGGTAGTTCATTAAGGCACTAAAAAGTGGCGTACCGCTGGCAACCCTGCTGCATCTCTGAGCCAACGCCAGTGAAGCATGCTCATGTTCCAATAATCCCGCCAGCCGGGTATGTACGGCCTGTACACTATCGCGTACCGGCGTATCATCCATATCCAGCCGTAACGGCAGGGTATTGATAAACAGCCCCATACCATTGTCAGCCCCTTCTCCCGCAGTCATGCGCCCAAACAGCACGGTGCCAAACACCACTTTCTCCTGACCACTGGTACACGACAGTACCTGTGCCCAAGCCAAATGACACAACGCCGCCAGACTGACCCCCAAACGTCGGGCTTGGCTACGCAGGCGGTCATTCAAGCTGGCCGTCAGCAGCCGATGGGATGCTATCTCCTGAGAGCCATCACGATGCACATCCGCCAGCCCGAACGGCAGCGTAGGCTCATCCACCTCCGCCAACATGTCAGTAAAGAAGCGGATATGCGCTTCCTGACTCACCCCTAGCCGGGCTTGAGCCACCAAATTGCGGAAAGGAGCCGGGTCAGGCAGGCTATTCCCTTGCCCGGCAAGGTACGCCCGCACTTCACGGTTCATCACTTTCATTGTGGTATGGTCACCAATCAGGTGATGTTGCAATTCCAGTAAGAACCAGCGGCCATCGGTCTCCTGCGCCACCACAAAACGTAACAGCGGTGCCTGACCCAAATCGAGACGATTATGACGGGGATCAAAACGTCGAGCCAGTTGATCGCTAACCGGCCCATCAACCGGGTCCAGCGTCAATTCAGTCACTAATAAGGACGTTTGACGCCAGACTACCTGTGCCGGCACTGACAACCCTTGCCAGATAAAGGCAGTGCGCAGAATATCGTGGCGATCAATCACCTGTTGCACTGCCGCCAAATAACGATCTAGCAGAGACCGGTCAGCAAAAGCCATTTGACTGACCACCAGATACGGATCACCTTCGTTTGCCAATAAATGGTGGAACAAAATACCGTCCTGCAACGGTGACAGGGCATAGATATCCTGAATATTAGTCATCCCACCCGGTACCTGCCCGACGATACGATCAATCTCAGCCTGAGTCAGATCAATCAGCGGCAACATTTCCGGGGTGATTTTCGTCGTCGCTGACGTAATCACATTCGATGGCACCACCATAACCGGGTGCTGCCCCAATGTTCGCGCCAATTCAAACAACACTGGCGACTGGAACAGGTCACGCACTGCCAGCGTCAACCCCAGGTGACGCAAGTGTTCAACCATCCGCACAGCCAGCAACGAGTGGCCGCCCAACGCAAAAAAGCTGTCATACCGGCTGACTTGTTCGATCCCCAGTAATTCACGCCAAATCGCTGCCAGCGCAATTTCCGTTTCGCCTTGTGGCGCAACATAAACCTGACGGGCAAACGCCTCTTCGTCCGGTGCCGGTAACGCCCGGCGATCCAGCTTACCGTTCGGGGTTAACGGGAAAGCATCCAGACGCACAAAAGCTGACGGCACCATATAATCAGGTAAAATAGCACTCAGGTGATCACGCAGAGTAATCGCCAGCCCCTCATGGGCTTCCGCCGCCACATAGGCCACCAGCCGTTTGTCCGACCCATCACCCAGCGCCAACACAGCCGCCTCACGCACCGCCGGATGCTCCACCAGACGCGTCTCAATTTCTCCCGGTTCAATGCGGAAGCCGCGGATTTTAACCTGTTGGTCATTGCGGCCCAGAAATTCCAGATTACCGTCCGGCAGATAACGGGCTAAATCCCCGGTCCGGTACATACGCGCATCCGGTTGATCACTAAATGGATCTGTCAGGAAACGTTCCGCAGTCTGGTCAGGGCGATTAAGATAGCCGCAAGCAACCCCATCTCCCCCCACATAAATCTCACCGATCGCACCTGTCGGCACCGGCTGACCGTAAGCATCCAGCAGATAAATACGTGTATTGGCTATCGGTCGGCCAATGGGGATACGAGTCACTCCCTGCGTTAATGCCACGATAGGATACATAGTGGTAAAAGTGGTTCCCTCACTGGGACCATAAGCCTGCAAGAGTTGTTGTGGCGGGCGATTATTTAGAACCTGAGCAATCACCTGTAAATCGGGTATATCTCCCCCGAAAATCAGAATCTTTATCTGCGGCAGAACCGGAGATAACTCTGCCGCCAGTCGGTTAAACAACCCGATAGTTAGCCACAGCACTGTGATGTGGTGAGCCTGTAAAACCGGTACTAACTCCTGTGGTGTTAATAACGTGGCGCGGTCAATAACCACTAACGCCCCGCCGCTGAGCAACGGTGCCCAGACTTCAAACGTACTAGCATCGAAAGCCGGATTAGCCGTAAAGGCAACTCGGTCATCCGGTCCGATTTCAGCATAGTCATTATTGATGACCAGTCGGACCACCGCACGATGCGGTACCAAGACCCCTTTGGGTGTACCGGTAGAACCGGAGGTGTACATGATATACGCTAACTCGGTACTGGAACACGGCAAACCAGGGTTGAGGCACTCTTCCTCTCTTCCGTCCGTGTCTGATTCATCCGAGAGACGCAACAGCGGAACAGTCAGGTTCGCCGGAATATCAGCCTGTGTATCGGTGAGCAGTAACCGGGCGGAACAATCACTTATCAGCCAGTTTTTCCGCTCATCCGGCATACTGGGATCAACCGGTACGTAAACGGCACCGACTTTAAGAATGGCCAACTGGGCCACCACCAGTTCTATCGATCGTTCTAGCAGAAGCGCAATATGATCACCGGAACAAGCTCCTTGTTCGATTAACTGATGAGCCAGCCGGTTAGCACGGGTATTCAGTTCCGTATAGCTTAGCGTTTTATCTCCTGCGATCAGCGCTGTCGCCGCTGGAGTTTTCTCCACCTGCTGTTCAAACAACTGATGGACACATAACTGATCTGGGTAGACGGTCTCCGTCGCGTTCCAGGTTTCCAGCAACAAAGTACGCTCCGCTTCCGGCAGGATCTCCAATACCCGAACGGGCATTTCCGGGGTTTGCTCCAGCGCTTCCACCAGACTCTCCAGTGCCTGTTGCATATAACCGCATAGGCTTTCCGGATCAAACGGCCGCACGACTTGAGCGGTCAGACCCAGCGTAGAGCCACCGTCCTCTACCGACAGCACAAACGGATAGTTAGTTCGCTCTTGTTCGCCCAGGAATTCAATTCCGGCCATTGTTTCATTCAAAGGATCTGGCTGCTCATTATGGCGATAGTTCAACAGGGCACTAAAGAGCGGCGTACCGCTATCAACCCCACTGCATCGTTGAGCCAGCGCCAACGGAGCATGCTCATGTTCCAACAATTCAGCCAGCCGCAGATGCGCCTCCCGCACACTGTCCCGTACCGGGGTCTCATCGATATCCAGCCGCAGCGGTAGGGTATTGATAAACAACCCCATTCCTTCCCCCACGGCCATGCGCCCAAATAGGACGGTACCAAACACCACTTTCTCCTGTCCGCTGGTACGCGATAACACTTGTGCCCAAGCCAGATGACACAACGCCGCCAGACTGACGCCCAAACGCCGGGCCTGACTGCGCAGACGGTCATTTAGCTCAGGAACCAACATCCGGTGGGATTCCGTCTTCTGAGATCCATCACGATGCACGCCCGTTAACCCGAACGGCAACGTTGGTTCATCCACTGCCGCCAACATGTCGGTGAAGAAACGGGTATGCGCTTCCTGACTCACTCCCAACCGGGCCTCAGCCACCAGATTACGGAACGGCACCGGCGCAGGCAGATGCTCCCCCTGTCCGGTAAAATAGGCCTGCACTTCACGGTGCATCACTTCCATCGTTTCATGGTCGCCAATCAAATGATGCTGCAATTCCAGTAAGAACCAGCGGCCATCGGCTTCCTGAGCGATAACAAAATGCAGTAGCGGCGCTTGACTCAAGTCAAGACGATATTGAATGGGATCAAAACGCCGAGTTAACTGATCAATGACTGGACCGTCAGCCGGATCCAGCGTCAGTTCTGTCACGGGCAACCGTGCTTGACGCCAGACCACCTGCGCCGGAACTGATAATCCTTGCCAAATAAACGCCGTCCGCAAGATATCATGGCGATCAACCGTCTGTTGTACCGCCGCCAGATAACGCTCCAGTAAAGAGCGGTTAGCAAAGGCCACCGGATAGAGCACCAGATAGGGGTCACCTGCCTGTTCCAACAGGTGGTGGAACAAGATACCGTCCTGCAACGGCGACAACGCATAGATATCCTGAATATTGGTTATCCCGCCCGGCACTTGCTCGACGATACGGTCAATGTCAGTCTGACTCAAATCAATCAGCGGCAACATCTCCGGCGTCAGCGCAGTAGTTGTCGGCGTGATGACGTTAGGCGGGACTATCACAGCCTGATGTTGTCCCAACGCTTGGGCCAACACTGACAGCACCGGAGACTGGAACAGATCACGCGCCGTCAGTGTTAACCCCAGGTGGCGCAGGCGCTCAATCATCTGCACGCCGAGTAGGGAATGACCGCCCAACGCAAAGAAACTGTCATGTCGGCTTATTTGTTCAATACCCAATAACTCACGCCAGATGTCCGCCAGAGTGATCTCAGCCTTCCCTTGTGGGGCTTCATAAATCTGACGGGCAAAATCGTCTTCCCCTGGCGCAGGCAACGCCCGGCGATCTAACTTGCCACTCGGGGTCTGCGGGAAGCTATCCAGACGCACAAAGGCCACCGGCACCATATAGTCAGGCAAAATGGCACTCAGGTATTCACGCAAATCAGCAGCCAATCTCTCATTCGCTTTCGCCTCCACATAAGCCACCAGCCGTTTGCCCTGATCGCCATCCAATGCCAGTACCGCTGCCTCTTGTACCGCCGGGTGTTCCGTCAATCGGGTTTCAATTTCCCCCAGTTCAATTCGAAAACCGCGAATTTTAACCTGCTCATCGTTACGGCCCAAGAATTCGAGGTCACCGTCCGGCAGGTAGCGGGCCAAATCCCCAGAGCGATACATCCGTTCGCCGGATACCGGACTAAAAGTATCCAACATAAAACGTTCTACGCTCAACGCCGGCCGGTTGATATAACCTCGTGCCACCCCCACGCCACCAATATACATCTCACCTACACAACCTGCGGGGACCAATTCGCCATATTTGTCCAACAGGTAGATACGGGCATTTTTAGCCGGTCGTCCGATAGAACGGGCATCTTCCGGGGATAACACCTCCTTATAGGTCACCGTCACGGTGTTTTCCGTCGGGCCATAACCATTCAATAGCCGAGGCCGGTGGCCCGTCTGTCTAAACCACGCCTGAATGGCGCTCTTTTTCACCGCCTCACCCCCAATGATGATGAGCCGGAGACAATCCGGCAGCGGTAATCCATTATCTCTGGCCGCCAATTCAGACCAGAATAAAGTCGGCAGTGACATCACCGTAATACGATATTGTCGGGTTAAGGCAACAAATTCGGGTATCGAAGCCAGCCAGCTATCATCCCGGATAACCAGTGTGGCTCCGTTGCATAATGACGAGAAGAAATCTTCCACTGAAACATCAAACGCAAACGCGGCAAATTGCAATAGCCGGTCTTGTGCGGTGACCGCATAGGTGTCATTAAAACCCAGATAACGTTGGTAAATCGCCTGATGTTCCACCATCACCCCTTTCGGCTGCCCGGTGGAGCCGGAGGTGTAAATCACATAAGCCAAATGCTGTGGCGTCAACGCCGGGATCTGCGGGTTGCTGTCGGGCTGGTCAAGTTGGATACTCGGATCAAGTACCGTCACTCCTACCAGCGCCTGTTCGCCCAGCGCCGCCCGGCCAGCTTTATCAACCAGCACCACTGACGGCGCACTATCGCTCAGGATATATGCCAGACGTTCCCGCGGATAAGTTGAATCCAACGGCACATAAGCCCCACCGGCTTTCAGCACGGCCAGCAATGACACCACCATCATCGGGGAACGTTCCACACAAATCGCGACCCGCCGGTCTGGTGTGACGCCCAGCGCAATCAATTGATGAGCCAGCCGGTTAGCATGAGTATTCAATTCCGCATAACTGAGGGTCTGTCCTTGGTATTCCAACGCCGTGGCGTACGGGGCTTGCTCTGCCTGTTGTTCAAACAATTGATGAATACATACCGGGTCAGGATAAGGGGTTTCCGTGGCGTTCCAGGTTTCCAATAGCAAGGTACGTTCAGCCTCAGACAACACATTAAGCTGCCAAATAGGAACTTCCTCTCCCTGCCTTTTTGACGCTGCCAGCATCTGTAAATGTTCACCCATGCGCAGAATCACTTCCGTGCTCAGGCGATTTTCATCGTAAATCCAGCGAAAACCGCCCTGCACATTGATTTGGAGCGTCAGCAATTCTCCCGGCACCGTCTGATCACACGGTCTATCCTCCGCTATGACAGCAATGGCAATTCGCCACGGCCGGTGGTTTGTCAACGCCGGAATAGCCCACAATGAAGGAGCGCGCGCGAGGAGATCTCGACTAAATGTGCGGTGCCGGGCCAACCGGGCCAACTCGCCATCCAGCCAATTCGCTACCACATGCCAGGGCTTATCAAACTCCATCTCAACGACCATTGGCACCACTGGTGCCAAATCTGCCGACTTATCGTCCACCCCATCCACGTACCAACCGATTTGGAATACCGTCTGCTGAGTCAAACGCGCAAGGTAGATAACGAATGCCTGCAACAATGTTTGTAATGGTTCCTCTTCACCGTTTTTTGGCAACGGGAGCTGCCAGTCGCTTATTACCCAACTGGGTTCTACTTGCTCTCCGGCGGTTTCAAAAGGTAATTGGAGGGGTTGCAAAGCAGCAAGACGTTCGCACCAAAATGATTCACTGGATGTCAACGTCTGGGGAATATTCTTTACATTTTGAGTCGGTGGTAAAGTGTCATTTACGTTGGTTATATTTTCTGACGTCTGAGAGAGGAGTTCAGCTTTAAAATCACTTCCTGCTTGAGCGATACTATCTTTCATTTACTACCTCAACGAATCTGTTAGAAATTTGAAAACTGTCATTTCTGACAACCATCACCAATATTTCTTTCTCACTTCTTGCCCCCAAGAAATAAAAACGGACACATCTGATATCAATTCAAGATATTCAGATACGGGATGCTATAGCCTCGTCAACAACAACCAGCTAACAATTTTTTGACATGAATTTTCCTGACAACGGAATAAATAATTTATTTTATGCTTCGGAATAAGACATTCCATTTTTGTTCCCGTTTTTTAGATAAGTTCGATTGATTTACTGCAATTTTAATTGGCTAATATTGAATTCCATCATTTAAAATGGAACCGTTAACTGCATTTAATTATGCATAAATACCAAATCACCATTGTATTTTATCTATTCTCTATTAATATCTAATTGAAATTATTCCAAAAACAAATGATATATTTATAAAGATAAAATAAATAAATTATCAAAAAAGTTTACTTTGATAATTACTTATGAAATAAATTCTTTATCTTAATAATTAACTAATAGCTCAATTACAAATGTAACTTATTCAACATTTACAAACCATCTTATATATTCAATTATTTGAAAATATAAGACTGGGTTAAAAGTAATTCATAACACGCTATTTTTCAACAAATAAATAATATCATTAATGTAAATATCGTAAACGAACCAATACAAATTCAAATTAAATCCATTATATTTTTTTATAATAATAAGATTATAGAGTCGATATAAATGTGATTATATTTATACCTGTCATCCTTCAAGTTGCCTCTTTGTTGGCTGCACTCACTCACCCCGGTCACATAGTTATCTATGCTCCCGGGGATTCGCTCCCTTGCCGCCGCGATGCATCTTGAAATCCATAAGGTATAATACCATATAGAAACAATTTAAAACTATAAATGGCTTTATTACACACTATCTTACAATAAGCATTATTGCTATAAAACAATAACATATGCAATAAATCATTAATTACAAGACAATATCACCCAAGTAAATAGTTCTACAAAGTAATTTACTTGATACCTTGAGACATTTATCAATTTATAGTTTTATTTCGATGTTGTTTAATTTCCAGACAGCAGAGAAATATATAGACATTATATTGGTCAAGATTAACAATGGAAAATATATGGCTATTTCTAACCTTTACATGAATTATTCTTAATAATTCATGAGAATAATAATGAGACATATTTATATATAGCAAAGAAGATTCATAAAAAAATAAAACTAGATTAGATTAAATTTCATATGTGACCGGGGTGAGTGAGTGCAGCCAACAAAGAGACAACTTGAAAGATGACGGGTATATATACCGGATTGTCATATCAACGTTAAATAATTAATATATTAGTACTATACCACCTCCCCTTCACAACTGATTGCCAGCGCCCTATTCAAAGCCTGAGCTAAAGCCGTTTTATTCTCATTATCCTCCAATAAACTAACGGAATAGCGATTAACTTAAACAAAGTATCAGATATTACCTGTGCCCAACCTAGCGATGGATCGATATGTAAAAACGCTGGCTTTTCATCCGGCACAAAAGAAATAGCGGGAGAAGATTCTGATAAAAAGTCACTGGAGGTAAATGTCTGGAGAATGCTCTTTACATTCTGAGTTGGTGGTAAAGGGCCATTCACGATCTCAATGAATTTGTTAAAAATTTGAAAAATATCATTCATGACAATTATATCCCATATTTTCCCCTAACTTCTTGCTCTCCAAAAAAATAAAAACAGATATATCTGACATCAATTCAATATATTCATAAACTGAATGCCATTCCCCGATTAATAACAACAAATTAGCAACGCCCAATTAAAATTTTTAGGATAATATTGATTAATTGACCGCAATTTTTATTAGCTTTAGCTTGCGCCCACTTATCGAAATGACATATATTCAAATTAAAGCCTATGCTCTTAATACAGATTATTATTAATTGACTCTGCAATACATCATCTTGCGGAAAGGCTTTTCTATGTTAACAACGTGAGAACAGAATCACGTAAGGGAAAATCACAATGAATAGGGAAAATATATCCGCCGATGCAGATACATTGTCATCTGCTCTTAACTGTTGCCGATTATTGTTGCAATTAGCTAAAAGTGAGGCTCAGGAACCACAGCCTCTGCTCCCCCATAACAAACTGAAACCTGCGATAAAAGAGTACGGCAAGGCACATGATGTTGATCTGGCATTATGCCGTTTAAAATTCCCCAAACTGACTCCCAAGCTGCTGCCCCTAGCCTTTCGCGACAAACAGGGAGGATTTATTGTATTAGCGCGCCTTTCCACTGATCAGGCCCTAATCCAATCTCCTTATGCCGTTTCACCCGAAATACTCTCCATCAACGAGCTAGAAGCCAGATGGAGCGGGGAGGTGATCCGGTTAGGGGAAGCTTCCCTCAGATTCGATGTCTCTTGGTTTATACCCGCGTTTATCCGCCATCGCCACCTCCTCGGCGAGGTGCTGCTTTTTTCCCTGATGCTTCAGCTACTTGCCCTAATCACCCCTCTGTTTTTCCAAGTGGTGATGGACAAAGTGTTGGTGCACAAGGCGTTGTCGACCCTAGACGTCTTGGTGATAGTGCTGGCAGTGGTTGGGCTGTTCGAGGTGGTGCTCCGGGGGCTACGCGAATACCTCTTTGCCCACACGGCCAACCGCATCGATATCACCCTAGGGATCAAGCTGTTCCGGCACCTACTCGGCCTGCCCCTGCTTTACTTCAAACACCGTCAGGTAGGCGCTATCATCACCCGGGTGCAGGAGCTTGATAGCATTCGTGACTTCCTGACCGGCTCCATGCTAACCCTGAGCGTGGACCTAGCCTCCACCTTTGTCTTCTTCGGGGTAATGCTCTGGCTGTCGCCGTCCCTAACCTGTATGGTACTGGCGGTATTGCCCCTCTATTTTCTGCTAGCTTGGCTGAGCTCCAAACCACTGCAACAGCGCATCGAACAACAGTTCCAAACGGCTGCCCTCAATACCTCATTCCTGAACGAGTCCGTCAGCGGCGCTGAAACCATCAAGAGCCTGGCGGTAGAACCCAGGATGCAACGGCGCTGGGAATCCCAAACCGCGAGCATGGTCAAAGCCGGTTTCCGCACTCAGACCCTCAACAGCTTCATCAGCCACGGGGTTATGCTACTACAGAAGACGACCGGCGTCGGGATCATCTGGCTGGGTGCCAACATGGTGATCTCTCTGGAGCTCACCATAGGCCAACTGATCGCTTTCAACATGATGGTGTCCCACGTCAACCAACCCACCGCCAAACTAATCGACCTGTGGCAACAGTTTGTCCAAACCCGGGTCGCCGTCGACAAGCTCGGTGACATACTCAACCTGCCCGTCGAGCAGGAGCAGGGGAACATCCGTCCTCAGCAACCACTCTCCGGTGATCTGCAAATACGCAACCTGGTGTTCCGCTACCAGCCCCATCAAGCCCCAGTGTTGCAGGGAATTACCCTGCATATCAGGTCCGGCGAGAACCTGGGCATAGTCGGTCCCTCCGGTTCGGGTAAGAGTACGCTGGCCCGCTTATTACAGAAGCTCTACGTTCCGGACGAGGGGGAGATCTTGATCGACGGCACCCCCCTACACCAACTGGACCCCGGCTACCTGCGTAGCCAGATTGGGGTGGTACTACAGGAGAACTACCTGTTCAACCGTAGCGTGCGCCACAACATAGCATTTAAGGACCCCTCCGCCTCGCTGGAGAAAGTGATGGCCGTCGCCAAGCTGGCAGGCGCGCATGACTTTATCCTGCAATTACCGCTGGGCTATGACACGGTACTGGCCGAGGCCGGCAGTTCCCTATCGGGAGGACAGCGCCAGCGCATTGCCATCGCCCGCGCGCTGATGGCTAACCCCAAGATTTTAATCTTCGACGAGGCGACCAGTGCCCTCGATGACGAATCCCAAACGCTGATCCAGGCCAACATGGCCGAGATCGCGCTAGGGCGCACCGTCATCATCATTGCCCACCGCCTGTCCACGGTGCGTCACTGCGATCGCATTATCACTTTGGAGCAGGGCCTTATCACCGAATCAGGCAACCATCACCAACTACTGGTCAAGGGCGGCCGCTACGCCAAGCTGTGGCAGATGCAACAGGAATTACGAAAGGAGACGGAGCCATGTCATTCAAGAAACACCTAAAAACCGTCCTCCGGGCTTGGCAGCGGGAGCGTAACGCTCCCAAAGCGACGAAGCGCACCCGCGACGAGTACGAGTTTCAGCCCGGCTACCTGGAGATCGTTGAACGACCTCCCGCGCCTTGGGCAAGGTGCACGGCAATGGCACTGACCCTGTTTCTGTTGGTGGTTCTACTCTGGTCCACCATCGGTCGCCTAGACATCCATGCCAACTCGACAGGAAAGCTGCTGGTGTCCAGCCACTCTAAGGTGATCCAATCCCTTGAAGCCGGCGAGATTGTGGCGATTCACGTGCGTGACGGACAAAAGGTGAAGACTGGAGATGTGCTGATCAAACTCAACCCCATAGGAGTCGAGGCCGAGCTAAAGGAGCTACAGGAGCAGCTTAACTTCAAGCGGCTGGAGATGGCTAGACTACAGGCCCTGCTAACCGATACCCCCATTGAGCATTTCGCCGTACAGGAAGGTATGCCACAGGCACAGGTCGAGCTAGCCAGAGAGCACCTGATCAGTATCTGGAAAGAGGTCGTCGCCAATCTAGAAAGCCTGGACAGCGAGATGAGCGTCAACCAAGCGAGCCAAAGTGCACGTAACGCCGATATCACCGCGCTGGAAAAGCTGATGACCAATATCAAAGTGCGCCTTGAAGCCCGTCGTACCTTGGCCGCCAGCAAGCTATTGCCCAAAGTCGAGCTACTGGAGCAAGAGAAGGAGAAGTTGGAAATCGAACGCACCCTTTCTCAACAGCATGCCGAGCTGACCGTCCTCAAGGAGCAATATCAGGTACTGAAAGAGAGCCGGGACCGCTACCTGGCCAAGACCCGCCGGGAATATTACGACCAGATAAACGAAACTCAGACCGCTATCGCGGTCATGACACAACAGTTGATAAAGGCCGGCGAGAGACGGCGGCTGCAAAGCCTGCGGGCACCAGTCGACGGCGTAGTGCAACAGCTAGCGATCCACACCTTGGGAGGTGTAGTGCAATCGGCCCAGCAACTAATGGTGATCGTGCCCGATGATACCTCTCTGGAAACCGAAGTGATGGTGTTGAACAAAGATGTGGGGTTCGTGCACGCCGGTCAGCCGGTGGAAATTAAGGTCGACTCCTTTCCCTATACCCGCTATGGAACTATACGGGGTAAGGTCGCCCACGTCTCCAAGGATGCGGTCAAGGATGAACAGCTAGGCCTGGTATTCCCCGCACAGATCCAGATGGAACGCTCCTCTATCGCAGTGGACCAGCATGAGGTACCGCTACAGGCAGGCATGAGTGTCACCGCAGAAATCCGCACCGGTGATCGGCGGGTGATCGACTACCTACTCAGCCCACTACAACAGTACCAGTCCGAAGCATTGAGGGAACGATAATGTCAACCATCGAATCTATTCTGTCGGAACCGAGCATCGTCGACGCGTCCAAGGCGGTAGCGGATGGCGGCCTCCTGGCCCTGACCCATGCCGCCCGCCATTTCAACTTGGCGGTGGAACCGGAACAACTAAGCCACCGTCTCGGACGCCCCCAAGGGGTCTCAGATAGCCAGGACTTATGCCGCTGCGCCCAGTGGATCGGCTTGAGGGCACGCCACATCTCCACAGATATGAGCCGTCTCGATACCCTGCCCCTTCCTATCCTGCTGAATACGGAACAGGGCTGGCAGGTGCTAGAGAGAGTCGAAGGCGAATTCATTACCTTGTATCAGCCAAGCGCGGGTAAGATATGTCGCTATCTCCGAACCCTCTTCGCTAGTCATTGGCAAGGCAGCGCCGTGCTGCTGGCGGAGGCGACCGAACCGCCGAAACGGCAGCGGTTTGGCTTCGGCTGGTTCGTGCCTTCCATCCGCAAACATGCCAGCCAGTTTAGGAACGTAATCCTAGTGTCTCTGATGCTACAGGTGATCGCCCTAGTGACCCCCATACTGTTCGAGAACGTGATCGATCGGGTGCTGGTCAGCCGCAGCCTATCGAGCCTGCAAGTGCTAGGAATCGCCATGTTGGCTCTGGCTTTGTTCGAGCCCGTCTATGGTTTCCTTCGTTCCTGGCTATTCACCAACCTCGCCAGCAAGGTCAACTCCGAGCTCTCTGGCCGCCTCTATCAGCACCTAATGGCCTTGCCTATGGGCTATTTCCAACAGCGTCAGACCGGTGAAATCATCGCCCGGGTGCGCGAGATGAACCAGATCCGCCAATTTCTCACCGGTTCAGCGCTGACTATGGTGCTGGATTTAGCCTTCGTCGGCCTGTTTGTCGCCGTGATGTTCTCCTACGCCACCGAGCTAACTTGGCTGGTGCTCGGTTCTCTCGTGCTCTACTTCCTGTTCTGGCTAGGTGTCGGGCCCGTACTGCGTGCCCGGGTATTGCGAGAGTACGAGCTAGGGGCCGACAACACCGCCTTCCTTACCGAGTCAGTCACCGGCATTGAAACCATCAAAACCAACGCCACCGAAGCCGGCTTCCTACACCGCTGGGAGCGGCAGCTATCTGCCTTCGTCCGCGCCTCATTCCGCGCCAAAGTGGTGGGGATCTTGGCTGGTCAGGGAATCGACCTCATCCAGAAGTTAACCTCCGCCCTGCTACTGCTGTGGGGCGTTACTCTAGTCATGGAGGGCAAACTCAGCCCAGGGGAGCTGGTCGCTTTCAACATGCTCTCGGAACACGTGACCCAGCCGATTCTGCGTCTGGCCCAAGTCTGTCAGGATTTCCAGCATACCCTGATCTCGATGCGCAGGATTGGCGACATTCTTGACGAGGAGGGGGAAAGTGGCAATGGCGGCCTGGCCTCCGTACCCAAGCTACAGGGAGGGGTGAGTTTCAGAGGCGTGCGTTTTCGTTACAACGAAGATGGTCGGGAGGTGTTACGCAACCTCAATATCGAGATTCATCCCGGCGAATTCATCGGTATCACAGGGCCGTCCGGCTCGGGCAAATCCACCTTGGCTCGGCTGTTGCAGCGCCTCTATGTACCTCAGCACGGCCAGGTGTTGGTGGATGGGATAGATTTGGCAATCGCGGATCCGGTGGCACTGCGCCGCAACATGAGCGTCGTGCTGCAAGAAAGCGTGCTGTTTGCTGGCAGCATCGCCGAGAACATTCGTTTATGTCGGCCCCAGGCCAGCGATGCGGAAGTGTATGAAGCAGCGACTTTGGCCGGTGCCGATGGTTTTATCAAGGCGCTGGACCGAGGCTATGAGACCCAAGTCGGCGAGCGTGGCGGCCAACTCTCCGGGGGGCAACGCCAACGCATCGCCCTAGCCCGAGCACTACTGACCAATCCGGGAATATTGCTACTGGATGAAGCCACTAGCGCCCTGGACTACGAGTCGGAAGCGGCGGTAATGACCAATCTACAACGCATTGCACAGGGCCGCACAGTGATAAGCGTCGCCCATCGCCTTAATACCCTGCGCCATGCCCATCGAATTCTGGTGATCGACCAAGGTCAAGTGATCGAACAGGGCAGCCATGAGCAACTGCTCGCCTTGAACGGGCTTTATGCCCGACTGTGGACCTTGCAGATGAAGGATTCTTAGATCACAGGCGGCCAACCGTGTCCGCCATAACCAGCCATTCTTGAAGCGTTGTAATCCGTAAATATCAAAGTAGGATTTTCCTAAGGAGAACCATTATGCCCAATAACAGCTATCAATCGCTGCTCGCGTCCGCGCAAGCGACCTTTAGAGAGATGAGGAGCAAACCGAAAATCCAAATGCTGGTCCAAGAGATCAAGAAGGGGTTCCGTGAAAATGGTCGCAAGTGGAGTCCCGAATTGCTCCAGCAACAGAAAATGCTGGAACGGGCGCTGGAGAGCAACGCTTATTGGCGCTACAGTAATGACAGACCGGTCGGCATCAGTAGCCTCGACAAAAACGAGCAACAGGCATTTGTCAGTTATATCAAAACACTGACGACACGCATCACGACAGTCGACATCTTGGTACAAGGCAATGAGAAAACAGCGCTATCTTCGCAAACGGATGACGCCCTAGGCAATGCCGAAGCTTTCCGGATGCTGCCCAAGGATTTTGCGCAACGTTATGGTGCCCGCGGCAAGCTTGGTGCGCGGCTGACCATCAACGTTAGCAAGGCGCATTTCAACTTGCTTGCCCGGGCGTTGCCCCAGTTGTTCAATGATGACAATCGCGGCTGGCTGGAACAGGCCAAGATCATGGGGCCGAAAAATCTGGGCAGCCGTACCGACCAAGCCGTGATCTACCTTTCCAGAGCCGGGGTCGAGCATGCTCAAACCATCAGCGCAAAGCTTAGCGAACTGTTACCAGCGACAGCCTTTGTCGAACACACCCCGACTGGTATGTATCGCGTGGGCAAAGGCATTTCCTACTCTGAAACAGCCGAGGGTGGATCGAGCAGTCACGGTCAGTCCCGAGCACAACTGATTGCCGCAGCGGGTACACAGTCCTTACTTACCGATATTCCAATCGAGAAAGCCCTGACGTATACCTTGCAGACGCGCGGGTACGATGTACACATTCCAGCGTTGCTCTCACAAGCACTACGGGATAGCGAGCTCAAGGGGAAGCTGGTGCCCATGAGTGGCGGTTCCGAGCCTCGTCAGAGCAGCGCCGACATCCATCAGTTCACCGCCGATCCTGTGTTGTTCGCCAAATCCAACACCATCAGTGCCGAGACATTAATCAGGTCGGGGAGTCTCCCGGCGGAAGGGAACGCCCAGCTAGTGAAAATCCGATCAGGCTTGTACGAGCTCGAATACACCGATCGAAGCGCTAATGATGATGTAGCAACAAGCGTTAACAGCATACCAGCGTATTTTCTCAACTACGACAGCGCCGACCAGGCCAATGCATCACCAGCCTACGTAGACATTCCTAAGCATGAGATCGCGGAGAGCTTTCTATTTACCGGAACGCTATCGGGCAGTTCGGTGGTGGTGACCAGCCTCGATGCCAACACCTACCGGATCTACCACGACGGCAGAGTCAATAGTTCGTTGCTATACGATAACGTGGTGATGGCAGTGGACTACAAAGATTACCGGGTAGCGGCCACCACCAAAAGCCTCGCCGTGGCGTACATGCAGTATGTCAATGGTGAATGGCAATTGGTGTTCCAGCGCCAGGAGTATCAGCAAGACGGCCAGATGAGCTGGACAAAGCGGCGCGGCGGTGAAGAACCGCTCTCGATCCAGATCGCGGACAGCCAAGTGGTTAAACGCAACCAAGCTCAATTCGCCACTTACCGTGAGCAAGTTCACCAACGACTAAAGAAAGTCGCTGCCCAGTTCGGGGTGTCAGTCGAAGGGATCACCGATGGTGTATACACAGAGGGTGAATTTTCTCCTGATCATCCAGCAATTGCCGCGTGGACTAAGTTACATGCCGAAGTTGACGACAGGATCAACGCGGATATCAAGCAGCTAGTAGACAAACGAAGCAAACTCTATGAGGAGCAACGCAATACCTCTCAGCACAACCTGATCGACCAACAGATAAAACAGATTAATATCACTCTGGAGTATTACAAGGCGCAATACGATACGGTTCTGCGTGAAGCGGGCTTCGTCGAACAAAGCTGGTTATGGCAACAGATCAAGTCCAAGGACGGCATGGCTGCCGTGGTGTGGATCGACAATATATCCATTCAGAACAGTGGACCGGAGCATACCAGTAGTGTGGGCGAGCGTTATGCGATCGCCGAAGCTTACCAATATCGTGTGCATGGAACCGCGTTTACCGATGGTCAGCGTAACTTCCGCGATATTAGCATCCCTGGGATGTACGACAAGATGTCAGCCTTGGAGATGAAGATCCTGTTTCTCAAAGGCCAGCTCACTCCTGAGCAGCAAGGTGCCTTGAGTACTCACATCACTGAAACCAGCCAGGCAGAGTACATCGACAAGGTATTGAAGTGGACGGCAGTGTACAGCGAGGGTTTTCATCGCGCTGGTAGTAGCTTCGACCGTCTGGTGCCACAGGACTTTTATCTGTCGCTGGTCGGCGACAAGTCCGGCGGCCGCTGCTACCCCTTGGTCAGAGCGATGGCGGTGGCGCTGGCTAACAACAGCGAAGCGGGTATCAACAGTCTGGTGGAAAAACTCTTCCTGGCTGCCGCCGATCCCCACGCAGACAGTTCCACGCTGCTGAAAAACAGTCTGATTAAATTGCACTCCGATAACGTTGAGGCCGTACAGGCGTCAACGGCGCGGGGGAAGGTCAAATTGTCCGAAGTGGTTTCCCTGCTGGAAAAGGCGACCAAGACCTCAACGTTCGCGCTCAATACCCCAAATCACTCGATGATGGTGGGAAGTACGGTCGGACTCGAAGGACGCCGTTACTATTTCTATGATCCTAATGTCGGGATTTTTGCCTTCAACAATACAAGCAGCTTCTTCCAAGCCATGAAGAATCACTTGGTGGGACGCAAACTGGCCGCCCACTACGGTTCGCTTGGCAGCGAGTTAGCCCCTATCTTCAACTTGGTGGAGATCGATGCCAGCAAGATGGCAAAGGTGCCGGTGGGTAACGACCTGAACGTCGCTGACCTGACCCGCCCCGATGAACTAACCACGGTCATAGAGCAACGGCGGCAGGTTGAGCAGACGGTTAACACCCAGGTACGGATTGCCAAGGACACCCGGTTGCACACTGCATTGGCGACCCTCGATGCCGAACAGTGGGGAGCAAGGTTCGCCGAGGCCAGTACACAGCTCGCCCAAGAAAACAACCTTGACCAGCACTGGATGCCGGTGATTGGCAATACCGAGGACCAGGGCGAAGGCCGCTATCGAATCCAGTTCATCAATCGCGACCAACCCAAAGAGACCCGTTGGGTGAGCAGCGGCGATGCCACCTTTATCGAATTCCGCCGCTTTGTCGATGAACACGTGCTCACCCTAGGCCAACATTTCACCCTCGAACACGGCCAGATACAGCCCAAAGGCGGTATCGGCGAAGCAGCTCCAGTTGATGGGCTAAACGCCGGGTTTGCGATACAGACATTGATCCAATGGTTTGCCGACAAGAACCGCAACGATGCGGCACGTGGTATCGCTTCGCCTGATCTGTCCACCGCTCTCAAGGTCCACAGCTATCTCAATCTTATCCAGATGGCTCACGGTGGCGTACAGGACGTGACTAAGGTCACCGAACTGGTGCGTACGGCGTTGCGCAGCGAAGTGGTGGCCGCCGAAACTTCACTCAAGGACTTTACCTCCATCCTGGGGCACACCGTCAATGAAGGCGCAGGCGTACTGTTTGGCGGCGCTATGGTCGGCCTGGATGCTTATGAGCTGGCCCACGCTGAGAACGATGTGCAGAAGGCGGTGTTCGGTACCCAGCTTGCGTTCGACTCGGCTAGCTTCGTCACTGGTACAGCCGGAGTGGGAGCTGGTTTGGTCGGTGCCTCAACAGCGGGCGCTGTGCTCGGTTCTGGAGGAGTGATCCTTGGCGGGCTCGCAGTGGGCTTTACGGCACTGGCGCAAGCCTTTGGTGCGGTTGCCGAGGATGCCAAGGCGGTAGGCCGTTACTTCAACACGCTCGACAATGCCTATAAAGGCAATGGATATCGGTATGACAACGAAAAGAAAGTGCTGGTGCCCCTGGCTGGGGCTGTGATAAAAACCCTGGATTTGCGCAAGAATCAGATCGACTTCGACAGTCAGTACATTTACCGCACCCATTCGGGTTCTACCGGTTCAGGAAGAATCAATTATTTCTTCTGGATCGGCGACTTTCCAAAGATGGTCCATGACCGCAGCCAAGCAATCGAGGTGCGCAGTGGAATCGGTTACAAGGACGTTTCCCACAGACTCGACCACAGCGACAGCAATGTGCTGATCCTGCCCGGTACCCCAAAGTCCTTCATCAGTTACGAATACATGCAGCTCCCTGGCGCAACTACGCGTCATGATGCCGGTTTTGATGTGATCCGTAGGCTTGAAGAGGATAAGCGGCTCGACTATGACTTCTACATCTTTCCGGGGGAGGTGACGATTCGTAGGATTCATCAGGAGTATGTGGCGACACCAATCGAAGTGGTGCTCGACCAGCGCAACCGGCAACTGATAGCACCCGAGCTGCCCAAGGAATTGCATGGCTACCTGCATTACGAAATCAAGGGTGCCGGTGGCGAGTACCTAATCGGGCTGAACGAAGGCACCAGCGTGAAGCTCACGAGCGATGTCCCGCACAATCTGGTCGGCAGTGCGCCGTCGCGCTGGATCATCGACAGCAGCCAGCTCGCCAGTGACAGTATTAGTGTGTCGAAGAACCGACTGGTAGTTGGTGGAGTGGTGGTCGAACTCGATTCAGACCGGAAAGAGCAAGTGCTGGTGGTCAACCGCAAGGGCGAGGTGCGCGAAGTCAACTTCTCCGACCTGACAACTCAGGTGATAAGCGAAGATGCGAGCAAGTGGCAGGTGCCGAGCCATAGCATCGAGCAGCATCTGAACGATCTAGCCAAGGCGCATCAGTTACACGGGCAGTATGTGGTGGTGGAGAACTACAACCACAATGGGCATAATGTTGGTCAGGCATTCTACGACGTAGCCAACAAGCGGATGTTGTTCACCGACACCCTCCACAAACAGGCCAGACATGCCCAACTGGGTGCGGTGATGGGCAGCCATGCCTATTTTTACGATGCCGACAACGCGGCGGCGTGGCGGGTAGACATCGCCACTGGACAGGTCGACGCGCAGTTTGAGCCTTGGTTCAACCAGAGTGCGGGCCAGATCAGTCGGCTATGGCAAGAGGGGGATGCGGTCTATCTGGCGCGCCGTTATCAGCTAAAAGGGAAAGAAGCTGAACTGAGCTATCGGCTCCTCGGTGACCGAATGGAGTTAGTCAGTGCGGTGGGTGATGATGCGCTACTCCAGCTTTCGGCACGTACCGGCCTGCATAGTGATGAGCTCAAGACTATACTCCAGGGCTACGAGAACGATAGCATTCAACGTGAAACTCCGACGTATACGCTGAGCGCACGGCTGATCCAACCGACCAGTGCGGCGCTGGTCACGGTGTTCGGCGTGGATGCGGCTGGCGTGGCGCATCGCTACTGGATACGCACCAGCAATGGGACGCTGATGCTGATCAAGCCAAATCTGGCACCACCGCCGGATCAGACCTTGCATTTTGAAGCATACGAACAAGCCCGCAGCGCCTGGCCGATCCCGGCCGATCTCGTGTTGGCAGGCAGCATTCCCCGCCCTGCTGGTACAGAAGTATTCTTCTTCTACAGCAAGGAACAAAAAGCTCTGTTCCGTCAGGAAGGTCCCGGCCAGACTGTTCTCAATGCCAATCATCCCAGCGCATTACGCATCAGCACGCCAGCGTTGGCTAATCTGGTCAACCTGAATGGTAGCCTGCTCGCCATCACCGAGGATGGGCGTGTGGCCCGGCTCGATGCGCAGGGGCAGCTTAACTATGAAGCGGTTAATGAGCATTGGCTCAAGGGGCGTACCCACTGGTGGCAGGATCTGGCTAACATTACCGACGGCAGCACCACTCTGGCAGTGTTCGGGATCAAGGGCACCGACGGCAAAAACCTACTGCCGGTGTGGTACCACAACGGCCAAGTGGTGGTAGCTTCAGCGGCACTGTTGGGTAAATCGTTGCAATTTCTGGGATTCGAAACAGATGGCGCTTCCGCGCGGCTCTTCGAACCCGAAAGTGGCAAGCTGTATCGCCAACCAACTATGACTGTAAATGCGTTGGCCGCGGCCTTTGGCACCGACCAAGCACTTAGCACCTCGGCGCAACTTCCCGCTGCCAGTGAGTTGACGCCCGAATTACATCTCAAGGCGGCGCAACAGGTCGATACCGGCATGCGCCTGATTACGGTCAAGGGCGAGATCTTGCTGCGAACCAACAACGGCGAGTTGCAGCTAGTTGGCGTTGACAAAGGCTGGCAACAAAACAACTTGGTCCAACTACCGCAGGCGCTCACCAAACTCGCTGACCAGTGGCAGGCCAAAGGGATACTGACCTTGCAGGACAACAAGGAACTAGGCTGGTTCGATATCGGCAGCAGTCAGATATTTTCGGGTAATGGCATCCCTGTCTCGAATAATCTGCGCTTCGTGGGGATCGCCGCCAGCGAGAAGGCAGCGTATGTGTACAGCCCGACAACTCAGGCGCTGTATCAGATCAAGGATGGCAACACGCAGATGCTCAACAGGTTTACGGGCGTGGAGCGCATCGGTTCGTCCCTTCTGCTTCAAGGCGGAGGAGTTGGCGGCAGCAAAGATGATCTAACGCCACCGATCATTGCCGGTGTCGACAGCGTGGTGCTGCATGGCGGAGCCAATAACGATATCTACCGCCTCAGCAAGGCGATGTGGTCCCATTACCGTACGATAGTCATCGATAACGACGACCAGGGCCAAGCCTTAGACCGTCTGATCCTACCGTTGGCTGATCCGGAAAGCATCCTGGTGAACCGCCACGATGACGACTTGATGTTAACCGATTCCAGCAACGAAACGGCCCTGATGGTGCGTCAGGTATTTGGCAATCAGGCTATGGCCCATCGACATCTGCAAATCGAGCTGGAAGGTTCCTCGTCGGTGATCAACGTGGACCACCTGGTCGAGGGCTTTACCCAACGGAGTTACACCAGGGAAGGTCTGATGGAACTGTCCTGGGTCAGCAAGCAACCCATCATCACAACCCATGCCGTTGCCGCTGTCCCGGACATAGAGGGGCCGAGCCTGGAGAAGCTGAGTGGGGCTATGGCTTCGTTCCCTGATACCGGTGGTGCCCACGACCACCTACCGCAAATCCGTCAGGCTTCGCAAGCTATGCTGACGTCATCACTGATCTCTTAAAGGTCGCACGAGAAGCAGCAGAAGGGGCGAAATGCCCCTTCTGTCCGTTTAGTTGAGCCTTTTAGAAACTGTCTAATCGACAGAGGGATTTTAATATTGTAGGAGGAGTTTTTTTAAATAAGAAGTTAGATTTCTAATCTAAAATGAAAAATATAAGCAGATTTTAAAATTGTAAATAATCCATGTGATGATTTAGCATGCATTATTACATATAATTTTATATTCCCCAGAAAATACTTTCCTGTTTTATAAAATAAAACCCCAATATTAACAAGATTAAAATAAATATTTTTTAACTTCAGAATTTTGACAAATTTTATAAAAGCGATACACTTAATGTGAAATTTATAAAGTCACGAAAGTTATTAAAATATTGAAAGGAAAATTTTTATGTTCAAGAAATCATTGGTAGTTGGAGCATTAGCAACAGCATTAATCGGAAGCATTGGGACTGCAAACGCACATCTTTCTCCCTGTCCGAATCAGAATATAGGCTTCAATGGCTTGGCGTATACTAGATATATTGTTAATCCTGATAACAATTTTGCTAGCGTATTTACGCAAAAACATAATGGTATAAATATTACATGGCATCTTAAAGGAGTTGTTAAACCTTGTTTATATAATGGACGTAAAGCTTACTCCGCTTACTACGAAGGAATATAAAGCAAGATAAACTCTACCGAAAATCCTCATTAGAGATTTTTTCAGAACTATGACAAGCCTCGTTGAAAATAACGGGGTTTTTGCTTTTATCATGAATAATAATATTTCTTATTTTTCCTTATTAACCTTTTCCTACTGCCTTTCAAAACGCTATTAATAAGAACAAAAATGCCGATCTTGAATATCGGCATTTTGCTGTAAAAGAGAAGATTAATTTAATGCTTTAACGCTTCAATTTTATCCCGGCTCAGTCCGGTACTGGTGACAATAATGTCCAAACTCACGCCATGCCGTAATAAGGCACGAGCCGTTTCCACTTTACCTTCCTCTCGGCCTTGCTCAATACCTTGCTCAATACCTTGCTCAATACCTTGCTCGATACCTTGCTCGATACCTTGCTCGATACCTTGCTTGATACCTTGCTCGCGCCCTTTTTGTTCAAGCTCTTCTGCAATAGTCATCAACATCGTTTCATGCTCCGGAGATAGTTACTTCAGTCTGACCAGTTTCAGCTTCGCCGGGCAAACGTAAAAGTCCCCTGTACAGTCATCACCTTGAATAAGAACAAAAATGCCGATCTTGAATATCGGCATTTTACTGTGAAACAGAAGATTAATTTAATGCTTTAACGCTTCAATTTTATCCCGGCTCAGTCCGGTACTGGTGGCAATAAT
>NZ_NSCM01000042.1 GCF_003287735.1 Photorhabdus bodei | reverse complement strand
AGGGGTAAGCCAAAGAGACAATGACCCTTTAGCTTGAACAAAGAGAAAGCGGCGTCATTTAGGCGCGGTCGGTAACATGCCCTTATAGGGCTAGAGCAAACCACCCGCTATGCGGGTGGTTATGATTGACATATTTTTTTCGCTACCTAGAATGCAAATGTTTACTAAATATCCTTTCTTGGAGTGCGATATATGAAAAAGATAATCCCCGTCGTTCTAGTATCGTTATTTGCTGTTGCAAGCCATTCCGCATTTAGTCAGAAATCTGCTGTAGTTACACCCAATGTAGTTACACCCAATGTAGTTATACCAAATGCTGTTACAGCTCAGGCTGATGATAAGGTTATAGTTAAGCACCTTTCCGGTGAAACTGAGGTCAAAAAGAATCCTCAGAAAGTTGTTTTATTTGATTTCGGCACTTATGATTCATTAGTTAAATTAGGTTTATCAGATAGGGTTGTTGCATTACCTACTGGTAATACGCCTGAATATCTCCGTAATAGCTTACCTAAAGAGGTAGAAAATGCGGGGGGGATGAAAGAGCCTAATTTGGAAAAACTGGCGCAACTTAAACCTGATTTGATCGTTATTACCGGTCGTCAAGGTTCTTTCTATGAAAAACTGTCAAAAATAGCACCGACAATTAATTTGGGAACTGATAGCAAAAATTATCTGGTTTCAGTTGAAAGTAACATAACGTTATTAGGTGAATTATTTAGTAAACAGAGTGAAGTGAAAGATCAGATTGCCGATCTGGAAAAAACTATTGCTAAAGCTCAGGATAAAGCTAAATCTGCTGATGCAAAAGTTTTAGTATTGCTGCATAACGCAGATAAATTAATGCTGAATAACCAGAGTGTCGTGTATGACGTGGTTAAGGCACAGAAAGCGGAATTAGCTATTCCTGCTGGTGAAGATAAAACCAAACGCATTGTAGTGACTTCTGATATGATTGCTCAAGCCAATCCAGATGTGATTTTAATTATTGACCGCAGTGAAGCAATTGGTGCTGGTAAGCTAGATAAAGCGAAGTTTGAAGATGATAAAGTGAAATCCACTTCAGCGTACAAGAATGGCAAAATTACTTATCTGAAGTCTGATCTGTGGTATTTGTCTGGCGGTGGTTTGGAGAGTCTGTCAGCACAAGTTAATGCGGTGGCTGATGCCCTTTAATCAGGTCATGCGCCATTTTGAATTTGAACAGTGATTGAAGTTCCACAATGGATTGTTTTAGGTTTGGTCTGACAGTTATCGGTTTTTTATGCTAGTAACTGTCAGGTTTGGTCTGAGCTATACCCTATGGATTTCAAGGTGGATCGCGACGGCAAGGGAGCGAATCCCCGGGAGCATAGATAACGATGTGACCGGGGTGAGTGAGTGTAGCCAACAAAGAGGCAACTTGAAAGATAACGGGTATCTGAATAATTAGCTTATTATGCGTATTTCCAGCGTTAATAACTAAAAATATAGATAAGTTTTCTATTCGTAATAATGCTTTTTTTATTCATAAAATATAATATTAATGTGTCATGATATATAGTATGAAAACTAATTTCGTTATTAATAAATATATTTATATTATATATAAGTAAGCTGAGAAATTATTTATATTGGTCATTTTTAAATAACCTAAATTGATCTAAATATTTTTCCAGATGATAATTTACTTTCCGTGAAAAAATAATTATTTTAAAATGTTAATAGTGATTTACATATTGAATTTACAAGGTGAAATTATTATTTATTTTATATTTGAATGTCTGATTTATTCGAGTTTATAATATGGAGAATGATATTTATATTGAAAGGAACTTATAATAAATAATAAGTTCATTGATAATTAAATGAGATTACAGATAAACGCTTTATGAACAAGTATTAACTGCGTCTACAGAGTCAAGTACCAATCTGGCTATAGCAGGACCAGCCAGTGCTATTTCTGCAATAAATGCAGCTCCACCTGTAGCAAACCATATAGTTAATTGTGCTATTGCAGTTATTCCGGTAATAACCCAGTCGTACCAATGCATTGACTCCTTTAAGCAATTAATTATTCCAGAAATGCCTATACCTGTCATCCTTCAAGTTGCCTCTTTGTTGGCTGCACTCACTCACCCCGGTCACATCGTTATCTATGCTCCCGGGGATTCGCTCCCTTGCCGCCGCGATGCATCTTGAAATCCATAAGGTATATAACATTTCTTTATTTTCAATATTCATTTTTTACCCCAATCAAAGTGAAATTAAAAATGATTTTTTAAAGGCTCGTGCTTATCAATAGAAATAAAACCAAGCACAAATTAAATATAGTCGTATTTGAGATAATTCAAATGATATTATTGTGTCGTAATTCACATATGTTAAAAATTAATTTTGTGTAGAGAGTGGTTTTATTTGATTTTAATTAATATTCTTATTGATGGTCGATATTAACTATTATCCACATGGATAAATATATTTTTAGGGTAGGTGGATTAATAAATTTTTATATTATTGTTTTTATATTATATTTGTTGATTTATTTTTCTATATATTGAGTCTTATCATTGAAAATTAAATTGTGGATTATTATTTCAATATTAATGCCGTGGATAATTTGTAACTTAGATATTATTTAAATTTGGGGGTGTAATCACTCCTCAGAAAGGAACAGGAACCCGACACTGGACAATCAGTCACTACCGTCTAATGGAGCCCCCTCTGAAGTTCAGTGGGGGAAATGTATTATGAATAGAAACGAAACCAATGGAGGTATCAATTTTATGCAAAGATAATCTTTGTGGAGTTGAATTTTTCGAAGGCGATTTTTGTGTTAAAGAAATAGTTCCAATAATGAATTTAGGAATAGTTTACCTTTCTGTGTAATTTGCCAGTGTGTTGCTGTTTCAGAGAGATAACCTGCTGCTAAGGCTTGCTCAATTTGAAAACGGATTGAAGCCTCAGGTAACCCAGTGAAATCACTGAAATCTTGTTTGGGCATCATTTCCAATAAACGGAATCGGTTCATAAAAAATTCAAATGGCCGATCTTCATTTTCTACTTGATTCTGTTTATCCAGATAGCGTCCTTGCATATATCCACGGGGATGTTTGGTTTTCACTGTGCGCAGAATACGGCCATCTTCAAATGTGATTTTTCCGTGAGCGCCACAGCCAATACCAAGGTAATCCCCAAAACGCCAGTAGTTGAGATTATGCTGGCATTGATAGCCTGGCTTGGCATAAGCAGAAGTTTCATATTGCTGATAACCTGCCGCTGTCAGCAATTGGTGACCTTGTGAAAAGATATCCCATAAAGCATCATCATCGGGTAGAACGGGAGGACGAGAACCAAAGCTGGTATTAGGCTCAATAGTCAACTGATACCATGAAAGATGCGGTGGTGATAATGCAATTGCCTGACGTAAATCATTCAGCGCTTCATCAAGACTTTGGTTCGGCAAACCATGCATCAAATCTAGATTAAAACTGCGTAGCTCCAGATTGGCGGCTAAATGTGCTGCCCGTTTGGCTTCATCCGGCCCGTGAATACGGCCAAGACGTACTAGTTTATCCGGGCTGAAACTCTGCACGCCAATGGATATTCGGTTAATACCCGCTTGCTGGTAACCGCTGAAACGGTCAGCTTCCACAGTACCCGGATTGGCTTCCATCGTAATTTCAGCTTGTGGCGATACCGGTAGGAGAGCACGAACGCCATCCAGCAATTGTTGCATTGCCTGTGAGCTAAGCAGGCTAGGGGTTCCTCCACCAATAAAGATAGTGGTAATTTCCCGTCCGTTGACCATTGGCAGATCCGTTTTCAGATCTGCTAATAAATGGTCAACATATTCCTGATGCGGAACATCACCTTTCAAGGCATGAGAGTTGAAATCACAGTAAGGACACTTTTGTACACACCACGGAATATGGATATAAAGACTTAATGGTGGGAGCTTAAGCATTACGTAGTGTATCCAACATCATCTTTAGTGCCTGACCACGATGCGAAACGGCATTTTTTTGTTCACCCGTTAATTCAGCGGCAGTACAGCCTAATTTTGGTATGTAGAAGATGGGATCATAACCAAACCCACCATTACCGGCGGGCTTATGAGCGATAATCCCCGGCCAGCGACCATGAAATACCAGCGGTGTTGGATCTTCTGCATGGCGTATATAAACCAGCACACAGTTAAACTGAGCTTGACGTTGATCGTCAGGAATATCTTTCATCGTATCCAGCAATTTTTCCAAATTTTGCTGGTCAGTGGCATTTTCACCTGCATAGCGGGCTGAATAGATACCCGGAGCGCCGCCAAGGATGTCCACGGATAGACCAGAATCATCAGCAATTACGGGCAGGCCGGTAACTTGTGCGGCGTGGCGGGCTTTAAGAATGGCATTTTCAATAAATGTCAGCCCGGTCTCTTCGGCTGAATCTACGCCTAATTCAGTTTGAGCAACAATATCCAGACCAAAATCAGCCAGTAATTGTGCCAGTTCACGAACTTTTCCGGGGTTGCCGGTTGCCAGAACGACTTTTTGCATTATTTTGAATCCAATTTAATTCTTATTTACTGTATCAGCCATGAAAGAACATCAGCGCGGAGATAATTCAGTGCGTAGAGGATCAAAATGACGATCATTGCTGAAAAATCAAGGCCGCCCATTGTTGGCATAATGCGGCGGATAGGTGCCATCAATGGCTCTGTTAGTTGCATCAGAACATAGTCAATCGGATTGCGTCCCTGGCTTATCCAGCTGAGTAGAGCACGTGCCAGCACCAACCAGAATACCAGTTTACCTGCTGCTGTCAGCAATTCAATTAACCCGATAGGGATGAAAAGTGTGAGGAAAGCAACCGCACCGGTACTGAACCAAAGTTGCATGATCAATTTAAACAATACCAGAACGTAAGCGACAACAATGGAGGCAGTATCGAGAGAACCAATAGACGGTATAACTCGGCGTAATGGCCGAACGATCGGTTGGGTCATTTTCACAATAAATTGGGCAAATGGGTTATAAAAATCACAACGAGCCCATTGCATCCATACACGAAGTAATAAAACAGCGATGTATAAATCCAGAACTGTGAACAGAATAAAGGTTAAAAATTGCATTTAGCAGCCTTGATAAAATTAAAATTGTTTTTCCATTTCCTGTGCCCGGCGAATAGCCGCCTGCATAGCGTTGGATACGGTGTCCGGCAATTTGCCTTCATAAAAAATACGTAATGCTTCCGCAGTAGTACCGCCTTTAGATGTTACCTGTTCACGCAGGGTTGCAAAAGGGAGATCTACATTTGATGCGGCCAGTGCCGCAGAACCTATTGCCGTTTGCAAAACAATTTCACGGGCTGTTTGGCTATCAAAACCTAAACGTTCTGCTTCCTGTTGCATTGATTCCATAAATAGGAAGAAATAAGCGGGTGCACTGCCTGCTACGGCGATAACGTCATTGATGCCATTTTCATCTTTTACCCAGTAGGTTTTACCCACACTGTTCATTAATGCTTGAGTGAAATCACGGTCAGACTGGCTGACTTGCTCGGATGCGAATAATCCGCTCACCCCTTGACCAATTAATGCCGGCGTGTTTGGCATGATACGAACAATATTGAGTTTGTCTTGTAATAAAGCATCAAAACGTGCAACGGAAATACCTGAGGCAATAGACAGAACCAGCTTGTTACTGAAATCTACATTTTCTTTCAGAGGCAGGCAGACATCTGCCATTACTTGCGGTTTTACCGCCAGAATAACAACGTCCGCTTCCTGTGCGTAGCGAATATTGTCACTACCGCTGTTAACGCTATACTCTGTTGCTAGTGCATCACGGCGAGTATGACTTGGTGCGCAGACATTAATCAGCTCGGCAGGGTACCCTCCTTTTACTAATCCAGCTATGATGGCGTGAGCCATATTACCTGCACCAATAAAGGTAATTTTACGTTTCTCCATTGAATACCTCGTAGCATTGAAATGGTTAATTGTGATACTGACGTGCACCGAAAATTGCTGTTCCAATTCGTACTAATGTGGAACCACAATTAATAGCGGCAGCCATATCATCAGTCATCCCCATTGAAAGGGTATCTATTTGAGAATATTTCGTTTTCAGATTAAGGAAGGCTTGTTCCATCCTCCTGAAAACCGCCAATTGACGTTCATAGTCAGGTTCCGGCACCGGGATTGCCATTAAACCACGGAGCCTTACATTCGGCAGTTTGTTCACTTCGGCTGCCAGCGTTGATAGTTCATCAAGTTGAATACCTGATTTGCTCCGTTCATCACTGATATTTATTTGAATAAGAATATTCAGCGGTTCCATTCCCTCCGGGCGTTGTTCGTTCAGGCGTTGTGCTATTTTTAAGCGGTCAATGGTATGGCACCAGTTAAAATTTTCTGCCACCAAACGGCTTTTATTAGACTGTAACGGACCGATAAAGTGCCATATCAAATCATTACAATTTGCAAAATAAGCAATTTTTTCTACACCTTCCTGCACATAATTTTCACCAAACTGGCGTTGCCCGGCAGCGATTGCTTTTTCGATATCTTCCACAGGTTTGGTTTTACTGACTGCAAGCAAGGTAATTTCTTCTGGAACGCGTTCGCATTTCTGTGCGGCAATGGCTATGTGGGTCCTGACATCTTGTAAATTTTGTTCAATATTGTTCATGGTGACTCAGGAGATTAAAAAATGAATATGGATAAGCTAGTGGCCCTTAGTGTAAAGCATAATGCTTCAGATCTGCATCTTTGTATTGGGCAAGTTCCTGTATTACGTATAAATGGAGTGCTTTGTCCGCAAACTCAACTGCCATCTGTAAATAATCTATTGCTGGAAGAGTGGAGTAGGCAGTTTTTATCAGAAAATCAGCGACAACAGCTATTAACGAGTGGACATGTGGATTTTGCGCTGGGGACGGAAAATGGCCAACGATTGAGAGGCAACATTTTTCGTCAGCACTCTGGGTTGTCAGTCGTTTTGCGTTTAATTCACTCTCGGTGTTCAACTCTGGAACAGCTAAAAGCACCTGAAATTATTCGTGAAATGGCTTTGCGGGAAGAGAGTGGGTTGATCCTGGTAACAGGTGCTACAGGCAGCGGGAAGTCGACAACGTTAACAGCCATTGTGGATATGCTGAACAGCCACTGTTGTCAGCACATTATTACATTGGAAGATCCCGTGGAATTTATCCACCATAGTCGCAATTGTCTGATACAACAACGGCAAATCGGATTGGATTCTCCTAGTTATCAGGAAGCGTTAAAAGGAGCTCTCCGGCAAGATCCTGATGTATTGTTGTTGGGTGAGTTGCGGGATAAAGAGACAATACGCTTGGCGTTAACCGCGGCAGAGACTGGGCATTTGGTATTGTCGACTTTGCATACCAGAGGTGCTGTACAGGCAATTGATCGGCTGGTGGATATTTTCTCCGCTGAAGAAAAAGGGTGGGTACGTAGCCAGCTAGCAGGCAGCCTGAAAGCTGTGATAGCACAGCAATTAGTCTCTGCCCAAGGAGGGGGACGAGTTGCTATATATGAAGTATTGGTAGTTAATCAGGCAGTGAGTCATCTGATACGAGAAGGAAAAAATCATCAAATAACAACACTTATGCAGACGGGCGCTGCCAGTGGGATGCAAACCTATGAGCAAGGCTGGCAGCAGCGTAAATTACAGGGATTACTGGCAGAAACAGAAACGAAAAATTCAGAAACTGCACGCCCATATTGCCAACATTCGCAAGGACTATCTTCATAAAGTCACCACGACAATCAGCAAAAACCACGCAATGATAGTCATTGAGGACTTGAAGGTCAGAAACCTGTCAAAATCGGCGAAAGGAACGACAGAACAGCATGGACGCAATGTGCGAGCAAAATCAGGCTTAAACCGCGCGATACTGGATCAGGGCTGGTATGAAATGCGCCGTCAGCTTGAGTATAAGCAGCTCTGGCGCGGAGGTCAGGTATTAGCAATCCCGCCAGCCTATACCAGTCAACAATGTGCTTGCTGTGGTCATAGCGCAAAAGAAAACCGCCTGTCACAGAATAAATTCGAGTGTCAGGCATGTGGCTATACCGCAAACGCCGATATCAACGGTGCGCGCAATATTTTAGCGGCAGGGCATGCCGTGCTTGCCTGTGGAGGGAGGGTGCAGTCAGACCGCCCGTTGAAGCAGGAACCCCCCGAAATGATTTAGACTTCGGTCTGAACGTAGTAGGAATCCTCGTGCTTTTTAGGGCGGGGAGGATGTCAAATGGTTGCTGTTCATTGATCGTTGTTACTTGTCACTTGATTGCTGTTAATAGTGCTGTTCAAACCAGCTTTCCAAAATAATAACAGCGGAAGTAGCATCTACTTTTCCTTTATTTAAGGCCTTATAACCCCCTCGGTCAAACAGATGAGCACGGGCTTCAACCGTTGTCAGGCGTTCATCTTGGAGTTGAACTTGTACGCCAAACCGGCCATGCAGCCGGTTTGCAAATTTACGTGCTTGCACTGTGACGAATTGCTCAGTGCCATCCATATTGAGGGGAAGACCAACGATAACCAGATCAGGTTGCCATTCTTTAAGTAATTTTTCGATTTGCCCCCAATTGGGGATACCATCTGTGGCTTTAAACGAGGTTAGTGCTCTGGCGGTGCCCGTGATTTCTTGTCCAATGGCTGCGCCGATGCTGCGGGTGCCAAAATCGAAGGCTATTATTGTACGGTTATCCATCTATGCATGTCCCGCCTGTGGGGCAATATTATAGATATTGATTCCGAGTAAAGATGCGGCTTCACGCCAGCGGTCCGCAATGGGTGAGTTGAAAATAATGTGTGGATCAGCGTTTGTTGTTAACCAGCTATTCTCCATTATCTCTTTTTCAAGTTGACCCTTTTCCCAACTGGCATACCCCAACGTGACCAATATCTGTTTTGGTTGGCGTGGTGTACCCAAGGTTTCAAGGACGTCTTTGGAGGTGGTGATCATTGTGTCATCGGAAATTTTGATACTTGAATTGAAACCTGGTTTTGGTGTGTGCAATATAAAACCATGGTCTTCAGCAAGTGGGCCACCCGTCATAACAGGCTTGTTTAGATTGATACTTTCATCCCGATCTTCTGGTGATATTTTCAGCTTTTGTAAAACTTTCCGAACGGAGATTTGCTCAATAGGTTTATTTATCACCAATCCCATTGCCCCATTTTCATTGTGTTCACATATGTAAACAACTGAGCGTTTGAAATAGGGATCAGATAATGAAGGCATGGCGATAAGAAAATGGTGCTGTAGATTCATTTTTTTTCTAGTAATTAACCTGGCTATGTAAGGATTATTTAGCCCAACAGTATGTGGGCTAAAAGTATAAATGACAAACCTTGACAGGCAAATTCGTAAAAAGAATTTTTTATTTCTCTAATCGTTCTTCAATTGCATTCATTAACATGCCAGTGATTGAAATATCAGGGAAAGCGGTTTCTATCTCGCGTGCACAGGTTGGACTGGTGACATTAATTTCAGTCAGTTTGTCACCAATGATGTCCAGACCAACAAAGATTAACCCTTTTTCTTGCAAAGTTGGAGCAACAGCTCTGGCGATAGCCCAGTCACTTTCTGAAAGCGGGCGAGCTTCACCACGGCCACCCGCAGCAAGATTACCACGGGTTTCACCTTGGGCAGGGATACGAGCCAGGCAATAAGGAACGGGTTCGCCATTGATAATTAATACTCGTTTATCACCTTCTTTTATGGCCGGTAAGAAATTCTGCGCCATGCAGAAGCGATTGCCATGTTCCGTTAGAGTTTCAATAATAACACCAACGTTTGGGTCATCTTTTTTCAGGCGGAATATCGATGCACCGCCCATACCATCTAGTGGTTTAAAGATGACATCACCATGTTTCTGGTGGAATTCACGTAAGTGAGCGGCATTGCGAGTCACTAATGTATCTGGTGTTAAATCAGGGAACCAGGCTGTGAAGAGTTTTTCGTTACAATCGCGTAGGCTTTGTGGTTTATTGACAATAAGAGTGCCTTTCTCTTCCGCGCGTTCCAAAATATAAGTGGCGTAAATGTATTCGGTATCAAATGGTGGATCTTTGCGCATCAGGATGACATCCAATGTTTCCAGTGCCAGATCTTGTTCTCTATCGAATTGATACCATTGTTGTGGATGGTTTTCTACCTGCAATAAGCGGGTACGTGCGCGGGCTTCCCCTTGGTGCAGATAGAGATCACTCATCTCCATATAATGGAGTTCCCAGCCGCGACGTTGTACTTCTAATAGCATGGCAAAACTGGTGTCTTTCTTGATGTTGATGGATGAAATGGGGTCCATCACTATGCCGAGTTTGATCATTCTTTCTCCTTAACCCAAATCGCCGAAACGCACTTGTAATGCAGTAATTGCGGTGAGCGCTGTCGTTTCTGTTCTCAGTACCCGTGGTCCTAATAGGATATCAGTAAATTGGTAATTAGCTGTCATAGCAATTTCATCTATCGATAATCCACCTTCCGGGCCGATCAGTAAACGCACTTTTTCTACAGGTAAAGGCAGGGTATTGATGCTTTGGCTGGCTCGTGGATGTAGATTTAATTTTAAACTGCCATCATTTTCTGCACACCAGTGCTCAAGTTGCATCACTGGGCGAATTTCAGGTACACGGTTACGACAGCATTGCTCACAGGCAGCAATAGCAATTTTCTGCCACTGCTGAAGTTTTTTAGCCAGCCGTTCTCCATCCAGCTTTACACCACAGCGTTCAGAAATTAAAGGCGTAATAACATTTACCCCTAATTCTACAGATTTTTGAATGGTGAATTCCATTTTCTCACCGCGGGATATGACTTGCCCCAGATGGAGATTAAGTGGTGATTCATTATCGGCGAGTTCGCTATTGCTGATATGGACTTTGACAGATTTTTTACTAGCTTCGGTAATCTGAGCGTTGAAGATCTGATTGCTACCATCAAACAGTTGTAACTGTTGACCATGACTCATTCTGAGTACCCGCCCAACATGGTTAGCCGTCTCATCACTCAGATAAATTTCAGTATTCGATGAGAGTAATTCCGGGTGATATACGCGGGGTATACGCATGTTTTTCTTTCCTTCCTGCGGGGTATAGCTATACATAAAGCAATAAATAATGGGGGGTATGATAAGGGAGGCTTAATCCAATTATCAAGCTATCTCGATGCAGATTGTTATCTCTGAATAAATGTTGCGAGTCTGCTCGCATATTTATATCTTATTTGACTGTTTTATATTTATTTTGTTGTTTTAAAGCAGTGATGTTTATTATTATCTTTTTATACCAAAGATATAATGAATTTGGAGGTGTTTTATTAAATGGATTTTAATATTAAGATTATTGTTTTAGCTATTTTTGTTGGAATAGTATCTGGAATAATTTTGAATAAAGTGATATCCGTATTCATTAAAATTATTTATGGCTATGAAAAAATAGTTTTTGGTTATTTTCAAGTTGAATTAGTGACGCTGTTTATAACGGCTTTTTTTGTGATTTATTTTTCATTGAGTTTTCATTCATATATTATTTTAATGTTTGTTTTGATATTTACTTGGATACTAATTATACTTTCTTTTATTGATATAAAAATCAAATTATTGCCAGACATAATAAATTATTCACTGTTATGGTTAGGATTACTATTGAATTTGAATCAAATTTTTGTGCCTATCGAACAATCTGTGACAGGTGCGATTGCGGGTTATTTGGTTTTATGGTCGCTTTATTGGTTATTCAGAATAATCTGTCATAAAGAGGGATTAGGATATGGCGATTTTAAATTAATGGCGGCGGTTAGTGCTTGGTTGGGGATTAGCGCAATTCCTTTATTAATGTTCTTATCCTCATTGTTTGGTATTATTGGGTGCGTGTGGCAATGGAGAATACGAGAAAATTGCCAAGAGCCTGTTGCTTTTGGCCCATATATAGCCATTTCTGCGGTCATAATGATCTATTTGAACTTATTGGGAATGGATGGGGTATCGTGGATGGTGCCCGATAGCTGAAAACGTATGGGCACCAGTAGTTAAAATTGTGGTATTAAAACTGTGGTATTAAAACTGTGGTATTAAAACTGTGGTATTAAAACTGATAGTGAATCAGCATATCTTGCCAACGTTTAGGTTGTCCCAAGTATTTATCAAGAGAAATAATAGATAGCTCATTTCTGTCATTTTCCAAAATAAACGTAGGGAAGCCTGAGCCGCTAACTTTTGCCAATAATTCACGGCTTTTCCTGATATGTTGGAGACTTTCTGATTCATTATTCAATATCAGCTCTTGCTGGAACTGTTCTGAATCAAGCTGCAATTCATTTGCCAAATTCAATAATGTTTCAGTTTCGCTGATTTTTAGTCCACGAACATAATGCGCTTTTTGTACTGCCAGTAACATTTCGACACCTTTACCAGCCAATTTTTCTGCTGCAAGAATGGCTGATATTGGTGGTAATGAATCCATAATCAGTGATTTATCATTTAACAGTGCGACATATTGCTCACTGAAAGTTTGCCCGGTCAGGCTTGCGATCCGTTTATCCTGACTAAGGACATAATCACGCCATGTGCTGTCTATTTGGCGTCTGTTATCACCTGTCAGCATTCCGCCGCCATGCAATTCAATTTTCACATTTGCGACCTCTTTTGCTGCTTGTATCAGAGAGGAAACACCATAACACCAGCCACATAGTGGATCATAGATATAATGCAGAGTCATTCCGGGCATATTACTTATTCCTGAAAAAGAGTTAATTTACTTATTGGGGCCACTTCATTTCGCCTTTCAGCACCTTAGCACTTAATTCGAGACTGGATTTGTCTCCAAGTTTTGGATAGTGTTTTTCCATTGCGGCTATTAGCGCTTTTGAATCTTTCGCTTTTGCCAGCTCTTTCTCAAAAATGGTCAGGTACTTTTGCGTGAAATGAACGGATTCCAACGTCATTGGCGTGTTACCAATGAAATGTCCCGGAACCACAATTGTCGGTTTTATCTCTTTTATACGATCTAATGTCTGCATCCAGTTTTTACGAGACTCTTTAGTCTGTGTATCTGCCATCCAGACATGAATGTTGCTTGAAACGGTGACACCGCCTACTACCGCTTTTAGTTTTGGTATCCAAACAAAAGTACGGTCAGCCGCAGGGCCATCGAGACCTTCGACGATCAGTTTCTCACCATCAACTGTAAAAGTGTGACCTTCCAGTGGTTGCGGCACGATGACTTTTTTGGGTGCCTGTTCTTTCAGGACACCTCCCCAATAAGCCAGTTTGCCATCTTTGGTCTTGTTGATTTCTTTAATTGTTTCTGGTGATGCAATGACTTTGGCATCAGGGAATGCTTTGGTCAGTACTTCAAGGCCGAAATAGAAATCAGGATCGGACTGACTGATATAAATGGTTGTCAGCTTTTTGCCGGTATCTTTAATTCTTTTGACCAGTGCTTCAGCATCATTTTTTTGAAACTGAGCATCGATCAGTACAACTTCTTTATCTCCACTGATGATTTCAGAAGAGACAGGAAATAGGCTTTTCTCACCCGGATTATAAACATCCAGTTTGAGATCAGCGGCTTGTGCCAGAGAAATGGTACCCAAGGAAAGGATACCTGCCAGCGCAATATTTAGTGTTGTTTTGCGAGTCATGATTGAATTCCTGATGTTGTGTGAACGAGGTTCATAATAAGTTGCGTTTTTCGATGGAAAAACCGCATAATTGGTAATTATTTGTTGCATAAATCGAGCTAATTGATGGATAGAATCACTGCTGCGCAAGTGTTCACTATAATTGTAGAACAAGGCAGCATGATTGCTGCATCGGAACGGTTAGATATTTCGCGGGCAATGGTATCCCGTTATTTGGCTGAAATGGAAAAATGGGCGGGAGTACGTCTGTTACATCGTACAACGAGAAAGATCAGCCTGACATCGGCAGGAGAGATCGCCTATCAGCGCAGCCGTAAGTTATTGCAATTGTCGGAAGAGATACCTGTTCATCAACCAGTAGAAGCGCAGGAGCTGAGTGGTCTTTTGCGGATAAGCAGTTCTCAATCTCTGGCAGTAAGCGCATTGTCTGTGGCGATTCCTGAGTTTATGCAGATTTATCCTCAGATAGCTATTGATATGCAAATAAGCAATAAGGCAATAAATTTGGTCGAGGAGCGGATAGATTTAGCGTTACGCATCACGAATAATCTGGAACCCAATTTGATCGCCAGACCGTTATCGACATGTCATTCTGTGGTTTGTGCCGCCCCTTGTTATCTGGCGGGAAAAATGCTCCCGCAAAAGCCTGCTGATTTAGCCCTGCATAACTGTATGACTTATAACTTTTTTGGTAAAAGTCTTTGGTTATTTGAACATCGAGGGGAAAAATATTCTGTTCCTGTTAGCGGTACTTTGAGTGCCAATGAATCGATGGTGTTAATGGAAGCAACATTGCAAGGTGCGGGAATCGCCATGCAACCTTATTATTCTGTTGCTTCGCATTTGGCGTCAGGAAAATTGATTCAGTTGTTGCCAGAATATCGACCTCAAGCTATGGGAATTTATGGTATTTATGCCAGCCGTCAAAATATGCCAGCAACGCTGAGGGCATTACTGGATTTTCTGGTTCAATGGTTTGCTTCCTCTCCGTACTGGCAAGCACTAATGCTGAAAAGCTGACTTTAGTTTTTGAGGAAACAGAGTAACTTGTGCTTTTAGGTGTTCAATAAAAGTATCGACTGGGGCAGAAGAAGGGCGGTGAATGGGTTTTATCAGGCTAACAGTAAAAGGAATGTTAATACTAAATGGGCGAGCGCATATTTCAGATTTGCCATGACTGTCTAGATAATCGAGTACGGTCAGTGGGTTGACAATAGAAACACCAATGCCTTCTCGCACCATTGCACATACTGATGCAGCACTGTGAGTTTCCATAATCATGCGGCGGCGAATATGGTGTTCTGCGAATATTCCATCAATGAGCTGACGGTAACTATCCGTTATTGAAAGGCTGATGAAATTTTGTTCGTTGAAATCTTCTGGAGTCAATAGCGGTTTATGGCTGAGAGGATGAGCGGCGGGCAATACGCAAATTTCATTTAGTGTGATCAGTGTTTCTCTCTGTGTACCCGGTGGTGTCTGCAAATGTTCTGTCAGACCCAGATCATGGCGTTGAGCTGAGAGCCACTCTTCCAGTAGAGGTGACTCCTGTGGAATGATGGTTAAATTAGTGTCAGGGTATTGGCGGGTGAAGTGATGGCAAACTTTCGGTAACAGTGATTGAGAAAATACCGGCAGGCAGGCAATGGAAAGTTGAGCATGTTGAAATTTACGTATGTTGTCAGCCGCATTCATTATTCTTTCAAGTCCATAATAAGAGCGCTGTACTTCTTCAAAAAGGCGCAATCCTTGTGCTGTCGGATGCAGGCGGCCTTTTACTCGGTCAAATAGTTTGAATTTTATTAGATGCTCGAATCGTGCTAATTCGCGACTGACGGTTGGTTGTGATGTTTGTAATAAAATAGCCGCTTCTGTCAGGTTTTTTGTCGTCATTACCGCATGAAAGATTTCAATATGGCGCCATGAACAAGAAGACATAAATTGTTCCTTCGAAAGATAATTCTATATCACAGATGAATAGACTATAGCGAAATGGATATTTTTATTCCTGTTTTTTACTGCCAATAATGGGTTATCTGCTGACTTTGTGAGAGAAACCCTGATGAGTGCTTTTACCTACAATTTTACCCGCAATAGTTGTCCCAATCTGATAGCGGAGAATTTGAGTTGTTTGCCAGAAACGTACGGTACTCCATTATGGGTTTACGATAGTGAAAAAATTATCCAAAAAATCAAATTATTATGTCAGTTTGATGTGGTCAGGTTTGCGCAGAAGGCTTGTTCTAATACTCATATTTTGCGCCTGATGCGTGAATATGGTGTGAAAGTTGATGCCGTTTCATTAGGAGAAATTGAGCGTGCTTTACGGGCAGGGTTTTGTCCAGGACAAGAAATGGCAGACATCGTTTTCACTGCTGATTTAATCGATGTGTCGACGCTGCAAAGAGTAACTGAATTGGATATTCCGGTTAATGCGGGTTCTATCGATATGTTGGAACAGATTGGTCAATATAAAAAAGGGCACCCGGTATGGTTGCGGATTAATCCTGGGTTTGGCCATGGTCATAGCCAGAAGACGAATACGGGCGGGGAAAACAGTAAACATGGTATTTGGTATCAGGATCTTCCACGAGCAATTGAGAAAATCCGCCACTATGGATTGAAATTGCTTGGTTTACATATGCATATTGGCTCTGGTGTTGATTATCATCATCTTGCCAGTGTGTGTAATGCGATGGTTGAACAGGTTATTCTCTGTGATGAAGATATTCAGGCAATTTCAGCCGGCGGCGGTTTATCGACGCCTTATCATCAGGGTGATGAACGAATCGATATCGCTCATTATTTTGGGTTGTGGGATGATGCTCGTAAAAGAATTGAGCAGCATTTAGGTCATAAAATTGAGCTGGAAATTGAACCGGGGCGTTTTTTGGTGGCGGAATCTGGCGTTCTGATGACAGAAGTTAGGGCGGTTAAGCAGATGGGGAACCGTAATTATGTTCTGGTGGATGCGGGATTTAATGACTTAATGCGTCCAGTAATGTATGGCAGTTATCACCATATCTCAGTTTTGCCTGCTGATGGACGTAAGATTGAGCAATTGCCATTGCGGGAAACATTAGTTGCGGGGCCGCTATGTGAATCCGGTGATATCTTTACACAGGTTGAAGGCGGGGGTGTTGCGCCAAGAGCGTTGCCGCCTGTTCAAGTTGGCGACTATTTAGTTTTTCATGATACTGGTGCCTATGGTGCGTCAATGTCTTCCAATTACAACAGCCGTCCGCTTATCTCTGAGGTGTTGTTTGTTAATGGTAGCCCCCAATTAATTCGTCGTCGCCAAACGATTGAAGAGTTATTAGCGTTGGAAGACGTATTTTTTGCATCTGTGCCGTGAAATATGGGGACAATACCCAAAGGTATCGCTGAACTCCTTGCCCAGTTTGATGCATGGTTTAGTGAAGCCGGAAAATGGGTGTGTAAAGAGATTATCGATCTGGTAACCCATCAGGTCAATTACGCTTTTTCTTGCCTCCATTTTGGAGGCTGTTATTCATATTACTCTGGCCTGGGATGTATCCTATAATGGCGAGAGTGGGGGGTGAACTTCGTTCGATTGCCTCCCCTGAAGCTTTTGTGGAGGACTTTAGTGCCGCTGTGGATTTTATTGGTACCCGCCATTTGTTGACAGAAATCGCATTGGTGTCATCGGCATCTGCGGGAATGGAGGGTTTGCCCTCAGCGCTGCGGCGGTGGAGCCTCGGATGAAGCCTCTGCCCCCGTGGGGCTGAGGGATCCCCACAAATCGGTGCTAATAAACCAGCACCATATTTCGGTAGACTCTTGTTAAGTGGTTAAGAGCATCATTCAGTGATATTTGCTTTAAAATCAGTGGGGAGTGTCGTAAGACGTTCTCTGCTAACGTCAGATATGAGATGACCCGCTGTGATTTGATACTGTTGGCCTGATATCTCAGATGTAATCCCTTATTCTCCACGTGATAACCAATCAGCCACAGGGCGATTGTGCTCAGTGTTGCCAGTAAACTCAGTACCCGCATTCTACCCGCAGAGCGACTGTGGCTGGCACGAAGACCAAATCCGAAACGCTCACTTTTTTCATCGCGGAAGTTTTGCTCTATCTGCATGCGACGACTGTATAACTTGATGATCTCCCGTGGCTTTAAATCATCTATACTACTGAAAATAAGCCAGGCTTCTTTTGCTGACTGCCGATACTCGTTGTCTGTTTTAGTATACATTGGCCTGCCTTTTGAACGTTTACTTTTCCGCCCTTTAGGTAATTTCTTGTATGTATAAAAATGACCATTAATACGGTTTTTCTTTTCTTTGACCAGCGTTCCCGCCCCCATGTATTTCGGCGTTATTGTTCCGGGACAGTCAGAGATTTTCAGCCATATTTCAGGACTATCTGCCAGGTGAAATTGAACGTTATTCCTGATCCGCCCAATAAAATCCCAGCCTAATGAGGCAATATGTCGAAACCATGGACTCTTAAATCCTGCGTCTGTGACGATGATGACTCTGGCATCGGAAGAGACGGCTTTAGCGAGGGAATCAAGAAACTGATTTTGTATTAAGGTGTTATTTTGTTTTTCCGAGGATACAACCCAACTCAATAACGGCATTGCCCGACCGTCGCAAAGAAGGCTGGCACGAAGCACATGATACTCCTGCGATGGATAACCGCTCCAGTCCACAGCAATAACGCAAAGAGGCAACTGACGAGTTATCATGGCAGTAATATTATTAAAAATCGCAGGAATATCGTTGTGAAGAGCGGTGTTTCCTAACAGGCGATCAACCCTTTTTATCTTGTTTTTGACCTGAGCCTGTCCGGGCAAAAAACGTCCAATACTGGTTAGCGTAAGAGAAGCGCCATTAATCAAAGCCATAGTGGCATCGATTAATGCATTCTGGCGATATTTATGAAACGGTGCTAAGGCATCTTTGAAGAAGTTGTGACATACTTTACGTGCAGGCATAGCAGTGACCTTATTGACTTGGTGGAACAATCAGTAGATCACACAACGCTATGCCTGTCTATTTTCTGGGGATTCCTCAGCCCCGTGGGGGCTGCCGCCGGTTCTGAGCTTGAGATTGACGAGGATGAAAATCCAGGTGCGGATGGGAACCTGAAAAAAATCGAAGCAGAGATATTGGCCTTTGAATTTTCAGAACCTTTTGAGACTATAAGAAAAGGACGCAAAGGGGAGCAGGACGAGAACGATTTACCGCCATCCGATAAGGCAACTGTTTCTGTCAGTACCGATGAAGCAACGGTTCAGGGGGCTTTACCTTCTGCTGATTTTGATGGTATCGAAGATAAAAGCGATGACTTGTATTTGTATGCCAGGCGTTTTGATGCCTTCTATCGCATGGTAGATAAATTGTTGACCATGCCTGATTGTGAGCTAGTGACGGCTAAATTACGTCGTCTTCCAGTACTAAAAAGATGCACCAGACATTTATTGTCTTAGGAACCCTCGTTGTATTGCGTTTCATCTTCTGCAAAGGAAAGGTCTGCAGTATGCCTTACTGGAGGTAGATACTTCAGATAACAACACTCGTCTTTCTACCCTGTTGATTAAACAACCAATGGTTGCGCATGAATGGGTTGAGTTCTTGTCTGAGCTGAAAACGCTGTTGGTCAAAAAATCGTTATCTTGGTCGGCCTCGTTCTTGAAAACGAAATGTGGCAACAAGCTTGAGCGTCTTTCACACCCGAAGATGATTGTAGATGGTCAATCTTTTTTGATGAAGAAGTAATCAATCGTTGGGTTGAACGTGTCTATGCAGCGATGAGGTAATGGGTACTCAGGCGGCGTTATTATAAGGATAGAATTTATCTACCTTCGTGGGGGGAGTCCAAATCCAAAGGGAAAGGTCACTCTCACTCTGCATTCGTGCTTATAAATCATATTTAGCCTTATAAAGCATCAAACATACAAATTGATCTATATTCGTATTTCGGTATAGTGATGTTTCACTTCAAAGGTGCCCCGAATGATTAGATTTAGACTAAAAGAACTCATCGCTGAAAAAGAATTCCAAGAAGGACGCCGTATCACCTTGGAGGAGATTTCTAAAGCAACAGGTATTCACCGGACAACGCTCTCAAAGGTATCCAATCAGAAAGGTTATAACACGACTACCGAAGTCCTGGACAAGCTCTGTGAGTATTTCCAGGTAAGCCTAGGGCAATTGGCAGAGCATATCAAAGTTAAAAGTCAGGGGGATGCATAATGTACAGCCAGCACCAGGCCCAGTACTTTGCGTGGCAGCTTACTCGTCGCCTAGATAGTGAGGATGAAGACAAGCTGACTGGAGCAATTATGGATGCGCAGATAGATCTGAATCCCCATCAGGTGGATGCTGCCCTCTTCGCATTTCGTAATCCTTTATCCAATGGCGTCATACTGGCAGATGAAGTGGGCCTCGGTAAGACAATTGAGGCTGGTCTTGTCATTGCCCAGAAATGGGCCGAGCGTAAACGACGTATCCTCATTGTTGTTCCGGCAAACCTTCGTAAACAGTGGCACCAGGAGCTTCAAGAGAAATTTGGTGTAGACGGCCTCATTCTAGAAGGAGACAGCTACAAAAAGGTTAAAAAAGAAGGTGTCAAAAACCCATTTGATGCGGGTGAGAAAATAGTCATTTGCTCCTATCAGTTTGCAAAAGCTAAAGCAGATGACATTCAAATGATCCCCTGGGATTTGGCGGTAATAGATGAAGCTCACAGGCTTAGAAATGTCTACAAAAAAGGGAACAAAATAGCCGCTGCAATTCGCGATGCCTTGAGTAGTACATTTAAGGTCATGCTCACTGCCACGCCGCTTCAAAATTCGTTGTTGGAGCTGTTTGGTATGGTCAGCATCATTGATGAAAAAGTATTTGGAGATCTTGATAGCTTCCGTATCAAGTATGGACGTCTTAACGACAACCTCTCCTTTAACGAGCTGCGGAAACGCATTAAACCCGTATGCAAGCGTACCTTAAGAAAAGATGTTGAAGCCTACGTCCCCTATACCAAGCGAATTGCTATGGTTGAAGAGTTTACGCCGTCTAGTGATGAACAAAAGCTTTATTGGCTTGTGTCGGCTTATCTACAGCGATCAAACCTCAATGCATTGCCAAGCGGTCAGCGACAACTAATTTCCATGGTGATGTGGAAGCTTCTGGCTTCATCATCCTTTGCAATAGCTGGTGCATTAAACTCAATTATCAATCGATTGGAAAATGATCTGAAAAACGATGGGGTGGGATCAGGTGTTTATAGTGACCTCAATGCTGACTATGAATCGCTGGATGAAACTGCAGAAGAATGGTCTGATGATGAAGACAGCGCATGCTCATCAGAAAAGCCCAATCACCAATCCATTATCGACGAAATCAATGAGCTTAAGTCATTCAAAGAGCTTGCGGAGAATATAAGAGAGAACTCCAAGGGCGAGGCCTTACTCAAAGCTCTGAAAATTGCTTTTGAGAAGCTTAAGGAGCTTGGCGCACAAGAAAAAGCCATCATATTTACTGAGTCCAGAAAAACTCAGGATTATCTGTTTGAGCTATTAGGAAACAGCGAATACAAAGATGGCATTTTGCTTTTTAATGGCACTAACAGCGACTCTCAGGCGAAAGAGATCTACAAAAACTGGTTGGTCAAGCACGAAGGTAGCGACAATATTACCGGCTCTAAAACCGCGGATACCCGCGCCGCATTGGTGGAATACTTTAAGGAAAAAGGTAAGATCATGATCGCTACTGAAGCGGCGGCTGAAGGTGTAAACCTCCAGTTCTGCTCATTGGTGATCAACTATGACCTGCCTTGGAACCCTCAAAGGATGGAGCAGCGTATAGGACGTTGTCATCGATATGGACAGAAGCATGATGTGGTTGTACTCAACTTTATTGATTCTACCAACCCTGCTGATCAACGGGTTCATGAGTTATTAAAACTGAAGTTCAAGATATTTGACGGGGTCTTCGGGGCTTCTGATGAAGTACTGGGGGCAATCGAAAATGGGGTGGATTTCGAGCGCCGAATTAAAAAAATCTATGACACTTGTCGCGACCCAGAAGAAATCAAAAGCGCATTTGACAAACTTCAGCAAGATCTTGCTCACGAAATTAATGCTCAGATGATTAATACGCGTGAGCAACTGTTCGAAAACTTTGATGAAGACGTTCTGCAACGCTTGAAAATTGATACCGAAGCTTCTCTCGACAAGTATGAACAGATGTTGTTAGCGCTGACTCAAACAGAGCTTTCGAGTCATTTTCAACCCGTCCAGGGTGGCTTTGTTATTAAGTCACTACCATCGGGAGCACCTGCCAACATCCCGACAGGTGAGTACGAACTACCGAGACGCGATGGGGACTGCCACCTGTACCGGCTCAAACACCCGCTGGCTCAGTGGACTATTGATAATGCAAAGAGTAAAAGCTTAGGTCAGGCACATCTTGTATTTAACACTGATGCCAGAGATACCAAGGTATCTGTAGTAGAAAAACTCAGGGGACAAACTGGTCAATTGCAAGTATGCAGGGTAACGGTTGAATCCATGGAACGAGCCGAAGATCACTTGGCTGTCATTGGCATCAATAACAAGGGTGAAGTGGTTCATTCCGATGTACTGGAAAAGCTGCTTTCCTACCCGGTTAAAAGTGATTCTCAAACCACTTTCTCAATCAACCCAACTATTGAAAAAGAACTGTCTCAGGCTAAACAGGAGCTGCTCAGTGATATCAGTCAGCGCAATCTCAAATACTTCGAAGCGGAAGTTGAAAAGCTGGATGCTTGGGCAGACGACCTTAAAGTGGTGTTAGAGCAGAACATAAAAGAGACCGACCGAGAGATTCGAGAAGTTCGCAGGACTGCAAAGCTCGCGCCTGACCTCCATGAAAAACTGCATTGGCAGAAAAAGCAAAAAGAATTAGAAAAACTGCGTCACAAAAAGCGCCGTGAACTGTTTGATCGACAGGACGAAGTCGACGAAGGCCGAGAGGTATTAATTACCGAATTGGAAGACAAAATGAATCAAACCGTTGAAGAACAGGTGTTGTTCAGTATTACTTGGGAGGTTGTTTAATGGCTGGGGGAGTCAAGCCGCACGAGCTTATCCAACTATGTGAATTGTTGGATGCTCGATTTGGGGGGAAGATTATCGGTACTGGCACCGACGCAAATGCCAAACATCGGAATTTTTACAGTAAAGCACTGGCGGCCTATGTTTTAATACAAGAGGCTGGTGCCTCCGAGCAGGAGGCCATTCAAGCTTCCATTGATGGCGGACAGGATCATGGCATAGACTCGGTTTATGTGGATGCCACCCAAACCGTTTGGCTTGTCCAGTCGAAATACAAAGACTCAGGTATTGGTGAAGTAGAACTGGCAGAGGTTAGCAAGTTTGTAGACGGCGTTAAAGACTTAGCCAAACAGAAGTACGAACGTTTTAACGAGCACCTTCAAGCAAAAACTGTGGCTTTAAGTTTCGCTTTTGATTCCGGAGTCGCAAAAGTTAAAGCTGTGTTGGCCTATACGGGTGGTGCTCTAGGCGACGATAAAAAGCGACTAATGTCTGATTTAGAGGCAGCACTCAACCAACCTGCTGATCCCTATTTTTTAAGCTTTCTGAATCGAGGATTGGCATCCTTCCACCGAATCCAACTGGACGAGCATTTACCTGCACCTATCACCGCTGAAATTACATTGGAAAACTATGGCCACATTGATGAGCCCTATTTGTGCTATTTCGGCAGCATCACCGGTACCCAATTGAAGTCTTTAAAAGATCAGTATGGCGAGAAGTTGTTTGATGCGAACATCCGACATTTTCAGGGTAACACGGTCGTCAATCAGGATATTTCAGAAACCATCAAGAACAACCCCGAACACTTCTTCTACTTTAACAATGGGGTAACGTTTATCTGCGATGCAATTCGTCCTATTGGAGCCCGTGATGAGACACGCTCAAGCGGAAAGTTCAGGGTAGAAAATCTTTCCGTCATCAACGGAGCTCAAACTGTCAGCAGTCTGACCATTGACTTGGATGAAAAATCTGAAGAGCCTGATATTAAGGTACTGGCTACCCTTATCGCGCTCGACGCAGACCTAGAAGAATTTGGCAGCAAGATCACCCGTTTTCGCAACAATCAAAATACAGTGTCCGATATTGACTTCGCGGCATTGGATGAGAACCAGATCCAATGGGCGCAAACACTTCAGCAGTCTGGTGTTTTCTATCGCTATAAATCAGGTGATCTGGACCAGGAAGACTTTGATGTTGAAACCGCAGCAAAAGCGTTAGCCTGCTGGGTGAGCGACAGTGATTGCAATTTAATTGCTCAAGCGAAGAAAGACGCCAAAAAGCTGTTTTCCCGCGTGGCTGGTGAAGAGTTACATGGTTCTACCTATCATTGTTTGTTTAAAGATAGCCTTCAGGCACGGCAACTTTGGCGGATTGTGCAAATCTATTTGCTGATTCGCGAGTCACTTAAATCAGATGCAAGGCAGTCTACTGGCGTTGATAAAGATATTAACGCAAATTCTCTAATGTTGCTGTCTCATATTGTTTATCTGAAGCTTAAACAATATATAGAACACAACGAGTTAAAGCTTTCACTGGCACACAGCAATATCGTTTGTACGACGGCACAGTCGATTGCACAAACCATCATCACAGAGTATAAAAAAGTCAATTGGGGAAAATCTCCAGTCTCGGTGTTTAAGAATGCCTCGGACCTTAAGATACTGAAAGGTGCCGTTATGGCCGCACTGGCTGACGCATAGGAATTTTTGAAGTATGAGCAATAAATCCAAAAAGAAACTTGAATTAACGTGGATTGGTAAAGACAAGCGACCGAAGCTTGAACCGCGTATTTTAGTGGAAGAACCTAGCAAATCGTACCATGCCAGTCATAAGGTTGGTGAAAACGATATCTTTGATAACAAACTTATTTTCGGTGATAACTTACTGGCTCTGAAGGCGTTGGAACAAGAATATACTGGAAAAATAAAATGTGTATACATAGATCCACCATTTAACACAGGACAAGCTTTTGATCTTTATGACGATGGTTTAGAGCACTCCATTTGGCTCGATTTGATGTATCAGAGGCTAAATATCATTAATCGTTTGTTGTCGACTGACGGACTATTGTGGGTTCACCTCGACGACTCTGAGGTGCATTATTTAAAAGTAATGCTAGATGAAATATTTGGTAGAGGATGTTTTGTTTCACATATCTCATATGAGCGTTCTGCTGCTGCGGGTATAGGTCAAGGTGGATTTTTAGTTGATACATCAGAGCACATCCTGTGTTACAAAAAAGAGACTCTGAAGGAGCATGATGTAAAAAACGCTATACTATTGGAGCTTAAAACAATTAAGAGATACAACAAATATCTTGCTCGTATTGGTGATAAAAGACTCGTAAGAGATTTTGTTTCAAAATCAAATGGTGAGCCAGTAAAAGTCTACGAATATGAAGATTTTGAAATCGCAACAATTTCTTTGCGAGACTATGAAAAGAGAAAGCAAGAAATTGATTCGCAGCTAATAACTAACTTCGACACATTATTCAGAACAAACCAGATTCAGAAGGAAAACTCGTTTCAGAAAGATTTAGTTTCAGATATGGACAAAAAAAAACTCTACTCTGTTGAATACACACCAAGTAGAGGTAAATATGAGGGGCAGAAGATAGATTTATTTTATTACAATGCGGAGCTGTTTTCTTGGTTAAAAGACACAGCAGAAATAAAGGATAACAGTATTGTTAAGTTCTCAAATTTAACGAACTTCTGGCGGAATGAGGACATCCCAAAAGCAGATATTGCAAATGAAGGTGGTGTTAAATTCCCTAGAGGAAAAAAACCTGAACAATTACTAAAGCGCATATTGGAGATTTCGACAAACCCCGGAGATTTAGTCTTAGATTCATTTGGTGGTTCTGGAACAACAGCTGCCACAGCTCATAAAATGGGAAGAAAATGGGTTTTGGTTGAGCTTGGTGATCAATGCAATACGCATATTATTCCTCGCCTTAAAAAAGTTATAGACGGTGAAGACCAAACCGGAATATCTAAAGCGGTCAACTGGCAAGGCGGAGGTGGCTTCCGCTACTACAAACTCGCTCCTTCCTTACTGGAGCAAGATCGCTGGGGTCGCTGGGTGATCAGTAAAGACTACGATGCCGCCATGTTAGCCGAAGCGATCTGCAAGCTAGAAGGCTTTACCTATGCGCCTTCCGATACTGAATGGTGGAATCACGGTTATTCCACCGAGCAGGATCGTATCTATGTAACAACGCAAACTCTGTCTGTTGAGCAGTTGGAAGTCTTGAGTGACGAAGTGGGTGAAGATCGTACCTTGCTGGTGTGCTGCAGCGCCTTTAGATGCAAGGTTGACCGCTTCCCGAATCTAACACTTAAGAAGATCCCGAAAATGGTGTTGTCGCGCTGTGAATGGGGTCATGATGACTACAGCCTTAACGTAGAAAACCTGCCAATGAAAGAAAAACCAAAAGAAGCCCCCCAATCAAATCAAAGGCAGGCGGATTTATTCGATGTTGAAGGCAATCAGGATTAAGGGACGTACAGAATGACTGCGAATAATACTCATCATGTAAACAGGTCTCGAATCCTGAAGGCCATTACTGGTCGTTTGAGCCTGCGTAAGCCTCAGGAACAATCGCTCCATGCACTGGCCAAGGCAATTGAGGCAGCGCCAGACGTGCTGTCCCCTACGCAAAATGTTTCCGCACTGTTAAAGACCTTGAGTACGGAATTCCCCACTTTGTCTGATTTCGAGCGAGATTTCCCCTCGTTGTGTTTTGCGCTGGCAACTGGTGTGGGTAAAACCCGTCTGATGGGCGCGTTTATCACCTACCTTCACTTGGCATATGGCATTAAGAATTTCTTTGTATTGGCGCCTAACTTGACCATTTATAACAAGCTGATTGCGGATTTTACCCCGAACACGCCCAAGTACGTGTTTACCGGGATAGCAGAATTTGCAGTTGAACTGCCTATCGTAATTACAGGAGATAACTACGAAGAAAAAGGTGCACAGCTTAAGAATGACTTATTCGGGGATGCTTTGGATATTCGTATCAATATTTTTAATATTTCAAAAATAGTTTCCGAAGTAAGGGGTGGTAAAGCCCCTCGTATTAAGCGCTTATCCGAATATCTTGGCGATAGCTACTTCAGTTATCTTGCCGAGCTGGATGATTTGGTATTACTGATGGACGAATCCCATCGTTATCGGGCTAGTGCGGGTATGCGTGCCATTAACGAACTTAAGCCCCGCTTGGGTTTGGAGCTAACCGCCACTCCATTCACGGAGTCAAACAAGGGACCTGTACCTTTTGAAAACGTGATTGTTGATTATCCATTGGCTTGCGCGATGGACGATGGCTTTGTTAAAGAGCCAGCGGTAGTTACTCAACGCAACTTTGACCCCAAGCAGTACAGCCAAGAGCAACTTGAGGGCGTTAAGCTAGAAGATGGGGTAAGACTGCACGAGGCAACTAAGTTAGAGCTCTTCACCTATGCCAAACTGCATGGCGTAAAACAAGTTAAACCCTTTATGTTGGTGATTGCACGAGACACGTCTCACGCTGCACAGTTGTTGGAGCATATTGAGTCTGATGCTTTCTTTAACGGACGCTATCAAGGTAAAGCCATTCAAGTAGACAGCTCCAAGAGTGGCGCGGCGGAAGAAGAAATGATTACACGTTTGCTGGCTGTTGAAAGTGTTGATGAGCCTACCGAGATTGTTATACACGTCAATATGCTTAAAGAAGGTTGGGATGTAACTAACCTCTATACTATTGTTCCGCTTCGAGCTGCGAATGCGCGTACCCTGATTGAGCAATCCATTGGGCGTGGTCTTCGCCTACCTTATGGCAAGCGAATCGGCGTTGATGCGATAGACAGACTTAACATCGTTGCCCATGATCGTTTCCAGGAAATTGTAGACGAAGCCAACAACCCGAATAATCCGTTGAGGATGCGTCAGGTTATTCTGGAAAAGGACAATGGTGGGCAGCCGAAAGACAGCGTAGCCGTGATTTCCAAGCTTGAAGCGCTGGTAACTGGGCAATCGGTACAGAGTGCTACAGGCCATCAATATCAAGTCGGAGGCGACAAGAAGCACCAAAAACCAATATTCAGCGGCGTAGCAGAAAAGGAAGCGGCAATTGCTGCTCTGCGTGTGCTGCAAAGTTACCAGAACAAACCAAGCGTGGTGCCGACAAGCAAAGCACTGCTTAACGAAGAGATTCAGCAGCATACTTATAAAGCCGTATCGGAACACCTAAGCGGCAGACAGCAATCACTGCTGGCGGAAGAAGAAAAGATTGATCTGTATGAGTTGATTAATAAGACCACTCAACTTGTGATAGAGCAAACCATTGATATTCCTAGAATCATGGTGGTGCCTTCGGGAGAAATAACTTATGGGTACACCCCTTTCCTTCTAGATATGGGTAATCTCAATCTTCAGCCATCCAATAGAGATCTGATCATCAGAAGTTTGCAAACAGATGAGCAGGTTAGTTTAACAAGCTCAATGAGTCATAAATATCAAAGACTGGAAGATTATGTAGTTGAGCATCTTGTTGACTATGATGATATCTCCTATGACGAACACGCAGAGCTTATTTATGACTTGGCTACTCAAGCGGTGAATTATTTCTGTGACGTTCGTGAGTATTCAGAAGACGAACTTCATAACATATTCTTCGGCTTTGGAAAACGAATAGCTGACACTATTCATGCACAAATGGCCGAGCATTACTGGGAAAAAGCAAGCTCTTACGAGGTAACCGTAACCGCTGGCTTTATTCCTCTGAAGGACGCGGTCTATACCACTGGGGATAAAGATATTCATAATGTTCGTACAACAGTGCAGGATAAAAGCAAAATCAAAAAAATGCTTTTTGGTGGCTTCAAGTACTGCCTGTATGACGTGCAGAAATTCGACTCCGATACTGAACGCACCTTTGCGTTGATCCTGGAGCGTGAGGCTCAGAAGTGGTTCAAGCCGGTCAGTGGTCAGTTTCAGATCTACTACAAGGATGGTGTCAACCAGCGGGAATACTTGCCAGATTTTGTGGCAGAAGTGAACGATAAAGTCATTATGGTGGAAACCAAGGCGAGAGCTGATCTGACAGATGCAATTGTTCTAGCCAAAGCGGAAGCTGCCAAAAAATGGTGCAAAAACGCGTCAGAGTATCTCGGGAAACACGGGGGTAAGCCGTGGGAGTATTGGCTGATACCACATGATGAGGTGCTGGAGAACAGAGATTTGTCGGGGTTCGTCTCGACGATTTAAGAAAAGAAAACATAATGAATAATTCTGAAGTTTTATTGGGAAAACAATAAAATCCGCTGGGACTGAGGAATTACTCAGTGTTCCCAAGGCAAAAGTAAGATTCAATTTGGCTTGGAAACATACAGCTGAGGTTATTTAACTTTTATAACCTTTTTGGTGGATTAATCTGCCAGACCTTGAACCATCGTTGATGCAATAAGGTGTTATTAAGCATTGGAGAAAAGCCAATCAACCGATAACATACAATCTGAAATTTTCGATGATGTGAAAACATCCCTTGTTTTTTTAAATGGGTTAGCCAACAATCTGGGGCGATACTTTAAGGTATCGCCCCGTGATTACGTCCATCCTTTAATCGTCAGTTTTAGGCCGCTTTTGTTCTCGGCTTTTTGACCGGGGCTGCGACAGCCAGTGCTTCTGGTTCAAACTCATCGACGTTAATAGAACGTAGACGGCTTGCTTCGGCACGTTTCAGAATTTCGGCTTCGTCTGGCGTGATCTTACGTTCCGCGAGTGCGCGTTCTGCCAGTTTATCAAGGCGAGTAAAGCCGAGGCGTTTACCCGCTTCGCGACTCAAACGGGAATGGATCGGTTCTGCGGCAATAATGTCGTGCAGAGCTTCTTCCAGTAATCCGTGAGGATTGTGCTCGCTTGGTGTCAGATATTGACCTCGGCCAATGCGATCACGGGTAGCCGACGGTTGTTGTAAGATCTGGGCCAGTTTGTGATCCAGATGGTCAGATGGTGCTGAATGTACACGCCCTAGAGGGAAGACGATAACACGCATCAGGCCGGCGACCAGACGATTAGGGAAGTTACTCAGTAAATTATCTATCGCTTGTTCTGCCTGATACAAACTATCTTGAACGGCCCAATGAACTAGCGGCAAATCTTCTTTTTGACGACCTTCATCGTCGTAGCGTTTCAACGTCGCGGAAGCCAGATAGGTTTGACTCAGAACATCCCCAAGCCGGGCGGAGACACGTTCACGACGTTTCAGGCTACCACCTAATACCCCCATTGCCACATCTGATAATAGCGCAAGGTTGGCGCTCAGGCGGTTTAATTGTTGATAGTAACGGCGTGTTGCATCATTGACCGGTGTGCTGCTGGTGCGGCCATTGGTTAAGCCAAGCCAGAAGCTGCGTAACATGTTACTGGCAACGTGACCAAGGTGGCTAAACAGTGCTTTATCAAAATCTTTGATACGATTATTTTCAGCCGCGGCCATTTCATCAAGAACATAAGGATGGCAGCGGATAGCTCCCTGACCGTAGATAATCATGTTACGGGTCAGAATATTGGCACCTTCAACGGTAATGGCGATAGGTGCGCCTTGATAAGCGCGAGCAAGGAAGTTGGATGGACCAAGGCAAATCCCTTTACCACCGGCAATATCCATTGCATCAATAACAGACTTTTGGCCTCGGTGAGTACAGTGATATTTGACGATAGCGGATAACACAGAGGGTTTCTCACCTAGCATAATACCGGTTGTTGCAAGCGTTGAAGCGGCATCCATCAAATAGGCGTTACCGGCAATGCGTGCTAGTGGTTCTTCAATCCCTTCCATTTTACCAATTGGCATTTTGAATTGGCGGCGGATATAAGAGTATGCGCCAATCGCCATCGCAACACTTTTCAAACCGCCGGTTGCATTTGATGGCAGAGTGATACCGCGGCCAACAGACAGACACTCAACCAGCATCCGCCAGCCTTGTCCGGCCATTTTTGGCCCACCAATAATGTAGTCGATCGGAACAAAGATATCTTTACCGCGAGTTGGACCATTCTGGAATGGAATATTCAATGGGAAATGGCGATGACCAATTTCTACTCCTGGTACATTGGTCGGGATCAATGCACAGGTAATGCCCAATTCTTCTGTATCACCCAATAAATGGTCAGGGTCAGACAGTTTGAAAGCCAGACCGAGTACGGTAGCGATAGGGGCAAGTGTGATATAACGTTTGTTCCAGGTCAGGCGCATACCGAGAATTTGTTCACCTTGCCATTCTCCCATACAGACTACGCCTGTATCTGGGATTGATCCGGCATCAGAGCCAGCTTCCGGGCTGGTCAGTGCGAAACATGGGATCTCTTCACCACGGGCAAGCCCAGGTAGATAGTGGTTCTTCTGCTCTTCGGTGCCATAATGCTGTAATAACTCACCAGGGCCGAGAGAGTTAGGTACACCTACGGTAATTGCTAGAATGCCGGATGTACCCGCCAATTTTTGCAGGACTCGTGCCTGTGCATAGGCTGAAAATTCCAGACCGCCATACTCTTTTTTAATGATCATGGCAAAGAAGCGGTGTTCTTTCAGGTAACGCCATAACTCAGGTGGTAAATCAGCAAGTTCATGGCTTATCTGGAAATCATTGGTCATGCGGCAAGCTTCTTCTACCGGGCCATCCAGAAATGCTTGTTCTTCAACGGTTAACTGAGGCTTTGGATAGTCATGTAATTTTTTCCAGTCGGGTTTACCGCGGAACAGTTCGCCTTCCCACCAGGTAGTACCTGCATCAAGAGCTTCTTTTTCCGTGCGAGATAGACTTGGCATTACTTTACGGAAGGCTTTTAAGGCCGGAACAGTAAGTAAGGAGTGGCGCATTGGCGCAAAATTCAGCGGGAACAGAATAATGGCCATTGGTAACAACATCCAGTAGCTCCATGCATCAATAGCGCCCATCAAGACGGTATAGACAAGGAGCAGTAAGCTGCTAAGACTGAGATTGACTTTGTGATAGCAAAGTATCCCAATCAATACTAAGAATAGAACAATACTCAATGTGGTCATAATAAAAGCTCCTGGTTAATCTCAGGGTCAGATAAGTCATCAGAGGTCGGACCTGTTGTGGTGTTCTTCTCTTTTTTAGACCAGGAAATTGCTTTTAGCAATATCTTTACATCTTAATTACAATGTAGCTCACAAACTCATGGTGATCGGGGGCGGCTTAATTCTCCAGAAACGTAATGTTGTCTTCTTTCAATTCTCTTGATCCGGTAAACTGCCATTCGGCACAACATTAAAGATTACCTGACCGAAGTGAGGAGCCTATGTATCAAGACCTGATCCGTAGTGAATTGAACGAAGCCGTGGATACGCTGGCAAAGTTTTTAAGTGACGATGCAAATATTGAAGCAATTCAAAAAGCAGCAGTATTACTGGCTGATTCATTTAAAGCGGGCGGCAAGGTATTGTCCTGCGGTAATGGGGGTTCGCATTGTGACGCGATGCATTTTGCTGAAGAATTAACCGGCCGTTACCGCGAAAATCGTCCTGGCTATCCGGCGATTGCGATTTCTGATGTCAGCCATCTTTCCTGCGTCAGTAATGATTTCGGGTATGAATTTGTTTTTTCTCGTTATGTGGAAGCGGTTGGGAAAGAGGGGGATGTGTTACTGGGTATTTCTACTTCCGGTAATTCCGGTAATATTATCAAAGCAGTAGAAGCTGCCCGCGTAAGAGGCATGAAAGTCATTACGCTGACAGGCAAGGATGGCGGTAAAATGGCAGGAACCGCTGATGTGGAAATTCGTGTCCCGCATTTTGGTTATGCAGATCGTATTCAGGAAATTCATATCAAAGTTATTCATATCCTGATTCAACTTATTGAAAAAGAGATGGTTAAAGCCTGATTTATACAGGCTACAGAGGTGGGCAATGTGTGAGTTACTTGGCATGAGTGCAAATGTGCCAACAGATATCTGCTTTAGTTTAGGTGGTCTGATTCAACGGGGGGGTCATACTGGGCCTCATAAAGATGGTTGGGGGATCACATTTTATGAGGGGCGGGGCTGTCGCACATTTAAAGATCATCAACCAGGTTACAATTCGCCCGTTGCCCGCTTTGTACAAGAGTACCCGATTAAATCTAGAGTGGTGGTTTCTCATATCCGGCAGGCAAACCGCGGTAATGTTGCGTTGGAAAATACTCATCCTTTCATTCGTGAGATGTGGGGACGCAACTGGACTTATGCCCATAATGGGCAACTTCGGGGCTATCGGCAGCTTGAAACTGGTCAGTATCGTCCCGTTGGACAAACGGATAGTGAACATGCTTTTTGCTGGATTTTACAGCGACTTTCACAAAAATATCCAAGAACTCCCTCGAACTGGCCTAAGGTTTTTCGTTTTATCGCCTCACTCGCAGATGAACTCAGCAAAAAAGGCGTATTCAATATGTTGCTGTCGGATGGGCGTTTTGTGATGGCATATTGTTCAACCAACCTTTATTGGATTACCCGTCGGGCGCCGTTTGGAAAAGCAAAACTTCTGGATCAGGATATTGAAATTGATTTTCAACAACATACACAGCCGGATGATGTTGTTTCTGTTATTGTTACTCAACCTTTAACGGGTAATGAAGCTTGGAATCGTATTGAGCCGGGTCGCTATGCACTATTTCATCTTGGTGAACGCATATTGTGATTGATGCTGCAAAAGTGGCGATTTTTCAGGTGTAGCATTAACCACATATTGGCCGTTAATGACGCTAATCGTTGCTGGCCGGTGATTTTTTACAAAATACTCATAGGCTGGCTGTAATTGTAGCCAAAACATGTAATAGGAGGATGAACGGTGGCGTAACATATTTTGCGGTGTCATTCTGAATGGATAAATATTGATATTAATTTCATACTGCCCGCGCAATAATGCACTTTCTACATAATCGTAGATTTCATCCATGTAACCATTAGTCATAGCGTAACAACCGACAGATTTACACTCTCCGTGGATCATTAAATAGTTGCCGGAATAGCCTCTGAATTTATCGTATTCATTTGGAAAACCGAGATTAATAGATCGGTAATATCGACTATTTGGATTGAGTTGATGGGGTTTTACACGATAGAAACCTTCCGGGCTTTTCAGGTCGCCTTCTGTGGTTTTGGGACCAAGGCCGCCAGAGTAATTACAGATGGGGTAGCTTTTAGATAGTTGGTAGCTTCCATGACTATTTTTAGTATAAAGCTCCAATATCCGCTCTTCTTTGAATATTTGGATAAAGACAGGAGAGCCAGGCTGCACAGGGAAATTTTGCTTCAATTGCACTAAAGTATCCTGAGCATAGACAGGAGTGAATGAACTAAATAACAACAATATTATTGCAGGAAAAGCCGCAGTTTTTTTCATGTGACTACCGTAATAGCGATGTAGCGGACTAACTAAAAATTTAGCTTAAGATTGCCATGAGTCATCGACTTTGTGAATAGAAAATGATGACGGTAACATTATCACTACAAAGTGATTGTTAGGTTAAAATACAATCAGTTGTCGGTAAAGGTGATATAATCATTCGTTTTTTGCGATCGATTAATCATTCAGTGCCAAAATTATTCCTGTTTGCTTGAACTAAATCACTTGATTAGTCAGACAGTCTAAGAAGGGAGATGTTAAAATTGCCGCCCGGAGATTAATAAAAAATAGTAACAATTATCGGAGAACTATAACCTGGGCACGATTCGTGACTTAAGGGGTTTTTTATAGAGTGGCTATATTACCACCAGGTAATCTGTAGCATATGATTTAATTGATAAACTTGTGCAAATCTTATGATTAAAATTAAAAAAGGACTCGACCTCCCGATTGCAGGAGCGCCTGCTCAAGTAATAGAAGACGGTCCGACGATTCGCCATGTAGCACTGTTGGGTGAAGAGTATGTTGGAATGCGTCCTTCTATGTTGGTGAAGGAAGGTGAGCATGTTAAGAAGGGCCAGATTCTTTTTGAAGATAAAAAGAATCCAGGTGTGGTTTTCACCAGCCCAGCCTGTGGGCGGGTTGTGGCGATTAATCGTGGTGAACAACGTATTTTGCAGTCAATTGTGATTGAGATAACGGGAGACGAACAGGTTGATTTTGGCCGTTATGATCGTTCCCAACTTTCTCAGTTATCCCGAGAACAAGTGGAAAAGAATCTGATTGATTCTGGGTTATGGACTGCACTGCGTACCCGTCCTTACAGTCGAAATCCTGCTCCCGGCTCCTCGCCAAAAGCAATTTTTGTAACCGCGATGGATACTCAGCCTCTGGCTGCGAATCCACAGGTTATTATTGCTACCGATGAAGAGGCTTTTGTTGATGGTCTGAATGTGCTGACTAGACTGACCGAAGGTAAAGTCCATGTTTGCCATAGTGCAGGAAGCTTGCCGAGTGTCGGTAATAATGCACAAATCACTTATAATCAGTTCTCAGGTCCGCACCCTGCGGGATTAGCTGGAACTCACATTCACTTTATTGAACCCGTCAGTGCGACTAAAACGGTATGGCACCTGGGATATCAGGATGTGATTGCTATCGGTAAATTATTCACTACCGGCACACTTTATACTGATCGTGTCATTGCATTGGCCGGTCCACAGGTTGAGAAACCACGTCTTATACGTACTTGCTTAGGGGCTGATCTGCTTGAGTTAACTCAGGAGCAGCTTAAAGAGGGTGAAAACCGTATTATTTCAGGTTCCGTATTGTGCGGTACACAGTCAGATGAGGTTCATCACTATCTTGGTCGTTTCCACACTTTGGTTTCTGTTTTGCGTGAAGGTCGCGAAAAAGAGCTATTTGGTTGGATAATGCCGGGTATCGATAAATTTTCCATCACTCGCACCACCATTGGTCATTTCCTGAAAAATAAGCGCTTTGCTTTTTCAACGACAATGAATGGTGGTGAACGTTCTATGGTACCAATCGGTAACTATGAGCGTGTTATGCCTTTGGATATCATGGCAACACATTTACTGCGGGATCTGCTGGCGGGTGATACCGATAGTGCTCAGGCACTGGGTTGTCTGGAGTTAGATGAGGAAGACTTAGCGCTTTGTACCTATGTCTGTCCTGGCAAGTATGAATATGGTCCGGTACTGCGTGAAGTGCTGACTAAGATTGAGCAGGAAGGATGATTTCATGGGCCTGAAAAACTATTTTGAAAAAATTGAGCGCCACTTTGAACCCGGGGGCAAATTAGAAAAATATTATCCGCTGTATGAAGCGGTAACGACGATTTTCTATACACCGGGTACAGTAACTTCTGGCCGTGCCCATGTCCGTGATGCTATCGATCTAAAGCGCATGATGATCATGGTATGGCTGGCGGTATTCCCGGCAATGTTCTGGGGAATGTATAACGTTGGTCAGCAGGCAATCCCTGCTTTGTATCATTTATACAGTGGCGCAGAATTACAACAACATTTGGCATCTGACTGGCACTATGGTGTTGCTCGGTTTTTGGGTGCGTCACTGACACTGGATGCGGGTTGGGGCAGTAAAATGTTGCTTGGTGCAACTTACTTTTTGCCCGTTTACATCGTTGTATTTGTGGTCGGCGGCTTCTGGGAAGTGCTGTTTGCCCTTATCCGCAAGCATGAAATTAACGAAGGATTTTTCGTTACTTCTATTTTATTTGCGTTGATTGTTCCACCAACTATTCCTCTGTGGCAGGCGGCGCTGGGTATTACATTCGGTGTTGTCATTGCGAAAGAAGTATTTGGTGGTACAGGTCGTAACTTCCTGAATCCGGCACTGGCTGGCCGTGCTTTTCTATTCTTTGCTTACCCTGCACAGATTTCAGGTGATTTGGTATGGACTGCGGCTGATGGTTTCTCTGGGGCGACCCCGTTATCTCAATGGGCGGCTAGTGGTAGTCAGGGATTAGTGAATACCGTTACCGGTCAGCCTGTTACCTGGATGGATGCTTTCATTGGTAATATTCCTGGCTCTATCGGTGAAGTGTCTACGCTGATGATTTTCATCGGTGGTGCAATTATCCTGTTTACCCGCATTGCTTCATGGCGCATTGTCGCCGGGGTGATGTTAGGTATGGTTGCAGCTTCCTACTTATTTAATGCTATCGGTTCAGATACTAACCCACTGTTTGCTATGCCATGGTATTGGCATATGGTTCTGGGGGGTTTTGCTTTTGGTATGATTTTTATGGCGACCGATCCTGTGTCTGCTTCATTTACCGATAAAGGTAAATGGTGGTACGGCGTTCTGATTGGTGTAATGTGCGTTCTGATCAGGGTTGTTAACCCGGCATACCCGGAAGGTATGATGCTGGCGATTCTGTTCGCGAACCTGTTTGCGCCATTGTTTGATTATCTGGTAGTGCAGGCCAATATTAAGCGGAGAAAAGCCCGTGGCTAATGATAAACCAAAAAATAATGACAGCATTGGCAGAACATTTATCGTTGTTTTTGTGCTATGTCTCGTTTGCTCAATTGTGGTAGCAGGTTCTGCCGTAGGGCTGAAATCTCAGCAACAGGAACAAAAATTGCTGGATAAACAGCGTAATATCCTCGATGTTGCGGGGTTACTCAATCCACGGATGAGTGCCGATGAGGTTAAAGAAGCGTTCAAAAGCCGCATTAAAACTGAGTTATTGAATCTGGAGACGGCAACGCTTGAAAGCAGTCAGAGCAAGTTTAACCTGAACGATGCGTTGCGCAGTGATGATACCAGTATTGCATTACCACCTGAAAAGGATTTGGCGAAAATTCGCCGTCGCGCCAATATGGCCGAGGTCTATTTGGTGAAGAATGAACAGGGTAAAACTCGCGAAATCGTTCTGCCTGTTTATGGTTCTGGCCTGTGGTCTGTCATGCATGCTTTTATCTCCGTTGATGTAGACGGCAAAACGGCTCGCGGTATCACTTATTATTCACATGGCGAAACGCCGGGATTGGGGGGAGAAGTGGATAACCCACAATGGCGTAAAAAGTGGATAGGTAAAAAACTGTATAACGATGAAGGCAATCCGGCGATCAAAATTGTTCGTGGCGGGGCTGCTGCCGATGACCCTTATGGTGTTGATGGTTTGTCTGGTGCGACTCTTACCTCTACCGGTGTCCAGAATATGTTTAATTTCTGGTTAGGGGATAACGGTTTTGGTCCGTTCCTGAAAAAAGTACGCGAAGGAGCGTTGAAAGATGGCTGATAGTAAAGAAATAAAGCGAGTCCTTCTTGGGCCACTCTTGGATAATAACCCGATTGCATTGCAGGTTCTGGGGATTTGCTCAGCGCTGGCGGTAACAACCAAGCTGGAAACGGCATTGGTAATGACAATAGCGGTAACATTGGTTACTGCCTTTTCCAGCTTTTTTATCTCGTTGATTCGTCATTACATTCCTGGCAGTGTGCGAATCATTGTCCAGATGGCGATTATTGCATCACTGGTTATCGTGGTAGATCAGATTTTACAGGCTTATGCTTATGAAATTTCCAAGCAATTATCTGTATTTGTTGGCCTTATTATTACTAACTGTATCGTGATGGGACGTGCGGAAGCCTATGCCATGAAATCTCCACCCATTGAGAGCTTTATGGATGGTATCGGTAATGGTTTGGGTTACGGGGTTATTCTGGTACTGGTTGGTTTCCTGCGTGAGTTGTTTGGTTCCGGCAAACTGTTCGGAATTACTGTGATGGAGTCGGTACAGAATGGCGGTTGGTATCAGCCTAATGGTTTGTTCCTGTTAGCCCCTAGCGCGTTTTTCATTATTGGTATGCTGATTTGGGGTCTGAGGACTTTGAAACCGGCGCAGGTTGAGAAGGAGTAACTGACAACATGGAACATTTTATAAGCCTGTTTGTCCGCGCCGTTTTTATTGAGAATATGGCGTTGGCTTTCTTCCTCGGTATGTGCACTTTTTTGGCCGTATCGAAAAACGTCACAACAGCGTTTGGTCTGGGTATTGCCGTCACGGTGGTTTTGGGGATCTCTGTTCCTGCCAACAACCTGGTGTATAACTTGGTATTGCGTGACGGTGCATTGGTTGAAGGGGTTGATCTCAGCTTCCTGAACTTTATTACATTTATTGGCGTGATTGCTGCGTTAGTGCAGATTCTTGAAATGATCCTTGATCGTTATTTCCCTTCACTCTATAACGCGCTCGGCATTTTTTTACCACTGATTACCGTTAACTGTGCAATTTTTGGTGGTGTCTCTTTCATGGCGCAGCGTGATTATAGTTTTTCGGAATCCGTTGTATATGGTTTTGGCTCAGGTATAGGCTGGATGTTGGCGATTGTTCTGCTAGCTTCTATCCGTGAAAAAATGAAATATGCTGATGTTCCGGCAGGGCTGAAAGGATTGGGGATCACCTTTGTCACTACGGGTTTGATGGCATTGGGTTTTATGTCCTTCTCTGGTGTGCAGTTATAAGGGCGAGAAGCGTTCATGGATATAATAATTTTAGGCGTAGTGATGTTTACCCTAATTGTGTTGGTACTGACGGCGCTGATTTTGTTCGCAAAATCAAAGTTAGTTAACACTGGGGATATTAGGGTTGAAGTTAATGGTGATCCGGAAAAGAGCTTTACCGCTCCTGCCGGTGATAAATTGCTAAATATGTTGTCAAGCCAGGGGATTTTTGTCTCTTCTGCTTGTGGTGGTGGAGGCTCTTGTGGTCAGTGTCGCGTAAAGATTAAAGATGGCGGTGGCGATATTCTGCCAACGGAACTTTCTCACATTAGTAAACGTGAAGCGAAAGAGGGTTGTCGTCTGGCTTGTCAGGTCAATGTAAAACAGGACCTGAAAATTAAGTTACCGGAAGAGATATTCGGTGTTAAGAAATGGGAATGTGAAGTTATCTCCAACGATAACAAAGCAACTTTCATTAAAGAGCTAAAATTGAAGATCCCTGATGGGGAAGTTGTGCCTTTCCGTGCAGGTGGTTATATCCAGATTGAAGCGCAGCCACATATTGCTCGTTACGAGGATTATGATGTGCCGAAAGAATACCGTGAGGACTGGGATAAATTTAATTTGTTCCGTTTTGTTTCTGAGGTGAAAGAGCCAACAGTTCGTGCTTACTCAATGGCAAACTACCCAGAAGAACACGGAATTATCATGCTTAACGTTCGTATTGCGACGCCGCCGCCAAAAAATTCGGAAGCGCCTCCGGGAATTATGTCTTCTTATATTTGGTCACTAAAACCCGGTGATAAAGTGACTATTTCTGGTCCGTTCGGTGAATTTTTCGCAAAAGATACTGATGCGGAAATGATCTTCATCGGTGGTGGCGCAGGTATGGCGCCAATGCGTTCTCATATCTTTGATCAGCTTAATCGATTGAATTCCAAACGTAAGATTAGCTTCTGGTATGGTGCCCGTTCTAAACGTGAAATGTTCTATACAGAGGATTTCGATCAGCTAGCGGCTGAAAATGAAAACTTTACCTGGAATGTAGCTCTATCCGATGCACTGCCGGAAGATAACTGGGATGGTCACACCGGCTTTATCCATAATGTTCTGTATGAGAATTATTTGAAGGATCATCCGGCTCCAGAAGATTGTGAGTTCTACATGTGTGGGCCTCCGGTTATGAATGCCGCGGTGATCAAAATGTTGAAAGATCTTGGTGTCGAGGATGAAAACATCATGTTGGATGATTTCGGTGGCTGATAGGCCATAAATAGTTTGATTTTAATGACTGGCGCCCACAATTTTGTGGGCGCTAACAATTCAGAAAGAGTAATTAACTGTGCGTAAAAAGATAAGTAGCTGGATAGCGTTAATATTTGCAGTACTGCTGCTGGCGGCATGCGATGGTCTGGAGCAGAAAAATATTCATGGGCAAACAATGGGGACTTACTATTCCATTAAATTTGTCACGGGTTCATCGGCACCTTCGCCAGAAGCTCTGCAAAAAGAGATTGATCGTTTGCTGGAGGAGGTTAACGACCAGATGTCGACATATCGCCCCGATTCTGAATTGAGTCGTTTTAATCAAAGCCGTCAAATTGATCGGCCATTCCCGGTATCGCCCGCGACAGCCAAAGTGGTTAAAGAAGCGATCTACATTAATAAATTGACGGATGGCGCGTTGGATGTGACGGTTGGCCCATTGGTTAATTTATGGGGGTTTGGTCCTGAGGGGCACGTGACGAAAGCACCTTCTGCAAGTGAACTGGAAAAACGCCGTGAATGGACTGGAATTGATAAACTGGTGGTAGAAGGCAATAACCTGATTAAAACCGTTCCAGAGCTGTATATCGATTTATCATCTATCGCTAAAGGTTATGGCGTAGATGTTATTGCTGAATATCTGGAATCGCAGAATATCAAGGATTATATGGTTGATATTGGCGGTGAAGTCCGTACATCAGGCCATAATGGTAAAGATCTGCCGTGGCGGATTGCGATTGAAAAGCCATCTGATACTGGCATGGCACAAAATGCTCAGGAAGTGATAATGCCTGGGAATATGTCGATAGCGACTTCTGGTGATTACCGTAATTACTTTGAACAAGATGGTGTGCGCTATTCACATACGATTGATCCAAAAACGGGGAACCCTATTTCTCATAATTTAGTTTCTATTACAGTGATTGCTCCAGCTTGTATGAGCGCTGATGGCCTTTCTACTGGACTGAATGTTTTAGGGCCGGAAAAAGGGATGGAAGTTGCAGAAAATCTGAGTATCCCGGTTTTTATGATCATAAAAACGAAAAATGGTTTTGAAGAGCGTTACAATAAAGCCTTTGAGCCATACTTACAGAAAAATCAATGAGAAGGGGAAGAAAATGCTGAAAGTATTTATTGCAGCCTTCGTCTTCTTCCTGCTGGCTTTTGCGGGAATGTCGTTAGGCTATATGATTAAACGTAAAAGCATACAAGGGAGCTGTGGTGGTTTAAGCAGTATTGGCGTAGAGAAAATATGTGACTGCCCGGAACCTTGTGATGCTCGTAAGAGACGTATGGCTCGTGAGGCTGTGCGGCAGGTTCAATTAGAGAAACATCGGATTATCTGAGTTTAACAAATCTGCGTAATACTCCTTCCTCAATACTCATTGAGAGCAAAGCGAACTTTTAGAGAGATTTCACGTAGTTTAAGATAAAGCAAATAAAAAACAGAGATGTCAGTTTGATAAAATCCCCTTCATATTAAACGGTTTACTGTGAAGGGTTTTTTAAATATACCTGTCATCCTTCAAGTTGCCTCTTTGTTGGCTGCACTCACTCACCCCGGTCACATCGTTATCTATGCTCCCGGGGATTCGCTCCCTTGCCGCCGCGATGCATCTTGAAATCCATAAGGTATACACACTCCGTTAATATAGGTTTTAAAATAAAGTGAGTAATCTGAATTCATATAAATATGAAATTCAGATTATGTAATTGTACCTTTTAAAACTATTTAATCGACAGGGGTTAGTTTAATAAATCCTTGCGAAAAATAGATGCCAAAGTTACCCCAGTTATGAAGAAATTGATTGAAATTAGCTTCTGGCGTTTTTGGTTTTCTTTCTATTTCTTTTTTGATCAAATTAATCACGCTTTCACTGATTTTAAATTTTTTATCCACTATATCAAGTGTATATACAGTTGCAACACCTACGAGAAGCATAATACCAGCCACAGCAATTACACTACCACCAGCCACAAAGAAAGCTGAGAGAACAGCCCCAATAACCCAAGAAGTAAAAGCCGCCACTGCCGCCTTAGCCAGACTGAAATATTTCCTAAGAAATCAGCCAGCGTGTATTCATCCTTAAAGATGTATTCAACCGCCCGATAGGCTGAGGAAAATAATATATTGAATTTAACTCCCTTAACTATGCCACTATTTATTCCTTGTTGCCCTATTCCCATAGAGATTATCTTCATGTTAGAAGCGCTGTATCTTGAAGCGGTGATGATTTTTCTAAGCCCCGCATGACCTGAGATTTTAATATATCTTTGCCAACATACTCTGTGGCTTTAATCCCTAATTTTTTAAATTCTCCTATTACATTTATAAAGTCGAAAGCATCACGTATATTACCTGCATAGGGTGATATAGGATCGGCAACCGAAAACACTTTCTTCATAAATGGGCTTTTTGGTTTTGGAGAGTCAAGATCCTCTAAAACATCTTTCGCTTCCTCTAAGGATAGCAGTGCAATATACGTTGTATTCTCGTTTAACTGTTTCTCAAGACCAATAGCATCAAAGAACTGATATTGGGGATTTAAATGATTAATCCCAACATTACCTCTTAGAAAATCCCCCATATAGCCTTCCCAAGAGGGGCTGTGTCTTTTATGTGTCATTGTGAAATTTCCTTTAATATTCTTAAAATCAAAAGTCGTCACATTAGTATTTAACGGACGGAGTTTCCGATTTGAGTATAACATCGTTGTGTAAAAAAAATCCGCATTGGTTACATAATAGCAAAAAGTTGTATAAGCGCAACGCGTCAGCCATTATATTCCTACATCATAATGGCTAAAATAATCCCTGATGAGATAGCATTATAGACTTAAGCCCTTTAGGCTCGGGTTTTTATAATGCTTAAAGCTGAGTAATAGAATAAAGCCCCACACTCAAATGTGATTTAACCTGACGAGATGGGAATGAGCATTTAAGTGTGAAAATGATAAATAAATGCTTTAAATTCTGTTATCCCAACTATCCCCAATAAACGAAACTATTAACTCGAACAGGTAAATAAAAGCTTCTATGCTTTAGGAAAGAAATTTGGTATTAAAACCATTCACCTTTTTATTTGTCCTTTTTTCGGGGAGAAACGTCTGTTTTTTCAAGTTTAATCATCATGGTTTTATCTTCATAAATCAATGAGTAAATAGTCTGATGATATAAAGATACCCATTTATGTTCTTTTAAGATAATCCCTCTTTTTTTAGGGTTTAAATCTTGCCAAATTAATCTTTTTACTATTTTTTTCATGGTTTTCTTCGTAAAATAACGACGGGAAAACACTTTAATATGAACTTATTTAGATTATATTCTTTTTCTCGTTGTTTTCTTTTTAATTCTCTTTTAATGTTTAATAGCTTTCGATTAAATTCGATTTACTATTTATCTGAAAAGTGCATTTATTGATTTAAATCTGTCTTTTATATAAAACTTTAATCTTTTTATATTAGTGTTTTTAAATGGTTAGGTCGGTTAGATAAATGTAAAATAGACAGACGATTAGCATTGCTGATAAACGCATTAAACGTGCCAGAAAATAAAACCGTTTTTAGTCACGTTGTCTCTTTTTTAAATCTGGTATTAATGGAGCGCCTATGTTTTTGACCTTTAACCTTTAACCTTTAACCTTTAACCTTTAACCTTTAACCTTTAACCTTTAACCTTTAACCTTTAACCTTTAACCTTTAACCTTTAACCTTTAACCTTTAACCTTTAACCTTTAACCTTTAACCTTTAA
>NZ_NSCM01000041.1 GCF_003287735.1 Photorhabdus bodei | reverse complement strand
TTCCATACTTCATCTGTTAACATAGTTCTTGGCATGATGGTGAGGTAGAGTCGTTTTTTGGCGAAAGCAATTATACCCCATCATCATGCTGTTCAGTAATTCCTCTCAAAACGTCAACAGCCCCTAGGAATAAATTGCTTTACTCGAATGGCCAGAACTTCCTGGTCAGCAAGTTTTTCTATATAAGTAGCATCAAGACGATCAGTTTCTATAATCATATTATCTCTTTCCTTATCGTTACCTATAATGCTCTGAAACAGTGTGGTTAGCCATCAAACCACATCATAATGAACGATTAGATTGCCCTTCTTTATCTGCACCTCCTGTACTCTGATACCTCCCAGTTGCCCTAGAGATGTCACATGGGTACCACCGCAGAGGTAAGGCGTAAAATGACCGAAGCTGACTTCTCGGAATCCATCGTCTCTCAAAGTTACTCTGCACGGTAAATCCTTTGTAATATAGTTCTCACAGATCATCTGTATGTGCTCTGCCGATACACTTTGAGCATCCATTCCCGGCTTGAATACTATTCTCCCTTCACCCGGCCAGTGGTGAGCTTTAATTGGGTGCCACATCGCAAGCTCAACCACATGCCCAATAAGATGTCCGGCAGAATGCAGCCGAGAATGTAATTGGCGACGTGCACCGTCAACACGGGCAAAAACGCTTCCCGGTGCCACTGGCTCTATGGTTAGATGAACGATTTCTCCGTCTTCCACAGAAACGTGAACTACCTCCACTTCATTGATCCAGCCTATATCGCTAGGCTGACCACCACCTTGAGGGTGAAACATAGTAGATTTCAGCCATACGGCATAACGACCATCATCGCGAGGCATGCAATCAATTACCTCAATATCACCAGTCAGTACCTGACTGGACAGATAAATACGTTCCGTCATATTCTATTTTCGGGGTATAGTAAAATATATTTAATGATATTTGATAAAGATAGCAAGATCAAGCACTAGAAAAATAGGTATTGATTTCTGCGGGATTTATAAAATGTGCTTTTTTGTCGGCGGAAAAAAATAATATCTCTGACGGTGTACACATGGAAACATCAATTAACATTTCTGACTATAAGATATAAAGTAAGAAAAAATATATATAAATAAGTGTGTTAAAAGGATGGTTAAATCATGTGACGTAAAAAAACCTAAATAAGATGAACCATACGATAAAATAACAAGAGTCTTAATTTAACAGGTATCCATTCTGACGACAACATACCTTTTTCAATAAAGAAATGACTATTTTATCAATCAAGGTAATTATAATTAAATAAAATTAATAACTTATTCAACTAAATAAGTGTGATTTTTCAGAATAACAGTCAATTGCGATATTTCAGTGTCAGGGCGAGAAAGAAATCTGGAGAGCTGAATGGTCAGCAGTCTGAGTTCCCTCAAACAGAGGGAACTATCAGGGAGAAATCAGAACTTTTGCGAGACGCTGAATTTAATGTTACGTCCAATCCCGGAAACCGATTCACCGAGGTATGGGTGATAATCCCGATTAAATAGGTTATTTACGGTTACACGAGCTTCAAAACCTTGCCAGAAATTGGGTTGCCAACTGGCGAATAAACCATGCAGTGCATAACCTTTGCTTTTTTTTAGTGCCCAGTAACTTGCTTCTGGGTCCCCGCTTGTAGGAGAACGATCTTGTTTACGGATAAAATCACCCGTCCATCCCATTGTCATTTGCCACTGAGGGATTTTTACACCTAGCATAGTGTGCGCGGAAGTTGGTGGGATTTCGGCAATCCAGGTTTTATTGCCCCACGGATCGCGTGGTGAAGCATCTCTCTGACCATGCATAGTTGAATAAGAGAATTTGCCGAATAAATAATTGCTGTTATAGAAAGTCTCGATTTCCAGCCCCTGAATCGTGTATCCCGGTAAATTACGATAATTGGATATTGGTTTCTCACAACTTGATGATTTATTGTCGATCTGCGCCTTACACATCACACCACGGCGGACAAATATTTCATTTTTGCCGCGGTTATGGAATAGCGTTGTTCGGATTTGTAAATTATCTTGTTCCAAGATCAAATTGTCGAAATCCAATATTACACCTGCTCTCAATCCCGTTATTCTTTCCACATCCAGATTACGGCTACTGCCAGTAGTATTCGTGCGTGCAGATTGTACTTCATATTGTTCATCTACTAATGGAGCACGCCATGTACGGCTGATATCAGAAAATAGAGAAAGATGATTAGTCGCCTTCCACATGATACCTAAATGGGGAGACCAGCCGGTATAAGTAACATTGTTGTAATCGTGTCCGATATTTGGTGAACTATTATTGTAGATTGCAGCGATATTTGGCTTCCCCGTATTAGTGATATGGTCATAGCGAACACCCGGTGTTACAGTAACACTGCCGATAACCATTGAATCCTGCAAATAGAAACTATTCGTTCTTTGCTCTCCTGATGGCATATAGCTTGGTTGAAAATAGCCATGATTATATTCAGGTTTTTTGTCTTTACTTCTATCATGGATAAGGGTATTACGTTGATTTTTATGCCAACGAACTCCAACTAATAATGTGTGTTCTATTGGCCCGGTTATAAAAGTACTTTCATTATTTATATCTACTAGGTTATCCACATAGTCGATCCAGCTTTCATTCCCCAATGAACCTATATAATGGTTGTAGGCGTTTTCAGAGCGTTTATCATGCTGTTCTGTTTTCGAATAGGCATAGGTTGCTGTCAGGTTAAGTAACGGATTGTCTTCTGGTGCAATATTCCATTTGGCTGTGTAATTTTGGTCTGTTTGATCACGATAAACCAACTTCCGGCGCCAGGCTTCATCCCAACCATATTTTTCAACTTCGGCTTCTGACGGAACGGCTATCTCATCACGTTTTGCTGCCCACGGCTGCCAACCATCAGAATCAGAACGCATAGCGGAAAGTGTCAATGTATTAGCATCGTTCAGGTAAAAATTCGTTTTCAATAAATAGGATGCCTGATCACTTTTAGAGAAAGCAAAGCGGGTGCCATCTGGTCGTTTAATATTGCCGCCATCTCGTTTGCTCATATATAACAGGCCGTCAGCAAAGCCTTCTATTGTCCGGCCATAGACTGCGCTGCTATAAATATTTTGGCGATCATTGGTGTGATAACTGTATTTCAACAATCCACCAAAATCTTCTCCCGGCCGTAATAAATCACTGGCGTCTTTGGTGACAACTTTAACTGTTCCGCCAAATCCGCCATTACCATCAAGTAGATTATGTGGGCCTTTATCGACATCGACTCGCTTGATTAATTCTGGCTCAATAAAGATAGAGCCTTGGCGATATTTCTCGAAGCCTTTCGGTGCGTCATCTAAGGTGACTTTAACATCTTCTGTATCACCCATTCCCCAGATATTCAGAGTTTGGCCGCCTGGGCGAGGCGATCCTGACATAGAAACGCCGGGAAGTTGATCGAGCAGCTCGGCAATATTATCTGCTTGGGTACGTTCAATATCCTCTTTTTTCAATACTGAGCTTCCGGCACTGACGCTGTTATTCAATCCGCCAATAACAGAAAGTGTAGAAAGTGTGATGACTTTCTCTGATTTTTCCGGTTTTTCTTTTGATTTTTGCTCTTCATTTTCCTGTGCGGCCAGATAACCTGGCAGGCCCGTACTTAGCATAATTATGCTTGATAAAGCATAATGAAGAGTGCGATTAATTGGCTGTGTAGTCGCTGTAGCTGAGGTTTTTTGTGGTTTCCCGCTATTTTTCATTGTTATAAGCATCCTTGGAATGTCGTTAAATATAAAAGTTGAACTTACAGGATAGGTAACTTAACGCAAGGAATCGGGCAGTAAAAAGTTAATAACGGTATTAATTATTTTGTTGTTCAAGATATCTTCAAATCTGAGCTAAAAGCGTCTGTTAACAGTAACTCTTGATGTTGTTACTAGATTGCTCTTGAGTCTATTTTTATGTATGTTTATACAGTCATTGTTGATAGGCTAAAGCAGAATGCGAAAGATTATTCATATTGATATGGATTGTTTCTACGCAGCTATTGAAATGCGTGATGATCCGTCACTTCGTCATATTCCCATTGCTGTGGGCGGCGGCGCAGACAAGCGGGGTGTTATTAGTACCGCTAATTATCTTGCTCGTCGTTTTGGGGTACGTAGTGCAATGTCTACTGTAATGGCGCTGAAACTCTGTCCTCAGCTTAAAGTTCTTCCGGGGCGTATGGCGCTATATCGGGAGGTTTCCCGGCATATCCATCAGATATTGTCTCGTTATACTGAGTGGATAGAGCCTCTGTCATTGGATGAAGCTTATCTAGATGTCACTGATAGTCATCATTGTTATGGATCTGCCACGCTTATCGCACAGGAGATCCGTAAATCCATTTTTGATGAATTACAATTGACGGCATCAGCCGGTATTGCGCCGGTGAAATTTTTGGCGAAAATCGCTTCTGATATTAATAAACCGAATGGGCAGTATGTCATTCCTCCTGATCGAGTGGCTGATTTTGTTAAGGTTTTACCTTTGCGAAAAATTCCGGGGGTTGGCAAAGTCATGGTGCAACGGCTGGCTAATATGGGGCTGGAAACCTGTTCTGATATACAAAAATATGACGTGATTGTTTTGGTGAAACAATTGGGGAAATTTGGTCAGGTACTTTGGGATCGTTGTCACGGTATTGATGAGCGATTGGTGAATCCAGATCGTCTGCGAAAATCAATTGGTGTGGAGCGGACACTTGCGAGAGATATTCATCATTGGGAACAGTGCACTGAACTGATAGAAAGTTTATATCTGGAATTAGAAAAACGATTAAGTAATGTTAAACCTGATCTGCGGATTGCCCGTCAGGGGGTTAAACTGAAATTTGATGATTTTCAACTAACCACTCAGGAGCATGTTCATCCATTATTGGATAAGCAGGATTTACTGCAATTGGCCCAGAAAACATGGACATCTCGCCGGGAAGGGCGTGGCGTTCGTTTAGTGGGTTTGCACGTGACTTTGCAGGACCCAGAAATTGAGCGGCAACTCTTGTTTGAATGGTAATCCCCCTGCCATCACATCGAGACAGGGGAGAGCTGATTAAGCCTTTTCAGGAATAGCTTTCAGAATTGCCGTCAGTAGTTGCCAATATTGCCCGACACTCTTGATGTGCACCTGTTCGTCAGGAGAGTGAGCGCCCGTAATGGTTGGCCCGATAGATACCATGTCCATATCAGGATAAGGTTTCTTGAATAGGCCACATTCCAGCCCTGCGTGGATCACCATAATATTAGGTATCTTGTCGAATAACTGCTGATAAGTCTCCCGTACTAAGTGCATTACCGGAGAACTTGCATCTGGCTGCCAGCCGGGATAATCACCTTTAGCGGAAATCTCAGCATTCGACAGTTGAGCTAGCGAAGAGAGCATACCTATGACATAAGACTTGCCGCTGTCGATGAGCGAACGGATTAAGCAAATGAGATTTACCTTATCTTGTTCCATCGCCACAACGCCCACGTTTAGCGAAGTTTCTACTACACCTTTGATGACATCACTCATACGGATAACACCATTAGGGGTACTGTTTAGCAATGAGATAAAACGGCTTTGGCAGTCGTCAGTTAATGCCTGAATGTCGGTTTCGACCTCTTCCAATAATACAGTCAGGTTTTTCTCAACGATGGCATACTCATTTTTCAGTATACCCAAGTACTTATCTTTCAGTTGTATAAGCTGTGCTGCTTTATCGGCAGGGATGGCAACAATAACATGGCCTTCACGGGGAATGGCATTACGCAGCGTACCGCCTTGGAAGTCGAGCAGTTTTAGCGCCAATTCCTGAGTATGGGCGGCAAGGAAGCGAGCCAGTAGTTTGTTGGCATTACCCAGTCCTAAATGAATATCACAACCGGAATGCCCGCCCTTTAGCCCTTTGATGATCAGTTTTAGTGTTTTGTAGTGAGCCGGAACAGCTTCACGAGTCAATGCTAAAGTGGTGGTAAAATCGATACCTCCAGCACAACCCATGTAGATTTCCCCTTCTTCCTCTGAATCGGTATTGATCAAGATATCAGCTTGAAGCCAGCCCGGTTGCAAGCCAAAAGCACCATCCATTCCAGCTTCTTCCGTCATGGTCAATAAAACTTCTAGCGGGCCATGTTTTGCATTGTCATCAGCCAGTACAGCCAACGCTGATGCCAGGCCAATACCGTTATCAGCCCCCAGAGTTGTACCTTGGGCAGTAACCCATTCACCATCAACATAAGGACGGATAGGATCTTTAGTGAAATCGTGCACTGTATCGTTGTTTTTCTGTGGCACCATATCAAGATGTGCTTGCAGAACAACCGCTTTACGATTTTCCAACCCTTTACTGGCTGGCTTTCTGATCAGAATATTGCCGACTTGATCACGTTCAACGTGCAACTCTTTTTCTTGCGCCCATTGAACAATGTGGGTTGCCAGCGCTTCTTCATGGTAAGAAGGGTGAGGAATAGAGCAGATTTTGGCAAAGATGTCCCATAGAGGTTGAGGGGATAATTGTGATAGTTCTGATTGTAATAGTTCTGACACGACGAATCTCCTATGACTGCATCTCAATTAAGATGGAAATAAAATACTACTCTCTACCCGAGAAATAGTTTTTATACCCGTTATCTTTCAAGTTGCCTCTTTGTTGGCTGCACTCACTCACCCCGGTCACATAGTTATCTATGCTCCCGGGGATTCGCTCCCTTGCCGTCGCGATGCATCTTGAAATCCATAGGGTATATATGATGAGCGCTTAACGCCATGATGTTATTGGGCTCAGAATACCACTTTACTTTTGTTAAGAATAATACGATTCATCGATTCCCTGTTTCCGCTAGTTTTTACAGACCTAAGTCACTATAATTCGCGCAACTTTTTTTGCGAGATGCTTTTCTAAAGTATTCTTAAGTTGTCGGGATCAATTCTTATGAGCGAAAAATATGTCGTAACTTGGGATATGTTGCAAATACATGCCCGTAAATTGGCACAACGTTTACTTCCTGTCGAACAGTGGAAAGGCATCATTGCCGTGAGTCGCGGTGGTCTTGTCCCTGGAGCGCTTCTGGCGCGTGAATTGGGTATCCGTCATGTAGATACAGTCTGTATTTCCAGCTATGACCATAATAATCAACGTGAGCTGAAAGTTCTGAAAAAAGCAGAAGGCGATGGTGAAGGTTTTATCGTTGTGGATGATCTGGTTGATACTGGAGGTACTGCTCAGGCCATCCGTGAAATATATCCAAAAGCCCATTTTGTGACTATTTTTGCAAAGCCGGCAGGCCAACCTCTGGTTGATGATTATATTGTTGATATTCCTCAAGATACTTGGATCGAGCAACCTTGGGATATGGGTGTAGTATTCGTTCCACCAATTTGTGAAGGTAAATAACATCAGTATTAGTTATGGCAAATCGGAACCTTTCAGAATCACTTTTTAAGCCAAGACAAAAACATCAGGAAACCTCCACGCTGGTAAAGCACCGCGATCCTCGGTTAATTGCGGGTAATTACAGTACGTTGGATGGTAATAGTCATGGTAGCTGGTATCGTATGATTAACCGGCTGATGTGGATTTGGCGAGAAATTGATCCGTTTGAAATAGAAGAAGTGTTGTGCCGGATTGCCATGACAAACGCGCAGCGCAGTGATGATAATTTACTGGATACTGTGATTGGGTATCGTAAAGGTAACTGGGTTTTTGAGTGGTCACATCAGGCGATGTTGTGGCAACAGAGAGCGTTGCAGGCAGAGCAGATCCCGGAAGCTGGCAATTTCTGGTTGAAAGCGGCTAATTTGTATAGCATCGCTGGTTATCCCCATCTTAAGGGTGATGAGTTGTCTCAGCAGGCCGTCATTCTAGCCAATAAAGCTTATGAAAATGCGGCTCGTTGTTCTGGCTATCAGTTGAGGAAAATAGAGTTCAAACTCAAGGAAGGTGGTTGTGTGACCGGTTTCCTTCATCTGCCTCAGCAACTGCAAAGGCCTTCTCCAACTATTTTGGTTTGTGGCAGTTTGGATAATTTGCAAAGCGATTATTATCGGCTATTCCGTGATTATCTGGCGCCGCTTGGATTTGCGATGTTAACTGTGGATATGCCCTCGATTGGTTACTCTTCACGTCTTAAGCTGACACAGGATACTTGTACTCTCCATCAACAAATCATCCATCAACTGGATGAAATTCCCTGGATTGACCACACCAGGATTGGCCTATTTGGTTTTCGCTTTGGTGCCAATATCGCCGTCCGGTTGGCCTATTTGGAATCTAAACGTATCAAGGGTGTTGCAACTCTTGGCGCTATCGTTCATGAGTGGCTCAGCAGCGTTGAACGTCAACAAAATTCACCTTCGATGTATCTTGATATGTTTGCTAGCAGATTGGGTATTTATAATGTGGATGAAAAGGCGTTTCGTCTCGAACTCGGCTGTTACTCCCTTAAAAAACAAGGTTTGTTAGGTCGGCGTTGTTCCGTTCCTATGTTAGCGGGTTATTGGCAGAATGATATTTTCAGCCCGAAAGAAGAATCTAAGCTGATAGCAATGTCATCAATGGATAGTAAATTACTGGCTATTCCGACAACGCCTGTTTATAACAGTTTCAATAAGGCGTTACGGGAGATTAGTCAATGGTTGAAAAATAAAGTCTGTTGATGAAATTTCCGTTACTTATTGATTATTAGCTGCTTTATTTTGTAAAAATTTCATGCGTTTTCGGGTGAAGTGAACAGCATTAATTTGTTCTAAGCTCCTATATTTTTCAATTTAGCATTATGATGCCTGTTGGCATAACGCTTCTCTCCTGTTAAAACTGAGCACTGTTTTTTTAATTTAAATCTAATGGCAAAAATATGATGAATAGCAGCCAAACATTGGTTGTGAAACTGGGGACAAGTGTACTGACAGGCGGCTCTCGTCGCCTGAATCGAGCTCATATTGTAGAACTGGTAAGGCAATGTGCTCAGCAACATGAAAAAGGTCATCGCATTATTATTGTGACTTCCGGTGCTATTGCGGCAGGGAGGGAACATTTGGGCTATCCGGATCTACCTGCAACGATTGCCTCCAAGCAATTGCTGGCGGCGGTCGGTCAAAGTCGGTTAATTCAGTTGTGGGAGCAGCTCTTTTCTATTTATGGTATCCATGTTGGGCAAATGTTATTGACCCGGGCGGATTTAGAAGATCGCGAACGTTTTTTAAATGCCAGAGATACCTTACAGGCTTTGCTCGATAATCGCATTGTGCCCGTAATTAATGAGAATGATGCGGTTGCGACGGCGGAAATTAAAGTTGGTGATAATGATAATTTATCTGCACTAGCGGCAATTCTGGCGGGAGCCGATAAATTGTTATTGCTGACGGATATTGAAGGGCTGTATACCGCTGATCCGCGTAGCAATCCAGACGCAAAACTTATCCCGGAAATTTATGACATCAGCGATGAATTACGTATGGTTGCCGGTGATAGCATTTCCGGTTTAGGGACGGGAGGAATGGCAACTAAGCTTCAAGCTGCGGGGATTGCAGGTCGCGCTGGTATTGATGTCATTATTGCCGCGGGTAATAAACCAGATGTCATCTCTGATGTCATTGAAGGTAATCCAGTAGGTACTCGCTTTCATGGGTTGGAAAGCCCGATGGAAAATCGCAAGCGTTGGATTTTTGGCGCACCTCCGGCGGGTGAAATTATTGTAGATCATGGCGCTGAAACAGCAATCTGCGAAAAAGGCAGCTCTTTATTACCGAAAGGGATTAAAAATATTAAAGGTGATTTCTCCCGTGGAGAGGTTATCTGCATTCGTAGTCTGTCTGGTAAAGATTTGGCGCATGGTGTTTGCCGTTATAACAGTGATGCTCTACGTTTAATTGCAGGCCACCATTCACAACAGATAAGCCAAATCCTCGGTTATGAATATGGTGCTGTTGCGGTTCATCGTGACGACATGATCGTAAGTTAAGGATTTATAATGTTAGAACAAATGGGAAAGGCTGCCAGGGAAGCTGCATGGCAACTGGCACAGCTAAGTACAAAACAGAAAAATCAGGCATTAATCCGCATTGCAGATTTGCTAGAGCAGGAATGTGTAATCATTCTTGAAGCTAATCAGCTTGATATGATTCAGGCCCGTGAACAGGGCATGAGCGAAGCATTGTTGGATCGTCTATTATTGACGCCAGAACGTTTGACAGCGATAGCTCACGATGTTCGTCAGGTATGCCGTTTATCTGACCCGGTAGGGGAAGTCATTGATGGCAGTTTGCTTGACAGTGGCTTGAGGTTGGAGCGTCGCCGTGTACCGCTGGGTGTGGTCGGGGTGATTTATGAAGCGCGCCCTAATGTCACCATCGATGTTGCATCTCTGTGTTTGAAAACCGGTAATGCGGTTATTTTGCGTGGAGGTAAAGAGACTCATAACACCAATCAAGCGACAGTGAAAGTCATTCAGCAGGCACTTGAACAGAGTGGATTACCTACCGCAGCCGTGCAAGCGATAGATAAACCGGACCGTGAGTTAGTTATTCAGCTACTGAAAATGGATCGCTATGTGGATATGTTGATTCCACGTGGTGGGGCAGGGTTGCATAAGCTGTGCCGTGAGCAATCGACCATTCCAGTTATTACGGGTGGAATTGGCGTTTGTCATACCTTTGTCGATGAAAGTGCTGATTTTGCCAAGGCATTAACTGTAATCACTAATGCTAAGGTACAACGGCCAAGTGCATGTAATGCTTTGGAAACCTTGCTGGTACATCAGAAGATTGCGGCTGATTTTCTGCCTGCATTGAGCAAGAGCATGGAAGAGCAGGGAGTTACTCTGCATGCGAGTAAATCAGCAATGGTGTTTTTGAAAGATGGACCTGCTAAGGTCGTGGATGTTACAGAAGCAGATTACCGTGATGAGTGGTTATCTCTGGATATGAATGTGGAAATTGTTAGTGATATGGAGCAGGCAATTGATCATATTCGTACATATGGTACGTCCCATTCTGATGCTATTTTGACTCAATCTTTGCACAATGCTGACTATTTTGTTCGTCAGGTTGATTCTGCCGCGGTTTATGTGAATGCTAGCACTCGTTTTACTGATGGTGGCCAGTTTGGCTTGGGAGCGGAAGTTGCCGTTAGTACGCAAAAACTGCATTCCCGTGGTCCAATGGGATTAGATGCGCTGACTACGTATAAATGGATTGGTTATGGCGATGATTTAATCCGTAAGTAATGTGTTTACTGTTACCCCAGAAGCGTGTCTGGTTATATTGAAGTTTCGGTAAGATCATGCTCTTGGGGTAGCTTTTACCGTATATATTAACTTTTAATTTTACGTTGATGTAAAGTTCTGGTTACTATAGGCGTTAATATATTTTTAACGATGAAATTTATCAAGGATATCAGGCAGTGAACCAAATATTATTTATTGTAGGTGCACGTGGGGCAGGAAAAACGACGGTTGGAAAATTATTAGCCAATGAATTATCGTACACATTTATTGACACTGATCACCATATCCAACAAACCAGTAACATGACCATTGCGGATATTGTTAACCAGCAAGGATGGCAACAATTTCGGCAATTAGAAAGTCAAGCTTTACAACAAGTTACTCAAAGCAATTGTGTTATTTCTACCGGTGGAGGGATCATTCTTTCCGCTGAAAACCGCCAATATATGCGACAAAATGGCACGGTGATTTATCTTCAAGCTTCAGCGAGCATTTTGGCTGAGCGATTAATGCGGCAACCAGAAAGTACCCAACGCCCTAGTTTGACGGGAAAATCTATTGTTGAAGAAATGGAAGAAGTGCTTGCCGCCAGAGAAAATCTCTACTGTGAATGTGCGAACCATATTATTAATGCGCAACTTTCACCGGAAAAAATTACAACTTATGTGAAAGAAATTATGTTCTCTGGAATAGTTTTCTGACACTATTTTAGTATTTTTTATAGAGAAATAGGAATATTACAGTGTCGAATAATAAATAGTATCTTCTATTTATTTTTTCAAATGGGTTGAGATACGAATATGTTGTTTAAATTTCTAAGGCTTGTTTTTCGTTTAATGTTTCGTTTAACAATAGAAGGAGATATTAAACAATTTAACCACCCCAAATGCCTTATCACGCCTAATCATGTCTCTTTTCTTGATGGTGTTTTGCTGACACTTTTCTTGCCGGTTAAGCCAGTATTTGCTGTCTATTCCAACATTGCAAATCGTGGTTTTATGAAACTGGTAAGGCGCTATGTTGAAATAGTTCCCTTAGACCCAATAAATCCAATGGCTGTCAGGATACTGGTTAAAGAAATAGAAAAAGGGCGACCAATAGTTGTTTTTCCTGAGGGAAGAATTACTATTACCGGTTCTTTGATGAAAATCTATGATGGGGCAGCTTTTATTGCGGCGATATCCGAAGCCGTTGTGGTTCCTGTTCGTTTTGAAGGGTTAGAAAGAACCTTATTCAGCCGATTAAAAGGTATTTTCAAACTTCACCTTTTTCCGAAGGTGACAATGAAAATCCTGCCTGCGACACAATTGCCGATGCCGGATGCGTCTAGTTCGGAGCAACGACGTCGTTTAGCCGGTGAGCGTTTGCATGAAATAATGATGAATGCACGAATGGCGACCCGACCGCAAGAAACAATATTTGAATCTTTATTGGTTGCACGAAAACAATTTGGTCGTTTTAAGCCCTGTATTGAAGATGTTTCTTTTAAAGAAGACAGTTATAACAGTCTGCTTAAAAAAGTACTGGCTGCCAGTCGTATTTTGCAGCGTTTTACCTGCCAGGGGGAACGGATTGGTTTTCTTTTACCTAATGCCACTATTATGGTCGCTGCGATATTCGGGGCATCTTTGAGAGGAAGAATACCGGCTTTACTAAACTATACAACCGACAGTCATGGATTGAAGAATGCGCTAGCGGTTGCCAGTATTAAAACTATCGTGACTTCCCGGCAATTTCTGAAAAAGGAGCGATTAACACATTTATCCGAGCAAGTTACGGCGGTTAACTGGGTTTATCTTGAAGATTTGGAAGGCACAGTGACTTTGCTGGATAAATTATGGATCTTGTGGCACCTCTTTTTTCCGAAGCAAGCGATGGTGGCACAAAAACCAGATGATGATGCTTTGGTACTATTTACGTCCGGTTCAGAAGCTGTATCAAAAGGTGTAGTTCACAGTCACGCTAGTTTGTTAGCCAATGTGGAACAGATAAAAACCATTACTGATTTCAATCCACTTGACCGTTTTATGTCTTCTCTACCGCTATTTCATGCATTTGGATTGACTGTTGGCTTATTCACTCCACTGTTGTCTGGTAGTCGAATATTCCTCTACCCAAATCCATTGCATTATCGGGTAGTACCAGAACTGGTATATGAATGTAACTGTACCGTATTATTGGGTACATCCACTTTCCTGGAGAATTATGCCTATTCTGCTCATCCGTATGATTTTGCGCGTCTTCGTTGTGTTATAGCCGGTGTTGAAAAGCTCACTGAAAATACTAAACAGATTTGGCAAGACAAGTTCGGTATTCGTATTTTAGAAGGATATGGCATGACAGAATGTGCGCCTGTCATTGCATTAAATGTGCCGATGATGGCTAAGGTCGGTACTGTTGGGCGGATTTTGCCAGCAATGGAATCCCGTTTGATTCCAGTAGCAGGAATTAAGACGGGGGGACGTTTGCAACTACGTGGCCCGAATATGATGAAGGGGTATCTGAGAGTTGAAGATCCAAATCATTTAGAACCACCAGCGGCAAAAGATGAGTATGGGAATATTCAGTTTGATTGGTTCGATACTGGAGATATTGTTTCAATTGATGAACGGGGATTCTGTACTATCCTCGGTCAGGAGAAACATTTTGTTAAACAGGAATAAATCGTGTTATTGGAAAGTGAAGCTGAATAGGAACAATAATCGTGAATGCATCCTCCATTGTTCAACCGCTATTAACCCGCGGTATGAAAGCTGTGTTGGTGTCGCAGTTTTTTTCGGCTTTTGCCGATAATGCGCTGTTGTTTGCGATCCTGGCGCAATTGAAAGCCCAGTTTTATCCTGACTGGAGTCAGCCGATATTACAGATAGTGTTTGTCTTGGCATATATCCTATTGGCGCCTTTTGTGGGACAAATTGCTGATCGTTTCCCGAAAAATCGTGTGATGTTGTTTGCTAATAGCCTAAAGTTGTTGGGCGCGTTTACTATTTGCCTGGGATATGATCCATTTCTGGGTTATGCCTTGGTGGGCGTGGGGGCTGCATCATATTCACCGGCTAAATATGGAATCTTGGTTGAATTGACCGATGGTGATCGTTTAGTAAAGGCTAATGGTTTGATGGAGGCTTCAACGATAATTGCCATTCTTACGGGCTCTGTTGCTGGCGGTTTTTTGTCTGATTGGAATTTGGCTGTCGCACTGCTTGTTTGTGCACTGATGTATGGTATCGCTGTTGTCGCTAATTTCTTTATCCCTCGATTATCGGCGGTGCGTCAGGATAAAGGCTGGAATCTGAAAAAGGTGCTGACAGACTTTGCTTCATCTTGTTGTATTCTTTGGCATAACAAAGGAGCTCGATTTTCTTTAATTGGTACGAGTTTGTTTTGGGGCGCGGGTATAACATTGAGATTCCTATTGGTCTTATGGGTACCTGTTGTTCTGGGAATTTCTGACAATAGCACGCCGACAATACTTAATGTGATGGTTGCTGTCGGCATTATTATTGGTGCAGGTATTGCTGCCCGTTTCATCACCCTTAAAACAGTCCACCGTTGTATGCCTGCTGGTGTTTTAATCGGCGTGATGGTGGTCATTTTTGCTGTTCAGCAAAGTATTTGGGCTTCCTACGTCTTATTAATCATTCTCGGTATTTTTGGCGGTTTGTTTATTGTTCCACTGAATGCATTATTGCAGGAAAGTGGCAGACAAACGATTGGGGCCGGTTATGCAATTGCAGTACAGAATTTGGGTGAGAATATCGCCATGTTATTGATGCTTGGCTTGTATTCATTGGTTATTAAAATAGGCGTCCCGGTTGCTACAACAGGGATAGGCTTTGGTACTCTGTTGGCGTTGACAATCACGAGTTTGTGGATTTGGAACCGGTTTCAAAGAAATGGATCTTTTACCGGATAAAGAGAGTGTTATGAGTGAAAAAATTCTGACTCAGCTTAGTATTGAACTGGGAGAGAAGCTGAGACAGCAAAAACTGTGGGTGACTTGCGCTGAATCTTGCACCGGTGGCTGGTTGGCGAAAACAATTTCAGATATTGCCGGTAGCTCTGCTTATTTTGACCGAAGCTTTGTGACATACAGTAATCAAGCTAAGCATCAGATGCTTGGTGTGTCAGAAGCCGTTTTACAGCAATATGGGGCTGTCAGTGAACAGGTTGTGAGAGAAATGGCCGTGGGAGCACTGAAAGCCGCGCAGGCAGATCTGGCGGTTTCGGTCAGTGGCATTGCCGGGCCTGATGGTGGCAGCGAAGAAAAACCTGTTGGTACCGTGTGGTTTGGGTTTGCATATCTAACGGTAAATGGGGTAGAAGTTGTGTCCCACCGTTGTTGTTTTAATGGTGATCGAAATGAAGTACGCCTTCAAGCTGTCATTTATTCTCTGAAGACACTGTTATCAGAGATTATATACCCTATGGATTTCAAGATGCATCGCGACGGCAAGGGAGTGAATCCCCGGGAGCATAGGTAACGATGTGACCGGGGTGAGCGAGTGCCGCCAACAAAGAGGCAACTTGAAAGATAACGGGTATAAAAAATTAACTTGATGCTGTATGATTATACAGTATAATTACAAACAATGTTTTAGTATCAGAAATTATTCATCGGCAGTGAGAGAGCCCTTTCATTGCTTACGAGGGAGTAAAAATGGCTATTGATGAAAATAAACAAAAAGCACTAGCAGCGGCACTAGGCCAAATTGAAAAACAGTTTGGTAAAGGTTCCATCATGCGTTTGGGCGAAGACCGTTCAATGGACGTTGAAACTATCTCCACGGGTTCATTGTCACTGGATATTGCATTAGGTGCTGGTGGCCTGCCGATGGGGCGTATTGTTGAAATCTATGGCCCGGAATCTTCTGGTAAGACAACGCTGACATTACAGGTGATTGCCGCGGCACAACGTGAAGGTAAAACCTGTGCGTTTATTGATGCTGAACACGCTCTTGATCCTATCTATGCTAAGAAGTTGGGTGTTGATATTGATAACCTGTTGTGTTCTCAACCCGATACGGGGGAACAGGCTCTTGAGATCTGTGATGCGTTGACACGTTCCGGCGCTGTTGATGTCATTATCGTAGACTCCGTTGCTGCCTTAACACCAAAAGCCGAAATAGAAGGGGAAATTGGCGATTCTCATATGGGGCTGGCAGCTCGAATGATGAGTCAGGCAATGCGCAAACTGGCCGGTAACTTGAAAAGCTCCAATACATTGTTGATCTTTATCAACCAGATTCGTATGAAAATTGGTGTCATGTTTGGTAACCCTGAAACTACCACCGGTGGTAACGCGCTGAAATTCTATGCTTCTGTTCGTCTGGATATTCGTCGCATTGGTTCTGTGAAAAATGGCGAAGAGGTCGTTGGTAGCGAGACCCGTGTCAAGGTGGTAAAAAACAAAGTGGCAGCGCCATTTAAGCAAGCAGAATTCCAGATTATGTATGGCGAAGGCATTAACACTTATGGTGAATTAATCGATTTAGGTGTGAAGCATAAATTGGTGGAAAAAGCAGGCGCATGGTACAGCTATAATGGCGATAAAATTGGTCAAGGCAAAGCGAATGCTACCATCTACCTGAAAGAACATCCTGAAGTCGCTACTGAGCTGGATAAAAAATTACGTGAAATGCTGTTGCACAATGCCGGCGAATTCAATAGTGCTGCTTCTGATTATGAAGCCAATGAAAACGAAGAGATGAATAACGAAGAATTCTAATCTAATAATATCGGTAGTCTCCATTCTTGTATTCAAAGCTGTAAAAGTTTTGTCATCAAACTTATACCGCGTTAATAATGACGCGGTTTCTTCTCTCAGAAAGCGATATTATCCATATTATGCGATCATGCTTTCAGAAAATACCTAGACGATTTACAATGCTGCCAGCGAATGGATGTATATGGGATTTTATACCTTATGGATTTCAAGATGCATCGCGACGGCAAGGGAGTGAATCCCCGGGAGCATAGGTAACTATGTGACCGAGGTGAGCGAGTGCGGCCAACAAAGAGGCAACTTGAAAGATGACGGGTATATACCCTATGGATTTCAAGATGCATCGTGACGGCAAGGGAGTGAATCCCCGGGAGCATAGGTAACTATGTGACCGGGGTGAGCGAGTGCAGCCAACAAAGAGGCAACTTGAAAGATGACGGGTATACTTCTAATAGAAGAACTTTTATCTTATCCCCACTTTGTTTATTCGTGAGTTGAAAATAGGTGATGGAATATCCCACCTAACCAATTCATAAATCTGTTTTTTCCAGCTTGATTTTGGGACAATTATGAGCAAAAGCACCGCTGAGATCCGTCAAGCGTTTCTCGACTTTTTTCATACTAAAGGGCATCAAGTCGTACCAAGTAGTTCTTTGGTGCCAAATAATGACCCAACACTGCTGTTTACCAACGCAGGGATGAACCAGTTTAAGGATGTCTTTCTTGGACAGGACAAAAGATCTTACTCCCGAGCAACAACTGCTCAGCGCTGTGTTCGTGCTGGTGGTAAACATAATGATTTAGAAAATGTAGGTTATACCGCACGCCATCATACTTTCTTTGAGATGCTGGGTAATTTTAGTTTTGGCGACTATTTCAAACATGATGCTATTAGTTATGCTTGGGAACTTCTGACGGGTAAAGATTGGTTTAATTTGCCTAAAGAAAAATTATGGGTGACTGTCTATCAGACAGATAATGAAGCCTATGATATCTGGAAGAATGAAGTCGGAATACCAGCAGAAAGAATTATCCGCATTGGTGATAACAAAGGTGCGCCTTATGCATCGGATAACTTCTGGCAAATGGGTGATACCGGTCCCTGTGGCCCTTGCACTGAAATTTTTTATGATCATGGTGAGCATATCTGGGGTGGGCCGCCAGGAAGCCCAGAGGAAGATGGTGACAGATATATTGAAATCTGGAATATCGTCTTTATGCAGTTCAATCGTCATGTTGATGGCACGATGGAGCTGTTGCCAAAACCATCAGTAGATACTGGTATGGGGCTGGAGCGTATCGCGGCTGTATTGCAGCACGTCAATTCTAATTATGAGATCGATCTGTTCCGTGATTTGATTACAGTTGTTGCTAATGTCACTGGTGCTACAGATGATCTGAGTAATAAGTCTCTGCGGGTTATTGCTGATCACATTCGTTCATGTGCATTTTTGATTTGTGATGGTGTAGTTCCTTCTAATGAAAACCGTGGTTATGTTCTGCGTCGTATTATCCGCCGAGCTATCCGTCACGGTAACATGTTGGGGGCTAAAGAAACCTTCTTCTACAAACTGGTTGCGCCATTGCTAGAAGTGATGGGAGCTGCGGGGGAAGAACTTAAACGCCAGCAAGCAATTGTTGAGCAGATCTTGCAAACAGAAGAAGAGCAGTTTGCTCGTACTCTGGAACGTGGTCTTCAGTTATTAGACGATGAACTCGCAAAACTGCCCGGTGATATTCTGGATGGCGAAACGGCTTTCCGTTTGTATGATACCTATGGTTTTCCTGTGGATTTAACCGCTGATGTTTGCCGTGAGCGTAGTATTAGCGTTGATGAAGCGGGATTTGCAGTAGCAATGGAAAATCAGCGTCGTCGTGCTCGTGAATCAAGTGGTTTCGGTACTGATTATAATGAATTGATCAAAGTTGATGAACGCAGCGATTTCTCTGGTTACGATCATAACGAACAGCAGGCAACAGTAACTGCTATCTTCCGTAATGGTGAATCAGTGAATCAAATTCAAGCGGGTGAAGAAGCGATTGTTATCCTGGATAAGACTGCTTTTTATGCTGAATCCGGTGGACAAGTTGGTGACTCGGGTATTCTGAGTAATACCAATTGTGCTTTTTGTGTTATTGATACACAAAAATATGGTCAGGCTATTGGTCATATTGGTAAGCTTGAAAAAGGTACCTTAAGTGTAAACCATACCATCAATGCGGTTATTGATATTGAACGTCGTGATGCAATTCGTTTGAATCACTCAGCAACCCATCTGTTACATGCTGCATTACGTCAAATTTTGGGTGAGCACGTATCACAGAAAGGCTCTCTGGTTAACGATAGATACCTTCGCTTTGATTTTTCTCACTTTGAAGCGATGAAACCAGAACAGATCCGTCAGGTTGAGGATTTGGTTAATGCCGAAGTTCGTCAAAATTCACCTGTTGTTACTGAATTGATGGATCTAGAAACAGCAAAAGCCAAAGGTGCAATGGCACTGTTTGGTGAAAAATACGAAGAGCAAGTCCGTGTACTGTCAATGGGGGATTTCTCCACTGAATTATGTGGAGGGACTCACGCGAATCGTACCGGCGATATTGGCTTGTTCCGTATTATTGCTGAATCTGGAACGGCTGCGGGTATCCGTAGGATCGAAGCGATTACAGGTAAAAAAGCGTTGGAATCTGTACATCAACAGGTTGATTTACTTCAGGATATTGCTCAATTGGTGAAAAGTGATATTCATAGCCTGAGTGAAAAAGTGCGGGTGACACTGGATAGAACCAAAGCGTTGGAAAAAGAGCTTCAACAGCTTAAAGATCAACAGGCTGCACAAGAGAGCTCTTCTTTAGCAAGCAAAGCGAAAGAAGTGAAGGGTGTGAAGTTGTTGGTCAGTCAGTTAAGCAATACAGAGCCTAAGATGTTGAGAACGATGGTTGATGATCTGAAAAATCAACTAGGTTCAGCAATTATTGTGCTTTCCACTATAAGTGATGATAAAGTCAGCTTAATTGTTGGGGTCACAAAGGATCTGACGGCTAAAATAAAAGCAGGTGAGTTAATTTCCTCTGTAGCTCAGCAAATCGGTGGTAAAGGCGGTGGTCGTCCTGATATGGCCCAAGCAGGTGGTTCTGATATTGAAGCGTTGCCTTCTGCTTTGGATAGCGTGGAAGAGTGGGTAGTATCGCGGCTATAAGCGGTATTACCTGAGTTTAGAGGGCACCATAGAGTTGTTTTTATGGTGCCTTGAAATCTTGTTGTGAAATTGTTAAAAGGTTGAGCGCATATTTATTTATTTTGGCTAAACTATATAGATAGGAAATGCGCTTAAAATTGCTTATACTTTAAGCATATACTATTGTTTTACGTTTTCACGGTGTTTGATGGATAATAGCGGGGAAACCGAAAGACCCGACTCTTTTAAATTTTCAAGGAGCAAAGAATGCTTATTCTGACTCGTCGAGTTGGTGAAACGCTCATGATAGGCGATGAGGTAACAGTTACAGTACTAGGGGTTAAAGGTAACCAAGTTCGTATTGGTGTAAATGCCCCTAAAGAAGTTTCTGTTCACCGTGAAGAAATTTATCAGCGGATTCAGGCCGAAAAATCTCAGCCAACAACTTATTGACTCTAAGTTGGCGTCCTATCTCTGTTAGAACCGGGCGCCATTTTTGAGGGATTTCACCTCTGTTGGTATTTTTTGTTGTGCTAAATTCTTAAACTCTTGTCTATTTTCCCATCTTTTTTGTTTTTCTATCGTAAGAACAGAGTGTTCCCATCATGTTATTGTGGCGAATAATGATTTGTATGCACTTTAATTGAAGGTGTAATAGTTTGCTGCTGATAAAATACACTTTTTGGTGTCAAACCACACATCTTGTGTGTGAAGTGTTCAAACAAACACGGGTTTAGAAAAATTGTTTGACTTATAAATCTGGGAAAGTAATATGTGCGCCACGCAGTGACGAGGAGCTTAAACAAAAGTTCTGAGTCGCGATTCGAGAGAAAGCGTACGGTGAGATGGCCGAGAGGCTGAAGGCGCTCCCCTGCTAAGGGAGTATGCGGTCAAAAGCTGCATCGAGGGTTCGAATCCCTCTCTCACCGCCATTTAAACCACGCATCCATAGCTCAGCTGGATAGAGTACTCGGCTACGAACCGAGCGGTCGGAGGTTCGAATCCTTCTGGATGCGCCATACTTAACCTTAAGATGAAGTCATCTGAGGTACCATTTAGGTAATCGAAGCAACTACTGCCTTTTACCAGAGTGAAAAACTGAACACGCATCCATAGCTCAGCTGGATAGAGTACTCGGCTACGAACCGAGCGGTCGGAGGTTCGAATCCTTCTGGATGCGCCAATTTAACCTTGAGATGAAATCATCCAAGGTACCATTCAGGTAATCGAAGCAACTGCTATCTTTTACCAGAGTAAAAAACTGAACATGCATCCATAGCTCAGCTGGATAGAGTACTCGGCTACGAACCGAGCGGTCGGAGGTTCGAATCCTTCTGGATGCGCCATATCAAGCCCTGCTTAAACAGCAGGGCTTTTTCTTTTCTACCTGTATTGCCGTAACCAACCTGCCCTCGGTATGACGCTGAAATATTTTTGCTTATCTATCTAATCAGCGACAATTTGGCTTGTTTAAGATAAAGTAAACCCTTATAAAAATTCTTCTAAAACACTACGGGAGGTCGAATTGATCCCGGACGTATCAAAGGCTCTATCATGGCTAGAGGCGCATCCGACAATTTTAAAGGGAATTCGTCGCGGTGTTGAACGTGAAACATTGCGTATTACTTCAGATGGTAGTTTAGCCATAACAGAACATCCTAAAACACTTGGTGCAGCGCTTACGCATAAATGGATTACTACTGACTTTGCTGAGTCATTGTTGGAATTCATAACACCAGTTGGTGATGATATAAAATATACGATTTCTTTTCTTGGCGATATTCATCGTCACACGGCGCGTTTGCTGGACAAAGAAAAAATGTGGCCATTAAGTATGCCATGCTTTATTGATGCGGAAGAGAACATCACTTTGGCTCAATATGGTGCATCGAATGTTGGTCGCTATAAGACCTTATACCGTGAAGGTCTGAAAAATCGTTATGGCGCGTTGATGCAGACCATATCCGGGGTTCATTATAATTTTTCATTGCCAATTGAGTTTTGGCGTGCTTGGGCTGGTGTTGAAGACGCGGAGAGTGGTAAAGAACAGATCTCTAATGGTTATTTCCGCTTGATCCGTAACTATTATCGCTTTGGATGGGTGATCCCATATTTGTTTGGTGCTTCTCCGGCAATTTGTTCCTCGTTCTTACGTGGAAGAGAGACTTCTTTTCTTTTTGAACGGACAGAAGATGGAACTTGTTATCTGCCTTATGCGACTTCACTAAGAATGAGTAATTTGGGGTACACCAATAAATCACAGAGCGATCTGAATATTACGTTTAATAACCTACATACTTATATTGAAGGGCTGAAAAAGGCGATTCACAAGCCATCTGACGAGTTTGCTAAGTTGGGCACTAAGCAAGGTGATAAATATATTCAGCTCAATACCAACGTCTTACAGATTGAAAATGAGTTGTATGCGCCAATCCGACCTAAGCGTGTCACTAGAGGGAATGAATCGCCTTCTGACGCTTTGTTGCGTGGGGGAGTGGAATATATCGAAGTTCGTTCATTGGATATTAATCCATTTGCTGCGATTGGTGTCAATGAAACACAAATTCGTTTTCTTGACCTATTCTTAATATGGTGTGTGCTTGCCGAAGCGCCGGAAATGGGCAGTGATGAATTAGATTGTTGCCGTAAGAATTGGAATAGAGTGATCCTTGAAGGGCGTAAACCAGAGCAAATGATTGGCTTTGGTTGTGGAAGTGTGGAAGAACCGCTAGTAAAAGTTGGCAAAAAGTTATTTAGTGACTTGAAACGGGTTGCCGCAATATTGGATAGTTGTTCTGGCACACAGTATCAAAAGGTTTGCGAAGAATTAATTGCTATGTTTGATGATTCATCACTGACTTTATCGGCCCGTGTGCTGGAAAAAGTGAAGAGCCAGGGCATTGGTGGTTTTGGACTGGAACTAGCAGATGAATACCGCCAGCAACTGATCAATGAGAAATATGAGGTTATTAGCGACGAGCAGTTCGCTATAGAACGCAGGGCCTCCGTAGAGCGACAAGACGCATTGGAACGTGAGGATACGATGAGTTTTGATGAGTATCTGAAACATCTGAAACAACAAACAGGATACTAGAAAAAAATGGCCACAAGTAAAAGTGGCCAAATGGGATTTTCTAGAGAATAGGGATAATAATTACGCGTCTTTCATTCTTTACGACCGGTGGCAGATGAAAAGGTTTCATTTGCTTGAAGAAAAATCTGAATTTTTTGTGGAGATAAAGAAATGCCTTTACTGGATAGTTTTACTGTTGACCATACTCGTATGAATGCGCCAGCCGTAAGAGTTGCTAAGACTATGAAAACGCCTCATGGCGACACCATCACAGTTTTTGACTTACGTTTCTGTATACCCAATAAACAGGTTATGCCTGAAAAGGGTATTCATACACTTGAGCATTTGTTTGCTGGTTTTATGCGCAATCACCTCAATGGTGAGGGTGTTGAAATTATTGATATATCGCCAATGGGATGTCGAACAGGTTTTTATATGAGCTTGATTGGCGCCCCGGCGGAAATACGCGTTGCAGACGCATGGAAAGCGGCTATGGCTGATGTCTTGAAAGTGAAAGATCAGAGCCAGATCCCAGAACTAAATATTTATCAATGTGGTACTTATCACATGCATTCACTGACAGAAGCTCAGGATATTGCACGTCATATTCTTGATTCAGACGTCCTCGTTAATAAGAATGACGAGTTGGCATTGCCAGAAGAAAAACTGACCGAATTGAAAGTGTAGTTCCATAGCAGTGATAATATTTCGGGTTCCTGAGATGAAGTATACCCTATGGATTTCAAGATGCATCGCGGCGGCAAAGGAGCGAATCCCCGGGAGCATAGATAACTATGTGACCGGGGTGAGTGAGTGCGGCCAACAAAGAGGCAACTTGAAAGATGACGGGTATATTAACAGGAACTTGCCGTTGGAGGTGAGCCTCCAACGGCGTCAATTTTCCGCCTCGATTTAAATGGCTTGTGCTTTTTGCTCAGGAAATTGGCTAATGGGAGTGACTCGAACTTGTTTAATGACATTATCGTTGACTGAAAGTACTTCAAAATTATATTTGCCGATTTGCACTTGTACATTAAGTGCGGGTATTTCTCCTAATTCTTCAAGCACCATACCATTAACCGTTCGTGGCCCATCAACAGGCAATGCCCAGTTAAAGGCTTTATTTAATTCGCGGATATTGGCTGTCCCGTCAATCAAAATAGTCCCATCGCTTTGTGGTGAAACTTCTTCTGCCAGAGAAGGAGACATTGATGTGGTAAAATCACCGACAATCTCTTCGAGGATATCTTCAACAGTGACCAGACCTTGAATATCACCGTATTCATCAACGATGAGCCCGGCTTTCTCCTTATTACGTTGGAAATTTACTAACTGGATATTAAGTGGTGTGCTGACGGGGACATAATAGATTTTATCTGCTGCTTTTATCAGGTTTCTTTTGGTGAACTCTTTTTTTTCTGTCATCAGTCGGTAAGCTTCACGCACACGAAGCATGCCAATGGCATCATCAAGTGAATCACGGTAAAGCACGATCCGGCCATGAGGTGAATGAGTTAATTGTCGTATGATGGATTTCCAGTCATGATTAATATCAATGCCAATAATTTCATTACGGGGAACCATAATGTCGCCGATTGTGACTTTTTCCAGATCTAAAATTGAAGTCAGCATAGCCTGATTTTGCTGTGATAGCTTGGCATTTGACTCATTCACAATAGTGCGAAGTTCATCTTTACTCATTGCGTGACTAGAGCCAGTAGGTTGTTTGATACCAAGGCAACGCATTAACAATAAAGTAATTTTATTTAGCACCCAGACCAACGGCAGCATGATTTTCTGTAACGGGCGGAGCAAAAAACTACTCGGAAAAGCGACTCTTTCAGGATAGAGAGCGGCTATCGTTTTTGGCATAACTTCAGAAAATATCAGTACGATAAACGTCAGAATACCGGTTGCAATAGCGACTCCGGCATCACCGTAAAGACGCATACCAATGATAGTAGCGAGTGCTGAAGCAAGAATATTAACCAGATTATTGCCGATAAGAATCAGACTGATGAGCTGCTCAGGATGACGAAGTAATGCTTCAACTCTGCGGGCAGAGTGGTTCCCTTGCTTTGCCAGATGACGTAAGCGATAACGATTCATTGTCATCATACCTGTCTCGGAGGCGGAGAAATAAGCTGAGACAATGACCATGATGATTAAAATAATCAGTAATGTGCTTGTTGAGACATGCTCCAAAGCAGAATTCCTTCCAAGTATTGATTGAACATAATACTCCTAGTAAATCATGATTTCCTGCAATAATCGATTACCGAAATAGGCGAGTGTCAGGGTAAATGCGCCGATCAGGTTAAACCAGATAACGCGTTTACCGCGCCATCCATCATGGTAGTGACCCCATAATAAAACAATGTAAACAAACCATGCGATAATAGACAAAATTGCTTTATTGATGTTTTCGCTACTGAAAATATTATCCATGTAGAGGATGCCGGTGCAGAGCGTCAACGTTAGCAATATTACGCCAAGCTGAGTGATATGAAACATTTTGCGTTCAATGAACATTAATGGGGGCATATCTGGCGTAAAAGTGAGTTTTTTATTTTTAAGCTGATGATCCAACCACCCAAGCTGTAATGCATATAATGCGGCGATAAGTAAAGTCGCATAACCAAGAAGCGCCAACCCAATATGGATAGATAATTCAAAGCTGGCCTCTAGATGGGTAATGAATTCACCTGGCATAAGACTCGCTAAAACCAAATTTATCATGGAAAAACTGTAAACAATGGGTAGCAGGAACCAAGCACGGCCGTGAGAAGCGACAATTGTCATTATGATACAAGTAAGTAAACTGACGATAGAACCTAGGTTTAGGAGGGTGAGGTTTTGCCCGCTGCTGACGTGGAATATCTGGTGTTTAAGTGCAATAGCATGACAAATTAAAGCGACAATCGCGGAAAGTAATGCCAGCCTGCGGTATCCTTTCGGTTTCCGCAGCAAGCCGGGAATAATCAGTACCAGGCTGAATAAATAAGCGAATGAAGAAATTATAGAAAATACTGGCATGGCATTAGTCGTTTTAGCGATAGTTTTAGGTTGAATTAAAGCTTAAGTATACCGCCAGCAAGGATAGCCTCCAACCGTTGTTAATCATCGGCGTGAATCTCTGTGCAGAGATCCCTTTCCATCGTGTTATAATTTGCGGAATATGCCTTACAGGTAGCCCATTTTTAAAAATTGAGCAGAGACAATGTTTGATAATTTAACCGACAGACTATCGCGCACATTGCGCAATATCAGTGGCCGTGGGCGACTGACCGAAGATAACATTAAAGAGACACTGCGCGAAGTTCGCATGGCTTTACTTGAAGCTGACGTCGCATTGCCTGTAGTGCGTGATTTTATTTCATGTGTTAAAGAGAGCGCGGTAGGCCACGAGGTTAATAAAAGCCTGACTCCCGGCCAAGAGTTTGTCAAAATTGTTCAGAATGAACTCGTTAAGGCGATGGGGGAAGTTAACAGTGAACTGAATCTTTCTACTCAGCCGCCTGCTGTCGTATTAATGGCGGGCCTACAAGGCGCGGGTAAAACGACCAGCGTTGCCAAGCTAGGTAGCTTTCTGAAAGGAAAACAGAAGAAAAAAGTTTTGGTGGTATCTGCTGACGTCTATCGTCCAGCGGCTATCAAACAGCTTGAAACCTTGGCGCAGGCGGTTGGTATTGATTTCTACCCTTCCGATGCTCAGGAAAAACCCGTTGATATCGTGACTCAAGCGGTACAGCACGCCAAATTGAAATTCTATGATGTGCTTTTGGTGGATACTGCGGGTCGTCTACATGTTGACGAAGCAATGATGGATGAAATCAAACAGGTTCATAAAGCCATCAATCCAGTAGAAACCCTATTTGTTGTTGATGCAATGACGGGGCAGGATGCAGCTAATACCGCGAAAGCTTTCAATGAAGCATTGCCACTGACCGGTGTCGTGTTAACGAAAGTCGATGGTGATGCCCGTGGCGGTGCTGCGCTATCTATTCGTCATATTACCGGTAAGCCGATTAAATTCTTGGGTGTTGGTGAAAAAACGGATGCGTTGGAGCCATTCCATCCGGATCGTATTGCCTCTCGAATCCTTGGAATGGGCGATGTTCTCTCCCTGATTGAAGAGATTGAAAGTAAAGTCGATCGCACCCAGGCTGAAAAGCTGGCTTCTAAACTAAAGAAAGGTGACGGCTTCGATTTAAATGATTTTCTAGATCAGTTAAAGCAGATGCGTAACATGGGGGGAATGGCCAGCATGTTAAGCAAAATGCCGGGGATGTCTCAAGTGCCAGATGCAGTGAAATCCCAGATGGATGATAAAATTCTGGTGAAAATGGAAGCTATTATCAATTCCATGACGCGTAAAGAGCGACAAAAACCAGAAATAATCAAAGGTTCTCGTAAACGTCGTATTGCTAATGGTTCTGGCACTCAGGTTCAAGATGTTAACCGCTTGCTTAAACAATTCGACGAAATGCAGCGCATGATGAAAAAGATGAAGAAAGGCGGCTTGGCAAAAATGATGCGTGGTATGAAAGGCATGATGCCACCCGGATTTATGGGCCGTTAATCGATAAAGTCTCGAAGAATATCCACTTTGGATTGCTTTTTGCGCCAAAGTGAGTAAACTTTTCGGGCTTTTTATCTGATAACCGGACTTCGTTCCTCGATGAAGTCTGGTTGTTTTGTTAACTAATGAGGATGTTATGGTAACAATTCGTTTAGCTCGTGGCGGCGCCAAAAAGCGTCCGTTTTACCAAGTAGTCGTGACCGATAGCCGCAGCCCGCGTGATGGTCGCTTTATCGAGCGCGTTGGCTTCTTCAACCCTATTGCAACAGGGAAAGCAGAAGTATTGCGTTTAGATCTGGACCGTATTGAACATTGGATTGGTCTGGGTGCAACTGTGTCTGATCGTGTTTCTACACTGATCAAAGACGCCAAAAAAGCAGCTTAATCTGTCGCGGTGGTAACTATGAGCAAGCAAACCTGTTTTGAACCGCCTGTAAACCCAATTGTATTGGGAAAATTAGGTTCAACTTATGGTATTCGTGGTTGGCTCAGAGTTTTTTCTTCCACCGAACATGCCGAAGACATTTTTGAGTATCAACCGTGGTTTATTCAACGGGCAGGCCGGTGGCAACACATCGAACTAGAAACCTGGAAACACCACAATCAGGATATGATCATCAAAATTAAAGGTATTGATGATCTGGATGCTGCGAATTTACTGACTAATTGCGAAATTATTGTAGATTCAGAACAACTGCCAGAGCTGGATACGGGTGATTACTACTGGAAAGACTTAATAGGCTGCCAGGTAATCAGCACGGCGGGTTATAACTTGGGGACTGTCAACGACATGATGGAAACCGGTTCTAACGACGTAATGGTAATTAAAGCAAACCTGAAAGATGCATTCGGTATCAAGGAACGGCTAATTCCGTTTCTTGATGGGCAGGTTATCAAGAAAGTCGATCTCGCTACTAAAACCATTGAAGTAGATTGGGATCCTGGTTTTTAAACTCCGGTTATAAGCGGTTGAAATGAGTGGGACGCGATAATGTGGATTGGGGTTATTAGCCTGTTTCCTGAAATGTTCCGCGCAATAACCGATTATGGGGTAACTGGCCGGGCAGTGAAAAATGGCCTGTTAAGTATTGAATGCTGGAATCCACGGGATTTTACCTATGACCGGCATCGTACCGTTGACGATCGACCTTATGGCGGTGGTCCAGGCATGTTGATGATGGTTCAGCCTTTACGGGAAGCCATTCATGCAGCAAAAACTGCGGCAGGCGAAGGTGCAAAAGTGATTTATCTTTCACCTCAGGGACGCAAACTCAACCAACAAGGGGTTTGTGAGCTGGCAACAAATGAAAAACTGATTTTGATTTGTGGCCGCTATGAAGGGATAGATGAGCGGGTGATCCAAACCGAGATTGACGAAGAATGGTCTATCGGTGATTACGTGCTCAGCGGTGGTGAAATCCCTGCAATGACGATGATTGACTCAGTTTCTCGGTTCATTCCGGGCGTTCTGGGGCGTCAGGCATCAGCGGAGGAGGACTCTTTTGCTGATGGATTGCTGGATTGTCCGCACTATACTCGCCCGGAGGTATTAGATGGTATGGAAGTTCCACCAGTGTTGCTGTCTGGAAATCATGCTGAAATTAATCGCTGGCGGATGAAACAATCGCTTGGCCGGACCTGGCTTAGAAGACCTGAACTTCTGGAAAACCTAGCTCTGACTGACGAGCAAAGGATATTGCTAACAGAGTTCCAACGGGAACATCTAACTGAAGCAACTAATTAATCCAGACATATCCCCGAAGGGAATGTCTCTGATATATCAGTTTACCTAGGGTAAGAGAATTATTATGAGCAACATTATTAAACAACTTGAACAAGAGCAGATGAAGCAAGACGTACCTTCATTCCGTCCGGGTGACACCGTGGAAGTTAAGGTATGGGTCGTAGAAGGTGCTAAGAAACGTCTGCAGGCATTCGAGGGCGTGGTTATCGCTATCCGTAACCGCGGTCTGCACTCTGCATTCACTGTTCGCAAAGTTTCTAACGGCGAAGGTGTTGAGCGTGTATTCCAGACTCACTCCCCAGTCGTAGACAGCATTAGCGTTAAACGTCGTGGTGCTGTTCGTAGAGCTAAATTGTACTATCTGCGTGAGCGTTCTGGTAAAGCCGCTCGTATTAAAGAGCGTCTGAACAGTAAATAATACGCTTTCGTTACATCCGAAAGTTATCGTTAAAGAGGTCAGCAATTGCTGGCCTCTTTTTTTTATTCTCAACTTAAAACCGCGTCTTGTGGGCGTGGTCATCAATTTGGTTTTGGCTCTCCTGTATTTTAATTATTGTAATGAAGAATCAGGTTGAATACGGGCGGGTTTCTAGAGAATCATTTATTACACTCCCAAGAGTGTAATAAATGCCGACTTTGATGAAGGGGGATTTTTACTCATCGATAAATCATTCGACAATATATTATTATCAGATCGTAATAATCTTAAAGACAATTATTTTGAGAGTTTTAGAATAATTTTAAACATGACTAACTCACTATACCCTATGGATTTCAAGATGGATCGCGACGGCAAGGGAGCGAATCCCCGGGAGCATAGGTAACTATGTGACCGGGGTGAGTGAGTGCAGCCAACAAAGAGGCAACTTGAAAGATGACGGGTATATAAGGATTTGCTTTGAAAACTTTTCAAATACATAACAAAACGATGGCTTACCGAGATGAAGGTGAAGGTTTCCCGTTATTACTCGGGCATAGCTATTTGTTTGATTCTACTATGTGGGAGCCTCAGATCGAGGCCTTAAGTAAAAAATACCGGGTGATTGCTCCTGATCTCTGGGGGCATGGAAACTCGGGAGAGCTACCGGAACAACATAGCACTTTGGCTGATTTAGCTCGGGATTACCTGGCGTTGATGGATCAACTTGGTATTAAGGAATTCGCTATCATTGGTTTATCTGCTGGTGGTATGTGGGGAATTGAGTTGGTGGCTATGGCACCGGACAGAGTTAAAGCACTGGTTTTGATGGATACCTTTGTCGGATTAGAACCTGAAGTGACTCATACAAAATACTTTGCCATGTTGGATGCGATAGAGCAGGTTGGTGCGATTCCTCAATCTATTTTGCAACAGCAGATAGTGCCAGCCTTCTTTAGCCAGCAACCGGCTCAGCATTTGGTTGATGAATTAACTCAGCGTCTGGCAGCCATTCCTGCGGAAATATTGCGTAATAGTATTATTCCGTTAGGTAGAATAATATTTGGGCGTGAAGATAGAATTCATTTGTTGGAAAAACTGGATATTCCCTCGCTTGTTATGACTGGCGAACAAGATACGCCTCGCCCGCCTCTGGAGGGTTATTTAATGGCTGAAATATTGCACTGTGATCATATTATCATCCAGGATGCAGGGCATATTTCCACATTGGAGCAACCCTATAAAGTTAATCAGGAATTAATTGCTTTTTTACAGCAAGCTTTGTAACAGATATTTTAATAAAGAGGCCGGATTTTCCGGCTTCAGACTGCTGATATTAGTGTATACCCTATGGATTTCAAGATGGATCGCGACGGCAAGGGAGCGAATCCCCGGGAGCATAGATAACGATGTGACCGGGGTGAGTGAGTGCAGCCAACAAAGAGGCAACTTGAAAGATGACGGGTATATTGAATTTAAAAGAGTGATCTGGTGGCACAGATTATTTTCATAACAAGTGCTAAATAATACGCATCCAATTATTCTATAGCGAGCTATAGTCATATTATTATTTCTCTTAATAAATTAATGAAAAATCGAGTTGGGTATAGCTTAATATTTTATGGGTGCTATTCGTTAACTTTATATGAAATATAAACTGTGATTATTGATATTATCTTTTTTTAATAATAAAAATAAGGTAAATATATTTTTCACCTAATGATTTTAAATAGAAAAATAAAGGATTAACAATCATAAAATATTGACTCAAATATTGCACTCTTGTGTTTTGATATTAATCTTATTTTAAGATAATTATTTCTATATGAAATAATTCAGTTCTAGAATAGATTTATCACTGAATTGACGCCTTTTTTATTTTCTGTAAATAATAGTTTACAATGTTTTGAGTATGTTTACACTTTTGGATTGTATTCTTTACGACGCGTGATATGTTATTAGTCAAATGCATAAAAACAAATAAGTACAGAATGATAATTTGAGGAGAAAATCGACATGTTCATGCAAAGAGATGCACTTAATAACGTTCACATCAGTGGTGAGCAAATTCTTATCACTCCAAAAGAATTAAAGCAACAATACCCACTGAGTGATGATGATCCGCATGTTATTGCAAATGCACGTAAAACAATTGCGGATATTATTCAGCGCCGTGATCCCCGTTTGCTGGTAGTCTGTGGTCCTTGCTCTATTCATGACGTGGATGCGGCTCTGGATTATGCTCACCGTTTGGCCGCCCTTTCTGCTGAATTGAGTGATAGCTTGTACATTGTCATGCGTGTCTATTTTGAAAAGCCTCGTACAACAGTGGGTTGGAAAGGTCTTATTAATGATCCATACATGGATGGTTCATTTGATGTGGAAGCTGGCCTGCATATTGCTCGCCGTTTACTACTTAGTTTAGTTAAAATGGGATTGCCTCTTGCAACAGAAGCTTTAGATCCGAATAGTCCACAATATTTGGGGGATTTATTCAGTTGGTCTGCAATTGGTGCGAGAACCACGGAATCCCAGACACACCGGGAAATGGCTTCAGGTTTATCTATGCCTGTTGGTTTCAAAAATGGGACTGATGGTAGCTTGAACACTGCAATTAATGCGATGTGTGCAGCTGCTATGCCACACCGTTTTGTGGGAATAAATCAGTCGGGGCAGGTGTGTTTATTACAAACACAAGGAAACCCGAATGGGCATATTATCTTACGTGGTGGTAAGACCCCTAATTACAGCGCCCAACATGTAATGGAATGTGAACAGCAAATGGTTCAATCTGGATTATTACCATCCTTGATGATTGATTGTAGTCATGGTAACTCTAATAAGGATTTTCGTCGCCAAAGTTTGGTTGTAGATTCTGTCGCAGATCAGATCATTTCAGGTAATCAATCTATTACTGGCATTATGTTGGAGAGCCATATTAATGAGGGTAACCAATCTTCTGAGCAACCGCGTAGTGAAATGAAATATGGTGTATCAGTGACTGACGCATGTATTAGTTGGCAGACGACAGAGGCAATTCTAAGAAAATTACATCAGCAAATTAGCATGCAATTGTCGCAAAGAATGGCAGTATTGAAAAAAGCGGGATAATAAATATGGTGGCTGAATTATCTCAATTGCGGGATAAGATTGATGAAGTGGATAAAGCTTTGCTGGGCTTGCTGGCAAAGCGTCTGGAATTGGTTGCGGAGATTGGTGAGGTAAAAAGTCAGAATGGGTTGTCAATTTATGCACCTGACAGAGAAATGGCGATGCTTGCTTCACGTCGGCAGGAGGCTGAAGAGTTTGGTGTTCCACCGGATTTAATTGAAGATATTCTGCGCCGTATTATGCGGGAGTCCTACACCAGTGAAAATAACAAAGGGTTTAAAACACTTTGCCCTCAATTGGGGCCGATAGTCATTGTTGGTGGTTTGGGCAAAATGGGGAAACTATTTGGCCGTTTGTTAACTTTGTCTGGTTATGAAGTCAGAAATCTGGAACCGCAAGATTGGCCTAACGCGGAACAAATTCTGGCGGGAGTGGGTATGGTGATTATCAGTGTACCGATTCATTTGACAGAAGAAGTTATTCGCCGTTTACCGCCATTACCTGACCATTGCATTTTGGTGGACTTGGCGTCCGTAAAACAGCAGCCATTACAAGCCATGCTTGATGTGCATAAAGGTCCAGTGTTGGGATTACATCCTATGTTTGGGCCGGATGTTGGTAGTTTGGTAAAACAAGTTGTTGTTTACTGTGACGGACGTCAAGAGGAAGCTTATCAATGGTTTTTAGAACAGTTGTTGATTTGGGGGGCTTGCTTGCATCAGATGAGCCCTGAACAGCATGATAAAAACATGAGCTTTATTCAGGCGTTGCGCCATTTCACGACATTTGCTTATGGGCAACATCTCGCACAGGAAGGTGCGGATTTACAACAACTGTTATCAATATCTTCACCTATTTACCGTTTGGAACTGATCATGGTCGGGCGCTTATTTGCACAAGATCCTCAGCTCTACGCGGATATTATTATGTCATCACCAGAGAATATTGATCTTATACGCCGTTATCATCAAAGTTTCGGGCAAGCGTTAGAGATATTGGAAAACCAAGACAAACGGGCTTTTGTCAGCAATTTTGAAGATGTTAGTGCATGGTTTGGTGATTATGCACCTCATTTTATGAGAGAGAGCAGGGTATTGCTTCAACAAGCGAATGATAGTCGCCAATAACTATACCTTATGGATTTCAAGATGGATCGCGACGGCAAGGGAGCGAATCCCCGGGAGCATAGGTAACGATGTGACCGGGGTGAGCGAGTGCAGCCAACAAAGAGGCAACTTGAAAGATAACAGGTATAAAAAGAACCGGATATGACAATACCCTGTTCAAATTGTTGACAAGTTTAATTGTATTAATGAGGGTGAAAGGCTTTGCAGATTAGATCACATTAAAGGCATAAAATAGAGGAATAGTTTAACTTAAACCGTAGAAAAGCAATGCTATTGGACGGATTAAAATCGTGTAAATCAAGTTTAAACTGGCGTATTTAAGGTATTCAGCTTTACATAGTAAATGTGCAATATAATAACGTGAGAGTAACTGAGTTATTATTTGGTTAAATTATTTATTTGCGGGTTTTGTTACGCGGATTTTTTATCATCGGATTATTTAACTGGTTTATGAAAAGTTTATCCCACGGTTGAAAACGTTATTAAAGATGGTTTTTTTGGGAGATATATTTTCTGGTAAACGGATAAAGCTATTCATATTCTTATTTATCTTTTTTTTTGAGGTATATAAGCATTGATAAAGCCCGTTTTTATTTCTTATTTTTCACTGATGCTTTATGATAGGCAGTTTTCAAGCTGTTATTAAAAGTCATGGATTTAACTTCTGGGTTTAATCGGTATACGGTTTTAACCGTGTTTTTTTACCCTTTTTCACACCTGTTTTTTACTAAATTTAACCATCATGGTATGTCGGTGTTTTACGCTCAATGAGCATTAATCATATCCGTTTTAAGCATTAACAAACCGATTTTTATTGCTTATTTTTCACTGATGGTTTTATGATGGGCAGTTTTTAAGTTGTTATTAAAAGTCATGGTTTTAGTTTTTGAGTTTAATTGGTATAAGGTTTTAACCGTGTGTTTTTACCCTTTTTTATTGCATTGTTTTTATAACTTTCTTCGTAAAGTAACGGTGAGAAAATACCTGAATAGTAACTCATTCGAATAATATTCTTCTATGTGCTGATCTCTTTTCAACTTTTTGTTAATAGTTGATGGATTTAGATTCAATAAAATTAACTCTCTTACTGAAAAGTTACATTGATTGAGTTAAATAAGATTTCAAAATAGTGCTACATCTTATACCACTCATAATTCTATGTATAACAATGGGTTGAAGAAGGCTATGTGTAGCATAATTACGAAACGTTATTTAAATCAGCCTTTTATACAAAAGCTTTAATCTTTCTGTATTCGTGTTTTTAAATAGTTATGTCAGGTCAATTAAATGTAAAATAAGCAAAATATAGCATCTCTGATGAATAAATTAAATATGGCGGGAAGTAGGCTGTTTTTAGATGCCCTTCACCTTTTAAAAATTTGGCATTAATGGGTATCTGTTTTTTTACACTTTTTTAATTAATAACCGAGTTAATCACCCATAAAAAGGCGCTTGCGATCGCCAAAAAAGCAAATGCAAGCAAAAAGTAAAAGTAAAAGTAAAAGTAAAAGTAAATAATATTAAACAGATAATAAACTTGTGAGACTATTTTTATTCCGAAGTTTTTTATTTTTGAATTAAAAATTCATTTAATGAATGGCCTTCATTGAGTAATTTTTGTAAACCTGATGGTTTTTTCCCGTTTCCTGACCAGTATTTAATTTCTCCGTTGTCATTAAACTGATACTTAGGTTTTCTCGTCTTTCCTTTTCCTGCATTTGATTTTTTAGGTTTAAAATCAGAGAAGGTAACAGGTATATTAATAGTATTAGGATTAAGGCCGATTTCTTCAATCATTCTTAATATTTCTAAACGTTTTTGTTCTTTTTGTTCCGCTTCTAAACTCATTAATCTGAAGGTTTCTTTGCTTTCTTGAACGACTACCTCTAATGTTTTGTAAGCATCTTCTAGCCATTCAACATCTTTTGTTTGAGCAAATCTTCTTAATAAGCTTATTCTTGATAAATATGCTGATACAATATCATATTCTTTTTCTGTGGTTAATGTTGTCATTTTGTCACCTTGTTAATAAGTTTAAAATCTATCTTTTCTGATGTTTTCTCTTCCAGCGTCAGTATAACACCGAATTTTTTACTTGCTTTAAAAAAGCTTTAATCATTTCTGTTTTACCTTTAATGATTAAAGCTTTTGCCTTCTTTTTCGTGATATGCTTGCGGTTTTTTCCCAGATTTTAAAACCGTGGTGACAGATAAAACTAACGCCGGTTTTATCACATTCAGATAAAACGTATTTAATCCTATGTGAATAAGTAGATATTCTTTAATCCCTTGTTTTCAGATGGCACGAAAAGCGATAATCCATATTATTTAATCTGAAAAATCGAGATTTACGGAATAAATAAAGAGCCTTAAACCAAAAGGTTAAAGGCAGTAAAAATTTTCTCATTGATAGTTAAAACGCTAAAAGCCAATCATCTGAACCGGATATTTGAATACCCGGTTCTTTTTAATCAGGAAGGGTTAACCGGTACCACGCTTTCTGTTGGGTAACATCCCAATACCTTTAATGAATGAGTGATTTTCGCCAATGCTTTCAGGACGTGTTGCATATTGATTGAACGAATATTAGCTTGGACATCAATATAAAACATCTCTTCCCACGGATTTCCGTTGATCGGTCGGGATTCCAGTTTACTCATAATAATATTATGTTTTTTCAGCACCATTAGCGCATCTACCAGTGCGCCTGCCTGCTGTCCGGTTGCCATGATAAATGTCGTTTTAGCCGGTACTTGTTCTGCAACTTCAATAGGTTGACGGGCAACAATAATGAAACGAGTAATATTATGTGATTGATTTGCGAGATTCTGTTCCAGAACCTGTAACTGATAAAGTGCACCGCCCGCTTCACTCCCTAAGGCTGCAATTTCTGGTGAATTCTGTTCGGCGACTTTTTGCATTGCTGCGGCAGTGCTTTCGCAATAGTTAATTTTCCAATGTGGGAATTGATTAATATATTGGCTACATTGTTGGAATGGTTGAGGGTGACTGTAAACCGTTTTGATCTCTGATAGCGTTGTGTCTTTTGCAACGAGTAGGCAATGGTCAATAGGAATGGTTATTTCTCCCACAATTGACAAATTGGTATGTTGCAACAAGTCATAAACATCATTGATGGAACCAGAGCTGGTATTTTCAATGGGTAACATTCCGTAATCCGCTTGGCCTGTTTCAACCAAGGAGAAGATATCTTGGAACTTATGGCAGCTACATTCAATTAATTGATTGAAATGGCGTGCGGCATATTGGCGGGCCGCGATATGAGAGTAGGAACCTCTAGGACCGAGGAATGCAATACGCGCTGAATCTTGGGGTGTTTGATTTAGGTGTTGCTGCAATAATGCCTGTTGAGTGAGTACGGAATCTTCAATGATCATCTGAAAGAGACGAGAAATATAAAAGCCATCAAGCCCGTGGTTTTTTCCTTTTTTAATCAGAACATCCAGTAGTTCTCGTTCGCGATCCTTGTCTCTGATAGGGCGATTATCCTGTAACTTAGTTTGGGCAATATCAAAAGCTAATTGGCGACGCTCTGCTAGTAAAATCAGTAACTTTAAATCAAGTTCGCTGACTTTTTCCCGTATTTTCAGCAAATTATTTTGATCCATAAATGGGTTCCTAATGGGTTATTCACATTCTGATAATAATAGGTTTGCAATGGACAGAAAAAAGCCTCCCGATGGGGAGGCTTGCTGTTCGTCTTCTCATTCTTTTTTCAACGACGAAAGCCTCCCTCAAGGGAAGGTAAAAAAGAAAGAAAAGAAAAACAGGCTTATATTCATCATATTCTCATATTCATAGTTTGGGTGACCGATCTTTGCCCAATCGGGCGAAGCTTCCCATTTGCTTGCCATTTCATCGGCAGCCGTCCGCATTGGACAAGGGTTACGGTGGTTTTTGTTAATTAACCTTATGTTGTTGTTTCTGTCAACAAAAAACGCGTCCAAATTGGACGCGTCACAGGCAAGTCATTGTTATTTTATTGTGATATTTCTGGTTCTGTTTCTAATTCTGTTTCTAGGTTAAGGTTTGATTCTTTAACACTGTTGTCAGTACGGCGTGCTTCTCCCTTATGCTGTACTTTATTCAATTGGCGCTCCAGTTTTGTTAATAATTCATTGATAGCGATATACATATCTTCATGTTTTGCACCGGCAACTAGCATACCATTTGGTATACTTATGGTTGCATCAGCCCTAAAAATTTGAGGCCCTTTTGATAGAATAATATGAGGATTTATCAGATTTACTTGCCATTTATTTAGTTTATTTAGACGTTTTTCTACGTGGTTGCGAATTGCCGGGGTAATCTCCATTTGTTTGCTGGTAATATTCACTATCATATAGTTACCTCTCATTATTGATTATCCACCTTCAATAATTTCAGCATACATTTCTTTTTCATGAAAAAGGTGATCTAAATCACTATTTAACCAGATATGAGGCAACTAGTTGAAGTAATTGTGATTAGTGGTAAAAATATGAAGAATATCTATTGCAGGATTGAAGCTAATGGGACACTATTGACAAGTTGAGTCTTTATTCAACTCTGCTGATAAGTAGTCTTTTTTAGATCTCATAAGTAAAAATAAAACAGCGGTACCCACCGCTGTTTTATCATCTGCTTTTTTATACCGGATTAGCAGCAATGAGTTTTGCTACTTTATCTGCCTGGGCTGTTAAACCCAAACGTGTATAAGCTTTTTTCATGTAAGGCAGCGCTTCGAGAGTTGACTGTGTATCAGGGTAATCACGTAACATTTGTTCAATTCGATTTACCACCGCGACATAAGCTCCACGTTTGTTATAATATTCCACAACAGAAAGTTCATATTTTGCCAGGCGCTCTCTGATAAACATTAAACGCTTAATAGCATCGGCAGTATACAGGCTGTTAGGATGATAGCGTACTAATTGACTAAAATCCTTGAATGCTACCCTGGCGTGTTCAGGATCACGATCTGAGCGGTCAATGCCGAAGAAACTTTGCAATAGACTGTTATCTAAGGCTTGTGAAGCTAATCCACGCATATACAGAACGTAATCAATGTTGGGGTGAGTTGGATTCAGGCGTATAAAACGGTCAATAGAAGCGAGAGCCATTGGCAAGTCAGAGGATTTATAATAAGCATAAATCAGATCGAGTTGTACTTGCTGCGAATAGGGGCCAAATGGATAGCGATTATCGAGGGTTTCCAATTGCTTGATCGCATCGGAATAGCTACCTTTTTGCAGCTTTTCCTGACCCTTGGAGTAAATTTCCGCGGGTGGGCTGTCGGGGACAGCATTTTTATTACCAGAGCACCCGGAAAGTACCAGGCTCAATGTGGCTGCCGCCACCAGATATTTCATGCGTATCATCACGTGTTGATTATCCTCTGAGTGTTTTTCTGGGAGACTATCCATGAAGCTCCCGGCAAAAGATCGAGTTACAATAGCACACTATATTAAATTAAACGGCTCTGCCGTCAAAACTCAACGTAAGTGTAGAAACAATATATGGCACAACAAATACGACTTAATACAACAGTCGCCGAATCTCAGCTCGGTCAACGTTTAGATCAGGCTTTGGCTGAATTGTTCCCTGATTATTCAAGATCACGCATAAAAAATTGGATCTTGGATGACAGAGTTCAGGTTAATGGCAAATTAATCAATAAGCCAAAAGAAAAAGTGCTGGGAGGTGAAGAAATTGCAATTGATGCCATCATTGAAGAAGATGCGCGTTGGGAACCTCAGGATATTGCGTTAAATATTGTCTATGAAGATGATGACATTCTAGTCATAAACAAATCGCGTGATTTGGTCGTCCATCCAGGAGCAGGAAACCCAGATGGTACGGTATTGAATGCACTGTTATATCATTATCCTGAAATTGCCGATGTTCCTCGGGCAGGCATTGTTCACCGTCTTGATAAAGATACGACAGGGCTGATGGTCATTGCTAAAACGGTTCCCGCTCAAACACGTTTAGTCGAATCACTCCAACTACGCGAAATTACCCGTGAATATGAAGCGGTAGCGACAGGTTGTATGACGGCGGGTGGAATTGTTGAAGAGCCAATTTCTCGTCATCCAACAAAACGAACACATATGGCAGTGCATCCAATGGGCAAACCGGCTATTACCCATTATCGGGTAATGGAACATTTTAGGGCACATACTCGTCTACGGCTGAGATTGGAAACTGGCAGAACACACCAGATACGTGTTCACATGGCCCATATTAGTCACCCATTGGTGGGCGATCCTTTGTATGGTGGTCGTCCTCGTCCTTTGAAAGGGGCTTCTGATGAGTTCCGCGAGGTAATGCGTAATTTTGATCGTCAGGCATTGCACGCCACGATGCTGCGTCTTTATCATCCGATAACCGGCATTGAAATGGAATGGCACGCTGAATTACCTGAAGATATGGTGATGCTGATTAAGGCATTAAAAGCAGATGCGGAAGCGTTTAAAGACGAAATGGATTGGTAAATGACTGCGCTTATTTTTCCAAACTGGCCACAACCGACGACAGTAAAAGCCTGTAGTTCTACCCGTTTAGGGGGAATAAGCTTATCACCTTACGATAGCCTGAATCTGGGTAAGCATGTTGGTGATAAACCTGATGTCGTTGAACAAAACAGGCATATTTTAGCGAAAATGGCAGAACTGCCTCAGCAACCAGTCTGGTTAGAACAGGTTCATGGTACGCGTGTTGTGAGACTCAATGGTCAGCCACTGGAAGATAATAGAGCTGATGCTGTTTATACCAATATTCCTGGGCAGGTTTGTGCTGTGATGACAGCAGATTGCCTGCCTGTACTATTTTGCAGTTCTGCGGGTGATGAGGTTGCGGTTGCCCATGCGGGGTGGCGAGGTTTGTGCGCCGGCGTATTGGAAAATACGATCACTCAATTTAAAGCTAAACCTAATCAGATCCAAGCTTGGTTAGGGCCGGCAATTGGTGCAAAAAAATTTGAAGTTGGTAATGAGGTTTTGCAAGCATTCACTATCCAGCATGCTGATTTGAGTCGAGCTTTTATACCTTTTGGCGAAAAGTATTTAGCGGATATCTATTTGTTGGCAAAGTTAAAATTGCAATCTGTTGGTGTGAAAGCGATTTTTGGCGGGGATGAATGTACTGTCAGTAATAAAGAGAAATTTTTCTCTTATCGTCGTGATGGGATCACCGGACGTATGGCAACTTTAATCTGGCTGATATAACCTATCCCGTAGGGCGATCCATTGGCGCATAAGAGAATATCTCACAATTTGCTTTTCAGAATAACCTTGAATATTTGAGGAATGGCCTCATTTAATCTCCAGTAGCAACATTCTGAACAGTATTGGAGGTGTTATGCGTCTGGATCGTCTTACTAATAAATTCCAGCTTGCTCTCGCTGACGCCCAGTCCTTTGCGCTTGGGCATGATAATCAGTTCATCGAACCAATTCACTTAATGAGTTCACTGTTAAAACAAGAGGGTGGCTCTATTCGCCCATTATTAACGTCAATTGGAATCGATGCAGGCCGTTTCAGCAATCAGCTTGAGCAGGCTTTAGAACGTTTGCCGCGGGTACAGGGTATTGGTGGTGATGTACAACCATCCAATGACTTAGTTCGTCATTTAAATCTGTGTGACAAACTAGCACAAAAAGCCGGGGATAATTTTATCTCCTCTGAATTATTTGTTCTGGCAGCATTGGAAGAACGTGGCACATTAAGTGACATATTGAAAGCTGTTGGCGCAACAAAAGAAAAAATCACTAAGGCAATAGAACAAATGCGTGGTGGTGAAAAAGTTGATGATCAGGGAGCGGAAGATCAACGCCAGGCCCTGAAAAAATACACTATTGATCTGACTGAACATGCTGAACAAGGCAAACTTGATCCGGTAATTGGCCGTGATGAAGAAATTCGCCGCACCATTCAGGTATTACAACGCCGTACTAAAAATAATCCGGTCTTAATTGGTGAACCTGGGGTTGGTAAAACAGCCATTGTGGAAGGGCTTGCTCAACGGATCATTAATGGTGAAGTTCCTGAGGGGCTTAAAAATAAGCGAGTTCTTTCCTTGGATATGGGCGCGCTGTTAGCAGGGGCTAAATATCGTGGTGAATTTGAAGAGCGTTTGAAAGGTGTGTTGAACGACCTTGCTAAACAGGAAGGCAATGTCATTCTGTTTATTGACGAATTGCATACTATGGTTGGCGCGGGTAAGGCTGATGGTGCAATGGATGCTGGTAACATGTTAAAACCAGCTTTGGCCCGTGGTGAACTTCACTGTGTTGGTGCAACAACACTGGATGAATATCGTCAATATATTGAGAAAGATGCAGCGCTGGAACGCCGTTTCCAAAAAGTCTATGTTGCAGAACCTTCCGTGGAGGACACAATCGCTATTTTGCGCGGTCTGAAAGAACGTTATGAGTTACATCATCATGTACAAATTACCGACCCTGCGATTGTCGCGGCAGCAACATTATCTCATCGTTATATCTCAGACCGTATGTTGCCAGATAAAGCTATCGACTTGATCGATGAATCGGGTGCCAGTTTACGTATGCAAATGGATTCAAAACCGGAAGCGCTGGACCGTCTGGAACGTCGGGTTATCCAATTGAAGTTGGAACAGCAGGCGCTGAAAAAAGAGTCTGATGATGCCAGTAAAAAACGGCTTGAAATGCTTAATGAGGAGCTGCTCGTAAAAGAACGCGAATATTCTGAACTAGAAGAAGAATGGAAAGCTGAAAAAGCAGCACTTACGGGTACTCAGCACATAAAAGCGGAATTGGAAAATGCCCGTATCAGTCTGGAACAGGCACGTCGCAGTGGTGATTTAGCGAAGATGTCTGAAATTCAGTATGGAAAAATACCTGGATTGGAAAAACAACTTGCCGCAGCCACACAAGCTGAAGGTAAGCATATGAAACTGCTTCGTAACAAAGTTACCGATGCCGAAATTGCAGAAATTCTTGCTCGTTGGACGGGTATTCCTGTTGCCAGAATGCTTGAGAGTGAAAAAGATAAACTGTTGCGCATGGAGCAAGAGCTGCATAAACGTGTTATTGGTCAGGATGAGGCAGTCGATGCAATATCTAATGCGATTCGCCGTAGTCGTGCTGGATTAGCTGATCCAAACCGTCCGATTGGCTCATTCCTGTTCCTTGGTCCAACTGGTGTTGGTAAAACTGAGTTGTGCAAGGCGTTAGCAAATTTCCTGTTTGACAGCGATGATGCAATGGTGCGTATCGATATGTCTGAATTTATGGAAAAACATGCCGTATCACGGTTAGTAGGAGCACCGCCGGGATATGTTGGTTATGAAGAAGGTGGTTATCTAACAGAAGCTGTTCGTCGTCGACCTTATTCCGTTATTTTGCTTGATGAAGTGGAAAAAGCGCACCCAGATGTATTCAATATCTTATTGCAAGTGCTGGATGATGGTCGATTGACTGATGGGCAAGGTCGTACTGTCGATTTCCGTAATACGGTTGTAATCATGACTTCTAATCTCGGGTCGGACATGATCCAGGAGCGTTTTGGTAGTCTAAATTATGATGAAATGAAAGATATAGTGATGGGAATTGTTAGCCATAATTTCAGACCTGAATTTATTAACCGTATTGATGAAGCTGTTGTGTTCCACCCATTAGGGCGTCGGCATTTATCAGCGATTGCAGATATCCAATTGCAACGTTTGTATAAACGTCTAGAAGAACGTGGTTATCAGGTGACGATTACTCAGCAAGCGTTGGAAATGTTGGCAGAAGCCGGGTTCGATCCTGTTTACGGTGCACGGCCATTGAAGCGAGCTATCCAGCAGGAAATCGAAAATCCATTAGCTCAAAAGATACTTTCCGGCCAACTATTGCCAGGAAAACTAGTTACTCTGGATGTGGAAAATAGCCATATCGTCGCAAAGCAATAACTGTATATTTAACGAGAGAGCAAAGTTAACGAGAAATGAGGGGCAGGAAACTGCCTCTTTTTTTATCATTTTGCGCATTAAATCGCAATTTAGCACTGTTTTTGTTTAATTGGTGTTCGGATGAATTATTTTTTCAAAATAATTATTGCCATCGTCAAAGAACGCCCTATAATGCGCCACCACTGACCGACACAACGCTGATAAACATTGTGAGGTCGGGCAGAGAGAAAGCCAATAAGCGCTTGACTCTGCGGGCGAAAAGCGTAGTATACGCAGCCCGGCTGAATGAGAATATCATTTTTTAATTCAGCCTGCTCTTTAACAATTAATCAGACAATCTGTGTGGGCACTCACAAGACCGTA
>NZ_NSCM01000040.1 GCF_003287735.1 Photorhabdus bodei | reverse complement strand
GGCTGATTGGTTTTTATGCCGAAAATAAAGGAATACACCTTAATTATCAGGCAAATAGTATCAAATCAAGAAGAGTCATCTCTCACCTAACATTAGCGGAGAATGTATTACGCCATTCTCCGCTAATATTATTTGAAATAGTGCTTAATAAAACACTCAAGCACCTCGCCAAAATCTACCAAAATATGGTTTTGATTTATTAGCGCTGATTTGTGGGGATTCCTCAGCGCTTGAGACGAGGTTTGATACCTTACGAATAATTAATTTACATAGACAACGCTTTTAAAACATGAATAGGATCTTTTTCTATTGCTTTCAGCAATGCTTTTGCTGGCCCGGTTGGTTCACGTCTTCCTTGCTCCCAATTGCGTAAAGTCCCAACGTTAACGGAAATCAACTTAGCAAAACCAGTTTGACTTAAGCCTGTCGCTTGGCGAATATTCTTTACTTTTATCGCCTCAACATTAATTTCACGAGAGGGCACACGTTCACCATTAATAATCTCATTCATCTGTGTCATACTTTCAGTCAGCCTGGCAAATAATTTACTATCCATCTCTACCACCTCTCATTTAAGTCTCTCAGGATTTTCTTCTCTGATTCACTCAGATCGTCTTTTGTGCCTTTTTTATAAATCAACAACAATCGGATATGTGAAACATCCACTTTGTAGTAATAAATAATACGTACACCACCACGCTTTTCCTTACCACGAGAGACCCACCTGACTTTACGCAACCCGCCAGTACGCTGGATAACATCTCCAGCCGTGGGATTATCTGCAAGATATTGCTGAAACTCACGATATTCATCGCCACTTAATAACTCTTTACAGTCCTCAGTAAAAATATCAGTTTCAATGAATATCATATTTAAGTGCGTCATAAGTGTATGTGAAATCATCATATGCCCCATCACACAGTAAGTCAATGACGCATAAATGTCTGTTGATATAAACCGCTTTAATAGTAGGTGTTTTTTACCATCCTTTGCTTAGGGTTAGAATGAGCAACTAAAAAAACAATGCTGATATATACCCTATGGATTTCAAGATACATCGCGACGGCAAGGGAGCGAATCCTCGGGAGCATAGCTAACTATGTGACTGGGGTGAGCGAGTGCAGCCAACAAAGAGGCAATTTGAAAGATAACGGGTATAGATGTCGTGGAATTTGTGCACATAGCCTATTTGTTGTCATTAAACCCAGTCCAGATTCTGGACAAAATAAAGCTGAAAAAACCTAGTCTTAACAACAACCTAAAGTGAACATCCACAGTGCATATCACAAATAAAAACACCAAAAAACGCTTTAATTTTATTGGTGTTTTTAGTTTAGGCTTCAACCGATGTCTATAGACTCTGAGAACTTCCCACTCTTATAAATTTGGTGTCGCCCTCCTTTCAAAGTGCACGGTTTGGTAGCCAAGTTCCGTGCGATGCCATCGCGGCTAGAAAAGGATACTTTCGTCCCAACCACCGTGTTTCGCCTGTGTCACTTTAGCTTTTATCCTCGCCTCTAGCGACTTGATAAACCGAACCGAGGCCGCAACATGATTGAAGATCAACAGGCTTTCCTCATAATTCAGGATTGGGTTGTCGTGAGCTAAGCTCTTGTTGTTCCGCACATCGTTAAAGGCTTCAAGCACCGAGATGCTGGACTTTAAGATACGCTCGGTCATCGCTGACTCAAGATGACCTCCATCACGTAACGCCTTCACATACTCGCCAAAGACGCTATGCAACGGTTTGCCACGGGTGATCGTGATGCCGTGAGGCGCACATGTTACACGGATAAACTTGTTGACGAACGTATGAAGCCTATCTAACCCGCCCTCAGGTTGATTTTTCTCGATAGCTTCGCGAACGTGCTCCGCCACCACCTCGAAATCTCGTTCATCCGCGATGGCTATCAGCGCATCTAGCTCAGCAACCGGCTGGTCACTGAGAAGCCGCTGAGCGATCTTCCGGCAATCGTCAATCAGCACTGGGTTGCTGTCACCAAAGCACTGCTTTTCGCTGGCGTAGTCGACCAAACCGCCGATAACTCGACCCACCACATAGTTCGCCTCCAACTCCCAGAAGATGCGCATACGGTTAGCCTTCGACGTGCCGCGCGCTCGGTAGCGTTCGGCATCAATTTCCACCCGGTATTCGTCGAAGAAGTCGCCGAAGGTTCGGTCGGAAAAATTGAGGACGTACCCGCCGCTCATTCCGAGCAGCCTTTCCAGTTTCCGACGTTCACTCCCGCTAAGATCGGACATTGGTGCTCCTATCTCAGCCCAACCGTGCCGCTTCTGCCGCAACGTGGCCTGCCAAAGCTGCCACGAACGTTTTGAGGCTGGTCATCGAGGACAGCTCCGCGAAATCGCCGGTATTCACCGCGCTGCGCTCCGCCGCGATGACGGCAGCGGTAGTGTAAAGCTGCTCCTGCACCAGTCGCTGACACAGCAGGTCATACCGCTTGAGATATGACGCGCCCTTGAATTCCTCGAACACAGGAAAGTGTGGCGACGAGTCGCGGACGGATTTACGAAACTCCGGCGCATCCTCAACCATCATCATCCACCCTACAAATGGACGCGGTTGCTTGCCGAAAGCTGCTTCGCGGTTGCCCCAAAACGCCTTCACGGCTTCGCGGGCTTTCTGTTCGTAGTCGACGAGATCGAGCGCCATTTATTCTCCATTTCCCCCGAGGGCAGATCGTTCTTCTTGGCTTAGGTCGTAGAGCCTGAACACAGCCCGGTTGCAAGCTTGCAAGTCCCGTTTGATAGCAGCCTCGGCTAACTCACGGCGCAGCGGTTCTGACACTTCAGCCCAGTGCGGAATGCGAATGCGGCGCAGGTACTGAGCTTGGAAGCGTAGGAATCCACCCCGCATTTTCGTTGAATAGGTCGCCACAAACAGACGAGTGACAGCGGATAGCAGGACAGCCTGCAAGGCCCGTAAATCCCAGTCGTCTGACGTGACGTAGTAGAGGTTGTGGTGAGGATACAGTTCACCATTTTCATAGACGATATGCGCCTGTCCCTTGATATCTGGAATCAGGAGCTTTGGCCTCGCAGCCAACGACGGCATGATGCGGTCAATTGTGCGATACCAGTTGGCCGGAGCTTTCTGCGCACAGTGACGCCCAGCGATCACCTCTCGTCGAGCCTCAAGGTAGCGCCGCAGACGGGGATACTCGTCAAGATCGACCAGTCCGCCCTGCTCAGCAAAGGGGTTGATAACACCCAGACCGCGCCACTCCACTTCGCCAGTCATGATGTCTTTGGTTGTTACCAGCGGCACCTTCCGGTCTGGCTCAACATTAAGCGCGTCGAAATCCCCGATAAATGCTTTGTCCGCGCCAGTCGCAACACCGATCCCGACCTTACACCCTGCCTCTTCCAGCAGGGGAAAGTCCCCCTCCAGACGGCGAATAACCGCCATCTGGTCGAACGACTCCAGCAACCACGGCTCCGAACCGTTGGTCACTCGGGCAAGTTCACGCGCCGGGCCGACTTCCTTCGGCAGCGAAGGTGCTTTGAGCAAACCTGCCAATGCGGTCAGCGTCGCACGGTCAATAGCCGGGCGGTAAGCGATGCGCGTTGGCCCCGGCACTTCACGGCTGATGATAGTGATTGCTGGGTAAGCAATTACATCGGAGTGGAAGGCAGGTGTATCCACCATGTCGACATAGACTTTCAGGTGGAACCGCTCGGCTACGAGGCTGCGCAGTGGCCCGCCATAGCGGTTTTTCATCCAGCGATCAGCGCAGATGAAGCCTAGGCTGCCACCATCCGACAAAACTGACAGAGACCGCTCAATGAAGGGAATGTAGATATCTGCCCGGTCATACATCGTCAGGTAACGACTACGATATTCTGCAAGCAGCGGCGCCGGAATCAACTCCTGACGAACATAGGGTGGGTTGCCAACCACAAAATCAAATTGCCCCTCCAGCGGTGCCAGCAGGAAATCGCCTTGCGACAGCCAGTAACTAGCCAACGTAACCGCAGCATTCGCAGCGATCCCTTGCCGCCTGAGCAGTGCGACAACGGCAGCTTTGGTGCTCTTAAAGGTCTCGTGGTGCAATTCCACCGCCCGGATTGCATCGGTTAGTTCGTCGAGCGCGGAACCACTCGGCCTTGCTGCCCGCCATGCACTCAGTAGCCGCTCAATGATCGGCAACAGAAAGTCGCCACCACCAAATGACGGCTCCAAAAGCCGCTTTTCGTGAAGCGGTTGATCCTCTGTGTAACCAACCAAGTCGAGAATGAAATCCACCACCTCAAAGCGCGTGAAAATGGCCCCTCGGGCTTCGAGCCCGCCCTCTGTCGCCAAAGCCTCAGTCGCTGCCGTGACGGGACATACAGGCACTGCAACAGCTCTAGGAGTAACCTTGCTGCGCACGCTGTCTGCGCATCTAGTTGTTGGGTCATCCCAAATCCTCATTGGCGCGGCGTGATGACGCCGACGTGCTTGTAAAGTGTGGTTCGAGACACGCCATAACGGCGGGCTACCTCGGCCACCTGAATATCGGGATCGCGCAACAGGGCTTTGATCTCGCGCACCTGCTGGTCGTCTAGCTTCGGTTTGCGGCCACGTGCGCGGGCTGCTGCAAGCCCGGCCTGCTTGAGCGCGTCGCGCTGCAGGTCCAGGTGCCGGTCTATGCCGGACGCGGGATCATTCCCACTCAATAGTCGCAGGTGGTTTACCGCTGACATCATAGACAACTCTTGATATCCCATTGACTTCATTGATGATCCGGTTAGAAACCCGACCCAGGAAATCGTATGGTAAATGCGCCCAATGTGCGGTCATAAAATCAATCGTTTCTACTGCCCGTAACGAAACAACCCAGTCATATTTACGACCATCCCCCATCACGCCCACGGAGCGAACTGGCAAGAATACAGTAAACGCCTGGCTGACTTTATTGTACAAATCAGCCTTATGCAGCTCTTCGATGAAAATAGCATCTGCACAACGCAGCAAATCGCAGTACTCTTTCTTCACTTCACCCAGTACACGAACACCCAAGCCAGGGCCTGGGAATGGATGACGGTTCAACATGTCATAAGGCAATCCCAATTCCAAACCAATCTTACGTACTTCATCTTTGAACAACTCTTTCAGCGGTTCCACCAAACCCAATTTCATCTCTTCCGGCAAACCACCTACGTTATGATGAGATTTGATAACGTGTGCTTTGCCTGTCGCAGATGCTGCTGATTCGATGACATCCGGATATATAGTGCCCTGTGCCAGCCATTTAACCTGAGCCTGTTTGCTCGCCTCTTCATCAAAGACTTCAACAAATACACGACCAATTGTTTTACGCTTCTCTTCAGGATCATTGATGCCAGCCAGTGCAGTCAGGAAGCGATCTTCTGCGGGAACATGAACAATATTCAGTCCAAATTTGCCGGCAAACATTTCCATCACTTGAGTGGCTTCATTCAAACGCAGTAAACCATTATCAACAAATACACAGGTCAGGCGGTTACCAATTGCACGATGCAGTAACAATGCAGTGACAGAGGAATCAACACCACCGGACAGCCCCAAAATAACGTGATCCTCACCAACCTGTTCACGCAGGCGTACAACGGTATCTTCGATAATAGAAGCAGGCGTCCACAACGCTTCACATTGGCATACATCCAGTACAAAACGTTCCAATATACGCTGTCCCTGATGGGTATGAGTGACTTCCGGGTGGAATTGCACGCCATAAAAACGTTTTTCTTCATTTGCTATGATGGCAAATGGACAGGTATCAGTGCTGGCGATAGTGATAAAGTCCTCGGGAATTGCAGTAACTTTATCACCGTGACTCATCCATACATCCAATGATGGTTTACCTTGCTCATTTAATGAATCTTGGATCCCACGGAATAATGCACTCTCCGCTTTAATCTCAACCTGAGCATACCCAAATTCACGCTCAGTAGAATCTTCTACCTTACCACCAAACTGTACTGACATCGTTTGCATGCCATAGCAAACGCCCAGAACCGGAACGCCAGCGTTGAAAACATATTCAGGAGCACGTGGGCTTCCTTGTGCTGTGGTACTTTCCGGGCCACCGGAAAGAATAATGCCGCTTGGGTTAAATTCGCGGATTTGCTCTTCAGTGACATCCCATGCCCAAAGTTCACAATAAACCCCGATTTCACGGATACGGCGAGCAATCAATTGAGTATATTGCGAACCAAAATCAAGGATAAGAATGCGGTGCTGATGGATATTAGTTGTCATGTGCGGTGAATTCCAAAAAAACAAGTAACAAATAAAGATAAGTGGCCCTTATATGGGCCACAATAAATATGGATTACAAACCTAACCGGTAGTTTGGAGACTCTTTGATGATAGTGACATCGTGAACGTGGCTTTCCTGAATACCGGCATTACTGATGCGAACAAATTCTGCTTTGGTTCTCAACTCATCAATAGTTGCACAACCAGTCAGCCCCATACAGGAACGCAAGCCTCCCATTTGCTGATGGACAATGTTTTTCAGCAAGCCTTTATAGGCAACACGGCCTTCAATACCTTCCGGCACCAGTTTGTCTGCGGCATTATCAGTTTGGAAATATCGATCAGAAGAGCCTTTGGACATCGCCCCCAATGATCCCATACCACGATAAGATTTAAATGAACGTCCTTGGTAGAGCTCAATTTCTCCTGGTGATTCTTCTGTCCCTGCCAACATAGAGCCCACCATAACACACGACGCTCCCGCGGCGATGGCTTTGGCAATATCGCCAGAGAAACGAATACCACCATCAGCAATAACTGGAATGCCGGTGCCTTCCAGCGCTTCAACGGCATCAGAGATAGCGGTAATTTGTGGCACTCCTACACCAGTAACAATACGGGTAGTACAGATAGAACCGGGACCAATACCGACTTTAACCGCATTGACGCCAGCCGCTACCAGCGCTTTTGCGCCTTCCCCAGTCGCCACGTTACCACCAATAATTTGTAGATTCGGGTATTTAGCGCGGGTTTCACGGATACGTTGCAGTACCCCTTCAGAATGACCATGCGAGGAATCAATAAGCAGAACATCAACACCGGCGGCAACCAGTGCATCAATACGCGCTTCATTGCCAGCACCGGCACCAACCGCGGCACCAACACGTAAACGGCCACGTTCATCCTTACAGGCGTTCGGTTTACGTTCTGCTTTCTGAAAATCTTTAACCGTGATCATGCCAAGTAGATGAAAGTTTTCATCAACTACCAGCGCTTTTTCGACACGTTTTTCGTGCATTTTTTGCAACACAACTTCACGGGCTTCACCTTCTTTTACTGTCACCAGACGCTCTTTAGGCGTCATTACCGCAGTAACAGGCTGATCCAAATCGGTAACGAAACGTACATCACGGCCAGTAATAATACCAACCAACTCATTTCCTTCAGTGACAACCGGATAACCCGCGAAACCATTACGTTCTGTCAATTCCTTAACTTCACGCAGCGTTGTTTTAGGTGCCACAGTGACTGGATCTGTCACTACCCCACTCTCATGTTTTTTGACTCGGCTAACTTCTTCTGCCTGACGCTCAATGGACATATTTTTATGGATAAAACCCATTCCACCTTCCTGAGCCAACGCAATAGCCAAACCGGATTCGGTGACGGTATCCATAGCGGCAGACAACATAGGAACTTGCAAACGAATGGAGGAAGTCAGTTGAGTAGACAGGTCAGCAGTGTTAGGTAAAACAGTAGAGTGGGCAGGAACTAACAGAACATCATCAAAGGTTAAAGCTTCTTTTTTAATTCGTAACATAAGCAATATCTCACCAAGCTGCTGAAAATTTAAGGGATAAAATATTGCCGCGGCATTATACAGAACGTAATCGGTTGCCTCCAGCATTTTATTAAAAAATTTCTTGCTTACTTCATGATGAAGGTTAGTATCAGCATATTAAGTTATTGTTTTGAAATTTGATCTTTCTCACATGTCACTACTTTTTAATACTGGAATTTTTTCTGTCAGCCGTCTCAATCAGACGGTTCGGCAACTGCTCGAAATGGAAATGGGCAGAATTTGGCTAAGCGCTGAAATATCCAATTTTTCTCACCCCGCCTCCGGGCACTGGTATTTCACGCTGAAAGATGAGCGTGCCCAAGTGCGGGCGGCAATGTTTCGCAGTAGCAATCAACGGGTAACATTCAGGCCACAAAATGGTCAGCAAGTTTTGGTTCGCGCGACAATCACGCTTTATGAACCAAGAGGAGATTACCAGCTTATTGTTGAAAATATGCAACCCGCCGGTGATGGCCTGTTACAGCAACAGTTTGAATTATTGAAACAAAAACTTGATGCCGAAGGATTATTTGACCAAAGCCACAAGAAGCCCCTGCCATCCCCTGCTCAACAGCTTGGTGTCATTACTTCAACCAGTGGCGCAGCCCTGCATGATATTTTGAATATTTTAAAGCGTCGTGATCCATCATTACCCATCATCATTTATCCAACAGCGGTTCAGGGCACAGAAGCACCATTGCAGATTATTCGAGCTATTGAATTAGCTAATAAGCGTCGGGAGTGTGATGTATTGATTGTTGGGCGCGGTGGTGGCTCTTTAGAAGACTTATGGAGTTTCAACGATGAACGTGTCGCCAGAGCCATTTTTCACAGTGATATTCCGATAGTCAGTGCGGTCGGTCATGAAACAGATGTCACCATTGCTGATTTTGTGGCAGATTTACGCGCCCCGACGCCATCAGCGGCCGCTGAGTTAGTTAGCCGTAATCAGCTCGAATTATTACGTCAAATTCAGTCGCAACAACAGCGGTTGGAGATGGCAATGGATTATTTCTTTGCCCAGAAACAACGTGTTTTCAGTCTGTTATCTCATCGTTTACAGCAACAACACCCTCATTTACGACTAGCGCGTCAGCAAAACTTACTGGTCAATTTACGCCAGCGACTCACTGACAGCTTACAACGGTACTTAAAGCAAAGCAGCCTGGCTTATGAGAAATTACAGCAACGGCTCTGGTACGTGGAACCTAGCCCGCAGATCCACCAGTATAGCCAACAGATTCAGCAACAAGATTTTCGGTTAAGACAGGCGATTGAAAAGCAAATCAGCCGTTCCAGAGAAAAATTTGCCGTTTCCTGTTCACGGATGGAAGCCGTTAGCCCTCTGGCAACACTGGCTCGTGGTTATAACATTAGTCAAACATCGGATGGAAAATTACTGAAACAAACCAAACAGGTACGTGTTGGTGATGTCCTGAATACCCGTTTACAAGATGGCTGGATTGAAAGTGAGGTGTTGAAAATCAAAAAAGAACGGAAAAAACGCTCTGCAAATCTGAAATAGTGGCCTTCCTTTGCCACTTATTTCTCCTACAAGTCAGAAACGAATTTCTGCGCCGACAATATAAGTCCGGCCCCGAGCGGTTTGCATAGCCGAAGTTTGCTCAGTCATTAATGGAGAAGAGTTTGCACGATTAAGTGCTTCAGAGTAATTTTTATTTGCCAAATTCTGTACTGAGAATTTCAGCAGCACATTGTGATTTATCTGATAATCGCTATAAAGATCGACTATCGTTGGAATTTTAGGTTCTTTTTGCTGTACAACCCTCCCATCTTCATCAAAATTATATTGATCTGGGTCCAGCCTATGAGAATCACCGGTATATTTAACAATCGCACCAACACGGAATTTCTCATTAAATAAACGAACACCGGTATCCAACGTCATAAAGCTATCAGGTAATTGTGACAACGGCTCTGCACCAAAATGCGCTGTAGCGGCAGAGGTTGGCTGGCGCGTTTTTTGCCAACTATAAGCCAATTTGCTATAAAACATACCAGCATCATAATCAGCAGCAATTTCATATCCGCGTATTTTTACCGGAGTCAAGCTATTGTGATAAATATACATTTTAATGTTAGGATCGACTTCATTGTAATCTGTCGAACTATCGTCTTTACATTTTTTCCTATTGCCACATATAAGCCAGATATCACTGAGAATATAATTTTTTACTTTAGTATGATACCAAGCAGCTTTCAGACGGAAAGTATCTCCCTTTACAATTAAATCTGGGCGGAAACTGTTAAAACCAATTTGATAAGTGTCTGATGACTCTCCTTTCAAAAATGGGTTCATAGATCCACCACCTTCATTACTATAGAAAGTCTCCTGAATATTTGGTGCTCTCATTGAACGGGCATAACTTACGAATGGTTGGAACTCAGGAATAATTTCTGCTGATAGTAAAATACCTGGATTAAACCCATGTTCTTTTAAATCCAATTCGGTTGCTCCCTGGGGAAAACAAGGAATCCGCAGATCACAAGCCGGTTTATAGCCTTTGACACTGTAATCCATATAATTAAACGTAATATCTGCCTGATAAATTCCACGATTTATTTTTAATCCACCATAAATACTGGCAATATCTTGTTTACCACTTGGCGCGAAAACATTATTTTCTTTTACTTCACTATCTTTCTTTTTATATTCGTTCTTTTCTTTTTCATCTTTACCTCGACCAGAATAAACACTATTTGTTGTCCTGCTATATTCGGTTTCCATCAACTTACTGCCAAATGTTAACTCAAAATTTGTATCACCATAGTCGAAGCGACTAATATTATTGATATCTATTGCATCTGATTTATTTTTTGCATTACTATTTAGCAACTTAAAAAGTGAATCACCTTCATAACGTTGACTACTCTCACTGGTGCTAACCAGTAATTTTATATCAACCCATTCACTAAATGGAGTGTAATTATATTTTAAATAAATATCCCGACTATCAATATGACGGCGAGTAAATTTATTGTGATAGTTCCGGCCACTTAGCTCCATATCATGAAATTCATTTGGTTCAATTTTTATTTTCATTAATTGAGAATTAGGTTTTTGCTTAAACGATTTATCTGTAACAAACTCATCGCTTAATACTCCGTCGCCATTCTTATAATGTGCATCAATTGAATGCCCGCTGACAGCTAGCATAGCACCTATTGAACCTTCAGAACTGAAAGCAGGTGTTTTACCTGCAACCGCTATCATACCATTATAGCCAACACCATTATTTCCATACGCTGTTTTTGTACGTACTCCCAATGAATTCCCTGCGAATATCACATCATCTACACCAATTGTGCGAAAATTAGCGCTACCCACTAATGCATTAACACTCGCTGAGCCATCAGATTGACCACGATTGACATCAACTCCTACAATAAAATTGGGATCAATGATTGTACCAAATTGGTTATAAGTAGTACCGTGAGCTGGACTCGTCGGAGATGTACCATAAAAACTCTGGCTAACACCATCAACCATCATATTTACTCGCCCAAATCCACTTAATCCACGAATATTCACACTCACGGTTCCCTGCCCCGGATCTATTTGCGTATAGGTCCCAGGCATACTACGTAATATGCTATCCGTTGATTGAAGTTTTGTATCTTCTCCTTTAGAACTGTATGAACCGGGCCTTTCCATTGCTCTCACTTCCGCATCATCCTGTGAACCAGAAACCTTAAGGCTACTGAATTTCATCACCTTATCTGATTTTCTCTCTTGCTTTTCCTCGCCATAAGCAAACCCTTGAAGCCCAATGAAAACCACACCAGCCCCTGCTATCTTTGTCATTATTTTCATTTCAATCATCCCAAATACATACAAATCAATATTTGCTCACATGCGCGTCTTTAGAAAATAAAAATATTTAGCACTGATAATGATTTATCAGTGCTTTAAATAACAAACTTATACTATTTATAATTTATTTCAGTTATCTTTTAATTGCGGAAAATACTTTTTAGCATCATCCAGCATCAAAATAAAACTGTAATCCAGTGCAGTATCTTTTAATCGATTAAATCGGCCCGATTTACCACCATGCCCGGCACTCATATTGGTTTCTAATAACAAAATAGAGTTATCTTTCTTCATATCCCGTAATTTTGCTACCCATTTAGTCGGTTCCCAATATTGCACTTGGGAATCATAAAATCCACTCGTAACCAATAAGTTTGGATAACGTTGATGTTTTATATTGTCATACGGACTATATGATTTAATCCGGAAATAATCTTCTTTATTTTCAGGATTACCCCACTCCTCATATTCTCCTACGGTCAGCGGAATAGAGGGATCAAGCATAGTTGTCACGGCATCAACAAATGGAACCTGAGCAACCACACCGCGATATAATTCCGGTGCCTGATTAATCACAGTACCCATTAGCAAACCACCCGCACTCCCTCCCATCGCATAAACACGTTTACTGTCACCATATTTCTGAGCAATCAGTGCTTTAGTCACATCGATAAAGTCATTAAAACTATTCATTTTATTTTCGACTTTACCTTGTAGATACCATTTCTTACCCAATTCACCGCCACCACGCACATGCACCAAGGCGTAAACAAAGCCCCGATCTAATAAACTCAATCGTGGTGAACTAAATGAAGGGTCCATGCTGATACCATAAGCCCCATATCCATAAATCAGTATTGGGTTATGACCTTTTTTAAACAGTGATTTGCGATATACCAGAGATACCGGAACTTCAATGCCATCACGGGCCTTCACCCAAATACGCTGGCTCTCATAATGATGTTTATCAAAACCTTTTACTTCCTGCTGCTTAAGTAATTCCCGCCCGCCTGTTTTCATATTCCATTGGAATGTTGAGCTTGGTGTCGTCATGGATGAATAACCATAACGGACAAAATCAGTATTGGGTTCAGGGTTGTAATCAATCCATGCCATATAACTTGGATCATCAAACTTAATCTGTTTTTCTTGCTGTGTCTGCCAATTAATCTGACGAATTGTTGGTAATCCTTTTGTTCGCTCCTGTACGACCAACCAGTCATTAAACAGATCGAAATCTTCAAGATCACTATCTTGCCGTGGAGCAATGACTATTTTCCACGGTATATTGATGGCATCCGTCTGATAAAGACCATAAGTTTCATTTTCATGATTTGAGCGGATGTAGAAATGATCACGGAAATGGTCAACATAATACTCTCTGCCTTCCTGACGAGGAGAAAATAGTTGAAGTTCAGCTTGTGGTTTATTGGCATCAATCAGCAAATATTCAGAAGTCGAATTACTGGTTATCGCCAACATAATATAATCGCGGGAAGTGCTCTTAGACATGCTTAAATAAAAACGCTCATCTTCTTCCTGATATATTTTCTGATCTTCTCTGGTATTGCTACCATATTGGTGACGAAATACCTGATATGGCAATAACGTTTGTGAATGCCTGCGCACATAAAACAACGTATTGTTGTCGTTAGCCCAAACCATGTTGCCAGAAGTATTTTTTATTACATCGTTATTCCACTGTTTATCAGCAATATCTTTAAAAGAGATCTGATAATTACGGCGTCCTTGCGTATCTTCAGCAATCGCAATACGTTTATTATCCAGAGAAATGGCAAAATTACTCAGTTGGTAATATTCGTGCCCTTTAGCCCTTTCATTACCATCGACCAGTATCTGCCAATCTGATGAGCCATCAACAGGTTTACGCTGATAAATTGGGAAATCTTTGCCCGTTTCATAGGTTGTCCGATAAATATACCCATTATAAGTATAGGGTACCGATTGATCATCCTGCTTCACCCTGCCAACCATTTCTTCGTATAACGTATCCCGTAGCTGTTCACCGGGTTTTAGCATCTGTTCGGTATATTTATTTTCGGCTGTCAGATAATCAATGACTTTTTGATCTTTACGATTATCATCCCGCATCCAGTAATAATCATCTATACGAGTATCACCGTGGGTAGTTATATGGTGTGGTTGTTTCATTGCCTTTGGTGGCATAATTTCTTCCTCTGCGGCGACAGGATTCAACCAGCCGCTTAATAAAAACATCAATAACAGCCCTTTAGTTTTCAGGGCAAACCGCGCTTGCTGCCTTAACATATTTGCTGTCCTTAAGTCACTCAAAAGTATTAATTAGTTAAACTAAAATCAATCGGAAGTTCTATCGTAATTCCATTACCGCTTAAAACGGTATCGGGGGGAGCTGGCAACGGTTGCGCTCTTGCCAGAACTTGCTTCGCTTCCCTGTCTAAAGAATGAGTTCCTGAACGACGAACTAAGTCACTGTTAGTAACATAGCCCTGTTTATCAATAGTGAATCTGACTGTAGGCCGACCCGTGCGGTTTCTTCTCTGTGCATCCTCTGGATAGCGTTTATAGCGGTTCAAATGCCCGATAACTTCGGCTCGCCATAGTGCATCCGCATCAGCGATAGCCTTTGAATCACTGTCATAAGAAGCAGCAACCCGCGAAGTAACATTCGTAGATATAGCCGTACTGCTCACCATAGCAGCACTACTTTGAGATTTTTCACTCTCTTGTTCTTCTACCTGCTGGCGCTTCACCGGTGGTGTTTTTTCAAGCTTCTCATGGTGTTTTTTCTGTTTTTTAGGTTTATGCACCAGAATCTGCGCCTGTTCATCTTTAATAAGCTCAGGCGTCTTAATCTCATTAATCTCGCTTTCCTGCTGCCGGCTGGCAACAGAAAGTTGCTGTTCAATACCGATAGGCTGTTTTTGTACCCGATGTGTCGCTTCTGTTAACAATGAAAGCTCCATCATCACCGCCGGCGGTGGCATCAGTTCATCAATAGCAATTTCGTCTGGCTGGTAGATAATCCAACCAACCAAAATGAGGTGAGCAGCAATAGCAGAAACGAGTCCTTTTTTAAAATGCCCCGTTTGAAAGGCCGGGTGTGTCAGCGTCAACATGGATGATAGCGCATAATTTTAATTATCATTTAGTAATGATAATTAATTTCATATGCTAATGAAAATTATTTTTCCCTGTATCGTTAACTTGAGCACATCCCTGTGCCAAGGCCCCTTATATACGGGGAAAAGATTACCATTTGTTTAAAATATCTACGGTTTTTTTACTGGTGTATACCAGACATAATCAGCATATTGGCTATCCAGTACATTGCTTTTTTCAGCGATGATCAACACAACAAGATCCTCTTGTGGAGATAAGTCTTTAACATGCAGAGGAACACCTATTACTTTTGTTGCATGATATCCACCCGCAATCAGTGTGGCAGGAGCCGGTGCTTTAAGTAACTGTTCCGCCATTCTGCGATCCCGCATTTGCTGAATAGCTGTCATGGCAGATAACTGTTGTTCCGTTATTTCACCACCGTGAACATCTTTAATCACCGCTTCAATCTGCGCTTTAACATTTTCAGCAACAGAAATATTCCCCTGGAGGGTCGGAGGGTTACTGTAAACTGCTTTAATTTCACTGCGATCTAAGTTTGCAGACAGCAACGGATAAGGCTGATACATAAGCTCCATAACCAATCCACCATACAACTCCCACCGCCACCCATCTTGCCATGCAAGAAGCTCTTTTATGCGACTTTCACGTACGATAGGCTTAGTTTGCAACCAACTCTTAACCTTATTCACTTTTTGCTGCTGATCAGGATTAATCATCTCTAACAGGACTGACCCCTGTTCTCTTTTAAGCGGAAGTTGCTGAACCAACCAAAGCTCTATCTGATGATGATATGGATTATCATGTTTTTCACCCACAATTACCCGTTGATGTGATGCCAGCCGATTGATCAATTCATCAGGGGTCAGGGCGTTGCCTGTTTTAAGATCGATAATAGTCCCTTGTTGAGTCAGTTCCGGTGAAAGTACCTGGAGAGCGGTTTTTTGTTGTACAGATACACATCCAGATAAGATCAGTAAGCCACAGATAATCAGAAAAGATTTTACAGTCGTGAGAAATTTCATCATGTCCATATCCATATTATTAATGTTTTGCGCATCATGTAGATAATAAGAATCGTTTACAACAAACCGCCCCTGCCTACAGGAAACAGGGGCGATGGGTATTACAGCGGATGAGTTTGCGCTTCAACCGCCGCCAGAGCGACCATATTAACGATACGACGTACAGAAGAAATTGGTGTCAGAATGTGTACCGGTTTGGCAACCCCCATCAGAACTGGGCCAACGGTAACGCCTTCAGAACTGGTGACACGTAGCAAGTTATAACTGATACGGGCAGATTCCATATTCGGCATAATTAACAGATTGGCTGCCCCTTTCAATGGGCTATCTGGCATGATGTCACGGCGAATACTTTCAACCAATGCGGCATCACCATGCATTTCACCATCAATTTCAAGCGAAGGTGACATTTTATTCACCAATTCCAGCGTCTGGCGCATCTTCTGTGCTGAGAGGCAATCTGTGGAACCAAAACTTGAATGAGAAAGCAAAGCAACTTTTGGTTCAATACCGAAACGGCGGATTGTCTCTGCCGCCATAAGGGTAATCTCGGCCAATTGTTCAGGCGTTGGATCATTATTAACATAAGTATCCGCAATAAAAGTATTACCACTTGGCAACATCAGTGCATTCATTGCACCAGCAGTATGAACCCCATCACGGAAACCAAATACATTTCTCACGACATCGTAATGTTCACTGTAACTGCCAACGGTACCACAAATCAGGCCATCAGCTTCACCACGCAGTACCATAATCGCCCCAATCAGGGTGGGATTACCGATAACTGCACGACGAGCTTGTTCAGCAGAAACACCTCGACGTTTCATCATGTGATGATATTCCTGCCAGTATTTTTTGAAGCGCGGATCATTCTCATTATTGACGACTTCAAAATCTTTACCCGCTTCAATATGCAATCCCAGTTTCTGGATACGCATTTCGATAACACTGGGGCGACCAATTAGAATCGGGTAAGCCAGCTCAAGAGAGATCAGCTCCTGAGTCGCATGCAATACACGTACTTCTTCCCCTTCGGCCAAAACGATACGCTTTTTCGCTTTCTTAGCCTGAGAAAAAATAGGTTTCATAAACAAGTTTGTTTTATAGACAAACTCATTCAGCTTCTCGATATACGCGCCAAAGTCTTCAATCGGGCGGGTTGCTACGCCGGAATCCATTGCTGCTTTGGCAACTGCCGGGGCAATTTTCACAATCAGGCGCGGATCAAATGGTTTAGGAATAATATACTCCGGGCCAAAAAACAGATCCTGATCATCATAAGCGGAAGCCACTTCTTCACTCTGTTCCGCCAGCGCTAAATCCGCAATCGCATGAACACAGGCGAGCTTCATCTCCTCGTTAATGGTTGTTGCACCAACATCCAGCGCACCACGGAAAATAAACGGGAAACAGAGCACATTATTAACCTGATTCGGATAATCAGAACGACCAGTACAAATGATTGCATCAGGGCGAACTTGTTTTGCCAATGGTGGCAAAATTTCTGGTTCAGGGTTTGCCAATGCCATGATGAGGGGATCTTTAGCCATCGTTTTCACCATGTCTTGAGTCAACACGCCAGGACCGGAACATCCGAGGAAAATATCCGCACCAGGGATAACATCACCTAATGTGCGGCTGCCATTGTCTTCAATCGCATAGGCAGCTTTAGTTTCTTCCATATTTTTATCGCGACCACGATAAATCACCCCTTTAGAGTCACATACCACAATATTCTTGCGTTGCAACCCAAGCGCAACCAGCAAGTTCATACAGGCAATTGAGGCAGCTCCAGCACCAGAAACGACTAAGCGAACCGCTGAAATCTCTTTTTTCATAATCCGCAAGCCATTCAAAACAGCAGCAGTACAAATTATCGCTGTGCCATGCTGGTCATCATGGAATACCGGAATGTTCATTTTTTCCCGAAGTTTTTTCTCAATATAAAAACATTCCGGTGCTTTGATATCTTCGAGGTTAATTCCCCCAAACGTCGGCTCCAGTGCCGCAATGATATCAATCAATTTGTCAGGATCAGACTCATCAACTTCAATATCAAATACATCAATACCTGAGAACTTTTTAAACAGGACACCTTTTCCTTCCATCACTGGCTTACCTGCCAGTGCACCAATATTCCCCAATCCTAAGACCGCACTACCATTAGATATCACTGCCACAAGATTGCCACGCGCAGTATATTTGTAAGCCGCTAATGGATCTTCTGCAATTTCCAGGCAAGGCGCGGCAACACCCGGTGAATAAGCTAAGGCCAAATCTCGCTGAGTTATCAGAGGTTTAGTAGGAGTAATCGTGATTTTCCCTGGTTGTGGAAACTGGTGAAAATCCAATGCACTCTGTTTTAATTTTTCATCCATCGTCGGATCCTTTATATACAATCTGGAGTAAAAGCAGGAGCAGTATAATAGGTACTGTGTGTCAAATCATAACATTGACAGCATCTTATCAATAAAGTAGCACTTTTTTGCTCATGAAAAGCACTACCTAATTTCTCCACTAATACCATTACTTATTACCGCCTATCTCAATAGGGCTATTTTATTTGCCACTCTTTGCCACTCTTTGCCATAAAGAAAAGAGCGAACTGGGCAGTGCCACTGTTCATTTATAAGAGCGGTCTGCAACAATTACGCTTATTGGGATGGGGACTTAATCAAGGAAAATTAAAGAAAGAAACATTATCATTTATACAATATCATTAAAGTTATAGTAACTTTAATAACTATAACATGGAAAAACTCTCAATATAAATTCAATTAAAATAAATTTTATAAAAGAAAACAAATCTAATAATTATTCATTTAACATGTTGATTTTTAACACTATTAAAAGAAGTGAAGTTATGTATTTTTTGTGAAAATTACTCATCTTCTTTTTTTACTTATCAAACTAATTTGCGCTATTTATATTTTTATATCAGGATGTGCTTTCTGGACTTACAGAGCTATCAACTTTGTAAATCAATCGGTTTTGATAAAATTTTTTCATAGCAATTTAATTTAGGGCAGACCCATTAATTACTGCCTTTTAATCAAATTCAAAGTCTGCATTTCGTGGCTTTACTTATTTAAGGGAGAAGGAAAATGTATAACCATTCAGTGATGATAGTTGATGACCACCCTCTCATTCGCCATGGCTTGAAACAGATTGTAGAGCTCGATCGGGCGCTTACTGTGACAGCGGAAGCTGACAATGGTGAAGAAGCAATAAATATTGCATGCAAGCTGAAACCTGATGTCATTATGATAGATCTCAATATGAATGGTCTTTCAGGCGTGGACACAATTAAATCTATCCGTAGAAAAGGGATCAATTCCTATGTACTGGTATTATCCGTTTCAGATGATCGAAATGATGTTTACGCAGCCATTGACGCAGGAGCTAATGGCTACTTGCTTAAAGATAGCGACTTAGATTCGTTATTAAGCAGTATTCGCCATGCTGCTCGTGGACAAACTGTATTTAGTGAAAAAATATACCAACATCTCGCTAACCGTCATAAACATGTTGATCCTTTATCTGAATTGACCAAACGTGAGTTAGATGTATTAAAAGAAGTTTCCAGTGGCATGACCAATAAGGAAGTTGCTGATGTCTTATTTATTTCTGAAGAGACAGTGAAGGTACACATCAGAAACTTGTTAAAAAAACTGAATGTACGTTCCCGCCTGGCTGCAACAATCATGTATTTGCAACATAGGAAAAATGGAGTAGCCTAATACTTCTTCCGAGCCGCTCCTTGAGCTTATTACCGAGGGTCGGCTCTTATCGCTGTTATGTAGTAAATGTTATGTAGCAAATACCCCCTATGAGAACAGGCCAATAAAATTGAGTCTCCTGTTTTGGTATCTCCGATAATAAAAATCAGGATATCATCTAGATAAAACAGGCATTTTCCAGCATTATGTTTAGGTATTTAAATTTTTTTTAAGGATCTGTTAAATGATATTGGATAAATCTTCTCAACCCGCTTTTACTCTCTATGGGATCAAGAATTGTGACACGATAAAAAAAGCCCGTCGTTGGCTGGAAGAACAGGAAATTACTTACCTGTTTCATGATTATCGTGTTGATGGACTCAATGCAACACTTTTGCAGTCATTTATTGACAAACTGGGTTGGGAATCATTAATTAACACCCGTGGTACAACCTGGCGTAAACTGACCGATCAACAACGAACGACAATTAATAATGCTGACGCAGCAAAAGCGTTGATGTTGGAACAACCCGCTATTATCAAACGTCCACTATTAATTTCTGCAAAAGGTGATTGCCTATTAGGTTATAAGGTGGATGAGTATCAGCAATTTTTTGCTGAGGCACTCTGAAATGACTTGCCCTGTAATTGAACTTGCACAACAACTCATCAGACAACCCTCTATCAGCCCGGACGATAAAGGTTGCCAAAATATTATGATCGCTCATTTGCAAGCAATTGGCTTTACCATTGAACGAATGCCCTTTGGCGATACAAACAATTTTTGGGCCTATCGCGGCATAGGCCCGACATTAGCCTTTGCCGGACACACCGATGTCGTCCCTGCGGGCGATGAATCTCAGTGGGAATATCCCCCATTTGAGCCAACTATCCGTAATGGCATGCTATATGGCCGGGGTGCGGCAGATATGAAAGGCTCATTAGCTGCCATGATTGTCGCGGCTGAACGTTTCGTTGCCACCTATCCCAACCATAATGGACGTCTGGCCTTTCTTATTACTTCAGACGAGGAAGCGAAAGCCACCCACGGCACCATTAAAGTGGTTGAAGCCTTGATGTCCCGCAATGAACGTTTGGATTATTGCCTGATAGGTGAACCTTCTAGCCAGCATCGTCTTGGCGATATGGTGAAAAACGGCCGTCGAGGTTCCCTTACTGCGAATCTCACTGTTCACGGTATTCAAGGCCACGTTGCCTATCCGCATTTAGCTGATAACCCAATCCACCGTCTCCTTCCTGCTTTACAGACATTGATCAATACACATTGGGATAAAGGGAATGAATTTTTCCCGGCGACCAGTATGCAAATTGCCAATATCCACGCGGGAACAGGCAGTCATAACGTGATCCCTGGGAATGTGCAAGTTCAATTCAATTTCCGTTTCAGTACAGAACTGACTGACAGCCAAATCCGTGAACAGGTTGAAACTATCCTCAAAAATCACAATCTCAATTACACGATTGAGTGGATACTGGCAGGTCAGCCTTTCCTAACAGCCAAAGGTGAGTTAGTCAATGCCGTCATCCAGGCAATAGACCAATATTGCGGCTATCAACCTGAATTATCTACCAGTGGTGGTACATCCGATGGGCGATTTATTGCTCCGATGGGTGCTCAAGTTGTCGAACTGGGGCCACTGAACTCAACAATTCATAAAGTTAATGAGTCCGTTAGCGCCGCCGATCTGCAACAACTCAGCCGGATTTATCAACGTGTTATGGAGCAATTAATCCAGTGATCACAGCAAATATGTTAACCGGCCTGGCTACTGGCCACTTGATTTCTCTCTTTGGCAATCACCGATTACAACCAGAAGCCGCCAATGCTTTTCTTTCCATGCAACAAGCCGCTGAAAAGGCCGGAATTCATCTGCAACCGGCCAGCACGTTCCGTGATTTTCAACGTCAGCAAGCTATCTGGAATGGAAAATTCCGTGGTGAACGCCCGGTGTTGGATGAAAACAGCCAACCCATGGACATCACCCAATTATCAGAAGGAGAACGCTGTAAAGCAATTCTTCGTTGGTCCGCCCTGCCCGGTGCCAGCCATCATCATTGGGGAACAGATTTGGATATCTATGACCCAACGATGCTACCGGATAACCAGACGTTATTACTCGAACCTTGGGAATATGAAAATGGTGGTTATTTCGCACCATTAACTCATTGGTTGACCGAGAATATGGCTCATTTCGGTTTTTACCGTCCTTTTGTCGGTAACCGTGGCAGTGTCGCTGATGAACCGTGGCATATCAGCTACCAACCATTAGCCAAGCAATTGGAAAAATTGCTGACTCAGCAGATGTTACTGGATGTATGGCAACAGCATGACATCGCCGGCATTGACTGGTTATCTACTAACTTACCTTATGTATTTGAAAATTACCTCCATGTTGCGCAGGAGACAACCTCATGCAATGGTTAGCTGATTACTGGTGGATTATTTTAGTTTTATTGGTTGGCGTTCTTCTCAATGCAATTAAAGAGTTACGCCGACTGGATGTTAAAAAATTTCTGGACAATAAACCGGAACTACCTCCTCATCGGGATCTTAATAGCAAGTGGGATGATGAAGATGATTGGCCACAGAAAAAGCCGTAGTCCATTCTTGCCAATCTTTGGCAAGTTTCTTATCGAAACTTGACAACGCCTGTGCGGTTTCTTGCCGCCAGAGTCGCATTAATGCCTTATATCCACTCAACTTTAATACGGTGATGCATTGCTCAACACTCATTTCTTGCTGGAGATGATTTCTTAGCGCAATCAACGGCAAATCACTGTTCAGCAACAATCGTTGCAAGGCCGGTAATGAAGCAGAAAATGGTCGGTGAGCAAATGCAAAACCTGACAGTTCCCGCCAATCATGCTGATTGAGATGATGGTCAGTTTGGTAATCAACAGGCAAGCTAAATCCAATCTGCGATTCCAGCCAATGTGCATCACGGGCAAGCTGTCGCTCAGCTTGAATCCCCAGCACAATCCCTTGTTCACTCAGGGGAAAAATAGCCATTGCCGTATAACAACCGCTGCTGGCTTCTAAATGAGTTCCCATTCGCACTAATTGGAAGCCACATTTCTGCCATAATGCCCAAAGCTCCGCGGTATAACCAAAGCTAACGGAAATAAAATCCACTCCCTGTTTTTCTGCCCTTTCCCGTTGATACGCGATCATTCCCTGAGCAATACCTTGCCTGCGATGATTAGCCTGTACAGCAACTCTGCTGATCCGTTGAGATTTCAAAACCGCCGCCTGCGGTAAACCGCTATGGGCAGCTAACGATTGAGCAACCAAATTTCCTCTTGGACGACGCCTGCCTGCCCATATTTCATGGGCTAACTCAAGCGCCAATCCCCCCTCTTCAACCATCCACAAAGCCCCCATTAAGGCATTATTTCCAAGAGCCGCAACAAATTGCATGCCTTTGGCATCAAGTAAACGCCGTAAATCCAGAGGTGAAGTTTTGTAGTGAGCACTGGTTAATATGCCGTAAAACTGCCTCAGTAATTCAGGCTGTTTAATCCATTGCTGCTGATGATAGACCTGATAACTGATCGCCTGATCAGAATTGTTGACAGGAATTGCATCCTCAAACAGTAAAGCGCTTTCCAACCAATTTTCCAGCGGATCATTTTCCGCCCAACGCACAGGAGCCGTCAGGTTCAGGACATGACGATCAGGAAACCCAACGCAAAATTTAAGTAAAAATCCGCGCCCTGTGCCTTCATATCCCTGTACCGTTGTGGTCAACAATATGCGGGGAAAATAGCTGATTAATTCAGATAATTGAGGCATTGGAATAGCAGCGGCTTCATCGATAAGCAACCAATCAATATCTGACACGCTATTTTGTCTACAATATTTGAGCAAATTATCTACGGCCCAGAATTTTCCCTTTTCCCCCGCATAGCACCTAATGACTGCTGTTGTTGCCTTCGCCGGTGCAGTTAACCAACAATTTCCTTGCCATTGCTGCATTAGCATACCTGCAAGTGTCGATTTACCTCGCCCTCTTGGCGCAGTAATGACCCATACCCCCTGACTTGCCCGCAAAAGTCGCGCCAAAATGGCATGCTGGCTGGCTGTTGGGCTGCCATTAGGCAGTTGCCACGCGCTGTATTGTGGAAATGCAGGGATGCATAAGGGATCATTTTGCCGCCATAGTAAAACTTGGGGATCGCTAACAATTTGCTGCTGAATATGCTGAACAAAATGCGGTGTTGGAATAGCATCTAACTGTTCGTTCCAACGCGCACTATCCTTATCTGGTTGATAACGCCATTGGTACCAAGATGGAACCATCATCACCAACCAACTTCCCGCTTTCAATGTGCCTGCCAATATCGCCAGTGCTTCCGCATTAAAACCTGCGGTAGCGTCAAATATTCCATGCAGATATTCCTGACCTAATAAACTGGCCGCCTTTTCTGGCAGCACAGCGTGCTGTTTACGATAAGAGATCCATAACCAATCCCCAATAAATCTTTGCTGTAATTCATTAGCCTGTAAATAGCACCAATGATCATCGCCACTCAACACCAACAAACGACGTAACCCTTGCTGCTGCATTTCCGTCTGTATCACACTCAGTTCCGGCAACATAACGGCTATGATTTACCAATCAATAATGACAAAATCCCCGCTGCAATCAGCGGCCCCACAGGAACACCTTTAAACAGGGCAACACCCAATACCGTCCCCACCAGCAAACCAGCGACTGTCGATGGCTGATTAGACATAAGCGAAATACCCCGGCTACCCAACCATGACACTAATACACCTATCACTATCGCGAGTAACGATTTCCAACTCATAAACGAGTTGAGGACAGCTTGTACTGTAATTTTTCCACTGGCGATAGGCGCCATTACTCCCACGGTCAAAATAAGTACACCGATAGTCAACCCATATTTTTCCACCCACGGGAAAAAATGATTCAGTGGCGTTATACGGATAACCAGCAAGAGCAGCATTGCAAGAGTGACAGTTATGTTGTGGCTGATGATACCCAGTGCTGCCAACACTAGCAGCACCAGTAAAGTAGGATCGAGATGACTCATAGATTTCAATACCCTATACCCGTTATCTTTCAAGTTGCTTCTTTGTTGGCTGCACTCGCTCACCCCGGTCACATAGTTTGCTATGCTCCCGGGGATTCACTCCCTTGCCGCCGCGATCCATCTTGAAATCTATAGGGTATATACCCGTTATCCTTCAAGTTGCTTCTTTGTTGGCTGCACTCGCTCACCCAGGTCACATCGTTATCGATGCTCCCGGGGATTCGCTCCCTTGCCGCCGCGATCCATCTTGAAATCCATTGGGTATTAATCCTATTCGGCTAGGGCAATTTTTCCTTACGTTACAGAAATGACAGGTATTTTCGTATTAATTCAAACAATTAACAAGCTAACGTCGCACCACCATCAACCACAATATCTTGTAGCGTTATATGGCTTGCCAAATCAGAAGACAAGAACAGTACGGTATGTGAAATTTCATTAACACTTGCAATTTTACCGAGAGGAATACCTAATTTATATCGCTCAGGATACCCGTTAATCGTATTTTTTTCATCATCATCAGTTTTCCACATGGAACGCTGCATAGTTGTATCCGTCGAACCCGGTGATACAACATTACAACGTACACCAAACGGCGCGAGTTCTAACCCAACACAATGCGTTAAACTTGTCAGTGCTGATTTTGATGCACAATAAGCCGCCATTTGCATACGTGGAACACGTGCCGCATTAGAGCTGACGCTGATAATAGTGCCACCGCGCTGACGTTTAAAATGGGGAATCACGCTACGAAATAGATAAAAAGCCCCAGAAGCATTCACATTAATACAACGATGCCAGTCACTAATATTTAGCTCATCAATATTTCCCAATTGCAATATACCGGCAGCATTAACCAGAATATCTAATTCGGCTGAGACAGACAGTTGTTGGGAACAGATCGTTTCAACCTTTTCTGGATCACTAATATCGAGTTGTATACATTTATAAGGCAAATTATCTTGCTCAAATACGCGATCGAAACCTATTACGTTAGCGCCCAGAGCGGTAAAATCACGGGCAATTTGTTCACCAATGCCACGTGCCGCCCCAGTTACCCAGACGGTTTTATGGCTAAAATCCATTTGTAAATTTTGTTTATTTTTCATCTTATTTCTTATTTCTTCTTTAATAGCGATTTATTATGCATTTTTTATAAATTCAGTTTATCGAAATTTACTGATGAAATTATCTCTTTAGTACTCACAACCATTCCTGATTTTTCAGCAACATATTTTAAAGCCATGAGGTGATCTTCCAGCGTAAAATCCGCTATCGCATCACCCACTAAAAAAGGCTTTATATCTCTCATGAATGCGTCAACCGCAGTAATCATACAACCAATATGTCCATACACCCCGCAAATAATTAATTGATCCCGACCTAAGTCTTTTATATTTTTTTCTAACGAAGAGCGTTGAAATGCACTATAACGCCACTTAACTATCACAATATCATCGTTATTAGGGGCCAAAGCAGGGTTAATATTTTGTAAATGGGGTGATCTATTCAAGCCGGCCCCCCATATATCATTAAGTAATGCGCGTTCTTCATCACTTTGCATTTTAGGTTGTGCTGTATATATAATGGGGATCTCTTTTTCTTTACAAAAGACTCTCAACAAATGGATATTTTCAATTAATTTATTGATTAGAGGGCTATTATCACCGAAAAACTGTAAGAAATAGTCCTGCATATCATGAATAAGTAAAATTGCCCTATGGGGTTCGAATAACCAAGATGCTTTATTGCTTGGAAAATCTTTTGGCTGAGGTAATATATAATTTTTCAATGATGGAATGGTCATTTTAATACCTTCATGTCATTAATTAACTTTCTAATTTGTCTCGAATGATTTTTCTTAATAAGAATTTATCAATCTTTCCGACTGGTGTAACCGGCATAACATCAATAATCTCGAAACGATCAGGCAATTTATATTCAGCAATCCCCATACCCCTTAAATATTTCCTCAGCTGCAACGTGTTTATATTCGGATCAGCCACTACAATAAAAGCACAACTTTTTTCTCCCATCAGAGGATCAGGCATCGAAACCAAAGCGCTATGGATAACACCTTCATGTTTGAGTAACAAAGATTCAATTTCTTCCGAAGCAATTTTTTCACCACCGCGATTTATTTGATCTTTCTCACGTCCGACAATACACACATAACCCTCTTTAGTCATATAGGCTAAATCACCGGAATAATAAAAACCTTCTTTATCGAACACCTTCGCATTGTGCGCTGGGCTTTTATAATATCCCCGGAATGTATATGGCCCACGAATGATTAACATCCCCGCTGAACCTGGCGCTTGGATATTGCCTTGATCATCAACGATACGTATCTCATCATCTTCACTCATTGGGTGCCCCTGAGTGGTAAATATACGTTCATCATCGTCATTAAGCCGGGTATAACATACCAACCCTTCGGCCATACCAAAAATCTGTTGCAACTTACATGAAAAAAATTTCGGTATCACTCGCGCCACACTTTCACTTAACTTTGCTCCACCGACTTGTAATAACCGAAGACTTTCTAGTGAATATTCGTATTTCCTCATCGTCTGAATCCATAACGCAACAGCCGATGGCACCAGTGAGGTCATTGTTACTTTATGTTCACGTATGAGTGGAAAGCAGGTCGTAGGTCCAGGATCTGTTGCTAATATGACACAACCACCAGCATAAAATACGCCAAGCGCCCCCGGAGAACTCAATGGATAATTATGTTGCGCCGGCAAAGCACAAAGATAACGGGTCTGTTGTGTCAACTCACAAATTTCAACACTGCGTCTCACACTATAATAGTAATCGTCATGCGTCCTTGGAATTAATTTAGGTGTCCCTGTACTCCCGCCTGAAAGTTGAAAAAAAGCGACTTCATCTGAACGTGTCGCCTCAAAATTCAAAGGTAAATTTATTGGCTCTAACCACGGCTTTAATTCATTGGTATATAATTCATTAGTATATTGTATTTTGCGACCATCAACGACGATACTCCTTAACCGTGGACAATGTGTTTTTAATTGCTCCAGGAAATCATTATTCTGTAACAGTGAATGATCTGACGAAAATACAATTAGACTTGGATCAATTTGTTGCGCATAAGCAAGTAACTCTAATTTATTATGGCTAAACAATGCATTAATAGGTACTACCCCCATTTTCAGTAACGCAAAAAATGTAATATAAAACTCAGCTATATTTGGCAATTGTACGATAGCAGTATCACCCCTCTTTATTCCCACTAACATTAAATTTTTGGCTAATGCAGATGATTGTTGATCAAGTTGATGATAACTAAATTTACGGTCACCACAGATAATAGCTATTGCTTCAGGTTGGCTCTGACATTGTTTATAAAGTATGTCAGTCAAGGGTTTACCAAGCCAATACCCCTTTTCACGATAACGCTCTGCTAATTCAACCGGCCAGGGTGTAAATTCAATAGACATGATTTTATTCCTTACAATAATATTCAATACCTTGAAAAATCGTCGATTACTGTTTATACCTATTTACTTTATCCTCAACCAGAAATATTTCGAACCCTATTTTGTGAGCTGCTTCTAAATAAATTCATTCCGTAACAAATCATACTTCGTGCAAGCACTCAAAATACAAATTTAATTACCTAATATATTGCAAAATAAAATCATATTGCTAATAGTTAGTAACGTATAACCTTTAATCCAACAGGGGTAAATTATGTCATGCTTTCCTCCTGGATATTGGGAACAATATCCGAACACCGCCACCGTGATCACAACATATACTTGCAATGCTGCTTGCAAAGAATGTTGTTTTGAATGTAACCCCTCGGTAAAAGCGCGTTTAAGCCTGGATGAAATTAAACAATTTATTGCACACTCAAAAGCTAATTTTCCAGGGCTAAAGTTAGTTGTTTTCAGTGGTGGGGAGTGTTTCCTGCTAGGTAAAGATCTGATTGAAGCCATTCGCTTTGCCTCAGATCACGGCTTATTAACTCGTTGCGTGACTAACGGTTATTGGGGGAAAAATAGAGAAAAGGCGCAAAAAATCGCTCAAGATTTAATAAATGCGGGCATCACAGAGATGAATATCAGTACAGGGAAAGATCACAGTGAATGGATTCCCCTTGATAGCGTAGTGACAGCGGCAGAAGCATTGGCCGAACAAAATATTACAACACTGATTACCGTAGAACAGGATACCTTTGATTCCGCCATTGCAACGCAGATCACCCAGAATCCCGTTATTAAGCGACTGAAAGGGCAAAACAAGATTAATTTACAGCGAAATACCTGGATGCCGTTTTATGACACCAGCGAAGAACGAAAAGATATTCCAAACCGGGATCAGCAACTGGCAAAAGGGTGCGATCAGGTCTTTGAAAATATTGTACTGACACCACACGGTGAAATTTCCGCTTGCTGTGGGCTGACATTAGAGCATATCCCCGAAATGAAACTTGGCCGTTTACAAGGAGGCGATGTATCTCAGCTTTTTAAAGGTCAGGAAGAAGACTTTATGAAAGTCTGGTTAAGAACTGAGGGACCATACAACATCCTAAAAAAATATCGCCCGCAGGATAGCAATATTAATCTGGAAAAAATCGTTCATCCCTGCCAAGCCTGTGCTTATTTGCATAAAGACGAAAGGACACGCCGGAATCTGTTAGATAATTATCACAAAGAAATTATTCCGGTAATAAAGAAATTTAACGCTAAAGAACGGCTGGATCTCATCTACTACTCAGCAGAAAAAAATGCCATTAATTTAACTGAGGAATGAAAAATATATACCCTATGGATTTCAAGATGGATCGCGATGGCAAGGGAGTGAATCCCCGGGAGCATAGGTAATTATGTGGCCGGGGTGAGCGAGCGCAGCCAACAAAGAGGCAACTTGAAAGATAACGGGTATAACAGGATCGAGTTGGAGCTTTGATGTTACTACTAACGAATATTGCGAAAACACCCTTTTTCCGGCTAGCAAATTTTTATTGAATGTAGTGGTAATCAAGGAAAGGAAATACTTTATTCTTCTTTAGAAATATTTTTACTTGTTATTTTGTGATCGGACTCTAAATAAGGACATTTTGTCGCAAGATATATTTAGTCTAAACGCTCAAAATATAAATTTAATCAACTAATCTATTGCAAAATTTCACCATCCAGCTAATAGTTAGTACCGTCTAACCTTTAATCGAGCGGAGGGTAAATTATTCTATATTTTCCCATTGAGTATTAGATGCTATACCCAAATACTGTTATGGTAATCACAATATATACTTACAATCAATATCGCAGGCAAGAAATATCAGTTAGATAATTATTTCAGTAATGAAGAAGCTTAATAAGGAAAGGTTACATATTATCTTATACAACGCTCAATAAAAAAAGAATTCCGTTAACTTATAAAGGAACGAATTATGAAAAGACGTACATTTATTGGCGTGGCTGCCGGTGCAGCTATTGGCAGTGTCATACCCACCGTCAACGCTAGCACTGATAGCAACCGCCTGTTTGGCGTGCCACGTTCATTACTCTCTCCGGGGGAGGTTGAAGAAAATAAGCTAAGGCTGTCAATGTCAAACGCCAAACTCCCGGTTGAAGTTTGGGAAGAGATCATCACCTATAACCGATTCTGGGAAACCCTACAACAACAGCCCAATTTAGCATTAGAATACCGGGAATCACCGGAAAAAGTGCTGGCTGAATTTGGCATAGACAAAGATATCGTTAGCCCCGGTTCCGCGGAGGAATTACTGCTATTCATCACTTATGACAAAGACTTAATGAATGCGGTAAAAACCAACGACTATGAAGCGCTCTTTTCCCACTTAAAAACCTATGGTTTAAACGAAAGGGGCTCAAGTCTGAGAAGCCGAATCAATCACCATCTCAATCAAGATGCCAGTCTTGTCGCGCATTTTAAAGAACACATCGAATCCTACCAGCTCCAAGACACAAACACTCCTCCTCTTATCCGGCTGAAGGAAATTCTGGAACCCTTAAACCGTGAAGATGACACCAGTATTGAGATTGCTCGCCTTGTGGTAGGGGCAAATGTCGTCGCTGCGGTTAACGTAGCTGTTGGCACCCGAGTTGTCGCAGCGGTGAACGCGGCGGCGGCCGTTAACGTAGCAGCTTACTTGAGCCTGGCGGTACAAGTAGCGGTTACTGTATGTATGGCAAATTATTTACCCAAAATTGATCATAGCGACCTTTCAACCGGCACGGCTTCTCTTCATCTTGCCAGACTCTATAACAACCAAGAAATGGTGGATACACTGGTCAAAGAAGCTGTTAGAAGGGAGATCACCGCTTGCCTGTTTGCGGCGCAAAAGTGTGGTTATATCAATCTGCCCGCAACCCGCGAAGAACGCAAAGAAGTGATTCATCTCTTTACCAAATTATCTTTAGGAATGGCAGCAGCATGAATAATATCGTGGGATTAAATCCAGACTTCAAAGTCATATTAATGAATGTCGCTATGCTCGTCCTGATCGCTTTAGTTTTTCTGCCTGTACCATACTGGCTCAGTAACAGCAATCCCAATAAGCTGGCGGCAAGTATCGCGACAACGCTCTTTGTCATCATTACCTTATTTATAGGCTATCAACTGTTATCAAATAAAGCCGTGGTCAAGGAAGGAAAATTATTGATGAAGTCCGGGGTATATTCACACGAATGGGTTATTTCCTCATTACACCAGGAAGAAGGCGTTTCCTTGGAAGATTTTAGTCGAAGTAATGGTATACATATTATCCATTATTCGTCTGGATACTACCACAAGGGACAAAACAAACATTTTATTCTGCGTGTAAGTAAACGCCCTCTGATCTGCTTTAGCTCAGAAGGTAATATTGGGTTATGCATAGATGAATCTATTTTTGAAAAAATAAAGGGCGAGTTACAAGGTAAAATATAGCGCCTATCCCAATAGGCGTCATTGTCGCAGGCCATTCTTATCAATGAACAGTGAACACGGACAGCGCGGAAAAACCGGAGCGTACACGTAGTACGTGAGGATTTTGAGCACTGCCCAGGTTCGCTCTTTATAGCAAAGAATGGCAAATAAAATAGCCTATTTGGATAGGCAGATAGCGTGGAGCCGCAAAATAATGGAATATAGTGACAATTATTGGCCGTTGAATTATACACAGCTCCGTTTAGCTATTGCTAACACTGTTGCTGACGATAAGTCTGTCTTCAATGTCGGTGAATTCGTCAGTTTCAGTGATAATATTAGTTTGGCAAGATTGAAGCAGGCCATTATAACCATTCATCACTTCAATGATGGTTTTTCCTTACGTTACCGTATTGCTGAACACAATATTTTTCAGGAGAAGGGATCTACACAGGTCGAAGTTATACCAATAAAACTGTCAGAGCCAATAGTAGAACCAGCGGCAAAAGCAGATTTTGCAAAGAGAACAACTCAACCGCTAGCGCCTGAAAAGGGTGTGACGATAAGGCATTATCTTTACTTCAATGATGTTGGGTGCTATTTCTGGGGAATCATCGCTCACCATATTGCCACAGATTATTGGGGCATAGGTCAGTTGATTCATGATGTTTTGTCTTGCTATGAACAACCAACATTCCACCCAACATCAGCGCCTATTTTTACCTATCAGGCTTACCTTGACGAAGTTAAATATAAAGCAAACGTGCATTATGCCAACAACAAAGAGTATTGGAATAATTACCTCAACCAACTGCCCAAATTAGAGGATTATGCCCGTAAACGCCTATTTCCCTCAAAAGCAATTAAAGTAAGCCGGCCGCTCACCGCAAATAACGGTGGTTTTACCTTTAATGATAAATTAATGATGATACTGGCTCTATGTCTGCAAATGACCAAACGAGGTTGCTTATCAACAAGTATCATCAATTTACCCTTCTCTAACCGACATGATAAAGGAGAGTACCGCTATTATCGCCCGGCAATGAACACCTTGCCTCTGATGGTTTCTTTGGCCCCGCAGGCAACAATAAAACAGATCCTCGTAGCAATGCAGTCGCAAATTAGTCTGCATAGCAAGCATAGCCGTATTGATATAAATGATTTAAATGATTTAAATGATGAAGCAATCAGTCGAGCAGATCAATTTACTGCCGCTCCCTATGTTAATCTGCTACATGAGCTTGAACATGATCTTATGAAAGATAATCGCGCCATTCGCGGTTGTATGACTTCCGGCGCAGTCAACAATTATGGTATTAACATCCGGTTTTCTCCTGATGGGAAATCAGCATTAGTTGAATTGGATGTGGGGAGCCGCCTGTATAGTCATTTTGCCGCCCATACTCTGATCGACGATTATTTACGTATTTATGGTACGATTGCAGAAAATATTAATGAAACGGTTGAGACATATTGGGGGAAATATAAAGAAATTGAACCAACGGATAATATTATATCTAGCCTAGATAACCCAGAAAATATTGTCGTTAATCACCCTATCAAAGAGAATATTATTGGTCGAATAGCACAAATATTTGCAGTATCACCGGACAAAAAATCTGTCATTTATGGGGATCAAACAGAAATAAACGCCGTGCATTGCCTTAATTACCGTGAACTTTACCGAAAATTATCCACTTTCAGTCAATTGTTATTATCCTGCCCACTACAAAACCGAAGGGTAGCCGTATTATTGCCCAGAGGGGTGGATTCCTTATTATCCATATTATCCATCCATACTGCGGGATTATGTTTTGTCCCAATCAATATGACATTTGGGCAAGAAGAGATAAATAATATATTAAGTAGCCTGAATATTTCTTTATTAATCACTGCTCGTCATTACCATGAAAAAGTAAACGGTGTTAATAATACGCACATTCTCTTTATCGAAGATATAGAAACTCGCCCTTCCGAGATATTTCTGGGGCATGATATAAAACGTCCCGCAACTCAAGAAGACGAAGCCTATATCTTTTTCACATCAGGCACCACAGGTGTACCGAAAGCAGTACCGATAACGTTTAAGGGGCTTTATGCCTATTTGGCGGCAATGACAGAGCAGTATGATATTAAACAAGATGACATTATTCTCAATTTCAGCACACCCGTCTTCGATGCTTATATTGAAGAAGTGTTCGGATGTTTTTATCAAGGCGCTACATTAGCCATTGCCAATGATAATATGATCGTTGAACTGGAGACACTATTTTCATTTTGCCATACACAATCGGTCACTATAGTTAATTTTCCTACCAATTATTGGCATCAAATTGTCTTTTTCCTACATTCAACCATTAAAGAACTCGCACCTTCGATTAGAATGACAATTATCGGTGGCGATCTAGCAATGGATAAAGCCATTCATCATTGGTTGGAAAAAGTAGGATGCGGTATTTCCTTGATTAACTCTTATGGCCCAACAGAATGTTGCGTTGTGGCTAGCAGTCACAAAATAGATGATAAATTTCAACCCGGTAATATCATTGGTAAAGCGCTAGCAAATACCACTATCGTTATTCGGGAATATGGAACTAATAAGATCATTAATGGCAGTAGTGGAGAAATATGCATCCGGGGCGATTCTATCTGTATCGGATATATTAACGATAATCAGTCAACTTCACGTAAATTCTTACAGTTGAACGATGGAGAAATCTATTATTTAACCGGAGACCGTGGATTTTACGATGCCCAAGGGAATTTAAATTTCATTGGCCGTCTGGATAAAGAGCATAAAATTGACGGGAAACGTGTCGATCTGGATGAAATGCAAAAATTAATTACAGCGGCGATTAATATTGATGACATTCATTTAGCGATAAAAGAAAATGAAACGGGGTACCAATATATTAATATATTTATACCTGATAGATCATGCTCAATCACACGTCACGAAATCGTCTCATTTTTGCGTGGATGTTACCCAAAATTGCAGGTACCTTTTATTGTCGAATTATCATCATCCAACAATTCTGTTACAATATCAGAGTTGAATAAAGAAGATAATATTTCTCAGATTAAAGGCGAAAAACGAGAAATATTTTTTACTTTATGGCGGGAAGTTTTTGGCGATAGCGATGGCATTGTTGATGAAGAGACGAATTTCTTTGACGCAGGTGGTACTTCGCTTAAGGCATTATTATTAATTAACAAGATCCAGCAACGTTTTAATTGTTCTATTCACCTGGAAGATTTCTATCACGCCCCTAGATTAGGTTATCTATTACAATCTGTCATTCAACAAGGACAAATACCGGTTTTAATCGATAAAAATAACACTTGCCTGACAGAACAACACGACCAGTATTATTGGATCATCGATACTATCTCTAATCGTTCCGGCGCTCATAATATCCCACTATATTATCATCTGACCGGCGAGATTGATTTAAAGAAATTACGTTACGCTTTGCTGTATATCATGCAATATTTCCCTGCCCTCTGCCAAAGAGTCACCATAATAGATGGGCAACTCTCTTTAACCCTCTCACCTGTTATTGAAGAGAACCTGCCTTTCGAATATATCGATTTAACTCATGCTACCGGCATCAATATTGAGATTTCATTCCGCAAGATCTTAAATGATATGGCATTTAAACCGATGGCGTTACAGGATAATCCACCGGTATATTTTAAGTTATTAAAAATAGCAGAACATGAGAACTATCTTTTATTAAATTTTCATCATGCATTTTGTGACGGGATGTCGATTGCTCATGTGTTGCAAAAATTATCTTCCGTTTACGCAGATAATGTACCAAAGATTGAAGCCTCGACGGAAACAAGCATTAATCTCATTAATCAGCGCATGTCAGACGAAACATTAAATTTTTGGACAGAAAAATTGTTCAACGTCCTTTCGGTTGCCGGACAAAATAATGATTCATCGGAAGCTCATCTTAGGGTCCGAGGCCGACGTTATTCAATGCCGTTGTCTCCACAATTAATCGCCGCACTATCCAGCACACAGAAAAAATATTCGGTGACTCTGGAACATATTGTGATTGGCGCATTTCTGATGACCATTAACTCATTACTCAATAAAGATGAGATTATCATCGGTATTCCTTGTGCCAACCGCGTTCCTCCCATACCGTTTGACAGTGTTGGTAGCTTCGCAACCACACTACTGCTGCCCTACGTTACTGCGGAAATTTCGCTGATTAACGTATCCAGGTATGTCCGCGATTTTCTGGCAGAGGCAAATATCCATTCCAATATCTCACTGGCCTATTTGAAACAACATCTCCATCACCACCACGGTATGCAATTGCCGGAAGTCACTTATTATTTTTCTTCTCAAATAGGGTTTGAAACCGGTTTATATCTTGGTGAAACCCGTTGCACCAAAGAAAAAATCAAGGGGCTCAAGCCTAAAGGAGATATCGCGCTCGAACTGATCAATTTGCCAACGGGGATAGGTCTGGAATGGCTCTACGATGATGATATTTTCTCTGAAGATATCATCAGCGACATGGGGCTGTTTTTGATTGATTTATTGGATTGCATAGGCACTCAGCATGACCTGATGCCTGGCAATATGGAACGATAACAAATAGTAAAATGGATGCTGATTGTGCTGGTCAAAAAAAAGAAATGGGTTGTTATCACCATCATCATGATCGCTTTTCTTGCCGTGGCTTATAACAACTTTAGCCAAAAAGAGACATCTACGGTGATGACAGAACAAATCATCACCGGAACGTTATGTGATGTTATTACTACGGTAAATGCTGCCGGTGTTGTACAACCAACCAGTCAGGTCAATGTTGGTAGCCAAATCTCAGGCCAGTTAACCAAGTTATATGTTGAAGTCGGGGATAGCGTTGAAGCAGGTAAGCTGGTCGCTAGCATTGATGATACTTTTTATCGTACTAAAGTTGAGGCAAGCCGAGCGCGACTAGAAAAATTGCGAGCCATGTTGCAGGAAGAACAATATGCTTATCAACTTCTGGTCATCACGGAAAAGCGCCAAAGAGAGCTTAACCTGCACTCCGCAACCAGCCAGCAACTGCTGGATGAGGCTGCTTTTGGCGTCAAAAAAAGCCAGGCCAGAATTGAAAGCCTCAAAGCAGACATCAGGCAAAATGAACATATTTTGCATAGTGAAGAAGTCAGCCTCAGTTATACCCAAATCTATTCGCCGATTGCCGGCGTAGTGACTGCAATTCATGTTGACCCCGGGCAAACGCTAAATGTCAATCAACAGACACCGGTTCTCATGCAAATTGCCGACCTCAAAAATATGACTGTTTATGCAAAAGTTTCCGAAGCAGATATTAACCAAATCGTGACGGGGCAAAAAGCTTCCTTCAAGATCTATAGTACAAATCAGCATATATGGCACGGTAATGTTAAGAAGATTATGTATAAGCCCGATCTCATTAATAATGCCGTTTATTATACCGTGCTATTTGATGTCCCTAATGATAATTTCCTGCTCAAACCCAGTATGAGTGCGGATGTCACTATTGTGACCCACGAAAGCACCGGCGTAGTGACCATACCCAGTGACATACTGAATAATAAACGGCATCAACCTTTGAACGATGATCTAACTACCTATTTTTTACGTGAGATGAAAGATGGAAACATCGTAGTAAGAAAATTATTGATCGGTCATAACAATGGAAGACGTTCAGTCGTTGTCAGCGGATTGCAGAATAACGAGCAGATCGTTGTACTTTCCAAACAAGATAATCTTGGAGGTAGTAACAATGATAACGCTAAATAATATCTGCAAAACCTATGGTAATGAGGGTAAACAGCATCTTGTCCTGAAAGATATTTGCTTAACCATAGACCAGAATGATTATGTTGCTATTCTTGGTCGCTCCGGTTCAGGGAAAAGTACCTTATTGAATATAATAGGGCTTTTGGATATCGCCAGTGCGGGAGAATATCTTATTAACGATCTCACGGTAACTCAGCAAAAGATTTACTCATTGGCGCTTTTACGGCGAAAATATTTTGGCTTTGTCTTTCAAAATTATAACCTGCTGGAAAACTACCGCATTGATGAAAATATCTTGATGCCCATGTACTACTCAAAAAGAAACTTCAATTATGACAGAGAACATTTCCGTTACTTAATCGATCGTCTCCAGCTTGACAATTTATTAGATAAATACCCGCGCCATCTATCAGGGGGAGAACAGCAACGCGTTGCTGTCGCTCGCGCTTTGATCAACAATCCAAAGTTTATTATTGCTGATGAACCTACCGGCGCGTTAGATACCACTAATGCGACCAACCTCATGCAACTTTTTACTGAATTACATCATAATGGATGCGGCATCATTCTAGTAACACATGACCAAGTTGTTGCTGAATATGCCAAACGCCGGCTATATCTGGACAGTGGTTGTTTGGTGGCTCAATGAGCATGAGTAAAATAACCTTAAGATTCAATGCTTACTTAACCGTTATCCTGTTCAACCTCAAAATGGCGGTACGCTCTCTTACCGCTCATAAAACACGAGTCTTCTTGACTCTATTATGCATTGCCATCGGAGTAGCTTCGATTGTGATCATGCAAGCAATTGGTACAGAAACCAAGCATCATATTGTTAAGATGGTTTCTTCAATGGGAAGTAATATCATTTCAGTAAAATACAAGGGACAAAAAAACGGCGCTTTCGATTCCCATAATAATTATCTGACGCAAGAGGATATAACGTCACTTTCAGGTAATCCGCATATTAGCCACAGCACTCTATTTTATACTGCGCCAGGAACAATAGTTTCGCCACAAGGCTCTGCTGATGCTCAATTGATTGGCGCTAATGCAAATATCGCGATTATCCGTAATCTGGTGATTGATCGTGGACGTTTTTACACACCACAAGACGATGCTGCCTTGGCAAATGTCGTGGTTTTGGGAGCATCTCTGGCCGAGCGACTCTTTCCACAAAAAGAAACCGCATTTGAGCAGAGCATTAAGATCAACGACATCTCAATGCAAGTTATCGGTATCCTGACACAGAAAGGCGAAGGCATGGATGCAGGCGTCGATGATGCCGCATTTTTGCCAGGCAACAGCTATTTGGTACGGCTGTTCGGCCATACACCTCCTGGCGGTATGGTGTTGAAAGCCAAAGATGCCTCCCATATTGAGCCGGTTAAATACGCTGTTGAACAACGGTTGTCACGGTTTAAACATCAACAAAGCTATGAGGTACGTAATACCACCGAGTTGTTGAAAACGTTGCATGAGACCCAGTCAAAAATTAATCTTTTCCTACTGTCAATATCATCAGTGACCCTCTTTGTTGCGGGCGTCAGTGTGATGAATACGATTTTAATCAGTGTTAAAGAACGTAGAAGAGAAATTGGTATACGGCTTGCTGTAGGGGCAAGTTATTCCGATATTTTTTACCAGTTTCTTACTGAAGCATTTTTAATTTCATTATTGGGAACATTATTAGGATTGTTATTCTCATTTATCGGTTTCAGAATTTTATTACTATTTGATATTGCGGTTGGTTTCTCTTTCTACTCCTTTTTACTCGCTTCCCTCGCAGCCTGCTTTATTACCGTAGTATTTGGTGTATATCCATCACATCGCGCAGCCGCATCAGCGCCAATCGAAGGTATCAGAGAATTGTAACTTGTTTTGTTTCATAAAACTTTTTGGAGACACAATGAAAAATCAGCTTATCTATGAAATTTTACATCGAGAAATCAGAGCGCTTCACCCGGAAGCAGAAATAATACCAGAGGATGAAAATCTTTTTGATATCGGTTTCGATTCGATAAAAATGCTGATGCTGGTTGATAAGCTAAAATGTGCGGGGTATCCAGTCAACTTTGCAGATTTAGCGCGATGGCCGACAATTAACGATTGGGTCAAACTGCTGGCAAAAGATAAATAGCGCTTTCATTATTTCATGATGAATGGTGGATGATCCACGCAGACAGATCCGCAATTACCTGCTCCGGTATCTGACCTGGTTGCAAATAATCCTCTCCACCATCACATCCTGTTGTAGGCAATAAAATATGATTCAATCCAGTGTAGAGTTTGAACTCTGTCTGCCTATTATTTTGCAGTGCAGTTTTCCACATCGTGAAATCAACATTATGCAAAATCTGGAAATCCTGATCTCCCTGGGCAAAAAATAACGGCATTGCAGGCAAGCTGTTTAAGCAGTCAAATGCATGATAATTCTCAATCTGTTTGAGATAACTATCCGGCACTGACAAAAAGCGCTCAAGAGATACTGTATCTTGCTCTTTCCCACTGGGTAATTGGGATAAAATCACCCGGAGTAAATTACGGAAAGGCGCCGCCAACATCGCAATACCCGTAACATTTAAACCCGATTTTTGCTGTAAGTTCTTTGCAATTAATGGGCTGACATATCCGCCAAAACTGTGCCCAACCAGAAATACTGGCACATCGTGAAATTCAACATGTCCCATCAAACCAGTCAGAATATTACAAGCATCATCAACAATTTCCGTATTGAGATCGACAACCTCAGGGTTCATATTTCTCTGCTGGATACGGTAATAACGTTTGTCAAAACGTACACTCGCAATTCCATATTGACTTAATTCATGTGCCAACATACGAAACAGTGGATTAGGCCCAACATCATAATCCATCGAATGCGGACCAGAACCCGCAAGCAATAGTACAAGTGCTTTGGCATCATTATAGGGTGATGGCAAACATACCAAACCATCCGGGACATCTCTAAGACCAAACGTCTTTAACGTTTTTTCGATAAAAATACCCTGTTTTGCATACGCATCAGGTATTGGGCATCGAGATAACGTGAGAGAATTAATTTGCCGATCTTTAATCCCAATATAAAGATTGAACTTTCCATTGAGAGTATTTAGCCGCAAATGACAAGCACCTTGCTGGTGGTAAATAATATCGATATCTGAGTTACACAAACTGTCTGCCAATACAGTTAAAGCCAAATCATCAGCCGCCATACGCAATGATTCATTCATTAATTCCCTGGCGGCTTCCCATTGCTCATTAAGCAATGTGGTTATTAATATTTGTATTTCACCTTCCAATGTGACAATTAAATTCTTAATAAGCATGTAATTACTCAACTTATTACGGCCACAACCGTGATGTATGCACTAAAGTTAAAATCCAGACAGTTTCACTACTTATCTCATAAACCAGTCGATAGTGTCCGTGTGGAAAAATCTCCAAAGTACCAGAGAAGAGATCTCCCCGGCATGACCTATTCTCTTCGAGCCGAAAAAATCGCTTTTACGTCGCTATGTTCAACACCATTACTCTCTTTTACAGATTGGCGTACGATATCAACCTTTTCCTGAAGGAAAGCACGATATTTATGACGCTGGACATATTCACGCATCAGTTCACGGACAACTTGAGAGGCTGAGCGGTATTCTGCTGCCGTGGCAGCCATAAAGTGATCGCGCAGATCTGATTCAAGTTTCATAGTAAAAACAGCTTGTTTACCCATAGTTCCTCCTCGTTTGATATAAAAAAAGTATATATCATTTCATTACCTACAAATAACACGTTAGCTCAGTATCCTCAGCCAGATACCAAGCATAATTTTTCATTTGTGGATAATCAGCGATTTTTACCATAACAATCTCTCTTTTCATATTTACAATATAGCAGAGTGAACTACCAACTCAACCCTATTGCAAATACCCACATATTCACCGCAGTAGCAGCCACGAAGTAATCATGCAAATCTGATTCAAGTTTCATAGTAGAAATAGCTTTTTTATTCATAATCGCCCCTCACCAGATATGGAAAAAATATAAACCATTTCATTATTGACACCCACTCCTACCAACTTAGCCAGGAGTGGATATCAAGTGGATTATGCTAACTCTCTCCGCCGTTGAACGGTAACAATATGGTCCGCCTTAGCGAGAAGATCCGCATTTTGTGAAACAACAATCCACAGACCGGGCCAGCACTCAGGTAAGGTAGACCATAAACGACGGGCCGTATCCGTATCTAATGATGAATCGCAGTTATCAACAATATAAACGTCAGCGGGACGACATAACATCCGGGCCAATGCCAAACGTTGACGCTGGCCGCCAGATAATTGACCGGCACTGCCAGAGTTAATAACGGTATCGAGTCCTTCTGGCAATTCATATGAGCCGGGCGTCAAACCTACCGCCTCCAGCGCCCGTACCATGACATCATCATCGATATCCTTATCACCCAACGCGAGGTTTTGCCTTACGGTTCCACCAAAAAAACCCGCTTTCTGTCTGGCATATCCGATACGTGGATTCCGCCACCAGTTTTCATTGCCCAGAACCTCTCTGTTATTCCAAAGTACACTGCCGGAACTGGATTTTTCCAGACCAATAAGGTAACGCAAAAAGGTGGTTTTACCCGAACCAATATCACCGACAATGCCAATAACCTGATTAGCCGTTGCCTCAAACGAAACAGGGGGCTGAGTTTTCGAGTAAGTTAGATGATTAACACTTAGCTTATGCAGGATTTCATCTTGCCCATATTCTTTGCTCTCTTTTTTATCTACTTTATTTGCCAGAAACTGCCTGATTCGGCCATAACACACATCAGCATTTTTGTAATAGGCAACCGACCGACCAAAGAAGAGTATCTGTTCACTGATCCAACCGATATAGGTCAAAAATAGTGCCAGATTCCCTACAGTAAAACTGCCATCAACGATCCGTTTACTCACTATCAATAAAACAGCCGACGTTCCAAGTATGACAATATTTTTGAACAGCCCAGAAAGAAGGTCAGTAAATACCTGATGTTTAGCTTGAATCGCCCGTCGATTGACAAATTTCCGCGACAACCTCTCAATCTGCCCCTCCATTTTGTTGCCAAGGCGCAGATCGCGTATACCCGTTAAGACATCAGTAATCTTACCGGCAATGTCCCCTTGCGATTGACGTTTACTCTTCTGTAAATTCCCTACCTTGCGTTTAAGTATCGCCCCGACCCAAAGGCCCACAATCATAGGCATAAGAGCAAGTGTGGTTATTATGTCAGTGTTGATAAGCACAACTAATGCGATAATTAAAAGTAATGCGCGGTAAATAAAATCAGAGGTCCAACTTAGAAACTCGGCAATTTCATCACTATCATCACGAATACGGTTCAGAATATCGCCTTGAGAAAAAGTCTGTCTCTGATTACGGGAACAATGGCTTACTCCCCATAAAACCCGCTCTTTCAGGTAAGCACTGACTTTGAAGATTAACGTAAAATCAAAGGTTAACCCCAGGAACAGAAACAGCGATCGCAAGACCATTGTGGCAATCGCAGAGGCAAGCAACCACCAGACGACAGGGTGAGTTGGCTCATTCATCGCTCTATCGAGTAATTTACTGATTAAGTAACCAATCAATAGAGGAAAACCATGCATCAGTGTCCACACGAACATGGTAATGAAATAGAGCGGAGCAAACTTTTTTACCAGCTCAATCAAGGCTGGTAACATTTTAAGCTTAGTTGATACATTGGATATAGTCATACCATGAGTCCATGATTGCTCGTTAACGTTGCAATTTCGGCTTCGGGGACTCGCTGTTGAATCCGCCCATCATCGATAATGATAATTTCATCAACGACCGAAAGTGTGTGAAGGCGATGTGCGACCATCACGACAGTGCAATTGTGACTTAACTTTTCAAGCAATTTCAGCCAACTCTCTTCCGTTCGGGGATCAAGTTGAGAAGTTCCTTCATCAATAATGACCAACGAGCAATGCTGTAACATCACTCTGGCACCCGCTATCATTTGAATTTCTCCTGCTGATAGCATCAGACCATTAGTACCAACCTGTGTATCAAGGCCATCTGGCAGTGCCCTAACCCATTCAAGCACATCTAATTCTTGAAGAACCTCCCAAACTTGATCGTCAGATATTTCATTACTGAAAAGCGTTAAATTTTCCCGCAATGTTGCGGAAAACAGATGAGAACGTTGACTAAGAACAGCAATCTTTTTCGCAAACTCTTCCGGCTTAATCGTTGAGACATCGACATTGCCAATGGTCACTCTTCCTGAATCGGGTCGCGCAAATCCACACATTAAATTAAGAATGGTACTTTTTCCCGCCCCCGTTCTACCAATAATGCCAATTTTACTCCCCGGAGCGACGTAAAAATTAACGCCGTGCAAAACCTGCGTTTCTTCTCCGTTATAACTGAAATCAACATTATCGAAATGGATAGCGAGAGGACCATCAGGCAATAAATTATCCGATGATTTATCAGGAGCGCCTTCATTTAACATTTTTGCCGAAAGTGACAAAGCAGCAAATAATTTCTGTATCAGCTCTATTTCCGATGACATATCCTCCACCGGCTCCCGAAGTTTATCAACGTAGAGATAAACCATCGTTAATGTACCGATACTTAAGCTGTTCTCACCAAGTAATTGAAGCCCAAAACCAAAACCTATACCGAAACAGAGTGCAAAGAAGATCTGGGTAATTGGCCAAAAAGCCCGGCCACCAATATAAGCACTGCGTTCAAATTTGAGCAACATTGACAACATCTTACGAAATGCAATGGCAGGCCAATGCGCCTGCGACAGTGGCTGTAAATCATCCATTGCATGTAATGAATCACCGACAAAACCAAAGATTCGGGCTTTTTCATTTCGCGCAATTAGCCAACGACGAACAGAAAGTCTGGTTAACTGAATCAACACATACGCCACGAGTATGACGACGATTGCTATGGCAATACCAGCCTGAGGCATGACGCTGAATATAATGACCAATGTCCCTAGTGTCAGCGCTAAATTAGCAATGGCCTTAAAGCCTGCTTTAGAAATCGTTTTTCCTATAATATCAGCATTACCTTCGATATTTTCCAGCAATTCTCCCTGTGATCGCCGTTCTATTTCCAATACAGGTAAAACTGTCATCACATGGTGAAAGAGCTTATATCTAATGGTATCAGCAATACCCCAACCGGCTTTGGTGCTCATGTAACTGGTTACCAGACTACCGATAACACCAATCGACGCAATAAAAACATAAATGATTGCCAACATGATAAGTTGATCAACAGTCGTTCCTGATGTCGCCTTATCAACATAATTCCTGATAATATAAGGACCGCTTAGATCGCATGATAATGTAACGGTTAAGGCCAAAAACGCACATACAACTGTCCCCTTAAATGGTACGGCACTCTGTAGCAGTATCCGCCATACAGTTAAATTCTTTGACATGACGCTTTTCATCTTTAGGTTATGGCACCTCATTCAAATTAGAGATGTTATTTGCAACATCAGTGTATGCAGCCAACATCAAAGTTATTAATAACAGATAGATCACAACAGCAAGATCTAGTTCACATTCAGCAAAATGCAATTATCGCAAAATACTCGCATTTATCACGATCTGATTGAAATGTTTATAAACGCTATCACAAGAAAATAGCCGAAAAATAAAATTGATACCTTATTCTACAATGTCAATACCTTTATTAGGTCATTTAATAACCTAATCGTCAGATACATTCTCAATATATACCCTAAAGATTTCAAGATGCATCGCGACGGCAAGGGAGTGAATCCCCGGGAGCATAGATAACTATGTGACCGGGGTGAGCGAGTGCAGCCAACAAAGAGGCAACTTGAAAGATGACGGATATAAATAATGAACAATAAATAACTTATTCCAAACGATGAATCACAAATAGAGTAAAAAATAGCAATAATTCCAATGAATTATAATGATTTTTACAAATATATAGCGACTATACCCTATGGATTTCAAGATGCATCGCGGCGGCAAGGGAGCGAATCCCCGGGAGCATAGATAACTATGTGACCGGGGTGAGTGAGTGCAGCCAACAAAGAGGCAACTTGAAAGATGACGGGTATATATAAATGAATTCCTATTCAATATTAACGTACCTTAAATTGCTCGTGCAAATCATAACCACCCGCATAGCGGGTGGTTTGCTCTAGCCCTATAAGGGCATGTTACCGACCGCGCCTAAATGACGCCGCTTTCTCTTTGTTCAAGCTAAAGGGTCATTGTCTCTTTGGCTTACCCCT
>NZ_NSCM01000039.1 GCF_003287735.1 Photorhabdus bodei | reverse complement strand
GCAATAGCAACAAGATACGACAAACTTGAGCGAAATTATGCCAGTATGGTTGCCATGGCTTTTATGATGATGTGGTTACCCATGTGGGCTGTATAAGTTATGTACACGAAACGTCAACAGTCCCTAGCAAAAGAATCTATTGTGTATGAAATCCACTGCATCTGGACGTTTTTGGGTAACGAATTGCCATCAGCATAGGATTTACACATCTAAGTAAATTAATTTATTTACAATTGAAAAGTGTGTCAGTACCTGGAAATCACCAGGTAAACGCGACCAATAAAGTTGATTTCATTAATTGCACAGTCAAAAGTTACGTCGTTATCACAAACTCGGATCTTACTGACTGGGATTTTTGTAATTTTTTTAATGCTGTGCATGCCTTCAATATCAATTAACCATAAACCATCTTGAACATCAGGTTCTTCTGTATCTAGCAAATACCAGGTTTTATTGTTATCGACAATAAGAGGTTTTTTTATTTCTCTGGCAATCAGTTGATTATCTAAAATCACTGGATCGTCATCGCTCAGCTTTCCACCAATCAATTTAACGCGTTGTATTTTCGGGGTAATAATGTTTTTTAAAGATTCCTTTTTCTTTTCTCCATCAGGGAACATTTCTCCTTGTCCTGTGCTTAGCCATAACAATGAAGCATTGGTTTCAAGGTTGCATTGAATAACCCAATCGGCTGGAAAGCTGTCCCTTAGATAACGGTTTGCCATTGTGCTTTTAGACACCCCTAAATGGTCGCTCAATGCTTGACGTGATTTAAACCCATATGCACTAATAAGGCGTTCGATAGCTTGCTTTCCTCCACTATCTGCACCCATTTTTATCTCAGTTATGTTTTTTTTCATTGAAAGTACAGTTTGGTGAGTTTGCCGTCTTCACAAAGCCCTCTGATTAAGAGCTATAGTGATACCAAATAAATTTGTTAGATCCGATAGGGGATATTGCATCATGGGCATATAAATTTCAATCTATATACTTTGTGAAACTATGTCATCTAAATAAAGAGAAAAAATCTTCCAATCGATAAAATAAGAAAAACTTATTAATTACAATGGATTGTGATCGGAAAGAAACCTTTTTAACCATTAATTATTTCAATAAAAACAATAATTAATATATTAACACTATCAAATATAGTTCTCAAAAAAGATGAAAAACCACTTTAAATTTTTCTAATCAAAGTGTACTGTTCTTATATACAGTTATGTTATACGGAGGTAAGTTTGTCAGTGGACTTTCTTATGGAATCAGTAATAGCGCAACGTATTAATTTTATCGCCAGAATGGCAACAAGCTGTGAATGTAATCATGCTGAAGATAAAGAACTTGCTTTAGTTTGGATTGCTGAGTTGTCGACACCACTTGCAAAACAACTTATTAACCATCACGAAACGCTTGAAGAATAAATGCGGCAGATAAATGTGGGAATTCTGTATGATAAATAATCTAAAGTTTCTAAGTTGATAATGATTGCATTGGAAAATGAGCTGAGAAATAGACTTTGCCTATGAATTCAGCAAATTTTGGAAGATATGATTAATTATTAAATTAGCCACTGAAAAGTGGCTTCTTGCTTCTCATTTGTACTGTTTCCTTAACAATATTGTTTCATTGTTTCTCTCCCACTATTCAGCGCACCATAACACTTTAAATTAACAATATTGACTAAATTAGAGAGGGTATACCTAATGAAAATAATTGCACAGCAGAATGATACTGTTGATGCTTTATGCTGGCGTCATTATGGTCGGACTCAAGGTATGACAGAACAGGTACTATTAGTTAACCCAGGCTTGGCAGAATATGGTGTAATTCTGCCACATGGTACAGAAGTTGAGATGCCGGAAATTATGACAACTACAACGAAACCTATTTTGCAACTATGGGATTAAAGATATCCATCCTAAATTGGCGGTTTTTAAATAGAATTATCACTCTATATCAGGAAATTAAACTTATCTATTCTGGCTAGATAAATAAACAGTTGAACTGGAACATTATACTTAATATATAATCAAGCAGCGCAAATTTGAATTTTTTTAACTATTAGAGTCAAACTTTAACAAAAGAATTACCTAGTAACATAGATTACATAAAAGCCTTTCTCGATTACGGGAAGGGCTTTTTAATTTATGTTGTTATATTTTCCCTTTTCAAAAAACTTGTTTTGTCTTTCTTACAATTCCTCTTTGATGTCGGCAACTGCCATTGCTGGCATTCTTTCATACATAAACCCATAACCACCAAATGGCATTTTTCCAAACATGGATACACAACTAACAGAACTCTTGCGCTTATTGCGTAACCTGATCAGAACTGGTGTTGTTACCGAGGTAGATCATGCCCGAGGTATGTGCCGAGTCGCGACAGGTAATCTTGAAACCGATTGGCGACCTTGGTTGACAATGCGAGCAGGTCATTCCCGTACTTGGTGGTCTCCCAGTGTTAGTGAACAGGTTTTATTACTATCCGTTGGTGGAGAATTGACCACCTCCTTTGTATTACCGGCTGTATATTCTGATCAATTTCCAGCGCCATCAGCTTCTTCCGAAGCTGTCCATATAGCTTTTCCTGATGGAGCAGTAATGGAGTATGAACCGTTATCTGGTGCATTAAAGGCAACTGGTATAAAGACTGCTAAGGTACAGGCTTTATATTCCATAGATCTTGAAGCGACAAATATAAAACTAAAAGCATACAACGAAATAAAACTGGAGTCATATAACGAGATTAAACTGGATGCAAAAAACAAAATTGAATTGAAAGCACTCAACGAAATTGGGCTAGACGCAACAAAAGAACTCAAAATGAAATCACATGAAGTCAAGTGTGAAGCAGAAGAAAAAATCGAATTGAAGGCATCAGAACTGACGTTGAAAGGAAACACGAAACTGGAAGGTAATGTTGAAAATACAGGCGGAAAACTCAGTTCTAACGGCGTGACCTTACATTCTCACCAACATACCGGCGTTATGGCAGGCGGTGCGACAACAGGAGGCCCAGTATAATGATGTACCTTGGAATGAATCGACAAACCGGTCATAGCCTGACGGATCTGGATCATGTACGCCAGTCTGTCAGCGACATCTTACTAACCCCCATCGGTAGTCGTTTGGCTCGTCGTACTTATGGTTCTCTGCTACCTGAATTAATTGACTGGCCACAGAACGCGGCTCTACGCCTGCAAATTATGGCAGCCACCTATACAGCTATTAGCCGTTGGGAACCGCGAATTAATCTGACAGCTATCACCATAAATACCCAACAAGACAGCAAAATGACAGTAGATATATCTGGTCATTATCAGCTGTCCCCTGGGGGGTTTTCTTTATCTATCCCTGTGAGGTAAAACAATGCCGACCATTGATCTAAGCCAGTTGCCGCCACCTGATGTAGTCGAGCCACTGGATTATGAAATCCTGTTGGCTGAACGTAAAGCCAAATTAATATCTCTTTATCCTAAAGAACAACAGGATGCTATTACTCGAACATTGGAATTAGAATCCGAACCTCTGGTTAAGTTACTTGAGGAAAATGCTTACCGGGAATTGATATTGCGCCAGCGGGTTAATGAAGCTGCTCGTGCAGTAATGTTGGCCTATGCAACCAATAGCGATTTAGACCAGTTAGGAGCGAACTATAACGTTACTCGGGCAGTTATGGAGCCTGATAGTACCTTCCGTGATCGTATCCAAAGAGCCTTCGAAGGGCTAAGTGTTGCAGGGCCGATAGGTGCGTATGAATATCATGCCCTTAAAGTTAATGAAAGTATTCATGCTAATAGAAATGAATACAAAGGCGAATATCAAACTGTTGCAGATGTTTCCGTCGTCAGCCCATCACCAGCCAATGTGACGGTGACTGTTTTGTCGCGGAAATGGAAATGGGAAAAAGATAAAGAAGACGAAGAGGATAAAGAGCATAGCGGTGTAGCTTCACAAGAGTTACTGGATAAAGTGATTGCGGCACTTAATGACGAAAACGTCAGACCGGTTGCTGATCGGGTAAAAGTACAGTCAGCCAACATAGTGGAATATCAAATTGATGCTGTGCTTTATCTCTATCCGACACCTGAATCTGAACCTATCCGTAAATTGGCTCAACAAAATATGGATAAGTACGTGCTAGATCAACATAAATTGGGGAGAGATATTCGGTTATCTGCCATTTATGCTGCCCTGCATGTCGCAGGAGTACAACAGGTAGAACTGAGAGCCCCGACGAAGGACATAATTCTGTGTAAAGATCAAGCTCCTTATTGTACTGGTGCAAAACTGGAAATAGGTAAAACACAAACTGCTGATTGTTCCAAACCAAATCCAGGTTTGATAGTGGGAGGTTCTGATGAATGACCGCCTGTTACCAACAGGTTCTACGGTTTTGGAGTTGGCTGCTGCTAAGGCATGTTCACAATTGCAAAATATTCCAGTACCGCTTCGCCAACTCTGGAATCCTGATACTTGCCCTGAAGAGTTATTACCCTATCTGGCGTGGGCGTGGTCGGTTGATCGTTGGGACGAAAACTGGTCGGTAAGCACTAAACGAGACGTGATAAAAAACTCGCTGTTTCTGCACAAACATAAGGGAACCATTGGTGCCGTCCGTCGCGTGGTAGAACCGCTTGGTTATCTCATTCAAATAAAGGAATGGTGGCTGAACAACGAAACACCGGGCACATTCCGGTTGGCGATAGGGGTACAGGAAAACGGGATCACCGAAGAAACTTTTTTAGAGCTGGAACGGCTAATTTCTGATGCCAAGCCTGTAAGTCGTCATTTGATAGGTTTGTCAATCAACCTGGATGTTAAGGGCGAATTTTATTGTGCTGCAACGAGTTATAGTGGAGATGACCTCACTGTTTACCAATATATCCCTGACGTCATCACAACTAGCGACAATGCTCCTTTAGGGGCAGCAATTCATATGATCGAGACAGATACATTGAGGGTTTCACCATGAAATACTTTGCAATTTTAACCAACCTGGGAGCGGCGAAACTGGCGAACGCTGCTGCTTTGGGGACAAAAGTCGATATTACTCACATGGCTGTTGGTGACGGTGGCGGTAAATTACCAGATCCTGACGTCAATCAGACAAAATTAGTTAATGAAAAGCGTCGTGCTGCAATTAATACATTAGGCGTCGACCCGGTAAACACCAACCAAATTATTGCCGAACAAATTATCCCTGAAAGTGAGGGTGGTTGGTGGATGCGTGAAATTGGTCTGTTTGACAGTGAAGGTAACTTGATTGCAGTAGCAAACTGTCCGGAAACCTATAAACCACAATTACAGGAAGGTTCGGGTAGAACACAAACTATCAGAATGATCTTGATTGTTAGCAATACGGATTCGGTAACGCTGAAAATCGATCCCTCTGTAGTTTTAGCAACTCGTGATTATGTAGATAGCTCTATTCAAAAACATGAAAAAAGCCGTAATCACCCAGACGCCACGTTGACAGAAAAAGGTTTTACAAAACTTAATAGTGCCATTAACAGTAATGATGAAACTACAGCAGCAACACCCAAAGCGGTAAAAGCAGCTAATGATAATGCTAATAGTAAATTGGCAAAAAACCAAAATGGCGCGGATATCCCAGATAAAAATGCTTTTGTAAAAAACCTTGGTTTATTGGAAAAGCTGATCCCGATAGGTGTACCACTTCCTTGGCCGACGGCTACACCGCCGGATGGGTGGTTACAATGCAATGGTGCGGCCTTTGATAAGTCGAAATTTCCGGAATTAGCCAAGGCTTACCCTGGTGGTAATTTGCCCGATTTGCGCGGTGAATTTATTCGCGGTTGGGATGACAAACGTGGCGTTGATCCGGATCGTACATTATTGGTATGGCAAGAAGGGTCTTATTTAGTACAGCAAGTTGATCAAACTATTGATAATGTTGTTAACTTCTCAATTAATGAGCGTACAAAATTACAATGGGATACTCCCCAAAGTAAAGATATTCAATTAAGAGCTAGAGCTTCTGAATATTTAATAACGACTTGGACTCCCAAGGCAGCTCATATAGGGGTATCAAGGCCACGTAACGTAGCGTTTAACTATATTATAAGGGCAGCATAATGAGCACGCCTGTACTCGAAGTGATTCCTGTGGGAATACCTCTTCCCTGGCCGATTGACATACCACCAAATGGGTGGGTGAAATGTAATGGGGCAATCTTTGATAAGTCTTTATATCCAAAATTAGCGGAAGCTTATCCCAGTGGTAGATTACCTGATTTACGTGGTGAATTTATCCGGGGCTGGGATGATGGACGTGGGGTGGATATCGGTCGATATCTCCTATCCTTTCAATTGGCAGATATTGCTCCACATAGTCACAGGATTGGACGGATGTGGTCCAACTCAAATGGTGGAACCGAGAAGGTGGGTACACCAAGCTATATTCTCAATAGTGTCTACCAAAACGTTAACTACGGCATTGATCCTCGCGGACTAGGCATCGCTATAGGAATGGGAGCGGGTGGTTTCGGTTATATGGATAATGCGATTGCTGCTTCAACAGGAATAGAAACACGTCCACGAAATGTGGCATTTAATTACATTGTGAGGATTGCCTGATGAATAAGGCTGTACTGGATAAAAATAATATTGCTATCAGTACCGGAAGTATCGTTGTGTTTAATTACGATGCGATTACGCTGGAATATTTAAACAGTTCTGATGAGTATCTTCCCGTTGGTGTCGGTCTTCCTGCTAATTCCTGCACAGACGCGCCACCTGAAAACCAAGGGGGATATGCCGCCTGCCGTTCATCTGATTTAACTAGTTGGCAAATTGTACCAGATTATCGAGGAAAAATAGCCTACGACACACAAACTGGGGAACAGAAGGAAATCATTAAACCTGGTGAGTTATCAGAAACGCTGACATTTAAACAACCAAGCACCGATTTTGATAAGTGGGATGGTGAAAAATGGGTAACGGATATTGAAGCTCAAAAAAACAGTCGAATTGAACAAGCAGAACAACAACGTGTCACTCTTCGCCAACAGGCTGATGAAGCCATGACTTTATTACAATATGCTATTGAGACTGAGATGGCCTCAGACACAGAAAAAGCATTATTGCTTGCCTGGAAGAAATATGTGGTATTACTGAGCCGTGTTGATACTTCAATGGTTTCAGATATTGAGTGGCCACAAATACCAGAATAATACAATTATCAAGACCGGGCATTATTCTGTCCCCGGTCTTTTTTCAGTTATGATAGGCTATGTTGGCCAGTCGATTTCCGATGCTTTTGAAGTATCAACCTGGTTAAGTATGGCTAGGTATTTTTTCCATTCTAATAAGACCTGGCGCATTAGGTAAACACTTATTAATTAACCTAAAGAGTCAGAGTAGAAAAAGGCCTGCGGTTTGTGAACGGCAGGCCTATATTATTTATACCTGTCATCCTTCAAGTTGCCTCTTTGTTGGCTGCACTCACTCACCCCGGTCACATAGTTATCTATGCTCCCGGGGATTCGCTCCCTTGCCGCCGCGATGCATCTTGAAATCCATAAGGTATATACTGATTGTGTGGGCCACTCAATATCTGGTGCTATGGTGGGATTAATGCGGTTTGCTTGTATTCGGTATTTTTTCCAGGCTTTGAGCCGCTCTATCTCTTCCAGAGTTGCTTCATCTAGATCAACAGCATCCTGTAAAGGAGAAATAGTATTGCTGGCAAGGGCTAGCAATTCTTCTTTATGTCTCTCTGCTTGAGCAACTAACTCGCCCTTTGTGTACTTACGTGGAACAATAGCGCCATCTATATATTGCCATTTGCCAGAAATATCACAAGAATCAGGCAGATTACTTACCTCAGCCACACTCATTCCATCTGGGTTAAAAGCTGATACATCTCCTGATATAGAACGGATTACATTATTAAAATCATACATTACTTTAATTGTGTCAGGGTTAAAGCTTTTCTGGCATTCATACCAGTCTTGACCATTTTCTGACTTCAAATAAATGACATTAAAATCTTCGATGATTTTTCTGGCTTGTTTTGAGTTAGGTGTATATTGGGAAAAATTTTTAATATTTTGCATATATTCATCACCCTATTAAATATTGGATATATTCATCCATATGCCATTAACCTTCTTCTGTATTGGTCTACGGTTTACGGTGTCAACTAATTGATTTCTATTTCCATTTATTACAGCAGTAATGGCATACCCACTTGCGTCTGTATCTCCAGAACTTTCCCGTACTTGCGCACTCTCTTTAGCACCAAAGCGAATGTCTTGAATATAACGCGTGTCTGATTCTGATTTTGTATAAGCACCAATAATCGCAGCGGTTGGTCTATATCCTTCATGATAGACCTGATACCCCCTAACTCGAAGATTATCAGATTTAAGGCTCATCCATTCATTGGTTGATTTTTAAAAACTCACTAATCCGTGAAATTTCCAACAGAATAGTCTCGTATTGGTACTAAGCGAGGGTATATATGGCAAAGATTGGCTATATTCAGGTGCCAATAAATGACCAGAACTGTGGTTTATGAAAAAATACGTTGATATGTATAAATTATCATCTATTTTTGTAGGGAAAATCTGTGAAAAAATAATCAATGAACAGAGCTAAAAGTTCACGCCAGAAGAAACAGATATTGATTTGTAGAGATTTCCTTTTCCACACGTAATAAAGTACAAATAGTTAAATTATTAGAAAAAATAATAAATTAAACAACCTGATTTGTATCATCTCCCACACATTTCCCATCGAATGATTTAATAATTCGGATACTTCAACATAGCGGGACACCTTAATAGGAGAACCGCTAATATGGCACAAGATTATCATCATGGCGTCCGTGTACAGGAAATTAACGAAGGCACACGTACCATCACCACAGTTAGCACCGCTATTGTTGGTATGGTCTGTACTGGTCCTGAGGCAGACGAAAAAACTTTTCCATTAAACACTCCGGTTTTGATTACTGATGTTTCGATGGCAATTGGTAAAGCGGGTAAAACCGGTACATTGCCTCAGGCACTTAAGGCTATCTCAGACCAGTCTAAACCCGTTACTGTTGTTGTCCGTGTAGCACAAGGTGAAACGGAAGAACAAACTACCAGCAACATCATTGGTACTACAACTAATGAAGGTAAGAAAACCGGTATACAGGCACTGTTGGCAGCACAAAGCCAATTAGGTGTGAAGCCTCGTATTCTGGGAGTCCCTGGACTGGATACAAAAGCTGTTGCTGTTGAGTTGGCGAGTATCGCGCAGAAACTGAGAGCAATGGCTTATATCAGTGCCTATGGCAGTAAGACTATCTCAGAAGTTATCGAATATCGCAAAAACTTCAGTCAACGAGAATTGATGTTGATTTGGCCTGATTTCCTGAGTTGGGATACTGTTTCTAATAAAGAAACTATCGCCTACGCTACTGCTCGTGCATTGGGTTTGCGTGCAAAAATTGATGAAGAAACAGGTTGGCACAAAACACTGTCCAACATCGGTGTCAATGGTGTGACCGGTCTTTCAGCAGACGTATTCTGGGATCTTCAAGATCCAGCAACAGATTCAGGCCTGCTAAACCAAAATGGTATTACGACACTTATCCGTAAGAACGGCTTCCGTTTCTGGGGTTCCCGTACCTGCGCTGATGATCCATTGTTCCAGTTCGAAAGTTACACTCGTACTGCCCAAGTATTAGCTGACACTATGGCGGAAGCACATATGTGGGCGATCGATAAACCACTGACTCCTTCACTGGTACGAGACATTATCGAAGGTATCAATGCTAAGTTCCGCGAACTGAAATCTGGGGGCTACATTATTGACGGTCAGTGTTGGTATGACGAAAACGCCAATGATAAAGACACCTTGAAAGCGGGCAAATTGACCCTCGATTACGACTATACACCTGTACCACCACTGGAAAATATGATGTTACGCCAGCGTATTACAGATCGTTACCTGATGGATTTCGCGAAAAGCATAAACGGCTAAGGGGACACAGATGGCATTACCTCGCAAACTTAAATTCCTGAACTTGTTTAATGATGGCAATAGTTATCAGGGAATCGTGGAAGAACTTACTCTGCCTAAGCTGAGTCGTAAACTGGAAACCTATCGTGGAGGTGGTATGAACGGTAGCGCAACCGTGGACTTAGGCTTGGATGAAGGTGCATTGGACGTTGAATTTACTCTGGGAGGTATGGAAGCTCAACATTATCGGCAATGGGGTCTGACCAAAGCCGATGGCGTAATGTTGCGCTTTGCGGGCTCCTGCCAGCGCGATGATACCAGCGATGTGATTGCTGTTGAAATCGTGATGCGTGGCCGTTTCCATGAGTTTGACCACGGTACTTATAAGCAGGGAGATAATACTCAGACCAAAATCAGCGCTAAAAACACCTATTTCAAATTGACATGGGACGGTGAAGTTCTGATCGAAGTGGATACCGTTAACATGGTTGAAGTCGTTAATGGTGAGGATCGCTTGGCAGATCACCGTCGCGCTATGGGTCTTTAATCTAATCGGATAAACAAGGTTGAACCATGACAGAAACACTAATTACTCAAAACGACGAGCAGCGCACAATCGTATTAGAAGAACCGCTTGCACGTGGTAGTAGCAACATCACTGAAGTGGTGGTGCGCAAACCGAACAGTGGCGCACTGCGTGGTGCTCGGCTACAGGCTTTGCTGGAGATGGATGTGGATTCAATGATATTGGTTTTGCCACGTGTTACCACACCAGCGCTCACTAAAAGCGACCTGTTGTCAATGACACCCGGCGATCTGATTAATCTCAGTGTTGAGGTGGTCAATTTTTTGTTACCGAAGTCGGCGAAGTCCGGTTTCCAGACCGACTAACCGTAGATGAATTGGTGGCAGATATTGCCACCGTTTTCCACTGGTCTCCGGCAGTGACAGATGAAATGTCACTACCGGAATTACTGGACTGGCGACATCGGGCCATCTTACGAAGTGGTGCAGAAAATGAGTAATACACAGTCACAGCTTAAATTGGTAATACAGTCCGTTAATAAGCTGACCAGCGCCTTGAAATCTGCCCAGCGAAATAATAAAAGGTTGGCGGATTCTCTCCGGCAAAATCGTGATGAATTCAAGCGATTAAATCAGACTTATGAAGCAATTAAACCTTATTCTGCTCCTGAATATGCGCAGGAAACTGCGCATACCAGTAACAAAAAGGAAGAAGATCGCGGTGAAGGTCGTTATAGCAAAATCAAAGAGCTTCGTGACCGCGTTAGCCAATATGGTGCTAGTGCAAAATCAGCCGGTAGCAAGATACTGACAACCAGTAAAAATTTTCTGATGCCGGGTTATGATCTTAATGTTCAAATGTCTAAAATTCAGGCACAAACCGATATTGAAAAAAATTCTCCTGAATACGTCATGTTGCTCAACCAAAGTCGTGAGTTGAGCAAAAGTACAGGGATTCCTGCCAGTCAGATTGCACAGGGGCAGAGCCTGTATGCCTCCAAGGGGTATTCTCCTGACCAGATAAAGAATGTGATGCCTGGTGCGGTATTAATGTCGCAGGCAAGCGGTACAGATTTCGCCAATGTGGTTGATATTAGTACTAATGTACTGGAAGGGTTTAAATTACAATCCGAGGAGATGGGGCCTGTTAGTGATGTTTTGACGGCAACGCTTATTGGCTCAAAAACAACGTTGGCGGGATTGGGTGACACCATGAAATCTGTCGCTCCAGCGGCCACTTCTTTGGGGATTGATATTGAAACCGTTGCGGCTGCTACAAGAAAGCTAAGTGATGCCAATATTAAGGGAAGTGAAGCTGGAGAGGCTTTGAGCAATGTACTAAGTCGGTTGGCTGAACCGCCTAAAGCTGCTGCTGCCGCATTGAAACAACTAGATATTAAGACTCGTGATGCTAAAGGTAATTTACGGCAATTACCTGATATTCTCGTTGAACTAGATGATAAAACCCGTTCAATGAACGGTAAACAACGTACGAGTTATTTCACCGCAATTGGTGGTGAAAACGCTGCTCCTGCTTTGGATGTATTGGTAAATCAGGCAGGGCAGGGAGGATTGCAAACTTTTATCGCTGGACTAAAAAATGTTCAAGGTGAATCCCAAAAAGTTGCATCTGTAGTGACGAATAATCTCACCGGTGATATCCAAAAACTCAATGCCGCTTGGAGTAATCTGGGCGTTCAGATGTTTTCTGGCGTAGAAGGTCCTGCAAGAGAAGTCACTCAGCAAGTCACAAATGTAGTCAATAAAGTCAGTGAATGGATGGAAGCCAACCCACGCTTGGCTGCAACGCTTGCGACTATTACAGTAGTGGTCGGAGGCATGTTAACTGTTTTTGGCGCATTGGCACAGGCGATCGCTTCGATATTGCTTCCATTAGCTGTAGCGAAATATAGTCTTACTTTCTTTGGTAGTACTGGTGTGAGAGCGCTCGGATTAGTCGGGAATGCTCTGAAAATGTTGGGTAGCACCATGATGATCGTTGGCCGTTTGATGATGGCTAACCCAATCCTCGCCATTATTGGTGTAATTGCTATGGCGGCTGTTTATATTTGGCAAAACTGGGAAACATTGGGGCCGAAATTTTCTCAGCTTTGGGAAAATATTAAAATTAGCCTAAGTGAGAAATGGGAATCAATTAAACAGAGTGTTCTGCAAACTTGGGAAAGTATTAAAACTAATATCAGTAATGCTTGGGAATTAGTTAAACAGAATACATTGGATATCTGGGAAAATATTAAAATATCGATCTCGGATAAATGGAATGAAATTATTACTGACGTAATGAATCTACCCAGTAAATTTAAAGAGGTTGGCACAGCAATAATTAACAGTTTATTGGAGGGGATTAATGAAAAATGGGAAGCCCTGAAACAGAAACTGACTTCATTGTCTGAATATCTCCCTGATTGGATGCGGTCAAAGGAGGATATTTCAAAAGACGCCAGTAATAATGTGAGTCCTAATGTTAGTTCGGTTCTGCCCAAACATGACAAGGGGGGCATTATTCCGGCTGGCCGATTTGGTATTGTGGGTGAATATGGACCAGAGATTGTCACTGGCCCTGTTAATGTTATTAGCCGCCGACAGACTGCTAAACTTGCTGCCGCTGCGGCATTTTCTTTGAGCGTAATGGCGCCTTCTGCCGCAGCCAGAACCGCACCATTGCATGTTCAGAGCTTACCGGTTCATGCTTATCCTCAGATTCAGGAAAAGAAAGCGGACAAACGTCAGATGGTAGAGTACCGCAGTGAATCACCTGTCTATCATATAAATATCTATGGTGCACCGGGGCAATCTGCGCAGGATATTGCAACAGCGGTTAGGCGCGAATTGGATGATCGGGAACGTAAACAGCAGGCGCGTTTACGCAGTTCATTCTCTGATAGAGGAGAATTCTAATTATGATGGCTGCACTGGGTTTATTTGTTTTTATGTTGAAAACCACACCATACCAAAGTATGCAACATCAGCAGTCATGGCGGCATGCTTTTAACAGCCGTATCGGGATGCGGCCTGCCTGGCAATTTCTGGGGCCGGATAACGACACAATGACACTTTCCGGCTCGTTATATCCAGAAATTACCGGTGGTCGTTTATCATTGACGGTACTACAAGTGATGGCTGATAGCGGTAAAGCTTGGTCCTTTATCGATGGCAGTGGCACGGTTTACGGTATGTTTGTCATTGAGAGTATCGACCAGACAAAAACTGAATTTATGTCGAATGGTTCTGCCCGCAAAATTGATTTCACATTGACATTACGGCGAGTGGATAGTTCTCTAAGTGAAATGTTCGGTGATCTTCAGGAACAATTCTCTATGCTTACAGACAATTTGTCAGATAGGGTCAGAGAGGTGTTGCCATGACATCTGAATTTGGCAGAGGTTCCGAAAAAGGCAGTGCACCGGCATTTCTTTTGGAAATTGACAATAAAGATATCAGCGGGCGTATTCAATCGCGCCTGATGTCACTAACGATGACAGATAATCGTGGCTTTGAAGCCGACCAGCTTGATATTGAACTGGATGATGCAGATGGAAGTTTGGTGCTACCTTCCAGAGGTAATGTGATTTCATTGGCGTTGGGATGGCGTGATCAGCCACTGATTAGTAAAGGGCGTTTTACTGTGGATGAAATTGGTCACAGTGGAGCACCGGACAAATTAACGATTCGTGCCCGTAGTGCTGATTTCCGTGAATCTCTCAATATGAGACGTGAAGAGTCTTATCATGAGAAAACGATAGGGAATATTGTCCATACTATCGCTGCTAGAAATAACCTTACCGCCGATTTGCATCAGGATATTGCGAAGATATTTATTAACCATATTGATCAGACGAATGAGTCAGATGGTAGTTTTCTTACGCGCTTGGCAAGGCAAGAAGGGGCAATTGCTTCAGTAAAAAATGGTAAGTTGATATTTATTCGGCAGGGACAGAATAAAACAGCCAGTGGTGCGGTTATCCCTGCATTGGTGATTACACGTCGGTCAGGTGACAACCACAATTTTACGCTATCTGACCGAGAGGCTTATACTGGCGTGGTAGCAAACTGGTTGGATGTCCGTAAACCGGAGAAAAAACATACCTTAACCGTTGAGCGAAAAAGTCAGAAAAATGCTGATAAATTAACCTCTTATTTAGTAGGTAGCAAAGATAACGTATTGGAACTTTCCCGTACTTATGCTGATGAAGCCAGTGCTAAACGTGCTGCCAAGGTTGCCTGGGAGAAAATACAACGTGGGGCAGCGACGTTTTCGATTCAATTGGCTCAGGGGCGTGCAGATCTCTACCCTGAAATACCAATCAAAGTTACCGGCTTTAAACCAGAAATAGATGCCGCTGAATGGACATTAACGACAGTTACCCACACGGTGAATGGATCTGGTGGTTTTACAACAGCACTGACTCTGGAATTAAAAATTGATGATCTCGACATGAAATAATTGTTCTTCAAATGAGATCTCATTGTTATATTGTTCGCATAATGAGAGTTCATGTTTTAGTTAAAGGTAAAAAATATGATCAAGTGTCCTCTTTGTGGTAAAGCGGCTCATGCACGCAGCAGCTTTGAGCATTCCAGCCATACAAAAGAACGTTATAATCAATGTCAAAACATCAATTGTGGTGCAACTTTCGTCAGCCATGAAACGTTTGTCCGCTTTATTTCCAAACCTGGTGAAGTAATAAGTGTTAAGCCGCATCCCAAAGAAAAAACTAAAACTCAATTAAATGTGACTTGAAAATTAAAAGTTAATGGTAAATATTTGCCACCAACAGGTGGCTTTTTACTCGGATACCAGATTTGTTATATATCTTGCTGCTAGTTACGTTGCTAAATATCTTGTGAATTAGTTAATAAATTCACTTGCGTCCCTGGTCATATTTTGTCAGCTTTGGTGTAATCAGAATCACTGATCAACACTCACCAAAGTAGGACAATAATGATGAAAAATGTGGGCTTTATCGGCTGGCGCGGTATGGTCGGCTCAGTATTAATGCAGCGTATGATTGAAGAGCAGGATTTTGATGTTATTCGTCCGGTATTCTTCACGACATCACAACACGGACAGCCAGCACCTGATTTTACTGGTCAGCAAGGTACGTTACAGAATGCTTTCGATATCGAAGCTCTTGGTGTTTTGGATATTATTATTAGCTGTCAGGGGGGAGATTATACTAATGAGATTTATCCAAAGTTAAGGGCAACGGGTTGGCAGGGATATTGGATTGATGCAGCGTCAGCGCTGCGCATGAATGATGATTCCATTATTATTCTTGATCCAGTTAACCATACGCATATTCAGCAAGGTCTTAATAAAGGCATAAAAACTTTTGTTGGTGGTAATTGTACCGTTAGCCTAATGTTGATGTCTTTAGGCGGCTTATTTGCTAATGATTTAGTTGAATGGGTTTCTGTTGCAACTTATCAGGCGGCTTCTGGTGCTGGTGCTCGTCATATGCGGGAATTGCTGGTTCAGATGGGATCTCTACATACTCAGGTAGCAAAAGAGTTGCAAGATCCGGCATCGGCTATTCTGGATATTGAAAGAAAAGTAACGGATTTCACCCGTAGCGGAGTTATGTCAACTGAGCAATTTGGCGTGCCGTTGGCAGGTAGTTTGATTCCGTGGATTGATAAACAACTTGATAATGGCCAAAGCCGTGAAGAGTGGAAAGGTCAGGCAGAAACCAACAAGATTTTGAATACCGGTAATAACATCATTACTGTGGATGGGTTATGTGTGCGTATTGGTGCTTTGCGTTGCCACAGTCAGGCATTTACTCTGAAATTGAAAAAAGATATTTCGATTCCTGAAATTGAGCAATTACTGGCTGCGCATAATGACTGGGTTCGTGTTATTCCAAATGATCGCGAATTGAGTATGCGCGAATTAACTCCGGCTGCCGTAACGGGAACTTTGAATACTCCTGTAGGACGTTTACGTAAGCTGAATATGGGCCCAGAGTATTTATCTGCTTTTACGGTAGGTGACCAATTGCTGTGGGGAGCAGCAGAGCCTCTGCGTCGTATGCTGCGTATCTTGGTTTAATTATTTTAATACATTTACTTATGTAAAAATCCACTCGTTATTCGGGTGGATTTATCCATATAGCTCTGTTCATTGTTTCTTTATTGGTTTATTTTTGATATCTTATATAAGATGTGTTAATGATTTTTTGGTTTGAAAATAAAAAATCGATCTTATAGGGGGAGATATGAAGCAAGATAACCTACTGGATTTAAAGGTAAGGGAATTAAGAGAGTTGGCGAAAACTTTATCTTTTCGCTATCTAACTCATAGTAAAATAAGAATGGATTTTAATTCAAAAATAAATCTTTTTGTGGAGGATATATTAGGTCAGGTTCGTATTCACTGTTTATCTTCAAATGGTGCAATTGAGATTATTCAGTTTGAAATAGATCACTTAAAAGAACAAGCTTTCTATTTGACAGCAAACAGAGTAAAGCAATATGCAATAATTGAAAGGGAAAAAGAGAAATCAAGTTATACCCTATGGATTTCAAGATGCATCGCGACGGCAAGGGAGTGAATCCCCGGGAGCATAGGTAACTATGTGACTGGGGTGAGCGAGTGCGGCCAACAAAGAGGCAACTTGAAAGATAACGGGTATATACCGAAATTATTATTTCTACTAAATCATCATGGTTGGATATATTATACTATTATGTTTTATCTTTAGTAATATTATTTTCACTTCTTATTGTTAAAGTTATTATAGAGAAAAGAGGGAGTTATATTCTCTCTGTTTTTTCATTCTTTATAATAGTCATGTTTGGAACTGCTCAATTGTTTATTAATTTAAATAGTGAGGTAATTAGAGTAGGTAGTGTGATGTTTTCTATTTTATATGCTTTGGTTCTACCAAGAAAGTTCGTCAATGAAAAAAGGCGTTAAATTAAAACGCCTTGTTTTGATTATTTAATAAATTCTGTCATCCCAAATACTATAACCGCCAGTACCTGCGATAAGGTGATTCCAGGTAATGTTTGTATATTTTAACGAAATACTTTCCTGTGGTGGAAGCTCATTATGATTCAATGAATGTGGATGTAAGACACTTATTTCAGTGATTGTGGCACCAGTGATCTTTATATTGTAATAACGTTCTTGAGCACCATTTGAGTTAGTTCGGTAAAAATCAATAGAGCATTCAAGAGACTCATTCTCAGAAATAGCAACACCGAGTAATGGTGATGATTTGTCGATAGGTTTTTGGATAATAATGGGTTGATGATCGACATTTTGAGCCCGTGTTATCGCATGGCTTAAGCTATAAACTAATATCTGATCAAGATGGTTTGCTTGATATTTATTACCAATAGAATCAACAGAAGAACATCCAGCTGATATTAACCCTTGTTTCTTTCCCTTTATTGTCATGTAAATCATGTCAGCCATATTATATCCTTAGATTATATTTAAGTGATGCTTTACAGAAACATTAAATAAATTACACTTTATCTATTGGAAATAATAGATAAAAAAAGCGCCCATAGAGAATTAATATGGACGCTTATTTAAATTGATAATAATATCAATCAGATATCGATATTAGCTGCTTTCAGGGCATTCTCTTCAATAAATGCTCGACGAGGTTCAACAGCATCACCCATTAGAGTTGTAAACAATTGGTCAGTTGCAATGGCATCTTTTACTGTCACACGCATCATGCGGCGGGTTTCTGGGTTCATGGTAGTTTCCCATAACTGTTCAGGGTTCATTTCTCCCAAGCCTTTATAACGCTGTATAGACAACCCACGGCGAGACTCTTTAGTCAACCAGTTTAGCGCTTGTTCAAAGCTGCTAACCGATTGGCGTCGTTCACCACGTTCGATATAAGCGCTTTCTTCGATTAAGTTGCGAAGTTTATCGCCTAGCTGAGTGATACGGTGATATTCGCCACCGTGGACAAAATCGAAGTCCAATAGATAATCAGTATCAACACCATGTGTACGAACACACAGCACCGGTTCGTACATTTGGCGCTCACGATTTTCATGGAGGCGATAACTGTAGCTGCTGCCGTTTTGTTCACTGTCATTCAGACGGGTGACCAGCATTTCAATCCATTCTTCAACTTTCGTCTTATCAGACAATACTTCTTCGGTCAGTTTCGGATGATAAATTAGGCTATTCAATAAACTTAGTGGATACAGACGTTCCATGCGTTTAATGATTTTTTGAACACCATTAAATTCAGTGACCAATTTTTCCAGTGGTTCGCCTCTCAGGGCTGGCGTGTGCTCATTGGTGTAAAGTGAGGCGCCATCTAGTGCAATGGATAGTTGGTACTCATCCATTGCTTCATCATCTTTAATGTATTGTTCTTGTTTGCCTTTTTTGACTTTATACAACGGTGGTTGAGCAATAAATACATGACCGCGTTCAATGATTTCTGGCATTTGACGATAGAAGAAAGTCAGCAATAGAGTACGAATATGAGAGCCATCGACGTCCGCATCCGTCATGATGATAATGCTATGGTAACGCAGCTTATCTGGATTGTATTCGTCACGGCCAATACCGCAGCCCAATGCTGTGATCAGGGTTGCCACTTCCTGAGAAGAGAGCATTTTATCGAAACGTGCTTTTTCGACATTCAGGATTTTGCCTTTTAGCGGCAAAATTGCCTGATTTTTGCGGTTCCGTCCCTGTTTTGCCGAGCCACCCGCAGAGTCCCCTTCCACTAAGTAGAGCTCAGAGAGTGCCGGATCACGTTCCTGACAATCCGCCAGTTTGCCTGGCAGCCCAGCCAGATCCAGTGCCCCTTTACGGCGTGTCATTTCTCGTGCTTTGCGAGCTGCTTCACGAGCGCGAGCAGCATCAATAATTTTACTGACAACGGTTTTAGCGTCGTTTGGATTTTCCAGTAGATATTCCACCAGCTTCTCATTCATCAGCGTTTCAACCGCAGTTTTCACTTCGGAGGAGACGAGTTTGTCTTTAGTCTGAGAAGAGAATTTTGGATCAGGCACTTTAACGGAAATAACAGCAACTAAACCTTCACGAGCATCATCACCCGTGGCGCTGACTTTGGATTTCTTGTTGTACCCTTCTTTATCCATGTAACTATTAAGGGTACGTGTCATCGCAGTGCGGAAGCCAACTAAGTGAGTTCCCCCATCGCGTTGTGGGATATTATTGGTAAAGCAGTAAATATTTTCCTGGAAACCATCATTCCATTGCATTGAAATTTCAACGCCGATGCCATCTTTTTCTGTAGAAAAATAGAAAACATTTGGATGAATGGGTGTTTTGTTTTTATTTAGGAACTCAACAAACGCTTTAATTCCACCTTCATAATGGAAGTGGTCTTCTATATTAGTGCGCTTATCAATAAGACGGATGGATACACCGGAATTCAGGAAGGATAGTTCACGCAGGCGTTTAGCCAGAATGTCGTGCTGGAATTCTGTGTTATTACGGAAAGTATCCATGCTCGGCCAGAAGCGGACACGGGTACCTGTTTGTTCAGTTTCTCCAACGACTTTCAGTGGGCTTTGTGGCACACCAAGGTGATAAGTCTGTTCATGAACTTTACCGTCACGGCGGATAACCAACTCCAGCTTTTCAGACAAGGCGTTAACAACAGAAACCCCTACGCCGTGCAAACCGCCGGAGACCTTATAAGAGTTATCATCGAATTTACCCCCCGCATGCAGCACCGTCATAATAACTTCGGCTGCTGAAACACCTTCTTCTTCGTGTATACCGGTAGGAATACCGCGACCATCATCCTGTACGGAGACTGAGTTATCAGCATGGATAGTGACGATAACTTCACTACAGTGGCCTGCGAGGGCTTCGTCGATAGCGTTGTCGACAACCTCGAAGACCATGTGGTGTAAGCCGGTACCATCGTCTGTATCACCGATATACATGCCCGGACGTTTACGAACCGCATCCAGCCCTTTTAATACCTTGATACTTGAGGAGTCATATGTATTCGACATCAACGTTTCTCGCTCATTTTTAATCCTGTGGTTGAACCTCTATTTTGCCATTTTCCACGCGAAACATCTTGCTATTTCCATCAAGCATGTCTGTTATTTGGTCAGGATTTATCGCACTGACAAATACCTGAGCTTGTGTGGATTTTAGACGAGCGGCCAGCAACTGACGGCGGCCGGCATCCAGTTCGGAGGCAAAATCATCAAGCAGATACAGACATTGTTGTCCGCTCTGTCGGGTGAAATATTCACCCTGTGCTAGCCGCAGTGCGCACATCAGTAACTTTAATTGACCGCGGGATAGCATATCTTCTACTGGCGTTCCTTCTGCACGAATGCGCAGATCTGCCTTATGTGGGCCGGAAGCTGTATAGGTTAACGTTCTGTCACGCTCAAATTGGCGCTCCAGTAATTCAGCATAATCACTCTCTTTGTCCCATCCCTGTTGGAAAGAGAAACTTAATGTAAATTCGGGTAAAAACTGCTTGCAGGTATTCGTGATATCCTGAGTGATGTTTGTAACATATTCACCACGCCACTGATTTATTTGGTTAGCGAGTGGTACCAATTCCTGATCCCAAGGCCGTATCTGGCTGTAGCGGGTAACTTGTCGTAGTGCTGCATTGCGTTGTTTGAGTAGCCGTTTTAAGTTTACCCATGCAGAAAAAAAGCGTGGCTCATTGTGAAAGCACCCCCAGTCAATAAAAGCCCGTCGATACTTTGGCCCGCCATTTAACAGGGTAAACCCTTCTGGAGTAATAAGCTGCATAGGTAACATCTTGGCCAGTTCTGCAATTTTACAGCCATCACTACCATCAATTCTGACTTTACTGTCGCCATTACGGTTTTTACTCAGACCGATAGACCGTTCCCGCTCATTCTCCTGTTGTCCTAACCGCCCATGCAGAACGAACTCATCGCAGTCATGACGGATTACCCGTCCTGCCTGAATACTACGAAAAGAGCGCCCGTGACCCAGCGTATAAATCGCTTCCAGTACGCTGGTTTTGCCGCTGCCATTAGATCCAACCAGAAAGTTAAATCCGGTAGCTAGAGGCAAATCAGCGGCGGCGATATTACGAAAACCGCGGATAAGTAAACGCGTGAGAGTCATATACCTGAAATAAAAATCCGGTTACAGGCGCATTGGCATCACGACATAAGCCGCATTGTGGTTTGCACAGTCTTCTATCTGAACACTGGAAATAGCATCAGTCAGTAGTAAACGGACCTCTTCACATCTTAGTGTATTGAGAACATCTAGCACGTAACTGACATTAAAGCCTATTTCCATTTCAGCACCTTGGTAGCTGACATCTACAATCTCTTCGGCTTCTTCCTGTTCAGGGTTATTTGCTGTGATTTTTAGCTGGTTTTCACTGAAATAAAGGCGAACTCCGCGAAATTTCTCATTAGAGAGAATAGCTGCGCGTGAAAAAGCCTGTTTCAGCATATCGCAATTAGCTTCCAGAGTTTTATCCGGGTTCTTTGGTAATACGCGACGATAATCAGGAAAACGTCCATCCACCAATTTAGAGGTGAAAATAAAGTCGCCAACGTGGGCACGAATATTGTTACTGCCGATTTGTAACTGTAGCGGAGTATCGCCACCATCCAGCAATCTCATTAGTTCAATAACGCCTTTACGTGGCACGATGACGGAATGGGAAGGCAGCTTTTGACCAATTCCCATAGAACAGACTGCCAGACGGTGACCATCCGTTGCAACTGTACGCAGCTCTTCTCCTTCGGTTTCAAACAACATACCGTTGAGGTAATAGCGGACATCCTGGTGAGCCATTGAGAACTGAGTTGATTCAATAAGGCGCTTCAGTGTGGCTTGTGGCAGTGAAAACTCCACCTCACTTTGCCAGTCATCAAGATTTGGAAAATCAGAAGCGGGCAGTGTGGAAAGTGAGAAACGGCTGCGACCAGAACGCACCAATAGGCGGTCGCCATCCAGTTCTACACTGATCTCGGCCCCATCTGGCAAACCTCGCCAGATATCAAAGAATTTACGTGCCGGTACCGTGGTTGCACCTTCTTCGTGTGGCAATGAAAGCGTGACTCTTGCCATCATTTCCATTTCTAAATCTGTGCCGGTCAGCAACAGGGAACCTTCTGTAACCTGTAGTAATAAATTACCAAGAATAGGCAGAGTAGGACGCCCACTCAGCGGGCTACTGACCTGTTGCAGTGGTTTTAACAATTGCTCGCGTTCAATGATAAATTTCATAGCACTAGGAAGACAATGTTCTGATTAAGTTAGAAAAATCCTCTTTGATGTCGTGACTTTCTTCACGCAGTTGCTCGATTTTACGACAAGCATGCAGCACAGTTGTGTGGTCACGTCCACCAAAGGCATCCCCGATTTCAGGCAAGCTGTGGTTGGTTAACTCTTTTGCCAGCGCCATTGCCATTTGCCTTGGACGGGCAACGGAACGGGAGCGCCGTTTGGAAAGTAAATCGGCCACCTTGATTTTATAATACTCAGCGACTGTTTTCTGAATATTATCAATGGTAACCAGTTTTTCTTGCAGTGCTAACAGATCACGTAATGCTTCACGTACAAAATCAATAGTAATCGCTCGGCCAGTAAAATTGGCATTTGCTATTACCCTGTTCAATGCCCCTTCAAGCTCACGGACATTAGAACGCAGACGTTTGGCTATAAAGAAAGCAACTTCGCCTGGTAACTGGATTTCGTTTTCGTCTGCCTTTTTCATCAAAATAGCGACACGGGTTTCGAGTTCCGGTGGTTCAATTGCAACGGTTAGCCCCCAGCCAAAACGGGATTTTAACCGATCTTCTACCCCATTGATCTCTTTTGGGTAACGATCTGATGTCAGAATAATCTGTTGATTACCTTCCAGTAATGCATTGAATGTGTGGAAGAACTCTTCTTGAGAGCGTTCTTTATTGGCAAAAAACTGAATATCATCGATCAGTAATGCGTCGACAGAGCGGTAATAGCGTTTGAACTCTTCTATTGCATTATTTTGTAATGCCTTGACCATATCCTGAACAAAACGTTCAGAATGCATATAGACCACCTTGGCATTTGCCTTACGTGCCATAATACTGTTACCTACGGCATGTAATAGGTGGGTTTTACCCAAACCCGTACCACCATAAAGAAATAGTGGGTTATAGGCACCGCCGGGATTATCAGCTACCTGTCTTGCAGCAGCACGAGCAAGTTGGTTGGATTTACCTTCAACAAAGTTATCAAAAGTATGTTTTTGGTTAACATTAGAGCGATAAGAGAGCTCTGGTTGTACCGTAGTGTTATCCCAACTGGGGCGTACTGATGTGCTCTGTGGTGCAGGTGTAACTGGCGTATGAGCGACAACCCTTTGTGGTGGGCTATCGTTTTGGGAAACGGGTTTATTGCCAACTTCGAAACGTAATAATGGTACTTCTGCTCCACAGAAGTCATTCAACAATCCATTGATATTGTTGATATACTTCTCTCTTACCCAGTCCAGAACGAACCGATTTGGGGCATAAAGTGCCAGAGTGTTACCACTTAGCTCTGCCTGAAGGGGGCGTATCCACATACTGAATTCTGTGGCAGGTAATTCATCCTGCAATCGGGCAAGACATTGCTGCCAAAGCGAAAGTGACACGGTGGACTCCCCTAAAACAAGGCCAATTAACAATTAAAGAAATCGGAGTGGTTAGCTCATTATATTGGGTACAAAACAACGACTCCTCTAAGGCGAGGAAGGATCAATTGTTATGTGTATGGCGATTTTTAATGTCATCGCTCCCCCATGATCCGAGGATAAGATCCAAATCATGGCTTGGGATCATAGCGCAAAAGACGATATAGATCTTCATTCTTTTACACAGTTTAAGCGCTTTTTATCCACAGGATAAAATTGTGTGTGAAATAAAGGGCTGTAAAGGGGTTGTAGTGGAATTATGGAGGATGCCAAATGCAGATCGAGAATAAGCCGATATTCGAAATAAAATCGGACCAAGGATCATAACAAAAAACGAAGATCTGCCAGTGATCGTTGCGCTTTGTTCAGTAGTCCGTATAATATTGCACCCTATGTGCGATACCAGAGTTTTTACCGATAATGTTTGGTGAAGAGTCTGGTGTACGCATGGGCCAGAGTGTTGGTAAACATCCAACTCAGTAGAAAAGCCGGCCGACTTTGTGTTATGTAAATTGACTCAGGGCTGTACATTTTATTACAATCCCGCTTCTTTTATATTGATGTTGCGATTGAGGCATCGGTGTCTATTTCTCACTGGCTGCCAACGCATTTACTGAATCAGTAATAATTTTAAGTTAGGTAGAAATCGCTATGAAACGCACTTTCCAACCATCCGTACTGAAGCGTAACCGTTCTCATGGTTTCCGCTCTCGTATGGCTACCAAAAATGGTCGTCAGGTTCTGGCTCGCCGTCGTGCAAAAGGCCGTACTCGTCTGACCGTTTCTAAGTAATAAAGCTAACCATCTAGTGGTTAAGCTCGCTTTTCCGAGGGAGTTACGCTTGTTAACTCCCAAGTATTTCACTTATGTTTTCCAGCAACCCCAACGGGCAAGTTCGCCAGAGATTACTATCCTTGGTCGCCTGAACGAGCTGGGGCATCCCCGTATCGGTCTTACTATAGCCAAGAAAAATGTTAAACGTGCTCATGAGCGTAACCGGATTAAGCGGTTAGCCCGTGAAAGCTTCCGTTTAAACCAACATAACTTGCCTCCTATGGATTTTGTGGTATTGGTTAGGAAAGGCGTTGCTGAGCTTGATAACCGTGCGTTAACGGAGGCGTTGGATAAATTATGGCGTCGTCACTGTCGTTTGGCTCGCGTTTCCTGATCGCATTAATCCGGGGATATCAGTTGGTAATAAGCCCGCTGTTGGGGCCTCGTTGTCGCTTTAATCCTACATGTTCTCAATATGGCATTGAGGCATTATGCCGATTTGGGGTGATAAAAGGCTGTTGGTTAACGGTGAAACGCGTATTAAAATGCCACCCTTTACATGAAGGTGGTGATGATCCTGTCCCACCGGTAAAAAACAACGATAACAGAGAACACTAACGATGGATTCGCAACGTAATCTTCTTCTCATCGCTTTGCTGTTCGTTTCTTTCTTGGTCTGGCAAGCATGGGAAGCAGATAAAAATCCGCAGCCAACGACAGTACAGGCCACGCAACAAACGGATATGCCGAGCAGTGAGAATCAAGCTGTACCAGGCAGTGGAAAAGGTAAACTTATCACGGTTAAAACTGATGTGCTCTCTTTGACCATCAATACTCGTGGCGGTGATATCGAAGAGGCTGACCTGTTAGCCTATCCTGATACCCTGGGTTCAAACCAGTCCTTCAAGTTGTTGGAAACAACATCTGCTTTCACTTATCAAGCGCAAAGCGGATTGACGGGGAAAGATGGCCCAGATAACCCGATGAATAGTGAGCGCCCGCTGTATACCGCAGCACAGGATAGCTATGTATTGGCTGATGGACAGGATGAATTGCGTATCCCGATGAATTTCGTCACTAAAAATGGCATTGTTTACGTCAAAACATTTGTCCTGAAACGTGGTGAATACGCGATTAGTGTGGATTACCATATTCATAACACGACAGAAAAACCGTTACAGATGACCTTCTTTGGTCAGTTGAAACAGAGTGTTGAACTACCAAAGCATCGTGATACAGGCAGCAGTAACTTTGCCCTGCATACTTATCGTGGTGCAGCCTATTCTTCAGATGATACCAAATACAAAAAATACAGCTTTAGCGATATTGAAGGTGAATCTTTATCCGTGACCACCAAAGGTGGCTGGATTGCCATGTTGCAGCAATATTTTGCTACCGCTTGGGTTCCCGCGGCGAATGAAACCAGTACCTTCTACACTGCCGCATTAGGTAAAGAGATGGCGGCGATTGGCTATAAGAGTGCACCAATCTCTGTTGACGCTAACAGTGAAAAAACGGTCTCTTCTACACTGTGGATTGGTCCGGAAATTCAAGATGAAATGGCCGCTGTAGCACCTCATCTGGATCTGTCTGTAGACTATGGTTGGTTGTGGTTTATCTCTCAGCCATTATTTAAGCTGTTGAAGTTCCTGCATGGTTTTATTGGTAACTGGGGCTTCTCCATCATTGTTATCACCTTTATTGTGCGTGGTATCATGTACCCGCTGACCAAAGCACAATACACTTCAATGGCGAAAATGCGTCTGTTACAGCCTAAATTGGCGGCTATGCGCGAGCGTATTGGTGATGATAAACAGCGTATGAGCCAGGAAATGATGGCATTGTACAAAGCAGAGAAAGTGAACCCACTGGGTGGCTGTTTGCCTCTGTTGATTCAAATGCCAATCTTCCTTGCTTTATATTACATGTTGATGGGTTCTGTTGAATTGCGTCATGCGCCATTTGCTGGCTGGATTAATGATCTGTCTGCACAAGATCCTTATTACATCCTGCCGTTGCTGATGGGTGTGACCATGTTCATCATCCAGAAAATGTCTCCGACAACAATTACTGATCCGATGCAACAGAAGATTATGACCTATATGCCTGTCATATTTACCATATTCTTCCTATGGTTCCCATCAGGTCTGGTTCTGTACTATATCGTCAGTAACTTGGTGACAATTATTCAGCAGCAATTGATTTATCGTGGGCTGGAAAAACGCGGTTTGCATAGTCGCGAGAAAAAGCCAGCGAAATAAAACATAGCTTCAGCCAGAATACATGCTGGCCGTTGTAACGGGAAAGGCGGTCATTGACCGCCTTAACTATTTGCTTTAAAAGCAATTTGAGCGAAAAAGTCAATAGAGAGATAACCATGAATACCACGGATACGATTGTTGCTCAGGCTACCCCACCAGGGCGAGGAGGGGTTGGCATTTTGCGTGTTTCCGGCCCGAAAGCCGCACAGGTCGCTGAGGTGGTATTAGGTAAATTACCCAAACCCCGTTATGCAGATTATCTGCCATTTCGTGATGTAGATGGTCAGATACTTGATCAGGGGATTGCTATTTACTTTCCGGGACCCAATTCATTTACCGGAGAAGATGTACTGGAGCTTCAAGGGCATGGTGGGCCGGTTATTCTCGATTTGCTACTTAAACGTATTCTGACTCTGCCAGGTGTGCGAATCGCTAATCCTGGTGAGTTTTCTGAACGCGCTTTTCTTAATGACAAACTGGATTTAGCTCAGGCGGAAGCCATTGCTGACCTGATCGATGCCAGTTCGGAGCAGGCTGCCCGTTCAGCGATGAATTCCTTACAGGGCGCTTTTTCGACTCAAGTTCACCAGATGGTGGAAGCACTTACTCACTTACGAATCTATGTAGAAGCGGCTATTGATTTTCCAGATGAAGAGATTGATTTCCTTTCTGATGGGAAAATCGAGGCCAAATTGGATGAAGTGATGGCTGAGCTTGGGCGTGTACGTGCTCAGGCTCGTCAGGGCAGCCTTTTACGTGAAGGGATGAAAGTTGTTATTGCCGGTCGCCCTAATGCGGGGAAATCTAGCCTGCTTAATGCATTAGCAGGCCGTGAAGCGGCGATTGTGACGGATATTGCAGGCACAACCCGTGATGTGTTGCGTGAACATATCCATATTGACGGTATGCCGTTGCATATTATCGATACCGCAGGTCTGCGTGAAGCCAGTGACGAAGTTGAGCGTATTGGTATTGAGCGTGCTTGGCAGGAAATTGAGCAGGCTGATCGTGTACTGTTTATGGTAGACAGCACGACAACGAACGCGGTTGAGCCTGTGGAAATCTGGCCTGAATTTATGGCTCGTCTGCCTAAATCGCTCCCTATCACAGTCGTTCGTAATAAGACAGATATGACTGATGAAGAGACAAGCATTGCCGAAGTAAGTGGTTACTCGCTGGTTAGACTTTCTGCCCGTAGCGGTGAAGGTATCGATTTATTGCGCGATCATCTAAAAGAAACGATGGGTTTTAGCAGTAATACCGAAGGTGGTTTCTTGGCTCGTCGTCGTCATTTACAAGCATTAAATACCGCGGCGGAGCATTTACAACGGGGCCATGAACAATTGGTGGTTGCCCGTTCAGGTGAATTGCTGGCAGAAGAGCTGCGTTTGGCACAGCAGGCGCTGAGTGAGATTACGGGTGAATTTACTTCCGATGATCTGCTAGGAAGGATTTTTTCGAGTTTTTGTATTGGTAAGTGAAGTGGTCATTTTTAAAGTGTAACGCTTCAAAACCCATTTACTTCGCTTTGATCCGTTTTACCGGAATTCCATCGCGCATTGCAAAGTTGTTTTCCGATTGCTTTTAAAAAAATGGCGCTGTTTTAAAAGCGCCAGATACAGTGCGGTATATGCTGTTCCAACAGCCACAACATCTATTACCGGAACAAGATTGTTTTTAAATGATCATCTGCCAAATCAAACTCAGGATCTTTACCTGTTAACGCTTTCGTTAGTGGCATAATTTTGGTCCTCACACCCATTCCTCGGTAATCGACATAGCCATAATCACGTAATACTTCCATGACAATAATATTTCTGGGTGAACGCTGTCCTGCTTTCATTTTTTCTACCGTCATGGAGTTTGGTAAAGAACCTGGGCTAATGACTTCAAGCCGGTCGGAATAACTAGATACCTCAATTTCAACAAAACGCGTCCAATCACGGTGCGCCAGCGCATTGACCAATGCTTCTCTAACGGCCTCAAGTGGATAAAACCACAGTGTCTCTCGCCTTAACTCTTCATTCACCTGATCAGACTCTTGAGAAATAAAGGGACTCATAGCCTCCATGAATCTCTCAATAACGCCACCATCGACTAGCCGTTTATCACCATTTTCAAGATCCCAGCGCCCGACCATTGGGCCATCAATGATGTCATCCAATGCAGCTTGGTATTCCTTATCTTCACCATGAAATACCATGACCCGTAAACCCGCTTGTTTGAGATAGCGTCGCGGACTTTTACCAAATAACACCAAGCCAGCTATTGTGCAGCAAACATTGCCCGCGGCTTCGGTTAAAAAACCCAGACCAAGTAGCCTTGCTTGCCATTCATCAGGCGTTTTAGGTACATCGGGATCTCGTAAGATGTCCTTTACATAATTGGTTAGGCGAGCGTCATCCAAACAACTCATATCTGTACGAGGCACAGGCATTACTTCGGTATGCAGCATTCCACCCAATTCAAACAATCGCATCTGCTGCTCTCTAGTTGCTAGCCTCGATGTTGTCCCAACACGAATATAGATTTCCTCTTTTCCGCTATGGCGAACGACGTAGGGCTTCGAAATGCCGATGGGAAAGCTAATGACAGCAACCAGTTTGCCATCATCCAATTTCACCTCTTCGTAAAACGGCAGCATCATCGGATGAATTTTGCCCTGAAAGACATTCATAACCCACTCTTCAAGATCATGCCTTTGCACGCCACTAATAGTGCCGTCATCTTCCACACCCAGCAGTATTCGTCCTCCTTGAAAGTTGGTCATGGCAACAACTTCTTTGGCTAATTGCTCAGGACGTATATCATCTCGCTTAAATTCCACACCTGAGTTTTCGCCATTGGCAATAATTTCCAACAATTCTGTTTTTAACATCGTTCTCTCCCAAGGAAGTAAAGCATTCAGTTAAAGCCGTACTTTTCACGGCGTTGATTAAACGCACTCTTACCTCCTTCCAATATATCTGCCGCTAGTTTTTGCACTTCTGGCATATCGATCGCACCCTGTTGTTCTGGCAGGATCAACCCTTTGTTATCTTCCACACTCAGCACACCAATCCATTCCGCGTCACCAAATACCGGAATATTGGCGTTGTGGGTTGCGAACAAGAACTGTCGGCTTAGCTTGGCTCTGCGCAGCTCAGCAACTATACGCTCAGCGATAAAGGCGTTATCAAGGTTATCCTCCGGCTGATCAAGGATAAGTGGATCTTGGTTGTCCAATAGCAACAGGTGCAAAATCGCCGTACATTGTTGGCCGGTCGATAGTTCCCCAATTGGGCGGAAAACGGCCTCGCGTTCACCGTGAGTGATATTCAGCTCAATCGCGATTGTATCGGGAAGCAGCAACTCTTCTAGCTCAAGCAGTTTACTCTCAGGCAAACGGCTTAACGCTCGTACAACGGAATTAGATATACCGAAATTAGAGGTTAATTCAGCCTCACCTTGGCGAATAGTGGCAGCAAGATTAGCTGGTGTGAACTCACCCTCTAAAACCCACACTAGTCTTTCCTGCCCAACACCTTCCAAGTTGCAATCACTCAAGAAATTCACTAATTCTTGGCGGTTACCTTCAGAATTCAGGCTAAGGCGTACCTTCTGATCCAACTTGCGATTGAGCCGTTTAACCGACTTCTGCATGGCGCTAGCATGTGCACTGGTCTGCTGATCTAACTCAAGTAATAGTTTCTTCCGCTGACTATAGAGCTCGTTGAGTTGGGTTTGTCGGTTTTGCAAGGCAGTTTCTTTTGGGCGAATCTGTTCAATTTGCTTTAGTAAGGTTTGATATTCAGTACCAATCTGCCGACCCGTTTTACCCTGACTTGTGGGGATGTCTTTAAACGCATTTTCAAGTTGTTGTTCTTCCGTTTGTAACCTTTCCGACAGTTGTTGCTGTAGAGGAAGTAAATTACTCGCGGCTTTACTGGAGAGCTCCTCAACTTGGATTAAACATTGAGTTAAAGAGCTCTTTAACATTTCTAAAACTTGACGCTTTTGTTTTAAAAGATCTAAGTGTGGTAATCCTTCTAAGCTGGCATCGCTTAAAAATACCGTATCTGGCAAACCGTCTTTTAAGATGTTGATAGCTTCTTTTACTCGAGCAATTTCTTCATTAACTCTCCCACTCAGTTGTTTTTCCTTTTCCAGCTTTGGAATCACTTTCAACTTTTCATCAATACCCAGCGCTTGGAATTGTTTAGCCTGATCCAATAACTTGGGTAAGCGCTCAACTTCTGCCTCAACATCTGCTTTTTGGCTAAGCGCACGAATAATGGTTTCACGATTATCCTTAAGGCTCACTAGCACTTTGACTATGGCCTTCTCAAACTGTTCGTGCTCACTTTCCAAGAATCGTGCAATGAGTAGGTTTCGGCTTTGCTCATCCCGAGTCATCTCATAAATTTCATTCTGACCATACAGCTCAACGCCAGGCAGTAAATCTTTGGGGTGATAAGGTGAAATTCTGCCGTTTTCATTCACCACTGGCTGGTTTCCATATTTGCGGCTCACCGTAAATATGCGGCCATGCATGGTTGCAGAGCGAACACTTACTTCAACCATGCCTTTTTCGATACCTAAGTTATTTTTTACAATAGCGTCATGCTGAGCTTTCGATGCTTTACCAAAAGGTTCTAAATCAAAAGCATAGCGAATACACTCCAGCAGGGTTGATTTGCCCGTACCTCTACCACCAATCACTGCGTTTAAGTGATCCGATAATTCAATATCCATACCATCAAGGTAGCCACCGACAAAACGAATACGTTCGATAGCTGACGCATAGTTTTCCGGTTTGTCTGAATTTAACCGCACTCTGGAGCCAGCATCTAAAAAAGCTTGCTTGAAAGAAGTGAAGCAGGGCTTGGTCATTTTAATTAAACAAGAAGCGCCATCAGCTTTAATCTCTTCAGGCTTTGCCACATCAGCGGCATTGATGGCAGCCATTTCCCGCTCGCGGCGATAGTCATCATTCTTATTCAGGAAAACTTTACGATAAAAGTCGCTCTCTACACCCTTTAAGTCCTCAATTGAACCTGGGATCTGAGCAGCCAACAGCCTTTTATGTTGCCAAACATAATCCATCCGCCGCTTTAACACGCCATCATCATTGGTACAGTGGGCAGCGAAAATGAAACCACCCTTATCGTTTACGTAATTAATAATATCTGTGGCAGATTTCTGCACTGGGGCTTCCGGCTGGTTTATATCCACCCCCAATGCTCCCAAATGCATTTTTATCAGATCAGCCGAAGCTGATTCATCAAACAAGCAAACGAAGTGAATTTTCTCACTGGAGGCAACTTCAAAGCCGGGGAACACCACGATTCCATGTTGTGCAAAGAGATCTCTGATCTTTTCAAAACCATTCACCGACCCATGATCAGCTAGGCCAATGACTTCAATTTCCATCTCTAGCGAAGCATTTAACAATTGCTGATTATAATCATCTTCAGAAAGAGTCGGTTGCTGCCCCCGATATTTTATGTAGCCTGAAGAATTTACCTGCAATGCACACTTGAAAAAACGTGCTTTAGCGTGCTTATTGGTCTGAATAGTCATACTTATACTCCACTTATACAGGCATATTCATCGTTCAGGCCTTGGTAATTTACATCGACAAAATTGTCTTAAAGCAGATCCGTATTAAGTCCTGCGGTTTTCAAACGCTGCGTCAAATTACGCATTTTACTGAACTCAGTGCCAAAACTCTGGCTAAGTCCAACACCTTCACAAAAATCTTTAGCTGTAATGTTCTTCAGCTCATCGGCATACTTAATCATTTGTAGATGTAGTTCAGCCGTGTACTGATTGCGTGGCGCATTCGTTAAAACCTGCTTGATCCTTTCGTAAATATCTTGTTCGTTTATCATAACCTTTACTATCGAACATCTATATAATTTAGCTAAATTATATAATTTATATGCGTACTGCAAGAAAGACTGTAGTTGCGTTGGTAAACGTTCTAGACTATTTGCAAATAGATGGGGGATGGTTTGCTTTACTGATAGCAAGCTATGAGATAATGCTACCATTTAGTTACAAAAAATGCGGGATATGTCCTTTCAGAATAAAGTCTTACTAAGCATAGTATTAATTAGGGAGTAAATACTTTGATCCATACTTACTCCAAAATTCACATAACAAATTGTTTTAATTATATTTTTAACATTCTGTATTGGCAAGTGAATGGGTAAAAGGCGGAAGTAGAACTTTTTTACCGGTTATAACAGGTAAAATTATATTTACCGGCTATAGCGTGTAAAAATTGATTTACCGGTTATAGCGTGTAACAATGAGGTTAACTGTTCAAATTGGTTGACCTCAAATATGAAAGTGACTAACTCGAAACAACTCAGCGCATATTTAAAAGATATCAGGCTTACTCAAAAACTTTCTCAGGGTAAAGTCGCAAGCAAAGTGGGTATTAGGCAGGATACGGTATCAAGCTTTGAGCAGCACCCAGATTCTACCAAGCTGGAGACCTTCTTTAAGATTATGTCAGCATTGAATTTGGAACTCGATATCCAGCCAAGAAACGTTACTAAGATAGATTCGTTAGTGGAAGATGATTGCGCAACATCGGACTCGGTGTGGAAAGAGGAGTGGTAATGGCAGCACTGGATGTCTACATGAACGGTTATCGGGTTGGAGTATTCACCAAAGCCAATACTGGCTCCCACCATTTCAAATATGATGAGTCCTGGCTTAGGTTATCGGGTAGTCGCCCCATTTCACTGTCTATGCCTCTGCGCCATCAAGCTTATCAGGGTGACGAGGTATATAACTTTTTCGATAATCTACTGCCGGATAATTCGGAAGTCAGAAGAAGAATTGTTGCCAGGCACAATGCTGAATCAACGCAACCTTTTGATCTACTGGCTAAAGTGGGTCAAGATAGTGTAGGAGCTTTGCAACTGGTACCGCAAGGTACATCCGCCAATGATATCAAGAGGATTGAATACAAGCCCTTATCTGAGATGGAACTAGAGAAAGTGCTAACTGGCTATCAAGCTGGCGCGCCATTGGGGATGATCGAAGAAGAGGAAGATTTTCGTATATCCATTGCTGGCGCACAGGAAAAGACAGCGCTTTTAAATATTGATGGAAATTGGTGCTTGCCATTAAATGCCACGCCGACAACACATATCATCAAACTTCCCATCGGTAAAATTGAGAGTCATTCACACTCTATTGATATGTCTGAAAGTGTGGAAAATGAATATCTTTGCATGTTGATTGCAAGGATGTTTGGGCTGTCTGTTCCTCACTGCTTAATAATGAAAGTGGGAGAGATAAAAGCATTAGCAGTAGAACGATTTGATCGCAAGTATTCATTTGACAACAGTTGGATAATGCGGCTGCCTCAGGAGGATTTCTGCCAAACCTTGAGCGTGCCTTCGGCGAAAAAGTATGAGAGTCATGGTGGTCCTGGGATTCCCGAGATCATGTCCTACCTCTTGGGTTCGGTTAAAGCCGAGACTGACCGCTATGAATTTATGAAGATCCAGGTATTGTTTTGGCTGTTGGCTGCCACAGACGGCCATGCAAAAAACTTTTCACTGTTTATTGAGGCTGAAGGGCATTATCGGCTAACGCCTTTTTATGACATTCTTTCCATGTACCCTGTATTCGGAGGCAGAGGGCTTCATCCCCGAGATGCCAAATTGGCGATGGGGCTAACTGGGACGAGAGGTAGGAAGTACAATATAGAGCAGATATTCCCAAGACACTTTTTTCAAACAGCCAAGGCCGCTGGATTTGATAAGGATTCGATGGCAAGAATTCTTACTGAATATGCTGAGACGGTTGATACAGTTGTCATGAATGCCAGAGGTCAGTTGCCTATAGATTTCCCTGTTCATATCAGTAACTCGATATTGGGAGGGTTACAAGCCAGAGCAAAGCGCCTGAAAATTGGATGGGATTAACATTTTCATCATCAGCATTATCTACAGCAAGTGCCATATAAATATGGCACCCACTTACATGATGATTTTATAACTTATTTTTTACCTGCAACATCTAGTTGCTGATAAATATAGTGTTTATAACTTTCCACCAGCGCTTTATCCTGACAATCATCCAGTGCTCCATGACAGAGATGACGCATTGTCATATTTGCTCGGTAGAAAGGTGAAGCATCCAGTTTAGCTCTCTCCATAATCATGCCACCGAGGAATGAAATATCCGTCAGTTCATCAGTCTGAATAGATGTTCCCTGCTGCAAGTTATCCCGCATAGTAAATTGGGTGATATGACCCGGATTTGAAAATACGCCATTGTACTGATTTAGGCTGATATTGGGTTGATGATCACCGAAGTAGAGGAACATGGTTGGCTTTTCCCGTTTAGCAACAAACTCACTGAAATCTTTGATTGCCGGATCAGAAGCTTTGATTTTCTCCATGTAGTGACTGAACTTACCCACTGACTGTGAATTTTTTACATGTCCGGTAAGCCCGTAATCATCGGCATGATCTTCATCATATGGGCCGTGTTCATACATAGTCAGTGAGAAAATAAAGAGCGGCCTATCCGTTTCCTGTGCCAAAATTTCTTTCACATAGCCCAACATCTCTTGGGTAGAGATAGTCCACAGATTTTTATCAAGACTGGCGGGATATCCCAATTCCTGTGGCTGAATAATGCGATCAACGCCGAGAGTCTGATAGGCATGACCGGAATGATAAGAAGATTTATTAAATGGCGTCAAAACAACCGTGTAATAGCCATTCTGTTTCATTTCACGGAACAAGCTGTATTTCAGGTGATCAACAATAAAATAAAAAACCGCATTCTTACGTGAGCCAAAATCGTCCGTATTTAAGCCAGTCAGAGCAGAAAATTCAGATAACCAGGTACCACCACCGAAAGTTTGCACCCGCATTGGACTTTGTGCGCTGACCCCCGAATCCCGCTGAAACATATAAAAATCAGGTAAGCGGGTATCATCAGGCAGTTGATAGATATGCGGAGTCACGGTGGATTCCTGTAATAACATCACCACGTCAGGTTTAATCGCTGACTGCGGCACAGGCAGCACAACATTCCTAGCCTGTTGTAGAAAATAATCGGATGATTGCCCAAACTGAGGCGCATGATATTTGGCGTCTTTAGCCGACATCACCATATTGGTGACTGTACCACGTCCTTTTGGTAGTGAAGATTCCCACTGCTCTCTGAATGCATTAGCGGTAGCGCTCACTTCCCATGTACAGAACGCCGCCAGAACCAAGCCGACAGTACGCCATTTGAAACCACGGCGGGAAGATGATTTTTTCCAGCTCAGCGTCATGTTAAAAATCAACCAGATAAACATCGCGACAACGCCTAAACCGGCCAGCCAATAGTGGCGTAGTGTTTCCTGATTGGCAGGATCAAACATCAAGTTTAGATCGGAGAACATCAACTGTTCTTTGTAGTAATGCACTTTTATCTGATTGAGGAACTTAAAGATAATAAACAGTGTTCCGGTAAAGGCCGTAGAAAACAGTAACCGGGCTGACACAAAAAACACGAGGCCAAATATCACCCCAAACACGCCGACAGCGATCAGTGCCGGGTAAATATCTTCACTTTTTTCAAAAACCAGTATTAAAGTTGCAATAAACAATAATCCCAGATAAACACCCGATATTATCTTCTTTTTCATATCGTATTGAATCCAATTAATAGATGGTCCACGGTTGGCAAAATAACACAGATCAGTTGAATCGATGAAACAAGACGGTGATTTTGCTGAAATCATCTATATTTTAAATAAAAAAATCATCAGAATAGCCCATTATCTCTGAGAATATGCGACTCAGCCTGACGACGAGTAAAACCACTGCGATCAAAAAATTCCAATATCTGAATAGCCAATTTACGACCGATACCGAGTTGATCACGAAAATCCGCAGCGGTAATTGCACCATAATCTTGATTAAATTGGCGAATTAGTTCCGCGAATTGTTGAATTCGTTGGCTACAATAATAACGATCAGGAACAATCGCGATAATATGCCCCAATTGAGCGGATTTTTTCAACAAATTGCGGACTGTTGCCTCTTCTTCTTTTAAATCAGCAGCCAGGTCGCGTACCCACCACGGATCATCTGTGAAATAGGGGGCTATTCGTTGCCACAATTTTGCCTGTTCATCACTAAAAGACAAACCGTGTTCAGGAAGATATAACCAACCTCGTAATTGCTTTAGCTGTCCATCACTGAGCAATGCATCTATCAAAGTGTAAACTAGCGCTTCATCCAGCGTTGGCAGCGCCATCCGTTTCAGACGTGCCCTGCCTAAACCCAGTTGATCGACATGTTGCTGGTGATATTCAGCCAAAACGTGTAGTAACTTCTGCTTTGCTAACTTGGCATTGTTCTGTGATAACACCATACCATCGGCAATAATCACATCCTCATCAACGATTAGCTGGTGGAGAGTTGCTTCCGTTAACTGACGCGCCCAAGAAAAGTGGTTGAGAGAAAGTGCGCCTCGTGGCAAATGGAGCGCTAAATTAGCTGCATGATCTGATGTTCTGGCAAGCCGCGTGAGCCAATGCAAAAATTCTGGCTGGCGCTTACCACGACGGGGGGAATTTAGATTTATCACTCGTGCGCCAGCCAATGTTTTTCTGGCACTGATATCTCGCAATATCAACCGGTCATTCTCAACCAACCACACTGGGCTATCAAGCGCCAATTCAGCCAGCAGAGGCTTATCAGAAAGTTGATTTAGTAATGAAATTCGCCCCGTTATATGGCTGGCAGCATGATGAATATGAATTGGTTGCCAGTTTCGCAAAGGTTCATCAGTTTCTACTTCCACCAATACCTTTTCTACATGCTCAAAGGGTTTGTGGGAAAGTAGCCAATCACCACGGGATACCTGTTCTTTACTCACATCACCAGTAATATTCAGTGCGATACGTTGCCCGGCCTGAGCCGTATCGGTCTGTTGATTCTGAGCATGCAAGCCACGTACTCTGACTTGCTGATCCCGGCCGGTTAGCCAGAGGGTATCTCCCACCCTGACCCGGCCGGCCAATGCCGTTCCCGTGACTACCAGACCTGCTCCTTTTACACTGAAAGCGCGATCTATCGCCAGACGAAAACGCTGATGTAATTTTTCATGCTGCTTATTTTGCTGATGTAACTGCAACAGATGCTGCCTCAAAGGGACAATACTTTCTTCATCCGCCGCAGCCGTTACAAACAGAGGGAACTCTCCCCAACCCTGCATTGCCAGTTGATGCTCAATTTGTTGGCGGATTTCAACTATTCGTTGCGATTCCACTCGATCTGCTTTAGTGAGCGCAACTGTCATGGCCGGGCGGCCAATCAAACGCAGAATAGCTAAATGTTCTCTCGTTTGAGCCATTACCCCATCGTCACAGGCAACCACTAATAAAACATGATCAATACCTCCGATCCCTGCCAACATATTAGCGAGGAATTTCTCATGTCCGGGCACATCGATAAAACCAACCGAAGAGCCATCCGGTTGCGGCCAATAGGCATAACCTAAATCGATGGTCATCCCGCGCTTTTTCTCTTCCGGCAAATGGGCTGTATTAACGCCGGTAATCGCTTGAATAAGTGTGGTTTTACCATGATCAACATGGCCCGCGGTGGCAAAAATCATAATAGTTTTAGAAAATTATTGTATTTCAGAAAATTACAGCAATAGTGCCTGCAATAGCGCTTTTTCATCTTCAAGACAGCGTAAATCCAGCCATAAACGTCCGCCAGAGATACGACCAAGAACGGGTTTTGCTAATCCACGCCAGCACCGGGCCAACCGCTCTAACGAGCTCCCCTGACCATCAACGGCGGCGAAAGTCAAAGCCCAACTTGGCAGACGATCAACCGGCAGTGAACCACTGCCAATCTGTGAATAACATGGTTCATCACGAACAATAAATTGGTCACCGTAATGTGCTTGAAGCTGAGGTAATAGCTGTTGTGCCATATCATGCATTTGTTGTTGTGAACGGGTTAACAAACGTAACGTTGGCAACTGTTGGCAAAGTTGTTCGGGGCGCTGATATAACCGCAATGTGGCTTCTAAAGCGGCCAGTGTCATCTTATCCGCCCGCAAAGCGCGTTTTAGAGGATGACGCTGGATTGCTTCTATCCAGTGTTTCTTGCCTAGAATAATGCCAGCTTGTGGTCCCCCCAGTAATTTATCACCAGAGAAAGTGACCAGATCGATGCCCTGATTCAGGTAATCTTGAGGCATAGGTTCGGCTGGCAATCCATATTGCGCCATATTGATCATGGAACCGCTACCCAGATCAATTGCAGTAGGAATTTGCGAGGTTATTCCCAGAGTGGCCAATTCACGGCCAGACACTTCCGCGGTAAAACCTTCAATATTGTAGTTACTGGCATGCACTTTCATGAGGAGAGCGGTCTCTTCATTAATCGCTTGCCGATAATCTTTCAGGTGAGTGCGGTTCGTTGTGCCGACTTCAACTAATCGGCATCCTGCCTGAACCATCACATCAGGAACACGGAATGCGCCACCAATTTCCACTAATTCGCCACGAGAAACCACAACTTGCTTACCGGATGCTACGGTTGCCAGCAATAACAACACCGCCGCTGCATTGTTATTAACAATACAGGCATCTTCCGCCCCGGTTAATTCACACAGTAAATCCGCCAAAGCATGGTCACGGTGTCCACGTCCGGCGTTATTGAGGGAATATTCCAACGTTACAGGTGAACGCATCACTTGTGTTACCGCTTCAATCGCTGATTCTGCCATTAATGCTCGGCCAAGATTGGTATGAATCACCGTACCACTAAGATTAAACACCGGCTTTAAAGCCAAAACTTGTTGCTGTTCCAGTTGCTGACCAAGTGCCAAGGCCCAGTTATCACACCAATCAGGCAGTACCTGATACTGCTTGATATTGATTCTGGCCTGCTCCTGCATTCCTCTTAATGTGGCAGTGACCAACGTCTGTCCATATTGTTCCACGAATGGGGCTATCTGTGGCTCATGCAATAGACGATCAATGGCGGGGAGCAGGCTGTACAACGGGTATGGTTTATGTGTCATGGCAATTCCGTCAACTCACTATTACTCATTTGGGAACAAAAACGGGTTGATGCTACTGCGGGCAAAACCTTCCTCTTCCATTTTGGCATCGAGGATCAGTGAAGCTAGATCATCAGCAACAGCTTCAACTTTCGGATCTTTCTCCTGATAGAGAATTTTCAAATAACTACCACAATCGCCGCAACTTTCCGCTTTCACAGCGGCGTGCTCACTATCCAGTGACCAATAATTAAGATCGCGTGTCTGTTCGCAGTTACTGCATTTTACCCGTACCACATGCCATTCACTTTCACACAAACTACAATGCAGATAACGCAACCCGTTGGTTGTGCCAATATGAACGACACTAGAGACCGGCATACTGTTGCAAACTGGGCAAAACTGACGATGTTCACCATATTCTGCCCTCGCTTTTCCTGGGATTTGATTTGCCATTTGTGCCCAATAGAGGGAAAGTGCCGCCCAGATAAAAAGTGCTTTTTCAGGGCTGACTTTACTGAATTCATTTTTCAGCAGAGCATCGGCCATCTGTTCCAGCTCCTGTTCTGGCGCTTTTTCTAGATTATCCAGAGCGGCATTAACATGTTCCGACGCATCTGGCAGTAATTCTGCTATCAGAGAGTGAAGTAATTTTTGCCAGTGTTCAGTACGTTGGAAGGTTTTGCAATCCAGAGGCGGTTTACCTTCAATGACAGATTTTTCTAAGATATCTGCTATCTCCATTTTCAATGGATTATCATGCAACGCTTTTTGCTGAGCTTGGGCAACTTGTGCTGAAAAGTTAAGATAATCAACGAATGGGCTCTCTTTTGCCAATTGTTGCAGGCGTTCTGCTCGACGCTGATAAAGATTTTTCAGATTAGCAAAAAGCAATGGCGGGATATAATCTGCTGTTTTTTCATTGGTGCGATCTTTGCTCAGTTGTTCTTGAGGAACGATGTGAATACTCATTAAGTTCTATCTTCCTGCTATCTGCTTTGGGGCTTTCAGATTAATAATAATCTTAAGCTTGTTTTTAGCGTTCAGCATAGATCAAAAGTGGTTTCTGGGCTACAGAGATAATACTTGAAATTATGTGGTCGGTAATAATCAATATATTCATGAAATGGTTGTAAATATTTTTATAATCATTCATTCTTAGTGTGAATTTGCTGAAATAAAAATATTGTTAAGGCATATTTTTTAATTTAATCTTAAAAATCCCTAAAAAGAGTTAATTGTGATTTTTAACATTTCTTTCTATCATATTTTATATAGTCTGATAGTTAATTACTTACGGCTAAAAAAATATAATTAAAGTGAGTAAGCAATGGTCAAAGATGAATCAAATTTTCATTATCTCATAAGGAAAAGATAGCAAAGTTAATAATTACATTTTGGGCTGAAAGTGTTTCAACTATATATGGTTAGTTATAGTGGTACTATGTTCTATACCCGTCATCTTTCAAGTTGCCTCTTTGTTGGCTGCACTCGCTCACCCCGGTCACATAGTTATCTATGCTCCCGGGGATTCACTCCCTTGCCGTCGCGATGCATCTTGAAATCCATAGGGTATATATAATAACCTCATTTAAAAATACAGAAAGGGTAATTCAATGCTAATCGATCTCATTACGTCATATAGAAAAACCGCTGCAATCTATACTTTTGTTGATGCTGGTTTATCTATTCACTTTAAAAATGGAGACTATGTAGATATTAACAAACTTGCCAGTCAATATGGTATTGATTATTCAAGACTTAATCGACTATGTGATTTCTTAATTGAAATAGGAGTATTGGTTAGCAGCAACCACGGGGTTGCACTTTCTGATGAATGCAGTGCACTTGCTGATCCTAATAGCGTAGAATTCTTAACAGTAAAATATGAAATCAATTCAGAACATTGGGATTCTTGGTTAATGTATCCAAAATCCTTACTGGAAAACAATGGCAAATCGGCATTTGAAATGGTGCATGGAAAATCATTCTTTGAGCATTTGGATAGTAATAAGGGATTAAAATCAGATTTTGATGCTTTAATGTCAAAATACACAAATAAAATAATTAAAGAGTTGCTTGTTATTTATGATTTTAATAAACATAACAGAATATTAGATCTGGGGGGTGGAGACGGAGAGCTTTTGATCAGAATCAGTGAACAGGTCAAAGGAAAAGATTACGCTGTATTGGACAGATATAATGAAGTGCCTATTTCAGAAGGTGTAAATTTCATAAGTGGAGATTTTTTTAAGCCAATTCCGACAGGTTATGATTTATATATTTTAAAAAATGTTCTCCATAACTGGCCTGATAATGATGCTATATCCATTTTGAAGAACTGCCGAGAAGCGATGGATAATAACACAACCCTTCTGATAATAACCTTAATGAAAAAACCACAATCCTTGGTAGTTAAATCTGTGGATATATTAATGGATATGCTATTTTTAGCGAAACAACGCTATTTGTCTGAATTCGAAGATATAGCTAGCCACGCGGGACTTGTCATTCGATCTTATAAAGATTTAGATGAAATATTTTCATTTATAGAATTAGGGGTAAAATAAATTATTAGGGATTTAGGATCATTTCCAAAAGATGATTATATTTATAATTGATCGTTGGGAAATATATATATAAAATGTGGCATCAAAATATTTGACGCCACATTTTATTTTATGTTAATAATTAAATGTATATACCCTATGGATTTCAAGATGGATCGCGACGGCAAGGGAGTGAATCCCCGGGAGCATAGATAACTATGTGACCGGGGTGAGCGAGTGCAGCCAACAAAGAGGCAACTTGAAAGATGACGGGTATAAGTATTAAAATAGAAAGCAAACTTATTCTCTGATAATAAAAACGATTAATAACTATATTAAACGATTCTATTTTATCTTGGAAATTTCTGATAAGAGTTAATTGTGATCTTTGTCATTTATTTTTGTCGAATTTAATATAGTCTGGTAGTTAACAATTCTGTTTAAAAATGCGTTATTAAAGTAAGTTGAACAATGGGAAAATAAGGAGAGTGGAATTTTTATTATCTCACTATGAAAAGGTAACAAAGCTAATAATCACATATTAGTTATCGAAATATCCAATTATTCATTATGGTATTTAATGTACTTTAGATAAAACACTTACTCTATTTATACCCTATGGATTTTAAGATGCATCGAGACGGCAAGGGAGCGAATCCCCGGGAGCATAGGTAACGATGTGACCGGGGTGAGCGAATGCAGCCAACAAAGAGGCAACTTGAAAGATAACGGGTATATAAGATAAAGACATAAAGGATAACTCAATGCTAGCCGAACTTATTACATCATATAGAAAATCAGCCGCAATCTACGCTTTTGTTGATGCCGGCTTATCTATTCACTTTAGAAATGGAGCTTATGTAGATATAGACGAACTTTCCCGTCAATGTGGTATTGATTATTCGCGACTTGATCGATTATGTGATTTCTTAATTGAAATTGGGGTATTGGTTAACCATGGTCATAAAGTCACCCTTTCTGATGAATGCAGTGCACTTGCCGATCCTGAAAGTATGGAGTCATTAATTGTAAAATGGGAATTGAGTCCAGATTGCTGGAACGCTTGGTCAATGTATCCAAGATCTTTACTTGAAAATGATGGAAAACCGGCATTTGAAATAACGCATGGAAAATCATTCTTTGAACATTTAGCTAGTAATAAATTACTCAAATCAAATTTTGATTCTTCAATGTCAAAAGGCTCAGATAAAATAATTGAAAAGCTACTTGATATTTATGATTTTGGTCAATACAACAGAATATTAGATATTGGAGGAGGTGAAGGAAATCTTCTGGTAAAAATGAGTGAGAAGGTAAAAGGAAAACATTACGCTGTATTAGATAGATATGATGAAATTCCTGTTTTGGAAAATATAGATTTTATAAATGGAGATTTTCTAAAGTCAATTCCATCTGGTTATGATTTATATATTTTAAAGAATGTTATTCACGATTGGTCCGATAATAACGCAATACTCATTTTAGAAAATTGTCGCAAGGCAATGGATAATGGTTCAGCTGTTTTATTGATAAGTTATATGAAAAAACCACAATCTAAAATGGTGATATATTTGGATATATTAATGGATGTACTATTTTCAGGAAAAGAACGTTATTTGACGGAATTCGAACGTTTGGCTAACCAGGCAGGATTGGTTATTCAAGATGTTAAAGATATCGATGAATCATCTTCAATTATCCAGCTAGGAATAAAATAACTTAAAGATAATCACATGTTTTCATTAAATATAATTATATGGATGTTGTTTCTCTGAAAAAATATATAATAAGTATGTCATTAAAATATTTGATGACATACTTACTGCCTATCTTGAAATCCATAGGGTATATATGGATATTAAAGTGTAAAGAAAGTTCATTCGTTGGAAATTAAAATAATTTAAATAGCATAAATAAATATGTTAAATTGAATTATTTTATTTGATTTTTAAAACCCCTTAAAGAGTTAATTGTAATCTTCATCATTTCTTTTTATCATGTTTAATATAGCTCGATAATTAACAATTTTAACCCCAAAAGTACATAACTAAAGTCAGTTAACCAATTGGATAATAAGGAGAATGATATCTTCATTATATTACCAAGAAAAGATAGTAAAGTTAATGAACTCATTCTAGTTATCAGAATACCTAATAAATTAGCATGGTATTTTCTGAAATTTAGATAAAAAATTCGTCTTTTTATAAGATAAAGATATATACCCTATGGATTTCAAGATGGATCGCGATGGCAAGGGAGTGAATCCCGGGGAGCATAGATAACTATGTGACCGGGGTGAGCGAGCGCAGCCAACAAAGAGGCAACTTGAAAGATGACGGGTATAAAGGACAACTAATGCTAGCCGAACTTATTACATCATATAGAAAATCAATTGCCATCTATACTTTTGTGGATACAGGTTTGTCTGTTCACTTTAAAAATGGCACTTATATGGATATCAACGAACTTGCCAGCCAATATGGTATTGATTATTCTCGACTTAATCGATTATGTGATTTCTTAATTGAAATCGGGGTATTGGTTAGCTGCAATGATAGAGTTGCACTTTCTGAGGAATGTAGTGTGCTTGCTGATCCTGAGAGTATGGAATCATTAATTGCAAAGTGGGAATTTAACTCAGATCTCTGGAACGCTTGGTTAATGTACCCAAAATCCTTACTTGAAAATAATGGTAAATCGGCATTTGAAATAGCGAATGGAAAACCATTCTTTGAGCATTTGGATAGTAATAAATTGCTCAAATCAAAATTTGATTCCTTAATGTCAAAAGATTCAGATAAAATGATTGAAAAATTATTTTATATTTATGATTTTAGTCAACACGATAAAATATTAGATGTTGGCGGAGGAGAAGGGAATCTTCTGATAAGAATGAGTGAAAAGGTAAAAGAAAAACATTACGCTGTATTGGACAGATATAATGCACTTCCTGATTATGAAAATATAGATTTTATAGATGGAGATTTTTTTAAATCAATTCCGGCAGGTTACGATTTATATATTCTAAAGAATGTTATTCATGATTGGCCTGATAATGACGCAATACTCATTTTAGAAAATTGCCGAAAGGCAATGGGTAATAATGCAACTATTTTATTAATAACCTTAATGAAAAAACCACAGTCTAAAGTAATTAAATATTTTGATATATTAATGGATGTATCATCTTTAGGGAAAGAGCGTGACTTAACGGAATTCGAATATTTGGCTAACCAAGCAGGGCTGGTCATTCAAGATGTTAAAGATATCGACGAATCATATTCAATTATCCAACTAGGTGTAAAATAAATTATAGATAATAGTGGAGCTTCACCAAATATAATGATATGGATATTGTATGTCTGATAAATCTATAAAAAGTATGGCATTAAAATATTTAATGCCATATTTTTATTTTATATCAATAAGATATTGAAATAGAATGTGGATTTAAATGTTGATAACAAGGGTAGTTTAATAGCTAAAATATCAAAATTAAGTTATATTTCCTTATTTGATTTTCAATTATTCTGAAAATATTTAATTGTGATCTTCATCATTTATTTTTATCAAATTTAGTATAGTATAATAATTTGTTTCTAAAAATGGATAATTAAAGAAAGTTAATTGATTGGAAAGTAAGGGGAATAAAATATTTATTATTTCATAGGAAAAAGATAAAAAAAATAATAATCACAAATTGGTGAAAATATGTTGTTAAAATACCTAGTTAATCGTCATGGTATTTCCCGAGTTTTATATAAAACACTTCATTTCTTTATGATATATACCCTATGGATTTCAAGATGCATCGCGACGGCAAGGGAGCGAATCCCCGGGAGCATGGATAACGATGTGACTGGGGTGAGTGAGTGCAGCCAACAAAGAGGCAACTTGAAAGATAACAGGTATAAAGGATAACGCTATGCTAATCGATCTTATTACATCATGTAGAAAATCAACCGCAATTTATGCTTTTGTTGATATGGGTTTATCTGTTCACTTTAAAGATGGGGCCTGCGTAAATATCAGCGAACTTTCCTGTCAATATGGTCTTGATCATTCTCGCTTTAGCCGGTTATGTGAATATTTAATCAAAATAGGGTATTGGTTAGCCGCAATGAGGGAGTTGCACTTTCTGAGGAATGCAGTGCACTTGCCGATCCTGAAAGTATGGAATCATTGATGATAAGGTGCGAAGTTAGCCCAGAATACTGGAACGTTTGGTCAATGTATTCAAAATCCTTATATGAGAATAATAACAAAACGGCATTTGAAATAGCGCATGGAAAACCATTCTTTGAATATTTGGATAATCATGAATTGTTCAGATCAAATTTTGATTCTTTTATGTCAAAAAACTCGGACAAAATCATAGAGAAAATACTTGATATTTATGATTTTAGTCAACATAACAGAATATTAGATGTTGGAGGAGGAGAAGGAAAGCTTTTGGTAAGAATAAATGAAAAAATAAAAGGAAAACATTACGCTGTATTGGACAGATATAATGAAATTCCTGTTTTAGAAGATATTGAATTTATAAACGGAGATTTTTTTAAATCAGTTCCATCTGGTTATGATTTATATATTTTAAAGAATATTATCCATAATTGGTCTGATAATAACGCAATACTGATTTTAGAGAATTGCCGAAAAGCTATGGATGATAATGCAACTGTTTTGTTGATAGGCACGGTGAAAAAATTAAAATTAGAAATAATTGACTCTACGGATATATTAATGGATGTACTATTATTAGGAAAAGAGCGTTATTTGAATGAATTAGAAGATTTGGCTCACCAAGTAGGGTTTGTCGTTAAAGATATCAAAGATATAAATGAAAAATATTCAATTATAGAGCTAAATAAGATTTCATAATTGTGCTACACCCATTTTTTGTCTTCCTGGCTTTTGCTGTGATGAAAACGATGCCAAAAAGGCATCAACATAATTCAGTAACTGCCACATAAATTGACAACAATGATTTC
>NZ_NSCM01000038.1 GCF_003287735.1 Photorhabdus bodei | reverse complement strand
GTCGGACAGCCCGAAGCCGGCCTGAAACCTGAGTGCGGTTGGACAGTTCGACGGTTAGCCGCTTCCCTGTGAGCCTGTGGGGTGCAGTGAAAGGCAGACTGCGCGCGTCCCTGCGCACAGACTGCCTGCCTACCTTCAGCGTGCCGGCGGTAAATGGTGGCCGCCCGGCGTTAAGCCGACGCGTCCACTGTCAGCGCGGTTGCCGGTCAGCCCCCAATGAACATAATGTGGCATTAAGCGCAATGGGCCTGAACGGCCCGCCGCGCTTAACAAACATTATGTCGGCGCCGCCCACCCAAGGGCGCTGCGCGGCCACCTCAACAAAGGTGAGCGGCTGACCGCCGGGTGGGGCCTCTTAGCCCCCGTGGCGCACCGGGCTGCGCCCGCTGCTGTCAGCCTCAATGCAAAATCCCACCGCCGCAGTCGCCGCCATCCGTGGCGGCTCCGGTGTCAACATCCGCCTTAAACCGTTGCCGGTCAGTCCGTCAAGGTCAACGGCCCTGAAAGCAGGCCAGCAAGCTGGCCGCAGTTTATTGCCCCCGCCCCAACCCTGCTGCACTGGCTGCGCCCGGTTCGCAGTCGCAGGCTCCTTGCTCATTCCCGTGCTCGCCATCTCCGCCCCGTGCAGCCCCCAGGGGCTTCCCTGCTGAACAGCGTCACCTGCGGGCCTCGCCGGCCCGCACCCGGCCAACCCGCGTCAGCGGCGCAGACAAGCTGCCCCGCCGCCACGGGTTATCGATAAAACCCGGTTCTGGCAGAAAAAGCGGGCGGAAACCCGGCACTGACATCGGGGAAAAAGTGAGCTAAAATCGGCAAAGTGCACATCGGGGTTTTGGGTTCGCGGCGGTGAGTGCAGTGGGACGAAGTGGCTCTTTAACAGGTTGTTATTAAAGAAAAAATCCCGGTAAAAAAGTATGGTCGTGTCGGGGCAGTCCCTAAGACCCGCTAGGGCTGGCTGGGTGTCCGGGGACTAAGAACAAGAAAACGACGTATGAAGGGAAAAGTCGTCGTGACGCGTTACGGCAGGCCAAGAGAGATGCGGGGATACCAAATAATCAGCAACCTTTTGAGATATCAAGAGTAGATTTAGGGGATGGATACGGAGGTAATATTCGTAATGCTAAAGGCGTTCCAGTTCAAACCCGACAATATCACTATAGGGATAAGCAAGGTTCTGTCGTAGTTATTCAAGAACACAGTTTGGGGCATTCAAAGGCAACACCTTTACATGGAGCAGAACCCCATTTTAATGTTAGACCAGTTGATAAAGTAAATGGAAAAATATTAGATACGGGAAGTGTTCCAGACACTCATGGACATTATAATTTTCCTTTAGGGATGTGATTATGTGGTTTAGTAATGCGATAAGAAATGAGCAAATAAAATATATGTTCAATAATGAGTTTGATATAAGCAAAGCCGAATTCATTAGTTATACTTTTCATCATTATTCATCTTTACAGCTTTGTTTTATATGTAAAAAAATCCCTTCCGTATATCCTAAAAAGTGGGATAATAAAGGATTTAATGCGATGAGTTTAGTTTTAAGTATGTCTAATATAAATTCATTTGAAAGCAAAGGAAATAAAGTGGGTTTTATTTGCTCTCCACAAATTAGTAGCACCCATGATTCTACATCTATTGAAATAATCAATAAGAATTTCTATTTATTGTGTAATGCGGATTTTTTAACAATAGATGGTATTACTCCATATATAGATGAAAGATGGGATTAATATTTTAATTTATTGTTGATCATTCCAATAAATAACAAAAAGCCGGAAAGATCCCCATGACCTTCCGGCTTTGTTCTACTTAATGCCCAATGAAGAGCAGAACTTGACCTGACATTTGCGATTCTGTGGGCAGTATGAGGATGAGGAAAGCGGGCTATACTATAATCGTTTTAGGTATTACGATAACGAGACCGGGCAATACCTCTGTGCCGACCCTTTAGGCTTAACTGGCTTTGATGCTTCCGGTAGACCTTTATCCAGTCCGAATTATAGTGTGTGGTATCAAACAGATATTCTCGCAGATTTACATTCAAGTAGCAGACCTAAGCATTTTAATAATGCAAATAAACAACTGTATGAAGCAATACAAAAAGATCCACATTTAGCTAAATCGTTACCACCTGAAGTTGTAGCGCATGTGCAGCCGGGTCCAAAAGGTGGATTTGAACGTACTAGCCCGCCTAATCATTCATGGCACCATAATGCTCAAAATCCAACTAAGATAGAACTTATTCCAAGATCTCAACATCAAGCGCCTGGCGCTGTACAGAAAAGCCTTCATCCAAATCAGGAAGGAGGATTTAAAAAGTTAGGTAGTGGAAAATGTGGTGGACTATAAATAATGAGGTAGTTTATGAAGTTAGTTTCTATTGCTGATGTATTATCGACCCCAGAAAATAATTCCAGCGAGTGGTTTTGCTTGCCTCCAGATCAAAATAGTTGGACGTTAGAAACAGAAGGAGTTTTTTCTCTGAGTAGTGCTGATTTTCCACCTGATTCTGATGATTATTTACCTAAACAGGTAAAAGAAAACGGGTGGATTGAAGTTTTAGATGGAGGAACAATTGAAGAAGTAGTAGCTAATACTAAGGCCCAGTTAGATAATCCATCTCTCAATGATCTATTAGAGGCATTTATTTTTTATTTTGAAAATGATGCTTTTATAGAGTTTTAATTATATGTGATATGAGCCGGAAAGATCTTTCGAGATCTTCCGGCTTTCTTATGATCTACCGTGGTGCATACCCACAGTAAGCCTACGTTGATTTCACTCGTTCAATGTTTGCGCCAAGTCCGCGCAACTTATCTTCGATATGTTCATAACCCCGGTCAATATGATAAATACGGTCAACAACCGTCACGCCTTCCGCAATACAACCCGCCAGAACTAAGCTCGCCGATGCGCGTAAATCCGTCGCCATGACCTGAGCACCAGATAATTTTTTAACACCATGACAAAGCACGGTGTTACTTTCAATTTCCGCATGAGCTCCCATCCGAATTAATTCAGGGATATGCATGAAACGGTTTTCGAAAATAGTTTCGGTGATCATCCCAGCACCTTCCGCAACCAAATTCAGCAAGCTGAATTGTGCCTGCATGTCGGTCGGGAAACCAGGGTGCGGAGCAGTACGTAATGTCACCGCTTTAGGGCGTTTACCGTGCATATCAAGGCTTATCCAATCTTTACCAATTTCAATATCAGCACCCGCCTCACGCAATTTAGCTAATACCGCATCCAGCGTATTAGGCTGAGCATGACGGCAAACTACCTTGCCACCGGATATCGCAGCCGCAACAAGAAATGTCCCCGTTTCAATCCGATCAGGTAATACACGGTATACACCACCACCAAGACGTTCTACACCTTCAATGATGATATGGTCAGTACCCGCCCCTGTGATTTTTGCACCCAAGGTATTGAGAAAATTAGCCGTATCCTCGATTTCAGGTTCACGTGCTGCATTCTCAATAATTGTTGTCCCTTCTGCCAACGTTGCCGCGGTCATAATCGTGACTGTCGCTCCAACGCTAACTTTATCCATCACAATGCAAGCCCCTTTCAGACGCCCATTAACGGAAGCCTTGACGTAGCCCTCTTCCAGCACAATTTCAGCACCTAACTGTTCCAAGCCACTGATATGCAGATCAACCGGGCGGGCACCAATCGCACAACCACCCGGCAAAGATACTTGCCCCTGACCAAAACGCGCTACCAAAGGACCTAACGCCCAAATAGATGCACGCATGGTTTTTACTAGCTCGTAAGACGCACAATATTGATTCACATCGCGAGCATCTACAAATACAGAACCATTGCGTTCAACTTTGGTCCCAAGGCGATTCAATAATTTGATAGTGGTATCAATATCTTTCAATTCTGGAACATTTTGCAACTCAACAGGCTCTTCAGCCAACAACGCGGCGAACAGGATTGGCAGTGCAGCATTTTTTGCCCCGGAAATAGTAACCTCACCCGATAGACGAGTGGGCCCTTTCACACGAAATTTATCCATCTGTGACGACTCTCTTTATATAATTTGCTGTTCACAACGAGGCAAACAACATTAAAAACCGTTGAGCTTGCGATCCCGTTTCCAATCATCCGGCGTGTAGGCTTTAATTGACAAGGCATGAATACGATTGTCAGCAATGTATTCCATTAAAGGCGCATAAACGGATTGCTGCTGTTTTACCCGACTCATACCGGCAAACATCTCACCAACCACAATAACCTGGAAATGGCTGCCATCTCCGTTAACAATGACTTCATCCAGTGCTAATTTATCCATCAGCACTTGCTTAATCTCATTAGTATCCATAATTGCTCAATGTTCTGTAGTTAGAAATAAATAATAGACAGCCATCTATCCTAATAGAATCCTGCTTATTCTTAAACTATGAAAACGCCCTTGTAATATTTCTGCTTACAAGGGCGCTGATTATACCCGTTATCTTTCAAGTTGCCTCTTTGTTGGCTGCACTCGCTCACCCCGGTCACATCGTTACCTATGCTCCCGGGGATTCTCTCCCTTGCCGTCGCGATCCATCTTGAAATCCATAGGGTATGTACAGATAATTAATGAGATTATCGGTTAGCTATCAATGATCATTTCTTGCAGATCATAGAGCTTAATCAGGGTGTTAAGCCGTTCATCAATGCCAGAAAAGCGCAATTTATCCCCTCTCTTTTGCATATGATGCTTGAAACGGACTAAAAGAGCTAACCCGGTAGAATCCACATATTCAAGTTGTGACACATTGATGCTGTCAATATCAGCCAATAATTTCTCTTTTTGCTGCCAGAGAGGAAGCAAACTATTACGATCCAAAGTGCCCTTGAGAATCAAGGTTTGCCCTATTTTTTCCCAGATCAGACTCTCAGCCATCTTATTTTTTCTCTTCCAGAGTAATTGGCTGACGGGCACTGATTTCAAGCTGCTTAGTTAAGCCATCAATACCTTGCTGACGCAAGATAGAGGCCCATTCACTCTGTTTAGTCGTAATCATACTGACGCCCTCTGCAATCATATCAAATGCCTGCCAGTAACCAGTTTTGCTGTTTTTGCGCCATTGGAAATCAAGACGGACAGGAGGACGGCCATTCGAATCGATAATAGTGACACGAATAGCAATAACATTGCTGTCCCCTAACGGCTTTTCAGGGTCAATCTGGTAAGTTTGATTATGATACATTGCCAAAGCCTGCCCATAGGCCTGCTCAAGATAAGATTCAAATGCAACAAAATAAGCCTTGCGCTGCTCTGGAGTCGTATCTTTATAGTATTTCCCCAGAACCAATGCCCCTGCGTATTTGATATGGACATAAGGCAGTAGCTCCTCTTTCACCACTTTACGCAGATAATCTGGGTTTTGACGAATTTGTGATTGGCTGTTTTTCAAACGAGTAAAAGTCTTTTCCGCCGCATCCTGCATCAGCTTATAAGGATTCGTTTGATCAACCGCGCTCGCTAATGGCGCAAAAACCAATAGCGCCACCATTAATAATCTCTTCAACATAATGGGTTCCTCTTAATGATATTCAGTTGCTGGCTAGGGTGTCGGCGTGTGCTCTGCCCCACTTTGGACATTATCACCACTCTTATATAAGAACTGGCCGATGAGATCCTCAAGTACTATTGCTGATTTGGTATCCTGTACGCGATCACCCTCTTTCAGAATACGGGTGTCCATATCGGGATCTTCAAACCCTATATTCAAGGCAATATATTGTTCACCTAATAGGCCAGAAGTACGAATGGAAAGAGAACTGGTATCAGGGATACGGTCATATTGCTTCATAATATCCAGTGCCACTTGCGGCGTATAAGTTTTTTCATCAAGAGAGATACTTGCAACACGACCAATCACCACACCTCCAATTTTTACCGGTGAACGCACTTTCAGGCCACCAATATTGTCAAAAGTTGCGTACAAACGGTAAGTTGGCTGGTTGCCTACCGATTTAATGTCTGCCACTTTTAGGCATAAAAAGACGATTGCAGCCAGTGCAATCAAGACAAAAAATCCAACCCAAATTTCACTTTTCTTGCTTTGCATTGGCTTAGTTCCCAAACATGAGTGCTGTCAGCACAAAATCCAAACCTAAAACCGTTAACGACGCATGAACCACCGTTCTGGTCGTTGCTCGGCTGATCCCTTCCGAAGTCGGGATCGCATCATAACCATTGAATAGAGCAATCCAGGTCACAGTAATGGCGAAAACGACACTTTTAATAAAACAATTCAGCAAATCTTTCTGCCACTCGATAGCAGACTGCATGGAAGACCAGAAGAAGCCACTGTCAATCCCCTTCCAATCAACACCAACCATCGCACCGCCCCAAATACCTACCGCTACAAAAATCAAGGATAATAGCGGCATACTGATAAACCCGGCCCAAAAACGGGGCGCTATCACACGCCGTAATGGATCTACCGCCATCATCTCCAAGCTGGAAATTTGCTCCGTGGCTTTCATCAAACCGATTTCTGCGGTCAGGGCTGATCCTGCCCGACCAGCAAACAACAGTGCCGTGACCACCGGCCCCAATTCACGCAACAGAGATATCGCCACCATCATACCAAGACTGGCTTCCGCGCTGTATGTTGTCAGTACCAGATACCCCTGTAGGCCAAGCACCATGCCAATAAACAGCCCTGAAACGATAATAATCAATAATGACCGAACACCCACGCTGTAAAGCTGCTGTCGGAGTAACGGCCATTGTCTGGCGGGTTCTGGCTTGCCAATTATCGCGCGGAAAAGCATAAAACCCGCACGGCCAAAAGAGGCAAACACCTCAATGGCCCGTCGGCCAAGTGCCGCCAGCGCCTGTGTTAACATTAACATCCCATTATCCTAATAACTCAGTTTTATAATCCCCTGCCGGGAAACGGAAAGGTACCGGCCCGTCAGCAATACCATCCAGAAATTGCCGTACTCGCCTATCAGAATTAGAATGCAACTGTTGAGCTGTACCCTCGGCAATAATCTGTTGTTCAGCGATAATATAAGCGTAATCCGCAATGCTCAGAACTTCCGGTACATCGTGGGAAACAACCACACAGGTAACGCCAAGTGCCTTATTCAGCTCATCAATCAACTTCACCAAAACCCCCATCGTAATCGGGTCCTGACCAACAAAAGGCTCATCAAACATAATCAGATCAGGATCAAGTGCAATAGCACGAGCCAGAGCCGCACGCCTTGCCATACCACCGGAAAGTTCGGAAGGCATCAAATTCGCGGCACCACGTAACCCTACCGCCTCTAATTTCATCATTACCGTGGTCTGTATAATTTCTTCAGGCAGATTCGTATGTTCACGCAGCGGAAAAGCAACGTTCTCAAAGACATTGAGATCAGTGAATAATGCCCCAGATTGAAACAGCATACTCATCTTCTTGCGAGCAGCATACAAGTGAGAACGGGATAAAGCAGGAATATTGTCACCATCAAACCAGATCTCTCCGCGTTCAGGACGTAACTGACCACCAATTAATCGTAATAGTGTCGTTTTCCCTATCCCAGAAGGCCCCATGATTGCAGTGACTTTTCCTCTAGGCACAACTAGATTAATATCAGCAAAAATCAAACGGTTACCACGGGTAAAATACATACCACGGATCTCGATGAGATTTGCTGTCTGTTGATTCATTATTGATAGCCCTTAACGGTTAATAAATTGGCTTTAATATTTGGTTCATATATTAATCATATATACTACAAAAAAACGGGAAAATTTTCGCCATTAATGTGATGACAAATTTTACTTTTCTATCCACCGCCGTCAGAATATGTCCCATCTAACTGGGCAGACAATTTTTGTTTAGAAAATCAACCAGCGTTAACATTAATTCGGAATATACCTTACAAGGGACGCTTCATGCTTCTGACCTTTTTACTTCTAATTGCCGGGTTGATTTTACTGGTATATGGTTCCGATAGATTAGTATATGGTGCTGCAATTTTTGCCCGTACTCTGGGACTGCCTCCATTTATTATTGGTATTACCATTGTTGGCATTGGAACTTCTCTACCAGAATTAATGGTTTCAGTTACTGCAATGCTAGATAGTCAACCTGATATGGCCGTGGGTAATGTTATTGGCTCCAACATTACTAATCTGCTACTAATACCCGGTGCTGCTGCATTTATTCGCCCAATGGAAGTAAAATCAGATATCCTGCGGCAGGAACTGCTGTTGATGCTACTGCTCACCGTCTTCTGTGGTTATTTAATGAGTGATCACTATCTCAGCCGGATGGATGGGTTGGTATTACTCGCTTCCGCCATAGTGTATATCTTACTGATGATAAAAATGGTTGCTCTACCGCGCCGTGCCGAAGCGGATATTTATACGCAAGAACAGGCCGCGGAATTACCGGTCGAAGGCAATAAACACATTGCCCTACTTTGGATTCTATTAGGGTTACTTATTTTACCTATGGCAACTCGTATGGTTATTGATAATGCAACTGTTATTGCCCGCATTTATGGCATCAGTGAATTAGTTATCGGGCTTACCGTGCTTGCGGTCGGTACCAGCCTGCCAGAATTAGCAACCTCTATTGCCGCAGCATTCAAAGGCGAAGATGACATTGCATTTGGAAATATTATAGGTTCGAATATATTCAATATATCAATTGTTTTGGGCCTTCCCGCATTACTCTCACCAGCCGCCATTTCACCTGAATCTTTCCATCGTGACTTTTGGGTAATGATGGTAGCCAGCATAATATTTACTGCATTTTGTCTGGGTCGTAAACACCGATTAAACCGATTTAAAGGTGTCCTGTTATTAAGCTGCTTTATCGCTTATTTTATCGTACTGTTTATTTCCAATTACAGCATTGAATAAACACGAATGAGTAGGAAAAAGAAATGCCTAAGATTGATTTTCAGCAAGCGGGTAAAAAAGTATTACACATAGAACGTGATGGATTAACAGAACTTGAACAACATATAAACGGAGATTTTGACCGTATCTGTGAACTGATATTCAACTGCGAAGGTAAAGTGATTGTCATGGGGATGGGTAAATCCGGCCATATCGGGTGTAAAATTGCCGCCACTTTCGCCAGCACCGGTACACCATCCTTTTTCGTTCATCCGGGAGAAGCCAGCCACGGCGATCTCGGCATGATCACACCTAAAGACATTGTTTTAGCCATCTCAAATTCGGGTGAATCCAGTGAAATTTTGTCGCTGATTCCCGCATTAAAACGCCAAAAAATCCCGCTTATCTGCATGACTAACAATTACAACAGTAATATGGGAAAAGCCGCCGATATCCACCTGTGTATCAAAGTCCCGCAGGAAGCTTGTCCGCTAGGTTTGGCTCCTACAACCAGTACCACCGCAACACTGGTTATGGGTGATGCTTTAGCGGTTGCATTGCTCCAGGCACGCGGCTTTACTGCTGAAGATTTCGCGCTATCACATCCAGGCGGCACTCTTGGACGCAAACTTCTGCTACTGGTGAGTGATTTGATGAATACAGGCGATGATATTCCAAAGGTTAATCGTCACGCCACCTTACGCGAAGCACTGCTCGAAATCACCCGACAAAAACTGGGGATGACCGTCATTTGCGATGAAAATATGTATATTGATGGTATTTTTACTGATGGTGACTTACGGCGAGTGTTTGATATGGGCGTCGATTTGTACAATGTCAAAATTTCAGATGTTATGACAACAGGTGGCATCCGCATCAAACCAAATGCCCTTGCAGTTGATGCATTGAACTTAATGCAGTCACACCATATCACGTCCTTATTGGTTGCAGAGGACAATAAACTGCTTGGTGTATTACATATGCATGACCTGCTACAAGCTGGTGTGGTGTAACCGGAGAAAACGCCTTAATGAGCCAATTAGTTTATTTAGACACCTGTTATGGTCCAGTTAATAAAGACGTTATTGAAAAAGCCCGTAAAATCCGCTTACTGATTTGCGATGTTGACGGTGTTATGTCCGATGGCCGGATCTATATGGGCAATAACGGTGAAGAATTAAAAACATTTAATGTTAGAGATGGTTACGGAATTCGCTGCTTAATTACTTCAGGAATCGAAGTCGCTATTATTACCGGCCGTAAAGCAAAATTGCTGGAAGATCGAGCAAACACCTTGGGTATTACACATCTTTACCAAGGACAAAGTGATAAGGTTTTGGCGTACAAAGAATTGTTAGATAAACTGGGATTAAAACCAGAACAGGTTGCTTATATTGGTGATGATCTGATTGACTGGCCTGTCATGGAACAAGTGGGGTTATCCGTCGCTGTGGCGGATGCACATCCATTACTCTTACCAAAAGCGCATTATGTCACCCAAATTACAGGGGGACACGGTGCGGTAAGGGAACTTTGTGATTTGGTGCTTTTTGCTCAGAATAAGCTGGAAGAGGCCAAAGGATTATCAATATAGTAGGTTGAAGTGAAACGAGAATGGATAGAATCAAATCCTGGTTGGTGATAACACTGGTATTAATCATCCTGGCGTTAATTGGCTGGAACTTGTCTAATTCAGATGAGATTAAATCATCTTCTGCCACAGATAACAGTCAGCCAACCTATCAAAGTCAGGAAGCTATAACTTTTGTTTATGACCCTACGGGAAAACTGACGTATAAACTGGTCGCTGATGACGTCCAGAACTATGCAGAGTCAAAACTTACCTGGTTTACCAAACCGGTATTAATTACTTATGACTCAAACGCCATTGCTACATGGACAGTTCGTGCTAACAAAGCCAAACTAACTAATGACAAAATGCTCTATCTTTACGGAGACGTACAGGTTGACAGTCTGACTAATACGTCACAATTACAACGTATTACTACAGAGAACGCTATCATCAACCTGGTCACTCAGGATGTTTCATCTGACGATCAGGTCACACTGATTGGTGTCGGGCTAAAATCCGTCGGTATGAAAATGCGTGGCAACCTGCGAAACAAAACCGCTGAACTGATTGAAAAGGTTAACACCTACTATGAAATCCAACATGAAAAACAGAATCCGTAATGCTTTTATTGCCAGTGCTATCTTTGTAGTCAGTCTTCCCGCCATGGCACTGAAAGATGACACACAGAAACCCATTTCTATCGATTCTGTTAAACAAGCCCTTGACATGACAGGGAACACTGCCACATTTACAGAAGATGTGATCGTCAAACAGGGTTCTATCGATATCCGCGCTGACAAAGTTGTTGTGACTCGCCCAGATGGCGATTCTAAGAAAATGGTTATTGAAGCATTTGGCAATCCGGTAACCTTCTATCAACTACAGGACAATGGCAAACCAATCAAGGGCCGCGGTTCCAAAATGCGTTACGAAATGGATAAAGAGCTGGTTACACTCACTGGCAATGCCTATTTGGAACAGTTAGACAGCAATATAAAAGGCGACCGTATCACCTATCTAGTCCCAACTCAGCAAATGGAAGCGTTTAGTGACAAAGGTAAACGAGTGACAACCGTCCTACTACCTTCTCAATTACAAGAAGAAGGCCCTGGGGTTAACAACAAGAGTAAATAACGATATATGGCAATACTAAACGCAGAAAACCTGGCAAAAGCTTACAAAGGCCGTAAGGTCGTTGAAAATGTCAGCCTAAACGTGAACTCCGGCGAAATTGTCGGCCTGCTTGGTCCGAACGGTGCAGGGAAAACGACGACTTTCTATATGGTCGTCGGTATCGTTTCACGGGATACCGGGACAATTACCATTGATAATGAAGATATTAGCCTACTGCCACTTCACGAACGGGCACGACGTGGTATCGGTTATTTGCCTCAGGAAGCTTCTATTTTCCGCCGTCTAAGCGTATTCGACAACCTGATGGCTGTATTGGAGATCCGCCAGGATTTGACTCAAGAACAGCGGAAAGAACGTGCCGAAGAGCTGATGGAAGAGTTTCATATCAGCCACCTACGTGACAATCTTGGTCAATCACTTTCCGGAGGTGAACGTCGCCGCGTAGAGATTGCCAGAGCGCTGGCAGCTAATCCTAAATTTATTTTGCTGGATGAGCCTTTCGCCGGCGTAGATCCTATCTCAGTCATCGATATCAAGAAGATTATTCAGCATTTGAGAGATTATGGACTAGGGGTCCTTATCACAGACCACAATGTCCGTGAAACATTGGATGTATGCGAACGTGCTTATATTGTCAGTCAAGGGCATCTGATTGCTCACGGCACACCTAATGATATTCTTAATAATGAACAGGTGAAGCGCGTTTATTTAGGCGAAGGTTTCCGGCTCTAATTCGGCCAGGAGAATTGATTTAACGCTATGAAGCAAAGTTTGCAACTCAGGCTTAGCCAACAACTGGCTATGACACCACAGCTCCAACAAGCTATTCGTTTGTTGCAACTTTCTACGCTTGAACTCCAACAGGAAATACAACAAGCGTTAGAAATGAATCCTTTGCTTGAACAGGATGAAGATTATCAGGAAATTGGCAATCAGGAACTTCCCGATAACGAAACGGAAGCTATGGATACGCTTGATGCCTTGCAACAGAAGGATATGCCAGATGAGTTACCCCTGGATGCCAGTTGGGATGAAATTTACACCGCTGGCACACCTTCCGGGACACGCAATGACTATAACGACGACGAACTGCCACTTTACCAAGGTGAAACCGTTCAAACCCTGCAAGACTATTTGATGTGGCAGGCAGAGTTGACCCCTTTCACGGAAATAGAGGCGGCGATTGCGACATCAATCATTGATGCCGTAGATGACACTGGCTATCTCACTGTATCACTAGAAGATATCCTTACCTGCATTGGCGACAATCAACTCACTCTGACAGAGGTGGAGGCTGTGCTCAAACGGATACAGCATTTTGATCCTATCGGTGTCGCTGCTCGTGATTTAAAAGATTGTCTACTCGTCCAACTATCCATGTTTCCACCAGAAACACCTTATCTGAAAGAGGCGAGACTGATCATTTGCGAACATCTGGAGTTATTAGGTCATTGGGATTTCCGCAATTTAATCCGTCTGAGTCGCTTGAAAGAAGATACACTGAAAGAGGCTATAAATTTAATCCAGTCACTTGAACCAAAGCCTGGCCTGGCAATAAACACTGGCGAATCAGAATATGTCATCCCCGATGTACTGGTTCGAAAAGAGAGTGAACACTGGCAAGTAGAATTGAATACAGATAGTATCCCCCGTTTACACATTAATCAGCATTATGCAGAGCTTGGGCAACATACGCGCAATGAAAGTGACAGTCAGTTTATCCGTAATAACCTACAAGAGGCCAAGTGGCTTATCAAAAGCCTGGAAAGCCGAAATGATACTCTGCTGAAAGTTGCGCGTTGTATTGTAGAACAGCAACAGGAATTTTTTAAACATGGTGAAGAATATATGAAGCCTATGGTTTTGACAGACATTGCTTTCCAGGTTGATATGCATGAATCCACCATTTCCAGGGTGACTACCCAGAAATTCCTGCACAGCCCACGTGGTATTTTTGAATTGAAGTATTTTTTCTCCAGTCATGTCAATACAGAAAGTGGAGGCGAAGCCTCTTCAACTGCAATACGGGCTTTGGTGAAAAAACTGGTAGCAGCGGAGAACCCCGCCAAACCATTAAGTGACAGCAAACTGACGAGCATGCTAGCCGATCAAGGCATCATGGTTGCCCGACGGACTGTCGCAAAATATCGAGAGTCGTTATCCATTCCGCCATCAAACCAACGTAAGCGTCTGGTTTGAAATGAACAGAGAAGGAAGACAATATGCAACTCAAAATAACCGGCCACAATATTGAAATTACTGATGCATTACGCGACATTATCACTGCAAAATGCAGCAAACTGGATCAATATTTCGACAGGATCAACCTGACTCAGGTAATCCTCCGAGTGGAAAAGGTACAACAAATCGCCGAAGCTACTGTACACATTAACGGAGGTGAGTTGCACGCATCATCAGAACATGAAGATATGTATGCAGCAATTGATGGACTGGTCGATAAACTGGCGCGTCAATTAACCAAACATAAAGACAAACTGAGACATCATTAACAGTTAGTTAACAAAGAATGTAGTAACAACAGCAGAGTATTGCTGTAAAACAGTGCGCAAATACAGGATGCCACAGATAACCTATGGCATCCTGTATCAATAAGCACCTAAGTGAATAGGAAAATGAATAATCAAGCAGATTTACTACTAAGCTCTGTGCTTTCCCTCGCATGTACACGCAATAATGTACATTGTTCGAGCAAAAAACGGGCTTTAGAGATTATCAGTGAGCTAGCATCTAAGCAGCTTAAGTTACCAGAAAATGTCGTATTCGAAGCAATATTAACCCGAGAAAAAGTAGGTACTACTGGAATTGGCAGTGGTATTGCTATCCCTCACGGTAAGTTAGATGAAGAAAGCTCAGATCAAGCGGTTGGCGTTTTCCTAAATCTGGAACAACCTATTGCTTTCGATGCTATTGATAATCAACCAGTCGATTTGCTGTTTGCTTTACTGGTTCCAAACGATCAATGCCAAACACACCTACACACATTGTCATTGATTGCCAAACGTCTTGCAGATAAAAATCTCTGCCGTCGTTTAAGATCGGCACAAAGTGATGAAGAATTATACGCAATTATCACTGAATAACTGTTGCAATGCATGGATAGCAATAGATAAGAGTGGCTCATAATAACCACTAAGAAATTAAGGGGAGTCGCCTCATGGTGCTGATGATAGTCAGTGGCCGTTCCGGTTCAGGTAAATCCGTTGCCTTACGCGCACTGGAAGATATGGGTTTTTATTGTGTAGACAACTTGCCGGTAGTATTACTACCGGAATTAGCAAATACGCTAGCTGACCGCGATATTTCCGCTGCGGTTAGTATTGATGTAAGAAACATGCCGGAATCACCTGAAGTTTTCGAAGAAGCTCTGACTAAACTACCAGCGAGTTTCTCACCGCAATTACTATTCCTTGATGCTGAACGTAATACGTTGATCCGCCGTTATAGCGACACCCGCCGTCTGCATCCGCTATCAAGCAAAAATCTTTCTCTGGAAAGCGCGATTGATCAAGAAAGTGATCTGCTGGAACCCCTTCGTTCAAGAGCTGACCTGATTATCGACACCTCCGAAATGTCAGTCCATGAATTGGCTGAGATGCTAAGAACGCGTCTGCTAGGCAAACGGGAACGTGAGTTGACAATGGTCTTTGAGTCTTTCGGCTTTAAGCATGGCATTCCAATTGATGCCGACTATGTTTTTGACGTACGCTTCCTACCAAACCCACACTGGGACCCCAAATTACGGCCAATGACCGGTCTTGATCGTCCTGTAGCCGCTTTCCTCGACCGTCATACGGAAGTGCATAACTTCATCTATCAAACCCGCAGTTATCTTGAACTCTGGCTACCTATGCTTGAAACCAATAACCGCAGCTATCTGACCGTTGCTATTGGCTGTACCGGCGGTAAACACCGTTCTGTTTATGTGGCAGAACAGTTGGCCGATTATTTTCGTTCCAGAGGAAAAAACGTACAGTCGCGCCACCGTACTCTCGAAAAGCGAAAATAATGACTGTCAAGCAAAGACTTGAAATCAAAAATCGGCTGGGAATGCACGCCCGGCCAGCAATGAAGCTGTATGATCTAGTACAGCTCTTTGAATCTCATGTTATTTTACGCAATGATAGCCATGTTGAAGCCGAGGCCAGCAGTGTAATTGCCATGCTGATGCTGGATTCAGAAAAAGGCAGCTATATTGAAGTTGAAGCCAGTGGCCCAGATGAAGAGCAGGCTCTTGCCGCTATTATTGATCTATTTAATTCGGGATTTGACGAAGAATAACGTTGCTCACTCACCTATGGATTATCATGTCCTTCACTGTTTTCATTAGCAGCACAAAACAGTTCGTGATCATGATCTCTTTATTTTCCAGTAAGAACAGCCTACTATCAGGTTAATCATTTTAAATAACACCCCCCTCCTCATGGTGCGGGGTGTTATTTTGTATTGGAATCCATTTGGAGTGTGGTATGACTAAACCAGCAATTATCATCAACGAATTAGACGCAGAACGTTTAGATTCCCTGTTGGAACAGCCAGCGTTTGCAGATACTAGTATCGCTGACGCTTTGAATGAGGAGCTGGATCGTGCAGAGATTGTACCGCCAGCAGAAATTCCATCAGATGTTGTGACGATGAACAGCCGGGTTCGTTTTATTGACCTGACAAGCAATGAAGAACGGGTACGTACTTTAGTTTATCCAGCGTCACTGCAAGACAGTTCAGATCAGCTTTCTGTTATGGCTCCTTTAGGTGCTGCATTATTGGGCCTTCGTATCGGTGACGAAATCAGTTGGGAATTGCCAAACGGCGAAGAAACCCGCGTCAAAGTATTGGAATTACTTTATCAACCAGAAGCTGCCGGTGAGCTCCACCGTTAATTCAGCCAGCCCATTTGATCCGGGCTGACTAAAGTAATCGGAAACGAGTATCTCTTATTGACCAGCGATACTCATTTCCGGCAGTAAGACTGAACCACACTGGATATTACTACGCGTTTCAATATCATTCCCAATAGTGACCATATTGGCCCACATATCCTTTAAATTGCCTGCAATAGTAATCTCGCTGACAGGATACTGAATCTCACCATTTTCTACCCAAAAGCCAGCGGCACCACGGGAATAGTCGCCGGTTACTGCACTGACTCCCTGCCCCATCAGTTCAGTGACCACTAACCCAGTTCCCATCTGACGCAGTAAACCTGCAAAATCTTGACCTTGCCCTGCAATGCACCAGTTATGAATCCCTCCTGCATGGCCGGTACTTGCCATTCCTAGCTTACGGGCAGAATAACTGGTCAGAAGCCAAGTCTGTAATATACCATCCTTGATAATATCCCGATTGCTGGTAGAAACACCTTCACTATCAAATGGAGAAGATGCTAGCCCCGCCAGCAAGTGTGGCCGCTCTTCAATTGTCAGCCATGATGGCAGGATTTGTTTGCCCAGATGATCAAGCAGGAAAGAGGATTTCCGGTAAATACTGCTACCACTGATAGCGCCAACCAAATGACCGAAAAGGCCCGTTGCAACCTCCGCAGCAAACAACACCGGTGCTTTCATAGTCGGTAATTTACGTGGCGACAAACGAGATAATGCACGACGAGCGCACTCCTGCCCAACCCATTCTGGCGATTTTAAATCTTCAAAACGACGATGAATGGTATACGCATAGTCCCGCTCCATATCGCCATCAAGTTCAGCAATCACACAACTCGACATAGAATGACGGCTGGAGCAATAACTTTGCAACATACCGTGGCTGTTACCAAACACTCTGATACCATAATGACTGTTAAAACTGCCACCTTCAGTATTGGTAATACGCTTATCTGCCTGTAATGCAGCTTGTTCCGCACGAGCAGCCAGTTCAATTGCTTTATCAGCATCCAACTCTGTTGGATGGAATAAGTCAAGATCTGGCGCTTCAAACGCCAGTAGCGCTTTATCTGCCGGGCCAGCACACGGGTCCTGAGAGGTATAACGAGCGATATCAATCGCAGCCTGAACAGTACGGGCAATGGCATCCGGGCTTAAATCTGTTGATGATGCGCTACCTTTACGTTGCTGATGGTATACGGTAATCCCCAAAGCACCATCACTATTGAATTCTACATTTTCTATTTCACCAAAGCGGGTACTGACACTAATACCCGTTGTTTTATTAACCGCAACCTCCGCAGCATCACAACCCGCTTTTGCCAGCTCTAGTGCCTGTGAAACTGCATTTTCCAGTTGTTTGCGTTGTTCCGCAATTTGATCCGTGATTTTCATTAATTACCCGTAATTTGATGAATAAAGGGAAAATCTGTCGGAAAAACAGAACCGTTTTATCCACACAGTCAATGTCGAGTGGTAATCCGACGTTTTTCCCAGTTACAATACACAATATTAGGATGTTAACACCCACCGAGCTACAGGTCATGCTCCAAAAATCAACCTGCCAGCTCCGGCCTTTTTAAAAGGAAAACCACTATGGCAAAGCAGCCTGAAGATTGGCTCAATGATTATCCTGCCGAAGAGGAAGAGGAAGAGATAATTTGGGTCAGTAAAAGTGAAATTAAACGTGATGCCGAAGCATTGAAAAAGCTGGGTACAGAATTGGTTGAGCTCAGCAAAAGTGCGCTTGAACGCGTTCCGTTAGATGAGGATCTGCTGGCCGCCATTGAACTTGCACAGAAGATAAAAAGAGAGGGGCGCCGTCGCCAATTACAATTTATTGGTAAATTGCTGCGTACCCGGGATGTCGAGCCAATTACCACCGCGCTTGATAAACTGAAAAATCGTCATAATCAGCAAATCACTCTGCTCCATAAACTGGAAGAATTACGTGATAAATTGATTGATGGCAATGACGATGTTATTGATGAAGTGGTGGCGTTATTCCCACAAACCGATCGCCAGCAATTGCGTACCTTGATCCGCAACGCCAAAAAAGAAAAGGCGGCAAATAAGCCACCTAAATCTTATCGTCAGATTTTCCAGTATCTTAAAGATATGGCTGAATCCGCTTAACGACCTAAAACCCGTAAGGTTCTAATTTCTGTTAGGGGAAAATATTAAAACTAAGTTCCCCTTTCAGTTCTTCTTCTGCTTCTTCAAACAAAAGCAGTGACTGCTTCCCGCCGTAAACGGCGATGCTTCCCAAGTTTGACCAAGTGAACCCCTGCTGCCACTGCTTTGTATTCCAGTTTCACGATGAAGCCATACCAGCCCGCATCACTGATTGCGCGGGCGAATTTGGGATTTTTCATCAGGTTTGCCGTCTTCAGCGTCTCCACAATTATCGCTTGGTTTTCGTCAATAATTGCACAGTTTGTGTTGAAAATCGGCACGAGCATTGGCTATCCGTTCGTGTCTTATAATGATCTATCTCGGATAAACAACCAAAAATCAGGCTGTTCCTCCAACGGTCAAGTTGTCCAGTTTCAAAGTAGGCTGACCAACACCAACAGGTACGCTCTGGCCCTCTTTGCCACAAACTCCAACACCTTTATCCAGATCAAGATCGTTTCCTACCATAGAGATCTGCTGCATAGCCTCAATACCGGAACCGATAAGGGTTGCACCTTTCACTGGTTTGGTAATTTTACCGTTCTCAATCAGATAAGCTTCCGATGTCGAGAACACGAATTTACCGGAAGTGATATCCACTTGACCACCACCAAAATTTGGCGCATATAAGCCATTTTTCACACTACCGATGATCTCTTCCGGTGTGGAATGACCCGCCAGCAAATAGGTATTAGTCATACGAGGCATTGGCAAATGGGCATAAGATTCACGGCGACCATTGCCAGTCGGCGCGACACCCATCAGACGCGCATTCATTTTATCTTGCATGTAACCTTTCAGAATGCCATTTTCAATCAATACATTGTATTGTCCAGGAACGCCTTCATCATCAATTGCCAATGACCCCCGGCGACCTTTTATTGTGCCATCATCAACCACAGTACAGAGTTCAGACGCGACTTTTTCACCAATCTGACCAGCAAACACCGAAGTACCACGGCGGTTAAAATCACCTTCCAGCCCATGACCAACAGCTTCATGCAGCAACACTCCCGGCCAACCAGCCCCTAGAACAACCGGCATGGTACCAGCAGGTGCAGCAACAGCGGAAAGATTCACCAGTGCCATACGAACAGCTTCACGCGCAAATTGTTCTGCACGGATCTGACCACTAACCACTTCCAGAAAATATTCATAACCGTAACGGCCACCACCACCGCTAGTGCCGTGTTCCCGTTTGCCGTTATCCTCCACCAGCACCGTGACAGATAAGCGAATGAGAGGACGAATATCAGCCGCCAAGGTCCCATCGGTTGCCGCGACCAACACCCGTTCATAGATCCCTGTCAGACTGGCATTGACTTCCTGTACTCTTGGATCTTCAGCACGAGCCACCTGATCCACACACTGCAATAACGCAATCTTTTCTTCACGGGAAAAACTTTGCAGCGGATCAATTGCTGCATAAAGCTGAGAATAGGTCACTTCGCCAAAAGTATGGGCTTTACCATTCCCTTTTTCATGGACGATGCTACGGGCAGCCTGTGCGCTTTGTTGCAACGCATTCAACGTGATCTGGTCTGCATAAGCAAAACCCGTTTTTTCACCACTGATTGCCCTAACGCCAACCCCCTGATCAATATTATAGGAACCATCCTTAATAATTCGATCTTCCAGTACCCAAGATTCATGGTAACTGGACTGAAAATAGAGATCGGCATAATCGAGCCGACGTTCAGCCAGTTGACCGAGTACTGAAAACAGATCTTGATGGCTTAATTTATTTGCAGCCAGTAGGTGTTCACTGACAGAAGTTAAACTCATAATTGCTACTCTTTAATTTGCGGTATTTTTTCAATCAAGGAAGTCAACTGTGGTCGAAAGCGGTTATGTTTCACCACCTTCATCTGCTCACGCATAATCTTCAAGCTATCTGCCCTGATATTCAGTTGTAGTGCACTGACTGCATCGGGGTTTTTCTTAATCACTTTCCCCCAACCATCCACTGCCATTGAGTGACCCCACGTCTGACGGGTTCCATGTACACCAACCTGAGCTGGCGCTAACAAAATACACTGGTTTTCAATAGCGCGAGCCCGCAACAGTGGCTCCCAATGTGCTTTTCCTGTTAAACGAGTAAATGCCGCAGGAACAGATATCAACTCAGCGCCTTGCTCACGTAATGCCTGAAACAACCCTGGGAAGCGCAGATCATAACATATGGTCATTCCGAGACGACCAACAGGTGTATCTACAACGGTAATATGTTCCCCACGCTGGAAAACAGATGATTCATTATATGATCCATGTTCATCATTAATATTGACATCAAACATATGGATTTTGTCGTAACGTGCGCAAATCTTACCCTGATCATCAAACAACAGGCTACTACTGGTGAGCCGTTCAGGATTTTCACGACTGATAAGCGGCATGGAACCGATTAATAACCAAACACCATAACGGCGTGCAATCTCACTGACAGCTTGCTGCAAAGGCCCATGACCCTGTTGTTCCGCATGCCTACGATAGCTATCAGCAGTAGCAAACAACAATGCATTTTCCGGGGTCATGACAAACTTGATGGTATCCGGCAACTGCTTAATTTGTTGTTCAATTTGCGCCAAATTATGTTTGATATTCTCACCGCTACATAACTGCAAGAGTGCAACATTAACGTTTCTCATGTTCCTCTATTCTCCTTAAGCTGACGCAGAACTTCATCAATTTTCGGTTGTTCAAGATTACCAGTAATCCGGTAACGAATAACGGATATCTTATTCCATAACGGCCCCAAAACCTTGGTCGCTGCGAATAATGCAGCACCTGCCATCGGATTGATGACAAAAGCCGTTGCTACCCCCACAGTAGCAGAAATCTCCGGCGTGACGATGGCTTCTATATTGATCTGTTGACGAACAAGATCGATCTCACCTTTCGTTATCACATCGGCAATCAACCCATCAACCCGTAAGTTTTCAGTCTTGAGTATCCCATTTTTTACTGAAACATCACCACGAATTGAATCAAATTCAAAATCCTGGCTAAAGGTATCGCTAAAATCGAGCTGTAATTTACGTAACAGAGCATCAAAACTGACTAATTTTAGTAACTGACCAGCACTTCCTCCCCCCAATTTTTCAATAGCACCTTTGCCTAAGTCACTTTTAAGATTGCCATTCAGCGTCTGGAAATTGGGTTTCCACGGAGTATCCCACCAATTAAAATCAAAACGGAAGGTAAACGGTGAATTTACAATCGGTACGACTATACCAAGGTAAGATGCCATCTCATCAAACTTTTCACCAAAAAATTGCCCCATAATACGAGTATTATTCCCTACAGCGCCTTCTTGCCAACGACCTGCCAAAGTTAGTTTGCTGACACTGTTTTCTACTATTCCATCTCTTAATACCAGCGAATTACCTTCTGGAATCAGGGAACCAGACACCTTCCCAAGCTTCAATCCCATAATCCAACATTCAGAACAGATGATGTCTAATGAAGGCCATTGGTTCAACGAATAACGCAGAGTTGTACCTGCCTGAGATTGCTCAGGTAAATCTGATTCAGCTTGCTGAGAGCTATGTTGCAAAGGATTATAGTAAAGATGACTCAAATTCATTTGCCAAGAGCCACTATTACGGATATTGAGTTTACCGTTGATTTCCCGACTATTAGCAGTGATCTGCGTTCCCCAAAGCTGTTTTTCCACATCCAACGATAACTGATTCCAGCGTTGTCCCCCCGCATCCAGTGATGGAAGTGATATATGCAGATGCTGTGGCAACATTGACATACCTGCCAATGAAGAACCAGAAGTCAGAGGCGCAATCAGCCCTAACCACTCTTCCCCCTCAACTGCCGGAAGATTCAATTCCAATAGGGATTTTTCAGGCAAATCAGGAATTTTATCGCTGCTTTGTAAAATTCCACGTGACAGTTGAGTGCTTTTCCCTGCCAGACGCCATTGAGTATTAAATGCATACTGTTTATCCAGAGTGCCTTTTACTTGCAACTGCTCCATATCACCATCAGCCAGAATATGAAGAGCACGCGGTTCATCCACTTTCAGGAAAGATAAGTAACTATCCACTTGTGATAAATCAACGTCGATTTTCATATCATATTGAGGCTTGCCCTGAAACGGCAAACTGACACCGACCTTCCCTTCCCAATCAACAGAGCCAGAAAACGCTTTAGCAATCGCTGGTGAAAATTTAGATAATTTTGCCACAGCCCAACGCGCATTCAGACCAACATTGACTCGATAGTTTTTGGGTAAACTTTTAGTAGAAAAATCAACCGTCACAGGCTGCCCAAGCCATTGGACCGATAATTTGCCGCTTTGTAAATTACCATTATCAAAGCGAAACCGGCCACTCACATTTTTCATTTCGCTATCTAGAGGCTTAATCAACAAGTGATTATTTTTTAAAGTCACCTCACCACGGGCATCCACATTGCCACCATTGAGTGGAATATCCAAATGCAAATTACCAGCAATCCGACCACCAACCTGCAATATATCCAGCGTTTCACCAACAGAATTTGCTAACGGACTACGAGTAAAATATTCATGAATATCTTTGCCATCTCCCAGAAGATCAGCGTTGATTAACAATTTCTTACTACGATAATTAGAAATTACTGCTGAAACATTGCTAGCTTTCACTTTACCAAGTGCCGTTTGCGGAGCAAGCATCCATAAACTGTTATTCTGGAAATTAAGATCAATATTGAGATCTAGCAATGCCGGCCAATTTGGTTGGTACTGAAAAGTCGCGTGACGCAATGGAGCAAAAACTTGAAACTGGCCATTATTCTTTGCAAATGGGAAATCTTTTGGATTGCCTTGAAAAACAAAAGTCGCGTTTTCTATCTGCCCTTTAATAATTGAAGCTGTTAGATAGTCAGTCAGAGCTGTCCCCATCAAAGATTCTGGAAAATATCTCCAGGCATCACCTGCATCATAAACCCGTATTCCCGCCAGAATATTCAGCGCGGGAGGCTGTTCTTTAGGCTGTTGATAACGAAAATCACCATTGACCCACAATGATTTCGCCTGCAAATCCAATCCTTGACTCCAAAGTTGCAAGCCTCGCTCATCTTGCCGCCAGAGTATTTCGCCATGACTTTGGGATATCTCAAACGGTGCCAGGAACATATCTCGATAATCAACGACACTATTCTTCAATGCAAAACTCAGTTTGCCTTGCCGCAAGCTGCCATTGAGAGAACCAGAGAAATTATCAATAGAAGGCAATTCCTGCCAACGCTGCCAACTGACATTCTGCCATTGCATACTGATTCGGGAATCATCTACCATTTTGGGTGTAATATCGAGGGCAAGATACTTTACCAATCCTTGTGGCTGACGATGCTGCCAATCCTTCACAAGATCAGGCGTCAAAAAAGAAAAAGTCGGTAAAATGCTACTTAGCCGTTCAAGTTGAATGTTTTTTGCCCGGATACGCCAATGATCATGACCATCAGCTCTCTTGGCTTCCGGCAGATAGAGCACTGATACTTTTCCTGACGGCCATTGTTGACCATCAGTGATCAAATTTGCCAGCTCAGGTGCATCAAACAACCAACCACCATCTTGGCGGCGCATTCGTAACACCAAATCACTGACAGAAAGGTTGTGGAATTTGTTAGCAACTTTCCAATTAGCTTTTCCCTGACGGAGTTGTAGTTGACCACCATCAATCCGACCATCTTTCAGCATAATCCAGCTAGACAAACTAAACTCAGCATCCTTCAGCCCAGTATTATCCTGCAACCAATGGCTTAACCACGGATGAACATCAACATTATCTGCCTGTAAATAAATAGTACCGTTATCCAATATGCCATTAGTGTCATGCAAATCAAATTTAACTTGTATATCCCCATGCTGATTATTGATCGAAGAGAGACTAATTTTCCCTTGAGCTCGGTGACGATTATCTTTATTTAGCCAGGTTAATTGTGGTAACAGAAGATCAGCGCGTTCACCAGAAGGAGTAAGGAAAGTAAAACGGCTATCTTGCAGATTAAAATGATCAAACTGCTCCAGAAACAGATCAGAAAATAGATCCGATTGGGAAAACATATTACCGCTTTGATCATTAAACAGCGGTTGATAGTAATCTACTTGTAACTGATAAAAAGTAAGATCGCGGAAATTCCAACGCATTCTTAGTAAAGATAACCAGATATCCAATGCAACCGTGATCTTTTTGGCTTTCACATCTGCATTTGCGGTTTTTACACTGATATCACGTAATTCAAAAACAGGCCCGAAAGATTCCCATTCTCCCGCAATATATCTAGCATCAATAGGTACACCAATAATTGATTCAATTTTAGCGAATAATTGTGGGCGGTAATCATTAATATGTGGCAGTAGAAAACGTAATCCACTAACAAGCAAAGCCACAATGATAATGACTATTGCGGCTGTCGCTAATAATACTCCCGGCAGTCGCCTCACACGCATCTCCTTGGTTACCAATGCTGTTATGTCAGCAAATCAGATGGTTACATCATAACTACGTCAAATTGTTCTTGACTGTAGAGCTGTTCTGTCTGAACTTTTACCTGTCTACCGACAAAAATCTCCACTTCCGCCAGTGCATGAGATTCCTCCCCTTTCAGCGCTTCGGCCACTGCGGGTGAGGCATAAATAAGGAAACGATCTGCGTCAACTGCCCGGTGCACACGCACAATTTCACGCATAATCTCATAACAGACTGTTTCAACAGATTTTACGGTTCCCTTGCCCTTACAAGTAGGGCAATCGCCGCAAAGTATATGCTCGATACTTTCACGAGTCCGCTTACGAGTCATTTCCACCAGCCCGAGTTGTGAAAAACCATTAATCGTGGTTTTAACACGATCTTTACTCAGCGCCTGCTCAAGAGAAGCCAATACCCGCCGGCGATGCTCCTCGCTATTCATATCGATAAAATCGATAATAATAATACCACCTAGATTACGCAGCCTTAATTGTCTGGCAATAGCTTGCGTCGCCTCAATATTGGTATTAAAAATAGTTTCTTCCAAATTACGATGGCCGACAAATGCGCCGGTATTAATATCAATTGTGGTCATCGCTTCAGTTTGGTCAATAATCAAATAACCACCTGATTTTAATTCAACTTTGCGATCGAGTGCTCGCTGAATTTCATTTTCTACATCAAACAGATCGAAAATAGGCTGACTACCGTTATAAAGCTCCAATCTGGCTGTCATTTTAGGAATATATTCGCGAATAAATTCCTGTAACTGAGTAAACGTCAAACGAGAATCTACACGAATACGATCAAGGGCCGCGCCGGCGAAATCACGCAAAATACGATGGGCCAGAGCCAATTCGCCATAAAGTTTATTTTTAGTGACATTGCGCTTTTTACGCTCCATCACTTTACTCCACAATCGTTTCAAGAAAGCCGCATCTTGAGCTAATTCTTCGTCGCCAACGCCCTCGGCAGCCGTCCGAATAATGAAACCACCATGTTCATCACAATAATCAGCAACAATATTTTTCAGGCGATTACGCTCTTCTTCACTTTCAATACGTTGTGAAACCCCGACATGGGATGCGCCGGGCATAAATACAAGATAACGGGAAGGTAAGGTAATATCGGTAGTTAGCCGAGCGCCTTTGGTACCAAGGGGATCTTTCACTACCTGAACCATTAAATCTTGTCCCTGGCGAACCAACTCAGCAATATCTTTAACATGAAAGTTCTTTTGCTCCTCACCGGCAATACATTCCGTATGAGGCATAATATCCGAGGCATGAAGAAAGGCGGCTTTTTCCAGCCCAATATCAACAAAAGCAGCCTGCATTCCTGGTAATACCCGGCTTACACGACCTTTATAAATATTGCCGACAATTCCCCTTTTGGCTTCCCTTTCAATATGGATTTCTTGCAAAATCCCACCATCAATGTAGGCAACGCGCGTTTCGGATGGTGTGATGTTGACTAATAACTCTGCTGTCATAGGTTCCCCTTCCCATCAACTAACGCAAAAAACTTTGTGATTAATTCGTGCGTTTCCACCAATGGCAGACCAACAACCGAGTGATAACTGCCATTCAGCGTTTTAACAAAGCAACCTGCTTTTCCCTGAATACCATAAGCCCCCGCTTTGTCCATCGGCTCACCGGTTGCTACATAATCCAAAATTTCCTGCGTGGATAATTGGCGAAAGGTTACATCTGTAATGACTATATCACTTAAGGTACGCTGACTATCTGATAAAGCAATAGCTGTCATCACCTGATGACTCTGACCGGAAAGTGCACTGAGCATTGCAACAGCATGTTGCTCGCTACGTGGTTTTTCGAGAATCTTACCATTCAATACAACAACAGTATCCGCTCCCAACACCAGAAAATCCTCTGGTGCAATAGCAACTCCCGCTAGAGATTTATCTTTTGCTAATCGGCTGACATACTGACGCGGAGTTTCACCCTCTTGCCATTGCTCCTTTACCTGAGGAGAAAGAATTTCAAATTTAAAGTCCAATAATTCAACCAACTCACGCCGCCTTAGTGAGCAGGAAGCCAGATAAAGGGTTTTCATGATGATCTCGTCCTTACTACTACCTATCTCATTAGGCTATTTCATTTGCCATTTTGAACCTAGAGCAGAGCTTAATCCTCACGTACATTATGTACGCTCCGGTTATATACCTGTCATCCTTCAAGTTGCCTCTTTGTTGGCTGCACTCACTCACCCCGGTCACATCGTTATCTATGCTCCCGGGGATTCGCTCCCTTGCCGCCGCGATGCATCTTGAAATCCATAAGGTATACACACTACTCGTATCCTCAAGTTATTGGAAAGAATGGCCTGCATCAGTAACGCCTGCTGGAATAAGCTCTGTCAGGACATTAAAAACGGCGATCCGACCACTAATGTACATTAAACTGACGACGGATTTTTCGCATTAACAGGAACAACCACGGCCAAAGAATACCATTGACCAAACTGTTCCAGAACACTTCTGGATGAAAAGCAACATTTGATAACAAAAATTCCGCCCAAAAAACGCTGAGATCCATCAGTACCGATAAAGCAATGACAACCAAAGCCTGCTGCCAAAGTGCCATATTGCGAAATAATTGAAACTTAAATGACACCAAATAACTCACAAGGCTGTAAGCCAAAGCATTAACACCCAGTGACGCTCCCTGAATCAAATCCACGATGATCCCCAATATAAAACCGGTACCAACACTGACTCTATGCGGTAACGCCATCACCCAATAAATCAACAATAGTGCCGACCAAGTTGGCCGATACATATAAATTTGCTCCGGCCACGGCATAATTTGCAGCACCATTGCAATCAAGAAAGATACCCAAATGATCCAACGCCCATGACTCCGGTATTGATTCATTAACGATTTCCCGAATTTATAAATTTAGCCGACGTTATTGTCGATTCAGCACCTTTTACTCTTTCTGTTGTCTTGGTTGCTTCATCAGAAACAGACGATGGTGCAGGTGGTCCCATTTCATTTGCATGTGGCAATACCTGAGGCATCATTTGCATTAAACGTTCGTTGGCTACACGATAAACCTCTGATGGCGGCAATGGTTCGGATGGATTATTATCCGCCCCCCACAACAACAACAAATAACGCAAACGCTGTAATTCCGCCGTTGGCCGAGCATGAATCACAGTATAAGCCCGTTGATTATCGACTTTAACTGACGAAACCACCGCAACCGGATAACCTTCCGGGAAACGACCCCCTAATCCAGAAGTCACCAACACATCCCCAACCCGAATATCTGTGTTGCTCGGTAATAACTCAAACTGCAAATCATCAGTACAACCCGCACCAGCAATAATAGCCCTGATATCATTACGTAAGACCTGGATTGGTAAAGCATGAGTCGTATCACAAATCAGTAATACCCGGCTAGTAAACTGACTGACAGCAACAACCTGACCAACAATGCCTTTATCACTGATAACAGGTTGCCCTTCATAAACACCTTCTCTTGATCCCTTATCGATGACGACCTGATCACTATAAGGATTAGCCCTACCGGAGATCACCTGCGTCACCATCATGTGTTCATCCTGACGTAAAGGTGATCCCAATAGCTCACGCAAGCGGGAATTTTCCTGTTTAAGTTGGCCTAACAACAGCATATCGCTATTTTTCATCAATAATTCTTGGCGTAAAGCACGATTTTCCAATCGAAGTTGTTCACGGGAAGCAAGGGTTTCTGACACACCATCAAGCACTTGACGCGGGCCATTGGCGAGAAAATAAAATGGACTGACTACCGTATCCATATAATTACGGACTTTACTGAGAGCATCAAGGCGGCTGTCTGCCACAACCAAAGCAATGGCAACAATAACAGCAAAGAAAAGTCGTAATTGCAGGGAAGGCCCTCTGCTAAAAATTGGCTTCATAAGCTGCGCTATTCCAAACTGTACTGTTTCATAAACAATGGAATTCCCAGACAGCAATCGCAAGGAGGTCTGAGCTGCCCGTCATTCCCCCCTCACTTGCAAGTTAACACTCACTCCTCGCTGAAGAGTTCACCGCCATGCATGTCGATCATTTCAAGTGCTTTCCCGCCACCACGAGCAACACACGTCAATGGATCTTCCGCAACAATGACAGGAATACCGGTTTCCTCTATCAGTAAACGATCAAGATTGCGCAATAATGCACCACCCCCGGTCAAGATCATGCCTCGTTCTGAAATATCGGAAGCCAATTCTGGAGGACACTGCTCAAGAGCGACCATGACAGCACTGACAATACCCGTTAAAGGCTCTTGCAGAGCTTCAAGAATTTCATTGGAGTTAAGCGTAAAGCCACGTGGCACACCTTCAGCCAAGTTACGACCACGAACTTCGATCTCCAGCATTTCATCACCAGGATAAGCAGAACCGATCGTGTGCTTAATACGCTCAGCCGTTGCTTCACCAATCAGTGAACCATAATTACGACGAACGTAATTGATAATAGCCTCATCAAAACGATCACCACCGATACGTACAGAAGATGAATAAACAACCCCGTTCAAAGAGATAACCGCCACTTCCGTAGTGCCGCCACCAATATCCACAACCATTGAACCCGTGGCTTCAGAAACAGGTAAGCCCGCACCAATCGCCGCAGCCATAGGTTCTTCAATCAAAAATACTTCACGAGCGCCAGCACTGAGCGCAGATTCACGGATTGCCCGACGCTCAACCTGAGTTGCACCAACCGGTACACAAACCAAAACTCGCGGGCTTGGACGCATGAAACTGTTGCTATGAACTTGCTTAATAAAGTGTTGCAGCATCTTCTCTGTAACATAAAAATCGGCAATCACCCCATCTTTCATCGGACGAATTGCCGCAATATTACCCGGTGTTCGACCCAGCATTTGCTTTGCTTCCTGCCCAACGGCAGCAACACTTTTCGATGAACCAGCACGATCCTGACGGATTGCGACGACAGAAGGTTCATTCAATACAATACCCTGACCTTTGACATAAATAAGGGTATTGGCGGTACCCAAGTCAATAGACAAGTCGTTGGAAAACATGCCACGAAATTTTTTAAACATAGCGAAAGGATAATCCTGCAAGCTGGGGACGGAACGAAACCCGTCTACTCTACCAACCACATGAAGCAGCGACAAGGCACACAAGCACTTGCTTCAATAAAAAAGTGGCTACGTTATTCATATCAACAGAGCGATATTCTACGTTACTTCTCCCAAACGGAGCAGAAAAAAACTGCATAAAAATGGGTTAATTTTACCAATTGTTCCATAACTAAATGCAAGAACCACCTGATTTTACATAATTCAACATTATGGCACGGATACCGTAACCGGCTAAATCCGCTCCTGTTTTTTGACCAGTAACGATTCTTGTAAGTTCACATAAGACCCACACTTTTGCTCACTATTTCCAATATTTAACTACAAGTACGTAGTCTATGTAGTGAACAAATTAATGATGTAATAAATTGCGACTAAAATACAATACTTTCTGCTAATAAATAATAAAAAACAGAATTTTCTGAAATAGATTGCGATAGGTAATAGTCTGAAATCCGATACCGACATCATAGAAAAAATGTGAACAGATTCTGTTTCACAATCCATCAACACTTTATTTTTTCTTATATTCCTTATGTAAATCACCCATTTTTATCTATTCTTATTTAATGACAAAATCAATTACAGAAAACGGAACGATCAATGAAAGCCTTGCTACTCAAACAACAACAGAATCAATTAACAGCGTCCATTGAAGAAGTTGAGACTTCTCATCTTCCCAAGGGGGATGTTACCGTCGATATTCACTGGTCAACCCTGAACTATAAAGATGCATTGGCAATCACAGGTAAAGGGAAAATTATCCGCCAATTCCCAATGATACCGGGTATTGATTTCTCTGGAATCGTACACCACACAGAAGATCCGCGTTTTCATATCGGCCAACATGTTTTATTAACCGGCTGGGGCGTAGGAGAAAATCATTGGGGTGGCTTGGCAGAACAAGCCAGAGTTTCAGGGGAATGGTTAACGCCTTTACCCATTGGTTTAGATAGCCGACAGGCAATGATCATTGGTACTGCTGGCTTTACCGCAATGCTGTGTGTTATCGCCTTGGAACAAGGTGGCGTCAAGCCAGAAAATGGTGATGTTATTGTGACAGGTGCCAGTGGTGGTGTAGGAAGTACGGCGATAGCACTACTCTCACAACTTGGCTATTCCGTTGTTGCCGTTAGCGGTAGACAAGAAAATCATAACTATTTGTTATCCCTAGGGGCAAAAAAAGTTTTGCCACGCCATGAATTTAGCCAATCGCCTCGCCCATTGGAAAAACAACTTTGGGCCGGAGCTATTGACACTGTAGGCGATAATGTACTGGCAACAATACTGGCCCAAACTCACTATAACGGTACCGTTGCAGCCTGCGGTCTTGCCAGCAATGCAAATCTACCAACAACAGTAATGCCATTTATTTTACGCAACATACGCCTGCAAGGTGTAGAGTCGGTCACGGTTCCATCAGCCAAACGCCCCGCTGTGTGGCAACGTCTGCAAGAGCTACTACCTGCTGCTTTTTATCAACAAGCAACGACTGAAATCACACTAGACCAAGCGGTGGAATATGCTAATAAATTGATAGCTAACCAGGTTACAGGACGTACATTGGTAAGAGTTCGTTAAGAATTGTGATTAGCCTCTAAAGTACAGTGGTTTTATTCTTGACATTTTTTCTGATAAGACCAGTATTTAGCTGCTAAATGCTACGATATCATTATAATGTCGCGCTTTGTCGCCGAAATGAACTTGTGGCTGTTATAAAAAGATGACAAATCGTTAATATAGGATTATGTTGGGCAGTTGTTGACAAATTGCCGGAGATACCAGCACAATGGCAGGAAAGTTTCACATTTTACTCCTTAACGGCCCTAACTTGAATATGTTAGGAACCCGGGAACCTGATATCTATGGCAACTTAACGCTTGATGATATCGTCAGCAAATTATCTGAAGAAGCCCATCAATCAGGGGTTAGATTCAGTCACCTGCAATCCAACGCAGAGTTTGAGCTGATAAATAGAATTCATTCTGCGCAGGGTAATACTGATTTTATCTTGATTAACCCTGCTGCATTCACGCATACCAGCGTGGCACTGCGTGATGCATTGCTGACAGTGAAGATCCCATTTATTGAGATCCATCTCTCCAATGTTCACGCCCGCGAGCCATTTCGTCATCACTCATATCTTTCAGATCTTGCTGTTGGTGTAATCTGCGGTTTAGGGGTAGATGGCTATAGCTTTGCATTACAGGCAGCGGTAAACCGCTTGCAAAACTCAACTAAATGAAACAGAAGAGTACGGAATCACACTCATGGATATTCGTAAGATAAAAAAACTGATCGAGCTGGTTGAAGAATCTGGCATTTCTGAACTGGAAATTTCTGAAGGGGAAGAGTCAGTGCGCATCAGCCGCGCATTAGCCCCCCAGAGTTTTCCGGCAGCTCAACAATATATTCCCGTCCAAGCGCAACAACCTGCGCTGGCTAGCGCTGTTGCGCCTTCTCAGGCTCTACCAGAAACGATCAGCGGCAGATCGGCTGCAATCGACGGCCACGTTGTTCGTTCTCCAATGGTAGGTACCTTCTATCGTACGCCTAGCCCAGATGCGAAACCGTTTATCGAAATCGGCCAACGTGTCAATGTGGGCGATACCCTCTGCATCGTTGAAGCAATGAAAATGATGAATCAGATTGAAGCCGACAAAGCAGGTGTGGTTAAAGCGATTCTTGTGGAAAACGGCCAACCCGTTGAATTTGACGAGCCATTGGTCGTCATCGAATAACGAGGCGTTCCCATGCTTGATAAAATTGTAATTGCTAACCGTGGTGAAATTGCCCTGCGTATCCTGCGAGCTTGTAAAGAGTTAGGGATCAAAACCGTTGCGGTACATTCCTCTGCGGATCGTGATTTAAAACACGTACTGCTGGCAGATGAAACTATCTGTATCGGCCCGGCAGCTTCTGCAAAAAGCTATCTTAATATCCCTGCGATTATTTCCGCGGCAGAAATCGCTGGCGCAGTAGCCATTCACCCTGGCTACGGTTTTCTGTCTGAAAATGCAGATTTTGCTGAACAGGTTGAACGTTCTGGCTTTATTTTTATCGGTCCAAAAGCAGAAACGATCCGCCTGATGGGTGATAAGGTTTCTGCTATCAATGCGATGAAAAAAGCGGGCGTTCCTTGTGTACCTGGCTCTGATGGTCCATTGTCTGATGACACAGAGAAAAACAAAACCATCGCTAAACGCATCGGCTATCCTGTCATCATCAAAGCATCCGGCGGCGGCGGTGGTCGCGGTATGCGCGTCGTCCGCAGTGATAAAGATCTGGAACAATCAATCAATATGACCCGTGCGGAAGCAAAAGCTGCTTTCAATAACGATATGGTTTATATGGAAAAATTCCTTGAGAATCCACGTCATATTGAAATCCAGGTATTGGCCGACGGTCAAGGTCAAGCAATTTATCTGGCTGAACGTGATTGCTCCATGCAACGCCGTCACCAGAAAGTTGTCGAAGAAGCCCCTGCTCCGGGTATTACGCCAGAGATGCGCCGCAGTATTGGTGAACGTTGTGCTAACGCATGTATCGAAATTAGCTATCGTGGCGCCGGTACTTTCGAATTCCTGTATGAAAACGGCGAGTTCTACTTCATTGAGATGAACACCCGTATTCAGGTCGAACATCCCGTTACAGAAATGATTACCGGTGTTGACTTGATTAAAGAGCAGTTGCGGATTGCCGCAGGCATGCCACTTTCAATTAAGCAGAAAGATGTTGTGATTCGTGGTCACGCGATTGAGTGTCGTATCAATGCCGAAGATCCGAACACATTCCTGCCAAGCCCAGGTAAAATTACCCGCTTCCACTCACCGGGTGGATTTGGCGTACGTTGGGAATCGCATATTTATGCTGGCTACACCGTTCCCCCTTACTATGATTCAATGATTGGTAAGCTGATTACTTACGGTGAAAATCGTGACAATGCCATTGCCCGTATGAAAAATGCATTGGCAGAATTGATCATTGATGGCATCAAAACAAATATCGAGCTTCAACAGACGATTATGAATGATGAAAACTTTCAGAATGGTGGCACGAATATCCACTATCTGGAGAAAAAACTGGGATTACAGGAAACTTAAAACCGGTTTAATGACATCAATACCTTTGAAGGAGCGCTTAAACGCTCCTTCGGATTGCTGACAAAGTGCGGCTTTTTAGCCGACACTTTGTTTTAATCAAGTTCTGTTCTCCAAACAGAATTTACCACCACGTTAAAACCCACCTTGAGGTAAAATCAGTGTGGTTTTAAAATCTGGAAAAAGGGCAAGCGCATCACGAAAAAACCGGTAAAAACGTTAGTCATTAAAGGTAAAACCGAAAGTGATTAAAGATTTTTTAAAGCAGGTAAAAAAACTCGGTACTATACTGATATTAGAAGAGAAAACATCAGGAAAAACGGCTTTTGAATTTATTAACCACATGACAAAATAATAGCGTTAATCAAAAAACAAGAAGATGAGATTGTATCAAAACATTCAACAGGATTAACCACATTAAGAAAATTTTCTCAAACAAAAGATTCTGCATGACTGAAAGAAGTTTACGAAAAATGAGGATAATCGTTAAAAAAAGTTGAGAAGCTTTTAGATTAAACATGAAAAAAAGAACAAAAACGTTTAAAAACATTAAAGATGATTAAAGAAATGAGCTATTTTCCTTTTTTTGCGATCGCAAGCACCTTTTTAGAGGTGATTAACTCAGTTATACATCAGACAAAGGTTAAAAAAATAGGTTCCGATTAATACCAGATTTTTAAATAACGTTTCATAATTCTGCTACACATAGCCTTATTCAACCCATTGTTATACATAGAATTATGGGTGGCATAAGATGTAGCACTATTTTGGAATCTTATTTAAGCAAGACAAAATGACTAAAAAACTGTTTACTTCCGGATTAACGATGTTGCACTTATTATGTGAATCCAAGAGGGTTAATTATATTTAATCGAAGCCATCAACCATTGAGAGAAAGTCGAAAAGAAATCAGCACGCAAAGGGATATTATCCGAACAGATGGTATTAACGCACTTTCTCATTGTTATTTTATGAAGAAAGCCATAAAAACAACGCAATAAAAAATGGATAAAACGATTAATCTGGCAGGATTAACACTCTGAAAAACGGGGGTTATCTGAAAAAACATCAAGGGTAGTAATTTATTAAAATTACTCAGAATTGCCGGTAAAACAGCGTCAGTAAAGGGTATGATTAACGTTGATTTAACGTAAAATAGATATCCTATAGTAATTAAACTTAATAAAAATCAGGTGGTAAAAGTGACCATAAACCATCAAAACACTATACTGATTAAAACCCTAAATTAAAACAGTGACTTTAAATAACAGTTTAAAACCTGCTCATGATAAAACTCAAAGTGGGAGAGCATGTAATATGGCTTTTCTACGGTTCGATTAAACCGTTCCTCTTTATAAAAACTATTGCCCGTCAACTTCACAAATGATTTGGATATTGCTATATCGTTTTTCAAAGCGCGAGCATGGTCATGTTCTAGTGGTGTTGTAGTCAAATAATTCCAGCTAATTTCATAGATCTTTGTTGCAACTCTCCATATTCAACCAACAACAGATAATTATCGTCTTCTCAGTCAATGAACCTAATATCTAACCCGGAGCCAACATCCGCAGTGGATTCAGTAAACAGATATCTCGGATGTGTTCTTCACCAAGGCCAGCGGTTTTAAACCAGCGTTCACTATCGTCCAACCATTGCTTAACATCTGGCTGAACTGGCTGTCCAAGATCAGAGCTATAGACAACATTATTCACCTCCGATAACACTTCAAAAAAATCCTCAGTTGTCTGATAACCAAGATAAACAGTTAATGCTGTTTGCTCCACATAAAGCCAATCATGTTTACCCAACGCTTTAAGATCTTTCGCTTTTAATCCTGTCATAGGACTGGCAGGTTGGTTCAGCATGAACTTACAACCACCCGCAGCAGTAATCGCATCAATAAGTTGCATAACTTCATAACGTGAAGCATGGCCTGATGACAGCACAACATTATGCTGCTGCGCAAAACTAATTAACTCATGGATCTCGTTATGCAACCGCCCATTGCTATCGACAACAGACAAAGGTTGCTGTGCTAAAGTTTGCGCGAAAGCATTTGCCCAAGAACGCTTCATTACACTTTTATGGCTTGTAGGGACAATAGTCGGCAGATGAACCAGCAGCCGCGGAACTCTACAGAACTGGTACTGACTCAGTGACTGGATAACAGAGTTAATTGCCAGCCCTCCAGAGGCTGCGTTCAATACTACCGAACCAAAAACCGGAAGTCTTGCTTCCTGAGCCAGTGACGACAAAGCAGTAACACTCCCCAAATGGTTTTTAAGTACAACTCCACCACCATGTCGGGCATATTCCCTTCCAGCTTCAAGCACATTGTACCGCCGAATGTAACTATCGGGGCGAGCATGATAATGTACATCCAGAAAACGAAGTTTTCTCTCCCAGTATTCTATAAACATCTGACTCATTGCACAGTTTTCCAAGGTACGGCATATCCCAGTTTTTCGCGGGCGTTAACCAGATCTTCTCCGTTAGTTATAGCCTCAATAATAGCTTGTTCAGTTTTGTCAACATTTTCCGCACGCTCAATAACGGTGAGCAAATACTGCTGCGGGATGGCTAACGCACCATTATCATCAGCAAAAATCCAATCTCCTGGAAATATCACTACACCGCCAATATCCAAAGTGCATTGTGTTGCAGCAACCTTGGCACGATTCTTTCCGGATACCATATAAACCCCCGTCGTAAATAAGGGATATTCCAATCTGCGAACCTCAGACAAGTCTCTGGCTGACCCATAAATTACAGAGCCTGAGATTCCTTTTTGTACAGCTTTAAAAGTTAAGATATTACCCCAACTGGTACAATCCGTACGCCCCTGATTATCAACCACTATTACATATCCAGCAGGTACTTCATCAATGTAGTTTCCAGCATTAAGAAACTTGCCCTGTTCCGGAATGATAGGTTCATAACGTACAGTAAAAGCAGGTCCAGCCATTTTAATCCCGACATTACTACGTGGCACAATTCCAGCCAGTCCAGCAGGAATATGCAGACTATCCATTGCATCCGATATAGCCGCACTGTCAAGCTCCATTAGACGCTTTTTGATTTGATCAATTTGTGTAGTTTGCATTACATTTCCCCTTTCGATTCACGTGCGCACAGGACACTCCAGGCGGCATATTCTGGTATAGATTGTTGCAGTAGCAATTTATTACATGGAAAATCCACCGAATGTTGTCGCCCTTCATCATCTATAGTTGTCAGGGTCATCTGACCAAGCATTTCTTCACCAGACAAAAATGAACTTATAGAAGGAAACACAGTAATATTCACCGAAAGAGACTTTAAAGGATTACTTACTGCATATGTTGTGTGTAGATATGTATTTAATTCATCATCATCTGTGAACCAGTTAATACGGTATTGCTCACTGAGTTTTTCCATAGCAGTCATCTGGCAATCACTAACCAATTTGTTTTCAAACATGGTGCCAAAGTTAACCAATTGCCGTACGGAAAGAGGGGCATCAGCAGGAGTAATAACTTGTACTACTACATAAGGCGCTTTCCACAGATAGTGAATATCACACTCAACACCATCAAAGAATGCGTTCACCATCGTACCGACTTTACTTTCAGTAACGCCGATTAGTGTCCAATGGTAGTTTCGCTCTCTCATGCCAGCTACTGGAGGGATAGAATGTTCTTCTGACAACATTAACCGCATTTGGGACGGAGGCCCTGGCAACACAACTATTTTGCTACTATCAACATTAAGACTGAAGCCAGGTGCTGTACCTGTAACATTGGGAATAACCTTTGCTCCAGACGGAAACATGGCTTGGAATCGATTAGAGTGATCACAATATACTCCCAGTTTTTCCAATTGTTTCTGTATTTCCACCCAGACGTTATCACGTATTTCCAAAGGACTACCTGCCACTTTTGCTATCGCCTCACGAGTTTTATCATCCGGTGTCGGGCCAAGACCGCCACACACAACAATGAGAGTATCCTGCCCTAGCCTACGAACCACTGCGGTAGCAATCTGGTTAATATCATCAGCGCAAACCTGATGTTGCTTCACTTTATATCCCTGCTCCGTGAGATATTCACTAATATCCTGAAGATTAGTATTAGGATATTTTCCACTCAGGAGCTCATCACCAACAGTAATAACCGATGCAGAATAGCTAGTGCATTTTTTACTTAGAGTACTAATAATAGCCTGCGCCATTTGTTGGGTTGTTGCGCTACCACCCAGATCATAAGTAACAGTTCGTCCTTCATGTATCACATTATCTACTGCACAGTTAATTTGCTGTGCTGCATCAGCAAAGCCAAGATGTTCCAGTAGTAATGCTATTGTGTAAAACATCGCTGCCGGATTGGCTTTATTTTTACCTGCCATACCAGGCGCACTACCGTGTACAGGTTCAAAGTATGCAATATCACTACCAATATTAGCGCTAGGCGCTAAACCAAGACCTCCCATTACGCCCGCTGCCAAATCAGACAAAATATCACCGAACATATTCTCAGAGACAATGACACCAAATTCATGCGGTTTTTTTACCATCCATAAAGCTATTGCATCTACATTGTGGATATCCGCTTTTATTTCAGGGTAACCTGCCGCAACGGTATCGAAAATACCTTTTGCAAAGTGCCCACTTTCCCTCATTACATTTGGTTTATCCGCAAAGGTTACACGGGAGTAGTTATTTTCCTTTGCATACTCAAATGCAGTGATAAACAAACGTTCTAAACCAAAACGGGTTTGTAGACGGACTGTCCATGCAGCTTCTTCAGGACCATATTTATCTATATTTGGGTGCTGTAACCAAGTCGTTGCCGTAGCGGGAATTCCTTTAAAATCGAACCCTGCATATAGTCCTTCGCTGTTTTCCCTGATAACACAACAGCGAAATGGTTTACGGTCCCCTTCTACATAACGTACTGGGCGGATATTTGCATATAATCCCAAACGCTGGCGTAATTGGATAACAGGTGACACATAATTTCTCGTTTTCACACGCAGATGCGGTGGCAACGCTTGTTGTGCTTCTTCTTTACCTTTACTAGTAATAGCGCCGAGTAACACCGCATCTACTGAAGCTATTTTTTCCCAAGTATTGGCAGGCACTGGGTTACCTTCTCTTTCCCAACAAGTCCAACCAATATCCCCAATTTCCAATGTCACAGGAAGATTTAGAGCCTGAAAAACGGGAAGAGCGGCATCGCATACTTCCTGACCAATACCATCACCAGGTAAAATAAGAATTTTTTTATTCATAAGATTTTTAGCCAATCGTTAATTACATTGTTAATAAATAACGGCTTATCTTCCCAAGGCCGCATTCCTGCTCCATCCACGACAACAAAACAGTGCGTAGGATTAGTATTGACCACCTGATTACATTCTGTGGCTAATTGCGAACGTCCGCCAACTATGCTCAGAAATTTTCCTTTGTAATTGCACAATATTGCTCTGGCATCCAGTTGTAGCAACAGTGAAAATCCCACTATCATACGTTCCCGAGCAGTATTTCTTAAATGACCAGGTATCGCAGGCATTTTAGGAAGTGGAGTCCCACCTTCAGGAATAACAAAGTCATGTAACACAGAAATCGCTTCATCTAGCTGATTTCTATTCAGTAATGCTATTAATTGTTCCAGCTTATTAGTCAGTAACGAATCAGCATACCCAGGACCACTCACTGAGATTACTCCCGTGAGGTTTTTCAGGCGCGACGCAAGCAATTGCGCCAGAGTACCTGACATCGCAAAACCGATAAGCAAATAAGGCTGGAAAAAACGTTGATTAAGTTCAGATTCAATAATATTAATAGCGTAGTCAGGATCAGATGAATTAATTAAGGATAATGTATCAATAATAGACACCTGATATCCCATTTTCTGTAATAATATGCGCAATGGAGTGCAAAAATCGCCATGATCCCAAAACGGCATCACAGGTGCGAGAATTACCGCTTCAAGGCTGAAACATCCAGCATGGTTATTATGCTGTATCATGTCGTTGCTCCTCGCAAAGATTTAACAACCTGAAACGCATAATTAATACCATTTCGTAACCCTTCTTCGAGAGCTGTTTTATTCTCCACACTCAAATTGTACATACCCATCATTATATCGATAAGATCGCGCCTGGAGGCGGCAAAAAAACAATGGGATTGCAGTTCATTGAGTTGATTAAATACTCGTTCAAGGTCATATTGTTTACTATTTTGGCTCAGATTGAGAAATGATAGCCAGCTTTCCAAATTGAGATTTCCGGCACCTTTTCCCATCCCTGATAGAGAACTATCAATAAAATTGACTCCAGCTCTCATAGCTTCAATACTGTTCGCTGTGGCAAGACCCAAATTATCATGAGGATGGAATCCCAATTGCAATTGCGTGGCAGACTTTAACCTATAAAACATCTGCGCTACCTGTTCAGGGAACAAACTACCATTTGAATCCGCTAGGTAAATAATATCAGCACCCGCTTGTTCACACTGTTTAGCAACTTCAATAATTTTACTGATAGAGAGCTGACTCACTCGTGTAAAATTAATACCCACAGCCATTCCAGTAGTTCGAGCAATCTCGCACAACCCTAAGCATGGCTGCGGGTTATCAGCTTTAATACATAACCTAAGCAAACTAACGCCATTCATCTTCATTGCATAAATATCATCAGCATTGATATTGTGAGGATGAGCAATGACTACCAATCTTGCCTCAGGTACCGATTGATGAATATCTCGGATATAACTATCCGGAGACATACCTGTTAGGCCAATATTAGAGATAGGTTTGAAAGAACCATTGCGATAACCGATTTCAAACCATTCCACACCACTTTTAGTCAACGCTTCAACATGCTTGATAGCGTATTCTGTTGTAAAATTAAAATTATTCAGGTATCCACCATCACGTAATGTGACATCTATATTATTAACCATTTTTCATTCCTATTTTAGTTTCTATTGTTTGTTTTCTACTTATTTCTTTACCGCCTCTATTACCCGTTATATAAATAATACTACCGACCAAAGAAACAACTGTGATGATAGATGCCACTTTAATAGGTTCATGGTGAGATATATAACCAATAAACAATGATGCCAGTCCTGCACTACCTAATTGCAATGTTCCCATTACGCCGGAAGCTGTCCCAGCCGCTTGAGAATGCGTGGCAATTGCCGATGCAGTACCTAGTGGCAATAAAAAACCATTACCGAAAGTCAATACTGATATTGTTAGCACAGAAGTTATCAATGGGTAGGAACTAAAAAACATTTGTATTGTGAAAGCAATACCTCCAACAACAAAGATGAGATAACCATGAGAAATTGTCTTTCTCACGCCCTGACGGCGACTTAATTTTTTAGCAATAAGATTACCCAACACATAACTTAAAGAGAGCATTATATAGGTGTAACCAACATATTTTTCTGGTAATCCCATAGCGGTAAGAATAAATGGAGATTCAATCAAATAAGAAAAATATGCCGTATAAGCGAAGCAAGGTATTGCTGCATAGTAAAGAAATTCTTTATTTATTATCACTTGGTAAGTACTAACCAATACATTTTTAATACTTAATTTTTGGCGTTTATTTATTGGTAGTGATTCTTTCAGAACTAGCAAGCACAATATAAGCGTGACTGTTATAAATAAAGTAAGAAATAAAAAACAGGATCTCCAGCCATAATATTCACTTAACATACCGCCGATCATTGGTGCGATAGCGGGTGACATTCCCACAAAAGGGAAAATAATCAGATACAAATTGGCTGCCTCTTCTTTCTCCATCAGATCACTAATAATGGCACGACTTAATGTAATACCAGCACAAGCGCCTATTCCCTGAAATAAACGCAATAATAGTAACTCACTAATATGTGTACTGTAAAAAATACCGATTGTTGAAATCAACCATATAATCATCCCAGAAATAAGAACCGTTTTTCTTCCTAAACAATCACTTAATGGCCCATAAATAAGTTGAGAAAAGGCTATACCAAATAGAAATATAGTTATTGTACTTTGTATACTAGATTCGCTAACGTGATAATAGTTTCCCATCTTACTCAAGGCGGGTAGAAATATATCCGATGAAACCAACCCCCCCATAGAAAGAAAAGCCATTAAAACGACAAATAATAAAGATTTATTTTTCATGGACCATAACCAATCAATATAATAAACATTATCCCTGAATAAATTCCGTATAAAATAAAAGTCATGTACCAGTTAAATTTACATTAAATGCACACAATCACTTATTTAATGAAAAAACCAATACCTTGCATGTAAGAACAACAAATTACTTTGCATATTATCTTGTGCTGCAAGAATTAAGAACTCTTTATAACAACATAAAGACAAAATCCCACCCATGCTTTAGATTAATAATTTTTTACTCTATAAATACCCCCTCCAAGTATTGAGATACTTTTACACAACTTCTTTAATAATTAACTTTTACAAAAATAAATTCATGTAAATATTAATTAAAAAAATAGTAACACCAACATCACTTTTAGCAAACAAAAAAACATAGAATTTAAGTTCAAAAATGAATAAAAAAAACACAAAACACAACATATAATACTAAAAAAATCATTTTGAAATTCCAGCACGAACATGTACTTGCCCTTTTTGTACCAAGCACAATGCTGTCTGGACATCATTCGTCAGTACGGAGCAGCGCCTGTTGTCATCAGTCAAATTAACGGTCGCGATTATACCGTAGTTAACGTCAATACCTTTGAAGACGTTGACTCTGCGCTGCTTAAATATATTGCTGGTGACTGCTCCTCCGTAAACGGCAAGGCTTCCCACTTCTCAGGCCGCCACCGTCGATATGACGGATTTACGTGGGCAGAAACGACGAATCCCGCCGCCTGTAATCACACCCTGTCACGCAGGTGATAAAGCCCGGCTTTTCCGGCGCATCCTTGCCATCGTCACAAAGGATAGCGGCGAAATATTTTCCCGTAGCTGTTCGGGATAGCGTAATGCTCTTCACTTTCCCTTCAATTTCATTCTCTCTTTTTTTGTCCGTTGCTATTTTTAAACAAAACTCAGGCTATTAACCACATATCACATTTTTCCTGAATGAATTCGCATCTTGCCGTACAATCCTTCCCTTCCCATCTTATTTAATTACCGGAAGAACGAATGGACAGACGATTTGTTCAATCCCATAAAGAAGCACTTTGGGCCGTGTTCCTAACGCTTGCTTATCTTATTGGCTGGCTATTGACAGCCTATTTACCCAGTGATGCTCCCGGTGTCACCGGCTTACCTCGCTGGTTTGAAATGGCATGTTTGTTACTACCAGTTGTATTCATTATCCTCTGCTGGTTAATGGTGAAGTTTATTTTCAAAGAAGTCCCGCTGGAGGATGAGAATGCAAAGTGAAGTTATTTTACCTCTGCTTGGCTATCTTGCATTGGTATTTCTCCTGTCAGTTTACGCTTATCGACGCCACCAGAAAGGCACCTTCCTGACTGAGTATTTCCTTGGCAACCGTTCAATGGGCGGCTTTGTATTGGCAATGACCATTACTGCCACCTATATCAGTGCCAGCTCATTCATCGGCGGGCCAGGAGCAGCCTATAAATATGGTTTGGGATGGGTATTACTATCGCTAATTCAGTTGCCGGCAATATGGCTTTCCCTGAGTGTGTTAGGTAAAAAATTTGCCATTCTTGCCCGTCGCTATAATGCCGTCACTCTTAATGACATGTTGTATGCCCGTTATGGAAGTCGTTTTCTGGTTTGGTTTGCCAGCCTAAGTCTTTTAGTCGCTTTTATTGGCGCGATGACCGTTCAGTTTATTGGGGGCGCACGCCTGCTAGAAACTGCCGCGGGTATCCCTTATGGCACCGGATTAATGATTTTCGGTATCTCTATCGCTCTCTATACCGCATTTGGGGGGTTCAGAGCGAGTGTCCTCAATGATGCCCTACAAGGGCTGGTAATGTTGCTGGGCACTGTTCTACTGCTGGTGGCGATTATCTATAAGGCAGGAGGTCTGTCAGAGGCGGTCACCACATTACGAACAATTAATCCTGAGCTGGTTTCCCCACAAGGCGCAGACCATATCCTTAGCGGACCTTTCATGGCATCGTTCTGGATACTGGTCTGTTTTGGGGTAATTGGATTACCTCATACTGCCGTTCGTTGCATCTCCTACCGCGATAGCAAAGCTGTTCACCGTGGGATCATCATCGGAACCATCGTCATGACGATCCTCATGTTTGGTATGCACCTAGCAGGCGCAATTGGTCGAGCCATTATTCCTGATCTGACCATTCCCGATCAGGTGATCCCAACATTGATGATCACTGTATTGCCACCATTCGCTGCTGGAATTTTTCTAGCCGCGCCGATGGCCGCCATTATGTCCACAATTAATGCACAACTGCTGCAATCTTCCGCCACAATCGTCAAAGATCTCTACCTAAACCTGTTTCCACAACAAATCGTACAGGAAAAAAGACTGGCCCGAATTTCCAGTTTTTCTACCCTGATTCTTGGTTTGTTGCTACTTTTAGCCGCCTGGCGCCCACCCGAGATGATTATCTGGCTAAATCTACTAGCCTTCGGTGGCTTACAGGCCGTATTCCTCTGGCCATTAGTACTGGGCCTGTATTGGGAAAAAGCCAATGCCTATGGCGCTGTCAGTTCGATGATTACAGGGGCAATAAGCTACACTCTGCTCGCTAGTTTCAATATCCATCTATTGGGCTTCCATCCGATCGTGCCATCATTACTACTTAGCTTGTTGGCTTTTTGGATGGGTAATACCCTCGGTCAGCGATTACCGCAAAAAGTGATCAGATCTCATTAAGTGAGTTACTTTAACTCGTTTCCAATTAAGGAGAATTTTTTATGCCTTGGATACAACTTCGATTAAATACCACAGGACAGCTCGCTGAATCCCTTGGAGATACTCTAATGGAAAATGGCGCAGTTTCCGTCACCTTTCAAGACAGCCACGATAACCCTGTATTCGAACCTTTACCGGGCGAGACCCGTTTATGGGGAGATACTGATGTCATCGGACTGTATGATGCTGAAACCGATATGAAAGCCGTGATCAGCCAGCTCGAACAAGTTCCCGAGTTAGGTAAAGGATTTATTCATAAGATCGAGCAGTTGGAAGACAAAGATTGGGAACGTGAATGGATGGATAACTTCCACCCAATGCGTTTTGGCAATCGCTTATGGATCTGTCCAAGCTGGCGCGACGTCCCTGATCCAGATGCTGTCAACGTTATGCTAGACCCTGGACTGGCTTTTGGTACAGGTACTCACCCAACCACATCGTTATGCCTGCAATGGCTAGACAGCCTCAATCTGGAAGGTAAAACGGTTATCGATTTTGGTTGCGGCTCCGGCATACTCGCAATTGCTGGGCTAAAGCTCGGTGCAACACACGCTATTGGCATCGATATCGACCCACAAGCTATTCAGGCCAGCCGAGACAACGCAGAACGTAATGGCGTTCTGGAGCGTTTAACGCTATATTTGGCGAAAGATGCACCAACCGATCTTGAATCTGATGTAGTAATTGCTAATATTTTGGCAGGCCCTCTGCGTGAACTCGCCCCTGTGATTGGCGCATTACCAAAACCGGGTGGCCTGTTAGGTCTATCGGGCATTTTAACGAACCAAGCAGAAAGTGTTATTCAGGCCTATACTGATAAATTTGTAATCGATCCTGTTGCGGAACAGGAAGAATGGTGCCGGATATCTGGGGTAAAAATAACAACAAATTAAAATTATTTTATTTTGTTATAATTTCAAGTGCAAATTTTGATCTCCTATTGATGATAATCCGTGCTGTCAGCAAACTTGCTGGTAGAAAAATCCTAAGTGATAAACTTTACCAATAACATATAACACCATGTTATTTATGAATAATTATATTTACCACAGAAGAAAAGCTGGAAAAAAGTTGTGACAAATGACGATTTGCTCAAAGTTTGGCCTTTCATATTTTGCGAAAAATGCGTAATATACGCGCCCTTGCAGTCACAGTATGGCCACTCTTTCTTCGTCTATGCGTATCGGACAATACCAGCTGAAAAACTGTCTTATTGCGGCCCCAATGGCTGGCATAACTGACCGCCCGTTTCGGTCACTATGTTACAAAATGGGTGCGGGTATGACAGTATCGGAAATGCTTTCTTCCAACCCACAGGTCTGGAAGACAGACAAATCCCGGCTACGTATGGTTCACAGTGACGAACCGGGGATTCGTTCCGTGCAAATTGCTGGCAGTGATCCCAATGAAATGGCAGCGGCAGCGAAGATCAACGTCGCTAATGGTGCTCAGATCATTGATATCAACATGGGGTGTCCAGCCAAGAAAGTGAATCGTAAGCTAGCAGGTTCGGCTTTACTACGTTACCCTGAATTGGTGGAAAAAATTCTTTCTGCCGTTGTAAACGCAGTAGATGTTCCTGTTACGCTGAAAATCCGCACTGGATGGTCGCCAGAAGAACGAAACTGTGTAAAGATTGCCCAATTGGCCGAGCATTGTGGTATCCAAGCTCTGACGATCCACGGCAGGACTCGTGCCTGTTTGTTTAACGGAGAGGCAGAGTACGACAATATTCGGACAGCTAAGCAGACTGTTGCCATCCCGGTTATTGCCAATGGTGACATTACTGACCCGCTTAAGGCCAGAGCAGTGCTTGAATACACCGGGGCTGATGCCCTGATGATAGGCCGCGCTGCTCAGGGAAGACCCTGGATCTTCCGGGAAATCCAGCACTATCTGGCAACAGGAGAACTGCTGTCACCGATGCCGATTGGCGAAGTGCAGCGTTTAATGAACGAGCATATACAGGAATTGCACGACTTTTATGGTCCAGGCAAAGGAGCCCGTATAGCACGTAAGCATGTATCCTGGTATCTCCGGGAACATGCTCCTGATGACCAGTTCCGGCGCACATTCAACACCATAGAGGATGCCAGCGAACAGCTGGAGGTGTTGGGGGCATATTTCGAAAATTTTGCGTAATATAAAGAAAAGAGCTGACAGAACTATGTTCGAACAACGCGTAAATTCTGACGTACTAACCGTTGCTACTGTAAATTCACAAGATCAGGTAACCCAAAAACCTTTACGTGATTCAGTTAAACAAGCACTGAAGAACTATTTTGCTCAATTAAACGGTCAAGATGTTAATGATCTGTATGAGTTGGTATTGGCTGAAGTGGAACAGCCATTGTTGGACATGGTGATGCAATACACCCGTGGCAACCAAACGCGCGCTGCCCTGATGATGGGCATCAACCGTGGCACACTGCGTAAGAAATTGAAAAAATATGGCATGAACTAATTAATTAACCGTTAGTTCATTAAAAAAGGCGCTGTACCTCTTGGTAAAGTGCCTTTTTTGCCAAATTCACCGGTAGAGGATTGGTGCTACTGGAATAACAGCATTGCAATGCTCTTTAGCCATTGCATGAAACTGTATTGATAAAATATAACTTAGAATCTAATGCTTTCGTCATTCATAACGCTTTCCTTTGTTCTTGGTAGAGATTTCCGCAAACCGCAAATCAATCTGCGTTTATATCCGTCATCTTTCAAGTTGCCTCTTTGTTGGCTGCACTCACTCACCCCGGTCACATAGTTATCTATGCTCCCGGGGATTCGCTCCCTTGCCGCCGTGATGCATCTTGAAATCCATAGGGTATAAAACATTTTCTGTATGCATAATGGAACCCTTCAATTAAAATAAGATGTTTAAACCAAATTTGCCGTCACATAAGCAACTTTATCCGTATTATTATAGATAACAAATTTACTATAATAAAAAGAGTTGCTAGGCACGTTTAACACCTTATCTTCTCCTAATCCTACATCGATAGAACCAGACTCAAACCATTCAGAGGTAAAACTATGAGACCAGTAAAATTTAGCCGTAACACTATTTGATAGCCCTGTATTTACAACTCTCAGAGAGCTTCTGGATTCTGGAATTACTGGTGTATCTATTCTAAATACTTCCACACTAGCATGAGGTGATATAGTCAGATCACTCAAAGGACCAACTGCATTTAAATCTTTATATACTGGAACAGGAGAATTAGAATAAAATTCTGCTTTCTGCTCATCTGAATCAACAACAATGGTTATTTTAGACATATTTATTTTCCTCATTAAAATTTAAATAAAATATACTCAACTTGCATATAAATATTTTCAAAAACAGTATTACCACTTAATTAAAGATACTCTTTAACTATTATAGAACTACTATACCCGTAATCATTGAAGATGCTTGATTTTTCCCAAAATAAGGATCATTGTACCAGTCATGAAAATATTCATTACCGATGAACAAAAAGCCGAACTCGAACACCTCCATCACACCTGTCGTGATA
>NZ_NSCM01000037.1 GCF_003287735.1 Photorhabdus bodei | reverse complement strand
CTTTCCGGTAAATAAAAGTAATAGATCAAAATTGGCGATTACCGTCAACCCCACTGATATCATCAATACAAAAAACCTGTGTAAGATCACACTATTTTTAAATCAGAAATACGGTGCGGAATGACGGATTACTAATGCGTTTGATGGCGGAATATTTGAGGTCAGTAAATTAATTTTAAATTGGTCGCCATTGAGATTGTTCTATAAAACATTTGCTGGCGTTATGAAATGGTTTGGTATTGGTATGCCCAATAATTTTACTGACTTTGGTAAAAATATCGTTAATGGGTTGGTTAATGGTATTTCTAATATGCTGACTACGGCTAAGGACACCATTAAAAACTTTGGCGGCAAAGTTTCTAGCTGGTTTAAAGAAGCGTTAGGTATTCAATCCCCCAGTCAGGTATTTATGGGATTTGGCGATAATATTGTGCAAGGTGTGGTTGTTGGTGTTGATCGTACTACGCCGTTGGCTGCTCGTGCCACTCAACGTCTGGCAGAGGGAATGACGCCTGATGTCCCACAAATCTCACCTCCTGAGATGATGTTGGGCAATCCAGCCAGACGAACAGGTTATAAAGATATCAGCAACAGCAATAATGGTTTTTCTATCTCTTTCGCACCGCGAATATATATTGGCGGTAAACCGCAAACGGCTACATCCGATATTAATAAAGCCTTAAACCTGAGTGTGCGTGAATTAGAGAAACTGCTGGAGCGTATTGTCATTCAGAGAGAACGCCGGAGATACGGATAATGTTTGCGGTATTAGGTGATATTGAATTTGAGCTGATCACATATTGGGATGGTTTTGATGTAACGTTTGGTGCTAATTATGCCGAACATGCACGAATTCAAGGTAAACCCGGCTTGCAGTTCGTGGGGGAAAAACTGGATGAAATTCAAATTAGTCTGGTCTTTCATCAACATTATTGTGCGCCGGATGTTGAATTGAATCGGTTACGTGAAGCAATGCGGAAGCATCAAGCACTCGCGCTAGTATTCGGAAATGGTGATTACCGTGGCTGGTTTGTTATTACTGATGTGACAGCTACCAGTGAACAAACGGATTCAGTAGGTAATATATTTGCCCTCAATGCCTCGGTGACATTACTTGAATATATCGGTGATCCTAAAAAACCGCTGAAACCGCCTGCCATTAAATCTCATGTCCTGAATACAAAGGCGTTGTCTAATGCAATACCGAAACCATCAGGTATGGCTAAAAAAGTCAGGGATGGCGTGAATTATGTCAAACAAGCACAGTCAGCACTGCAAACGACTATCAGTGCGGTACGTATTGCACAGAAGATGAAAGACAAACCGACCGTAGCGTTAACCCGCGTACCAGGTCTTCTTACCGGACTTAACAATATTGTTGAGCCATTAGGGAAAAGCTATCCGGCTTTTCAATCACTTGGTAACTCATTGCCAGATGCGATTCAATTGACCAGAGCAACGGGACAAGCAGTAACATTTGTTAACAATGCTCAATCGTCATTAAGCCGTGCAGATAGTCGTAATATCGCGGCTGTATTAGATTCCGTATCAGGCCAACTTGAATCGGCAAGTTCAACATTTACATCAATATCACCCGCGCTCAGTAAGATGGCAGCGCAAATTACCACAAGGACACTTTGATCATGTTTCTTGAACACATAACGAAAGAGGGAGATAGATGGGATTTATTGGCTCACTATTATTATGGTGACCCTTTAGGTTACGCTCGCATAATTGCTGCCAATCCGCACGTTGCAGTTACACCTATATTGCCATCAGGTGTCGTATTGTTGATCCCTATCATTGACGCTGACAATGTAGTAACTGCCGAGGATACACCACCGTGGCTGAGATAATTGATCCCAAGCAAACACCATCTATAACGGGTGTCTCAGAGGTTTTAAGTCCGACATTCACGTTACGATATTTGCAAAAAGATATCACAAATGACATCACTCCTTATGTCACTCGTGTCAGCTATACCGACAACATCAAAAGCGAATCCGATGAAATAGAGGTAGAATTGGATGATACTGATGGTCGCTGGCTGGATAAATGGTATCCGGGCAAAGGTGATACGTTGACATTGAAGTTGGGCTATTTCGGCGAACGGTTATTGAATTGTGGCTCATTCTACATTGATGAAATTGAAGTTAGTATCCCTCCTTCTATTGTATTTGTTCGAGGTGTAGCAACGTCTATCAATACGGCATTGCGTACCAAGTCTAACCGTGGATTTGAGAATACAACACTGGCCGCTATTGCTAGCCGTATCGCCAAGAAACATCGGTTAAAGCTGATCGGCAGTATCGAAATCATCAAGATTGACAGGGTGACGCAATATTCGGAAACCGATGTAGCGTTCCTGAAGCGGCTGGCTAGTGAATATGGTTATGCCGTTAAGGTTGTCAGTGAACAGCTAATTTTCTCCCACTTAGTCACTTTGCGCAGCCAAGAACCGATAAAAAAATTACACCCTCGTGATATTGCCCAATTTTCACTACGGGACACGATTAATAAAGTCTATAAAAAAGCCAAAGTGAAACATCAAAAAGCTGATGATAAAAAATTGATTGTCTATGAAGCTGATGGCACGACCAGTGCAAGTAATCAGTCCAATTCAAGAGATAAGAGTAGCGGTAAAGAAACTAGCGCAGATACCTTAAAAGTAAACAGCCGGGCTGCTAACAAAGATAGCGCTGAAATAAAGGCCAAGTCAGCACTGGATTTACATAATGAGTACCAGCAGAACGGCTCACTTTCATTGATGGGAGCCCCTCAGTTAACCGCCGGAAATAAAATTGAGTTGGTTGAATTTGGCAAGTTATCTGGGCAATGGTTAATTACTTCAGCTCACCACTCTTTTGATCGCAACAGCGGATATATAACCGAACTTGAAGTTGCTCGTGGCCCTGTTGCATCGGGCAAATCCAAGAAAGGTAAAAGGGGGAAGACTCAGAAATTGGTTGTATATAAGCCCGATGGTTCTTCCGACACGATCATCGAGGAGGAATCCAAATGAGCAGTGTAACTCGTCAAGTTGGTACGATTAGCGCCGTAGATCCTGCTACTGTTCGTGCCCGCGTGCGATTGCCTGAATGCGATAATATGCGTACTAATTGGCTGAATGTGTTGCAGCGCAATACCCAGAATAACAAAGACTATTGGTTGCCCGATGTTGGGGAACAAGTTGAAGTATTATTGGATGCCAATGGTGAAGATGGTGTTATTTTAGGTGCTATCTATTCCAGTGTTGATAAACCGTCAGCTAACAATAAAGACGTCCGTGGTATGACTTATGCAGATGATGCAGCTTTTTACTATGATCGTACCTCACACACCCTGACTATTAATGGTGGCATTCAGCACATTAAGATCGCAGCGGGAGCCAATGTTGTTATTCAGACACAGCAGGCAACTATTGATGCGCCGGAAACAATCGTAACCGGAAATATGTTAGTGAAAGGCCAATTAACTCACCAAAATGGGCTGTCGGGTTCTGGTGGTAATGGTACTACGAACATTCAGGGTAATGTCAGCGTCGATGGCAACATCCATGCAACAGGTAGCATCATGGATGAAGGCGGTAACTCGAATCATCATTCTCATGGGGTTCTTTAAACGTCTTTAATATTAGATATTCCTGCCGAGGGCGATACTGTCCCCATGAATACGAACTCACACTCTGTTTTTTGGCAACCCGCTCTCCAGAACTCAGGCAAAATTGCCTGTGGGCTGGATGATATCGCCCAAGCAATATTCATTATTCTACGTACACCACGTGGCAGTGATCCACATCGACCAGAATTCGGCAGTAACTTGCACCTTTATATGGATTACCCAATAGACCGCGCTATTCCCCACGTTGTCAGGGAATCTGTTGATGCTATTACACGTTGGGAACCTCGTTGCCAGTTGTTATCGGTGAAACCGAATGTTGAGGCAGAGCACCTGACTCTGCGTGTGAATTGGACAGCAGTTGATGGCATTACACAATCTACGGAGTTGCTATGGCGCTGACAGAACCTGATTTTATCGAGCGTGATATAGAGAAAATCACAACCGAAATGATCGCAAAGTATGAGGCTGATGTAGGTAAGACTTTGTACCCAGCACAGGCAGAACGCCTGCTGATCAATTTATTTGCATATCGTGAAGCACTGACCCGAATGCAAGTTCAGGAAGCCGCCAAGCAAAATCTGGTCGAGTTTGCCCGTGCGCCCATTTTGGACTACTTAGGGGAATTGGTCGGAGTATATCGGCTACCCGCCCAGCCTGCACATACAACACTGCAATTTAGTGTTGATGAAGCATTAGAGCAAGATGTACTCATTCCAGTTGGAACTCGTGTTAATGCATCGGACAGTATTATTTTTGCTACTAATACAGATGCTGTTCTGAAAGCAGGCACACGTTTCGTTAATGTCACAGCTACTTGTACAGATGCTGGGTTATCAGGGAATAGCTGGCAACCAGCACAAATCAGTACATTGTTGGATGAAATCGACGACATTGACCTGCAAGTGATCAACACAATAGTGAGTAGTGGTGGTTCGGCAGAGGAAAGTGACGAGAGGCTACGTGTACGAATCAAGATGGCCCCTGAATCGTTTACTAATGCGGGCAGTCGTCAGGCTTATCGATTTCATGCCATGCGTGCTCACCCCAATATTGTTGATGTTGCAGTCAGGTCTCCCATTCCGGGTGTTGTTGAACTGTTTCCACTATTGGCAACAGGGTTGCCAGATGAAAGCATTTTAACGCTGGTGAAAAGTTTTTGTTCTGATGAAAAAATCCGCCCGCTGACTGACACTGTATATGTAAAACCTCCCGTGAAGGTTGATTATACCATCAAGGCGAAACTAACCTTGTACAGTGGCGTTAATGCACCTGGTATTCAATCAGCAGCAGAACAAGCCATACAAACATGGGTAGCTGAACGAGCAACAACGCTAGGGAAAGATATTATTCCCAGCCAAATCATCTCAACACTGTCTGTTTCTGGCGTTTATCAAGTCGTACTGGAGTCTCCTACGTTTCAGGTTGTAGGTGAAAATGAATGGGCGAACTGTATCGGTATCACTGTTGTGATCACTGGAGTCGCTGATGGTTAAGTTACATCTACCACCTCCACTAGAAGCTGATATCAGTATGCGTGCATTAGGTCAGTTGGCCTCCCGTTTTGATGATATCGATTTAACCCAATTAATGGTTTATCTCATTGATACTGTCGATAGCAGCGCACTGCATTGGCTGGCAAATCAATTCTCCCTATTTAGCGATGGCTGGGAGCTTGTCGAATCAGACAATGCTCGCCGCACGTTAATCAAGTCGGCTATAGAATTGCATCGGTATAAAGGCACACCGTGGTCAATTCGTGAAATTATCCGTCGTTTTGGGTTTGGTGAGATTGATTTAATTGAAGGCACTGGTCAAATCAATTATGACGGTCATGCCAGCCATAACGGTAATTATGTTCACGGAGATTCAACATCTTGGGCAGATTATCGCATCATACTTCAGCAACCTATTACCAATGATCAAGCCTCGCTATTGCGCACTACACTGGCAGCGTTTGCGCCTGCACGCTGCCACCTTACCAGCTTGGAATATCAGTCTGTATCAATTCGTTACAACAATACTGTCAGTTATGACGGTAGTTACAATTATGGGAGCAGTTAAAATGGCTAATTTGCCGGAAACCCCACAGTGGTCAGAGGCAGTGTATCAAATAGAAACCTCAGATCCCGTGTTAGGCGGGCCTGATGGTATTTCCAATCGGCAGGCTAAACAGTTGGTCAACCGCACAAGTTATCTTAAACAAAAACTAGAACAAAATGGGAATGAGTTGAGGGAACATTCTGAGGTGCAAAATCCGCATACTCAGTATGCACCGAAAGCCAGTCCCATTTTCACAGGAACGCCAATCGCCCCCACACCTGCTAAAAACGCTAATAATACTCAGATTGCAACAACAGCATTTGTGCAATCACTGACGGATACGGCGAATCAAAGTGCTATAGCAGCAAATAACAACGCTAATAGCCGAGTACCATCCATTCGTAAAGTGAATGGGAAAGCGTTGTCATCTGATATTTCATTGAATGCCGGGGATGTGGGAAGTTATGCTAAATCTGAGAGCGATAACACTTTCTTGCGTATTTCTAGCGATAAAACTGCAACCGTTGGTAGTTTATTAATTGATAGTAAAACTCCTTTTCCTGAGCTACGTTTCAAATCGAAAGATGGGTATGTGGTAGGAATTAATGGTTCGGAAGGAAAATTGTTACATATTTATTCTAACGATCCGAACAATCAGCGACGTTATAATATATTAATACCTGAGCGAAGCGGTACGCTCGCATTGCAAAACGCAGCTATAAAATCTGAAAATGGCTGGTGGCAATGCGGGGATACGGGAATAATTATTCAATGGGTTAAAGTTGCATCAAGCCAACAGTCATGGGTAAAAATCAATTATCCAATTTCTTTTAAAAATCAGTTTATTGGATATGTCGCAAGCATGTCGAGTATCAATACATCAACAGGTCATACATTAGTACGTAATGCAACATTATCGACGTTTGAATATCAAGCTGGCACTCCCAACAACAATGAGAATCCAGGCAAAGTTGTTCATATATTATTTTGGGGGGTATAAATGGTTTATTTCTCCAGAAAAGAAGGCGCTTTTTATAGTGAAGCTCATGAAGAATGTGTTGAAATAACAGCAGAGAAACACAATGAATTACTTACAGGGCAGTCACACGGTTTGTCAATTGTCAGTAATAAAGAGGGTTATCCAGTGCTTACTGAACGCGCTCCGTCCGTTTATCATAAATACGATGGTGAAAAGTGGATAATATCAGAAAGCGGTGTGATAAAACTTAGGCAGGAACAGCAGCAACAAGCAGAACATAAGAAACAGCAACTTATGTTCACTGTAAGTAAACAGATAGCTCCGTTACAAGATGCTGTAGATTTGGGGATGGAGAGTGATGAGGAAAATTCTCGGTTGACCGCTTTGAAAAAATATAGGGTATTGCTGAACCGTGTTGATGCTAACTTAGCGCCAGATATTTATTGGCCCGAAAAACCCAGAGTAATAGAATAAGGGCTGCAATAAACTGGCCCCAATAGTCAGACAGTCTAAGCAGCTAACATGGCCTAGGTTCGATATTATACCGAACTTAGACCATTTAGTTGAGAATTAGTCACCTGGAAGAATTATTTCGGATAACTCGTTCAATAGGTTGTCCATTCTCGTCAAAATATCGGCTTGGCCAAATTTCTGAGGGATGTACTCCGAGATTGTTCGCAATAATCCACTCTCCTTTAGGCCAAGGTCGTGATAGAGCATTAGCTAATGTAGATGAGCTAAGTCCCTCCTTACGTGATACCGCTGCTAAGGTAGTGCCGAGCTTACGTAAGGCAGCGATAATGTCGGCGGTATGCCAATCTTTTTTATTCATTTCCTTTATATCTCCATATAACAAACGCATGAATTATCCTATTTTGGGATACTTAAGTAAATGGTTGATATTCGATTTTGGGATATTAATCAAGGTTAAAGAAATGGCATCGATTTATTCATATGAATATCAAATGGTTATAAACGCTCTTCGTAAGGCTAGGATAGAAAAAGGTATTACTCAAAAAAGATTGGCTCAAGCCTTAGATCGACCTCAATCATTTATTGCTAAAATTGAAAATGGTGAAAGAAGGTTGGATGTAGTTGAATTTGTGCATATAGCACACTTGCTATCTGTCGATCATGGGCTAATTTTAGAAAAAATACTGTTCAAAAAACCACCTAAAAAGCCAAAACGAGCAGAGCTTATAAAATAAAAAATCCCATTTTGGTATAAATCAACAATCGATTGATATTTAATCCTAAATGTTTAGTAGGATTGAATATATGGTTTCAATTTACTCTGATGAATATCAAATAGTTATCAAAGCACTCCGTGAGGCTCGTATAGCAAAGGGGGTCACGCAAGAGAATTTAGCTCAAGCGCTAGATCGCCCTCAATCGTTTATTGCGAAAGTTGAGAATGGTGAAAGAAGATTGGATGTTGTGGAATTTGTTCATATAGCACATTTGTTATCATTAGAGCCAAGTGTTCTCATAAAAAGAATCCCAAGAAAATATTCCTCGATATGCTGATAACTTTCTATCTATGCTAGTTTCATCAGATAGCGTAGCTAAAGAGGGATTCACATAGTTAACTATGTGATAGAACAATTAGGGTTTATATCCCTAGAGTTGTTTTTTGTACTCCGTGTTATGCAGTGTCTATACACGTTTTACTTGGCTAACACTATAATTGGAGCTATCTGCGCTCCTTTTGCGCAGATAGATGTAACTAAACCGGTTCCGCTCTAGGTTGGAGAGGGGGCTGGTTTATAAGGTCATGAGGTCGGCCTTTTCAGCTATAGCTATTTCCCCAATTTTCGGAGCTTCGGCTCCCTTAATTTGACCAACGATTTTTACGCATTGCGTATTGCTAACTTATATGCTGAATTCCGAAAATGACTTCACGTTTTTCCTGTCTATACGCTCATTCTTCTCGTTCGGTTAGGTGAATTTGCCGGGCGCTTTTTAATAACTTCTTAGTCTCAAGATAGAGGTTTATAAGGCTAAAATAGCTTTACATCAGAGGTAGGTTCAAGTTCAACTAAAATCATAGCTAAATGCATTCCAATCATTTTCATTTGGTTAGGCATTTTATTCTGTACTGTGCATTATGATAGAGGTGTTAACCCCATTTTAATGAGTGCAGAATATACCGCCTAGCTGTGCGGAATTGGTTACCTTGCTACAGATTTAAAGGAAAAATGGGTAAATTGAATAAATTACAGTCATATTTATGACGTTAGTTGTGTAAAAATTTTTCAATAGATGAAACACAATTGTCGCTTCATTTATCGAGCGGATAGGCGAAATTTATCGCGCGCGGCATCACCAGAAGTACTCACGGGTCTCAATTGGCAAGGGGAACTAACGGGGCTTTTAGACAATATTGCCAGCCGGTTAGGGATTGCATGGAAGATAGATAACAGGGCTGTCGTGTTTTATCGGTTTGAAACCCGGACATTTCAGCTGAATGTTCTCAACACCCGTACCAGCAGTAATGCCAGTGTTGCCTCAGGGTCAACCAGTAGTATGGGGACATCAGGGGGTAGTGGTAATGTCAACAATTCTGTCTCTGGGGAGGCCAGCTCTTCACAGAAAACGACGGTTGATCTGAACAGTGATTTATACGAAGACATCCGTAAGACAGTCGAGAATATGTTGACGCCCGAACGGGGTCGGTTCTGGTTGTCAAGCTCCAGTGGAACGCTGATGGTAACAGACACGCCGGCGGTACTGGATTCGGTATCCCGTTATGTGGAAGAGCAAAATACTGTTCTTAACCGTCAGGTTTTGTTGAATGTTCAGGTGCTGAGTGTCAGCACTACCCGTAAAGAGCAAATGGGGTTGGACTGGGGATTAGTTTATAACTCATTGCATAATTTGGGGGCTACGCTGTCTGGCAGTTTTAGCGGTATGGGCAGTGGGGCAACGTCTGCGGGTGTCAGTATCCTGGAAAGCGCCACAGGGAAAGCGGCAAAACTCTCGGGTTCCAGCCTGCTGATAAAGGCGTTGAGCGAGCAAGGTAATGTCAGTGTGGTGACCTCTCAAGGAAGTGCGACCACTAATTTGACCCCCATTCCGATACAGATGGCTGATCAGACGGTGTATGTGGCTCAAAGCAGTACAACGACGGCTACGGATGTGGGAGCCACCACGGCTCTGACGCCCGGGATGATTACTACCGGGTTTAATATGACTTTGTTGCCGTTGATACAGCGCAATGGGGATGTTCAGTTACAAGTGGCTTTTAACTTGTCTGATCCGCCGACTATCCGTTCATTCACATCTAAAGAAGGCAATTCTTATATCGAGATGCCGTATACCCGGCTGCGTTCACTGAGCCAGAAAGTGAATTTACGTGCCGGGCAGGCGCTGGTGCTCACCGGATTTGAACAGGCTGATACTCGGGTGACTAAGGCGGGAACCTTTACACCGGGTAATTTCCTGCTTGGGGGAGGACAGTCCGGAGAGAATAAGCGTAGTACGTTGGTTATTTTAATCACCCCCGTGTTACTGGATTGAGGAATGAAAGGAGGCATGAATCAATGAAAAGCATCAATTTAGAAATACCTGGAGAGACACCCGAAGTCACGGTTGTAAAGGCCGGTCGCCATTGTTGGATCAGTGGCCTGCGTTGGTCACCGTATGTGAAGGTAAAACGGGGGCACCGTAGAGGGCAACGTGTTCGTCCTCAATACACCGATGTACATCTGGTCGTGGGAAATCGTGTGGGAGGACGCCAGCAGACTACACGTATGATGGGGACGGGAATGATCAGGAAATTGTATTGCCGTCACACACCGTATTCTTTAGCCATCGCTTTTTTATCGCATTCCGGCCCAAACGGGTACGGGATCTATGATTTGGGCGAAGAGCAATGGTTATTTTTGGCAACGCAGAATGGTTTGCCGTCCGTGATGGCCGATATTGTCGGGACCCGCGAGAATGTCAACGCAGCACTGTCCCGTTTTTTAACGTTTAATCCGGCTCCAGATAAAAGCTGGCGGGTGGTATCTGACCCTGATAATCCGGCCCACTGGCGCTCAATAACTTCTGCTTTGTCTGCTCATCAGTATCGGATGTGTCGCCTGCAACGGCGGTGGAGGTCACCATTATTGTTGATGGCCGTATTCATCTTTTTGTTGATAGTCGTGTGGGTGTTATTACAGTCAGGAAAATCTCCGAATGAGAGATTACCGATGACTGAAACCGTTCAGGTTAGGGCGTCACGATTGTTTGAAGAAACGCCAAAACCTGTTGACTTACCGCATCCGTGGGCCGATAAGCCGTTGTTACCCGCATTTTTGGCACGTTGTGTTATGACCAGTCGAACGATACCTGTGTTATTGGCGGGGTGGCGCTTGACGGCAGGTTCATGCCGAAAAGATGGCGTCCGCCTTCACTATGAGATTATGCCTGGCGGTACAGCAGCGCATTTTGTTCAGCGTGTACAGAGTGTATTTAAGCAGTCACCGGTTTTTGACCTGGTTCAGGGCGCAAAAGAAGGCCGGGTATTCCTGCCGTGGAAACCTTTGCCGGTTCGCAATGAAGCGGTGCCTGCTGTTTCAGTACAGTTGATGAAGATGGTTTCGAATTTCCAGCAATGGCAGATCCCTCTGACGTTAAATGAACTGACTCCAGCATCGGCATTACCGGGAGACGGGCAATCTATACCTTCCCAGGATTGGCGAGAATACCTGTTCAGCTTCAGTAGTCGGGTGATGCCAGCATGGCTATTTGCTGAACTGGATGATACAGGGCTGCGACTGAACAGCCTCACGTTTACCCTGACCTCACAGGGACAGTTAACCTATCAGACTGAGGGATACATTTATGCCCGGAAATAATACTGCCTTGTGTATCAGTGTGTTAAGTGGGCTAATTTTTATCAGTTCACCCGTATGGGCAACAGAGGATAGCGCTCTTTCGGTAACAGGGATGACAGAAGCATCTGCGGGTGTGACTGTGGGGCAGTTAGAGCATTTACACGCGAAAAATTTGTTGCTGGAAGCGGAATTGCAGCAGGCTAAATTACAACGCCAACTGACAGAAAATCAGCCTTTGGGGTTAACGGGCAGTAATGACCTTGATTTGCCGATGACCGTATCACCGGTGATAACGGCGGGACAACCTGTGACCCGTCCGGTGGTGCAGGAGATTTATGGTCGGGGGCATGCATTGCGGGCCAGCGTAAGCCTGCCGGGCCGCGGTGTGATGGAGTTAGCTGTCGGTGACGCAGTGCCTGGCACTCAGTTCAAAGTTAAGGTGATCACGCTTTCTGCGGTCACGCTAAGTGATGGCTCGGTATTAACGTTCTGAGAGAAGACAGGGAATGAAAGAAAGTATCCAGGTTAATGATGCCGTGTTGCTGTTATGTGAAGAACAACAGGCTACGGTATTAATTGACAACAATCGTCGGGGCGATCCACAGGTTCAGACGCGGGTCATGCAATTACTTGAAGCCACGCCAGAAGCAGAAATTCGCTTTGTCAATTTGTCAGAATTGCAGGCGAACCGCCAGAAACAACATCAGCGGACGAATGAACAGGGCGTGTGTCTGTCGGACCTAACTGATGTGAGTGAACGTCAGAAGCAGGTACTGACCTGTTTTGAACTGGCAAAAAAGCTGAATGCGTCAGATATTCACCTGACCATCAGTCCGGGATTGACCCGAATTGAAATGCGTATTCACGGTGAGCTGGAAGTCGTCAATGAACTGTCGGAAGAGGAGGGAATGGCACTGGCATCCACGATCATCCTGTCGATGTGTGATGTCACTGAAACGCAATTTTTTCCCGGCCGTCAGCAGGACGGGAGGATTAAAGCGGATTTTCTGCGTCGGGTACATTTGTATGGCGCACGGTACAGCCATACGCCAACCGCAGATGGTTTGTATGTTGTGATGCGTGTGATTGCTGATGATGGTGACAAAGTGCCTACACTGACACAATTAGGTTTTTTGCCGCAACAAATCAAATTGGTTTCCCGTATTTTGCGACTGCCCGAGGGCCTGATTGTGTTATCGGGACCAACCGGTTCTGGGAAGTCCACGACATTACGCACTTTTTGTCGCCAGTATCTTGACAGGACAAGAGGTAAAAAACGGTTATTGACCGTTGAAGACCCCCCTGAAGGGAGGATTGCCGGCGCGATTCAAACGCCCATCGTGTGTGACAAAAGTGATGAAGAGGCGGTCAGGCTTGCCTGGCACCGGGCGCTCACCTCTGCGCTGCGTCTTGATCCAGATGCCGTTATGCCAGGCGAAATGCGGGACCTGACCTCCATGCTAACGGCAATTTATGCTGCGCAAACGGGACATAGTGTCATGACGACGCTGCATACCAATAGTGCAGTCGGTATTCCTGAGCGCATGATAACCATGGGGGTGAATGCGGGGCTGATTGCTGATGCACAGCTTTTGATTGCGTTGATTAGTCAGCGTTTGGTACAGACATTATGCCCACACTGTCGGGTACCTTGGGCACAGAAACAGGCGGTACTGGATGAGGAACAACGGGCTTATCTGATGCGTTATTGCCATGCTCCCGGTACCTGTTGCGTAGAGAATTTATATTTTCGCCACCCTGAAGGATGTGAACATTGTTGCCAGACGATTACCTTGAGCGGACGGATTGTTAGCCGGGGAGTGACCGGTCGTAGCGTGGTGACAGAAGTCATTAGGCCAGATGCTCGATTTTTTACCTTGTTGATGACTGAGGGCAAAGAGGCCGCGAGACAACACTGGGTATCGAACCTAGGCGGGATTACTCGTCGCCAGCATCTATTGAATAAGCTGAATGCAGGGCGGATTGATCCATTGGAGGCGGACTTAGTTTGTCCGCTGGATGAAGATGATTATTTGCTGATGGAGCAGTATGATGCGTGAAATGTCATGGATCAGCCGTCTGCGCTATGTGTTAGTTCGCCACACTTTTTTACCCAGTTATCGCATCATTTTCTATGAGGCGTTGCGTTTTCTACTGGAAAACAAGATACCGTTATTGAAAGCGTTGCGGCAAATACGTGATGTGTATACTCATTTCGATACCCATTGGCATCCGTTTGCTGAACTCATTGACGATTGTATCTCAGCGCTCACTGATAACAGTCAAACGAATACCTTGGAACATGTGCTGGCTGTTTGGGGACCGGTAGAAGAGGCGGCGTTAATTAGTGCGGGTATGCGCAGCGGTCATTTGCCTGAAGCGCTGAGTCAAGCCATTACACTGATAGGTTGCCGTCAGCGTATTCTGATAGTGTCGCTCAGAATGATGATTTATCCCTTGCTGTTGGTGCTACTGATGGCGGGATTGCTGGTGATCACCGCAACAGAATTGGTACCAACACTAAGAAATATTGCAGATCCGGAAAACTGGCAGGGTGTGCTGGCATGGCTGAACGGGATGGCGACATTCTTTGAGCATGCTTTTCTGGGGTGTGGTGTCTTACTGCTCTCTTTTATTGTGGGCGTGGCGTATTCGTTGCCGCGGTGGGTCAACCGTCTGCGCCGCATCGCGGATCATCTTATCCCCTGGTCGGTCTATAGCGATATTCAGGGCGCCATTTTTTTACTGAACATGGCTTCCCTTTTGCGTGCCCAGGTTCAGACGCTGGATGCGTTAATTATCCTGCAACGCTTTGCATCTCCCTGGTTACAGATTCGTCTGGAGTCTATTGCTGATTGTGTCCGCGAAGGGGATCACTTTGGCCGGGCATTGCATCACTGTGGTTATGACTTTCCGTCAAAGGAAGCGGTGAATTTTCTGTCATTGCTGACGGAAGGTGATGGTACTCCTGAGATGATTGGACGCTATGGTGAGCGGTGGCTGGACCAAACCATTGTTCGGGTGAACAGGCGGGCCAATTTGGTCATGTTGTGTTCCCTGTTGCTGGTTGTCGGGGCATTTATGTTGATTTTGCTAGCCGTCATGGAAATACAGAACATGGCTAACATCATGCCGTAACCCCTTTAAATTAAACCTCCTTTTTAACGATTTTCTCCATAAAGAACCCTTTATATAAGGAATAAATCAATGCAGTACATGATGATACAGAAACAAGACAGAATGGTCCGTCCTCCTGAGCGGGGTTGGGCTATTTTGGAAAATGGTGCGGTTGCTCTGGTTGTGATTGCCGTGATTACTGTGGTTTTGGGGGGAATTTATATGTTGTATGACCGCAAGGATGCGGTTGTGGAAACAACGAATCTGCAAACTATCATCTCCAGTACTCAGGGGTTAATGAAAGGCAGTGGTGGATATGCATTTAGTAACGCAGACAAGATGACCGGCGTCCTGATTCAGTTGGGGGGTGTACCGAAGAGTATGACGGTTCGCGGAGATACGACCGTCGGTAATGCTACGCTGTGGAATACCTGGGGTGGTCAGGTTAAGGTCGGACCGAGCAGCACGGGGGGATTTAATAATGGATTCACGGTAACTTACGAGAGAGTCCCTCAGTCTGCCTGTGTTTCATTGGCGACTGGGATGAGCCGGGGAGGAAGTGCGTCAGAGATCACTATTAATAATACTCATCACGCTGATGGCAAGGTGACACTGGAAAGTGCCAGTACAGAATGCACAAGGAACAACGGTCGTACTGGTACTAATAAACTGGTCTTTACGATTAATGGTTAAATGAAGACACTGATTGCGGTTAGCTTTCCTACAGAATATACCCCTCTGGTTATGATGACGTTATTTGTCATCGGATGCGTGCTGCTTCGTCCGGTGAGTCAATTTTTGCAGGAATACGGTCTGTTGATGTGTTCAGTGCATCCGGTACCACGAATGGCTATCTGTTTGTACGTGGTGTCGGGCACGTTGATGTTGTTATCACCAGCGCCGCTGATGGAGCGGATAGCCGCACTGTTGCTGTTGAGTTTTTTGTTGCAATTATCGGTTATAGACGTTTTGAGTGGCTGGCTTCCTCGTCAGTTTACACTGGCTTGCCTGGTGTCCGGTGTCTTGGTCAGTATTTCGTTGCCGTCAGTGTCAATAACTCTTTTGGCTACGGTGCTTATGCTTGCCGGGATGAGTGTGTTACGCAAGTTGATGAACCGGCACTCTCAATGTGAAGCGCTGGGAATGGGGGATGTCTGGCTGATGGGAGCGTTGTGTGCCTGGCTGACAGGGTTACCGGCACTGATAGGTTGCTTGATTGGTCTGTCCGGTTTCGTGCTGTGGTATTTGGCACAATTACCTCATCAAGGTATGAAAGGCGGGCCGCTGGGACCTTGGCTCAGTTTAGGGAGTGTGGTCATGTTGTTGGAACGATTATATCAGCCAATATGGGTAATCTAATTGTGACAGAAAGAAAGGGTTGTTGTGGCAGCAGCAGAGGGCCGGATAGGGGATACATGATGCTGGGCACAGCTGCCGGACTCATGATATTGCTGGTACTGGCGGCGTTGGGAACCCGCATTTACAACGATTATCTGACAGAGAAGTCCTGGCAGGTCATGGCGGCGAAAAGCAGTCGTTTCAGTGCAGCGTCGAGAGCTTATATTGGTCGTTATTATGATAGGTTACGAAATTTAGCAACGACAACCCAACCTGTGATGATCACCCCGGATATGTTGAGAAAAACGGGGCTGTTGCCATCTGGATTCAAAGACACCAATAGTTCAGGACAGCGCTATCAGACCGCTGTGGTACGAAATACCCAGGATCCGGCATTATTGCAGGCAATGGTGGTGACACAAGAAGGGAGTCAATTGCCTTATAAAGCTCTGCGCCTGATATCGATGGATATCTCTACCGGATTGGGGGGATATATTCGGGATGGCAAGACGGTTACTGGCGCAATGAGTTCATGGACGGTGCCTCTAAAGGATTTTGGGATAAACAGTGGTGAAGGTCATCTGGCCGTGTTATTGAGCGCAGATGAGTTATCTACTGCCCGTGAGGAGAGTGACCGATTGTACCGTTTTGCGGTCCCCGGCCGTCCGGAACTGAACAAAATGCATACTGACATTAACATGGGAGGCAATAACCTGAACAATACGGCTACCGTGAATGCACAGGTTGGACATTTTAGTGGCGATATCCGGGCGAATGCCGGCCAGTTTCAGGGGGATATTCGTAGCCACGATGGCTGGATTGTGACGACAAAGAATAAAGGCTGGTTAAATGAAACCTATGGTGGTGGTTGGATGATGTCAGACAGCAACTGGCTTCGCAGCGTCAATAATAAAAGCATTTATACGGAGGGGCAAATCAAAGGCGGCGCCCTTCGGGCTGATGGTCGTCTGTCGACAGGGGAGTTTTTACAACTTGATAAAGTGACTATGGCGGGTACGGCCTGTTTACCCAACGGATTGGTTAGCCGCGACAGCAAAGGCGCCATACTGTCCTGCCAGTCCGGCCTGTGGACAAAAGCAGAAGCCACCTTGCAGCAGAACCAATGTTATCAGGATGGAAACTGGGGTGGACGTGATTTCGCTGAACACCGATGTAAGCCTGGATATTATGCGGCGGGACTTAAATTTGTGGGTCACCAACGCAGCGAATCAGCCTATGTCATTACCTGCTGTAAATGAAAACGTAACATGTGCGTATATCTGATTTTTATTTTGGTGGTGTTGTGTTGTCCTTGCTTTGCACTGGTGAGCAGATTAACACCTTGGCGGGGATTTATCTGTTCGGGGGTTCGGCGCAGGAAAAAACGGTATTACGTCATTCACCTTTCCCCGACTGACAGGATAGGGCGTCTGACACGGAGCCGAACCCGGTGTTTTCATGCGGCATTTGTTCGCGAACTTGAGGGGGCGCTTTGGCGGGCAGACAGGGATATTTTGTTTCGTTCTCATTTGATGCGGCCTGCTCAGATACAGCTGGCCTGTTCGGTTCTGGCACATTACCCGACATGGCGTTACCGGATGATTAAAGTGGTGATCCCTCGCTGGGAGCGAACAGGGATTACATTACAAAACTTACTGTATGAGTGGCGTTATGCTCCGACGGCTGCCTGTGGTGTTATGGTGGTGGTGAAGCAGGAAAAATAACATTTTATATTAGAGAGCATGAAATTGTGTGGGGCACTACATTGGTGTTTATGCTGCTATGGCTAATGTAGAACCACCAACTGTACTCCGGCTAGCTCATTAATTCTGATGCGGAAAGCATTTAAACGACTGCCCCACAGATTTTTATGCTCTCCAATATATTGAATTTCCTGTAGAACTTTATAAAAGTTATAATTTTTTCTTAATTAATGCTAACGTATGCATACATTAGCATTAATTGGCTATTCAGTAGAGGACGATGACAGGCTTTTTAATACCACAGGCGTGAGCGTAACGGGTCAGCGTATCGATGCTGGCTTTCGTGATGTTATTTTCCATGCGGGAAATAACCGGAGGTGTAACCCCCATCCGTTCAGCGACCTGAGCTTTTGTCAGATTGTCATGTTTGCGCCATTCTGCAAGCAGCTCTCTGAGCTTCTCCTTGCGTTCTTCCTCATGCCATGCAGCACGATATTTGTCATCCTGCATCCACTCGTTATGCAGTTCTTTATGACTTACCAGTTTCATTAATTAAGTACCTCCGCTAACCGTTTTTTGGCGAGTTCGATTTCTTTCGCTGGCGTTTTCTGTGACTTTTTGATGAAAACCCGGAGCATGATGATTGTATTGCCTTTATGATATACCCAGATACCTCTGGCTATGTCCGTTCCCATCGTGCGGATCTCAAAAAGTCCATCGCCCAGGGGCTTAGTGTCCGGTTCCCGCAATAATCGCGCGTCAGATTCAAGCTTACCGATAAGTCGGTCAAATTTAACCCGAATCCTCACGGGCAATGCTGTGGCTTCTTCCCTGGCTTCCGGGTGATAAACTACGTTAAACATATGGCCTCTCTTTTATAATTATATTAGTGTATAGGCTAATAAATGGCAATGAAAATTAACCTGTAAGCTAATTTAAATCAGAGGGGTAACAAATTATGAGGACTGTATTTCCAGTTAAATATTATAAGGGTGAGGGGTTTGTTGAGCGCAAGGTTGAACTCGACGATCAGGACATCGAGGAAATTATTCAGGATTGACTAATCGAATCTCTGATTCTTTTTTTGTTTCACGATAGGTAGTGCTCTTTCGAACTTATCCATAATGCTTAACACCCATTTGCTACGTTTGTTAGTTATGGCCCCATCAACAGCGAGTTTTAACGCCATCACTGAAACAGCCATACCGTTTCAATGCGTCGATGTAAATTATTTCCTGCGTCCTGCCTTTGGAGCACTGATTGTCACCTGATCTAGAAGCTGAAGCCTTTCTTCTTCTGGTATCAGCATTAATGCCCGGATACTGGCTCTAAGCACATTAGTTTGTGTATACCGATCAAGGACTTTACCATCAGACATAAGAGTATTGATCATATCCGATTCTTCTTCAGTGCAGTTGAGTAAAATTTTACGTGTTAACTTGCTTGATATCCGCAGGCGGTCGACCAGTGCTGTTTTTTAGCCGAGATCCCTTCGGCCTGTCTTTCCCGAATTAATGCCCGCTCAAACTGGCTGAATGCAGACATCATATGCAGTTGCAGCTCCTGCATGGGAGTTTCCTTGCCAGCACTAAACGTGGGCTGTTCTTTTAGAAAGATCAGTGTAATACTTTGCTGACGTAAACGCAGGGTCAGGGCACACATATCCATCATATTGCGGCATAGCCGGTCAATGGAGTGAACAATGATGGTGTCGCCTGTTCTGACCTGTTTAAGCATTTCCTGAAGTTGTGGCCGGTTGATGTCTTTAGCACTAGCCTGTTCGAGATAAATTTTGTTAATTTCAATCCCGGATGCAGACAGCGCTTCTTTCTGGCGTTCAACATGCTGATCAACAGAACTCACCCGGATGTAGGCATAGTGCATATCAGCCCTAAAACATAACAAAGAATTATAGAATAATCTATAAAGCCCACTTTTCCGATGTTTATAGAGCGTAATTGACTTATTTTAAATACGAACTGAAAAGGTATACCTTTATAGAGTCCAGTCTAAGCCTTGCGAATAGTTAGGCGTGTAAAAATCATAGTTCTTTAATAACCCGTTAAGTCGGTGGCGGTTAAACTTGACGCGATTGAACTCGTCGATGAATGCTTGGATGTCGCCAAACGTTGTATCGTCATTACTTTCGACAATAGCCTCTAAGAGCTTCAATGTTGCTTCAGCTTCATCATATTGGGTGCCGGCATACCTTGTCCACTGAGACAGAGAGGCGTACTTTTATTTGAGTCAGATTCAATTGCTTCGATACGGATATCCAGTAACCAATGCCGATAGAAATCGTACTAATAAGTGAATTTATCACGGTTTTCGAAATGAAAAGACGCAAGTGAAACAGCCTAGGGATCATCATAAAAACTGAGACCACCTTCATAGTAGATACCATAGTCTTTACCGTAGATATAAGGTATGGTCATTATCCCTGCCGAAAGCAAATTACAGTAGAAAATGAAAGGCTCCTAATGACATATTGCTCTTCATTCGAAAACGTCGCCAGAGCATAGGGCTGAATCTCGAATGGCGGCTTGGGCATAACTTTCCTTTCATCATGATGATAAATCGAACGATCATATTAATTGGTTACAGGAATACCCCATACTAATGAGATGGTCGCCCTCACCCTGTTAGCGATATATTGACAGCGTGTGATTTATTTTTTTAAGAGGCCATCATCATGAACACTATCGCACTGATTGGTATCGATCTCGGCAAGCATTCCTTTCATGTCCATTGTCAGGATCATTCGGGGAAAGCCCTGCTACGTAAAAAATTCACCCGAACTAAATTGATGGAATTCTTAGCTGGCTGCTCTCCGGCAACGGTGGTGATGGAAGCCTGTGCTGGCGCGCATTTCATGGCAAGGCGGATCGCTGATTTGGGGCATGAGGCCAAGCTGATTTCACCGCAGTTTGTTCGTCCTTTCGTCAAAAGTAACAAGAATGACTTTATTGATGCCGAAGCTATCTGTGAAGCCGCCTCACGCCCTTCAATGCGGTTTGTTCAGCCCAGAACGGAAGCTCAACAAGCCATGCGAGCCCTGCACCGTGTCCGGGAATCACTGGTCCGGGATAAAGTGAAAACCACCAACCAGATGCAGGCTTTCCTGCTTGAGTTTGGCATCAGTATGCCCAAGGGAATTGCTGTGATAAAACAGCTCTCCACTGTGTTGGGTGAACATGAACTTCCCCCTTATCTGGTACAGGTATTACTGCGGTTACAGGCGCATTATCACTATCTGGTTAAACAAATCACCGAGATTGAAACCGCCCTGTCACAGGAGATTGCTCAGGATGATACCGGACAACGGCTGATGACGCTCCCCGGCATTGGCCCCATCACGGCGAGTGTGCTTTCCTCACAACTGGGCGATGGGAAGCAATACGCACACAGCCGGGATTTTGCAGCCTCGACGGGATTGGTTCCCCGCCAGTACAGTACTGGGGGAAAGACAACCTTATTGGGGATCAGTAAACGGGGTAACAAGACACTCCGGCAACTGTTAGTGCTATGTGCCCGAACGTTCATACTGCATATCGAGCATAGAAAGGGCAAACTGGCTGACTGGGTTAAGCAGCAACTTGAACGAAAGCATTCTAATATCGTGGCCTGTGCGTTGGCGAATAAACTCGCCCGGATAGCCTGGGCTATTACGACACAACACACGGTATTTGTTGCCTGAAACTGACGTCATTGTGAATCTATTTAACTATTCCCCCACTGGTTTTGCGAAGACTGATAATTGATGACATGAACGGCCTACCGGCCTGATGAGAAACCTGGCATAAAAATTGGCTCCTTGAAGCCGGCACACTTTTAAGGTTCATCAGGCGCGGAACTCATCGAGGCGCAGGTTCCTTGCCTATAGTGACGCCGGATAGATTTAAGCAAGCCCAAAATTCATCAAAATGAGTGTTGCAAAAACGAGGGTGACCATAGATTTTTATGCTCTCCAATCCATGCTAAATAGCTTTCCATAATACCGATACACTTGTGCCTTTTGTTTTCTTTTTGAACAATGTTGGTTCTGTAGCCTATCTCATTGATTTTACGTATTGCTTAGATGAAAAGGCTGTATGTCTTGGTACACAAGGGTTGGTTGGAAGTGGAGCATAATTATGAAATCTTATTTAGGTAAAAATGCTATATTCATAGTAAATCATATTTAATAATTTATTGTTAATTCCTCATGATTTTAGGAGGTATTGTTGAATCTATTTTTATAGTCATATTACTTATTTAATGAGAGTAACGTACAGTGATTTGTCAGACAATCCTGTATGAGCGTTTAAAAATTATATATAAATAAAAGGGAAAATGTATGAGCGATTGGGAGGCTGTCCCTGTATTGGCTGCATTGGATCTAGATGAATTGGTTGACTTTTACACAAGTAAACTTGGGTTCCATTGCGACAATTTTGTTCCTAATGAATATGCGATAATTAGCAGAGGGGAAGCTGAAATCCATTTTTGGGCATGTAACGATAAGTACATTGCAGAGAACACTTCTTGCTATATTTTCGTGAAAGATATCCAAAGTGTGTTTCAAGAACTACAAGCGCAGACTGAAGTCTCTCCGCTTGCGGAAACTCCATGGGGCATGTTGGAGTTCCACCTAATTGATCCAAGTGGAAATTTACTTAAGTTTGGGCAGCCAGTTTAGCTGTTTAACGTTCTCCCCAACTCCTGTTTATTCAAAGTATATGGACATCGAACTTGAAAAATCCATTCAAACGTATGGCTTCTTTTTCCGCTGAAAAGAAGATAGAAATTGCCAGAAAGGTCAAGCAACTAAGTAGCGCAAGCAACACTGAGCAGAGTAAAAAAGAAAGGCATGCTGATGAAAAGGAGGGCGGAGAATCATTCATAGAGTGGTTGAAACTTCATCAGGAAAATAACAATGGAAATCAAAAAGAAGAAGCTCTGTCCCCTGTTACAAGTTCTCAGTTAAGGCTGTGGTATCTGAGTCAGATAAGCGACACCCATTCTATTGCCTACAATATTCCTGTTGCACTGTAGATAATAGGCAGTCTTGATGTTGCCAAGTTAAAGCAAAGTTTTGTAAAACTGGTTGAACGCCATGCATGCCTGAGAACGTGCTTTCCGGTGTTCGACGGCATTCCTTCTCAATGTGTCCTGGAGCAATTACAACCTGTTTTTATACAAAGTGTAAAAACACATGAAGAGGTGACTGACTACATACACAAGCGGGTAAAGATGAAAGCATAAAAAACCGTGGGGCAATCATTTAAATGCTTCCCTCGGACGGCAGTTCTGAATGGCGAGCTAAAAGGCACAATTTGAACGTTGGTATCCCAGCATCAAAATTAATGAGCTAGTCGGAATATGGTTGATGGTTTTACATTAGCTATAGCGGCATAAACGCCAATGTAGTGCCCCACAGATTTTATGCTCTCTATATTGGAGTGTAATTTTCATTTTTTCATATTGAGTTTTTTATCGTCATCCTTTCTGGTTTTGCCCAGTATGCTTCCCGGTATCGGGTAATCATATGATTAGACTCTAATCACTGTCTGAATAAGTCACATTTTTGTCAAGCAACCCGATAGTACTGAAAAGTATGCCAGGCACAGTGCTAAATAAAACAAACAAGGATGTCGTGTTGTATGACAACTGAAATACCTCCTCTGTCGCTGTCGCCGACGTCTGAAGCTGAAATTGACAGCTTGCGGCAGGCGGTTTCTCAAAAGACCCAATCCAGGTTGTTGTCGTTAAAAAAATGTCTGGGGTATCTGTCAATATTGCTTGTTATTGTCAGCATCGCATTTCTGGCATTCGTAGTACGGCAGCAACATCATCAGTTAGTGGAATTTCAGTCATTGATACGAAATGGATCATTCCGGCATTTGCCTGATGGGGTGCAAAAGCTGCACGAGCGGTTTGATAAAGCGGATACCGGCTTTGTCTCCCGTCAGGACTGGCAAATGCAAAATGACCGGTTTCATCAGGCATTGATAGCGCAACAGGGATCCGTCAACGACCAACAGAAATCGCTGGTACGGTCAGTGACTGATTTAAGCCGTGCGCATCAGGATCTTACCGAAGCAGTAAGTGTATTGAAAAATACCGTGAAACAGCAAGAAATGCGCGTTGACGCATTAATCACGTGGAAATCTCAGCAGGAAAAGTATTCTGGTAAAAAAGCGGGCACACCTGATCGGGAAATTCTTCGAACAAAGAAACGGATAGTGGCTCCTTTCATACTTTCTGGTATTGAACGTCGGGGAGAACAAGTTTATGCCGTTATTATTCCACGAGACACAGATCCTCATTCCCAAATATCTCAAATGCATTTACTGACTCCGGGTGAAAGCGCATTTGAGTGGACGTTGGTCAGTACCTCCGATCATCAGGCTTTGTTCCAGGTACAGGGGCATCGTCAAATCCTGTCAGTCAATGGAGGGTAATGATGAGAAAAGATTTTTTCAGCCAGAGGAAGGGGTTGGTGCTGATTGGCGTTGTTATGTCTCTGTCAGCTTCGGCGGCACCGGTTGTTATCTCTGAACAGACAGAGACGGGAATGAAAGCGACTCAGCAACAGGTCACGCAGGCTGAAAACCACCGTATTCAGGCGCAAATATGGGGACTGACAGAAGCAGAGTTTCAGCGTTATCAGCAATTGATGCAGGGGCAACGGGGCATTCAGTCTCCCGGGCTCGATCCGTTGAGTGCATTGGGTATTGAGGCCGAAACAGTACAAGCGCGTCAACGTTATGCAGAATTGTGGGTTAAACAGGAATATGTCCGTACTGAAAAAGAGTTGGCGTTCCAGCGGGCGGTGGATGCGGCCTGGAAGCGTCTGGCGCCGAATATTTTGCCGGTTAATTTAGGGAAGGGGGACGGAATCGCACAGGGTAATCAGGGGCGGCTGGCGTTATTTGTGAAAGAGGATTGCGCAGCCTGTGATGCCCGGCTGGCTGCTGCCTTGTCAGCTGACCATGAGGTGGATATTTACCTGGTAGATAGTGAAGGCAACGATGATGTTTTACGTACCTGGGCAGGTAAACATCATATTCCATCAGAAAAAGTTGGTAGCCGAAAAATCACGCTTAATCATGACAAAGGACGCTGGCGACAATTTGGTCAGGGGAAAATGCCGGTCGTACTACAACATGAGAATGACGGATGGCGTGTGGTGGCATTTTGAGTCTCGCTGTGGCGGGAAGTCTCTTTTGGATGACAGAAGGTATGGCCGCTGCGGTAAAACAGGTCGTTCCGCCTGGGTACCAGCAGATTGCGCGGGTTCATGGCGTACCCGCTGAAATGCTTTATTCGCTGGTATTGGCTGAATCGGCGAATTGGCCGTGGACGCTCAATGTGGCCGGAAAGAGTTATCGCTATGCAACCCGGCAGGCAGCCTGGCAGGCGTTACAGGGATTTATGCGTAGCGTACCACTCAAACGTATTGATGTGGGTATCGCCCAAGTGAATTTGGGTTGGAATGGCCATTATTTTCGCTCTTACCAGGATGCATTTGACCCCTATACCAATCTCCATGTAGCCGCCCGTATTCTGAAAACGTGTTATCAGTCTAAGTCCAACTCTGGCAGTTGGTTGAATGCGGCAGGCTGTTATCACCATCCCGCTGGCGGTCAGCCCGCGAGCAAGTATCGGAAAATCGTCACACGTAAACTGAGCACGCTGGAGACCCGATATGCTGTTTTATCCACCAATATTGCTGTGGCTAATACGACACTGACCTGGATTGAACCGAAGGAAAAATAAAGAAGATGTTAATCCATAACTTAACCTGTTATCGCTGCCGTTTATTTTTAATGGTGATGATATTGACACCTTGTTCTCAGGCTGCACTTACGGTTGTGGCTGATTTAGGTGGGCAATCCACGTCAGCGTATTTTGATGTCATTAATGCTCAGGACAATGAACTGACGACTTCTTCAAATATGGAGGTGACCCCGCCAGATTTAACTGAAGGGGGCATGTTACCGGTGGAAACACCAGAATTGTCTCCCGGACCTGTTGACGCTCGTCCGTTGCAATTGCCGGGAATGGGGGCGTTGTTCATGATTGGGGATGATGCCCGGTCAAAACAGTGGTTGAAGAAAAATTTGGTTGGTCTTCGGAAAAAACAGGCGGTGGGGTTGCTGGTCAGTGTGCGGGATAAAACACAACTGGATGAACTGCGTCAGCTTGCAGAGGGATTAGTATTGGCACCCGCTTCCGGCAGTGATTTGGTCCGGCGGTTGAACTTGCGGCATTACCCAGTGTTGATTACCGATACTGGCTTAACCCAGCAGGTGCGTTGATGTGGCCCCGTCATCCGGTATTAGACACCGTGTGGCAGCAGGGCTGTCCAGCATGGTTACTGCTACTGGTGGGGCTGTTGCTGACGATTGTGGTGTTGTGGCTCAACATGCCTTCATTATCAGCCCGGTCATGGCGTCATCGTCACTACCAGGCACAGGCTGCCCGTATTCTGGTTCGGTTACCTCAATTAGCGGGAGACGCACAACGCCTAAGATATTTACGCAAAATCAACCCGTATGTTTTTGAAGAGTTATTGTTGTTGGCATTCGAGCGTCAGGGACTGACCGTCATCCGCAACTGTCGCTATAGCGGTGATGGTGGTTTGGACGGTCAGGTGTTTATCGCCAGGCAGCGTTATCTGATTCAGGCCAAACGTTACAGCCAGTTTATTGCAGCCCGTCATATTCAGGCATTTGGTACATTGCTTATTAAAGAGCAATGTGGTGGCTTCTTTATTCATACTGGTCGCATCGGCCCGACAAGCCGAACATTACTGAAATCGCATCCACGTATTCAGCTTATCAGTGGTCAGCGCCTGCTTGATTTGCTGGCAGGGAAACGAGACTGGCTGTGCCCTTCACATTTTCAACGGTCATGTGATTGATGAGTGATCGCTATGTGATTGAAACCCTGTTGCGTCCGGCGGTAGAACTGAATACGGCTGTGGTTGCAGCGGTAGCCGCGGGGATTTGTCTCTCAGCCCCCTGGGCTGTGGCGCTGTCACCGTCGGTTAGTGATGTCACAGCGGTGGGTTTTGGGGTGTTGTCCGGTATCCGGTTTCGGCAAGGGCTGCGGGTCCTGCGTTACCGGCGTCATATCCGGCGATTGCCCCGTTATGTGATGGCCAGTCATCAGGTGCCAGTCAGTCATCAGAGATTGTTTCTGGGGAAAGGGTTTCTTTGGCAACAAAAACATACGCAACGTTTGCTGGATACCCTGCGCCCGGAAGTCGAACGTTATGTTCAACCTCCCCGGTATTATCAGTTGGCGCGGTCATTTGAGCGGCGGTTTGAGTATCAGTTACCTGCTCTGTTCCGTCTGACACAACGTGATTCTCCATGGAACCCGTTGAGGCCATTGCCGCCGGTTGGGGGCAATCCGGCATTGCATGGTATTGAACCGGATGAAGTCAATGTGTCAATGGATTTGCGTGAGCGGGTCGGGCACATGTTAGTACTTGGCACAACCCGTGTTGGTAAGACCCGGCTGGCAGAGTTGCTTATCACACAGGATATCCGGCGGGGTAATATCACGATTGTGTTTGATCCGAAAGGGGATGCAGACCTGCTCAAACGCATGTGGGCGGAAGCGCATCGTGCCGGGCGGGAAGATGAATTCCATGTGTTTCATCTGGGCTGGCCGGATATTAGTGCTCGCTACAATGCTGTTGGACGTTTTGGTCGGGTTTCAGAAGTGGCTTCCCGTGTGGCAGGGCAATTGAGTGGAGCAGGTAATAGTGCCGCTTTTCGTGAATTTGCCTGGCGTTTTGTCAATATCGTTACCCGCGCCTTGGTGGCTCTGGGACAGCGGCCGGATTACACCCTGATATTACGCTATGTCACCAACATTGGAGAACTGTATGAAACTTATGCTGAAAAAATTATCAGGCAACGCCTGCCTGTGTTATGGGAGCAGGTGAAAAAAAGCCTGGGTTTGCTGACGGAAGACGATTTGCCACGCAATATGCAGGGGCAGGCGAATGCGGTAAAAATTTGGGCGATTGAAATGGCATTAAGTTCGGAAGCGGGGAAAGAACTCTACGATCCAATTTTAGATGGGCTGCGCAGTGCGGTTCGCTACGATCGCACCTATTTTGATAAAATTGTGGCATCCCTGTTGCCGTTACTGGAAAAGCTGACGACAGGGAAAACAGCTGCACTGCTGGCACCGGATTACACGGATATGAACGATCAGCGTCCCATCTTTGACTGGCAGCAGGTGATACGTAAGAAAGGTATCGTCTATGTGGGGCTGGACGCTTTATCGGATGCAGAAGTGGCTTCGGCAGTAGGCAATTCCATGTTCGCAGACTTGGTTTCCGTTGCTGGTCATATCTACAAATTTGGTCTGGATGATGGCTTGCCAGAAGGTAAAACGAGAAAACTCCCCATTAGCTTACATTGTGATGAATTCAATGAACTGATGGGGGATGAGTTTATTCCGCTGATAAACAAAGGGGGTGGCGCAGGGATTGAGGTAACCGCTTACACCCAGACCTTGTCTGATATTGAGGCCCGCATTGGCAGCAGTGCTAAAGCAGCACAGGTAACAGGAAATTTTAATACCCTGGTTATGCTGCGGGTCAGGGAAAATAACACCGCCGAGCTGCTAACCCGCCAGTTGCCAGAGGTGGAAGTGTACACTAAAACTTTGGTCTCCGGGATTACCGATATCTCCAGTCCGGAGCAGGGCAGTCACTTTACCTCTAATACTCAGGACCGGGTTAGCACGATCAGAACGCCGTTAATTACCCCCGCTGAGGTGATTAATCTGCCGAAAGGTCAGGCATTTGCTCTGCTTGAAGGGGGACGATTATGGAAGATCCGGATGCCGTTGCCGGCAGCCGATGATGATGACCTGATGCCGGAAAGTTTGCAAAAAATCGCTGATGATATGCGTAAACATTACCGTACCAGTGAATCCTGGTGGTCGGGTAGCGCAATGCCAGATGACAGACAGGTTGACCTGAATGCGGTGTTAAAAACTGCTGTGTTGACTGATGACTCTGATATGGAGATGGCAGATAATGGCACAAGCGAAAACTGAGTCGCCGCAGACACCATCGAAAAAGTCAGGACCATTAAAAACGGTTTTGTGGGATTTTCCGTGGATGTTTATTGGCTTGTTGCTGGCTTCGTTGTTTTTCAGTCTGGTGATTGAATATTTTGGGATCGCCTTTTTCTGGCCGGAACAGGGAGAGAGACACAGCCAACAAGTTATGATCACGGAAAGCGGTTGGTTGTCTAAAGAATTTACCCGCAGCTTACTGTTATCAGAGCCTGCTACTACGCTCAATATCGGGTTAAAATGGGGTTATCAGTGGGTGCTTGTAGACAGTGGTACACTGGACTGGATTAATCAACAGTATACAGTACAAGCTCGGAGCCATTATGAAATGGTGAGAGAGTTGAGCGATTGGAGTGTATGGCTGGCGGAAAGTTTGCGGAAGTACCTGTTGGCAACGGTATATGTGACCGTAACCTTTATTATCCGGCTCACTATTCTAGTGTTGTTTTTGCCATTGTTTGTGATGGTTATAGGCGTTGCTGTAGTTGAAGGACTAAGCCGACGTGACCTACGGCGTTATGGAGCCGCTTATGAGTCGAGTTTTGTTTATCATCATGCCAAACGGTTTGTGAAACCGGCGTTTTGTGTACCCTGTCTGTTATATCTCTCTTGGCCATCGGCTGTGTATCCCAATTTATTATTGTTACCCGCAGCTCTCCTATTAGGGCTTGCTATTACCGTGATGATGAGTACTTTTAAGAAATATCTTTGAGGTAAAAGCGGTATGATGTGGATTTTTGGGTATTCCCATAGGATTTGGTTTGGAAAATCAGTGTACTCGACTATGAGATTTTCAATGAGCTTAATGACTAAGATGATCTGGTGCGTAAATTTAGCATTTCTATCTAGTGGACTTACATTAGATTGACGAACTTTTAAAAGGGAGTTGGAATTGTTTTTAGAATAAATTATTCAATGACTAATAAGAATGAGTAAGATATATCAATCAAGTCTGCACGATTAGTCAGATGGTAGATTGAATATGATCTCTCCACGTTATGTTCCATCTGTTCTTATTTTTCAGGCGTAGGAAAAGAGATTGTAATTTACCTTCCATAATTTTCTTCTTTATCCAAGCAAATATTTGCTAGTAAGTGGTTTAAGGATTTACTGTTGCTCCGTTCTGCGGGCTAGCATTGACAACCCGACAGTATTAAAAATAGCATATTAGTATTTATACAATGACGTCCTTAGGACGTCATTGTATAAATACAAACTTATTTGTCAAGATATTTAATATTATCCATAATTTCATGAAATTAGATGAGCATCAAGGAAAATAACTATTTGACTTTTTACGCCTACCTATGTATAAGTCCTTAGGACTTATACATAGGTAGAATTACATGATGAATGAAACTATTCCTCTCCGGGAAGCTCTGCGGCGAACATTACTCAACAAGTATGATAACCCAGCGATCGGATTACATGAGTTCAACAGGTTTATCTACACCTTATACCGTGATAAATCATTTGAGGGTGTACGGATTGGGAAGATATCAGCTCCAGAGCCGGATAGCAGAGTCCTGGATATCACACTGAGTGACTTAAAGACTCAAGGAATTCTTTCTCCTGTGATTGAGGGCGTGGTTTACCAAATCAGTAACAAGGATCAGGCGAGCGCACAGCAGATTGCCTGTAGTATCACTCCTTACTCCTATTTGGCCTATTTGACGGCAATGGAATGGCATGGCATAACGGATCGTATTCCTCATATCGTGCATTTAGTCCAATCTTCTCAAGCACAGGCCAAAAAATTGCTGAATGAACAACTCGCTCAAGAGTTTCCAGGTATCAGTGATATTCATCCTTTGCTGCCGAAGAAAGTGTCATCCGTAGGGAAGATCGATGGCAAGGAGTTGCTCATTCATAATAAGAAAAACTTCGTGATGAAGCGAGAGCTCTATGGTTCAGGGGGGATAAGGGTGACTAATATTGGTGAGACCTTTCTTGATATGCTCAAAAAGCCTGAAATGTGTGGCGGTTTTATGCATGTGATGGAGGTGTTTGAAGAGTATGCAAAAGAATATCTGCCTTTAATTGTAAAAACCGTTGAGAAGGATGGAAACTCCATTGATAAAGCCAGAGCGGGCTATATTCTGGAAGACGTTTGTCACCTTAAACACCGAACGATAGACACTTGGAAGCGGTCGGTTCAACGTGGTGGAAGCCGGAAATTAGTGGCCTCGCAGCCGTACAAAGAGGTGTACTCAGAAGTCTGGTGCATATCTCTCAATCTTTAGAACAGAAAAAGTGGCATATGGAATACTCAATTGAGCAGTGGGTTGCAGAAGCACCGAAGGATAGGATCACTTTTCGACAGGCAGTCCATATCGTTCTTCAGGCCATTGCGTCCAGCGACTATCTTAAACCCAAGATGATCATGAAAGGTGGGTTGCTACTAGGGATCCGTTATCAAAGTAGCCGTTTTACTGAGGATATTGATTTTTCTACGGCAATGAAGTTGGCTGATATTGACCAGGAAGAGTTTCTCGCAGAGCTCAATGAATCACTGCTTATCGTTTCCGGAGAGCTTCCCTATCAGGTCACCTGTGCGGTTCAAACCGTTGTGATTCAACCCAAAAACCAATATGAGAAAGCTACGTTCCCCTCGTTCAACTTAAAAATTGGATACGCCAGAAACACAAGTCGCGGGGAAATGAAACGGCTACGTGAAAAACAGTGTCCTAACACGATTAAGATTGATTACAGCCTGAATGAAGACAGTTTGCATGTTGATCACATCACCTTGACGGATGAGAATGAAATCTGTGCCTACAGCCTTACCGACCTTATTGCAGAAAAAATCCGTTCTATCATCCAACAAGTACCGCGCAACCGCTCTCGCCGACAAGACATTTATGATTTGAACTATTTATTTAACAACGTTGAACTTGACGAAGTTGAAATGTTGTCGATATTAACTTCATTACTGTACAAATCGGTCGGTCGCCTTGAACCAGGCGTCGTGAACCCTGCAACATTAGATCGTGCAGATATCAAACAACATTCCGAGCGTGAGTATCAAACGTTGACTGCTGAGATCGAAGGGATGTTGCCAGACTTCGACACGGCCTATGAGCGGATCAGGCTATTTTATCGTGCGTTACCTTGGAAGCATACCACAGGATGGGAGATATGCTGACTAAGTGTTTAGCACTGAGCAACAAAGGGAATAGGAGAGAACAACTGGATCGTTTCTTTCATTTCCGTACTGACACACATTCAGTATCAATCATGATAGACGGTTTCAGTTATTGCGGAAGTTTCCCTCATTATGTTGACTATCTTGGTGAGCAGTTTGCAACTATTCAGTATGCCCGACTGGACAGTGATAGCATCTGCTATGAAATCAACCGCATTCTCAATGCGCGTGACGGTTATCCTGGTAAGGCAAGTATTGCCATTATCGTTTCCGATCAAGAGTATTATCGCTATATGTCGCTTGGTGATACTCGCATTTACTGGCCTTCAATGCAGAAGCGTACTGTTGATCATACGCTGGCCCAACGGTGTGTTGAACGGGGAAAATCCCCTGCTGAGACATTAAGAACGCATCCGCTGAGAAACCGCGTCACGCAATTTGTGTCAAAAGACAGTACTCATCATTTCTGCTATAAGATCGACAGACGTATTCCTGGCGAGGTAATAATTATGTGTACAGATGGGTTCTGGTGTCAGTACGATGATAAGGCACTCTATCTGTTAGATTCAGAAGAGGCAATTGAACACGCTTTTTGTGAGGTATTGTCTAAAAGTCACAAGTTGCATGATAACCTTTCTACAGCCTTTCTGCGCGATAGGTAACATATTGCAGAAAGATGGCCTCTAATATGAGGCCAACGGCTATAACATTTCCTCAGCAGTATATTGGTTACTCCCCATAATGACTGAGTTCTGCTTCCTGCATCCTCGATGCTTGGTAAGCTGGATTTTAAGTCCCCTGGCAATGTACAGGTTAACTCGTAATCCGAAACGTCAATTGGCTTTTGAATACCGCGCAAGGTATATTCGGCCAATATCTGGTCTTTGGTCTGGCATAAAATCAAACCTATGGTAGGCTTCAGTGGAATGTTGTAGCTTCTCATCGACCACCGAGCAATAGAAATTCATATTACCGGCATGTTCAGGCTTGAACTCTCCTCGTTTCAGCGCGATCACAACAAAAGCCCTCAAAGTCAGATAATAAAAAAGCAGGTCAATGTAATAATCTTGTTCGCTTACGGTAATACGATATTATCGCCCCATAAAAGCAAAGCCCTTGCCGAGTTCGAGTAGGAATTTTTCAAGGTGTTTGAGAAGCTCCGTTTCCAGCTCACATTCTTTAAAGGGTTCTGATAGGGTGAGGAAATCAAAAACATAGGGATCTTTCAGGGGCTGCTGTACCAGCTCCGATTAAGATACGGGTAACCGGTTCTTGAAGTTGCTGACAGCCGAGCCCTGCCGGGCATAGGCATTGCTTTTGATGATATGAAGCAGGGAGTCTCGGCTCTATGTATCTGGGTCTGTTCTGCATACCAGAATCGCTCGGTTTTATCCTCTCAATCAGCAGAATGTTGTGACCCCACGGCAATTGTGCCACAGGTTGTGGCACAATTGCCGATACGGGCTTTCCGGAACCTTGTTGCTCTATTCGTGGCAAGGCGTGCTCCCGGTAGAGCGTAGTTGGTAGTAAAAAGAAAAAATAATGGCATTTACTCAGTTAACCATTTAGCCTGTTTTTGTATTGCCTTTTCGGCAGTTACTGTAGTAGGTGTTCTTAGTAACCTTTTATTCCATGAATTGGGAACGGATAAAATGTTGCAACTTGATTTTGGATCTTCAGATTCCTTCGAACGAGCGATATCTCCATTTGAGGAGATGGCGGCATATGAAGCGTTGTGGACTGAGCAGGGCGCTACATTTAAAACTATTGCTAATAAATTTCGGCAAGCACCTAATGGTACGATACCATCTGAACTCGTCCCCGAAGAAAAAAGAGAGTCTGTCAAAAAGTCACTGAAATATATTTTCTTAATAAATATTCTGTGGAGCATTTAGGTATTAGAGTGCACGGAGCTAGCGAATATCCTGATAAATTGAGAGATGCTCGTTACCCAATAGAATTGTTTTATTATCAAGGTTGGTGGGATTTAGTGAATACTCGGTGTGTGGCTGTCGTCGGTTCACGAAAGATATCTGATGAAGGTCGCCGTAGAACAAGAAAGCTAGTTAAAAGTCTTGTGAATGATGGATTTACTATTATTTCTGGCTTGGCTGAGGGAGTCGATACGGTTGCTCATACGACTGCGTTGGAGTTGGGAGGTAACACAATAGCGGTTATTGGTACTCCGTTGTCTCATATTTACCCAAGACAGAATAGTGAGCTCCAAAAGGCAATTAGAGAAAGTTATTTGCTAATTAGCCAGGTACCATTTAAACGTTATATTGAGCAAGATTACCGTAGTAATCGTCTGTTTTTTCCTGAGCGTAATGTGACTATGTCAGCATTATCTGAAGCGACTATTATCGTTGAGGCATCTGATACCTCAGGAACGATGACGCAAGCTAGAGCGGCTTTGAATCAAGGCAGGAAATTATTTATATTAGAATCTTGTTTCAAGAATACTTCGATTAGCTGGCCGGTAAAATATGAATCGTTAGGGGCTATAAGGGTTAAAGACTATGAGGATATTAGGGAACATCTGTGACTTACCGTCTTACGAAAATTGATGAATTGAGTCGTAGAGATCACTACTATCTTGCAGAGGACGACATTTGTTAATTTTATTGTTACTTTTATGGGTAATATACAGCCAGAAAAGGTTCTGTTTGCAGTGAAATGAATAGGTTAATAATAAACTAAAAAAGAGTGTATTACAGAGAACTGAAGAGCATTATAAACATAAGCAGCAGGCAATAAATAGAATAGCTGAAATGTTGTCTCATATCATCAGCACGCTTCAACGTTTGACTTTTGTTCCAGTACCTCCATCAAAGTGCAAAACTGACATTAGTTAATCTCAACTTTGCTTAAGAAGAGCGAGTTCAGAACCCCGTAAATTCAAACTCGGCTTTTTCGGTTGAAAAAAGAATATAAAATCGAGCCGCTATGGTTGAAATTATAGTGAATACGTTATATTCTTAATTATAACAAATAGGCTATGGAGTCGATATGTGGGAAGTCATAACGACAGAGTGTTTTGATGAGTGGTTTCTGACTCAGGAAGATGCTCTAAGGGAGTCAGTCTATGAAGCTATGGGGGTATTGGAAAAGTTCGGCCCAAAACTTGGCAGACCATATGTTGATACATTGAGTGGTTCTGATTTCCCCAATATGAAGGAACTGCGTGTACAACATGCTGGTAATCCTATCAGAGCGTTTTTTGCGTTTGATCCTACCCGCTGCGCAATTATTTTGTGTGCTGGCGATAAAACGGGATTAAATGAGAAACGTTTCTATAAGGATATGATTCGGCTGGCTGATTCCGAGTACCGTAAACATCTTGCGAAACTGGAGAAATAATCATGGCTACTTACAGAGAACTGTTGGCTAAAGAAAGTCCTGAAATGCAGGCACGAGTCGCGGAACGGGTTGAAGAAGCCAGTATCCAGATCGCCCTTAGCCAATTGCGTGATGAGCTAAAAATTTCACAAACAGAATTGGCCGCTGTTATGGGGGTCAAACAGCCTTCCGTTGCTCGAATGGAACAAGCTGACAATGATCCAAGGCTATCAACACTTAAGCGCTATGTGAAAGCATTAGGCGGCGAATTAAGTCTTGATGTGACACTTCCAACGGGTAAGCGCGTAGCTTTCCATCTTTAAGGGAGAAAGTCCGCAGAGCGGGCTTTCTTCAGATTATTGACAAGATGTTGTTTTTTTATCCGGTACTTTGTTTTAATTAACCTCGGTTTCGTTTAAAAATAGCGATATCACAATCCCGTAAATTCAAGCTTGATTTTTTAGGTTGGAATGTATAAGCAATTAGGCCAGCGACGATTTCCAATAAAAAACCGAGCTGACTGCGGTGTCTTGAATGCGCTATCTGAGAAATATTTTTGAGCTGATCCATGACCGTTTCTATCAAAAATTGCCTTCTTAACATCAGCTTATCCCAGAGAGATAATGCTTTTGCCTTCATATTATTACGGTGAGTGATTAACGTTATTCCTTCTGCTTTCAGCTCATCGCACAAGGTCTGTGATAAATACCCTTTATTGTCCATCCTGTTAATCCTTGTACCCGCGCTTTGATGGGATTGCAATCATCCTAATTTCCTGAGATCAACTTAACCGCCAAAAGTTTGCCACAATCATTGATAATCAGATGAAGTTTAAAGTTATAAAACGCCCGTACTCGTTTTCATTTGCTGTGAGACGCTCTCAAATACTTGATGACGGGGAAACGGAGGTGTAGCTGACCAATCCGGGAAAATCAGCCTTAAAATAGTGTCTTACATGTTCAATATAAAAAATGTTTGGGGCTGCCCTAGATCGCGATTATATTCTTCCTTTAACTATTTGTTTTAGAATGTGTAATTGGTCTTTTACACCCGGTGTATTAAACCTCCACTCACATTCCTTAAGAAAGAGCTCAAAATGCTCCTTTGGTATGCTTAAATCTACGCAAATGACGTTTGGCTTGGTTCCAAAAATTCTCTATTCCATTGATATGATTTTGACTATTTTTAGCGTCTACACACTCTGTACTATGGTTGATTCGATAGTGTTTAAAATCGGATACATCTAACACATCATAGCGGGCAAAATTGTCTGTGTAGACCAGGCTGTCAGGCTTAATCTTGGCAGTGATTATCGGCATTAAGGTATCAGATTTAGCGTTAGGTATTAGGCGGGTGTAAACCTTGTCACCTCGCTTGAGAAGTCCAAAAACAGGGACTTTCCCCGAGGAGCCTCGTCTGCGTTTGCCCTTACGTTTACCGCCGAAATAGCTTTCGTCTATCTCGACTTCACTGTCAAACATAGAATATTCATCAACATAACTTGCGATAAGGACTCTGAGGCGGTGAAAATAGTAAGCCGAAGTCGTGTGTTGACACCGACTAACTCGAGCTGTAGCTCCGGCAACGAAGAGCCCATGAAGACGTTTTTGCTTGTATTGGCTAATCCGACTTTTTCTCATCTGGATATCCTAGATAAAATAACTTATCTAGGACAGCCCCTTAAGTTAAATACAAAGTGGAATCCCGCCCTGGTTTCAACCTTAAATTCAAGTACCCAAAATTTTCAAAATCAGATAAACAATTATTCACTGTAATCGTTACTCTTTTTCGTCACTCTGTTGATGTATATATCTACGCAGATTTAGGGTAATGCTATGGTTTATTTCCGTTTATTTTCCCATAGTCTTTTTGTCCTGACGATACTAATGAGTTGGCCTGTGCTGGCCGGGGAAAAAGATGAATTGGCCACCACACTCAAACAGCTTGACCAGGTGCAGGCCAGTTTGGAGCGTGCCCGGGTTTTGGCCGTTCAGGATGGTCAGGCAGACCGTTTTTATTTTGATTATCTACGTGCTAACCGGGACCTCAATATTGTCCGTGAAGGCATTAACCGCTATCTGACCCCCTCCCGTGCCCAACCCGGGATTTCTGCGGCTGTGCTGGATGTGACCGGTCAATATCGTCAGGAGCGAATACGGTGAACGAGGTACAACGCAATGCATTCAGGGCCGCTTCCGGCAATCTCGATCCCCATGTGATGCAATTTCTCTGTATTGGTTTACTGATAGCGGTGCTGTTTCTCTGGGCTGCATGGGGAATGGTGGACGTCTGGCAGGGCTGGGCCAATGAAAAGGTCCGTGAAGCGGCGATGAACCGTTTTGTCATTCGTGTGGCGTTGTTGCTGGTGATGGCTATCTGGATGTTTGCCAGCTAATCGGTTTTTTTAACCTGTAATGGAAAAAAGGGAAAAGGAAATGGGTCTGTTAAACCGGGGATGTCAGTCACTGTTCCGCCTGTTTGTCCGTATCAATACCTGTGTAGTGTCACTCAGTGTGCTGGCTTATCTGGTTTGTCAACCCGTGACAGCGGCATTGCCAACGGTTGAGCCGCCTTCCAGCGGGAGTGGTGGTGGCATTTTTAATACCGTCAAAGGGTACTTGCAGGACGGCATCGTGATAGGCGGGCTGGTCGTTGCCGCGATCGCATTTATCAATGTGGCGACAGCGGCAATCCATACTTTTTCTGAAGTTCGCAGTGACAGAGCCTCCTGGACTAAATTTGGCGCGATTGTGGTGGTTGGCGTGGTGCTGTTAGTGGCTGTTATCTGGTTGCTGGGCAAATCGACGTCCATTCTCTTTTAACCCCAGGGAAGCGTCAGTATGGTTCAGACTATTCGTTTTTTACCTGACCGTCTTAACGCTGAACCTGTCGTGTTCCGGGGATTTACTACCCCAGAGCTGGGCTGGACGGCATTAACGGGACTGATAGCTGGCACGGTCATTGGCTTGTTACTGGCACCGGTAACGGGTTGGGTGATGATACCGACGGTGGCACTGATTGCGCCGTTATTATTGATTGCCTTTGGTGGCAAATACCTGGCCCGGATGAAACGCGGTAAACCGGCGCATTATCTCTATCGACGGCTGGAGGTTAAAAAGCGGTGCTGGGGTCTGGGTGACCCGTCACTGATTATCACATCACAACGCTGGTCGTTGCGCCGCCGTCACCGGGTAATGACCCGAATGGGGCGGTTATGAGCCGTTTTCGTCATGCGATTCAAAATCGGGACCAGCATATCCTGACGTTACGTGCGGCCTGTGGTGTGCTGGTTTTGTTGTTGTTGCTGAGTCTGAGTGGCTGGATGATGGCGCCGAGAGAGTTAACCATTTATACGCCGCCGGATGTCCGCAGTGGTAGTACCCGCCCGTGGTGGCAAGTGCCGGTCTCCCAGGTCTATGCCTTTGGCTTTTATATTTTTCAGCAACTGAATGCCTGGCCGAAAGACGGGGAAGTCGATTATCCAGCGAAAATAGCAGCGCTTTCTCCGTATTTGACCCCCTCCTGCCAGGTGTTTCTGGAACAGGATGCTCAAAACCGGTCACAAGTGGGTGAGTTAAAAGATCGCGTGCGGGTGGTGTATGAAATTCCGGAACGGGGCTTTCGTGACAGCAATGTGATGGTAAAAGACCGGGATAACTGGGTTATCCGGTTAGATTTAGTGGCCGATGAATATTTTCATGCTGAGCCGGTAAAACGGGCACTGGTACGTTACCCAATTAAAATCACCCGTTGGGAAGGGGATGCAGAGCGTAACCCGTTTGGTCTGGCACTGGATTGTTATGACAGTACACCGCAACGGCTGGAAGCCGCATTGCAGCCGGTACCGGCGAAAAAGGGGATATTCCAGTGAAAAAACAGGTATTCGTCGAGTTATTGGCATTGACCGCATTATTATTCGCCGGGCTGGTTGCAGTTTCACCCGTTGAAGCCGTGGAGTTGATGAAGTGGGAGCGCATCCCGCTGCCGGTTGCCTTGCATGCCGGACAGGAGCGGGTGGTTTTTGTGGATAAAAATGTCCGGGTAGGTTTTCCGAGTGCGCTGAATGGCAAATTGCGGGTACAAAGCACCGGTGGTGCAGTGTATTTGTATCCAAGTGATGCGTTTGCTCAGACCCGATTGCAGCTTCAAGATGTGGAAAGTGGTGAAGTGATTTTGTTGGATGTGACAGCCACAAATGGAAAAGGTCCCCTTGAGCCGGTTCGTGTAGTGTACCACGGGGATGTGACCACGCTGACGGCCAACTACCAGATTCATCACGGTGCCAAAGAGGATAATGCGTCAGCAACGTCTCCCTCTCCTGCCGGTGAACGTCAAGCCGCCTGGCACCAAAAACTGTCCTACACGGCTCCGCTGCCGGTGGTTCTGACTCGTTACGCCGCGCAGAGTCTGTATGCGCCGTTGCGTACAGTAGAAGCTGTTCCCGGCATTCACCCGGTATCATTGGCGCTACCACCCCGATTAACCACATTGTATCCCTCTGCGCCGGTAATAGTTTCCCCGTTAGGGGGCTGGGGCGTGGATAACCTTGCTGTGGTGGCGTTGAAAGTACGTAACGCCCACCGTGAGAACGTGGTGCTTGATCCACGCAGGTTACAGGGGCAATTCATAGCAGCGACCTTTCAGCATCGTTGGCTGGGACCGTCAGGCACGCCGGAAGACACGACTACCGTCTATTTGGTGGTGAAAGGTCGGCCTGACCGTGCCTTTCTGCCAGAACCGGTGAGGTCAAAAACGCCGATGAAGCAACAAGGAAATCCCCATGCAAATTAAGTCGAACGGTCTGGTGAAATGGGTCGTGCCTGCTTTTGTTATTGCAGGGCTGGCGGTGGGTATCAAGAGTTGTCGGCAATCAGAGATTCCTGTCAGCCAGACAGTGAATCATCAGGCCTTGGCAGAACTGTCTCCTGGGGAGCTGCGGGCATTGGGGATTGAGGGAGATACCTCGGAAGACACGTTGCGCACCCTGATTGGTGCTTTGCGCAGTATCCGTGTTCAGCAGGCGGCGCTGGAAAAACAAAATGCACAATTACTGGCGGACAATGAGAAATGGCGGAACGGAAGTCAGAATATGACTGACCAGATTAACCAGGCGGTAGCGGGTGCCCGTGAGGAAACAGAAAAGCAACAGCAGGTATTGAAAGCGGAGCAGCAAACGCTGTTCAGCCGACTTGATCAGTTGACCCGTCAGTTAGGCAATAAAAGCATGAGTACAAACTCCCCTCTGGTTGAGCGTGAGATTCCGCTGGGATTAGGATTGGACGATACCGGCCAAAATACGACCTCAGGCGGGGACAGGCTGGTCTGGATTACCCCACAGGATGCGTTACCGGCTGACCCACAGGTTGCAATGAGCGGTCAGCCAGCGACTCCCCGTTTTCCCGTGTCATTTCTGGAGGACAATGCATTGAGCCGTCAGAAACTGGAATACGACGGTATGACTAAAAATCAGCAAGCCATTACCGAGGGTGATACAAACGAGGCTATCCGGCCCGTTTATACCCTGCCCGAAAATACGACGCTGGTCGGCAGCCAGGCGATGACGGCATTATTAGGCCGGGTGCCGGTGAATGACAAAGTCACTGACCCGTATCCTTTTAAGATACTGATAGGTAAAGATAACTTGACTGCCAACGGCATTGAACTGCCGGACGTGGAAGGCGCGATTGTTTCGGGTACAGCTACCGGTGACTGGACCTTGTCTTGTGTGCGCGGCAATGTCACTTCTTTAACTTTTGTCTTTGCAGACGGTACCGTCAGAACTGTGCCGAAATCGGATCATCGCACCAATGGCAGCCATCACGTTCAGGATAATAGCGGCGGCGATATCGGCTGGCTATCTGACGACAACGGTATTCCGTGTATCAGCGGTGAACGTAAATCCAATGCATCCAGTTATTTACCAACCTTATTTGCTCTTTCTGGTGGCACAGCTGCGGGTGATGTGTTGTCGCAAAGCCAGTTAACCACTCAGTCCAACGGTTACGGCGGTGAGACGTCATCACTGACCGGGGATGCCGGTAAAGCGGTTTTGGGACAAGCTGCTGCCGGAGGATTTAAAGCCGTGTCGGAATGGGTCAAAGCCCGTTACGGCCAAACCTTTGATGCTGTCTACGTACCGCCGGGAGCCAGCGTGGCGGTACATATTACCCAACAAATACCGATTGATTACGAAACACAGGGGCGCAAGGTGAAATACCCCTTTAGCCTGGAACAGGAGAACAGCGATGGGCTGGACTGAGAAAATGCATATCTGTGGAACCAGTATGTGTAGCGTCAGATTGAAATCAGGCTGTTGGGTTTGCCTGCTCATAGTGACGACGGTCTTGACCGGTTGCAGCACGTCCAAAGAGGACATGTTGCCATCGGGAGACCAGACTATGCTGGCATTGTGGCAGGGAAAAGCCGCGTCGTCACAGACCACGCTGGAAGCCCGTCAAGTGCTGCGTCGGGGGCTGAACGAACGGGAGCCACAGGCCATGTTGGACTACACTGAAAGTTATAGTCGTACACAGGAAAATGAAATCAGTCAAACCTTCCCACGGCTACCCAATCCGGACATGGTGATGTATCTCTTTCCCCATTTGGTTGCGGGAAATTCGCCGGTACCGGGATACAGCACGGTGTTTTCGTTCTACAACCAGGTGCAATATGCTTTGCCGGGTGAACGGACGGAGGCATTGTGATGTGGTCGCTGTTGAATAAAGTCCGCTTGCGTAAACGGGGTAATCTATCGGAAGTTTTGGGTGAAACTGAGGTCATACTACCGTCATCTTCCACCGTTGTTGGGCGTGAACCTTTGAGGCGTCCCGGTAAAATGACCAGCACGGATGAAGCTGCGTTGTATGATACTTGGCCGTCTATCATTGATTACCTGCCTTGGGCCGAATATTTGGACGATGAGAAGTGTTTGTTGCTGGATGATGGTCTTTCAGTCGGTGCTATTTATACGGTTTCTCCGGTATCGACAGAAGGACGCCCCAAAGCCCGTCTGGAAGACATTCGTGACCAGGTAGAAGATGCGTTGCAAGATAGTCTGGAAGAAGATGACGTATCTCCCTGGGTGGTACAGTTTTTTTGTCAGGATGAGGATGATCCCGCGTTATATCTGACACAACTTCGTCAGTATATTAAACCTTGGGCGCAGGGTTCAGCCTTCACTGAAGCTTGGTTGGCTGAAACCGAACGTCATCTGAAGGGGATAACCCGACCAGAAGGACTGTTTAACGATTCATTGGTTACTGGTCAATCCTGGCGGGGACAGCAACGCCGTACCCGAATGGTCATTTATCGTTGGGTCCCTGTCGGACAGAAAGAAAGCTTGCTACCCATTGTGTTGCTTAATCAGGTGTGTGACCGACTGACAGTTTCTCTGGCTAGTGCAGGTATTTTGTGCCAACGACAAGATGGTGAACAGATTCATCACTGGTTACTGCGGTTATTCAATCCCGCTCCAGATTGGATAGATAAAACGACGTTGTATCAGGCGGCTAGTTATGCAACCCCACAGGCTGGTGAGTGGAAGCCAGATAATGATTTCACGGAAACCTTGTGGTTTACCCCGCCACGTTCTGATGTGAAAAACGGTGTCTGGTGGTTTGATAATATTGCTCATCGAGCGGTACCGGTTGAACGGCTGCGTCGCCCACCGGAGCCGGGAACGTTGACCGGTGAAATGGTCCGGGGTGAACATATTAATGCGCTGATGGATTTATTACCGTCAGGTACTCTTGTTTCACTGACCATTGTCATACCGGCCCAGGATAGGTTGGAACAGGATTTTGACCGGTTGTCAAAAAATGCAGTGGGAGAAAATACTGAATCAGGGCGAGTACGCGCAGACGTAAAAGAAGCTAAGGCACATCTGGGGCTGAGACATAAACTGTGCCGTTCTGCACTGATCTTTCTGTTACAGGGGGCTGATGTTGACGATTTGAACCGTCGGCATCAGCAACTGGTCGCAACCCTGTTGGTCTCGGGGTTGCAGCCGGTCAAACCCGAATGCGACGTCGCGCCGTTAAACGGTTATCTGCGTGCCTTACCGATGTGTTTTAACCCGCAACGAGACAAGCATCACTGGTATACCCGGTTGACTTGGATGCAGCATGTGGCCGGGTTGTTGCCAGTGACAGGGCGGGCGACCGGCACCGGTAACCCGGGTCTGAGCTTTTTTAACCGGGGCGGTGATGTGCTGACATTTGATCCGCAAAATAAACATGACCGTACCCAGAATGCACATCTGTTGCTGTTCGGGCCGACCGGTGCGGGGAAGTCGGCTACGCTCTGTGCGAGTTTATCGCAGCTGATGGCGGTGCACCGTCCCCGATTATTTGTGGCGGAAGCGGGCAACAGTTTTGGGTTGTTTGCTGATTACTGTCAACGTCTGGGGCTGAGTGTCAACAAAATCAGCATTAAACCGGGCTGTGGGGTCAGTCTGGCGCTGTTTGCTGATGCTCACCAATTGCTTCAAATGGCATCTTCTCAGCTGGATTTGGCGGGTGAAAAGCCGGCAGAGGAAATTGAAGACGATGGGGACGATGAGCAACGCGATATTCTGGGTGAAATGGAAATTGCCGCCCGCATGATGATCACCGGCGGGGAGAAGAAGGAAGAAGAACGTCTGACGCGGGCGGATCGGGGCATGATCCGCGAAGCTATCATGATGGCGGCAAAAGCGAGTGCTGACGATGGCCGACAGATGATAGCGGAAGATCTGCAAAAGGCATTGTCTGTGATTGCCCGGGACAGCCGGCGGGATGAACAGGGGCGATCATTGCGTACCGAACAGCGTCGTGCCCGTGCCGAAGAGATGGCGGGGGCGATGTCAATGTTCACCAGTGGTTTTGAGGGGGAATTGTTTAATCGTCCGGGAACTCCGTGGCCAGAAGCCGATGTGACGCTGATTGACCTCGGTACGTTGGCGCGTGAAGGGTATGGTGCCCAGATGTCGCTGGCGATGGTGTCTCTGGTCAATACCATCAACAATATGGCGGAGCGCGACCAGTTTGAGGACCGGGAGATTAATTTTGTGGTGGATGAGGCGCATATACTGACCACTAATCCGCTGTTGGCGCCCTACATGACCAAAGTGGTCAAGATGTGGCGAAAACTGGGCGCCTGGTTGTGGCTGGCTACTCAGAATTTGGCGGACTATCCGGATAGTGCGGAGAAAATGCTGAATATGGCAGAGTGGTGGTTGTGTCTGACAATGCCGCCGGATGAAGTTGAGCAGATAGCGCGTTTTAAAAAGCTGTCTGAAGAACAAAAATCGGTGTTGTTGTCAGCCAGCAAACACCCGGGCTGTTACACCGAAGGCGTGGTGTTGTCGAAAAAAGTGGAGGCGTTGTTTCGGGTGGTGCCGCCCAGTGTCTATCTGGCGCTGGGTATGACGGAGAAAGAGGAAAAGGCAGAGCGCAGGGCGATTATGAAAGCGCTTCATTGCAGCGAATTGGATGCCGCCTTTGTTGTGGCGCGAAGGCTGGACCGTGCTCGTGGTCTGATATCTGAGAAAGAGGCGGATGTGCGTGATGAGGATCTCTTAGCCATGCAGGAGTGTAGGCTATGAATATCAGGGTATTCTGGACGCTTTTGCCGTTGTTAATGCCGGTATCCGTGTTTGCCAGCACAGTGATATATACCGACACAAGCCATCCACCGCGCAATGCTGATCAACGTGTCCGGGTTGTGTACCTTGATGAGGCCGAACAACTGCAAGCACAACTGTTCGGTCAGTTATCCGCTGATCCTCAACAGGCAATCAAACAGGCCCGTCAGATTTTGCAGTCTCCATCGTGGCATCAACAGGGGCAACATATTCGTCAGGCTTACCAGGGGTTACTGAATGCCTGGACTCTGGGCCTTAAGAAGTTCCCGGCAGTGGTTTTTGATGATGGTTCTGTTGTGTACGGTACGACAGACGTCAGACAGGCCCGGTTACTTTGGGATACCTATCAGCAGGAAAACCAGCCATGAAATCTTCGGATTTATCGTCATTAACATGGCATTCCCGGCTGAAAAAGTTCGGTATGGTCCTGATGCTAACGGTTGTTCTGGCGCCCGTGGCCGTTGCCAGTGTGAATACGGCCCAGATTGTGGCCAGTGCCGCATCGGTATCGTGCATCAGTTGGCGGATAAAAGGTCTCTGTTACTGGCTGCTGTGTTCTCCCTGGGGGTGCAAGGTGCGTACCTCGGTGAAAGTGGAACATTTTATTCCTCAGGCCGTGGTCTCCGTCTATAACGCGCCTGGCGGTAATCCCTGGAGAGAAATGTCGCCGGTCAGCCAGGCAGTCGGTGAGGTGGAAAATATGGTCACCGGTGCACTTTCCGGGATAGTCATGGGTGGTGGCAATCATCAGCTGAAAATCCCTGGCAACGGAAAAAACAATCTGCATTTTAAATATGCCGATGCGATTGGGCATCCGGCAACTGCCATGATGGGCGGAAAAATTTCGGGGTATGCGTGTAAAAGTGCCGCCGCGCCTTTTGTGCCTTACTTTTTGAGTACTCTGGATAGCCTGGTTTGGCGGACCGGTGTGCCGGAATCATTTTATCCCGAGGCGCTTATTCCGGGTAAACGTGAACTGGGTGATTCATTTCGGGGCAATATGTGGGGCAATATTTATCCGCGAAGCGGGTTTGTGACACAACAGGATGATAATAAAGCGGCTGCGGTAGTAGCGCAACGGGTAGCAGACATTATCACCCGTACTGGGCAGGGGCATGTTTATCAATCCCTGCAAGGGAACCGTAAACAGGGTTACTGGCCACCCGGCGAAGTAGTCGAAAATACGGGTAGCCAGAATCATCAATGGCAACGTATAGCGCCGAAAATGAGCGCATCTTGTGCTGTTTTTCCGGATAACAGCGGGGAAGCGGCAAAGGACGGGAATTATGTCTTTGCATTGTGGCAACCCTATAGTTGTTGTCAGCGACGTGGACAGACTTTTCTCTACAGTACCGATTTTTGAGACTGGGATCATGGGATGAGACAACGATTATTTTTGCCTGTATTGATAGCACTGGCGTTTATGCGTGCTCCTGTTGTTCAGGCGGCAGGTTTTGCCATTGCTGACAGCCCGATAGGTTATGGGAAAAGCCTGAATGGGGCGGTATCGGACAAACTGTTTTACAACATGGGTGGCGGATCAGTGATATCGCAGCCGGCGACCCGCAGTCATCTGCAACATTTGGGCGGATTAAACCTCGGTTGGAGCAGTGACCTGATGTGCGGTAACTTTGATTTAAAAACGACGGTAGGGAATCAGCTTAATGGCCTGACTTCGGGGTTTAAAAACCTGATGGGGGAAGTGATACAAGGGGCTACTGGGGCCGTAGCCAGTTTGCCGGCAATGGTTATCCAGCGTGCTAATCCGGGATTATATGAAATGCTGACCAACGGTGTGTTACAGGCAGGTATTGCGTTCGACAAATCACAACTGAGTTGTCAGAACATGTCACAGCGTATGATGGATTTCTCGGATAGCAGTAAATGGACTAAAGCGGCGTTGATGGAGGAATACAAAACGCTGGTGAATACCGGCAACGGTGACGCGGTCGGCACGACACAAAAAATGGAGGTTGCGGACGGTACACAAGGTTCAAATTGGATTGGGGGTGAAAAACGGGGAGGAAAAGGGCAGAAAGCGATTCAGCCTATCCGGGATCTGGCAAAAGCCGGCTTCAATATGATGAACAACCTGCCGGCGAATAGCCATGCCAATGTCAACCGCACACAATGTAATGGCGCTGCTTGCCAGAAATTCAAGAACAGTGAAGAAGCCGCCGCCGCGGTCGTCAGGGTGTTAGGTGATCGTTCGGTTCGTACCTGTACGGACAGTCGTCAGTGTACCAGTGGCGGTACCGAAGACCAGCCGGGTGCAAGTGTTGCCGGGACGGGGTTTGCGCCGATGCTGGAAGAGGCGACCAGAACCAACATTGAGCAATTGATGAAACTGGTCAGCGGGGAAAATGCGCCTACTGTAGTCAATCTGGCAAAACTCAAAACGGGTAGCTTGGCGGTGACTCGTGGGGTTGTCCAGGCCCTGAAACGTGATCCGGACAGTGGTGCGCTGGTGAGTCGGTTGGCCAGTGAGTTAGCGATGGCAGACACCATTGAGACTGCGCTCACTATGCGGCGAATGTTGATGACCGGGCAGGCAGAACCGAATGCCGCTGCTCAGGCGCAGGCTATGGCAGAGAGTGATCGTCGCATTGCGATACTGGACAGAGAAATCACTGCCCTGAAGAATGAAATGGAGTTGCGCCGGGCGATTGCACAAAATACCGCACTGACCACGCTTGAGCGTGAACAAAATCGGGTTGAAATGAATCTGCAACGGCAATCCACCGATAATACCGACAGCCGTATTCACACCTTGTCTGTGCCACCGAAAGGGCGTGAAGGACAATAATGATGTCTGAGCAAAGTGAAATCCGGGCACCGACTGGCACTAAACAGAGGTTGATAGTGGGACTGAAACGGAATTTCAGGCGGGGGTTAATCGTCACGTTGATGATGGGGGGTATGTTACTTGTTGCCGCAGTTGGCTTTGAGTATCCGTCTCAGTTCAATGCCTTACAACATTGGATGTACGCGACCCGTTACGGCTGGCTGGCCTGGCGATTGGCCATGTACAGTGTTATTGCCTGTTTCATGTGGCAGCTTTGGCGATCCCCATTGCCGTTAACACAGAAAGCGGCTCTGAAACGGATGGCACTCATTTCGCTGGGATTTGTGGGATGTTGTGAGTATGCCATGTTCTTCGTCTCCGGAGAGCAGTCATGACAACTTACAGCTACCTGGAATATTTTCTGACCCTGCTGGGCTGGATGGTGAATAACGGCTTGTGGAATGTGCTGCTGGCCACCGGGTTATTTGTGCTGCCGCTGACATTCAAAATGATAGGTATCTGGCTGAAAGTCCGGGAAGAAGGGGAGGATGAAGGAAATAAGGGCATGCTCTCAGTGACCCGGATTGAAAACACTTTGTATGGCGCTTTTCTGGTGATGATTGTTTGTTGTATGCCGTTGGTCAATGTGAGTCTGAGTACCATTACGTATGATGACTCGCGGGCAAAAAGTTGCGGCACTTGGACACCGAAACCGGCTGAAACGGGCTATGCGTCCGTGATATCGTCGCTTGATGGTAAAACAGCGGCGGCTCCGGTTTGGTGGATACTGGTTCATCAGATTTCCAAAGGGGTGACTCAGGCCGCAACAGCTTCTCTTCCCTGCCGTCCCGACCTGAGGCAACTGCGTTTTGAGGTCCAGCATACGCGGATTAATAATCCGGCACTGGCGCAGATATTACAGGATTTCACCCATGACTGTTATGCGCTTGCATTGTATCAGTGGAAACGTTGGGACGAGGGAAGAACTTTGGATGAAGCGGTATTACGGGATATTGAAGGGTTAGGGTCAAAAACGTTTCTGAATAGTGCGGGTTATTATGATGTGCTTCAGTCAAAAACGCCTCGTTCGGATTTTCCCTGGAAACCGCACCGTGATGACGGTTTGGCTAATACGGGGCAGGGGGGATATCCGACTTGCAAAGAATGGTGGTCAGACAGTCAAGTGGGATTGGAAAAACGGGTGATGGCTCAGGCTGAGCCAGGTATGTGGTTTCGGTTATCGGCAGCATTGAAGCTGATGGGCAAAGATACGTCAGAATACAAAGAAGCGGTGATACGGCGTCTGGTGAGCCCGGAAAGCTTGACCGCATCTCAGGGGGGACATGTCTATGCAGGTTACGGGGGTAACGCGGATTTTACCCTGATGAATTCGGTGGGCCGTGTGGCCTCATTGGGGGGGATGTCGTTGGGGAGTCTGGCGGCATTTCCGGCGTTTGATGCAATGCGCCAGGCATTACCAATGGTGCAGGCTGTTATACTGATGGCGGTGACTATCATATTGCCCCTGATTATCGTATTTGCTGTCTATGAATATAAGACGGTCATTACGCTGACCTTTGTCGTGTTTGCGCTGAACTTTTTGACCTTCTGGTGGGAATTGGCACGCTGGTTGGACAGCTGGTTACTGGAGGCATTGTACGGTTCGGATACGCACAGCCGCTGGAATATGGCCGGTTTTCAGAATAGCACAGACGATATCATTATGAGTTTTGTGATGGGGACGATGTTTATTGTGCTGCCAGCATTGTGGATGGGAGCGTTGTCGTGGGCGGGTATCAGAGTTGGTGGTGCATTAGAAAACACAGCGTTGCGACATGGGACTTCTGAAGCTCAATCTAGTGGTGCCAGAATGGGAGAGTCGGTGTCAAACAAAATCATGAAATAGTTTATATGATTATATTAAACAGTGGTATAGATAATTTATTTCACTGTTTTTAATCATCTAGTTTGCTGCCGTTGGAGTAAAAACCATAACCTTCTGAACCATTTCGATACTTAGCTTTTAGAGATTCACTGTAGGTAGTATCTTGCTTGTTATCTTTAGCTAGTGAAAATCCCAGTAGTAGTCCAAAGATCAGCACAATAACTCCTATTGCCATTAGTACTCCTGCCAGCAAAGTGACTACTATACTGCTAACAAGTAAATAAATGGGCATATGTCCCATCCAGCTAGGGAGATTGTATTTGTGGGCTTTGGCAACACAATGTTCATCCCAAGTACGTAAACGCTGGCGTAAATTACGATAAATCCTGGCAGCTTTTGCTCCCCGAATCTGAGCGCGCATTGTACGTTGTATGTCATTATGGTTAGTCATTGGGTAGTCTCTTGTTGAAACAATGTTCAGATAAATAATATGATTATTTTCTGGTTAGGTTAGCTAAAAGTCTGAGCGGCGTCTATGGTGTGAATTGTAAAACGAGTTGTGTGTTATGCACATTTGCACGGCTGATAGAGCTCATTCACCTGACCCCACAAAGGGTCGGGTGAATGAAAGCAGTTGGTGAGCGGGGTTGGCGAACCAACATCAGCGGTGTAACTGTGTATAACGCTTATTTAACGAAAGATGGGTAGTCATATTTTTAATCATTATGACATATATGCCCGTAATCATTGAAGGTGCTTGATTTTTCCCAAAATAAGGATCATGGTACCAGTCATGAAAATATTCATTACCGATGAACAAAAAGCCGAACTCGAACACCTCCATCACACCTGTCGTGATAAGAGGGAGTGTGATCGCATAAAAGCGGTTCTGCTGGCCTCTGAGGGCTGGA
>NZ_NSCM01000036.1 GCF_003287735.1 Photorhabdus bodei | reverse complement strand
ACACTACTGAAAACTTTAATTTTCTTGGTTAAATCAGTCTATTGAATGAAGTATTTAATCTCTCCCTGTTTGTCTTTTTAAATAGTCATAGCTGGTTAGGTAAATGTAAAATAAGTGGAGTGTAGTATTACCGATTTACCGATAAGTGGATTAAAAATAGCACGGAATAGGTTGTTTTTAGTCACTCTGTACCTTTTAAAAAGCTGGCTAATGTGGCGCCTATTTTTTAATCCTTAGTTGATTAATTACCGATAAAAGGGAAATGTAAGTTAAAAAAGTAATGTTAAAAATATGATAAACTTGTACAGTGGTTTTCATTCTGAGGGGTTGCTTATTTTTAATTATAAATCTATTGTAACGAAAGGTTTTTATTACTTAATTGTGGTAAATCTAAAGGTTTCTACATTTTCTGAATCGTATTTAATGTTCTTGTTTTCATTAAGCTGATATTTAGATTTTCTCGTTTTTCGTTTCTCCTTTTTCTGTATTTAATTTTTTAGGTTTAAAACCAGTGAGGGTAGCAGATAGCTAACGGTATTAAGATTAACGCCAGTTTCTTTAATCATTTTTAATGTTGTTAAATACTCTTGCTTTTTTGGGTTAATCTAAAGGCATCTCGGTTTTCTACAATTATAGTCTCTGATTTTTCGTGAACTTGTTGCAGTCAGGAAAAATCTTTTATTTAAGAAAATCGGTTTAATGTGGTTAATACTGTTAAATGTTTTGATATGATATATTATTGTTATTAGGTTAATACTGTCATTTTTTCACCTTGTTTAATCAATTTAAAACCTGTTTTTTCTGATGTTTTCTCTTCCAATGTTAGAATGCCATCGGGTTTTTAACCTGTTTAAAAAATCCTTAATTACTTCTTTTTACTTTTGATGATTAAAGTTTTTACCTGTTTTTTCGTGGTTAGCCTGGCCTCTTTTCCAGCTTTTAAAACCACACGGATAGATAAAAAAGGTTTTTTTTAACAATTGCCCCGTAAATCCTAGCTCAATGCGAGGGTTTACGGCGGTTTTTGCTAATCCCCATTTTTCTGGCTTTCGCCACGCCAGTACTCAGAGCATAAAGGTGGCTCATAAATTCATAGTTGACAAACAATCTTTCCCTCCATCTACTTAGTCATCCGACAACTCACTAAATTTGTTAGCTTTCTTGCAGATTTAATTGATTAATTTGCACAACCAGCCTTTCCTGCACATCATGGAAGTTATTGTATTTACCATTATCTATTAACTAAAACTTATGATTAGAGTTGCACTTATTGACGACCACGTAGTCGTCCGTTCCGGTTTTGCCCAATTACTCACGCTTGAAAATGATCTTGAAATCGCCGGGCAATACGCCAATGCCAAAGAAGCCTGGTTGGGTTTACTCAGAAACCCGATTGATGTTGCCGTGATGGATATCGCGATGCCGGATGAAAGTGGTTTACACCTGCTCACTCGGTTACGGCAAAAACGGCCTGATTTTCGTACCATTATTCTCAGCATTTATGACACCACCGCATTTGTACAAAGTGCGCTGGATGCCGGTGCCTGCGGCTATCTCACCAAACGATGCGGCCCGGAAGAATTAGTACAGGCAGTACGCTCCGTACATCAAGGAGGCTGCTATTTGTGCGCTGATGCACTAAAAGCACTGCGCCAAACATCACAGAAGGTTACAGCACTGCAAGTGCTAACCCCCAGAGAACGGGAAATATTTGATCTGCTGATCAATGGCATTAATGTTAAAACTATCGCAGAACAACTCTATCTCAGTCATAAAACGGTTCATGTGCATCGTGCCAATATTCTCAGCAAACTCCAGTGCGATAGCACCATTGATCTGGTCCATTACGCTCTGCAACACCAGATTCTCATGGGGAATCCATGAACAGAGGATCACGATTTGGCCTGTTATCACTCTTTCTGCTGATTTTTTATTCGCTGAGCTGGCTTGCTCTGTGGACCATCAGCTTCTACCTGAATGACAATGGGCAACAAGCTGCACTACTTCTGCCACAAGGGTTGCGGCTAGCGCTGTTTATCCTACTGGGGCGTCGTTACTTACCCACCTTGTTAGCCACTGAGATTACCATTTTGCTATGGCTTAACAGCGAACAACTTATTACTCACAATATCATTCTGTTATCGCCCTTTCTCAGCCTAATACCCACATTTATCGTGCAACAATTCTGGTGGCGCTATCCCCTGTATTGGCAACGGCTCTCGATTCTGCTGGCTGGCGTAGCCGCCAATAGCGTATTGCAGGCTGTTTGTCTGGGATTTACGCTGACTGCCGGCACCAGCCACCTGTTTCTCACCTCGTTAACCGGTGGAGTTTTATTGTCACCTTTTGTTTATCTGATCTATGAATATCTACGTCAGCAACATCTAAAAAATATGCTGCAACCGAGTGACCCTGATCCGCAGTTACGCCCTTCTTTGTTGATGTGGTGTTGTCTATTCTGCTTGCTAGGATTAAGCGCCCAGATCTTTATGTCACCAGAAATTGAAAACCTTTTGGTGATTCTCATCTTTATCCCTAATGTCTTCATGGCCTACCGTTATGGCTGGCAAGGCGGCGTACTGGCGGCTTTACTCGGGAGCCTAATGATCACATCAGCTCGGCAATTCAGTGGCGCTTTTAACGATTTAGGCGAACTGGAAATGTTCCTGACCATTCAGGCCCTCTTAGGCATAGGTCTGGGGATAGCAATCAGCCGCCAACAACAGCTCGCTGAAAATTTACAACGCTACCATGAACTCTTAGAGCAGGAACTAACCGCCCGCCATACTCTGATGAAGAAGCTGGTTCACACAGAAGAAGATATTCGTAAAAGTATTGCCCGCGAGTTACATGATGAAATTGGTCAGAATATTACTGCCATTCAAATTCAGGCAACGCTGATAAAACGTACCGCCATCACCCCGGCAACAGAAATGATCGCAGAACAGATCAATAACCTGGCCCAACAGATCCACCAATCCACCCGTCAATTATTACGCCAATTGCGCCCACCGGTTTTGGAAGAGATGTCCTTAGAAAAAGCGCTTCACCATCTGATCCATGAATTTGCGTTTAAAGAACAACATATTGATTGCCGGTTGGACTACCAGCTTCCTCAAAATCCAACCAATGAAACGGTGGTTTTTACCCTTTACCGTCTGGTTCAAGAGTTACTGAACAACGTTAGTAAACATGCCAAAGCGACTCGAATCGCTATCATCCTGCGGCAACACCGGGATGTGATCGAACTCAGAATCAGTGATAACGGCATCGGCATTACAGAAGATAAAAGAAAAGGTGGATTTGGCCTCCAAGGTATTGAAGAACGTATCCGCGCGTTAGGTGGAGATTGGCAGTTAAGCAATGATAACGGCACGCGTATAATTGTTAAGCTGCCCACAAATTCTGATGAAAATCAGGCATAACTAGGAATTATTCCTAGTTGCCTAAAACCTTATCCCATCCATTTTCATCAACCTTTCTTTATATTTCATTTTCATGGAGGAGCCGGGTATGCAAGCCACCAGCCAGAAACAGATTTCACAACACTATCGCCACTGGCGTAGCCGCCTGCTGATTTCCATGATTATTGGCTATGCCGCGTTTTATCTGACGCGAAAAAGCTTCAACTTTGTTATGCCGGTTATGCAGTTGGAACTGGGATTGGATAAAGGGCATATCGGCTGGATAACCACTCTGTTCTATCTGGCTTACGGCAGCTCAAAATTTATTTCTGGTGTATTTCATGATCACACCGGTTATCGCTGGTTTATGGGCGCCGGATTAGTGATGACAGGTGTGTTAAACATTATCTTTGCTTTCTGCTCATCATTTTCTGCTCTGCTGATCATCTGGACACTGAACGGCTTCTTTCAGGGCTGGGGATGGCCCCCCTGCGCCAGATTGCTGACACACTGGTACTCCCGCAATGAGCGCGGCTTCTGGTGGGGATACTGGAATATCTCCATTAATATTGTCGGTATCACCGTCCCGATGTTGTCCGCTTTTCTGGCGACAACTTACGGCTGGCAAACAGCCCTGATGATGCCGGGAATTATTGGCATTTTATTAGGCATCTGGCTCTGCCATCAGTTATGCGACATACCACAACAGCACGGTTTGCCCAGTGTGGGGCAGTGGCGGCAGGATTCACTGGAGCTTCGACATGAACAGCTATCGCACCCCATGCCGATGATGCAGATACTGCGGGATACCATCTTAACTAACAGAACTATCTGGTTGCTAGGATGCTCCTACATTCTGGTCTATCTCATCAGAATGGCGATTAACGATTGGGGAAACTTGTGGTTGTCAGAAACACATGGTGCCAATCTGCTCAGTGCCAATGCGACGCTCTCGCTGTTTGAACTCGGTGGTTTAACCGGTGCTCTGTTTTCCGGTTGGGGATCTGATTTACTGTTCCGCGGCCAACGCGCCCCAATGATTCTCCTGTTTGCTCTTGGGCTATTCATGACTGTCACCGCATTGTGGCTCACTCCCATTCATCACTATGCGCTGTTGGCAGTCTGTTTTTTCAGTATCGGTTTTTTTGTATTTGGCCCGCAAATGCTGATTGGGCTGGCAGCAACGGAATATTGCCATAAACAAGCTGCCGGCACCGTCACGGGTTATCTGGGATTGTACGCCTACCTAGGCGCAGCAATCGCAGGCTGGCCACTAAGTCAGGTGGTTGCCCACTATGGCTGGTCAGGGATGTTTGCCCTGCTCACCGCCGCAGCCGCCATGATGGGTTTGCTGTTGATGCCACTGTTAATGGCAGACGTTGGTAAAAGGGAACATATGGCAGGGGTAGCCTCGCTACTTTCTAATAATAAGCAGTTTTGAATACTAAGGACAAAATAATGAAACTGAAACCTCTCTCTACACTTATTGCAGCCGGTCTGGCCGTTGCTGCATTTACCAACAGTGCTCAGGCCGCCGGACGTTTGATCGTTTATTGCAGCGCGACTAACGCCTTGTGTGAAACTGAAACCAGAGCATTCGGTGAAAAATATAATGTAAAAACCACTTTTGTCCGTAACGGTTCAGGCAGTACCCTAGCAAAAATTGAAGCCGAAAAACGCAATCCACAAGCGGATGTCTGGTACGGCGGGACTCTGGACCCACAATCTCAAGCGGGAGAGATGGATCTGCTAGAACCTTACAAATCCCCTAATCTGACACAAATCATGCCACAGTTCCGCGACCCGGCTAAACGTAAAGGCAACTACAGCTCCGCCGTTTACGTCGGTATTCTCGGCTATGGCGTCAACACTGAACGTCTAAAAGAGAAAAATCTGCCGATTCCAACCTGCTGGAAAGATCTCACCAAACCGATATATAAAGGCGAAATTCAGATTGCCGATCCTCAAAGTTCAGGCACCGCTTACACCGCGTTAGCAACCTTTGTTCAGTTATGGGGCAAAGATCAGGCATTTGATTACCTGAAAAAACTAAACGCCAATATTTCTCAGTACACCAAATCCGGCATTGCGCCAGCACGAAATGCCGCCCGGGGCGAATCTGCGATTGGTATCGGTTTCCTGCATGATTACTCATTGGAAGTAGAAAATGGCGCACCACTGAAACTTATCGCGCCATGTGAAAGCACCGGTTACGAAATCGGCGGCGTAAGTATCATCAAAAACGCCCGCAATATGGACAACGCCAAACTGTTTGTTGACTGGGTGTTATCCAAAGAAGCACAAGAATTGAGCTGGAAGAGAGGGAAAGCTTATCAGATCCTGACCAATACCACGGCAAAAGCTTCTCCTTTGGCTCTTAAATTATCCGATCTGAAACTGATCAACTACGACATGGATAAATATGGCGCGAATGATGTACGCAAAGAGTTAATTACCAAATGGGTGACAGAAGTGAAAATGGCTAAATAAAGTCAGTCAAGGGCGGATCACCTCCGCCCTTAGAAGCTATCCGTCAGGCTACCTTATGTTCCCGCACCAATAATGTCTTAGCGGATAGCTGCTTACTGTCGCTACCACACAATAATATATACCCTATGGATTTCAAGATGCATCGCGACGGCAAGGGAGCGAATCCCCGGGAGCATGGATAACGATGTGACCGGGGTGAGTGAGTGCAGCCAACAAAGAGGCAACTTGAAAGATAACGGGTATAAAATGGAGGGAAATTATGTCTCATGCCTTTACCCTGCCTATCAGACAGAAGCAGGATGCCGTGTTCTGGTGGATTGCTCTAATGTGGCTGGCCTTCGCGCTTTTGCCATCATGGAGCCTGGACTACGGCCTTTTCGACTCTACTCAAGATGAACTTCTCGCCGCCTATGGCTGGAACAAATTAAACATCAGTTTACTGTGGTTCCTGTTACCCTCAGTGCTGCTGCTACGTCCACTGACACCAGCAAACCGCAATCAACATCGACGCCACTATTTTGACGCGGGTTATGCCTTATTATGCGCTCTATTTGTGGTTATTAGCGCAGCTATTATCGGTCGTGGGCTGGGCTACTCGACGATTTTCCTGTTTATCTCACTGGGCGCGATTATTACTCTGGCCCTGTCTCGCCTTGAATGGCTGGGTGGTGACAGTTTTGTTATCGGCTCATTAGTCGCGGTTATTGCCCTAATCGGCATATTTATCCTTTATCCGAGTATTGCCATCTTTATGCCGATGTTTACGGATGATGCCGGTCAGTTTGCCCCATTTGCTTTTATATCGATCCTGGGGCAGGCACATATTATTCAGGTTATCATCAACTCCATTCTGCTCTCTCTAGCCGTTGGTGTAGGTTGCACTTTCTTCGGGCTGGTACTGGCAATTTATACCGCCAGAATCGCCCGCCGTTCCGCCATTATTGGCCGGGTATTCTCTATCTTACCCATCGTCACGCCACCGTTTGTGGTTGGTTTAGGCGTCACCCTAATGATGGGCCGTTCCGGTTATATCACTGAATTTATGGCAACCTGGTTTGGCCTAACCAACACCAACTGGCTGTATGGCTTTACCGGCATCTGGCTGGCGCAAGTTCTGGCCTTTACGCCAATGGCATTTATGATCCTTGATGGCGCTATCAAAACCATCCATCCCTCATTGGAAGAAGCTGCTTATACTCTGCGAGCCAATCGCTATCAGACATTCTTCAATGTTTTTATCCCGCTGTTGAAGCCGGCACTGGCGAACGCTTTCCTGATTGTCATTGTCCAGTCGCTGGCAGACTTCAGTAACCCTTTGGTACTGGGCGGTAGCTTTGACTTACTGGCGACCCAAATCTATTTCTATATCACCGGTTCTCAACTCGACTATCAGGCCGCCAGTACTCTCGGCGCTTCACTGCTGGTTTTCTCATTACTGGTCTTCTGCGTGCAATATCTGTGGATTGGTAAACGTTCCTACGTCACGGTTTCCGGCAAATCCTACCGTGGTGACGTACAACCGTTACCAACGTCACTGGTTTGGGGAGTCTGTGCCATCCTATTTATCTGGGTTGTGTTCAACATTTTGTTATATGGCAGCATCTTCTACGGCAGTTTCACCGTCAACTGGGGAGTGGATTACACTCTGACCTTAGATAACTTCATCAAACTGTTCGGTCAAGGTCTGCACGATGGCGCATGGCCATCATTACTGGATACCCTGCTCTACGCCGGTATCGCCGCTCCCATTACCGCGAGCCTTGGTCTGCTGATTGCCTACATTGTCGTACGCCAGGAATTTCGCGGTAAAAAAACCATCGAATTCACCACCATGCTGTGCTTTGCCGTACCGGGTACCGTCGCCGGGGTTTCCTACATTCTGGCCTTCAACGATTCACCTTTTTATCTCACCGGAACCGCAGCCATCGTCATTATCTCCATGACCATGCGAAACGTGCCGGTAGGTATCCGAGCAGGCATTGCCGGTCTTGGACAAATTGATAAATCACTGGATGAAGCGTCACTCAGCCTGCGCGCCGGATCGATGAAAACCATCTTCCATATACTGTTACCCTTACTGCGCCCGGCGATTTTATCTGCACTGATCTACAGCTTCGTTCGTGCGATTACCACCGTCAGCGCGATTGTCTTCCTGGTCACACCAGACACCCGCGTAGCAACCTCTTATATTCTGAATCGAGTGGAAGATGGTGAATACGGAGTTGCTATCGCTTATGGCTCGATCCTGATTGTGGTTATGCTGGCCATTATTTTCTTATTTGACTATCTGATTGGCGAAGCGCGGATCTCTCGCTCCAAAGCCAAAAATGCACAGTAATCACGGAGTGACGACATGACACAACAAAATTTTGTCGAACTGAAAAATGTAACCAAACGGTTCGGTAACAACACCGTGATCGATAATCTGGAACTCTCTATTCCGCAGGGACATATGGTCACGCTGTTAGGACCATCCGGCTGCGGTAAAACCACCGTATTACGTCTGGTTGCCGGGCTGGAGAAACCTAGCGCAGGTAAAATTTTCATTGATGGTGAAGACGTTACAGATCGCTCTATTCAGCAACGGGACATCTGTATGGTATTTCAGTCCTATGCCCTATTCCCGCATATGTCACTGGGGGAAAATATTGGCTACGGGCTGAAAATGCTAGGGCAGCCTAAAGCAGAAATACGCGAACGGGTTAAAGAGGCGCTGGAGCTGGTGGATTTAGGCGGCTTTGAAGATCGTTACGTAGACCAAATCTCCGGTGGTCAACAACAGCGTGTTGCCCTCGCTCGCGCACTGATCCTCAAACCTAAAGTGTTACTTTTCGATGAACCGCTGAGTAACCTTGATGCCAATCTGCGCCGCAGTATGCGCGAGAAAATCCGCGAATTACAGCAGCAATTTAATATCACCTCGCTATACGTTACTCATGATCAAAGTGAGGCATTTGCAGTTTCCGATGCGGTACTGGTGATGAATAAAGGTAAAATCATGCAAATCGGCACGCCACAAACACTCTATCGCCAACCGGCGTCTGAGTTTATGGCAAGTTTTATGGGAGATGCCAATATCTTCCCGGCGACTTTGGGTACTGATTATGTTGAGATTTTCCAATATCGCCTGCCACGACCAGCCAACTTCACCACCAACTGGCAATCGGTAACGGTAGGCGTCAGACCGGAAGCGATTACCCTGAGCCATCAAGGTAATACCAGCCAACGCTGCACCATCAGCCATGTGGCTTACATGGGGCCACAATATGAAGTCACCGTAGATTGGCAAGGGCAAACTCTGCTATTACAGATTAACGCTACCCAATTGCAACCCGATGTTGGCGATAATTATTATCTGGAAATTCATCCGTTTGGAATGTTTATTTTGGCCGAGAAAAGCAGCAGTTAGTTTGATTGCAGAAGATCCTGACTTTTAGATATAGTAGGCTGCCAGATGGCGGCCTATATAATGAAAATACAGACACGAAAGGAATAGCAGAGGTTATCACAGGTAAGCAGCGCAACAACCTGATAGGTACGGTTTGACTGATGTTTAACAGTCAATGGTCTCGATTTGATAACTACTCTGACCCAGCTTATATAGACAATATCGATTAAAACTTGCACAAGATCATGGCAAGGATTACTATAATAAAAATTACCATTTCGGGGATTTCGTGGCTGTTTACTTAACAAAACTTTTTAATAAAAAGGCCAAAAAACTAAAAATCACCACAGATACCTTACTTAAAGCAGCGTCTGAGGTCATGAATGGTGTATTTGAAGCTGATTTAGGCGGTGGTGTTATCAAGAAGCGGGTTCCTTTAAAAGGCACGGGTAAGAGTGGAGGCACACGAACTATCATCTTCTTTAAAAGTGGAACTAACCTGTTTTTTTTCGATGGCTGGTCAAAAAGTGAAGTCAGCGGAAAAGGAGCTAAGGAAATCGAGGACGATGACTTGGAAGGCTACAAAGACGTTGCCGCAGAACTTCTAAAGTATAATGATAAAAAAATAAAAAAAATGCTCGAACTAAAACTTTTGGTAGAGGTGAAAGATGAGCACTAAATTGGACGAAATGCTTAGCTTTGCAAAAGAGCTGGAAGAGGCTGGTATTTCTAACGGTGATTTAACCAAAAAACTTGAAGCTAGAATTCAGGTTCGCAATTTAAGTAAACATATAGCTAAAGCTCGCCCGATGTCTGGAGATGAAATCAAAAAATTACGCGACCGTTATAACATTTCTCAAGCTAGTTTAGCTCTGGCGCTTAATATGACGAAAGAAAGCGTATCGAAATGGGAGCGTGGTGAAATTAAGCCCAATGGGGCAGCATTAAGAATGCTAAACCTCATTGATAAACAAGGATTGAAAATTATCACCGCTTAACATAACCATTAAAGGTACCTTTCGGGGTGCTCTGACCGCTGACAAACCTCGTTTAAAGCACTGATACAGGAGCGGAAATTATGAAAATACAGACTTTTGAAAGCGTATGGGACGCGATCAGTGATACACCAGAGCAGGCCGAAAACATGAAGATCCGTGCTCAACTAATAAATATTCTCAATGCATGGATAGCAAAACGGGAATTTACCCAAGCTGAAGCCGCCAAAGTACTGGGGATTACCCAACCCCATGTTTCAGAGCTTGCTAGGGGGAAAATACAACTTTTTAGTGTGGATAAACTGATTGCGATGATGGCTCATGCAGGTGTGTATATCCGGCATATCGAGATAAGCGAGCCGGAAGTCACTTTAACCACGTTACCCATCGTTTAACTCTCTCAAAAGTGAAATCCAGTGCTTAGCGCACTGAATTTCACTTTTACTTAAAAGCCCCTGATTTCATTACCGCTATACAATTTATAAGGTTTTATACCTTATGGATTTCAAGATGCATCGCGGCGGCAAGGGAGCGAATCCCCGGGAGCATAGATAACTATGTGACCGGGGTGAGTGAGTGCAGCCAACAAAGAGGCAACTTGAAGGATGACAGGTATATACCCTCTTTTTTACACTCATCAAAAAAGAGAGCCAGAGATTTAGCGCCCTCTTCCTTCAACTCACCAATGTTATAAGCGTAAAAGTCAGCGCCACCATTTAACCCGACAAACTCACCACGAAACATCTCGATTTCTGGATCAAAAGTGATAACAGCCACATGGCCGTCAATTTTTAACGTATTGTTCATCATGGCCTAATTCCCGACTAAAATAACAAGAACCTGTTAAACAATATAAATAAATTTATCAGGTTCCTGATTAAATATTAAATACAAAAACAACGACAAATATACCCTATGGATTTCAAGATGCATCGCGGCGGCAAGGGAGTGAATCCCCGGGAGCATAGATAACTATGTGACCGGGGTGAGCGAGTGCAGCCAACAAAGAGGCAGCTTGAAAGATGACGGGTATAAACGTATTATTTAAGTAGTTCTCTTACCTGACCGGCAAATGCCTCACCACCATCCTTCGCGGTATAACGTACATGCAAAATAATATCTGCCAAATTATCCAGAATATCTCGCTGTATACTGTCTGTTGCCGCTGATGGGAAAGTGAGTTTCCAGTCAGAAACCGCCCCAGTTCCTTCAAAAGGTAAATAGCGATCATCACCAAAATTAAGATTAAATGTACCGCTATCATTAATCCCTGATGAAAGTGCGATTTGTTGGCTCGCTCTCAAATTCGTGACAATTTGTTTATTATCGCCTTCCTTATTTGAAAGTAAATATTTCACACCATTAATATCCGGCATTTTCAACGTATAACTTTTAGTTTGAGTTAAAGTCGCTTTAATATCCTGATAAGGGCCAATTAATGTCGGCAGCGTAACCGATACAGAAGTGATCTGGCGTAAATAATGCCCGGCATAATCTTGATCAAATAATTTCTCATTCAGTATAAATGTAATTCCTTCACCGGTTTTAAGTTCAGATTGAATATCTTGCCATTTTTTCGTATCAGATAATAGATTTTTTAACGAGATCGTTTTAGTTAACTCTAAACGACGTTCATTACGATTCAAATAAGCCGATTCCATTTTCAGTAGATTCAGTTTAATCTTTTCTCCTACCAATAAACCATTATGGTTATCGTCCCAACTATTTTGCACAATGAATTGTGTGGCAAAATCCCCCATTTCATATTGCCAACATGCTTGTGCATTTAAACATAGCGAAAGCACCGCATCGTAAGCCTGACGATATAATGACATCATCTGATCATTCAGCCATTGATAAAGCGAAGATTTCGTTACCTTAGTCACAGTAAGAAACTGATACATATCCTGCTCTTTCTGCAGTTGTGCCTGAGATTGTTGTAATGTTGTATTCGCGGCGGAAATTTGCGCCTCTTGCTGTTCAATCTGTTTTTTCAACATTTCCAGCTCACTTTCCGCCTGTTTATATTGAATCTCCCACTCTTCACGTCGCCGGTTATAACTGGCTTTAACACTCAATGCATCACTTGCCATTTGCATCATTAATGATGCTGTACGTGTAATACCCGCGGAACAAACAAGCGGCATATGCCATCGTTGTCCACCAAATGACGTTCCCGCAATACTCGGTATCAGCGAGGCGGCACCAGCGGCGGTTAACATCCCTTCCTCAACAGAAGAGATAATTTTTGCCGTACCTTGTAAATTCAGAGCATTGGTTTCATCTGTAGAAATATTTTCATCATAAAGCGCCTGATAATGATCAATCCGTTGTTGTAATGTCTGCTGACTTTTTAATAATGCCTCTTTCCCTTTTTCAGCAACTGCGACAGCATCTTTCTGTAATGAAATGGCGAAAATAGCTAACTCTTTCAAATGCAATTGATTCAACTCTTCCTGTTCCGCACGATCTTTACGTTCTTGCGCACTCAAGAGCAAATCACCAAAATGACTTAATGTATCTACCGCATGATAAACACTGGGTAATAATGCCCGGAAACGATAAGGCGGTATATTCAAAATACCGGTACTACCTGCTGCCAATAATGATCCACCATTTGCCAATAAAGCGAGCAGATTTTTTGGATCGACAGGTGTTGCATATAATGGTAACGACAAAGGTTTACCATCTAAAGTTAAATTATGGCGCAAATTATAAAATCTGCTGGATAAAATATCCCAATACCACAGTAAATCATTGTTTAAAGGCACTCTAAATATCGCATTATCGACTGCCGTATGAGCACTGACTTTAGTGGCTGGAAGATCAATTAATACATCAGGATCAATATTACTCTCAAATTCGCGTAATTTATTATTCTTTGAAGAGGTGACATCAGCCAATTCAATTGGTCGCCAATGACTAACTAAATCAAAATCAGGTCTGGGACCAAGTAATTGCTGTGCTTGAAGATAGCGTAATTTAGCATTATTAAGTCCGTCATTGGTCAGAAAGCGATAAAAACTATCACCAAAATCAATTAAATTCTGCACATACATTTGAAATATGGCTTTCTTATAATGTACTGGATCGGCATAAGCTATCGCATCTGGATCTTGTAATCCTTTTAATTGTACTGAGCTATCTTGAAAAACCTCTAACAGGCTGCAATGCCAATAGCTTGGGCTACCATTAGCCTTATTTTTTACTCCTGGGTTGAAAATATAGTGCAACCAGTTTTGGGCATCCTGATATTGTTGTGAAGCATTGAGTTGATACGCAACTAAATAAGGCACATGGAAGAAAAGCTCCCAGAAATAAATACTATTTGCCCCGTTAAGCGCTGAATCATTATTTTCATTACTCCCCGGGATAGGCGGTTCATTAATATGTTGCGCCTCCCAACTCAGTACATCAGCAATAGAATGGTTAGCCCGCGCAATAAGCTCCTTGCCAAATAGGGTATTTAATCTAATAGATCGATATTTAAATTGTAATTCAGTAATATCCAGATACTGCGCTTGCGTTTTTTTATCATAGGCCAACAGTAAATTAGGATAAGGCGTTTTATTTAGTTTAACTTCATAATAGTTATAACCTAAGTCCGCATCTTCACCCTCTTTCTTATAACCTAATTTTAAAAATACACTCGAATCCTTACCATTTATTTTATCGAGATCAAGTTCTACAGTAGGAATAATACTCTTTCCATTAAGTAATTGGCGTTCTGAATATAACAGACTATCACTTCCCCCGTTAATATTCCATAAACAGAAATCAGCCTCCCGATAATCTGACTGATCAATATCTACTTTTGGCGTTCCATCTCCAGAAGCAACAAGCTTACCGCCAGATTTATTGAGTTCTGAACTAAATGCTTTAGCTTCTTTTAGTCCAAACAGTGGTACTTCCATTTCTTTGGTAAAATGATAGGCATTACCTTGCTTTTGTCCCCATTCAGAAAAATTAACTTTCAGCTCAGGATAACCACTCTGACTAGAATTAAACATAATATAAAAATAGTCACCTGATTCATAACTATTATCATTGATAGTCACCACGACAGAAACTGTTATTTTTCCATTATTTTCTTTAGCGCCATCAGCGAGTGAAATATTAACCTTTCCTGCTTCACTAGATTTACGTTTCAGATCAATATCACATGCTACAGATTTAATAGTCTCTTTCCCAATCGACAAACTATTATTACCACGGAGACGTAGTTTTCTACTACCCATTTCAGCAAATAGTGTCATTTTCCCTGTCGCAAGCCCAGGGTAACTTTTTGACTCCAGATAAACAGGCTTATCAACTAATTTATATGTATCCCCAAAATAGGCTGACAACATATTTGATTGTGTAAGATCTTTCGTGTAATTAGATTTAATCTGTTGATAAATATAGAGATCTAATGACTTATCACCAACCAGAGGCACAGGAACTTCGTTAAATAGTAAATTACAGGAGTACGGATAATGCTCTTCTCCTGATGTATTATTTTCTGTTTTTACTGGTTTGTAAATAGCAGAAATAACTAATACAGGTTCAGATCGCAAATCCATTAATGCAATGAGTTCAAAGTTATCATTAACTTTATTTTTATCACCAGTAAAAGTACGTAATTTATTTGGAAGACTCCATTCACCATTAAATTTTCGATATATCAAATTAATACTATAATAATTTTTTCCTTCTTTATTATTATCAGCTTCATGTGCCAACCAAACGATATGAAGACGACCATTAATAACGACTGGGCGGATCTTAATCACTTCCCCAGTAGCAGGAATACCAATTTTTTCCCATTCTTTCCAAGCTGTAGGGTTAATGACATCTTGCATATTTCGATTAGCCATATTCAGTGATCGCCAGTAATATTGACCTGGCGTAATACTCATCTTACCAATGAAATAATATTCAGCCTGAGCGGGTGCTAATTCTTTAGTTGTATTAATATAGCCACTCATCAACTCTAAATTACTTATTTCTTCAAATTTATTCAAATAATTCAATATGACTTCCTGAACAACCTCATCACTCAATTTACCTTTATTTAAATTATCCTCCAACTCTTTAAAATCACTTGTTTTACCCTGACGTAATATAGGGCTAATATAATTCTCTGGATAACTCCATAACTGTTGAAAACCAGCCCAAATATTATATTGGCTTAAAACATCATTCCATTTTTCTACTTTATCTTCATATTGATAATCATACCCTGGTTCCATGTTAAGCATAATGCCATTAATATATTGCTGAACACTGGAAATCGCTTGTGCAACGACACTGGTATTAACCTGACTCGATACCTGATTATCAATCAGTAAATATTGATACAAATCATCCGACGTTTTTAAATCGGGTACATTAGCTGTTTTTGAAATATGCCCCAAGTAATAACTAACCAATCCATCACGAACACTCTCAGCTAATTTTTTAGCAACAATATTTTTCATATCCTGAACCTCTATTAAAATTTTTTATTCCACTATGACAATTACATACCCTATGGATTTCAAGATGCATCGCGACGGCAAGGGAGCGAATCCCCGGGAGCATAGAGAACTATGTGACCGGGGTGAGTGAGTGCAGCCAACAAAGAGGCAACTTGAAAGATGACGGGTATATTTACAGAGTTGCTACCATCGCTACACCGACCTGTTTATAATCCTCATAAGAGGAATGAGCATTGATATTTATCGTTGCTAATAATGAACGCATAGAAAGTGCCATTTCCTCAGACCAAACTTTAAGTCTCATCATGATATCTATTTCAGCTAATGTTTTTGCTGTATTATCTTCCTTGCCAATAATATGTGAATTAGCTAATAGCACTTCATCACGCTGCCATGACAATAGTTCAGTTAATATTTTCACCCTATTAGCCTTATCGTTACTTTGATTATTCGTATTGACTAGCTCCAAATAACGCAATATTTTATCTTCCGCGTTATCTAAAGAAGCAACTAATTGCATCCAATCTCGGTAGCGACTGAAATAATAAATAACCGATAAAGAAAGTTGCGTGTTCTGGCAGCCAAACCGTTCAGGATGTTCAGAAAAATGGTTCAACATCACAGTACTCAGTCGGAAAGTTTTAATCACTGAAATATATCGCGACAAATCATACATCAGTATCAAATAATCGTGACCGATCATCTCTGGTTGTAAATTTTTCTTATCAAACAGTTCAAATGACTTCAATAAAAAATCGTAGCTACTTGAGCCAATCCAATTTAAAATAAATAAAGGAAACGGTTGTGATAACTGAAATGCATTTACTAACATACTGGCCGATATTGCATTTTGTGCAGATTGAGCTTGAGTAATAATTGCAGACCATTGTTCAGTAATAGATACTTTGACTTTCTCATCAAGTAATATACTTTTTATCGCTTTATTAATTTCATCAGTAATATTAACATCAGGCTTAACTAAACCATATTTTTGATGAGATATTGCATTTAAAACAGTTTGACGTGGAGTTAACCAATCAATCAAATCACCATTATTATCTAATGCTGGTAAGGTATTTGATGATAAACTTTCCAGGGTTAAACTCTCTGAATTACGATGCAATCCAACTTGATTAATAAAAGCCACCTGCGCCGCATTTCCTGTCATAACAACTTCGTTAGCCGGTAATAAGAATAGTTGAAGAGTACCAACAGATAATTTATTTATTCTCAACCATTCTGTAGTTTGCTCCATTGCAATCATAATATCCAGAATATCTGTTTGCCTATTATTTCCTGATTGCGATAAATAAGGCATACCCGCGACCTGTTTTAATACTTTATTTCCACCTATCAACGTTAAAAGAACCACACCTTCTTGTGGTGTTAACCCCAAAATTCTCGACAGTTGCACAATACGATAAAACGCAGAAACAACAGAAAGTGAACATGTTAAACTCTTTTTATCCATCGATTCAGCAACTAATGGTGCTAATAAAGAAAAATCTTTCGCTTTAATTTTCAATCCAGCACACAACTTACTAATGATAGTATCATCCTGTTTTTTCTCTGAATAAAACTCACGATCATCTATCACCAATGGTGCATCAAATAGCGAAGATAAATTGAATATCTGATCAAAAAAAGGAATCGCTGTACCTATCGAAAAGGGCGTAATTTGATATATCAACGCAGCAAAATCATCAGGTGAAATATGATATTTTTTACTCCAATGATGAAAAACACCTAACATACGTAAGGTATTATCATTCATCTGTAATTGTTTATTTTCATCCCCTTCTGCCCGCATCGTCGCAGTTACCAATAAATCAATTTTATCTACCGGCAATTTAATCCATTTCCACAATCGTATCATGCGATTTAACCTATCAAAGCGTTCATGATTCACACCGGATAATTTATTTACCGCTTGTGGTAAATTACCACTTGAGGCAAACTCACGATACAAATGTAGGAAATCACTCTCTTTTGCATTCGACCCATTAATAAAAACGGCACCATAACGATAAGGAGCCGCAGGTATACCTAAATTAAGCACATTTTGAGATAGTCTCACATTATTTTGCTCTAACGCAGCCTCTTTATTTGTCGATATTCCTTTTATACATAATAATTGCTCAACCTCCGCGACAGAGAGAGCTGTTTGTGTAGTAAAAGTTGATAACAACTCAAGTAGCTCTGCATTATTAACACCGTAATTATCCTGATAGAATTGGCTATTAGAGGGATTCAATGGCTCATTAATTATTTTTTGCTGAGAAATTCCTAACTGATTTGCTAAAGGCGCGACAAATTCTCCATTAGCAGTATTCAGATTGGATTTAAGAAAATAAGGATAACTCTTATCTGTCTGTTGCACCATTTCCAAACAAAAAAGTTTTTTATTATCAAATGTTAGATTAATTTGGTTTTGCGCATGATCATAAGGGAGCTGGAATGGATAACGTACATTAGCCAAAAGATCATAACTGGATAAATTGGTCTTTCCTTGCTGTTTTAACATAGCTTCCAAACGTTGATTTAGCATAGCATTAACCAATGACAGTGTTGAAATCTCTTGATTAATACTCACTTCATCCAGCATTAAATGCGCTAAATCAGAGCGGCGCTCATCTATTTTAATGGCCTCAGCACCCGCATTGGATTCAATATCCATCGCTAATTTATAAATCTCTGCTAAATAAGCAACCGGTGAATTATTTGCTTCCGGTGCGCCATTTGGACAGTGTTGCTGCCAATTATCCTGAAATAAGGATTGATATTGGGGACCTTCTTTTAATGAAAGAGAAGAATAACTCCTGGCATATGTATTATGAGTGTAATGCTGCTGGCGAAATTTACGCGCTATTTGTATAGCATAGCTGTTTGCTGTATCATAAATATCTTCTGCCTGATGATTTGAATTATACTTATCTAAAAATAGATTACGGGGTATTCTTATAATATCAAAAATAGATTTATAATCTGATTCAATTATCTTATCGGTAAAGTTATATTTATTACCTAATTTCTTTAGCAACGGGCTGATATCATTATTCATAGGATCGCCTTTATTCATCGGAAATATACAGTATGGATGTTTTTTTCTAAAAAATAATAGATTAGAGAACAGAGATGCAATAAATAATAAGAAATTTATTGCATCATCTGGTGGTTATTAAAAGTCGTTAACTATTAACTGATTTTCGGCTCAAGTGTAATCAAAGCATATCCCGCACGATTGGGTTTATTTTTATGTGTCACTCTGAGTAAAACAATTTCTGAACAAGTAATATCACTTGGTGCAGTATAAGTTGCAGTATACTTTTCGATGTCATTACCAAACTCATCTTTTATAACTTCTGGCTCACCTACCTTAATATTTCCTCTTGCAGGCATAAGGCTCCATTCACTTGGAGAAGTCAAATCATTACCCATAGAAGAGAATTTCGTTACTTCATCGGGTGTTAATAACTCTTGACTATAACTTGGATCAATCTTGAATTCTGCTATAGTACTTTTACTAATAAGCAGAATATTAACTTTATCTACATCACCATTCTCAGCAACAGCCATCACCGTAACCATATTATATCCGGCCGGAAAAGAGGCTGGAGGCGTATATTTGCCATTCACATCAACACCACCATAACCAGTACCCGTTTCCACACTCCAATTCACTTTCTTATTGCCATAAACAGTAAAATTGACATTCTTATTAACATCATTTTCATTGATAACAACAAAAGAAGGGCTAATCGATACTGAGGAAGGCAACAGAGTGACAACCGCTGAAGCTTTAGCGTTTGTGCTTGAGTCTGTCGCAGTAATTGTCACAATTTGACTATTCCCTTTTATCTTAGTCGGTGCCATGTAATCTCCTGTATTTGCATTAATACTCCCCAATTCTGCTGGAGTAATAGACCAATTTACCGTTGCATTGGTATTAGTTGTAAATTTATGCTTAGTTTTCACTGGCATAGTTAATTGAAGATCATTGATTTTAAAAGCGGTTGATGTTGGAGAAATATCACCAAATAGCACCATATCCCCAGGCACATATACTTTATCAAATTCAAGATAATTACTTTCAGGGAATAAAAGGTGATTAACGGCAAATAGACTAATGCTCTCTAATTTAATCTTTGCAACGTTGGATAAATTATTTTCAACAACACCTTTAACAATTTCTGCTGTTTTATCAATAAACTCTGATTCAAAATCAGGGCCTATAATCCCTCCCCAACCAGATGCCCCTTGTTTATCATAACGGGAACTCATTCCATAATGTGATTCCAACTTAATTTCATCATTAGATATAACTTTAGGCGTAATATCTATTGATCCATCAACATAGAAATCAATTTTCTTGCTAGAATAATGACCAGTTATTAGACTATTTTCCAATACACCGACGCTTTGATCAAAATGATAAGATTGACCATTATTACCCACTCCAGAAAAGATAATTTTTTCCTTCTCAGGCTTAATATACATCCCAGAATAAGGAATTTTTACTCTCTCTGGCCAAATATTAGTGGCACCATTATATTTAACCAATCCTGTCCATACTGTATACTTTCCTCTTTCATATTGTACAGGCTTATCACTTTTATAATATCCGTTTTTTATATTCAAATATTTGGCTGAATCATTTTGTTGGCTATTGAAACTGACAAGCTCTAATTCTACTCCCGTAGAACTCGGTAATAAACTCTCATATTGCGGCTTAAGAATATTCTCAAATAGTGTCTTATTACTGATAATTAATACCGCAGATCGATTATCCGGTATCAAATAAGGGAAATTATTTGAGCTAGTCGGTAATCTCCCACCGTTAGGATTATAGTTTGTTGCAATAAGTAACAACACCGCCCCATGACCATACTTATCAGAACCATATACATTAGCGCCGGGTGCCGGTTGAGTTCTGATTTTAAACATTGTTGGAACCAGTCCAGCCGTATTACCCAGCTTCAAAATACCTAACTCATAAGTTACATCATTATCTTTGAGCCAATTACGGAAAAACTCCTTGACTTCTGCTGGCGCATCGTTGATAACATTGACCTCACCCAAAGTCCCTTTTTTAAACTCAACGACAACTTTTCCATCATTACCAACAGAACCTGTCGCCGCAATCAAGTCTACGGTTATTGTCATATGGTAATCATTATTCGGCGTAATTCTTTGATAATTCTTTACTCTACCATCATCATAAAGTTCTATTACCGTGCCAGAAATAAAATTTAATTTTACCGTTGCCTGAGAACGTTCAATTGATGAATTTTCAAAGGAAATTAACGGCACTCCCAATATCAAGTTGTCAAATTTTATCTTTTTATTTCCGCTTTCCCAGAAAATAGGTGAAAAATGTGTACCTTCACTCACTTTTCTCACATATTGCTGTTCAAACAGCATATTTATTTTAGTTCTATCATAGGCAGCAACAATATCCCATCCAAGAGTCTTCGTTTTACCGTTAAAATCATCAATAATGCTATTTTCTGTGGTCATATAGTCACCTATTTTAGACGTCATAAAAAATTTGTTATTAGAGGAAGCGTATTAGACAATAGCTGCCGCCATCATATTAATTTAATAATATGAAAGTAATCACTAGAATAATTTATATTTGTGCTCTATTGCCAACTTAGACATAAGTTGAATGAAAAATATATATTATTCAATTTACCCTGATAGATTAATAATCAATTAGGATATATATGATAAGCATAACATATATTAATGAAAATATAATACAGGGAAATATTAACAAAAAACATGTAACTGGTAATATATAATATTAGCCATATAATTAATATTCAAATACAAAAGGCAATATACCTTATGGATTTCAAGATGCATCGCGACGGCAAGGGAACGAATCCCCGGGAGCATAGATAACTATGTGACCGGGGTGAGTGAGTGCAGCCAACAAAGAGGCAGCTTGAAAGATGACGGATATAAACAATACCTATAATTCAGAATCTCTGTATGCTTGATTAATTATCGCTTTTGCCATCCATTTAGTGATCTCAATAATTTCCGCATTATCCATCCGCCAGATATCTTTCATCACCAGAAAGACCTCGGAGCCATAAATTAGGGAAAAAGATCGAATGACATTTTCCAAAGTATCCGGCGGAAAATGCCCTTTTAATGGTTCAACAACCATTGCAAGGATATCTTTACGATGCCCACGTACCAGTTTCTTTTCCTGCTTACCCTCAGATAAACATCCCTGAGCCCATTGTTGCAAGGAAACTAGCAGAGCCGCTCGCAATGTACCTTCGTATTGAAACATTCGGGGATAAGCAAAATCCAGCAACTCAGTAATCCGCTCCTCGGTCTTTTCACTAGCAGGCTTCCAGGTGAGGATCGGCCCAAGGCTGGCACCAACAATCGCATCAATTAAATCAGTTTGTGTCGGAAAATAGCGGTATGCTGTTGCCCTGGAAACACCAGCATGCATTGCCAATTCAGAAACCGAAGGTATCGCTCTCTGTTCAAAAAGCTCCAATGCCGCATTGATTAGCAATGTATAAGTTTTTTTCCGAGTACCAGTAAAATGAGTTTTCGTCTTCGAATCTATCATTGCCATAACTCTTCACCATAAAAATCGCAACATTAACACTTATGGTTAAAATATTTTTTCGCTATCATCACTCTACTCAACCATCTACAAAACGACCAAATTAATTCATTTTATTTATGTATTAAATGGGATAACAATCTCAATTTGGTAATACAACAGTGATACTTAAGTCTCATCTTGACTATAATCTGTCCATGAATGAGTCGTCAGCACCAGGGAAGTATTCACAATTATACCCTATGGATTTCAAGATGCATCGCGACGGCAAGGGAGTGCATCCCCGGGAGCATAGGTAACTATGTGACCGGGGTGAGCGAGTGCAGCCAACAAAGAGGCAACTTGTAAGATAACGGGTATATAATGAAAAAAAGCCAAGGCCATGTTCATATCGCTACTATTTTTGATACCAAGCGCGCAGAAATTTTCTACGTCAGGGATCTGATCAAAAAAGCGGGCCTTGCCGTTCGAACTGTGGATTTGTCTACTCAATCTGACTCACCGTAAAGAGGTACGGATATTACAGCCCAAACAGTAGCAGAGCATCACCCGCAAGGCAAAGAAGCTCTACTATGGCTTCCGACTATCAGTCTGACTATGTTTGGTGTGACGACACCTTGCATACAATTATTAAAAGCCCTCATCATGTAAATTCACCTGATTTTTGCCAACAAGTGATTAACGAATACCGGCAAATGATGGCTTAGCACCAGCGGTAATACCGTTGCAAAAACAACACTGACACTGAAAGATTATATACAACTAATTAATGACTAGGCAAAAAGTTGCCAAAAGAGGGCATTCTAATGCTATTGTTCTATCAGGGATGAATTTACGACATGTCTGTCAGGACGTTGTACTAAAGAAATTAAAGCAGTTAACTATTCGTGTACAAAGGGAAGCCATAAGAACTTCCTGTTAATAACCTTGCTGTAAGATGTTAGGAGTTAACAAACTAAATTAACACATAAAAATACCGGCTTTGTTCTCTCCCTTTCGGAGCTTATTTCCGTCAACACCAGGCTCCTGCGGCCCCCCACCGCAGGAGTTTTTTTATGAATAAACGGGCAACAGGTTAAAATTTGATAAGATATGGGCGGCAGCATTTAGTACGCCAAATAGCAAAATCAAGCCGATCATCACATTACCTCCCCAAACTCGATACACAGGGCTACCAAATCGTTTACGGGATGCTCTGGCAAGTAATGCGGGAACGATAGCAGCCCAAACTGTTGCAGCAAGGCCAGCAAAACCTATCGCATGAATAAAACCATTCGGATAAATCATTCCACCAACCATTGGCGGAAGAAACGTCACTAATGCCGTTTTAAAGCGCCCCAGTTTGGTATCATCAAATTTAAGTAGATCAGCCAGGTAATCGAACAACCCAAGCGTGACACCAAGGAATGAGCTGGCAACCGCAAAGTTAGAAAAGAGAGTCAATAATAAGCCCAGAGCAGAACTGTTCAATCCTCCACTTAATGATTGAACCAAAACATCAATATTGCCCCCCTTTGCTATAATTTCGACAAAATCAGGCCGGGAAATATTTCCCATTGTTCCAACCAACCAGATCAAATAAAGCACCAAAGCCATTGATGTCCCAATAAACAGGCATCTCTTTATTTTTTCTGGTTCTTTTCCATAATATTTCATCAGGCTAGGAACATTGCCATGATATCCAAATGAGGCCAGACAGAAAGGTAAAGTCATTAATATATAAGGCCAGTAAGTTGGATTAACTTCAGTTGTATTAAACAATACCGCCGGTTTAATATTATAAACCAAACCGCCGAACGTCATAAAGAAAGTTAATACTTTAGCACCAAGAATAATCGACGTCATCCTGCTAACAGTTTTAGTACTTAACCAGACAATAAATGCAACAACAAGAGCAAATAAAAAACCAGCAAGCCCAGGTGAAAAATCTATCGATACTTCTCGCATAGCATGTTGAATAATCGATCCGCTCGCGGAAATATAAGCGTAAGTCAGTATATATAAAACAAAAGCAAGGGTAATACCATTAATGATATTCCAACCATTGCCTAATAGATCTTTTGTTATCGTACTGAAACTTGAGCCAATTCGATAATTAAGATTGGCTTCCAATATCATTAATCCTGAGTGCAACATGCAAAACCAGGTAAAAATCAAAGTGACAATTGACCAGTAAAACCATGCTCCTGACATGACAACCGGTAAAGAAAACATGCCCGCACCAATAATCGTTCCACCAATGATCATGGCGCCGCCAAATAGAGATGGAGACGATTTTTTTATCGGCAAAGTAGCCATATATGTTACCCTAGCGTGGCTTTATACCCATCATCTTTCAAGTTGCCTCTTTGTTGGCTGCACTCGCTCACCCCGGTCACATCGTTACCTATGCTCCCGGGGATTCACTCCCTTGCCGTCGCGATGCATCTTGAAATCCATAGGGTATATATAATAAGAAGTATAATTGGGGATGCCCTTAAACAAGAAGCATCCCAATTTTTATTATTTAATTGGTTTTAATCTCGCAACGAAATGCCGTAATACGGATGGCTCATAAGTAAACGTTAATCCTTTAATCTGAGGAATTCGCTCCTTCAAGGAAATAAAAGCTTCTACAACATAATCCATATGATCATTAGTATAGACGCGACGAGGAATCGTTAATCGCAAAAGTTCCATTAGTGATGGTTTCTGTTTTCCGGTTGTTGGATCACGACCCAATAACAAAGAACCAATTTCCACACTTCTTATTCCCGCCTCCAAATATAATTCATTATTCAGTGCATGAGCTGGGAATTGTTCCCCTGGAATATGTGGTAATAATAATTTAGCATCAACAAATACAGCATGACCACCGGTTGGATATTGAATAGGAATACCTGCATCTCTTAATCTATTACCTAAATAAGCCACCTGATTAATACGATATGCCAGATAATCTTCATTCATCCCTTCTTCAAGGCCAATTGCCAGAGCCTCCATATCACGACCGGCAAGGCCGCCATAAGTGACAAACCCTTCCATTGGCACACAGCGGATACGCACCTCATTAAAGAGATCTTCATCATCGCGGAAACAGCAAAGACCGCCAATATTGACCATAGGGTCTTTTTTAGCTGACATTGTTAACATATCGCCATATTGATACATCTCCTTGACGATCTGTTTCACGGATTTATTTTCATAGCCTTTTTCTCTTTGCTTAATAAACCAAGCATTTTCACAGAAACGGGCTGAATCAATCACCACAGGAATATCATGTTGCTTTGCTATCTCATACACAGCGCTCATATTAGCCATAGAGATAGGCTGACCACCGGAGCTGTTACAGGTAACGGTTGTAATAATCGCGACAACATTATCAGCGCCCTGTTCTGCTATCGTTTTTTTCAATTCATCAATATCAAAATCGCCTTTCCAATCATAATAAGTGGTTGTATCAAAGGCTTTTGACGTGACAACATTAATCGCTTTCGCGCCATTTAATTCAACATGAGCCGCTGTCGTATCAAAATGGAAATTAGAAATAAAGACCGGATGCGTTGCACCACCTTGTGCTTTTTTCCGAGCAATTAATGTCGGGAATAAAATCTGTTCTGCTCCACGCCCTTGATGGGTTGGAATAGTATATTGGTAGCCAATTAATTCATTAACTTTATCACATAGATGATAATAGTTACGGGAACCTGCATAAGCTTCATCCCCCATCATCATCCCTGCCCACTGGCGATCACTCATTGCTCCAGTGCCAGAATCTGTCAGCAAATCAATATAAACCGCATCACTGGGTAATAGGAACGGATTATATCCGGCTTCTTCTAATGCTTTTTCACGTTCGGCACGAGTAGTCATGCGAATATTTTCTACCATTTTAATACGGAAAGGTTCTGGAATACGTTTCATATATATTTTTATCCAATAATTGGCTATACTGCATAATTCAGACAAATTTCCAAAAACAGACAGAAATATGCCAAAATAAATATAGTGATTAAAAAATTTAATTTTAAATATAACCAGAACAGTTAATCAGGGAAAAAATGAGAAATACGGTGATCGACATTAAACCATGCTTGCATATTACAAGAATAGATAAAACAATAACGTAAAAATATATAAATCATAAAGTGAATTTATTCCCTAATTAAAATCAGCCATTAAGATATAGATAATATTTAAATTATCCGTGACCAACTCCACAAAAATAGAAAACAGCAGAAATATAATTTTATATATAGATTTAATTTAATGAATCAGATAAATCAATAAGAAAAACAGATAATAAATTGATTTTAATAAATATAACAATACAATTAACCATATCAATTAAATAAATTACTAACACAGAAAACCACCCCATAAGGGCTTAAAAGAACAAGTTAAATAACATAAAAATTAATAGAATTATTTACCAGATTTTTACATGAATAAAAAATAGCTTTATTAGACTAAGAGCCTATCCCAATAGGCTCTTAGTCAATTAACATAAAAAATATAAACCTTGATAGCTAAAATAGACCTTCCAATTTACTCTATTTTTAAATCATATACCCTAAAGATTTCAAGATGCATCGCGACGGCAAGGGAGTGAATCCCCGGAAGCATAGGTAACTATGTGACCGGGGTGAGCGAGTGCAGCCAACAAAGAGGCAACTTGAAAGATGACGGGTATAAATCACTTTATAAAAACCCGCCCTTTATTAAAGGGCGGAAAATAGGAAAAAAAGAGGCAGAATTCTGCATAACGCAATAATGTTAAACAATAGTATTGCACAATAATTATACTAACTGAATATTAATAGAATTCCATTTTCGATTAGCTATTTTTTTCAGATCCAATAGACATTGGATAATTAGAAGCTAAATGATTAGGCGCTTGAGAACCGATAATACATGTTGCAGTATGAGATGAAAAAATAACGCATTTTGCCGCACATATAGGAAAGTGCGGGTACAATATACAAGCATGGGTAGATGTAGAAAAAGCAGAAAAGAAAGTCAACGTTAAAAGGGCCAAAAGTAACTGGTGTTGTAGTCTATTTATCATCATATCACCTCGCTGAATGGTATATTTTCATTTCCTTATATCCTTATATTCGACTCCTTTAAAATTAATTATAGAGCAAAATTTAACCACAAAAATTTTTTTATCACTCCGTTGATAAATCGTTTAAGTTATCATAAAAAGCTGAATGATCAGATTTGGAAAACCCCATAATCCAACAAAATTATTCAGCAATATAAAATCATAAATAAAATTTAGACAAAATTACCTAATGATTTATTAAACACATAAGGCATCCATTGGCTGGTAAAGTTGGCATCTCATAAATACTAATAATATATTAAAATAATTATTTTAAATATTTTTAAAATTTGGCGTTTAAATTTTTTATCAATTAAGATAATCATTTAAATATCTTAATTATTTACCATTAAATTTATTTACTTGTTGATATAAATTTCCTCGCAACAAATGTACTGTGTACTGACTGTAGTCACAGTATATGCATCCACAGCAGAAAAATAGACGCCAGATTGAGTAATCTTTTCAACAATGGCAAAATCAACCTGATCCTCAAATGCCACATCCACCACATGTAACATGCCAAGCAAAAATTTATCAATTCCGCTAACACATCCGACAAATAGCAATGCTAATATTTGCTGCCAATCATTTCCCTTATGATGCTAATTGATCGTTATTTGCTGCGTACCACAAGGCGTTGTTCAAGCAGAAAAAACCAATCACAGAATTCAATTTTTATCTTTCTATATCTCATCTCTGTTAACAGATAAATAAACCATGTACAATGCCTGAATATTTTCTGAGTACGCGGCATCTCAAGAAATAGTTCATTTACCTTTTTCAATAAGCAGGTTTTTCAAATGCATCAAACTGATGTTACTGAGCGCTCGCTCTTTTCGCTAAGCTGGCCGATTTTTATTGATATTCTTCTCCATCTGGCCACTTTATTAATTAATACTTATATGGTGAGCCATGTTTCTACTTCTTATCTGGCTGCCATGGCTGTAGGTAATCAGGTATTTGATCTGTTTATCACTATCTTCAACTTTATCAGTGTTGGTTGCAGTGTCGTTATTGCTCAATATATTGGTGCAGGCAAACGGGATAAAGCCAGCCAAGCGATCCATATTTCTATTGCATTCAACTTTTTGCTTGGGTTTAGCTGTGCGCTGATTACTATCTTCTTCGGCTATAAGATCTTGTATATCATGAATATGCCGGAACATCTGATGGAAGATGGTTTTAACTATCTGCACATTCTGGGTATCTGTCTTATCCCCGAAGCTATTTCGATTATTCTGGCTGCTTGTTTGCGGGTTTATGGGAAATCAAAACCGGCAATGTATGTTACTTTGATTGCTAACTTGCTGACAGTGCTAGGTAATATGATCGTCCTGTATGGTTTCTTCGGATTACCTAAATATGGTCTGGAAGGTGTCGCCTGGTCTACAGTCTTTGGCCGGATTGTTGCCGTGATCCTATTATTCTGTCTGCTCAGTTATGGCCTGAGGATCAAATTTACGCTGGCAGGTTTCCTACGCTGGTCACAGGGTATGTTGGGCAAAATCTTATATATCGGTTTACCCGCCGCGGGTGAAAACGTAGTGTGGATACTGCAATATATGGCGGCCATAGCATTCATTGGACTGATGGGTGAAATTCCACTGGCAGCACAAACACTCTATTTCCAGCTATCACTGTTTGTGATGTTATTTGGCATTGCCACCAGCATTGGTAACGAAATTATGGTTGGCCATCTGGTCGGTGCAAAGCGGTTTGAAGATGCTTATATTCGTGGCATTAATAGTCTGAAAATCGGCTGTATCGTCACTATTGGCGTGGTCACTGCTTTCTGGCTGCTCAGAATGCCGATTCTGCATTTTCTGACGCAAGATGAAGCCATTATCAAACTGTTGTTACCACTATTCTTGCTATCCGTTTTTCTGGAGCCAATCCGTACCGCAAATATTGTTATGGTGAACGCATTGCGTGCTTCCGGTGATGCTCGTTTCCCACTTTATGCAGCCATATTCTTTATGTGGTGTATTGCTATTCCAGTGGGGTACTTTTTAGGGATCAAAATGGAAATGGGCATTTTAGGTATCTGGATCGGTTTCTTCTGTGACGAATGGTTGCGTGGACTCACTAATATCTGGCGTTGGAAATCTAAAAAATGGCAAACTAAGCGACTCGATATTTGAATGATTAAAATAACTGTTCAGCCAGTCGCCTTAACGTAGTTTCTTCCCGTTAAACTCCCACAACAAGAGGTACCCAATAGGTGCCTCTTGTTGATTTAAAGTCATAAATAAACACTATCGCCAACGTCCAAAATAGTCAGCCATTAAAGAAAGCCAATTCTCAGAGGTTTCTCAGAAGCTGACTGGTACTATTATTGAATAATAACCTCAGGTTAATAAGCGAAATTCTATATTCTAAATGTTGCGATCAATATCATTGTAAATATACAACCATATAGAATCACCGATAAAATTATATTATAAATTATTTTTACCAACAATAAACTATTTTATAAAAACCGCCTATACAACATGCATATATACAATATAAAAAATAATTACACAGAATGAATAGCATGTAATTACATATTAATCATCTTTACTATTTTAAATTCTCGGTAATTATGTTTCCATTATAACTAAAATTAACCAACCTAATAAAACCAACCATTAATTACGTTTATTTTATATAAATCAGAATATATTATAATAATTACCTAAAAAACAGGTTTATATTATTGTTAATAATTAAAATATTAGATAAATAACACAAAACTTTCCTTGTCAACATTAGCAGAATTCATTTACGACATTCTCTATTCACCTCCCCTAAATTAACTCTTCTTAAGTAAACATAAGATTAATTGGCTGAACAAAGTTATCCAAATTGTTATATTTAGCTAATAACCTTATTGAGAAATTTTTTCTTTTCACTATTATGAATTAATGAATGGTTATTAAGCTCATTAAATTAACCCCTCTATTCTTGGGCATATTTATTGCGTTACAACTTGTAATTTCATTAATCACAAAACGTTATTAATTTTTAAATAATTAATTAGGATGCATTTAATGATAAGTAAGGAAATATTCGAGATATTTCCCTCTGTGGATATTGTTGACGGAATAGCAATGACATCGAATTCCGCAATTCGATTAACCCGAGGTGAAAGCCCAACATTACGGAGACCTTTAGGTACCCCGGCAGAAGTAGCACTAGCCTGGCAAAATGCCGGGGCAAAATGGATTCATGTTGTTGATCTTGATGCTGCGTCAGGACGTGGCTCAAACAGCCATCTTATTGCCGATGTCCTGGCAGCGGTCGATATTAACGTACAGGTCTGTGGCGGAATCAGAGATGAAACCATCTTGCGCAAAGTATTAGCAACTGGATGCCAGCGAGTTAATTTGGGGACCGCGGCATTAGAAAATCCAGATTGGTGTGCCCAAGCCATTGCAGAACATAGCGATAAGATCGCCATTGCTCTGGATGTAAAAAGCACATCGGAAGGCTATCAACTGGCGACGCATGGATGGAATGTCAGCAAAGGTAATCTCTGGGATCTCCTTGAGCGCCTCGACAAACAGGGTTGTCAGCGCTATGTCGTAACCGATGTTGAACGGGGGGGCATGATGAGTTCGCCAAATTTCACGCTATTACAGGAAGTCTGCGCGAAAACGTCATCACCCGTTATTGCCGGCGGTGGAGTATCGAGCCTGGATGATCTCCGCGCGTTAGCAGATCTGTCCACTATCGGTGTTGAAGGTGCCATTCTTGGTCAAGCTCTACATATTGGTAAGATTCCTCTCGAAGATGCCCTTGCTGCAACGCAATCATCGAGACGCTAGATATGCCTGAATATTTATCTCCTGCTTTGGATCTTCGCTCTATTGGTTTACTGGGTGAATTGCGTGGCGTGCCTGAAACACGCTATTTAACGAAAGAAGTGATGGCGCTGCCTGGCTTACTCACAGAGAAGCCAGTATTCGTCGGTTCCCGCGGTACTGCCTATTACGAACAAAAACCGTGTCACGAGCTACTGATGACGGCGAAATATTACACGGAATACATCTCTCAACTTGGATGTAGCGATAAGCTGTGTACTGCCCCATCAAAATATATATTGGCCGATCATAGTTTGGCAAAATTGCTCAGAATTGTTGATAGCTTATTAAGTTCTCCACAGACGGTTAACGAAGATATTGTGCCATTCATCGATGGGATCAAAGAGTGCGCTAAAGTCGTCAGTTCAACGCTGATGGGCACACCATTTACTTTTTCACCCTCGCCAATCCATGACCTGAAATTGCCGTTGGCTACGGAACACACAGTGCCCAGACCATTTATTGAAGGAGATAATCATCTGTTAACTTTGGCCGCAGCCCAAATTGACATATGCTCCAACTCCTCTGTTGTTGGCATCATGTTAGGAGGATCAGCGGCAGCCGCAGTCACAGCCGCAGCATGGAATAGTGAGCTCAATTTAGTGAAAGTTTCACGTTACGATGATACGTCTTGCAAGAGCAATCATCTCTGGGGGCGCAAAATTCCATCAGGGCGAACCGTGACAATTATTGATGATAATTGCGGAACAGGAGACACCTTACGTCAGGCAATCGATCTGGTCATGGCCCAAACCGGACAACGTCCAAAGGCCCGAGCGGTCGAACTACATTGGGAAAAATTATTACGTACTCGCGTTTATGGGCATGCTGATCGTGTATTCAACCCTGAAACTTTAGATGTCTTGACGCCTTGGTGTTTCAGACATCATAAAGTCCTGAATCGCTTAATTGATCAGCCTTTCTCCGATGATAAATATGCTCATACAACCACGGCGGATTGGGTTGCCCATTCATATAGTTTATTGTCCGTCCTTCATGACACCCTGACAGATTCAACATGGGCAGCCAAATTATTGCATTTTTTATTAAATCTAAAAGCACAAACACCACTGAATTATGAACAGCCAATTGATGCCTATAAGGCCCTGGCATATCAATGTTCTGAATGTTCGGTTCGCAAAAGTTAATTTGGAAAAGGGGAGTTAAATATGACAACAGCACATATTATTTGGGATTGGAATGGTACATTACTTAATGATGTCAACGTTTCATTGAGTGCAACCAATTTCGCATTGGCAGAAATTGGTATTGACCCTCTAACACTGGAACAATATCGGGAATATTATTGTGTTCCAGTACAAACTTTCTATAAACAAGTGATTGGCCGTGAACCTTCATCTTCTGAATGGTCAGTGATCGGAAAAACGTTTAATTTTCACTATCGGCCAGGTATTCAGAAAGCCAGTTTAACGGAAGGTGTGAGCCAACTCCTCGCTTCCCGCTACGAAACAGGTGCAACCCAATCATTATGTTCACTGATGGAGCATAATGAATTAGTCCCTATGCTTGATAATCATGGTATTGGCAAATTCTTTACCCAAATAGATGGTAGAAATACGCCATTATTGACAACCGGCAAATCAGAGCAGTTAGCTAACCATCTCAAAAAACTCAATGTTGCTCCCGAGCAAAGTGTGGTTATTGGAGACGCTACTGATGACGCAATTGCCGCATTAGCGGCAGGAACTCATGCCATTCTTTATACCGGAGGAACCCACAGTCGTGTCAGTCTTGAAACCGCGGGGGTTCCTATTGTTGATACATTAAGTGAAGCCCTATTAATAGCAGATTCTTTGGTCCATAAACAGTAATAAAGAAGCTGTTCAAAATAATCCAATAAGAAAGGGATCATTTATAACGGTGTATGAATAGATATTGATCACATGAGTTTTAAAAGAACAGCTTAGTATTTAAAAGCAGATTATTCATTTAAAAAAATCATCAAAGATGATGATTTAACTATTATTTTGAATAAGCCAATAGATAATTAAGGAATAGATTTATGTTAACGGCTGTAGTTGGACTCCAATTTGGAGATGAAGGTAAAGGAAAATTTGTTGACTATTTATCTGGCAACATCAATAACATTGCTCGATTTAATGGCGGCGCTAATGCAGGTCATTGTGTACAACATGGTAATCTAAGAGGCTCATTTTCCCAATTACCGGCTTCACTCAACAAAAAGAATTTATATATCTGCCAAGGCGCTTTAGTCAGTCTTCCCATTCTAGTTAAAGAGATCGATTTTATACAAAAAGAAAAAATTGATTCTAATATATTTATCGACCCGAGATGCCATATCGTCTTACCATTACATTCTGAGTTAAATAGAGCATCAGAAAAATACAAAGGTAAGCAGAAGATAGGTTCAGTTGGTGTCGGCGTCGGAGCCTGTGTTGAAGACAAAGCCAACCGTCATGGCATTCGGCTTATTGATACCCTTGATAAAGAAAAATTAAGAAGTAAATTAGAATTTCTTTGGAGTACCAGGGAAAAGCAGATTAAACATGTTTTTAATGCACAAACTACATTAGATTTTGAAGAGATGTTAGAAACAACGTATCAATATGGCAAGAGGATAGAACCCTATTTCACGTTCACTAATGAAGTTATCGGTGATTTACTTAATTCTGGAGAAGATGTTTTACTTGAAACATCACAAGCCACTTTCTTAGATAATAGTTTTGGTACTTATCCTTATACCGTGGCATATCAGACATTAGTGCAAACCTGCTTTGCAATGATAGGTATACCAGCACAAAAAATACATATTGTCGGTGTGATGAAATCTTATATGATCCGTGTAGGCAACGGTCCATTCCCCACTGAATTATCGACAGAACAGGCTGATTATATTCGAGAGCGTGGGAACGAATATGGTACCGTTTCAAAAAGGCCAAGGCGTTGTGGCTGGCTGGATTTATCCCTGATTAAACATGCGGTGAAACTCAATGGTGTAACAGAACTCGCCATAACGAATGTTGATGTTCTTGCTGGTTTGCATGAAATAAAGGTCGCTATTGCCTATGAAATTGATGATAAACTCGTCTGCTGTGATGATGCATTATTGCAGCTCAATAAAGCCAAACCTCTCTATAAGACATTTAAATCCTGGAGCGCACTTAACGCATCATATACAGATTTAACGGAGCTACCTATTGAGCTGATTGATTTCTTATCTTTTATTCAAGACTATGCGGGTGTCCCAATTAAGTATATTTCATATGGACCAGACAGGAATCAGACATTAGTAGCGAAATAAAAGCGTGGAGAAAATAATGATTAACTATGTAACAGGGTTTATGTTTTCCAAAGATAAAAAACATGTCTCACTAATTTCAAAATTACAACCCAGTTGGCAAAAAGGGAAACTCAATGGGATTGGTGGAAAAATAGAAGCGGGAGAAAGCCCCCAACAAGCCATGGCAAGGGAGTTTGCAGAAGAAGCTGGCATTGAAACACGTCCTGAAGAGTGGCGACTATTTACTGTCTTAACTCGTCCTGACGTTTATCAGGTAAATTTTCTCTATATGTATGATGATCGTGTCTATTCTGTCAATTCTATTGAAAAAGAGATCGTTAATATCTATGAAGCAAATTCATTACCCGATAATGTGATCTATAATTTACGTTGGTTGATCCCTATGGCGGCCGATGAGCATTTACGCTTCGATAAAGAAATAGAAATAACAGAAATGCGGGGTTAGATACGGTATCTAATTAACGTTTTAATAAAATAAACACCGAAGCACCTGCGCTTGAAATAGGTGCTTCTGTGAAATAGAAAACAACATCGTCACCAAACCATTTCGATAAATTCCCCAGCCTAAGCAGATGGCTCAACGAAGTTAATATCCGACCACACGGAAATAACCGCGACGGCCTTGGCTTGCCCGCCGGCACCGTCAGTCTTCAACAGAATCGGTACCACAGACAGTTGCGTTGAGGCGGTATAACTATCGTCCCCCAGCTTTACGTATCTCGCCGACTGCCCTGCACCTCGGTGCCCGGTACTGAGTGATAAGGGTTTATTGGCAAAATCGAAGAACGCGAAGGCGACCTGATCTATTGACGAGGCCAGCGCATGCGGTTTGCCCGGCACGAAGGGTCCATCGATCCGGTAGAGCAGGCGTGAATTTTGGAATACCGCGTCATCACCAGAACAGGTGCTGCTTATCCCGATCTGTCTGGCCGGTGCCAGTGGGTCTCCCGCCTGTTTACCGGCTCTTTTTACCGTTCCCCAATCCACCGATGAGGGCGTCAGGACAACCGCACAGGTGGACGGCTTTTTAACGGATGAAAGGATGACTGTGGTCCACAGGGGTTTCAGCCTCCCGTTAGAACCCGATATGGCGGCGGGAATCCAGCCGATCGCGCCCACTGACAGGGGACTGCCTCCTGCCTTCGCATTGAAATTGCCGTCACTGTCCGGGTAAATTGCGCCTGTCACGGTACGGACACTGACATCAACCAAGCCGTTAGCATCGGGAACACAGGGAATGTTAACGCCGGCACTCCGCCCTGTCAGACTGGCTGAGCGATACGTACCGGATAAACCGTGCGTCTGGCAAGAGAGTGAAGACTGCCCGATATCAACCATAAAGTCGCCGGATCGTCCCACTCGGACATGACTCGGTGACGACGAAGAGATTAATGGGTTCGTTCCAGATTCCACCGTGTAGGCCATAAACTGCGTTCCAGCCGGGACGCGACAGGTTGTCGACCAGTCAAGGGGGCCACTGGTGGTATAACCCACTATCTCATCACGTGAGTAATCACGTTTATCTTTGTTGTTTGGCACCGTGGCATAACCCGTAACATGACGAACCCTCTGTACCAGTTCAATCTCGCAGTCCTGATAACGCTCTGCCGCTTGAAGGGGCAAAGCAGTCAATAAAAAGAGCAGTGATATCCCCAAGCCTATGAGGGTTGGAACGGGGTTCTCTACATGACAGCCCCACAAACGTTCGGTGTTTAACATTCTTCTTCTCTCCAAATGACCCATCTGTTCAAATCGCTGACTTTAACTACCGGGATAACTTCGCTTTTGGTGGTGCCCACATGAAGTAACGCTTATAGACACACGGCATCTGCCTGCACCAGTTGCCCGGGGGTATCGGGCGGTACCTGATAACGAGTAGTGCATTGTTGCGCTGCCCCGTTTCCCCATTTGACTTTCACGCGACCGGCGGGAGGCATGCCGCTCAAATAAACTCGGCCGTTATCGCCCACAATGCCGCTGCCGGCCTGAGTGGCATTCTCTTCCAGCGTCGCGGTGGCACCAAAAGGTACCGGTTTGCCATGATGTATCAACGTCAACAGTAACTGGCTGCCTGAGCGAACCTGATAATTGGCCAGCGTGACTGCTCCCCTAGTCGGATAAACATTCTTGCTGGTCTGGTCAATATCGACCCCTTCCGGCAGGGTGGACGGGTCCAGATTGATGGTGTTTTTGTGGTAGACCGATCCGCCCGGCAGTACGGCGTAGCCACGCCAGTCGGTCTGCACGTTGCCGTCACCGACCGTCACCCCTTTCGCCCCGGGCGCGCGAACCAATACGGCTTCATCACCCAGTGAACGTGATAGCGTCATGCCGTAAGGATGGATTAGGAGAGCACCGGAAGCCCCGTAAGTGAAATGATGGCTATTAGTACTGTCGTTGTAGCCCAGATTAACGTTGCCCTGACTGCCCTGATAACTCAGAGACAAAGCCCGACTGTTTTGCTGGCCACGATTCCCCCAACCTTGCTGGAGGTTATAATTCAGGCAGTTATCCCATAACATGCCACTGATGCCGGTCTGCTGAGTCAGGTTACCCTGCGAGTCGCGCGAGGCCGTATAGCGGCTGTAAACGCCCCGTAGCGCCGACGATGATCCGAAGAGAGTGAGCGGGACCTGCATATTGAATGACAACTGACGATTCTCCGACCAGTTGCCTGCCCCTTCCATACGATAAATGTTATAACTCAGGTTATAGCTGATCCCCATTAGCATCGCGTTATAACCCAAATTCAGATTGTTGTCGGTACGGCCATTCCAATAATCGTTGCGCGTCCCGGAGGCGTAAAGACTGCCCCAACGTCCCAGCGTTTGATGCAAACTCAACTGCCAAGTGTTTTGACGTCGGTCAAGCGCCCACGGCACTTGATATTCATTCAGGCTGTACCCCATGCTGTTAACATCGCTAAAACTGTAATAATGCTGAGTGGAATAACGATAGGCGGCCAGATCAATGTTGGTGCCGGTACTGATCAAATTCTTGGCATATTTCACCCGATAAGCTTGACCCTGTTGCCAGCTATTTTCCTGTCCCTTAGCCCCTTGCAACTGGGCACGGGCAAACGTCACATCCGCAGACAGTGCGCCTAATGCCCCCAGTGACACGCCCGAGCCGAATACACCTGACTGATAATTGCCCGCGGCCAGCCCCCCGCCGTACAGGGTGATATTGTGTGGCAAACCATAGATCAGGCTGCCCAGCGCAAATACCGGGGAACGGCTGCCATCAGTGAGGTTGCCGCCGTGATATTGACCAGCCGTCAACTCATATTTAATGCCACCGGGACGCTGCATCATCGGGACAGATGAAGAGGCGAGGGTCGAGACACGGGAACTGCCATCTTCCTCTTTGACCGTGACCGTCAGGTCGCCAGAGTCCCCGGTAGTGTACAGGTCGGTGAAACGAAATGGCCCCGGCGCTACCGTGGTTTGATACACGGTATAACCATTCTGGGATACCGTCACCTGCGCATTGGAGCTCGCCACACCGGTTATCTCCGGGGCAAAACCGCGCTGACTTTCAGGCAACATCGCCTCCTCAGAAACCAATTTCATGCCACGCAACGGGATGCTGTCAAAAATATCCCCACCGGTATAGATTTCACCGGCCGTAAACTCACTGCGCAGTGACTGCACATCACGTTGCAGATAGGTATTACTCACCTGCCATTGGGTCTGCGTAGAGGGGGAAAAACCGGCGGGACCTCCGTTGCGCTGGCGATTGTAACTGTAAGTTTGCGTGCTACGCAGACGCCACGGCCCCAGATTCAATCCATTACGAAAAGAGGCAAACAGGTTACGGGAGCGTGATCCACCACCAGCCTTCTGACCGTCATAACGCCCTTCCGAACCATTGACGGTGTAGTTCATCAAAAAGGCCGGGATCCCGTTATCCCACAGTGATGGGTCAACCATCCCGGAATGGTGGGGCTGCATAGCTGCTTGAGGAACACTGAGGTCCAGACGTAAACGGGCGAAATCCAATATCGTGCTGGCGTGTGGGATCTGTTTCGTCAGATCCGTGATGGGGCTGTCACTCGCTTTTCCCTGGAAAGCCGGTAACCCACGAATATTGACCCCATACTCTTCGAGCTGTGCAACCGTTAATTCCGGTTGCAGATGATCATCCACCAATCTAAATTCAATCTCGCGATTATCCACCTTATTTTGGTTCATGTAGACATCCACCAGCTTGCTTTGGAGTCTGCGGCTTTTACCGCCGTCGTACCAATCCTAGCCAGCCCTACCTTAAGCGTGATGGCATTATCACCGGCTACTGCGGGGGCGAATTGGGGATCTTTTAGGTTAATTCCTGCATTTGGTGGTACAACCTTATCATTTAACGTCAGCAGAACCGCATGGTCGGCGATTGCCGTATTACCTGTAGTGTTAATAAGCTGAAAGTAATTATTGGATGCTGCTGTTGCGGTACCGGCAACCGTTAATTTAACGCTTTTCGAAGAACTCCACAGAGGGCATTTTTCCGTTTTAATCGTGACGAATTTTTGCGAGTTAGTTACGATTGCGCCACTTCCTAACGCAGTAAAATCAGATACCAACGCGGTGAGACTAACAGGCTCTATTGCTGCAAACTTACAAGTCTCCGCAGTCACTGAAGAGCTCACCGCCAAGGTGCCGGCACTCACTTCCTCCGCCATAGCCTGCGACATCCCCCCCAGACACAGTGCCGCTATCGCACAGGTCTTCAAAATTTGTTTTTTCATTTCATCGATTCCTTTTATCTATTCGATACTTTTTGCGTGAAACAACATCACGACAAGTTAAACAACCAGATCGCTAACGCGATGCGTTTTACTTGTCATTTGAGTTATTTTGTTTGCTGATTAACTTCTGAAGTTTGGTTCAACCGTCGATAACATATCGATTTCTGAGCGGGAAATATTGAGAGGCAGTTTGTTCCTTTTTTGAAACAATCAATTATTAGCTTTCGATATACTCAACATTAATACCTGAACGTTATGGTGTTGTGAGTATTTATTCCTTAATTAAATTACTATCTGAACTTTAATAACTTCTTCAAAAAGGGAGATGGATAAGAATGGACTCTTTAATTTGTGGTAATAACGTTGTGGTAATAACACGGCTAACGAATAAATCATAAAAGTGACCGTTCCGTCGGTCACGAAACTCAGCCATCAACGGGTTTATCGATCCCCCGATTGGCGTCGAGTTCAGTTAACATCCAAATTTACCCAATGTCGCTTCCGCAATAGGGATATATTGGTCTGTTAATTTATTGATGCTGTTATTGGTTGCCGGATAACTACAATCAAGGAAAAACCAGTTTATCGGTGTCTCCAATATTGAAGCGATCTGCACCAAATGGGATAAATTAATTCGGTTTATCCCTCTCTCATAACGTGAGAGTTGTTGCTGACTAATACCTATTTTTTCCGCCAATTTTACCGCGGTCATGCCCAACTCTTTCCTTCTTTTTTGAATACGCTTCCCTACTAATAGATGATCTTGTTTCATTTTCATCCCAGCCTTTAAATTAAAAAAACACCTTTTTTATGGCATCGCCAAAATTATTGTCCCTGATCCTGAGAAAGGTCCTGCCTCTACTCTGCCATTTTTTTGTAAAATTGATTTCACTGTAACGGGTACATTTCCTCCAGCCGGTACAAACACAGCCACACCATCTTCACCATTTTCCTCATTTAATAGCAATTTAGCTTTCAAGCTACCATCACTTCTTAAAGGGACTAATCCCCTATCAGGACCCGTCGCTGTCACGATAATCTCTATGTCTACATTACAGGTCACATTGATATTTTCCGCTCTGGTTGCGCCTTCCAGTTTTGCCTCATCAATACTACCGTAATTAAGTTCAACGGAGCCTTCTCTGACTTGACAAAATCCTATCGGTGGTGGTGCAACGCCACATAAAGATCCAGGTAATAATCTTCCATGAAAACCATTTTGATCGGTTTCATAAAATAGCCCGACACACTCCTGATGCGATCGAATCGCAGGGCCGAAATGTTTTGCAACGCCGGTGATCGGAAAACTGGTATATTTCAATATCTCCGCCTGCACTTGTTTCATTGTCTTAAATCTTTCCACCCGAGTATTAAATATCCTATAGGGCTGCCCTGAATAACCATCAGCAAAATGGCGATGGTTAACCGATATCCAACATGCAGAATAACCATAACAAGGATTTGGCGTAAAATCGTTTTCTTGATCCCAACGTTCAATGACAAAAGTATAATAGGCATTCGTAGGAACACCTTCGGATTTAGTGATATATGAAAATATTGATGCAGCCGCACTTGATGAAAACAGTGATAAAAATACCAGGCAAACAGAGAATAATTTTTTCATTTAAGCTACCTAATAAAGCTGGGCAAATTAGTCATAATTCAGATTAAATGTCGCAATCGCATGAAATGCGCCTCGCGTAATCGTCTGGTTAGCTAGCGCAGTGGGTTCTGCCTGCACATATGCTTGCAGTGCAATCAAGTTTTCACCCTCTTTTAACGGATAGGCATCTCCCTCTTTATTCAACGACAACCGTTTGCCTTCTGCCGTTTCTATACCAATGGCAATCCCAGCGGCTTGGCTCCCAGCACTTAACGCTAATAAGCCCGGCAATTGCGTATTTTCCATGCCACTGAATGTCAGTTTAATCGATTTGCCCACACTCATATCGCAACCAGATAATCTGAGCAGAAAAGGTTCGCTATGGGTCCTACCATGCAGATACAAATATTTTTCAGACATTGTTGCAAAATCGAGCTGGATATTCTCATCACCCGATTTAATCGTGCAAGGTTCTTTAACCAATGCACCGTGAAAACGCATATTATCCGCAGCCTGTACCCCTTGATGACTATAAACCGTGGCAGCAATAACCATAAAACCAACACGCAACACGAATAATTTTAAATATTTCATTAAGTTTCCTTTCACTGGTATTCCGCCAGCAATGTCGCCGTCACTTCAAATGCCCCTTCCGGCAACGTACTTCCTGGTTTTTTCACCGGCACCGCTTGTATTACCGGCTGTTTCTGTGATGTCACCGGAATACGCTCATTAAGGGTGAATGCTTTACCATCCAACGTCAGACGAATGCCTAAATCCGTAATATTGGTTTGCAACGCGGCGGCATCAAATGAGGTTGGTGGGCCAATCACTGTCAATCCTAAACTCCAACCTGAGATATTAGGCGCACATACCAACTGGTAATTCACGGGCTTGGTATAATTCACTCCGTCCACCTGATAGATGCCAACATTGTGACCAAAATAGACATCAATCATATTACCGTCATTAATAACGCAAGAAGGCGCTTCAAGCAGTGTGCCGTGAAACCACATATTATCGGCTGCCCGTCCCGGCATCACACTGATTAATCCCAAGCACGCACCCCAGAAAACACGATAGATCAAATAGTTCATTGCATGTCTCCCGTTCACTGGTATTCAACCATCATGGTCGCACCCGCGCCAAAGTCGCCGCCTTGCAATACCGCAGCCATATCTTTTACTGGCACCGCATGTAATTCAGGAAAATCAGGATAGTTAAATTTCATCCAGTCATTGACGGGCAATTTTCGTCCGTTATGAATGACAGCGATACCAAGCCCAGTGTGATTGGTTTGCAACACCGCTGGATCAAAACTGGCAGTGTTACCCGATATCATCATTTTCATTGCATTAGCTGGCATTTTTTCACATTTCACGGTGTATTTGACGGGTTGCATATAATTAACCCCATCAATCCGAGTAATCATCACGTCGCCAAAATCTACATCGATAGTATTGCCATTATTAATCACACAAGGTGGAGGTGCGATAACCACGCCGTAAATATTGACCGGTGTTTTACCCGAAAAATTGCTGACAGGTCTTGCTGCTATATTTCCCCTTGTTGTCAGCAAATCAGCCTGAGCATTTACACTCAACAAACAGCCAAGCAGTAATACGCTCCATTTTTTCTGCCTGCGATACTGTCTTTTTATTCGCAGAGAACACAGAGAAAGAGAACTCAGAGAATTAGTCATAATTCACCTGACAATGGTTGCCTGCACAACTAAAAGTTAATTGCGGCCGGCCACCATAATCATTGACATACGTCAGTACCGGCGCACTCCCTAATGCCCCTGCACTACCACTCAGCACCGCGTTACTTTTGGGCGCGATCATCAATGGCTTAAAGTCCGCCACCGTTTTACCCTTAAGCTGGCTTACCGCATCCACCACGGTGATGTAATAGGGCGTCGGGTTGTTCACCTGATATCGGTCCCCCTGACGCGTCAAAGTCATCTTCTCTTGCCACGGATTATCCAAATCGGTACGGCTGGCAAAAATGGCTTTCGGACGATAGAACAGTTTGATCCGGGTTTGTAGCGCAATCTGCAAGGTATTCGGTTTCTTGCTGCGTGGCGGAATTTCACGCAAATTAAAATAGAACAAGCTTTCCCGATCTTGGGGTAACTGTGCGATTGTTGGCAGTGACTCTATTTTCACCTGGCTCTTAGCACCCGGTTCCACCCGCTGCACCGGTGGTGTCACCACTAACGGACCATTGATTTTGTTACCCTGCTCATCTTCTATCCATCCCTGCGCCAGATACGGCAACTCTTTGTTCTGGTTGCTAATATCCATACTGGTGGATTTGTCCTCACCGTTAAACACGACGCGGGTACGATCCAGCGCAATCGCCGCCATTGCCTCACTGATCACCGACAGACTTAGGATAGCGATCGCGACTACATTGATTGTCTTCTTCAATTTCATGCTCTCAATTACTCATTCTTAGAATAATCATTACAGGTCACCGCGATACACTTCGGTGACAGCAACAAGGTTTTTACTCTGCCAGTCAATGAAAGTTATGGCTGTTTATTGCCGTCGGCTAACTGGCAGAGCAGTAATAACGAAGCCATCTCTTCTACTTTTGGTAATTGATGTGGCAGCTCAATCACACATTGCAATTCCCCATCCCAACGCACATCCAGTTTCTCTCCCGGATTTATCCCACTCAGGTAGGTGTTCCCACCATCACTGACGATACCGATCTCCCGTTGATCCTTATTCAGTACCGTTGCCCCAAACGGCGGCGTGCTACCATCCGGCAAGCGGATCATACCCATCGCTTTTTCACCGGATATCACTTGGAATTTACGATAACCTATCGCCCCTTCCGTCAGCGTCGCTTGTTGTACCGACCGGATTGCCTCCACATTGTCCGGCAGTTTGTTCAAATCAATACTCGCACTGTTACGGTAATAGTTGTTCACATCAGAGATCACCGCTTTACCGAACATATTGGTATGGGTAATCGCGCCAAAGCCTTTCACCGGTACGCCACCGACACCATCGGTATCCACCATCAAACGGGTGGTACCCGGCATATTAATGCGATGCAATGCCGCGCCTTTCGGCGTCACGGTCATCCCCCCCTGAATAGAAAGCGCCGCCGTGGTATAACGCCCATCCTGATAACTTGCACTGGTCGTTAGTTGAGCACGATCGCCGTAATGGGTTAAATAACCGTTAGCCGCGGCCTTGCCATCAATACTGGTGCCAGCCGCTAAACGATAGTTACTGTTTTCATTAATCCGGTCGTAATAACCTACCGTGTGGGAGTTACCTTCCCGGTTGACCATTGCGTTATAACTGACCGTTCCTGAATTACCCCACGGCAGGGATAATGTCATATACATCCCGTCGTCATTTTTACCTTCATATTTATTACGGTAAGCAGACAGATTCAGGTTAATGTTCTTATAACTGCCAATATCAAAATAACGTGATATCGATAAGTTATAGCGATCGTTATTCGAACGGTTCCAATAAGTCTGGTGGCTGTAATTTAAGTAGATACTGGTACCAATATGCGTAAACTGCTTATTCAACATAATGGTGTAAAGTTCTTTATTACTCTCCGCATCACCATCGTGATAACGGCGATCCAGATACTGGCTCATGCTCATAAAGTCACGTTCCGAGAAACGGTAACCGGCAAAAGTCACCTGACTGTCATACTCCTCAAAACGCTTGGAATAACTGAGACGATAAGAGCCACCAGTCAACGTTTGGTCCTCAGCCGGTAAATGGGCGCGGGATTCAGTGACATCAAAGGAAAGAGCGCCAAAGACCATCAGATCACGCCCAACCCCCAATGACAACGCGTTATAATTCCCGGCCCCCAATATCCCACCGTACAGCGACCAACCATTGTTTATTCCCCAGGAAAACTCACCAATACCAAAGCCCGATCCCTCGCTGTGATGTTTCCAGTTAGTCGGCTTACCCGCCGCCAGTTTGTACTGAACCCGGCCCGGACGAGTTAAATAGGGAATATTCGCAGTATCGATCTGAAATTCCTGTAAACCGCCATCCTGCTCCTCTACCCGCACATCCAGTTTGCCGCTCACTGCATCATTGATGTCCTGAATACGGAATGGACCTGGCGCAACTTGGGTCTCATACAACACCCGCCCCTGCTGACGAATAGTCACTCTGGCATTGGTTTTCGCTACCCCCGTCACCTCTGGCGCATAGCCTCGCAGGTTCGGAGGCAACATATTGTCATCCGTCACCAAACTCAAACCGGTAAAACGGAAGCTGTCAAAGATATCTGAATTAAGGTAATCCTCACCCAACGTTAGCTTAGCCTGCCAATGTGGTATTGCCCGGTACAAGTAATAACGGCTCCAATCCCAGTTTTTTTCTGTGCTCCCTGCCCGCCCCGTGACGTGGTTATACTGTGATTGCCAGTCTGCCCGCAGGCGCCACGCCCCAAAATTTATCCCAGTCGTACCATTAGCACTGACATTCTGATTTTCACTTCCCTTCGCCGGCTTAGAGATCTGAGCATTGACGTTATAATCAAACATCATTCCGAAAATCCCCTCATCCCAACGTGACGGCGGGTCCCAGTCTGGTGAGTTATATTCGAGATAGGCTTGAGGCACACTCAGGTATAACGTGTCACTGCTCAGATCACCGCGCACTGTCATGCCAGGCAGCGTTTTAGTCTCCAGACACTGGTTATTGTTCCACCAGGTCATCTTTGATTCCCATTCCGCCCGCAGCCCCAACTGCTTGACCAGCTCAGGCGGCAAACACGCCACACTCCCCTTCGGATCATCCGGTGGTACCATAAAAGTCACCGGCATCTCCGGCAGTTCGCTTTTATTCAGACGCACCGCCATCTGATAATTCCCCGGCATGATATAACCCGCGCGGGAAAACTCTTTTAAATTAATCCGAGAACGATCCTGAACATCCAACACGTCCGTATTAAATTCAATTTCCTCTTCCGCATACACCGCATGAGTACCCATTAAAGCAAGCAGTACCGAAACAATAAGAGGTTTCAGGACACACCGAACCGAGACCACCCTGTCATATTCAGTGGTCAAACCCAAAAACAAAGCCATAACATTCCCAGATCGATGATTAGTGATAATCCAGCCTGAACCGAACCGTGGTTCGATACTGCCCCGCTTGCAATAACTGGTGATTACCCACCAATCGCATCACGTAATTAAGCTTCATCTGCTCTGCCTGTAAGTCCCCCACCGGTAGTGGAGCTCCCGGATACGCCTGATTGCCGTATATGTCTGTAATTTGTAACGCCACTCCTTGAGCCACACCAGATAACCGGAAATTGTTCCCATCCGGCACGCCATCAAACATCACCTGAAAGTGGCGCCAATCGGGTTTACCCAAGGCGGCAGAAGTCAGTACACAGTTAATCAAACGGATGGAAAAGGGGCGCACGGCTCCCTGTCCGTCATGTATCATCCGGCTTACCGGGATCGTGGCTAACTCAATCGTCTGGTCACGGCTACCTGCATCAATCGCACAGGCCGTATCAATGATGGTGCCTTGCATGCTAACGCGACCATATCCTTGCGTTCCTTGTGGAGCAGCCGTTTCAGCTTCAATAACACAGGAAAACATTAACAGGCAGGGCACTACAACAACGGCAGAATATCGGCTCATGACTTCTCTCCAGCTAAACTTATTCAAAACTTTTGATTAGGAAACGCCCGCCTCCTTGTAAGCGTTTCCGTGCATGAAAAGACTTATTGGTAAGTCAGCTGGAAGTTGGCAATGCCGGTGAAATTACCCGGAACAACGGCATCAGGTGAAGTATCACCCTGAAGATAAGCAGCAAAATGCAGATCATTATTACCATCATGCAGAGCTACAGCCGGTGAGGGGGTACCTAGTTTGATTTTGTTACCGCCCGCATCAGTGATCGCAATACCCGCACCTTTAGCAATTCCTTCGATACCCAGCAAACCATCACCGCCGGCGATGCTAGATTTGGCGCCAACAAACGTCGTGGTGACTGTACTTATCGTTTCAGTCGTACAGTTATCTAAAGAAATTTTGAATGGCGTGGAAGAAGAACGGCCACCGTTTTTCAAAGATGCGCTAGAAATAGAGCCCATCGGTACTACCTGATCAACCGTTTCCGGGGTGATAGAACAAGGCGCATCAGTAATAGACCCGGTAAAAGTCACCGTTCCGTGACCTTGGCTAGGATTCGCTGCATTTACCGAACCCGCAGCCAAAACCACACCTAACCCCAGGGCCATAACCAATTTATTCAATCTCATGTGAACTAATTCCTTGAATTTAAGGATAAAATACCCATAACCATAAAAAAATAACCGTGCAGGACTCCAGCCCCATGCACCTGATATTCAGCGCAAAATAGTTTAAAAATCTCGGATTAATATTTTCTAAACCAAACAAAATGCACCAAACTGTTTTTTTCAGTCAAAAAAACTAAGAATGCATGATATTTCGGAGTTAATATTCTAAAAAAGACATTAATTTGAACTTATAATCTAATTAATGAATTAATATTTGATTGAATTCAGATGAACCCACTAATTTTTTACAATAATTTGATGGTAAAGTATGAAAAATAGTAAAAAATAATGAAAAAAATCCATATATTATAAATAGTTAAAGATTAGCAATTTTGAATTACACAAAATTTGACTTAATCAGTCGTTTTATAGGAACATATTTACAGTTTGGTGCATTCTGTTTAGTTTCTTTTTGTTGTTAAATAATTTCCAAATATATAATTGCAAAGCTTACAAGCTGATATTTTCTATTAAAAAATGGCTATTTATAACTATCTAAAAACGGTATTTATAGATTTTTGCTAAAATAAATAGCGTTATCAGCTAATAATTTTATAAAAGTTCTATTAATTGATATATTCCGGTAGATTAATATTATTTCTCTACCTATAACTATCCGCCCCAATTTCACAGGAATTATTTTCATGAAGAAACGTAAGTTTTTAACCAGATATGAAATTAATGCGATTTTAGAAAAAGCACGTCAAGGATATCATGCCGAGCGAGATTATTGCATGCTACTAATGTGCTTCATTCATGGATTTAGAGTGAGCGAGTTATGCAATCTAACGTTATCCGATCTTGATCTTAACTCAGAAATTATTCATGTCAGACGATTAAAAGGGGGATTATCAACAACACATCCACTAATACCAGAAGAAATTAAAGCTTTAAATCAATGGTTTAATATTAGAAAGAGTTGGAGAGAATCAGATACAGAGTGGGTCTTTTTATCACAAAAATCAGGTGCTATTTCACGCCAACAAGTTTATGGTTTATTAAAGCGTTATGGCAAACAAGCATTAGTCAATATTTCACCTCATCCACATATGTTAAGACATTCCTGTGGTTATGCTCTCGCTGATTTAGGAAGAGATACACGCCTTATTCAAGATTATCTCGGCCATCGAAATATATCCCATACCGTTATTTACACCGCAAGCAATGTAAAACGATTTTTCAAAATATGGGAGGCTCCTGCAAAAGGACTCGATTAATTTCAATATCTCTTTTCTATGTAAGACATGTAGTATGAGAAACTATTTCTCTCTGAAACAAAAAAATCATCCAATCATTCGATTATAAAAATCCTTGTCCATATACTGATGAGGGTTTTTATCCGATAAAATGGTTATTCACATGATAAGATCTACCCATTATTTCTTATAATTACTTTTAAAATAATTTTCTTGAAAATTAAAAGATAAAACAATTAAATAAAAACGTGTATTTAATGAGAGTTTTAATAATAAATTCCATTATTACATGAATGGATACTTTCTCAGGAATGAAGAAAATAAAATCACTGGAAATTATACCCTGTTTTCCAGTGATAGCCTGCTGACTTTTAATATTTCATGGTTGATTTATTAAATTTTCAGGTAATGTCAAATTTAATCAACTATTTGGATATTTGGAGAATGAGCGAGATAGCCAACAAGATTACCAATATTGTCTTTAACATTCCATCTTTCAAAAATGGATATATACCATGAATATTTGGCTGTACCTGGAGTACGTAATTTAGATCCTTGATTGAAAATATTACGAGTTTCCAGCACTACAGGATAGTCTTGGTTAGTCCCTAACGTTGCCTCTTTACTTGGGGCCGCAACTTGAGATACAGCCGAAGTTAGAGTTGGTGGCGAAACTAGTGATTGGGCACCTACTCCTGCCATATGATATAGAAATACCTGATCATCAAATTGAGCCGATAAAGTTGAAGCCCGCCATCTAATTATATCCCCTACCTTACCTTGAATTAAAAGTGTACCTTGAGCATTATTTTTGGGAACATAGATATTATTTTGAGAGGTAATGTAATAAATGTATTTATCATCCATTACCGTTGGTTTGCCAGAGTCCTTACTAATAGAATTGCCGAGATCATTTATGATAGCTTTTACATCAACAATAGCAAGAACATCAATCAATTGTACACCAACAATGGACCTTGCATCATCCAGTTCTGTATATTCAATATTATTCATAATACTATTCCTATTTTTATATATTAATTTTCTAAATATTTAGTCATCTAGAACTCTAATGAAAGGATCATGACAGACATATCCAATGAGTTGTTTTTTACGATATATTTTTATATACCAAGTATATTGACCGTACCCCTCTCTTTGAGCTGTTGATTGATGATAATATCGTGTTATTAGTCCACCATGACTTTCTCCATCTCTTTTATATACCACACTATTGATATTATTATTATCAGCCTTAGCCAAATAAGGAATAGAAATATCACCATAATCAAGTTGCGGTAATGTTATAAGCGTAACATCATTACCACTAATCGCGGTTCCTTTCATGTGGCATAAAAGTACTGTATATTCAAATTGCTGTGTCAAAGACATTGGCCTCCATCTAATGTCATCAGCAACATTGACTGTTATCTCCAACTCTCCTTGAGCATTATTTTTAGGAGCATAAAGATTCCCAGTACTTGTTATATAATAAAAGTAATTATTAGATACCACTTTCGCAGTTTCTAATGTTTGTGATTTACTTAAATCATAATGACTAACGATAGCTTCTGCATCGACACAAATCAGAATATCTACAACTTGATATCTAGAACTCTCTATAGCGTCACTCATTATCTATTCTCCTTCACAATAAGGTGTTAGATTGTTTAACAATCATCTTTTATATTAATAATTAAGATCAAAAAAACCACTAATATAAATCATAGTTTTTAAAATAAAATTACTTGTATTTTTACAATAACTTTTCAACATATAAATAAAATTCATATTAATATTGAATCACAAAATTATTATTTTTAGTATTAAATCACAATTTGTAAACATCAGTAATTCAACATTTTCTTTTGCGTTAAAGTGATACTTTCCTGATATTTAACTATGCTCCCGGGGATTCGCTCCCTTGCCGTCGCGATGCAACTTGAAATCCATAGGGTATATATCCTTCATTCCGCACCTAATTCAGGAATAAACCGCTTTATATTGTACGCCTAATAAACTCAAAAGCTCATGGTGGTAAGATTGCATTCCTGTCACCATTTTATGTTCTTGAAATTCAAAGGTGCTGAT